>NZ_JACVAV010000006.1:0-414130 GCF_014852035.1 Ensifer sp. ENS03 | reverse complement strand
TCGAGTGGTTCGCCGAGGAGGGAAAGCGGGCCTACGGCCAGATCATTCCGCCGCGCGCACCCGATGTCACCCAGATGACCGTCAAGCTGCCGGTCGGTCCGGTTGCCGCCTTCACGCCCTGGAACTTCCCGATCAACCAGGTGGTGCGTAAGCTGTCGGCGGCGCTGACCACCGGATGCTCGATCATCGTCAAGGCGCCCGAGGAAACGCCGGCGTCGCCGGCCGAACTCATCCGCTGCTTCGTCGATGCCGGGCTTCCGGCCGGCGTCGTCAACCTTGTCTACGGTGTGCCCTCGGTCATCTCGGAATACCTGATCGCCCATCCGGTGATCCGCAAGATGTCGTTTACCGGCTCGACCCCGGTCGGCAAGATGCTGGCGGCCCTTGCCGGCCAGCACATGAAGCGCGCGACGATGGAACTGGGCGGGCATGCGCCTGTCATCGTCACCGATGATGCCGATGTCGAACGCGCCGTCGCCATCATGTCCGCCAGCAAGTACCGCAATGCCGGCCAGGTCTGCGTGTCACCGACCCGCTTCCTCGTGCAGGAGCGCGTCGCTGATCAGTTCCTCGACGGCTTCGTCGCCGCCTCGAAGACGATCAAGGTCGGCAACGGTCTCGAAGCCGGCGTCGACATGGGGCCGCTTGCCAACGAGCGGCGCATCCCGGCGATCGAAAGCCTGGTTGCCGACGCGCTCGAGCATGGTGCCCGATTGGCGACCGGCGGCCATCGCATCGGCAACCGCGGCTACTTCTTCGAGCCGACGGTTCTGGCGGACGTGCCGCTTTCCGCCCGGATCATGAACGACGAGCCGTTCGGCCCGGTCTCGATCATCAATCGCTTCCATGATCTCGACGAGGCGATCAACGAGGCCAATCGCCTGCCCTTCGGTCTTGCGGCCTATGCCTTTACCGGATCGGAGCGCAGCGCCAACCGCCTGGCAAGCGAGGTCGAAAGCGGAATGATTTCGATCAACCATCTGGGCCTGGCGCTCCCCGAAGTCCCCTTCGGCGGCATCAAGGATTCCGGATACGGCACCGAGGGCGGCTCCGAAGCGATCGAGGCCTATCTGGAAACACGCTTCGTCACGCGAAAGAGCGTCTGACACCGGCCGCAGGCAACTGCCTCGCGGCCGAGAAGCAACAGGGGACGGCGCCCGATGGCGCCGTCCCCTGCTTAAAATGCGTTGCTGATCCAGTCCTCATGCCCATGACGGACGCGAACGACGAGGATGTCGCCGTCCGCCTCGACCCGGTAGACGACCAGATGCGCCTTGAACGGATGGATGCGCATCGGCGGCGACAGCTCCGTGCGTTCGCGCGCCATGCGCGGGTTGGCGGCAATCAATGCGAATACGGCGAAGAGTTCATCGTGATATCGCCGCGCCTGGGCGGAGCCGAAAAGGCGCACCCCATCTGCGGCGATCGCGATGATGTCTTCTTCTGCCGCGACGGAAAGCCGAAACGCCATTATCCGCGCGGCACTTCAGCGCGCGTAAGCGCCGCGGAAAAGAGCTCGTCCTTGGAGCGGGACCCGACGCCGCTCTTCAGACCGTCGTCGACAAAGCGTTGCATCACCGCAACCTTGTCAATTCGCTCCTGATCCCTGCGGATGAGGTCGCGCACATAATCGCTGGCGTTGGCATAACGGCCCGTGCGCGTTTGCGCTTCCACCCAATCCTTCATCGGGTCGGGCAAGGATACGTTCATCGTCGCCATGTCGGTCTCCATTTCCTGTGGGCAAGCATGGCATACTTTGGCAAAGTTTGTCAAATCAGCAAGCCCAGGCTGCCGGTTTTCGCCCCGCACAGCCCCGCATCCTGCTACGCTCGTGCAGACCATCGTGCGGTGCATCGGAGGCGCCGGTCCGGTCTGATCGCCAAGGCGGTTGACTATCGGCATGCCAGCCTTTCTGAATGCCGTCGGCACTACTAAACGTCGGATTGCAATCAGGCCGCAAGAATGACTGAGACGCTTCATCGAAATGCAATGGCAGCAACGGGGTCCGCCCTTTCCGAGCCGGAAAAGAACGTCATCATCGGCGGCGTTCTTCTCTCCATGCTTCTGGCAGCACTCGACCAGACGATCGTGGCGCCGGCGATGCCGACCATCGGCAAGGCGCTGGGACATAGCGACTATCTGCCCTGGGTCGTGACCGGCTACCTGCTGACCGCGACGGCAATGGCGCCCCTTTACGGCAAGATCTCGGATATCTACGGACGGCGGCCGACGATCTTTGCGGCCATCATCATTTTCCTTGCGGGATCGCTGATAAGCGCGCTGGCGCCCAACATGCTGACACTGATCGTAGGCCGTGCGGTGCAGGGTCTTGGTGGCGGCGGCCTGTTTGCGCTGGCGCAGACCGTCATCGGCGATCTCGTACCGCCCAAGGAACGGGCGCGTTACGCCGCCTGGATATCGGGAACCTGGGCGGTTGCGAGCATCGCCGGGCCGCTGCTCGGCGGCACCTTCGCCGAGCATCTGCACTGGTCGCTGATCTTCTGGATCAATATCCCGCTGGGGCTGGTGGCGATGGCGATCATCAACAAGCCCCTGAGGAAGCTGCCGACCGTCGCCCGCGCGCATCGTATCGACGGGGCCGGAGCCCTATTGCTCGTCGCTGCGACTTCGCTATTGCTGCTTGCGCTCAACTGGGGCGGCAGCCGCTACCCATGGCTTTCCGCCGTCATACTCGGCTTGCTTGGCGTTTCCGTCGTGCTCTGGTTCGCCTTTGCCATGCGGCTGCGCAGGGCGAGCGAACCGCTGATCTCGCTGGAAGTGCTTGCCAATCCCATAGTGCGCTACGGAACGCTCGCGATGTTCCTGGCGCAGGGCGCCAATGTCGGGCTCTCGGTCTATATCCCCGTCTATGCGCAAACGTTCCATGGCCTGTCGGCCAGCAGTTCGGGCGTGGTGATGCTCGGCCTGCTGCTTGGGACCGTCTGTGGAGCGACGACCAGCGGGCGGACGATACCGCGCATCGTTCACTATAAGAGGATGGCGCTGGTCGGCGGCGCGCTGGCCTTTCTTTGCCTGGCGGCCCTTGCTGCTCTCGCCGGTCGGACCTCGCTCGTCGTCCTCGAAATGCTGACATTCGCCGCCGGTTTCGGCTCGGGCATGACCTTTCCGGTGGCGACGATTTCGGTTCAGAACGCCGTCGACCAGGCGCATCTTGGCGTCGCAACCGGTGTTCTGACGTTCCTGCGATCGCTCGGTGGCGCCCTCGGCGTCGCGGCATTCGGCGCGATCGCTCTTGGCAACGGACTGCCGCTTGCTGGCGAAGGGGTGGGACCGCTCGGCACGACGGTTACGTCGGCCGTGCCCTTCACCTATATCTTCATCGCGAGCGCCGCAGCGGTGGCGGCGGCGCTCGTCTTCTTTCATCTCATGCCGGAAAAACCACTGCGAGGCCGTGACGAAAATCCTGTCGCCGCAGTCGTCGAATAGCTGGCCGCGCCGGCGCCGGCGCGGTCATGAACGGCATGCGGTTCGCGGGCTCAGAACTCCGCCTTCAACGACGCGTAGAAGGTACGTCCCGGGCCCGGCTGCTGCACCAGGCTCAAGGGATCGACATAATAGGCGTCGGTCAGGTTCTCGATGCGGAAGCTGGCGGTCAGGGTCTCGTTGATCCGGTACTCGGCGAACGCGTCCACCAGCGTATAGGGCTTCCAGTCGATCAGCGAGATGAACTGGGAAGCGCCCTGCGCGGTCACGTCGCCATGACCGATCGCGCGCGATCCTGTGCGAGAAATCCGCCCGCCAACCGTCAAGGCGTCCTCGAGGAATGTCTGCGACAGCGTCAGCGCGACCGTGTATTCCGGCGGCACCTGGTTGGTGGCGTAGTCGGCGTAGAGCGACTTGTTCCCGCAGGTGGTGGCCGTTCGGCAAAATGCGACATCGGTGTAGTAGTTGGCGGCAAGCTCGGCGGTAAAGCCGCCGCGTTCATAACGACCGGACAGTTCTATGCCCTGGAAGTGCGCGCCGGCAATGTTGTGAATGCGCATGCCGGAGATCCCGCGCGGATCGGTATACCATTCGCGCGAGATGTAGTTGTCGACATTCCAGTCGAAGAAGCCGAGCTTCATCATCGCCTGGTCGTCGGCCGAAAATACGCCCTCGCGCCTGAGATTGGTGCCCACTTCCCAATTGCTCGACCGTTCCGGCCGCAGGTTGGAATTGACGTTCATGGTGAAGGCCGAAACGCCCTCGAAGATGCTCGGCGAGCGCAGTGCGTTCGAGTAGTTCACATAAAATTGAGTGCCGTCGAAAGGCTCCAACGTCACGCCCACCGAGGGGCTGAAGCCGCCGTCGCTGAGGGCTGTGTCGTAGGTGTAGCCCGGTCGGGCCTGTTCGGGGGCATTTCGATCCTCGGTCCAGTAGTGCTGGTAGCGCAGGCCACCATTGATCGTCAGCCAATCGGTGGCTTTCCAGGCAGCCTTAGTGAAGGCCGCCGCCTCCTGCCGCGTTCCGTCGCGAAGGTCGAGCCAGGTCTCCAGTTCCGGTGTGAACTTGCTCGGTCGCGTATCCTCGCTCAGGAACGACAGGCCGTAGGTCAGGTCGAGTCCGCCGTAGTCGGTCGTCAAAACCGACGTGTTTGCGACATCGGCGCCCCACATGAAGGTGTCGGAGCCGGTGCGGAAATCGGCCGGCAGGCCGAAATCTCCGGGCTGCGGATAGAGCACGCCGCTCCGCCGGGGATTGCGCAGCTCCAGCCGCGTGGCCCAGAGATTGGCCTTGAGATCGATGAGGTCGTTGTCGTCAGGCTTCCAGCCGTATCGAAGCGTGCCGGCATCGACCTTCGTTCCCGCCGTCTGGCCCTGCTGCATCGCCTGACCCCGATCCGAGGTCAGGCGCGACGCCAGGAGGTCGCCGGCCTCGCTGCGAAAACCATTGTAGCCGAACTGCAGGCTGTGACCGTTCTCGAAGCGAACGGTGCCCTTGGCGAGATAGGACTTTGTCTGGAGCTGGGTGTTCAGCACCTCCTCGCCGGCGCGGTAGTTGGCGATGCCAATATTGTCGATATAGTCTTTCCAGCCCCGGGCGGGCGGCAGGCATACGCCGCTCTCATAGCAGAAGGGTCGCGGTCCCATACTCACCGGTACTGCCGAGGGTCCGTTGGTGCCCGCGTGATAGTTGCCCTGCCGGCGATAGGCGTAACCGGCAAGGAGGTCGACGTTTTCTTCCTGCATCGCACCGACGATGCTGCCCGAGCCGCTGGTCGGATCGAAGAACGAGGGGCGGTCCATTCCGTCGCTTTTTGCCGTTGCGACCGGAGGCGCCCAGGTGCCCCCCGGCCAGGCATAGCCCGCCGTGGTGCCGGCCGGCGGCGGCGTGGATGTGTTGGTGCCAAAGCCGCCTTTGACCCGAAGGCCGAATGTGTGCCCCTCCTTCACGATGTCGCCGGCGTCCAGCGTGCGCATCGCCACCGTGCCGGCGATACCGCTCGATGCGACGTCCGATCCCTTGGTGATATCGACGCCCCCCAGGAAATCCGGATCGACGAAGGTCCGGTTGGAGATGCCCTGATAGCCCTGATAGACCGTGGCCGAATTGCTGGCTCCGTCGACGGTGACGGCAACGCGGCCCATACCCTGCATGCCGCGGATGTTGACGTCGACGGCGCCGGCGCCGTTGCGCGCTTCGCCGGAAAGCACGCCCGGCGTGCCGCGGAAAATGTCGGCCGGGCTCGAGCCGCGGAAGCGGTCGATATTTTCTTGCGAGATGTAGGCGGTCGGCGCAGCCGTTTCATAGGGCGCATCCACCGGATTGATGATGCCGCCGCCGGCGACGATCGGCGCAAGCATCGTCTCGCCGTTGGCCGCACCGACCGCGTGCGCACCGGAAACGCGCTCGGTGATCGTGACGGTCCCGGCGTTCAGGCTATAGGAGAGGCCGCTGCCGGACAAAAGCTGCGAGAGCGCCTCTGCCGGGGGGATCGGTCCGCTGACGGCAGGCGCGGATTTCCCCTGGGTCAGCGATGCCGAATAGGCAAGTCTCAGCCCCGACTGCCGCGCAAATGCCGTAAGCGCCGCGGTCAGGGACTGCGCCGGTATGTCGAAGGTGGTGGCGCCGGAACGGGCAGACCGTTCCTGTTGTGCCAGAGCCGGCATTGCCGTTTGAAGTGAACCGACCGCCGTGGTTGCGACCACGACCGCGCCAAGAAGTTTGTTTCGCCCCGTTTGTCTGGACATCTGATCCCTATTCCCATGCTGTGAGCGAGGGATCGTTCTTCCTGCTGGCAGGACACACCCCTCAAAAGCCGAGACGAGGCGTCACCCAAAAACCCGCAACGATGTTCGAAAAAAAATGAAACCGGCTAGACCGCCGAGATCAATGTCACGAAGCGCGTCATGCGCGTGACCCGGATCGGCAGGCCGGACGCAAGTGCTGAAAGCGAGGCGTCAGGGGTTCTGAGATCCAGCACCGCGCTGACCAATGTCGACTTCAAGCGGTCGTGGCTGAAGACGATCCAGCCGCCGTGATAGCGGCTAAGGGCAGCGATGACGTCGCCGAGCCTGCGGTTTTCGGCGACATACATGCCGGACTGCCATGCGAGTGCGATTGCCGGATCCTGCACGACAGGGTTACCGATGGCGCCGTCACCCCCGACCGACACGCGCTCTCCCTCGGCGATCGTAACGCCCATAAGGTCCCCGCCTGCCATTGGCGATACGCGAACGGAATGGCGGGTGACAGCAATGCCGAGCGAACCATCGGCGGCATTGGCGTCCACGTCGAAGGCGGTTCCAATGGCCTTGACGATGGTTTCACCTGAGGCAACCTGAAAGGGTCGTGCGTCCGCCGCCACGTCGAAGAATGCCTGGCCTTCCTTCAGAACCACCCGGCGCGCCCGTTCGTCGAAATCCACGTCCATCGCAGTGCGCGCGTTGAGGACCACCCGTGACCCGTCGGGCAGGTTGATCGAACGCGTCTCTGCCGTGGTGGTCGCATAGTCGGAGCCGAGGATGCGCAGCCAGGGGCGCGAAGCGGCAAGCCCGCCTCCCAGAACAGCGATGCCGAACGCGCCGGTCAGAAGACGGCGGCGCGAAAGGAGTGCGGTGTCGCGGCCGGGATAGACGAGACCGGTGCGGCGATCGCGGCGCAGATGTGCCGCATCGTCCCACAAGGCTTCCGCTTCGACCGCCGCCGCCTCGTGCTCGGCACTTTGTCCGCGCCACGCATCATAGGCGCGTTGGTCCTCGATGGTCGCCTCGCCGGAATGCAGCCGGACGACCCAGGCGAGCGCCGCGTCGGAGATGTCCCTTGCGGGACATTGCGTTGTCGCTGATGCCGGTTTCATCGCCGCCCCTTGTCAGACATGGTCCAGCTCTCGCCGCACGTCGCGGCAATGGCTCAGGGCACGCAGCATGTGCTTTTCGACCATGCTGACCGAGATGCCCAGCGTTTCGGCTATTTCACGGTGCGAAAGGCCCTCGACCTTGTTCATGATGAAGGCCGTTCGGCAGGCCACCGGCAACTCGTTCAAGAGAACGGAAAGGGCTGCGACCTTGTCGCGAAATTCCAGCCGCAACGCAAAATCGTCCGACGATGACAGACGGTCTGCCTGGTCCAATTCGACCCGGCGCGACCACTCCCGCTCGAGCTTGATGCGAAAGTCGATCGCCGCATTTCGCGCTGCCCTGAACAGGTAGGAACGCGGGTGCTCGACGCTGCAGCGGTCTACCCTCACCATGCGCAGATAGGCGTTCTGCACAACTTCCTCACCGTCATCCCGATTGCCGATCAGGCGCGATGCGTAGCGCACCACCTCCTTGTGGTGACGCCTGAAGAGCAGACCGAGCCAGTGATTGAGAGAGCTTGCCATCAGCCACCCTTCCTAGCGAAGCGCGCCACGGCGGTCTTGGGGGTGGATTTCTTCAGGCATGATGCAAACTTCGCGGGAAAAGCTGCGGCTCGTCCGATGCCGCACGCCAATACTTGTCTCTTATACTCATGTTTTAGAGCCCGACAAGCGCCTTTGCGCGAAAACGCTGGGATTGGATCGCCGGCACCGAACCCCGGATGGTTCCGGGCAGTCGGTACCGGCGGCATTTATTGCTGATCAGAAGAAAATCGATCCAGGCTCTGTTTCAAACGGCCTGTTCGAAGTCTGTCGAAACGGAAACCGTGTGCCACTGGGCAAGAAGATCGCGATCCGAAGCGTGCTTGGCCTCGATCGCAGCCACCGTGTCGCTGCCAAGCGGAAGCCGGACCGGCGGCTGCTCCGCATCGACGAACGCAATCAGTACGTTCGCAAGCGTGTCGGGGTTGCCCGGCTGGTTGTGGCTGATCTCCTTCGCCTTGCTGCGAACGGCACCTGCGGTCTCCGCATAGTC
The DNA here is from genome assembly GCF_014852035.1 of Ensifer sp. ENS03. Classification (NCBI taxonomy): domain Bacteria; kingdom Pseudomonadati; phylum Pseudomonadota; class Alphaproteobacteria; order Hyphomicrobiales; family Rhizobiaceae; genus Ensifer; species Ensifer sp. ENS03. The sequence goes on along the minus strand of NZ_JACVAV010000006.1, from coordinate 405,794 downwards.
GCTGATCTCGATCGGGCTGATGCTCAGTGACGTCGAGTCGAGAAAATCCGTGCGGAAATAACCGGGCTCGATCGCCGTCGCGTAGATTCCGAGGGGCGCGAGTTCCGCCGCCAAAGCCTCGGTCAGTCCCTCGACGGCAAACTTCGTCGAGCAGTAAACGCCGAAACCAGGTCCGCTGCGGTAGCCGCCGACGGATGAGAAGTTGAGGATCCGCCCATTGCGTTGGCGGCGCATGTGCGGCAGCACCGCGCGGGTCACGGCCAGAAGTCCGAAGACGTTGGTCCGATAGAGCGCTTCAATCTCGGGACCTGTCGCTTCCTCGACCGCGCCCAGGAGACCGTAGCCGGCGTTGTTGACCAGGATGTCGATGCGCCCGAAGCGCGCGATCGCCTGGCCCACAGCCTGATGCGCCTGGGCCTCGTCAGTGACGTCGAGCGCGACGGCCAGGAGATTGGGATGATCCCCGAAGCGGTTCGCGATCGCCCTGGGATTGCGCGCCGTCGCGACCACCTGATCACCCTTCGCCAGGGCCTTTTCAACGATAAGAGCACCAAATCCACGGGATGCGCCAGTGATGAACCACGTATGCATGTGAACCTCCGGTTTGTTTCGCCGCTCCATCGTCGGCGGCTGGGAAGGTTGTACTGCGAGACGTCTGCTGAGATAATCGACTGGATTCTTGTTGAGTTGTTGAATAGCATTCATCAATGCGAACCATATCGCCGTCCGACCTGTCGCCTTTCCTTGCGCTCGCCCGCCACCAGAGCTTCCGCCGTGCCGCCGACGAGATCGGCTGCACGCCGTCCGCACTCAGCCACGCCTTGAAGGCGCTTGAGGAGCGCCTGGACCTTAGGCTCTTCAACCGGACCACCCGCAGCGTTGCGCTGACCGAGGCGGGAGAACTTCTGCTCGCCCGCGTGGCGCCCGCCTTCCGCGACATCGAGGACGCCCTTGACGATCTCAACAATTTCCGGGGAGCGCCGATCGGACGGTTGAGGTTCAACACGGCGCGCGCTTCGGCAAAAATGGTTCTCCTGCCAATCGTTGCGCGGTTTCTCGAAAGTCATCCGAAGGTCAACATCGAGATCGTCGTCGATAACGACCTTGTCGACATGGTGTCGGAGGGTTTCGATGCGGGTGTTCGCTTTGGCGAGATCGTCGCGCAGGACATGATCGCCGTCCCGATCGGTCCGCGCCAGCGTACCGCGATCGTGGCAACACCTTCCTTCTTCGAGCGCCACGCAAGGCCGACTGCTCCCGAGCATCTGAAGGCGCTGTCCTGCATCGGACTGCGCTTCGGCAGCGGAAGGCTCTATGCCTGGGAGTTCGAGCGCGGCGGTGTCGAAGTTCAGGTCGAGGTGACCGGTGCCCTGATCGTCGATGACCAGGACATGATGGTCGACGCGGCCCTTCTCGGCGCGGGGATCGCCTTTGCCTTCGAGGACCAGGTGCGCGCGCTCATCGACGAGGGCAAGCTGGTCCGCGTCCTTGAAGACTGGTGCCCCTATTATGGTGGCTTCTATCTCTATTATCCGAGCCGACGCCAGATGCCGGCGGCGCTCAGGGCATTCGTCGATTTCGCCAGGGTCTGGGACAAGTCAACGCCTTGAGTCGGAACAGCGCAAGCGATCGTCGAGCCCGCTCGCTGCCCCCCGCCTTTCCGCGTAATGTCCGTGCAACCTCGCGTTTACAATCGTCTCGGCAAGGTTTTACTGACATCGGTCTATGCCGCCTCAATAAAAGCGTCAGCCGAACGGCGTGGCCGGTCCAACAACAGGTGCGGATAGTGTGGAAGCTCTGGCCACGGTCTCTCAAGCAACGTCTCATTGCACACTTGCTGGTTCTGCAGCTGGCGGTGCTTCTTGCGTTCGGCCTATCCTTCGTCACGCTGCTCGTCGTCGCTGACGAAGGCGGCGCGCTCGTCAGTCCCGCCCCGGTCGAGACGGCGTTCCGCGCGATCAAGCGGAGTGCCAGCGGCAAGCTCGAACTCGCTGACACCGCGGAACTGGCACGCGTTCGTCGCGAGCAACCGCATTTCTGGTTCATCGCGCGCAGCGACGGGGGCGAGATCGTTCAGTCCGGCGACGTACCGGACATCTACCGCGGCATGACCGTGGCCCTCGACCGAATGACCTATTCGGACATCCGCGACGACGGCCCGCCATCGAACTATCTCGCCGTCATCCGGCGCATGACAAACGAGGAAGGCAGCTTCACCGTATTCGGACAGGGAACGCTTCTGAGCCAACCTTCGCTCATCCTCTCGTTCTCACGCCTGTTCGTCGCGCCGATGCTGGTGCTGCTCGCGCTCGTCACGATCTTCGCGGTGCCCCGCATCGTCAACCGGGCGATCCGGGGCATCTCCGATCTCGCCCGCGAAACGGATGAGATCAACATTACGCACCGGAGCCACCGGCTGGCCGAAACGGCGGTTCCGAGCGAGGTCCGCCCGCTCGTGCGCGGCATCAACAGCGCCCTTCACCGGCTCGATCAATCCTATGGCCAACATCAGCGCTTCATTCTCGACGCCGCCCATGAGCTGCGGACGCCTGTGGCCATTCTTCAGGCGCGGCTCGACTTGCTCGCCTCAGGGCCGGAGCGCGACCGGTTGATCTCCGACTGCGAGAGGATTTCAGCGCTTGCCGAGCAGTTGCTCGATCTGCAACGGCTGGAAGCCGACGCCAGGCCCTTCACCGCCGTGGACCTCGTTGCGCTCTGCCGCAACGTCGTTGCCGACCTTGCGCCGCTCGCCATCGACGAAGGCTACGACCTGTCGTTCGAGCAAAACACCGAGCAGTCGCTGATACAGGGCGACGCAGTCTCGCTCGAACGGGCGGTTACCAATCTCGTCCAGAACGCGATCGAGCATGCCGGGAACCAGGGCGTGATCGTCGTACGGGTCGAGCCGGACGGCGTGATCGAAGTCAGCGACGACGGCCCGGGCATCCCGGAGGCGGAACGCGAGCGCGTCTTCGAGGCTTTTTACCGCCTCAAGCCGCGCGAACGTGGCGCTGGTCTCGGCCTCAATCTCGTTCTGCAGATCGCGCAGCGACACAAAGGCCGCGTGAGCATCCTGACCTCACAGAGCGGCGGTGCCTGCTTTCGGCTGGCCTTTGAGAACGGACGCATCTGAGCTGCAATCCGTAGTACCCCCAACAGGCAAGTGTGAGCGTAGTCCGAGTACCAGTCGTCCGGAAAGCGGCCGAAATGGGCCTTTTCGGCGGAAAAAAATCGATCCGGGATCTATTTCGGCGGTTGGAAAGCAAAATTTAACCATACTTCTCCATCTTTTGTCCATCAGTCGTCAAGAAGGGGACAATCCAGAAATCGCGCAGCGGCGTTCGCTCGCCGGGCTGAGAGCCTTTGTGAGATTTTCTGGCTTGATTTGCGTTGTTGAGTAAGATCATTCGCCCACAGTCTTTGCACCGTCTGTTGCGCCCATTGCTGATCACTTGCTGCGGCACCGCCCTCGTCGGCGCGGCTGCGTGGTCGCTTGTCGGCATGGCCGCGATCGGCAGTTCCTACGCGCATGGTTCCGGCCGCCTGCTGCCGAAGCCGCAGCTGCATTTGGCCGAGACGACCAAAGAGCGCGCCTGGGACAAGCACGCCAGAACCAACCAGGCGACGCGGCTCGTGGCCGCCGCCGCGGCGCAGCCCGTCATGGTCGCAAGCCTCGCTCCCAGCGAGGCGAGGTTCGGGCACGATGCCCTGTTCCCGATAGATGCGGAAACGATCGGCAAGAGCGCCCGGATTGCAGCCGCGGTGAAAAAGGCTGTTCTCTCGTCCGAGAAAGTCGCGAGCAACCCCGTTCCCGCTACCCAGGTTCACCATCAGATCGCCACGGTAAAGCTCCCGGCGCCAGAACGCTTCGCGCCGGTGGCGTCTGTTGCCGTTGCCAAGAACCCGGTCCAGCTCGCCTACGCCACCCCCTCCCAGAGCCACGTGGAAGGCAGCGCCTTTTCGGCTCTGTTGACGGCGCCGTCCGAGGACGATCTCGCCGAACAGCCGGACCAGGACCAGGCTGAAGACACGGCCGCCCTGCCGAGCCATGAGGACACGCCCTCGGTCGGTCCCATGCCGCAATTCCGCCCCCGCACCGCGCAAGCGGAAAAGCCGCCCGCCGAAGACGAAAAGCCTGCGACCAAGCAGGCGGAAGACGCAGCGGTGAAAAAGGAAGAAGAGACAGCCAAGGCAGACGCGGACGAAGCGCCGAAGAAGCAGAAACTTGCCTATGCACGGCCGGAAGATCCGACCGAGAACAGTGCCGGCACCGGTTTCGGCCAGGCGTTGCGTAACATGTTTGGCGGCGGAGCGAAGGCCGGCAACGGCGTCGCCGTCTACGACATCACCGCTGCCAAGGTCTATATGCCTGACGGCAGCGTGCTCGAGGCCCATTCCGGTATCGGCAAGATGGCCGACAACCCGCGCTACGTCGACGTCAAAATGACCGGACCGACCCCGCCGCACACCTATAACCTCAGAATGCGCGAAACGCGTTTCCACGGGGTCGAGGCGATCCGCATGCTGCCGGTCGACGGAAGGAACAAGCACGGCCGCGACGGCTTCCTGACGCATAGCTACCTGCTGCGCGGCAAGCGCGCGGAATCCCATGGCTGCGTCGCCTTCGCCGACTATCCGCGATTCCTGACCGCCTTCAAGCAGGGCAAGGTCAAGCAGATCGTCGTGGTGCCGAGCGGCGGACGCGCGGCCGGCATGCGCCTGGCACAGAACGGCCGGAACTCCTGAGCGGAGCCGGCCAACGGTTGGATCGCAGGCAGCGGACGGTAAAGGTCTTTCGCTGACGAGGAACGGGCACTAAGATCCGGCCCTCGACAGGAGCGAGAACGAAGAGGACCGGGAGCCCGTCATGTGCCGAAACATCAAACCCCTGTTCAATTTCGAGCCGCCGGCGACGAACGCCGAGATCCATGACGCTGCGCTGCAGTTCGTGCGCAAGTTAAGCGGAACGAGCAAGCCGTCCAAGCGGAACGAAGCGGCGTTCGAGCACGCGGTCAATTCGATTGCGGCATGCGCGCAAGAACTGCTCGATGCGCTCGAGACGTCACAGCCCCCACGCAACCGGGAAGAAGAAGCAGCCAAGGCGCGCGCTCGGTCCGCCCTCCGCTTCGCCTGACGGCGGCAAGAGGCTGGCCGCGCGCTCAGCCTAAATCGCAAATACCGTTGCCCGCCGCAGCGTCACGTAACCGGTGTCGCCGGCCTTCACGATCCGCTCCGGCTCCAGGTCCAACTCCAGCGGCACGCCACGCTCGGTCGTCGCGACCACTCGGCGGCCGCCAGGGCGATCCATCACCCGGCTGATATTGGCCGCGATACCCGGGCCTCCCGCCGCCCAGTCGAGGTCGACCGGCCGGGCGTAAAGCTCGGCCTTGCCGTCGGCAATCCCTGCGGCATCGATGACCGCGCCATCGGCATAGGCCCGACCATCGCGCACCTCGGCGGGAAGCATGTTGGCATCGCCGAGGAACTTCATGACGAAGGCCGATTTCGGCTCGCGGCAGACCTCCTCCGGCGTCCCCTGTTGAACGATATGGCCATCCTTCAGGATCACCACGCGGTCGGCGAGATCGAGCGCCTCTTCCTGGTCGTGCGTGACGAAGAGCGTGGTGATGCCGAGCTCACTATGGATTTCGCGCAGCCAGCGTCGCAGCTCACGCCGGACATTGGCATCAAGCGCGCCGAAAGGCTCGTCCAGCAGCAGCACCTTTGGATCGACGGCAAGCGCGCGGGCAAGTGCGACGCGCTGGCGCTGACCGCCGGAGATCTGCGCCGGAAACCGTTCGCCGAGCCCTTCGAGGCGAACCAGGCGCAACAGTTCAGCGACCCGCGCATGGATGGCCGCCTTGTCGCGCTTGACCTTCGAGACCTCCATGCCGAAGGCGATGTTCTGCGCCACGGTCATATGCGGGAAAAGCGCGTAGTGCTGGAACACGAAGCCGACGCCGCGATCGCGCACCGGGATGTCGGTCGCATCCTGGTCGCCGAAATAGATGTGACCGCCATCGGCGAATTCGAGGCCGGCAACCATGCGCAATATCGTCGTCTTGCCAGAACCGGAGGGCCCAAGCAGCGCGACGAGCTCGCCGCTTTCGATCTCCAGGGAGACGTCCTTGACGGCACGGAAGGTTTGGAAAGTCTTGACGACGTGGTCAAGGCGGATCTTCATGATGCATTCTCCGCGGAATTGGCAACTGGGCGGACGCGGCCCGCCCCTTGGCGCTCCAGAGCGACCTTGGCGATGATGGTGAAGACGGCGATGAGCGCCAGAATGGACGCCGACGCAAAAGCGCCCGCCGCCTGATAGTCGTGATAGAGCAGCTCGATATGGAGCGGCAGGGTGTTGGTCTGGCCACGGATGTTACCAGAGACGACCGAAACCGCGCCGAACTCGCCCATCACGCGCGCATTACAAAGGACGACGCCGTAGAGCAGCGCCCACTTGATGTTGGGCAAGGTCACCGAAAAGAAGGTGCGGAAGCCGGAAGCGCCGAGGGAAACGGCCGCCTCTTCGAGATCGCGCCCCTGGGCCTGCATCAGCGGAATGAGCTCCCGGGCGACAAACGGCGCGGTGACGAACATCGAGGCGAGCACGATGCCTGGAATGGCAAACAGGATCTTGATGCCATAGGCATCAAGTGTCGGACCAAACAGGCCCTGCAGCCCGTAGACGAAGAGATAGGCAACACCCGCGACGATCGGTGAAACCGAGAACGGGATCTCGATCACCACCAGCAGGAAGCCCTTGCCGCGGAAATCGAATTTGGTGATCGCCCAGGCGGCGGCCACGCCGAAGGCGGTGTTGATGGGTACGGCGATCAGCGCCGCAAGCACGGTCAGCATGATCGCATGGCGCGTGTCGGGATGCAGGATCGTGTCGCGATAGACCTGCCAGCCTTTGGCAAAGGCTTCGACACCGATGATCAGCAGCGGCGCGAGAATGAGGAATGCGCCGATGATCAGCACGATACCGATAAGGGCGCGGCGGAACACGGGGCCGTCACCGACCCGCGGCAGCGTGCGTACGGTCTTTTTGAAACTCATGGTCAAGACCTCCGCGTGTAGCGCAGCGCCCGCGCCTGCAGCCAGTTGGTTACCGCGAGCATGAGGAACGCCGTGAGCAGCAGGACGGACGCGATCGCCGCCGCTGCCTGATAGTCGTATTCCTCAAGCCGGATGAAGATCAGCAGCGCGGTGATCTCGGTCGACATCGGCTGGTTGCCGGCGATGAAGATGATCGCGCCGAATTCGCCGAGCGAGCGGGCGAAGGACAAAGAGACGCCGGCGAGAAGCGCCGGTGTCAGCAGCGGCAGAATGACCTTGCGGAAGATCGCGAGGTCCGAGCCTCCAAGCGACTGGGCTGCCTCCTCCAGCGCCGGATCGAGATCCTCCAGTACCGGTTGCACCGTGCGCACGATGAAGGGCAGCGAGGTGAAGCACATGGCGATCATGATGCCGATAGGCGTATAGGCAACCTTGATGCCGTAGTCTTCGAGGATTGAGCCAAACACGCCGTTGGTCGTGAAAAGTGCGGTCAGCGAAATGCCGGCAACGGCCGTCGGCAAGGCAAACGGCAGGTCGACCATGGCATCGACGATGCGGCGCCCCGGAAAGCGGTAGCGCACCAGCACCCAGGCGAGCGCCAGGCCGAAGAAGAGATTGAAGAGCGTCGCGCCAAGGGCGGCCGTCACGGTGACGCGATAGCTTGCGAGTGCCCGCGGCGACGAGACGATCTGCCAGTAGTCGAGAGGGCCGAGGCTTGCGGCCTTGAACACGAGGGCTGCCAGCGGCAGAACGACGATCAGGCTCACATAGAGCAGCGTCACCCCCAGCGACAGGCGTAACCCGGGCAGGACATTGCGTCTCAAGCGTTCACTTCCTTGTCATGTCATGGTGAAACCCGGCAGACGGTTCGTCTGCCGGGCTGACTGAATGCGAGTTTAAAGAGCGATCAGCGGCTGCCGTAGAGCTTGTCCAGAACGCCGCCCGAGGCGAAGTGCTCTGCCTGGATCTTGCTCCAGCCGCCAAAGACGTCATCGACATTGACGAGGCGAATGTCGGGGAACTGCGCCTTGAATTCGCCGGCAACCTTTTCGTTGCGGACGCGGTGGCCGAACTCGGCGGCGATGCGCTGGCCTTCCTCGGTATAGAGGAAATCGAGATAGGTCTTGGCGAGCGCCTGAGTGCCGTGCTTCTCGGCGACCTTGTCGACGACCGCGACCGGGAACTCGGCGAGCAGGCTGACCGACGGGATGACGGCCTCGACCTTGTCGGCGCCATACTGTTTGGCGATGCTGCGGGTCTCTGCCTCGAAGGTGATCAGGACGTCGCCGGTTTCGCGCTCGACGAAGGTGGTTGTCGAGGCGCGGCCGCCGGTGTCGAACACCGGAACGTTGTCGAAGATCTTGGTAATGTAGGCTTCGATCTTCGCCTCGTCGCCTTCATAGGCCTCCTTGGCCCAGGCATAGGCCGCCAGATAGGTGTAGCGCGCATTGCCCGACGTTTTCGGATTGGGGAAGACAGCGTGAACATCGTCACGGGCGAGATCGGACCAGTCCTTGATGTTCTTCGGGTTGCCCTTGCGCACCAGGAAGGACGGGAAGGAATAGAAAGGCGAGGCATTGTTCGGGAACGCCTTCGCCCAATCCTTGGAGACAAAGCCGTTCTTGGCCAGGAACTCGATATCGGTGGTCTGGTTGAAGGTGACGACGTCGGCTTCCAGGCCTTCGAGGATCGAGCGGGCCTGCTTCGACGTGCCGGCATGCGACTGGTCGATGGTCACGCCCGGATGCTGCTTGGTGAAGGCCTCGTTCTCGGCAACGAAGAGCTCGCGGGAAACGTCGTAGGAGGCGTTGAGAAGCTTCGTCGGCTCCTGTGCCAGCGCAGGGGTCACAAAGTGCGCGACAAGGGTGGCGCCGAGAATGAGGAGGCGTTTCATGCGGTTCTCCGGTGTTGATGCTGACCCAGAACCTATCGGCAGGCGTGTGGGAGCGCGAGGGAACGCGGACCCTGGTTGTGCCAAGCCTTAGAAATTTCGTCTCGTTTCCGCTCAGTTTCGCGGAGTTTTTGCCTCAGCTTTCCCAAGGCAACCAATAGCTTACAGTCAGGGCTTATTCAGCACGCGCCACACGTCGATATGGTCGGCCCGTTGACGATAGAACACGAGGTATGGGTACCTCTTCAGACCGACACTTCGCCAATGAGGGAGCGCCAGTTCGTAGGCAAAGCGCAACGAACCGGATTCCGGACGCGCAACAATCAACGCATAGGCAGCCTGAAACGCGTCGCCAAAAGCGTGAGCGACGTCAGCCCCAGCCTACGTTGCATAACACTCGATCGCCGCCTCGACGTCGCTGCTGGCCGGTTGACGCGAAATGACCGGCTTGTTGCTCACTTGGCCGATCGACCACGAACTCGGTCACGCAAATCGGCGAAGTAGCCAGCGTCGGTCGGGTCGGCTTGTGCGGAAGAGGCACCATCGAGCAATAGCCGACGCAGATTGTGCCAGTCCTGATCCCGGCGGATCAACTCCCGGATAGACTCGCTGCTCGTACCATAGCCTCGCCGGGCGACCTGCTCGTCGACGAAGCTTTTGAGAGAGTCCGGGAGGGAAATGTTCATGGTGTTCATGGGTGGCAGAATAGCGCATTCGGCAAAAACTGGCATGAATGGTGATCTTTAACACCAGAGCCGATCGCCTTACGCGGGGAACCTCTCGGCCGCAGCAATATGACAATCGGGGACTAGATACATCCTTAGCGCTTTGACTAGATAGGCGTTCAAGGCAGGGTTGGCGATTCGATGACGATATACTTCAAGGCAGGAATTTCCGATGAAATGGCGCTCGGGATGATCGAGCGTTGTTTCTCCGATGCGAACGACTATGACGGCTATCTCGACATTTTTGCCGACTACACCGAAAAGACCGTCTCGTGGAGCAAGGGCAGATCCGTCGAGGAGTTCAAGGACCAGATCACCGAGGCGCTGCGCGCGGCCTGGGAAGCTTCGCCCTTCTGGCAGGTCTATGAGCGCCGCGAAGAGCGGGACGACGCCGGCACCAACGAAATTCGAAGGGCAGCGATCGCCCTGACCCGCACCTATGGCGGCGTGGTCGTGATCACGCTCAGCCTGCTTGGAAGGCGCAGCAGCGCAAATGACCTCGAGCTGGTGTTCGTCTGCTTCCAGGAAGATGCGCAACGCCGGAATTTCCGCGTGCGTTATGACGGGAAGTTCATTCCGTCCTTGAACGCCTGACGCCCCTACCCTGGGCCATGGAGTCGAAGGGCGATGACAACCGAATATGATGCCGATGACGCCTTCGCCCTGATCGTTGCAAGTTACCGCCAGGTGACCGGCAAAGAGCTGGTCGACCATCCGTTCGACGGCCGCTGGCTCTACGAGAGCGCACCCTTTGCGCTTTTGGCGCACGACCGGTCGGAGGACCCGCGTTTCTTCTACGCGAACAAAACCGCCCAGGCCTGCTTCGGCTACAGTTGGCAGGAGTTCATCGGCATGCCGTCGCGCCTCTCGGCCGAGGCGCCGAACCGCGAGGAACGGCAGCGTCTTTTAGACAGCGTCTCCACCAAGGGCTTCATCGACAGCTATCGCGGCCTTCGGATCGCAAAATCCGGACGCCGCTTCTGGATCGAGAACGCCATCGTCTGGCAATTGGTGCGGGCCAACGGCGAACATGCCGGCCAGGCCGCCATGTTCCACAGCTGGAAGGATTTGTAAGCGCGCTGCCCAAGGCGGAGGGTGTGCTCCTGTCTGCTTCCTCTCAATTCAACAGCCGGACCAGTGCCAAAGCGACACCGGGCGACAGCGTGATGATCGCCAATCGGATGAGGTCGGCAATGACGAAGGGCATGACGCCACGATAGGTCTCAACGATCGGAACGTCGGTCGCCAGCTTGTTGATGATGAAGACGTTGAGGCCGATCGGCGGGGCGGAAAGACCGATGCCGACGACGATGAGCACGAGAATGCCGAACCAGATGGCAACGTCCTCGGTCGGCATGCCCAAGTCCAGCCTCAGGATGATCGGAATGAAGACCGGCAACGTCAGCAGGATCATCGCCAGTTCATCCATGACGGCGCCGAGCACCAAATAGGTGACGAGCATGCCGCAGATGACGACATAGGGCGGCAGGCCCGACTGTCCGACCATTGAGGCCAGCGTCGCCGGCATCTGCGTTAGCGCCAGAAACGCGCCAAAGACCTCGGCGCCGAGCAGGATCAGGAAGATCATCCCGCTCGTTTCAGCCGTCTGCAGCAGCGCGTTTTTCAGGGCGCCAAGGCTCAGGGTCCGTTGCAGCAGCCCCACCAGCAGCGTTACGGCGGCACCCACCGCGGCACCTTCCGTCGGTGTGAACACTTCGCCATAGATGCCGCCGACCACCGTGACGGCAACCGCCGCCGCGGGCACGATCGCAAAGTCCGCAGCCAGCAGCAGCAGGCCGAATATCGCCAGCAATACGCCCCCTACCGTCCCGAGCGAGCCGAGCAGCCAGCCGATCGCGCCACCGGCAAAGATGATCAGCCCTACGGGCCTCGCCCAGAAAGGACGGGGGGTTCGAACCGCCTCGGTCGCTGTGACCGGCGGTGCGAGATCGGGTTTGCGCCGGACGACGACGGCGATCGCGATCAGATAGAAGGCGGCCGCCAGCAGCCCCGGCACCAGGGCGGCCTGAAACAGCTTGGCGATGTTCTGCTCGGCGGTGATCGCATAGATCACCAGGATGACGGATGGGGGAATGAGGATGCCGAGCGTGCCACCAGCGGCAATCGTCCCGGTGCCAAGACCGACATCGACGCGCGCCCGGCGCAGTTCCGGCAGGGCCGCACGCCCGAAGGTCGCCGTGGTTGCGACCGACGAGCCGCAGATCGCGCCGAATCCGGTGCAGGCGGCGATGACCGCCATTGGCATTCCGCCCTTGAACCGTCCGAAGCCTCGCTCGGCGACGCGAAAGAGCGTTGCGGCGATGCCCGATTGCTCGGCAAGCGCGCCCATCAGGATGAAGAGCGGTATCACGGAAAGCGTGTAGCTGGCAAACTGGCTGTAGGTGTTGGTCTGCAGATAGTAGACCAGCGCATGCGGGCCAGAGAGATAGGCATAACCGGCAGCGCCCACCGCAAGCATGGCAAGGGCGATCGGCATCCGGATGGCGATCAAGAGCAGCATGGCTGCGAATCCGACGAAGGCAATGGCAAAACCGCTCATCGGCCGCCTCCGATTTTCAAGAGGGAAACGGAAACTCCGATGATGGCTGCGAGCGCCGCCAGCGCCGCACAGGTCAGATAGACTGGCCAGATCGGCCAGGGCAGCTGGATCAGCGTCGTCCCGTATCCCCTCGCCTCCAGGCCACCGGTAAACAGACCCCAGGCAAAAAACGCCAGGCAGCCGGCCAAAAGCAGGTCCCAAAGGCCGTCGATGACCCGCGTGACGCGTGCGGGGAGAGCCAACGTGAAGGTATCGACGGCAATATGGCCGTTGCGGGCCTGTGTGTATGCGAGAAAGGAGAAGGCGGCGACGCCGACCGCCACCTCCACCAGCTCGTAGTCGGCCGGCACCGGCCGATTGAACAGCCATCGGCCCAGCACGCTGACGGTGACCAATCCCGCCGCAAGGCAAAGAAGCGTGCCGCCGATCAGTGCCAAACCGGCCGCGAGGCGTTCGACTTCCCTGCGGCGCGGCACCCTCACCGCGTCCTCGTATCCTACGTCTTCCATTGTTGAGGCCTCGAGCTGTTGGTTCATGCAGCGGCGCGTTCAGGCGCCACGTTCAGGCGAGTACGGCCGGCAGTGCGCTCAGGCGCTCGAATATTTCTGCACAAGCGCCTGCGCCGTGGCGATCAGCGCCTTGCCGTCGAGGTCCTTGGCCTTCATGTCCTCGATCCACTTGTCGTGGACGGGTCTGGTTGCCTCCACCCACTTCGCCTTTTCGTCCTCGCTGATCGTGCTGATTGTTCCTTCACCGGATGTCTCGATTGCCGCGCGCACTTCGGCACCGACGCTGTCCCACATCTCGCCGGCCTTCTTGGCGAAGGCCATGCCGCTGTTGGCGTCCAGCACGGCCTTGAGGTCGGCCGGCAACCCGTCATACTTGCCCTTGTTCATCGCCAGGAAGAAAGTTGCGGTATAGAGCGTCGGCGAGCCCGGGATTTCGGTATGGAACTTGGTGAGCTCGTTCACCTTGATCGAGGGAACCACTTCCCACGGGAGCACGCAGCCGTCGATCGACCGCTGGGCCAGTGCTTCGGGCACCTGCGGAATGGGCATGCCGACCGGCGTCGCCCCCAGTGCCGCCAGCGCCTCACCGGCAAGGCGCGTCGGACTGCGAAGCTTCAGCCCGGCGAGGTCCGCTCCGGTCTTCACTTCCTTATTGGTGTGGATCAGGCCCTGATCATGCGCCCAGAAGCACAAGAGCTGGGTATCGCCAGTTTCCTTCAGTACGTGCGTCTGGCCATATTCCTGGCAGGCTTGCGCGTTGACGGTCGCCTCCTTGGCGGCGACGAATGGCAGTTCGAACACTTCCGTGGACGGGAAACGTCCGGGCGTGTTGCCGGGCAAGGTCCAGACGATATCGACGACGCCGTTCGACGCCTGATCGTAGAGCTGCGGCGGCTTTCCGCCGAGTTGCATGGCCGGGAAGATGTCGACCTTCAGCGCACCGCCGCTTTGTTCTGCCAGCAATTTCGCCCATGGCGTCAACAGCCGCTGATGAACGTTGGATGCCGGCGGCAGGAAATGGTGCAGCTTCAGCGTGACTGTTTCCTGGGCGCGCGCCGCACCGATTTTCAGAACGAAGGGCGCTGCAAGCAGAGCGCCGCCGGTCTTCATCAAATTCCGTCTGCTCAGTTTCATAGGTTCCTCCCTGTCGACCCCACATTCACGCGCGGCGAACATCGCATGCACGCACCTGATCCTTCACGGCCATCCGGCGGGCAGATCTCCCCGGTCGCTTGAAACTTCCCTTTGCTCCTCATCGGAAAGCTTCAATCCATTAACATGTTAAGTTTATTTTGAACCGACTGTCAAGCGACGGCATCGGGCGACAAAACGGCATGGCGGATCACCCGGACACGTCCTCGTGAACGGGCCCGCTCGAGCCTTCCCGTAAGGATTTGAACCAGTAACGCGCCAGGAGATGGGATCAGAGCGTGAGCGTCTGCACAGTCCCCGCATATTCGCAGTCGAGCTTCCAATCGGCGCCATCCTGCCGGACGTGGAGAAAAGTCGCACCGTCGCCGGGAGCCGGCCGGGTCGCGTCGACGATGCAGTGATAGCGCTTGGCCTTGTAGTCGAACTCGAACGTCTCCTGCTCGACGATATCCTCGTCGATCCCGTTTGCAAAAGGATAAGGCGCATACATTGCCGCGGTGTGGATCGAATGCACGGTCGTGATCGGCGTGCCGTCCATTTCCGTCAGAAGCGCCGTTGCAATGCAGCCCCGGTGTTCATCACCGGAGAGGAGCACGACATGCTTGATCTTTCCGGCGGCGATGGCGCCGAGAACATCACGCAGACTGTTCGGATAGCCATCCCAGCCATCGGAACGCAGCGCACTCAGGTTGTCCGGGCTGAGGCTGGCATCGCGCTGGATCGCCCGGCGATGACGCGGGAGAAACATCGATGGCGACGCTATGAACTTCGGGCCATTTTTTAAAAGCCACGTCTCCAGGTCGCTCATCGTCTCGCCGACGCCCGTCTTGAACAGGGTCGCATTGGCAAGCCCGGCGCCGATCTTGCGGTGCGTCCTTTCGCTGCGCGTGTCGAGCAGGAAGAAATGGAAGCCCTCGTAGTCGAACGTCTTCAGCTTGGGATCCACTCCACGCTGGTATTTCTCGAAGGCCGCGAAACCCTCCTTCTTCAGCTTGGCATTCGTATCGATATCGTTCGGAGAGGCAAGCGGCTCCCAGTTGTCGTCGATCTCATGGTCGTCGAGCAGCATGAACGACGGTATGCGGCGCAGGACCTCGCGCACGCTGCGTTCCTGCAACCAAGCTTCGTAAGGGAGGCGATACCTGTCATCGCTCGCGGCCGGATCGTAGAGCCCTGCGGTCGGATCCACATAGACCTGATCGCCGACGAGGAGCGCGAACTTCGGCTGGATACCCACCCCCGCCCCTATTCTGTCAGCGACCTCGGCATAGGAGCGATAGGCAACCTTCCTGTCGATGAACCCGGCCGGGTACTGGCACGAAGCCAGGATGAAGCTGGTGCCGGCGGGCGAAGGCTGAACAGGAGGAGCGAGCGGGGAATCGTAGGGGATAACGCCGTCCATCATTGCCCGGTCCTGCTCGACCAGATTTTCCAGAACCGACGCTCCCATAAGGAAGTTGAGGTTCATCGAGGAACTTGCAGGCGTCGCCATCTGCGGAGCGGCGCCGACCGTCAGGTTGGTCGTCGGGGTCGTGTCCTTGTAGACGAGGCGGTTCGGCGAAAATTTCACAGCCTTGCCCGGATTGATGTCGGGCTGCGGCGCATCCATCATCCGCGAGGCGGCCTGCGAGATCCGCTCGAAACGCTGATAGGGAAGTATCTCCAGCACCCTCTCCGGGTTCTCGTTCGACTCGCGAAGCAGCGCCCGATAGACGACGCCATTCTTGGCGAGCGCGTAGTATGTCTCCTCAATGAACGGCGGCAGAAGCTTGTCTTCCGCGTAGGCAAGCAAGACGAGCAACGCGTTTCCCGGGAAGTTCGGATCATACCCCGGCATCGATGTCGGGAGCGGCGCCTTGAACGCATCCCAGTGGTTGTCGCGCAACGCCGGGGACCAGTAGACCATCATGTGGCTGACGATGTAAGGCAGATCCCAGGGTTGGCCATCCGGGCGCTGGATGTCGTCGCCGTTTACCAGCACGCGCAGCATGATCACGCCCTCGGTCTGGCGGATCGACGGCAGCGTGCCAAGGCGAATGGTCAGCTCGCCGTTCTCCTCGGTAATGATCGGCCCGATCCAGGGCGGGTAGGCCGTCATCTCGGTGTCTGCGGCCACAGGCTGGCGTTGGATGTTCTGGTCGAGGAAAGCTTCGATCTTCTGCAAGGTCGCATGCCGGGTCGTCCCGATAAGGGCGTCCTGGTGACCGGCGCCAGGGTTGAGATAGGGTTCCAGGTAGACACGACCTGCATCGTCGAAGACGCGGCGCATGCGGTCGACGGTGGCAGGATCCGTGAGACCGTTGCCCGATCCATGGACGCTGAAGGTGGGGAACTTCCACTTATCCTGCAGGACTTCTCGTGACACCAGTCGGTTTTGCCCCCGGAAGTCGGTGAGCATGGCATTACGCACGAAATGCACCGTCGTGGAGACCGTATTGAGGCTGAGCGCGCCGAAATGCTCGTTGATGAAGCGCAGCATTTCGGGCTCCATGTTGGCGACGTTGAAGTCGCGTCCGTAGAGCGCGTCCATCCGGTGCCGGGTTCTTGTCCACGGCGTCCGCTTCCATGGCCAGATCGGATTTTCCACGTCGAACTCCTCGACCGGGTAAGGAAGCGTCGAAAGCACGCGGTCCCAAAGGTCGTCGGCGAGCGTCGGCTTATCCGGATTGAAGCTGTAGCTGTCGGGCAGGAAGCCGAGAAGGTAACGCACCGCATAGGCGCGGAAGATGTTGGCAGGCGTAAAGACCACCAGCGGACCGACCTGCGTGAAGGCCACCCGGTCGACGAGGTCCTGGATCTTACCCTCCAGTGTGGCGATGCTGAAAACCATCGTGCCCATGCAATGGGCGATGACGTCGAGTTTCGGCACACCGGTCTGTGTGGCGATTGTCCGCAACACCAAGGGCACGTCTTCCTTGCCGATTTCGTCGAAGCTCCAGGCCGCACTTGCGGTCGGGTGCGCCGGGCTGGTTCTGAGGTCGGCGATCCAGACATCACGCCCCGTCTTCCAGAAATGGCTGGCGAAGTTGGGATTGACGGCGTGGTGGGCAAAGGTCGTCCCGCCGGCGCTGTATCCGTGGATCATCACCAGCGGCCGCTTCGTCGTGCCCGGATAGGGATAGCGGGTTAGCAGTACTTTCCCGACAACCGGCGGGCCGCCGAGTTGAGGCTTGCTCGTTCCGACGACGAGCGTCTGTCGTTGCGCCGCGACCGTGCCGCCGCCCTTGATCTTCAACTGCGCCGGCGGGCGGAAATCCACCGCGTCGTTTGCCGGGTCCTTGTCTTTATCGGGTGCACGGAAACTCCAGATATGCATTCCCAAAAGCAGCCGGAGAAAATACCCGAGGAAAGTCAGGAGCGCTCCGATCGCGGCGACGCCGTCGCGCTGTTCCGTGATGCGCACGAGCGGCACGCCGATGCGGGCGAGATAGTCGAGGTCGAGCGTCAGCACGCGCCCGCCGGACGCTGCCTCCAACCCCGGAAATTGCTCCAGCGCGACTTCCATGAGCTGACGCCAGGGATTGGAACGCCGATCATAGGTGAAGCGCTTGGTGCCGACGATACGATCGCCCGCAAGCGAGATGCCACCGGTGATCGGGTCCGGCGCGCCGACCTTCAGATCATAGACGAAGGCGCGGATCTCGCCGGACCGGCTGGCGATGGCAAGACCTGAGCGGACGCGCTCAAAGAAGCCGGGCCCACCGTCGCCGTCGACGATCGCCTGATAGCTGTCGCGCAGGCCTCGGTTGAGCACCCATGCCTTGCCGGCACGCCAAATCCTGCCGCCGACCCACGTCGACTGGCGCTCGAGGACCCGCAGGCTGCCGGTCAGGGGCGCCGTAAAGACGGCGATCGCCTGGAGCTTCTGCTCCTTCAGACCGGCGGGCGCCCATGTCTGATGGAGATTGTCCCACTGATCCGCGGGAAAAATTCGGATCATGCTACGGGCCAACGGCACGGAGGCGTCGGTCGCGACCTCAAGGGTTCCATCGCCACCATTGCTTGGCGCCAAATCGGCCAGCGCCTTCGGCTCGAAACGCAGTGTGAGCTCGACAACTCTCGTTTCAGAGGCCGTCCCGGGCGCTGAAAACCTGAGCCGGCCGGCAAGGCGCTCGATGATCTCGGCGTCGGTATCAGGGGCAGATGCAGCGGCATCGGTTTCACGAAACACCGGGCGGACCAAAGCTAGGCCGGGCGCCGCAGGGGCCGGGGCGACATAATTCCAGGCGGCCGCGAGTGTCTCCGAGGCGCGCAGGGCCACTGCCGCTATGGTGAGCGCCGGATTGGTGCCAAGCGCCGTCGGGATAATCGAGCCGTCGAGGACCACGAGGCCATTATGGAAGTCGTTCGGGAGCTCCGATTTGAAAACACGCCCCAAATGATCGACGACGCCCGTCGCGCCGGTGTTGCCCATCACGCAGCCACCGAGCGGATGCACGGTCGTGAGCGGACCGCGCTTGTTTTGCAGCAGCCAGTTCAGGCTGGCCGGCAGGAGCTTCCAGACGGGATTGGCGATGACGCGCCCGCCCGTATTCTTCGCCAGCCGCGCCAGCGCCTCAACCTCGGTGTCGAAGACCGGCAGGGACGGCAGATCGTCCCAGCGCATCCGCGCCGCGCCGTCATCGCTGTCGGAAGCCGTTTCATCCAGTTCCATACGACCGGCGGCGCCGTCATCGGCCATGACGGCATAGACGGCGGAATGTTCGATCCTGGCGGTCGGCGCCACATAGGCGTCGTCGTCCGGAAAGCCCCGCGTATGCGTCGACCAGTCGAACCGGTCGAGCCCGTGAAGCGTGTTGAGCGTTGCAAAGATCTCGGTGAAGGCGAGGCGCAGGCCAGCTGGAACGGAGAGTTCCTCGATCAGAACACCGGCCGTTTTTCGAAGATCGAGCACGCCGGTGATGGTGGGTCCGATCGCACGCTTGGAGGGCTGCACGGCCTCGTCCGAGACGGTATTGACCGGATTTGACGTGGCATAATCGGTCACCAGCATGTCGCCATTGGTCGAGCAATGGTTGCCGAAATGCACGGAGAGGCTGAGGCCTTTGGCCTGTGAGCGCTTCAGGATTTCGAACGAGCCGAGCGTGCCCGCCGCCAGCACGACCTTGCCTGCGCGCACCTGCAGCACCTCGCCGTCGCGTGCGCGCAGGGCCGCGTCGGTGTAGACGCAATCGACGATCCAGTTGCCGCCGTCCGGCTTGACGCTGAGCACGGTCGCGCCGCTGAAGATCTCTGCCTCGTTGCGCAGCGCCGTCACGAGCAGGTTGACGTCGAGCGAGTTCTTTGCGCCGAAATTGCAGCCCGTCGCGCAGTCGCCGCAGCGCACGCATTTATTGAGCCTGACATTTCCCGAGCTCACCGTGTCGGTCATCGCGACCGTAATCGCTGCCTCGCGAAAACCCGTCGACGCGATGCTGCGGAAGGACTTGTGTTTCTGGGGAATGCCGTCGGGATGTTTCGAGATGCTGTTCGGGACGCCGTTTGCGGTGCCGCCCAGAAGCTCGCCCGCACGATCATAATACTGCCGCCAGGTCGTCAGGTCCTTGAGGTCGTCGGGCCAGCGCGTGTGAAACACGCGCTCGTCGGGAACTTCCATGACGCCGGCATTGATCAGCGAACCGCCGCCGACGCCGTTTGCGACCACCGTGACGACCTCCGGGCCGATCCGCACGTCGACCAGCCCTTCCTTGTTGCGATCGCGGCGGATATGGCGAGGCAGTTCGGCAAGACCTGTTGGAAACGCGCCCGGCAGATACTCCTTGCCCCGCTCGAGCACCCCGACCTTGATCGGAGCGCCTCCCTTCGTGCGGCCGGCCATGGTGGCGGCAGCGATTGCGCCGCCATAGCCACTGCCGACGACCAGAACATCAAAGTGGAGCGCCGCCGGCGTCTTCCGAACCCGGTCGACCAGCCTTTCGAAACCCTGGGAAATCCACGCGGTGTGCGAGGTGTTGTCGAAGTCAATGCTGGCCATGGTCGCCTCCGGGACGTCGGTCTCGGGCACGGTGCGGGTATCCGTAGCTCCAATCGGACATAACGCTCTCCATAAGATGCGTCTGACGCCTGAACTCGGTGTGCGAGCCGCGATGGCTCATGTCTTTCGGTGATCCCCAACAGGGGGCATCGACATCCGGGAAGAATGCAAAAATCCGAAACGTGTGCGGTTTCCGCCAAAGCCGATCGATCGAAGTCGGCTAGCCCTCTTAGCGATTGCTAAATAATATGCGAGAGTCAGCAAATCGGCGAGGGATAAATGCACTTCTGCGCGAAGATGGCCCCTGTTTCGCGCATTTCGTGATCAATCACCGCGCGAAGGAAACATGGAGACGATCGCAAAATCGCTCGAAGGGTTTTTGCCGCTGAACTTGCTTGGCCGGCTTCACGGCTCTCACGGAGAGCGGCCGTCGGCGGTAGAGTTTCCGGCCGCCGTGATCTTTGTCGACGTCTCGCGCTATACGGCCCTCGTCGAGCAACTGGCGCGGCGCGGCAAGGAAGGGCTGGTGCAGATCCCGAAGCTGCTCAGTATTTCCTACGCGCGTTGCGCCGACCATGTCTGCGACCGGGGCGGCGAAGTCCTCCTCTTTGCGGGTGACTCGCTTCTGGCCTATTGGCCCGCCGACGAAACGGGTCTGGCGCGCGCGGTCAAGAGTGCGGCCGAGTGCGCCGAAGCGATCTGCAAGGAGAGCCGCGAGCAGCGAAATCCGGGTGCAGGCGAAATCGGACCTACCCTACATATCGGCATCGGCGCCGGGCAGCTCTGGGCGGCCGCCATCGGCGGCCAGCCGGTCTGGAACCTTGTGGCTGGGGGCGATGCCGTCGTTCAGGCCGCAAGTGCGCAGACACTTGCCCATCGCTGGGAAGTCGTTCTGTCACCAGAGGCGGCAAATGCCCTGACCGATGGCGAGGCAAATGCGCGCGCGCCCGTCGCCGCTCCAGCGCATCCGCACATCGCGCACGAATGGCTCGTCGCATTCCTGCCGATGCAGCTTCAGGAGTTGCTTGGCCCCTCGCCGACGATGATGGGCATCGAGCCCGCATCCCCCAACGCCTTAGCCGAAGGCAATGTCCATCGCGATGCACGGCTGGACACGCTTGCGGAGATCAGACCAGTGTCCGTCATTTTCGTCCGGATAATCGGTCTGCAACATCAAGATGCCCAAGCGCTCGTCCGACACCAGAACCTCTGCGCAACGCTTCAGGCGATTTCGCACCGCTACGGCGGTCCTCCGGGCGAACTCCTCTTCGACGACAAGGGGCTCGTTTACCTTTGCGCTTTCGGGACACGCGGGACGTTTCACCGCGACGACCCGGCCCGCGCCGTGGATGCCGCCCGCGCCATCGGTCGCCATATCACGGAGATGGGGCTTGCCGTCTCGGTCGGCGTGGCGACGGGCGAAGCCCTGTTTCGAGTCGTCGGCAGCACGCGCCGCCGACAGCTGATGGTTCTCGGCACGCCGGTCAATCGCGCCGTGCGCCTCGTCACGACCGTCTCCAATGATGTGCTGTGCGATGCGCCGACCGAAAGGGCAAGCCGGGCGTCCTTCGATTTCGAGCAACGCGGAACCGTCCAGCTGGCGGGACTTGGCGACGTGGCGCCCGTCTTTCGGCCTCTTGAGCCGAAGTCGCGGGCCCTGTCTGCGGCAACGCTGATTGGCCGAGAGCGGGAACTTGCTTTCCTGCAGCATGCTTTCGAGGAGACGCGCGGCGGTTCGAGCCGTCTTGTCGTCATCCTGGGCGAACCCGGCATCGGCAAGAGCAGGCTGGCTGCCACCTTTACCGACAATCTTCACGCCGCGGGAGTGGCGATTGCCGTGACGCTCGCCGAACGGGACGACCGGCGAAGCTCGCTTCTGGCCTGGCGACGCGTTCTTGAAACGCTTTTGGGATTGCCCGTCGAAAGCGATGGCCTCGTCCTGCTCGAAAGCATTACCGCGCGCATCCGCACGGCGCCGTGGATCGCAGACCGCCTGCCCCTTCTTAACGACCTGCTGGCGATCGAGATTGAGCAGAACGAGGGAACGCGCCACCTGGAAGGTGCCCACCGCGCCGATGCGACCATGCGCCTCCTCGGCGATATCCTCGGCGTCTTGGCGCCACGGCCGTTCGCCCTCGTACTCGAAGACAGCCAGTGGCTGGATTCCGCCTCCTGGCGGCTGGTCGAATGGGTGCTCGGTTCTGTGCCTTCGCTGCTGCTCGTGCTCTGCGTGCGCTCCGAAGAGGTGCCCGAGGATCTGAAGCAATTGCGACGACGGGTCGAGGCGGCAGGCGAAGCCGGGACCGAGACAGAGGAGCCGGCCCGGCGCTACCGCATCCTCGAACTCGAAGAGCTCGACGACGGCACTGTTTGCGAACTCGTTTCGCGCACCCTTGGCGAGGTTCCGCCACAACAGGAACTCGCGCGCAGGGTCGCTGCCCTTGCCGGAGGCAATCCGTTCTTTGCCGAGGAGATCGCGCTGACGCTGAAGAGCGAAGGCTTGATCGCCGTGCGCGATGGCCTCTGGCGCTCGATCCGCCCCCTTGAGGACCTCCAGTATTTCGAGGGAGTCGAGCGCGTTATCCGAGAGCGAGTGGATCGCCTCGATTCGACATCGCAGGACGTGATCAAAGCGGCGGCCGTCATCGGACGCTCGTTCACCTTTGCCGAGCTGGAGGCATTGCTGAAAGAAGAGCTGAATGCGGAAGGGCTCGGCTCCGCCGTCGAAAGGCTGGTCGATGCCCATCTGGTGCGCCGGCTCGGCCAAGCCGGAAGCTACGAATTCCGTCACGACCAGACGCGCGATGTGGTCTACGGATCGATGCCGGGCGACCTGCGCAGCCGCCTCCACGCATCGCTCGCCCACTGGCTGGAGCGCAGCCGCATTGAAGCAATGGGTGGAGATCTGGCGGTTCTCGTTCAGCATTTCGAGGCGGCGGACAACAAGGAGAAGGTCGTGAAATACGCGGACCTGGCGGCCGCGAGGGCTTTGCAGGTCGGCGCCTTCCGCGAGGTCGAGTTCTTTCTCGGCATTTGCATGGCGCACGAGCCGAAGCCGCAGGACTGGACGCCCGAACAGCGACTGCAGGCGGTTCGCTGGCGGCGCAAACTTGCCGAAGCGCACTACAGTCGCGGCGACATTCACGCGCAGGGCATTGCCGTCAGGAATGCGCTGAAAGCGGCCGGCCAACCGGTTCCCGTCTCTTCGTCTGCGACGCTGGTACGGCTTGCCGCGCGCAGCTTGCGGCTTGCGGCGCAGCAGATGCTGCCGGAAACAGCGAAGCTTGCCCGCCGCGAGGACCGGCTGTCCTGGGAGAGGGAAATGGCGCGGTGCCTGAACCAGGCAGCGCTGGTTGACTACTTCGAGCTGCGCTTCACCCGTGGAATGTGCAATCTCGTTGGCGCGGTGGCGCGCGCCGAACGGACCGGACGGACGATCGAAATGGCCGTCGCCGCCTCGCAGCTCGGCTGCGGCTTCGGTATGATGGGCTGGCGCTCCGGGTGCCGCTATTTCATGGAAAGGGCGGAGCGGATCGCGACCGAGCTTTCAGACACCGCGATCCATGCGCATGTCTGCAATCTCGACGCGCTCTGGCAGCTCGGGCGCGGAGAATGGGCGGGGGTGGACGCAAGGCTGGAACAGGGCCAGCAGTTCTGCCTTCGAGCCGGCGACCAATTGCGGTGGTGCAATGCCCAGGGCATGCGCTTCTGGTCGCTCTATTACCGTGGCGAGCAGGCCGCGCTCGAACCAACGGCGACCGCCCTGCTCTCGCGCGCGCAGAATGCCGGCAATATCCAGCAGGAAATCTGGGCGTTGCGGTGCAAGGCGTTGTGCGTGCTTCACACGGATCAGCCGCGCGAGGCCGTCGACATTCTCCGGCTGATCGGCTCGGCGATGCTCGGGTCGGTCGATCTGGCCGCGCAGATCTCGGCGAAGGGTGCGCTGGCGCTGGCGCTCGCGCGCACGGGGCGGCATGCGGAGAGTGTCCAGGCGGCCGCCGAAACCTTGCAACTGGTCAAATTGATGCGCCGGCCTTCGTCCCACAGCACTTTGGTTGGCATCTCCGGCGCCGCCGAGGTTTTCCTGCGGGGCCGCGAGGCCGGCCTCGCACACGCTTACGACGAATGGCCGCGCTGGGAGGCCCAAGCGCTACGCGAACTCAAACGTTATGCCCGAGCCTTTCCGATCGGCGTGCCTCAACTCGCGCTGTGGTCGGGCGTATCGCTCTGGCTGGAGGGCAAGGAGGCCGGCGCAATGTCGGTGTGGAAGGATGGCATGGCGGCCGCGCAACACCTCAGTCTTCGGCGCGACGAGGCCATGATCGCCGCCGAGCTGCGTCGCAGGCGGGACCGGCTTTAGGGACGTGACTAATCGGCGCAACTCGCGAGACTATCGTTTCCAAGCCCGCCCAGCCGTTCGGTGAGAAGCGTTTTAAGGCCAGGCTGCCCGACAAGCGACGCCGCGAGGGATGCCGGCACCCAGCGCATCGCGCGCGCGCCCTTTTCCGGAAAGTCGGGCGCCATGGACACAACGGCGATCAGGTGAACCTGGACGTGATAGACGGCGGTCTTGCCGACCTTGCTGTAGGTGTAGCCGCCGATTTCGTCGTTTAACGCCGTTCCGATAACACCGGCCTCTTCGAACGCTTCCCGGACGGCAGCGCCAGGGGTGTCTTCACCATACTCCAGGTGCCCCTTGGGAATGCCCCAGAGCCCGGTGGTGCGGCCGCAAATGAGCAGCACCTCGAACCGGTCCCCGCCGCTTTCCTTGCGAATGCAGATCGCACCAGCCTGGTCGACGACGACCGGCTCTGCGTCGGAAGCGGCTATCGCGTCAGATGACAGACGTGACACAGCGGGTGTTTGCATCATCGCTCTCATGTTGAACTGACTGGAAGCCAAGGGAAGGTCAGGCGGCTATGTGACGGTTTTATGACGATTCATAGTGAAATTCAACAGCATGCTAATGCAATTGAAAGGCCGGCAAGATGGCCGGCCGCGGGGCAGTATTTTCAGCCTCGCCGAGCCTGATGACGGCCCACAAATCGCGGGCCGTCATCACATCAAAGCTTAATCAGAACGGCGAATCCGGGAAGTAGAAGTCCTTCGCATTGTCCTTGGTCACGAGCGTTGCATCGATCGTGTAGACGCCACGCACCGGAACCTGGCCGTAGAAGTTGGCGACGGTCATTTCGAGCGCCGTGCCGACCATTGCCGGCGGATAGAGCACGTCGACCGGGATCATCTTGTCGCCGTCCATGACCTTCTTGATCATTTCCTTCGAGCCTGCGCCGGCGACGACATACTGGATGTCGGTGCGCTTGGCCTGCTCGATCGCCTGCAGCACGCCGACGGCCATGTCGTCGTCCTGGCACCAGACAACATCGATCTTCGGGTACTTGGTCAGGTAGTCCTGCATGACCTTGAAGGCATCGTCGCGGTTCCAGTTGCCGTACTGGCGGTCGAGAACCTTGACCTTCGAGCCTTCGATGCCCTTGTCGAAGCCGTCCTGGCGCTGCTGGTCGATCGGGATCGGCAGGCCGCGGATGACGACGACTTCAGCTTCCGGCGTCGTTGCCTTGATGTACTCGCCAGCGACCTGGCCAAGCGCCGGATTGTTGCCGGCAACGTAGAGGTCACGCACCGAGTTGTCGTTGACACTCGGGGCACGGTCGACGAGAGCGACGAAGGTCCCCTTGCCCTTCACTTCCTTGATGGCGTTGACCAGTGGATCCGGATCGGTCGGCAGGATGACGAGCGCGTCGATGCCTTGCGTCTCAAGATCCTGCACGGCGTTGGCCTGGCTTGCCGGATCGGGTGAGGTCTTGACGATGACGTTCAGGCCGGGATTACGCTCCATCAGGATCTTGGCGACCCGTTCGGCATGGAACACCACGCCGGCCGTCCAGCCATGGTCGGCCGCCGGGATTGAGACGCCGATGGTTACTTTCTTTTCCTCTTGCGCGTGAGACACGCCGGCAAAGGCGGTCATCGCGGCAAGGGTCAGGCCGAATAGCTTCTTGTGCATTAAGTTCCTCCCAAATTTCAGGTCAGCCTGTTCAAGGCCGGGAGACCTGTAGGCCCGGCCGTCTCACGACTTCCGCACCAGCGAACGCTGGACGAGCATCGCAATGATGATGATCGCGCCCTGGATGGCACCGATCAGATATTCGCTGATGAAGTTGGAGAGCAGCATGATGTTGCCGACCAACTCGAGGATGAACGCGCCGCAGATCGTGCCCCAGACGCGCCCTGCGCCGCCCTTCAGCGCCGTGCCGCCGACGACGACGGCGGTGATCGCCTGCAGCTCCCACAAAATGCCCGTCGTGGCCGAGGTCGAGCCGAGGCGCGGCACATAGAGGAGAACAGCGACCGCAACGCAGAGCCCTTGAATGACGAAGGCGATGGTGCGCACGCGATTGACGGAGATGCCCGAATAGCGGGCAACGTCGCGGTTGGAACCGACAGCAACGACGTGGCGACCGTAGCGCGTGCGGTAGAGGACAAAGGCAGCAACAGCAGTCACCACAAGGATGACGACGATCGGAACCGGCACGCCGGCGATCGTGCCGAAATAGGCTGGCCGGTACATTTCCTGCAGCTCAGGCTCCTTGAGCGTGATCGCTCCGCCCTGCGAGAGCCAGGTCGTCAGCCCGCGATAGATGCCCATGGTGCCGAGTGTCGCGATGAAGGGCTCGATCTTGCCGACGGTGGTGATCAGGCCGTTGGTGAGGCCGCAAAGCGCACCGGCGACGATGGCAAAGAGGATTGCCGCCAGGAGCATGAGAACCGGATCGGCAATGACGCCGGAGTTCATGAACAGGATCATCAGGCTGGCGATGAACGCGACCATGGCGCCCACGGAGAGGTCGAGATCTCCGGACGAAATCACGAAGGTCGCGCCAACCGCGATGATCGCAATGAAGGCGCTTCGGGTGGCGACATTGGCGAGGTTGGTGATGCTGATGAAATTGGGATTGACCAGCGCGCCGACCACGAGAAGCAACGCCAGCGCAACGAATGGCGCCACTGCCCTCAGATCAATGTCACGCCAGCTGCGGCGGCGGATGGCTTCCTGGCTGCCTTCCTGGTTCACGCTCATGTCCAATCGAACCTCCCCCATCTGTCGGGAATCTTGTTGTTGTTGCCGTCGGCCGCGCCGCTGATGCGGCTCAAGCCGCCGTCTTTTTCTTCAGGCCTGCGGCGTAACGCATGATCTCCTGTTCGGAGATCTCGTCGCCTTCGAGAATGCCGGCGATATGGCCTTCCCGCATGACCGCGACGCGACTGCAAAGGCCAATGATCTCCGGCATCTCGGAGGAGACGACGATGATCGAGCGGCCATCCCGGGCGAGCGCCGAAATGAAGTGATAGATCTGCTGCTTGGTGCCGACGTCGATGCCCCGCGTCGGCTCATCGATGATGATGATGCTGGGGTCAGTTTCCATGACCTTGGCGAGAAGCAGCTTCTGCTGATTGCCGCCGGACATGCGCCCGGCTACGATCTTGTCGTCCCGCACGCGAATGTCGAAGCGACGCCGCGCCTTGACCAGGGCCGCCTCTTCGCTGCCGGGATCGAGATAGCCGAGGCGGCTGTGGCGGCCGAGCGATTGCAGCGTCAGGTTCGCCATCATGCCGGCATTGAGCAGGAGCCCCTTGGCCTTGCGGTCCTTGGTCATATAGGCAAGGCCAGCCTTGTTGGCCGCATGCACGTCGCCGGATGGCACCGGCTCGCCACGCACCAGCACCTCGCCGGCCGTGCGCGCGCGCAAGCCGACGATCGCCTCCATCAGCTCCGTCCGGCCTGAGCCGATCATGCCGGAAAAGCCGAGGACTTCGCCGCGGCGCACCTCGAAGCTCGCGTCGCGGACATAGCCGGTCGATACCGCATCGACGCGCAGAACCACGTCTTCGTCGACATCCGGCTCGTTCTTTGCGGGATAAAGGCTCGACAGCTCACGCCCGACCATCAGCTGGGCGATCGCCTCGCCGTCGAGAATGGAGGTCGGCGACGTCTTGATCCACTGGCCGTCGCGCAGCACCGTCACGCGGTCGGTCAGTTCCATCACCTCGTCGAGCTTGTGCGACACGAAGACGAAGCTCGTTCCCTTGTCGCGCAGCTTGCGCACCAGCCGGAACAGGAAGTTCGTCTCCTCGCGCGACAGCACAGCCGTCGGCTCGTCCATGAACACGACGCGCGCATCGCGGCTGATGGCCTTGGCGATCTCGACCATCTGCTTTTCGGCAATCGAGAGCGATCCGATCATCGCGCTCTCATCGACATGCGAACCGAGGAGATCGAGCACACGACGGGTCTCGGCGCGCATGAACTTGCGGTCGAGCACGCCGAAACGGGTTACCTCGCGGCCGAGAAACAGGCTCTCGGTAACGGTCAGATGTTCGGCAAGATTGAATTCCTGGTGGATGATGACGATGCCGAGCGCTTCCGCAGCGCCATTGGCCGGCAGCTTCGTCGACTTCCCGTCAAGCAGGATCTCGCCCGATGTCGGCTGCTCGAAGCCCGACAGGATCTTCACCAGCGTGGATTTTCCAGCCCCGTTCTCGCCCATGAGCGCATGGATTTCGCCCTGGCGAAGCTCGAAATCGACGCTGAACAGGACCTGCACGCCGCTGAACGATTTGCTGATGCGGCGCGCCGACAGCACGACGGGAGCCCCGTCGACATGCTCCGTGGTCATTATCCCCTCCCTGCGGCCTCCACCGCTATTTCAATGATGTAAACCTTTACACTCACCGATGTAAAGGTTTACATCGTGATTGCTCGACAATTTTTTTGGCTTCTTCGTTTGACCGTCGGGCGAACCTGTGTAACGTCCTCGCAGCAAATCCCGAGGTCAAGTGTGTCCAATTCCCAGCCCGCAACCATTGAAGACGTCGCACGGATCGCCGAAGTGTCGATCGCGACCGTATCGCGGGCCATTCACATGCCGGAAAAGGTAGCCAAATCGACGCGCCTCAAGGTCAACCAGGCGATCGCGATTACCGGCTACACACCCAATGCGATGGCGCGCAGCCTGCGGCTCGGGCGGTCGAACATGATCCTCGTTGTCGCACCGGATATCGGTGATCCGAACTTTTCCAGCATTCTGGTGGGTCTCGAAAACGAAGCGCGCGCGCATGGTTACGGCGTCCTGATCGGCCATACGCAGAACGACGCCCAGCGTGGCCTGGAATATTTGAAGTTCTTCAATTCCAACCAGGCGGCGGGCATGATCCTGTTTACGGGCATCCTTCCCTTCGGCCATCAGACGCTAACGGCGCGGCTGCCGCCGACCGTCGGCGTTTTCGAGCCGGTCTTTAACGGCGGCATCCCCTATGTCGGGGTCGATGACGTCGAGGGCGCTCGCAAAGTCGTCGATCTCCTGATTTCCGAAGGCCACCGGCGTATCGCCTTCATCGGCGATTCCAACACCCGCCTTGCCTATGGTCGCCGGCGGCAGGGATATGAAGCGGGGCTTGCAGCGGCCGATATTGCCATCAATCGCCGTCTGATCATGGAAGGCGACGGCACCGTGGAAAGCGGCAGGCTGGCGCTCGAACAACTCTTCATGCGTGACGACCTGCCGACCGCCTTCATGTGCGTCAACGACCAGACCGCACTTGGCGTGACGCTTGGCCTGCGCGCCCGCGGCTACGACATCCCAGATGATTTTTCCGTCACAGGCTTCGACGATGTCCCGCAGGCGAGTTTCATGACGCCTTCGCTGACGACCATCCGCCAGCCCCGCACCGCCATCGGCAAACACGCGATGGCGCTGCTTCTGGAACTGCTTTCAGACCAGGCCCCTTCCGAAACCGAAATCCTGCTGCGACCGGACCTCGTCATCCGCAACTCCGTCGGCCCGCCGCCGGCACGGCGATGACGCGACATTCGCAGCCCTTCTGGAAACGACCGCCCGTGCTTCAGCCTGTGACACGGTGATGGAACCGTTTGCGCTCGAGTCGGTTCTCCCCCTATCAAGTCAAAGGAGCAACGAAGATGGATCACACTGGTCACGTACGCCTTGCAGCCACGGAACTGACACCGGCGATTTTGGAAGGGGCAACGGTTTACGGAGCGGACGACGATAAGGTCGGCACGGTCGACCACGTCCACGGCGCCGGCACAGCGAGCACCGTCGTCATCGACGTCGGCGGGTTTCTGGGCATCGGAGCAAAACCCGTTGCCGTGCCGCTTGCCGATCTCGATTTCATGCGTGACGAAGACGGCGACGTCCACGCCGTAACGACGTGGACCAAGGATCAACTCAAGGAAATGCCCGAGCATTACGACTCGTAGCTTGTCCGACATAAAGGCCTGAGGCTTCCAGTACCCAGGCTCACATTAGGATTGCGGCGGCGGCCAAAACATATCCGGCCGCCGCATACGGCTGAACACCCCGTCTCGCTGCGCCATCACTCCTGGAGCGAATGCCAGCCATTCCTCATCACCCAAGGGCTGCAGTTTCAGTTTCGGCCGGGATCGGCGCCATATCCTTCGCCCTTCGCGGCAAGCCTTGCCTGATGTTCCTTGCCCCACGTCGACAGGACCGTGACCGCCTCGTTCAGGGTCTTGCCGAACTCCGTCACCGAATACTCGACCCTTTGAACGGCGCCCGGAAAAACCTCGCGGCGAACCAGACGATCGGCTTCCATTTCGCGAAGTTGTTGTGCCAGGACCTTTTCGCTGATCCCCGGCAGAAGACGTCGCAACTCGCCGAAGCGACGCGGTTCGATGTTGATCTCCCACAATATCAGGGTCTTCCATTTGCCGCCGATCGCGTTCAGCGCCGATGCGAAGCCACAATCGTCCTGCTGCAACCGTTTCACGCGCCCCGCTCCCTACTTTCGAGTTACCGCTTACTTTAAAGTGCGTAATTTACAGGCTCCGAAAGCCGCTCCTATTAGACGGCAGCTTTCAATCGGAGTTGTCGTTCATGACCAATATAGGTGTTGCCGGCGGCGGGCGCATTGGCCCCGCGCGCGCCCGGATATTTCTGAAGCCTGGCGCGTTTGCTTCAAGTTATCTGCCGAGTGAACGCGCGGCCCTGGCCAGGTCGGTGCCATGACCACGAGCGATCGCCTGCAAGACAATGGACGGCCGCAGGCGCTAGAACGTGCCTGCAAGAGAACGGCAAGCTGTGCCTGCGGTGGCCTGAAGATTACCGTGAACGGACCCCCTGCCCGTGTCTACGCCTGCGCCTGTCTGGAATGCCAACGCGCAACGGGATCGGGCTTCGGCTATCGCGCCCGATTTTCCAGAGCGTCCGTCATCGGCATCGAAGGGGAACGCCGGGTGTGGCGACGCGGCAGCGACGCCGGCCGCTGGGTGGACCAGACCTTCTGCCCGACATGCGGAACGCTGGTCTACATGGAGGCGGAGGCGCTGACGGACGCGGTGATGATCTCCGCGGGCTGCTTTGCCGACCCGGACTTCCCGCCGCCCGCCGCCGTCTTCTGGGCCTCGCGCCGACATACCTGGTACGACCTGACGGAAGGCATCGAGACATTTGGATAGGTGGCCGATTTCCCCTCAGACGCAACATGTCGCAATCCACCGCGGCGAGGGCCACGGCGCAACATTAGGGAGCTTGTCCGCTCATCGTGTCTCGGTATCCGCCCGTCGGGCCACGAGGCCCAGGTCCTTGGCCCCGAGCCTGCCGATGGCCGACAGGATGCGGTAGCCTCCGACGACGGTCTCCCGCTCAGCGGTGGCGAGCTTCACCTGCGCCTTCACCACGTCGGCCTGGGCTTCCAGTACGTTGAGTAGCGTGCGCTGGCCGATCGCTTGTTCTGCCATCATGCCGTCTTTGGCCATTTTTGCCGCCTTGACGGCGGCCCGGTTGGCGGACGCGGTTGCGAGCGCTCCCTGGTATTGCGCCCAGGCAGAGGCCGCCTTCGACTGAACTTCGGCGTGCTGAACGTCGACGGTGAAGTTCGATTTCCCGAGGTCCTCCTTCGAGCGCCGTACCTCGGCCGCCGCCTTTCCTCCCTGATAGATGGGTACCTTGAGCTCGATGCCCGCCTTTTGCTCCGTCGCCGATCCGTCGAACGCCATTGCGTCGATCGCGCTCACGCGCTCACCTCTGCCAATCCCGATCGCCCCCTTCACGGTCGGCAGGAGCTTTCCCTCGCTGACGGCAACATTGAACATGGCGCCTTCGGCGAGGTGCCGTTTCGCCAGAAGAGCGGGATGCTGCTTGGCGGCAATCGCCAGCGCCTTATCGATGTTGGCGGGCAGCATTTTCACGGGAACTTTTCCACCGGTTAAATTGCCCGGTTCGTCGCCGATGACCTGCCTGTAGGTCGCTTGGGCACGCTTGGCTTCGGCATGGGCGAGGCTCAGTTCCGCCTGCGCCGCAGCGCGGCGCGCCTCGGCCTGAGCGATGTTTGTTCGGGTCCGTTCGCCTGCTTGGTGGCGGGCGATCTCGGATCGCGTGAGCTCCTTGAGGAAATCCAGATCCTGTTTGCGTAGCGCGACGATGCGGCGCGTCAGCACCACGTCCATATATGCCTCGGTCGCCTCGAACAGGATGTTCTGCTCGGTGTTGCGGGTGTTTTCCTCGGCGGCGCGCTGTCGCGCCTTATTGACCTCGACATTGTTGGTCGTCTGCAGGCCGTCGAAGACGGTCTGATCGAGAACGATACCAAACGTGCCGCGATTGGTCGCCGCACTGGAATTGTACCCGATCCCGCTGCGCCAGGTGATTTTCGGATGCATCGCCGACCGTGCGATGTCGATGTCGTACGCGCTCGCGCGCACTCCGGCCCGCGCTGCATTGAGCGTCGGGTTGTTGTGGTAGGCCTTCGCCAAGGCACTTGAAAGCGGCTCGGCATGAGCCTCAGCCATGGCAATCGGCGCAATCATTGCAACCAGGGTCACCAGTATTCGTTTCATCGAACAGGAATCTCCGTTGGGAACCCGGATGGCTCGCAAGCGAGATAATCCGGATCGAGGGCACGGAGACGCTCGGCGGACGGCGTCAAGGGACGGCCAACGGCCGAACAGCACTTGGCCGGCGCCATGGCAGAAGTACAGCGGCCCAAATTTGGTACCGATGGATCCGCCGTCACGAAAAAAGTCGTGCCGTCGCGAATCCTTTTCCGGGTTCCGCGCCTCTTGTGACTGAGACGATGGGTCTCGGTTTGCACCGGAGGTGTTGCATGACATTTTTTCGCAAGAATATAGGTAAGGGGCAGCAGATCGTGCGGATTGGCCTTGGGGTTGGCGCGGCTGTGATGGCATACAGTTTCCTGAGCGGGTGGATCGCCCTCTTGGTGGGCGTATCGGCCCTCACCTTCGTCCTCACCGGCCTCATCGGCTATTGCCCGGCCTGCGCCGTTGCCGGGATCCATGATCGGATCAAGCCATGAACACAAAGGCGGTGACGACTGAAATTTTCGAAGCCGCCCGCCACGGCGATCGCAATGCGATCGTCCGGCTGCTCGAGCGGACGCAGCCGGATATTCGCCGATATGCCCGAGCAACCTGCCGGACCGCCGATGTCGACGATGCGACACAAGAAACGCTTTGGCTTCTGTCGCGCCATGTCGGCGCGATCCGGGCACTCGCGACCCTGTCGAACTGGTTTTTCAGCGTGGTGCGGCGGGAGTGCCTGAGGCTCGCCCGACGTACCGGCATGATCGCCGCCGTAGACGAGGACGCACTTGAAACAAGTCTGGTGCAGCGGCCCGAACATGTGTTGCGGCTTGATCTGGCAGCGGCCTTCGAGGCTCTGCCGCCGCACTATCGCGACGTGGCTCTGATGCGCGACCTCCAGGAGATGACGATCGACGAGATCGCCGCGGCTCTCGATCTTTCGCGACAGGCAGTGAAAGCGCGGCTGCACCGTGCACGCCTGCTGTTGCGCGAATATTTGGCGGAGTGAGCGAGCCGAAGAGATTGTGCGCGAGCGGCTTCAAGGAACAATGGCGCGGCTATCACGAAAACGCGGATTCCTTCGCAGTTTTCGGAAACGCCAGATCGACGACCAAACCGCCGTTCGCTGCTTCTCCGAGCGCCACGGAGCCGTTGTGTGCCGTCATAATCTGGGCAACGATGGCCAGTCCCATGCCTGTTCCCTCACTCGCGCTGGTATTGCCCCGCACAAACGGCCTCAGCATTTTCTCGCGCTCCGCGGCCGGGATTCCTGGGCCCTCATCGCTGACCCGCACGATCCGGGCTTGCAGAACCTCGACTACAAGCACTTCCGTTCCGCGTGCGTGTCGCATCGCATTGATGATCAAGTTGTCCAAGGCCAGGCGAATGGCCGGTTCGGAACCGGGGACAATGACCCGCCCCTCTGCTTTGAACTCGATGTCCATGCCCTGCTTCATCACGGATGGCACATGCTCGGCAATGGCCGCGCGCGCGATGGCTGCGAGATCTACCATGGTGAAGGTCAGCGCCTGGCCTGACAAACGCGCCAACTGCAACGATGTCGTGACGATTGATGCAAGCCGCGCCGTGTCGCGAACAAGGACCTCCCGCACGTCCGGGTCCTGAACAAGGTCGAGCTTCAACCGCAATTTGGTCAGCGGCGTCCGCAATTCGTGGGATGCGTTGGCAAGAAAGTTTCGCTGCGCTTCGAACGCGTTGTCGATACAACCGAGCGCCGTGTTGAACGCGGCAACCATCGGCTTCAGTTCTATCGGAGTGTCGCGATCCGATATCCGGCGACCATTGGGAAGCCCGTCGATCTGCTCGGCTGAATCGACAACCCTTCTTACAGGGGTTGCGATCGTGCGCTTGACAGCAACGACAGCGATCGTGGCCGTGGCAACAAGAACAATACCCAGAAGATGGTAAAGCCCCTGCGGCCAAATTTCGCGCAGGACCACGAGCAGCGTTTCAGCATTCGAAAATGTCACTCCGCCGACCACAACGAGTTTGGGTGGATCCTCCGCGTTCAGTTTTCGGAGCCCGAGAAATCGCTGCTGGCCCGCCATGTAAGAAAACTCAGAGGAAAATACCTGGGGAGAGGTCGTATCGATGATGTCTTGAACCGATGCCGGCACGGCGCCGTGTATGATGGTTTGGGTTCCGTCACTGACAAAGTACCAGAATTCGGACTGCTCTTCAGAAAGCCTGATAATCTTTTCCGCAATTACGCCTTCGACCTCGAGCACAAACTTGCCGGTGTGATCGTAGCTCACACCATCCTGGAGAAGTTCGACGACACTTTCGACTGCGATTTTTTTCCTGCTCTGCCCATCCGTCAACAGGAACACCGCGACGGTGAGGACGGTGCTGATCACCATCATCAGCGCCATGCCCAAGATGAGCACAATGGCCACCGGAAACGCGATTGAATTCGGACGCCTCATTACTCTTGCACCAGCATGTAGCCGATGCCGCGAATGGTCCGGATCGTTGCGCTGCAATTGCCCTCGCGCAGACGCTTGCGTAGCCGCGAGACATGGGAATCGAGCA
This sequence comes from Ensifer sp. ENS03, assembly GCF_014852035.1. Lineage (NCBI taxonomy): Bacteria > Pseudomonadati > Pseudomonadota > Alphaproteobacteria > Hyphomicrobiales > Rhizobiaceae > Ensifer > Ensifer sp. ENS03. The sequence continues at coordinate 370,491 of NZ_JACVAV010000006.1, read as the reverse complement.
CGTTGGACTCGATCTCCTCGTCGATATTATAGACGGCAGCTTCAAGATTGTCGCGCTGCACGACGCGCCCTGCCCGCCGGATCAGCGCTTCCAGAACGGCGAGTTCGCGTCTCGGAACGCTCAGCGCGTTCTCACCGATCATGGCGGATCGATTGATGAGATCAAACGATAGATTGCCGAATTGCGTGCAGCCGGTCTCGTCCAGGCTGTAGCGACGAAGAACCGCGCGCGCCCGTGCAATAAGCTCCATGGGCTCGAATGGTTTGCCGACATATTCGTCTGCGCCCTTGTCGAGCGCAGACACGATATCGGTCGGATCGTCCAATGCCGTCAGAACGAGCGTTGCCGGCCTCGGGCGGAGTTGCCGCAGCGTCGGCAGCAGCGACAGGCCGTCACCATCAGGTAGGTTGCGGTCGATGACCACGAGATCGAACTTGAACGCAAGCAGTGCCGCCTCGGCATCCGCAAGCGTTTCGAATACATCCGCAACGCCGATCGCGGCTTCCAGCATGGTCTTGAGCGAAGACGCCAGCTCACGATCATCTTCTACGATCAGAATTCGCATGTTGCCTGCCAGTGTCGACTAGAATTGAGTTTTGAAGATGCGAATATTCATGAAGGAAACAAAAGAGGATTCTAAACAACACGACGTAAGTCAGGTCGCAATCATCCTAATCGAAACAGCCCTCGCTAAAACATCCGTCATCCCTGCGGAATTACTCGTAAGAATACACGGGAGGATCGTAATCGCGTCCTCTACGGCGTTCATCGGACATATCAAGACGTTGTACGCAATTAGCATAAGCATCGGTTCCCGGCACGAATCCGTACTCGGCACAACGGTTTCTGTATTCTACGGTTTCGCATCCCGCCAGCACGATCAGCAGGCCCGCTGCAATGAAAAGACGCATAAAATGACCTCGGTTTATTTCTCGTTTTGTCGATACCTGGATCCCATTGCCACCTTGCGACAATGTTACGAGACACAAGCGTAGTCCGCCTCAGCGGCTGCCAATGGAAGGGATTGTTTTTTCGGCTGAAACGGCTGTTCCGGTTGCCGCGACGGCGAGCTTGCCTCCCCTGTCCGTCCAGGACGGCGGCGCTCCGATGGAGGCGCCGATCATGCCGACCACACCCGGCGCACGCCCGAAGTCCTCACAGATCGCAGAACCGGGTTTCCCACCAAGCGACGTGCGAATGTCATAAACGGACGGCAAGTACAGATCGAAATCTCCAGGTTCTTTGCCGGCGACGACCATTCTTGAGAAATCCTTGCCGAAAGCCGCGGCCAGGTCATAGGCGTCACCAACCTGCGAAACGCGCGCTTCACTCGTAAACGAGTTCGCGCCCTTCGACCAAACGATCGCCGCCGTTTGTTTGCCGGTTCGATCGACGGCCTCCGCTTCGACGGCCAGCCCGCCGAGCCCGAAGGGCAGTCGTGGTATGCCGACCGGCAAGGCAAGCGAACTGCCGATGGAAATCGCCTTGGCGGCACCAGCGACGGACGGCTCGGTCGGGACAATGTCGGTAACAACCGTTCGGACCGTCAGATCTGCGGGCGTACCGAACGGGACGATCCGATACTTCTCGCTCATGGTGATGCAGATCGCGCGGTCAATCGCGTTCGTTACCAGCAGGCGGTCCTTCTGCTTCTCGACACGCTGCAGCGCAGGCGGGGCCAGAGACGTCGGCGCGATGCTCACCGTTTTGACGTCCTTCAGGCCATCCTTGCTGAAATAGACTCTCTTCTTCTCGAACTTCCCCTTCGGAGCACTGAGGTTGCTGTAGGAGGTAAGCGTTCCTGCTTCCTTCAAGGGAACGGTCGTACATCCCCCAAGAGTGAGCATGATCGGCACTATTCTTGCGATTCCCCGACCCCCTGCCACGCCCCTTCTATGGCTGTTCGTCTTCTCATTGCATGTCATTCGCCCAGAACCCTCGTTGTCAAAGACGAGCGCCGATTGGGGTCCTGCACCTTGTGAAAACATTACGAATTCAGCTCAAACGCGCTGACTACCATTTGAATTCAATATCCGGGAAAAATCAGGTCTCTTGCAGCGTAATGTTCCTGCAAAAGAACAATAGGACAAGGATGTACGGTGATTTTACTCGGAGCACATTGATGTACCTTTTTATGTTTTTTAGCGCGATAATCGTATTCAGCATTCTGTTCCTGAGCGCATACTCCATTTACTCGCAGCTCAGCGACGCCAACGATATAGGCTTGTACGTCTGCGCTGAGCGCGGGAAACAAAAAAGGTCGACAAAAGAGTGCTTTGTCGACCTTTCCTCAAGTACCCGCGCATCGGCCGAGCAGACTACTTTCTGGTGGCACTTGCCGGTGGCTGCGTGGCCGCCTTCAACCCACCTTCCTGCAAATCCGCCTCATCGGCCAGAATGGCGGTCGCCTCAGCAAGGAGAACGTCCTTTGCGTTCTTGCGGGCGTTTTCCATTGCGATATCGGCACTCAGGCTGCGTTCGTCCGCATTCAATCCATCGTCCTCACCGGTATCCTCGCCATCGCTTCCCTGAGCTCGAGCCTTAAGACGATTTTCGCGATCCTTCATTTCCTTGCGACGTTCGGCTTCGTTGAGGGAGACAACGCCTTTTTCGCGTTGCGCCTTGATGTCGGCGATGTCTTCGAGGAGGCGCTGGAAATCGGGGTCGCTTGCAATGCGCGCATTATGGCGGTCCTGCAGTGCCGGCAGCAGCGCCGTGACGGTATCGGCCGGCATATAATCCGCAGGCTTGATCTCTGACCACGGCAGGGCGTTATCATAGCTCGTTTCGCCAAAGCGCGTCGGGTCGGAAAGCCCCGGCAGACTGATATCGGGCGTTACGCCGTGCAGCTGCGTAGTGCCGCCATTGACCCGGAAGAACTGGGCGATCGTCACCTTGAGTTCGCCAAACGCAGGCTTGCTGTTGCGGACCATCTGGTCGAGGTCGACGACGGTTTGAACCGTGCCCTTGCCGAAGCTGGGCTCGCCGATGACGACACCGCGGCCGTAGTCCTGGATGGCCGCAGCAAAAATCTCAGAGGCCGAAGCCGACCCGCGATTGATCAAAACACCGACAGGCCCTGACCAGAGAGGCTCAGGAAACTCCGAGCTTGTCACCACGACCTTGCCGTCGCCACTGCGTTGCTGAACGACCGGTCCAGAGCCGATGAACAGGCCGGTCAGGGCAATCGCCTGGTCCAGCGAACCGCCGCCATTGTTGCGAACGTCGATCAGAACGCTGTCGACCTGTTCCTGCTTCAGCTCTTCGAGAAGCTTTGCGACGTCGCGGCTCGCGCTGCGATAATCCTGCTCTCTTTTGCGCCGGGCTTCGAAATCCTCATAGAAGGCCGGAAGAGTGATCACCCCGATCTTGCGGGTGGTATCGCCCGCCTTCACAGACAGAACGCTCTTCTGCGCCGCCTGCTTTTCGAGGCTGATCTTGTCGCGCACGAGGGTGACGATGCGATGGGCGGCGTCTGCTCCCGCATCGGCCGGCAGAACGTCGAGGCGCACGACCGACCCCTTCTTCCCGCGGATCAACTGCACGACTTCATCGATGCGCGTGCCAACCACTTCCTTTATCGGGCCGTCGTGACCCTGCCCAACGCCGGTGATGCGGTCTCCGACCGCAAGCTTGCCGGACAGCTGCGCCGGCCCACCAGGCACGAGCTCGCGGATCGTCGTGTAGTCGTCCCGTTCCTGCAGCACCGCGCCGATTCCAACCAGCGAGAGCTTCATGGCGATATCGAAGTCGGCCGAAGCCCGGGCGCCAAAGTAATCCGTGTGCGGATCGACCGACGTCGTGTAGGCGTTCATGAACGACTGGAAGACGTCGTCACTCTTGTACTTGGAGGCACGCTCGAGCGCGTTTGCATAGCGCTTGTCGAGCGTTTCGCGAATGGCCGCATCAGTCTTGCCACTGAGCTTCAAGCGTAGCCAGTCGCTTTTCACACGTTTGCGCCACAGCTCGTTGCTCTCGGCTTCCGACTGCGGCCAGGGCGCCTTCTCGCGCGACAGGGAATAATCCTCCTGCTTCGTGAAATCGAAGTCCTGCTTCAGCAGTTCGCGCGCGTAGTTCATGCGGTCGACGACACGCTTTCCATAGACGTTGAAGATCGCAAACGGGATCTTCAGGTCCTTCTTCTTGATGGCGTCGTCGATCTCGTTGCGGTCAGGTTTGAAACTGTCGATGTCGGCCTGCAGGAAGAGCCCACGATCCGGATCGAGGGACTCGATGAAGCTGTCCATGATCTTGGCCGACAAGGCGTCATCTAGCGGAACGGGCTTGTAGCTGTAGCGCGTCAGAAATTTTGCGCTCAACTGTGCGGCCTGTGCCTGCTGCTTCAGCGGCTCCAGAACAGGAGGCGAGGCAACGTCGGCATAGGCGGACGGCGCGATTGCAAGAAATGCACCAAGGAAGACGTATGAAATGCGCATTCAGCGTTGACCCAATTCTTAATGCCGAGTGTCGAAGAGGGATCTAGGTGAAGCAATTATGGCTTTTTGGCAACCGGATTGATCCGACGCCGAGGCCGGCCTTACGTCAAGGCAGGCATCCGCCCGGGACTAATGGAGCGAGCCTGCCGCCCGGAATTCGCCCGGCGCCATCCCGTAAGCGCCCGTGAAAAGTCGGTAAAACCTTGCAAGACTATCGAATCCGCAGGCATAGGCGACCTCGGTGACGGGCAAGGCGGGCCGCTCGACGAGAAGCCGCCGCGCCTGCGAAGTCCGCATCGATGCCAGCGTGCGAGCGAAGGTCAATTCCGCGTGTTCGAACAGGACATGCACCTGGCGCACGGAAATACCGAGCTCGAGCGCGACCTTTGCCGGCGTCAGTTTCTGCTGGTATTTGTCGCGCGCCATGATCTCTTCGGCGGCATAGCGCAGGCCCGAACGAAGGGCCGCACGCACTTCGGGCATGCCGGGTTTCAGTCTGTCGAGAATGGTCACCGGGTGGGTGGCATGTTCACTGATCCAGCGGCCGTGAATGCGCTTGATCGGCAGCGCATTGAGATAGTTCCAGCGCTCGCGTCCTGGCCGGCTGACGATGATCAGGTCGGCCTCTTCCAGCACCTTCAGATGCTGCATGACGGTACAGCGATCCATGTCTGAAAAGGCGGCGCAGAGCATGTCGGTGGTCTGCGCCTGGGCCAATGCCCAGAAAACCGAGACTTCTTCCCGCTTGCTTGACATGTTATGGTTTTACAACACATTGCAGCCAGATGCGACGGAGACCGCGCCGGTAAGATCGGATTGAGAGCTTTTCGGGAGCAATCGAACCGAGCCGGTTGGCTGGACGTCGCCGACCGGAGTTCAGCGTTGCAACGATGCCCCCACGCAAGTTGCCCAAAAAGGGAGATCATTGAGAATGTTGCCTAAGATCGTTTCAATGGATGAGTGGCAAGCCGCAATCGAACAACAGATTGCCAGGGAGAAAGCCCTCACCCGCGCACGCGATGACTTGAGCGCCGAGCGACGGCGCTTGCCGATGGTCAGGATCGACAAGGACTATTCGTTCGAAGGCCCCACGGGCACTTTAAGCCTTGCCGACCTCTTCGATGGTCGGCGGCAACTGATCGTCTATCACTTCATGTTCGCGCCCGGATGGAAGGCGGGCTGCGACGGCTGTTCCTGGGTCGTGGACGCGATGACCCACCCGGCGCATCTCAACGCACGCGATACGTCCATCGTGCTGATCTCGCGCGCGCCGCTCGAGAAGCTGCAGAAATATCAGGCTCGGATGCAGTGGCAGCACCCGGTCTGGTACTCGTCCATGGCGAGCGACTTCAACCACGACATGGGGGCCACGGTCGCCGACCCGGATGACCCGACCAGGACCAGCGAGCGTCATGGCGTCAGCGTTTTCCTCAGGGACGGCGACGATATCTACCGCACCTATTTCAACGGTGCGCGTGGCGTGGAGTATCTCGGCAGCATGTGGACGTATCTGGACCTGACGCCCTACGGTCGCCAGGAAACATGGGAAGTGTCTCCCGCGGGATGGCCACAGACCGAACCCTACGTTTGGAACCGGCGCCACGACGAATACGGGACCGAACCGGCCTTCTGATTTTCCCCGGCGGCGAGCATGGAATTGTCGTGCTGCCGTTCCTATGTCTTGTCTTGCCGATCGTCCGACCTCCGTCATTGCTGCGGGCCGGAACAGGGCTCGGGCGCGATGCTGAAGGAATATCGCCGGCCCTGGCTGGAGCGCCGAATTTGTGGATGGATCGCGCCTTGAAGAGGGGCGCTGTTGGGGGCCGTCAATCGATGGGAAACGAGACTCAAATCGGCAAGGAAGGTCCGGCGCCGAGAGGCAAGAGGTTTTGGCGGCGGCGCGGCGTTCGGATTGCATCGATCGCGCTTGCCGCCTTGCTTTTCCTGCTGGTCGCGCCGCTTGCGGCTATTCTCTATCCGACGCTGAAGAGCTATCCCCGAAGCGACTTTCCGGCCGCGACCTTGCAACTGGAGCGCAACAGGCAGGACCTTGCCCATCTGCGGCGCCTGATCGAGGTCGACCGCAGCTTCTCGCCGACCGCCCAGGCCGCGTTTGCCGCCGCCCTCGAAGTGATCGAACAACGGGCCGGTGATCTCGACCGCGCCGGTCTGGCGATCGCGGCTGCAAGAGCGGTCGCGCTCGCCGACAATGGGCACACCAGCGTGGTCGGCCTCGTCGGCGGCCACAGCTTCAATGCGGTTCCCATCCGGCTTGGCTGGTTTGCCGACGGCCTGTTTGTGATCGCCACGACAGGCGAGCAATCGCACCTTTTGGGCGGAGAGATCCTTGAGGTAAATGGAAGAGCGACGGAGGCCTTTGTCGATGCGCTTCGGCCCTATTTCGGCGGCCCCGCCAATCTCGCCAAGGAATTCGTCCCGAATGTCGCGATTTCGCCGGAATTGCTCCATGCCGCCGGCCTTACCGAAAGCCCGCAGGAAAGCGCCTATTTCATCCGTCGCGAGGATGGAAGCGCTGCGCAGATCGCTCTTGTCGCCACGTCCGGTGCGCCGGAACCCTTGAACGCCCATGTCTGGCCACGACGCGATTTCAGTCCCTTGTCACAGACCGGTCGCGGCGCCGGGTGGCGGCACGTGCTCGACGATGTCACGCTACCGGCCTATCTCACGCGCCCCGACGCCAATGTCTGGCACCACTATCCCTTGCCCGATCTTCTCTACATCCAGATCAACCGCATCAGGGATGCGACGCCGGAGGGCCTGTCGCAGGGGCTCGCCAAGGTGCTGGACGAAGCTGAGAAAAAACCGATACGCAATGCAGTCGTCGACCTGCGGTTCAACAATGGCGGCAATTACGAACTGACCGCCGATTTCTCGCGAAGGCTCCCGGCCATCCTGCCGCCGGAGGGACGGCTGTTTGTGCTGACCAGCGCGAACACGTTTTCGGCCGCGATCAGCACGGCGGCGCGACTGAAGTACTTCGGCGGCCCGCGCACGGTACTTGTCGGCGAGCCGATAGGAGACCGGCTGCAGTTTTGGGGCGAAGGCGGCCGCACGGTTCTGCCGAACTCGAAGATCACCATCCGTTACTCGACGGCCTATCACGACTGGGAACACGGTTGCAGCCTGTCGGAGATCAGGACCTGTTTCCTGCTGAATTACGTCTACGACGTCCCGGCAGGTCCCCTTCAGCCAGACGTCGCGCGCTCCACTAGCTTTGCCGACTATGCCGCTGGCACCGACCCGGCAATGGCCGCCGTCATGAAGATACTCATGGTGGGCAATGCCGATTGAGAAGCAGCTTGTGGGGAGGCAGGGCCGCGGCCGTACGCCGCCGTGGCCGCTGACATCCGTTGGCCCGGCCATTCCCGGCGGCGAAGGATCTGCGGCGACGCTTTACATCTTCTCGCCCGGCAGTTCGCTGGCCTGCTTGACCCAATCCATGAACTGCGCCTCGTCGAGTTCGTCCGTCTCATAGATGTCGAGATAACGAACATCCGGCTGTTTTGACGTGCCGGGAGGTAAGGGGCTGAATTGCGCCCCGCGGAAGAAAGCGACCTTCACGTATTTCGTCATGCAATGAAAACTGAGGAACCAGACATCCTTTTCCACGCCATAAAAGGGAGAGTTCCACTTGACCGCTTTTTCGACGCCGGGAACGGTCTTGACGACCAGCCGGTCCAGCCGCTTGCCTAGATCGCTTTTCCACCCCGGCATCGCAGCGATGTACTGCTGCACCGGCGCATTTCCGTAGCCCTTTGCGATCTGCGGATTGCCGCCGGTTAGAAGGACGACGCCATCGGCCGATTTTGTCGGCGGCGTCTTGCGTCCGATCTTTGAGCGTGGCGCAGGGGAAGCGGCTTTCGGTGCGTTCTTTCCGACTTTCTTCTCAGACATCCCGGACCTCGACTGTTCCGTCAGTTCGTTCAGGGTCGGATCCACCGTGATGGGCGCGGAGCCCCATGCCAAATGGCTAAGCACGATACATAGCCATCCAGCTATGCATCGGTCAAGAATAAACCTCCGGTGTCAGCTGCATTGCGGGCCGCAACTCGATCAGAAAGCCGCTTCGCCAAGTATTGGCCATCGGCACGGCATCCCTCCACAGCCGTAGGGTCATGGCATGCAAACGGTCCGGATCCCCTTGCGATCCCGACCTGTGCAGCAGCGGCTCTCGTGACGAGCCATCATTCGGGATCTCGAGCGTGCTCTCCACCAACACCTTGACCGCCGGACAACACCCATGCCCAAACGGCTGTAGACCTGCTGAACTGAAAAGACGCTCTGCCGACACGACTGCGCGCGCTGTTGCAGCCTGCTCCGGTCGATTTGCCACGTGGGCCCAAGGCCACGGCCGCGATCCCTTGTCACCAGCAAGCGCCTCTACCCGGCATGTGCCGAACTGGCCGTCGCGGCTCGAACCGAATAGCGAAAGAGCGAAAGCACCCGCAACATAGGCACCCCAAGGTGCGTACTTGTAGGTGGCCTCTGCGCCCGATAGGCCTGCAGCCAAGCCCTGGAGTTTCCCTTTCCAGGTTGTCCGCTGCTTGAGGAAGATATCGATGAAGGCAATGGTTCTCTGCTCCAGCCCGCGGCGCGATGGAAACTCGACGACGATGGCGAATGCCGTGGCCGATGGCCTGCTTGAGGCGGGCCACGAGGTCGAGACCGTTCACGTCGACGACGTCCTGTCGGCGCTGCTTAGAGACTGTCGCCAATGTCGTATGCCGGATGGCGAATGCGCGATCGACGACGGTTTCCGGCGGGCGTTCTTTGGTTCCTACCTTCCCGCTGACGGCTTTGTCGCCGCAAGCCCGATCTACTGGTATGGCGTCTCTGCGCAGTTGAAGGCGTTCTTCGATCGAATGTTCTGCTACGTCGCCGCGTCGCATCCACAATCGGCGTCCGTTGTCGCGCAGATGACTGGAAAACGGATCGGCCTCGTCCTCAGCTCAGAAGAGACCTACCCCACCGTTTCGTCCAGCCCGCAGCATCAGTTCCAGGAATTCAGCCGCTATACGCGTTCGACCTTCGTCGGCGTCGTTCATGGCCATGGCAACGCACGCACAGATATTTGCCGCGATCCGAGTGACCCGATCGGACGGGCACGCGTGTTCGGTCGGAACTTCTTCAGCGCTCACACCTCCGACTACCAGATCGACACGCCGCGATCAGGTCGCGTCTGGGCGTGAGCCGTCTTGCGTGCGCGCAATATCTTTCGGCTAGGCCAGGCGGACCTTCCGCCGCCTGGCCGCCTTTGCCTCGCTCGCGGCCGCATCGTATTGCTCCCTGAAGTAATCAAGCTCCGGAAAGTTCCGCTCCGCCCATCGGTCGAGGCTGATGAGCGTTTCGCTGAGAGACAGGCCGACCGAGCTCAGACTGTACTCGACATGGGGCGGGTTCGTCTGGTGATCGTGACGCTGCACCAACCCGTTGCGCTCGAGGTCCTTCAACGTCTGGGTCAGCATCTTTTGCGAAATGCCCTCGATCTTGCGCAGCAACGCGCCATTGCGCATCGGGCCCGCCGCGAGCGCCGACATGGTGAGGATCGCCCATTTCGTCGATATCAGTTCGAGCGCATGCCGAGCCGAGCAGGATGCGTCGAACACGTCGGGATTGCTCGCAGGCGGGGCTCCAGCTTGCGGGGGCAGTTTCATCATCACCTCAAGGACATGCCGTTGCGGCCGCCGCTCTTCACGCCTCACAGGTAGTGCGCGTGATCGCGCCCCACAAGTTGCGAGTAGCACAGCCGAAGGCATGAGGGCGCGCCGGGCTACGCCCAGGGCGCACCGGCCGCCCATTCCGCTCGGATGGCCTCAATAAAAAGGCGGACCTTTGGAGAAACGTGCTTTCGTGTCGGATAGACGACGCAAACAGGCGGCTCGTCGCGTTCGAATTCTTCGAGCAGGGGGACAAGCCTGCCTTCCCTGATGTCGCGGCCCACCAGGAAGGCGCCGAGTTGCGCAAGGCCCGTTCCGGCGAGGCAAGCGTCGCGAATGGCCTCGGTGTTTCCGAGACGCAAGTTTCCCTGAACACCGACGTCCCGGTCTCCGCCGCCGACCCTGTAATGCCACGGTACCGGTCCGCCTGCGTGCTTGAACCCGATCCTGTCGTGGCGCGTCAGTTCGTCGATGGTGCGCGGCGTTCCGCGCCGCTTTAAATACTCCGGCGCAGCGCAGGTTATGAGCCGATGAGAGGCCAGGACCCGCCGCACGAGGCGACTGTCGGTGGGCCCGCCGATACGAACGGCAACGTCGATGCCGTCGCCGACGATGTCGCGATACTCATCCGAAAACGAAACCTCCGCTTCCACCTCGGGCCAACGGTTCAGGAAGCGCTGGAGAACGGGCAGAATGTGCAGCCTACCGAGGGCGATCGGCACATCGATGCGAAGGCGCCCTCTTGGGGCCTGGTGCCGTTGTGCCAAGGCGAACTCCGCGTCGTCCACTTCTGACAGGATCCTGATCGCATGCTCGTAGAAGAGCTGGCCCTCCTCGGTGAGGCTGACGCTACGCGTTGTTCTATGGATCAGCCGCGTTGCCATATTGTCTTCAAGACGTGCGACACATTTCCCGACCGCGGAACGGGAGAGGCCGAGCCGTTCCGCCGCCAGGGTGAAGCTCTGGTCATCGGCGACACGAACAAAGGCGCGCACATCGCCGAGATGGTCCAGCATCGCAAGATCCTATTGGGGACGATTCGTCCCTTTTGTTTCCATAAGGCCGAAGTTTATCTGAATATCGGAAACAGTAAAGAATGCCTCGCAACGTCCCGGCAACGGGACATGAAGGATTGGCTGGGCGCCACAACGTGCCTCGCCCAGAATGATAGAGGCAATTAGATGAAACTCCAGGAAGAAACCGACGGACTCCCAAGGAAGGGAGGCCCTGACCGGGAGAATTGGCTACCGGTCTATGCCGCCGGCCTGTCGACCTTTTGCGTCGTGACGACGGAGATGCTGCCCGTTGGGTTAATGACGCCGATCGCAGACGACCTTCAAACGTCGATGGGGACCGCCGGTTTGACGCTCTCGCTGCCGGCGTTGCTTGCCGCGCTCTTTGCGCCCACCGTGGTACTCTTGGCCGGCAGGATCGACAGAAGGCGCATCCTGACCACCCTTCTCTTGCTGCTGGTTGTTGCAAACATCATTTCGGCGCTGGCCAGTACGATCGGTTTGCTCCTGGCGGCGCGTATCATTGTCGGCCTTTGCATGGGCGGCATCTGGGCCGTTGCCGGAGGCCTTGCGCTACGGCTGGTTCCGGGCCGATCGATCGGTGTCGCAACGGCGATCATTTTCGGCGGCGTTGCAGCAGCGTCGGTTCTTGGCGTTCCGGTCGGAGCCATGATCGGTGACGCGGCGGGCTGGCGCTTCGCGTTTGCCGCGATGGCGGTCTTTTGTGCGATCGTGCTTGTGGTCAATCTCTGTGCGTTGCCTGCGCTGCCCGTCCACCAGTCCGTCCGGCTCAGCCAGTTTGGCCATCAGCTCTTGAACCGCCGGATCCAGCTTGGTTTGGCGATCACGTTCCTGTTCGTTGCGGGGCATTTCATGGCCTACACCTTCATACGTCCGCTTCTGGAATTTGTTTCGGGCATCGGCACACAATGGGTCGGGCTCATGCTGTTTGCCTATGGAGCCGCTGGTATTGGCGGAAACTTTGTTGCTGGCCCTGTCGCCGCCAGGCGTACCGGCGCGACCTTGCTGTGCATTGCCGGTGCCCTTGCTGCTGTCCTCTTCGGCTTTGCTCTCTTCGGAAACTCCGCTCTTGGCGGTGCGGTCGTCCTCATCTTGTGGGGCATCGCCTATGGCGGCGTCTCGGTCTCATTGCAAACCTGGATGATGAAGTCGGCACCCTCCGACATCGAAGTCGCAACGGCGCTGTTCGTCGCAATCTTTAATATCGCCATTGCCGCCGGATCCTTTGCCGGCGGTCGCATTGTCGATCAGTTCGATCTCGGCACCAACCTGCTCGTAACGGGCATCCTGCCGTCCCTCGGAATTCTGCTCGGATTGAAAGCCCAACGTGCGGCCACTGGCAAGGCTGACTGATCATCGGACATATATCGAGCGGATCGCACTCACCATCTGTGCACAACCGGATGGACCGGGACGGCTTTCGTCCCGGCTCCGGCGGATCAGAAACAATCGCTTGAGGAAATTCCTACTCCGGCCGGGGGGAGAGAGAAGCAAAATCATTCCGTAATACTACATAAAATACATAGACTATATGTGTATGAGCCCAGGATTCTCACGCATGATGCTGGCAACAACACGTGCGCCGGACCCGTTCCGCCTGCAACGAATGACAACGCTGGCCAGCCCAGATTTCGACGGAGGATCTCATGTCCAGTTCCATTTTCGGCCAGGCCTATCGCCGCCGCAGCGTGCTGAAATCGCTCGCGGCTGCCGGCGCCCTGCCCTTCATCGCGCCACTTGCCTCCTCGACCGCCCTTGCGTCCGGCAACAGATATGCCGGCCGCACGGTCAATCTCCTGATCATCCAGCCGCATGTCGTCACCGGCAAGAAAATTGCCGAGGATTTCGAAAGGCTGACCGGAGCCAAGGTCAACGTCACGGCGGTGCCCTACGACCAGGTCAGCGTCAAGGCGACGCTGGACGTGCAGTCGGGCGCCAACCAGTTCGACGTCATCGACTATTTCTATACCTACAAGGGCCAGCTCGCCGAAGATGGCGTGATCGAGGACGTGACCGATCTCATCGAGCGCGACAAGGCCGAGATCCAGCCGGAAGACTTCATCCAGACCATCTACGACCAGTACACGCTGCATGACGGCCGTCGCTATGGCTTGCCCTATGACGGCGACAGCCATCTGTTGTTCTATAACCGCGAGCTGTTTGATCGCTACGGCCTGAAGGCGCCGGCAACCTGGGACGAATACAACGAGAACGCCAGGGTGATCACCGAGGCGGAAAAGAAGAACGGCATCTATGGTGCTGCGGTTCTGGGCGCGAAGATCCCGGTCATCATTCTTTCCACCTATGCCAACCGGCTCACCGGCTTCGGCGGCAACTTCTTGAAGGCGGACGGCACCTCGGCGCTCGACAGCACCGAGGCCGTCGAAGCCCTGAAGTCGCTGCTTGCGTCGGCTCCCCATGCGCTGCCGACCCCACTTGAAACCCGCTTCGAAGAAGGGCTGCCCGCGTTTCTCAACGGCAAGGCTGCACAGATCGACTTCTGGACCGATCTCGGCGGCTATGCACAGGACCCCAAGGGCTCGAAGATCGTCGACAAGTGGGGGGTGACGCGCATTCCCGTCGGCGGCAGCAACAAAACACCCCGCCTCGCCTTCAATGCCGGCTTCGGTTTTGCGATCACCAGCGGATCGAAAAACAAGGACGTCGCCTGGGACCTGATCAAGCTTGCGACCGGCAAGGACTACCACCAGGAGCTTCTGGCGCTCACCGGCTCGGGCATCGACCCGGACCGCCAGTCTGGCTTGAAATCTAAGAATTTCAGAGACTTCCAGCCGTTGGTGCAACCGCTGCTCGATGATGGCGCATTGGAAAACAGCCTGGCCTGGCCGACCGCCGTCTATGCGCCAAAACTCGAAAATGCGCTGACCGACGAACTGGCCCTGGCGCTCGCCGGCACCAAAAGCGCGGAAGAGGCGATCGCCGATGCCCACCAGGCCTGGACCGAAATCATCGAGACCAACGGCTGATTGCTTGCGGGGTGGCGCTTCCTCCCGGCGCCGCCCCGCCACTTTTTTGAAACGAGGCAAAAGACCATGAGCGCAAGATCCTTGCCGAAACGCAGGCTCGGCCGAACCGATTTCGACATCACGCCCGTTGGCTTCGGCGCCTGGGCCATCGGTGGCCCCGATTGGGGCTGGGGATGGGGAAGTCAGGACGATACCCGGTCGATCGCCGCCATCCGTCATGCGGTCGAGCGCGGCATCAACTGGATCGACACGGCACCCGTCTATGGTCTCGGCCATTCCGAACAGATCGTGCGCGAGGCGCTTTCGACCATCCCACGCTCCCAACGTCCGTTGATCTTCACCAAGGCCGGGCTGATCTGGGACCCGGACAACCGCAACGCCCTTCCCGCCCGCATCGGCAATGCCCAATCCATTCGCCGCGAGCTGGAGGCTTCCCTGAAGCGGCTCGGCGTTGATGTCATCGACCTCTACCAGGTGCACTGGCCTGCCAATGACGGCACGCCGGTCGAGGAATACTGGGCGACTTTTGCGGAGTTGAAGAAAGAGGGTAAGGTACGGGCCATCGGGCTTTCGAACCACGATCGGGCGCTTCTGGAGCGCGCGGCAACGGTGGCGCCCGTCGATGTGGTGCAACCGCCCTTTTCGGCAATCAAGCGCCAGTTCGCTAGAGCAGACCTGCCGTGGGTGCAGGCGCATGGCAGCGGCGTCATCGCCTACAGCCCACTGCAATCAGGCCTGCTCACCGGCGCCTTTACGCCGGCGCGCGCCCGGGCCCTTCCGCACGACGATTGGCGATCGCGCGACGAGGAATTTTCGGGCGAAGCGCTTCACCGCAACCTGGCCTTTGCCGAAGGCTTGAGGCCGATTGCCGCGCGACACAAAACGACCGTCGCTGCGATCGCTGCGGCCTGGGCGATTTCCTGGCCCGGCGTCACCGGTGCCATCATCGGCGCGCGCGAACCGCTGCAGATCGACGGTTGGATCGATGCCGCAACCCTTGCGCTCACGCCCAGCGACCTCGACGATATCGAGGACATGTTGCTGGCCACCCGGGCCGGCAGCGGGCCGACACGCCCGGATCTGGCCGAGGCCGCATGACCACCTTTGCCGTCGAGGTGCTGGAACCCGCCGGCGCGGCGGGTGTTGCCGGGCGCGGCCACGCCTTTTGGGCGCGTCTCGCACGGTTGGCCTGGATCGCACCGGTCCTCGTCGCGCTGATCGTCACGACGCTCTACCCGACTGTCTTTCTGCTGGCGCTTGCCTTCAGCAAGAGCACGCTTGGAAAGCCGTTCCGCGGCTTCGTCGGCATCAAGCACTTCGCAACGGCGCTTCAGGATCCGATCTTCCTCGCGGCCATCGGCAGAAGCGTCGCCTATGCACTTGCCACCTCGCTGGTGCAGCTTGCGCTCGGCTTCCTGATCGCGCTGCTTTTCACTTCCCTGTTGAAGGCCGGCCGCTTTTTGATGAGCCTCGTTCTGCTGCCACTGATGACCCCGCCGGTCATGGTCGGCATCGCTTGGAAGCTGATCTTCGCGCCGGCAGGCGGGCTCCTGAACGGTAGCCTGATCACCTATGGCTTTATCTCCGAGCCGATTTCCTTTCTTGGTCACCCGACGCTCGCCTGGCTGGCGATCGGCGCCGCCGACCTCTGGCAATGGACGCCATTCATCGTCATTCTCTGCTTTGCGGCTCTTTCCACGGTACCCGACAGCGTTCACGAGGCAGCGCTGGTGGACGGGGCCAATGGCTGGCAGCGCTTCTGGCACATCACACTTCCGCTGGTCGCCGCACCGCTTTCGTCGATCTATCTGCTGAAGCTCATTTTGTCGTTCAAGCTCTTCGACCTCATCTACATACTGACCTTCGGCGGACCGGGCTTTGCGACGACATCGGCCGGCTTTGCCATCTATCGGCGGGCGATCGAACAGTTCGACGTCGGCCGCGCCGCGGCCGAAACGATGATCTATGCGCTTGTCATCGGGCTTGTGACCTTGCCCGTCGTACGGCTGCACCAGCACTTCGAAAGGCGAGAGCTGTGAGACCTGCCGCGCGACATCTGTGGCTCGGCCTTGCGACAGCGCCGGTCGTCAGCTTCTTTGCCTTGCCTTTCCTCTTTCTCATCGCGGTTTCCTTCAAGACGAAGGACGACGTGCTCAACGGACGCTTCTGGCCGACGATGCCGACGCTCGCCAACTGGCCGGCGGCCTTCGACGCGGCCAACATCCTCGGTTTCATCCTGAATTCCGTGATCGTGTCGCTGGTTTCGGGCCTCGTCACCATCGCGCTGGCGCTGCCGTCGGCCTATGCCGTCCTGCGGCTGAAGATCGGTGGCAAATGGCTGTCGGACGTAACGCTGTCGAGCTACATGGCGCCGCCGATCGTAGCGCTGATCCCGCTGTTTTTTCTGCTGAAGACAACCGGACTGCTCGATACGCGCGCCGGCCTGATTCTCATTTATGGTTTCGCCAACGTGCCGGTCGCCTTCTGGCTGCTGATGCCGTTCCTGCGCCGGATGCCGATCGAGATCGAACAGGCAGCGGCGATGGACGGCGCCGGTCCATTTCGCACGCTGCTGCAGATCGTCGTGCCGATCATCGCGCCCGGCATCGTTGCGACCTTCATCATCGTCACGGTCTTGTCCTACAACGAGTTCCTGTTTGCTTCCGCCTTCACCTTCTCCGACGCCACGCGGACCTTGCCGGTGGGCATCTCGCTCTTCCAGGGCGACCGTCTGGTGAATTTCGGCCAGATGGCAGCCGCCTCCCTGGCAGGCATCGCGCCGGTTTATCTGGTCGCGCTGTTCATGCAACGCTACCTCGTGAGCGGGCTTGCCCATGGCGGGGTGAAATAAGGATCGCCAACCGCAAGCTATCGCGCAATAGGAGAGTTGAACGCTTGTTGCGCCGCAGCTTTTGGTTTCTTGTCGGTCCATTGAGGCGGCGCGCCGTATTTGGCTGCTATCGCGCCGACCAGGCCCGGTGCCCGACCGAAGGCATCGCATGCGGCATATTTGGGTTTGCCACCCAACCAGGACTGCATGCGTTGCCGGGTCGGCAGCGAGATATTCAATGCCTTCGGCTCCTTGCCGGAAATCAGCACCTGCGAAAACGCGTCGGCGAATTTCGTCGAAAAGCTATAGGCGTCGCCAACTTCCGAAACACGGGGCTTGTCGAGGATCGAATTTGCACCACGCGCCCAAAGCATGGCGGCACTTTGCAGACCGCTGGCATCGACCGCTTCGGCCTCTACAGCCAAGCCTCCCAGGCCGACAGGCAATCGCGGCACGCTGACGGGCAGGACGAACCCCGTACCAATGGTGATGGCCGTGGAAACCCCTGCGAGCGCCTTGTCTGTCGGGACAATATCGGCGATCACGGAGCGAACCGTCAGATCAGCAGGCTGATTGGCAGGAACCATCTGGTACCTGTCGCTGAGCGCGACGCAGAGCGCCCGATCGAGAGCGTTCGAAACCAAATCGCGATCGGCATCGGACTTGATCTTGGAGGCGGCTGCAAAGGAAAACGTCGTTGGTGCGATGCGGACGGTTTTCACGTCGACCAGACGTTGTCCATCAACGTAGAGGCGTTTCTTGGCCACCATGCCTTTCGACGGACCGAGCTTGCCATAGGAGGTCAAAGTCCCCGCCTCCTTCAATGGAACCGATTGGCATCCGATCAGGGTTGCCGAGAGTAGCCCTGCCAGCGCCACCGCGCCGGCCGGGACGAGCGATGAAGAAACCCAGGCAAGCGATTGAATAAAATATTCTTTTAGCACGTTTCATGATCTCCGTTGACATGCAACGGCGACCTTGGGGATGGACAATTGCTACAGAATTACAAGCAGGTTAGAGCTGACACCGAAGGGATGGTGTCTCGAAAACCCTTCAAGCATGGGCGCGGCGGTGACCGCGACCTAAATCCCACGCCTCTCGCGGTCAGAGGTGGACGACCACCTTGGTTCCGCTCGCTGAACTCGTGAGACTGACACGCCCCCCGTGGTTTGAAGCCACCTGTTTTACAAGGCTCAAACCAAGACCCGCGCCCGTGTCCTTGGGAGAAACCCTGTAAAAGGGTTCAAAGACGAGTTCCTGATGCTCGGCAGGTATGCCCGGTCCTTCGTCGGAAACTTCCACGCGCCCATCGCTTGAGACCAAGACGGCAATCATGCCCGAATTGCCGCCGTGATCGATCGCATTTCGGACGAGGTTTGTGACCGCGCGCAACACGGCAGGTGGGTTGCCCTTTCGCGCAAGCGTCTCCACGTCACTGTGGAAAGACACCTGATAGCCAGCCCCTATCGCCAACGGAGCGAGATCGGCAACCGCCGATCGCGCGATGTCAACCAGATCCATCGGCTCGTCCAGAACGAGCGCCTGGTCGTTGCGCTCGAAGTCCAGAAGCTGCTCTGCCGCTTCTGCGAGCCGGGCGACATCATCCATCAGGCGCGTTCTCTCCCGGCCATCAGGCATGCCATCGATGCGCGTCTGCATGATCGCAATGGGGGTTCGCAGTTCGTGGGCCGCATCGATCAGGAAGCGCCGCCGCTTTCTGGACTCGTCCTCGAGGCGCTCAAGTGCGCCGTTGAATGCGATCAGAACCGGGGCGACTTCGTTCGGGATTCCTGCGAGCGGAAGGCGCGTCCCGTGGAGGCGCGGATCGATCCGCGATGCTTCGTCGGCAACCTCGCTCACCGTCGCGAGAGCACGCCCGACGATGTGAGGAACGGCAAGAAAAATCGCCGGGAGGGCACTGGCGATCAAAGACAGGTAGATTGGATAGGCCTTCGCCAAGAGAGCTAGGGCACCCCAACCCTTGTCCGCCACGCCGCCAAACAGAATCCGGACTTCGCCAGCCGGCGTCTTCGCGTTTTCGATCGTCGCAATCTCGCCAGTGGTTGCGGCCCCCCTGATATCCGCTTCGTCGAACAGGTGGATTACCGAGGGCAGCGCGGCATAGGCGGGCGGAACGGATCCATAGGACGCGAAGGCACCGCTGGTGGTGGCGACTACGAACCACAATGCGCTGTTTTGCGCCTTGAGCGTCGTCAGGTCATGGGTCTCGGAAAGCTGCAGTTGACCATCGCTTCCGCGGCCTACGGCACGGGACACGACCGAGACGACCGTCCCCTCCATGGCCGTGTTCGGCGACATGATCGTGGTTGCCCAGATGCAGAGCCCGATGATCACCGAGGCAACGACGGCGATGATGACGAGGCTCAATTGCCAGCTGAGCCGCCACCAGAGCGACGGATTGCGTCCTGTCGTCTGACCCATCACTCTTCCTTCAGGAGGTAACCGACCCCACGGATGTTGTGAATCGAAACTCCGGCCCCAGCATCCGCCAGGCGCTTGCGCAGCCTTGAAATGTGGGCGTCGATCGCGTTCGACTGGATCTCTTCTTCGTAGTTGTAGACCGCTGCTTCGAGCGTCGAGCGGAGAACGGTTTTGTCCCGGCGCCTCGCAAGGGCCTGGAGCACGAAGAGTTCGCGCCTTGGGACGTCAAGCTTCACGTCATCGACGGTCACGGTGAGGTTCAGCGGATCGAGCGCCATTCGTCCCACCTTGATCTGAAGCTCAGCAAGCGCAGCCGGACGGCGCAACACGGCGCGCAGGCGCGCCATTAGTTCTTCGACGAGAAAGGGTTTGCCGAGATAGTCGTCCGCCCCGGTGTCGAGACCTTCAACCCGTTCCATCGGCTCGTTGCGTGCCGTCAGGACGATGATCGGCGCGTCTTGGCCAATGCGGCGCAATTGCGGGATGAAGCTCAGCCCTTCACCGTCGGGCAGGCGGCGGTCGAGAAGAATAGCGCCGTAGTCATTCTGACGCGCAAGTTCGGCTGCATCGGCGAGATGGGTCGTATGGTCGATGACGATGCCATATTTGCTGAGCGCCACAGCCAGTGCCGCCGCCAGCTCCCTCTCATCTTCGATCAGCAGTATCCGCATCGGCACCCCATGGCTTCGACCTTTCGAATCTGCCGCAAGAATTACAGCAGCATTACGGAAACCACGGGGCAGCCGAACGTAACACTGCTGCAATCGTTCAGAGCTAGCGCACGCATCGAGCCGCCCTCGCTCGTATCAGCAGTGATAGCCGCGGCCTTCAACGAACCGGAAAGGCAGGAAGCATGACGACGTCACAAGTGGAGTGCCCTTCCGGGCCGGGATTGAAAACTGTTAGTTCGCGCCATGAGCATAGGGCCGCTCGATGACCCGCGGCCCCCTGCTGCGCTTCCTCATACGCTCGATCCTGTCGGCACTTTTCCTCGCAGCCTTCCTGGCTGGCCCGGCGATCATTCTGATCCTGACGTCCGATCGAATTGCGATGTAGCGCGCCAACGGATCAGATCCCCGACGTGGCGATCTGGTCGATCCAGCCAGTCAAAACGTCGCCGCGCGGATTGACGGCGGACAACATTGTTCGAACTGCTTCGGGCCCATTCACGACCCTTGGTTGCTATCTTCGCCGGATGTGGGTGCCGGGGTGTTCTTCGCTTCCATCGCCGCTTCGATCTGCCTGATGACCTTGACGGCCTCCTGGAGGATTGCCCGCATCTCATCGTCATAGAGATATACCGGCATGCCGCCGGCGCGGATGATGTCCATCGTTTCGGCAGACTCGCTGAGGCGATTGGGCTGCCCGAGCAGCTCCCAACCTTCCTTGATCGCGACATAGGCCCGGGAGACAAGACGGAGCTTTTCGCCCTCCGTCAGCATGTGAACGTCGCGCGCGGCGCGGGTCAGTTCGGCGATGACGTCTTTCGTGCTTTTCATGGGACACCTTGGCTATGCAAGTACCGCGGTGCAACCGACCAATCCATTCATGGTAACTAATGTATAGATTGAGGAAAACAAGAGCCAACACCTTCACGTAAGGGCAAGCCGAGGCCCTGAAATCCATGCAAATCGCGGAAATGCGTCACCGGGGACGCACGTTGGATGGCATCAACCGCTTCTTAATCCTTTGTTGACCATAATCTCCGTCGAAGAGCCGAGCCGCCGGTCATTGCCGCCGGTGGATTGTACCTCGATTGAATCGGAAGCCGCTGTGTCTGAGTATCCTGTAACTGCGTATCCAGAGCCTGCCTCGCGTGCCATCGTCAGAGGCGTGAAGCGTATCGCCCGGTGGGCCGCTCGAGCGGCCGCAATCACCGCCCTTGCAGCATCCGCCATGGCTTTCACCAGCACGGCGTCGTCGGCAGAAGTCCGGTCGCTGAAGCTGTTCTTCACGCACACCGGTGAACGCGCGACGATCACCTTCAAGCGGGACGGCAAATACGACCAGAAGGGGCTCGCGCAGATCAACCGTTTCCTGCGCGACTGGCGCAGGAACGAGCCCGCCCGTATGGACCCGCGTCTTCTCGATCTTGTCTGGGAGGTCTATCAGCGCGCCGGTGGGAAGGACTATATCAACGTCGTCTCGGCTTACCGCTCACCCGCCACCAACAGCATGCTGCGCGGCCGCTCCCGCAGCACCGGGGTCGCCAAGAACAGCCAGCACATGCTGGGAAAGGCGATGGACTTCTATATTCCGGGCGTGAAGCTCACCCGGCTGCGGGAAGTCGCCATGCAGATGCAGGTCGGCGGCGTGGGATACTACCCGACGTCAGGATCTCCCTTCGTACATCTCGACGTCGGAAACGTACGGGCGTGGCCGCGCATGTCGCGCCAGGAACTCGCGCGTATATTCCCCAAGGGGCAGACACTCCACCTTCCGGCAAGCGGCGGGGCTTTGCCGGGGTATGACCAGGCGATGGCCGACTACAAGCGACGGGTCAAGGCCACCTCGATCGTGGCTGCAAACAGCGCCGGCCCAGCCAAACTGAAGGGCGGAGAACCGGCCGGCAACACGCTGTTGACCGCGATGCTTCCCACGCGCAAGAGCCGCGGTGAAGAAGCCCTCGAGCTTCAGACCATGCGGAAGGAAGCAGCCGAAAAGTCGCCGTTCTTCGACCTTGCGGCGATCACCGTGCCGCTGCCGACGCTGCGCGCCACGGCTACCGCCGCGACCGTGACGCCCGTCCCCACGCCCGAGCGCGCGCTACCCACAGACGTCTCGGCTTTCATTCCCTCCTCGTCGTTCAAGGTTGCGCTTGGCGTGGGCATGATGCGCCATCCAGCTGCAGGCGAAAGCAGCCTCACCGGCCCGTCGCCTACAAATGCCGAGTGGACAATTCGCGACGCCGCACTCTTCAAGTGGGCGCTTGCGCCGGCCAAGGAGCTTGAGCGTCTGGCACTTCCGGCGAACCTGGAGCTCTCGGTGGCAATTGCCGACGATACACCGCGCGTTCTAAAGCGGGCGTCCCAGGCCGGTAAGGAAAACAAGAGCTTCAACAAGGAGCGCTTCTGGTCGGACGGTTGATGCGGCAAGCACCTGTCACCATCTCGGCTTAAGGTTCGACCGGCCGGTCCGGCGTGCCACCAAGGCCGGCGTCACAGCGGCAGACGGCCCGATGATCACGCCAAGCTTTTCGGCCGAAGGAGCGGCGACCCCGCACACCTTTTGCCACGTCTTGTAACGCGGCCGCTCGAGAAAGTTCGCCCGAGCGGCCCGGTTTTCTCAGCGACCGCGGCCGCCGCCACCACCACCACGTCCGCCACCGCCGCCGCGGAAAGCAGCTCCACCGCCGCGACCACCACCTCCGTGGAAGCCGCCGCGGTTGCCACCCTGGAAGCCGCCGCCGCTGTAGCCGCCGCGACCACGGTCAAAGCTCTGGAAGTTCCGGCCGGAGTCTTGGTAAAGTCGCCCATAATTGCGGCTCAGTTCGTTCTGGTTGCCGAATTGCTGTCCGGCGCGATCGAAGGACAGATGATCCGGCGCCCGTTGGCGAACCTGCTGGTTGCGGCGTGGTGCGGGTCTCGTTTCAGCACGGTTCTGGATACGCTGCGTGGCTTGGGGCCGGTTGGATGCCGCGCCTTGGGCGGCATTGCGCAGGTTCTCCCCGTCCGGCCTCTGAACCGGTTGCCAGCCATCCGGCGTATGCTTCTGCCATTGGCCGTCCTGACGGCGATAGACGCTGCCATCGCGGCCGGCATAAACGTCACCGCCCTTGCTGCCGGCGATAAAGCCCTTGTCGCCTTCCGAGTTGCGCCAGCGCAGGCCGCCGGCACTCCCGGTTGATCCGCCGCTGATGCGCGCGAACTCTCCGCCGTGCTTGACGGCTACACTGCCCCAGGAGCCGTAAACATTCTGCCCGCCCCGCGCGACCATCGCGTTGCCCGTGCGTGGATTGTAGGCAGAAATGAAACCGCGCTCGCCACCGGGACCCGCCACCGCGCCGCCGCGGAACCGTGTCCCCGTGACGGGGTTATAGGCTGCGCCGAAGACCAGGCCCCTTTCCGGGCCATAGGCGTAGCCATAGCGCCCGAAAGTGCCATAGGCCGGGTTGTACGAGGCGCCGAACCCGTAGCTGATCGGCGGCGGATAATAGGGCCAATCGTCGTCGTAATAGTCCCAATAGGGCGGATAATACCATCCCGAGCCCCAGACGACTGTATCCCAGGCAAGGTAGGTATAGAGATAGCCGAGCGTATAGCCGTACCAGATGGCATCCGGTTCCGTATCGTAGATGCGGACATAGGTCGCGTTATAGACCGGAGACGACGATGGGATCGTGTAGATCTCATCGGCAACGGCGCGCGCAACGGCGAAGGGCCCGGTCGGCGTATCGCCGACGAACCAGATGCCGTCCTTCAAGACGAAATACTTGTCCGCGACCTTGATGACCTGCTCGTTGGCATTGACGGCATAGAACATGGACGTGCCTTCGATCGGCTCGAACTTCGGCTCGCCATTGTAGTGGACGTCCACCTTCAGCGATCCATCCGTCGAAACCCGCGCGAGCTTCGGAATGCTCGCCCGCAGACGCGCCATTGCGCTTTCGGACGTGCCGGGGATCGACGCGCGCACAGCCGAGTAGGAGGCGTCGTCGGGCAGGTTTACGAAATCATCGGGCAGGTCAGGCGTGGCAAAGGTCCAGGGACCTTCGAGTGACGTTGAAGAAAACCACCGTCCGGAAACAAGTGTGTACCACGTCTTGCTGGCCCGATGGAAAAACACCGAACTGCTCGTATTGGAAATCCAATCCAGCCCGGTGCCCGCGATCGGTTCGAGGGCCGGTTTTCCTTCAAAGATCAGAAGCTCCGCCGGCTTCTCCGAATAGAAAACTTTCGGAACCTGGTTATCGCTGAAGGGCGTGGGCGGAAGAGAGGCCTTTACCCCTTTCCAGTTGTCGATTTCCGGTAGCTTGGAAAAGACGTCCGGCACCGATGCCGCTTCAACCCAACCGCTCTCCAAGGTCTTTGTTGTCAGCCAGTTCTTTTCGCTCCGCAGATAGTAGTCTGCCGCCTGATCCACCTTGAAGAGGTCCCAATTCGTATTGACCACGAAGGAGAGGCCCTCAACGCCCTTGACCGGAGCCGTCACCGGCTTGCCGTCCGTCTGCACCAGGATGGCCGGCGTCTCACTGACAAAGATCGGCGGCGGATCGGCCTTGATATCGGGGATATCGGCGAGGCGTTGGAAGTCCGCAAGGCTTGCCGCCAGGCGTTGCTGCGACACGACGATCGGATCGGTCGGGACAAGCTTGCCGATGTCGAGCGCGAGGTCAGCGAGCTGCTGTCGGTCCAGTGCGGAGAAATCGAGCTGCGTGGTGCGAACATCCGTCAGCGTAACATTCTCCGTCGCCTCGTCGGCCACAGTCTTGGCCGAAAGCCCGATGATCCCATAGATCGGCTTGGCGTCGGCGGACGGTTTGAGCTCGGTCGCGACAAGGGCTTCGAGCTCCTTGAAATCCTTCCAGGACGTGATCTGCGGCTGGAAGAGCGTGATCGTCGCGCCTTTTTCGGTGTTGAACATCCTTGGCCAGGCCGGCGCGGTGGCATCGGACTGGTTGAGATACTTGCCGGCAACAAAGCCATTTGCCCCGGCATAACTCACGGCACACCAGGAGGCTTCTGCGTCGCATTCCTTGATGTCGACTTCCTCGCCCTGGGGGATCACGCGCATGGCGTCAAATCCGGTTCCCGGGCCCACCCTGAAGTTCACATTTGCAGTCAGGATGGCGGGATCTGCAAAGGCTGAAGTTGAGAAGAACGAAGCGATCGTCAGGTACGCAAGAAGTCTACGCATGATCACATTCCCTTCCTGGGGTGTCTAAGCTGTTCGAAGTCCCTGCATGCTGGAGTGCTACTGAAAAAAAAACGGACCGCCACGACAAAGTCGCCCGCGTTCGCAGCCGGTTAAAGTCGTTCAATTTCAGGATCATTGCACATTCGGTGATAGGTGCAACTGCGCAGCACGAAATCCTGGCGCGCACCGGCGCGCCTCGCGATCGTGAGGACTCTTCCGCCAAGCTGCGCTGAGCGTCAGCCGAGGTCGCCTGCCTGTTCGAGAACATCATGCGCGCGCTCGATGATCGGCGCATCCACCATGGTCCCGTTCAGCACGAAGGCGCCACGGCCGTCTGCCTGCGCCGTCTTCGCTGCGTCGATCACGGACTTTGCCCAGGCGATCCGTTCTGGGCTCGGGGAGTAAGACGCATTCAGCACCGGGACCACGGACGGGTGGACACAGCTCGCGCCATCGAACCCGTGGGCCTTCGCCTCACGAGCGGCTGCCTTCAAGGCATCCAGTCGCGTATAGTCCGCAACCGTCAAAAGCATGCCGAAGGACAGCTTGCCTTCCGCCTTGGCGGCAAGGTGGACCATCAGTTTCGGAAGTCGCAATACGTCTGGCAGCGGTTCTGCGCCCATGCTGGTCGCGATGTCTTCGCCGCCAGCGGCAAGGCCGACCACGCGGCTGACGCGGGCAATCGCGCGCGCATCGAGAACTGCCCCGGCATCTTCGAGGAGTGGCACGAAGGCGACCGGCGGCCTGCCGATCTGCCGCTCAACTGGTGCGAGATGCGCTGCAATATCCTCAAGCTCCTGCGGCGACCGGGTTTTCGCGACATAGAGACCGAACGCGCCGGCACGGCAGGCGGCCTCTGCATCCGCCATCCGCAGATCCGGCGCCGAATTGACGCGGACAAAGACGGTCGCACCACCGCGTGCCACCTGCGCCACGGCGTCCTTCAACCCATCCCTTGCGGCCTGTTTCTGATCCGGGGCGACTGAATCTTCCAGGTCGAGGATGATCGCATCCGCTCCGCGTTCGTGCGCCTTGGCGATGAATTTTGCGGACGAGGCCGGGACGTAGAGTAGGGAGCGAAGCCTCATGCGGCTTTACCCTGGAGTATCGTCTCGATCGCGCCGCGATCCAGTCCCGCTTCGGCCAGAACTTCCGCCGTGTGTTCCCCAAGCGCTGGTGCCGGCCGCCGCCAGACGCCCGGCGTCTGGGAAAGCCGCGGCACGATGTTGTGCATCGGCATGCTGCCGAACTCGTCATCCTCCACATCGACGATGATTTCGCGCTCGGCGAAATGCGGGTCCGACGCGGCATCTGCGATGTTGTAGATTGGCCCGACCGTCGCGCCGGCGTCACGCATGATCTTCAGCGCCTCGTCATGGTCGTGCCGGGCAAACCAGCCGCCAACGGCCTCGTCGACCAGATCGCGATTTTTGACGCGTTCAGAATTGGTGGCAAAGCGCGGGTCCTGGTTCATGTCGGCACGGCCGATGATCTCGAAGATCCTCCGTGCGACCTGCGGCGTCGATCCCGACAGCGCCACGTACTTTCCGTCGCGGCAGCGGTAGACATTGCGCGGGGCGGCCGTATTGGAGGCGCTGCCCACGCGCTCCTTGATCTTGCCGGTCGTCTGATAGATCGCCGCTTCTGGCCCGAGCACCGAGAACATCGGTTCCAGCAGCGACAGGTCGATGACCTGTCCTTTTGCGTAGCCGCGATCGCGCGCAAGCAACGCTGTCACGGTGGCCGAGCTGCCATAGACACCGGCGATCATGTCGGCAAGCGCCAGCGGCGGCAGCACGGGCTCGCGATCGGGAAAGCCGGTTCTGTAGGCAAAACCGCTCATGCCTTCGATGATGGTGCCAAAGCCCGGGAACTGCGCGTAAGGCCCCGTCTGGCCGAAACCGGAAATGCGCACGATGATCAGGTTGGGATTGCGGGCGTGCAGCGTTTCCGGCGACAGCCCCATGCGCTCCAGCGTTCCCGGCCGGAAATTCTCGATGAAGACATCGGCCGTATCGATCAGTGCCCAGAGCGCCGTCATCGCCGCCTCTTGCCTGAGGTTCAGAACGACGGAGCGCTTGTTGCGGCTATAGGTCTTCCAATAGAGCGAGTGGCCATCATCCTTCCAGTCTCTGAGCGGATCGCCCGCCGGCGGCTCGATCTTGATGACATCGGCGCCGGCATCGGCCAGCTGCAGCGACAACATGTTGCCGGCAACGAGCCGGGAAAGATCCAGAACCCTCGTGCCGACCAGCGGTCCCTTGGCGTCGGGATCGAACTGTCGCTTCGCAAATCCACTCATCGAAGGCGCTCCCCGGTATCCTTGTCGAAGAGCAGAACCTTGTCGGCATCGATCGTCAGCGTCACATCCTGCCCGGCCGAAAGTAGCTTGCCGCCGTGGACGACGACCGAGATATCCTGGCCGCCCATGTCGACGACGATTTCCTGGTCCTCGCCGGTCGGCTCGACGAGGCTGATGCGCCCCGGCACGCCCGTTGTTCCGAGCGTGATGTGCTGCGGGCGGATGCCGCAGACGACCCGCTTGCCAGCCTGCACCTGTCGCCCGAGCGGCAGGGATACGCCGCCCCGGGTCAAGGCCGTCGCTCCCTCTGTGACCGCCTCGATCAGGTTGATCTCCGGCGAGCCAATGAAGCCGGCGACGAAGAGATTGGCAGGATCGTTGTAAAGATCGAGCGGTGCGCCCGCCTGCTCGATCTTTCCGCCGTTCATCACCACAATCTTGTCGGCCATGGTCATGGCCTCGGTCTGGTCGTGGGTGACATAGACCATCGTGCGGCGAAGCCGTTGATGCAGCTTCTTGATTTCGCTGCGCATCTTCACGCGCAGCTTGGCATCAAGGTTCGACAGAGGTTCGTCGAAGAGGAAGGCACGCGGGTCGCGCACGATGGCGCGACCCATGGCGACACGCTGGCGCTGGCCCCCGGAAAGTTCCCGCGGCAGGCGGTCGAGCAGCTTTTCGAGGCCGAGGATTTCGGCCGCCTGGGTAACGCGCTTTTCGATCTCCGCCTTCGGCGCACCGGCGAGCTTCAAGGCGAAGCTCATGTTTTCCGCGACCTTCATGTGCGGATAGAGCGCATAGGACTGGAAGACCATGGCGATGTCGCGCTCCTTGGCCGGCATATCGTTGACGACCTTGCCACCGATGGTGATCTCGCCAGCTGAAATATCCTCCAGCCCGGCGATCATGCGCAACAGCGTAGACTTGCCGCAGCCCGAAGGGCCGACGAGCACGACGAATTCGCCGTCGCCCATTTCCAGCGAGATGTCGTTGAGCACGGCGACACTGCCATAGCTCTTGCCGACGCTTCTAAGCTCTATCTCGGACATGTTTCCTCCCATTCATTCCGCCTCGCGCAGTTAGCGCTCGGCGACCTCAAGCCGACCGATCGACATGCGCCCGGCAGACGCCATGCGAAGGCCAGCCATGCCGTAGCGCAGCGTCCCATCGTCCGCCTGAAGCAGCCGCTCGCCATCGACGGAAAGCGTCAGCTTGCCACCTTCGACAGTGAGATCGACCGCGTAGCTTCGGCCGTATTCGATACGGAACGGGCTGCGCGCGAGGATCTTCGTGCCGTGGTCTTCAAGAAGGATCACGGCTTCGCCGTTCTCGAAACCGGCGGCATAAAAGCGGCTCGTACCCTGAGCCCGGGCCACCACCAGGTGCGAGGCACCCGAGTGCAGCTGAAGCTCGGCCTTGACACTGACGTCGCGGAGATAGGCGTTGCCCGTCCAGGCGTCCGCGTCGGTTGCGGTATGGGCATGGATGCGGCCTTGCTGCAGGCTCCAATGGCCGCGGTTCCAGGTGAAGCGGGTGATGCCGCCCCATTCATGCGCTTCCTTCGACGGGTCGATGACGGCGCGACCCTTGCCGGATACGGAGAAGTCCGCAAGGAACAGCCGGCCGAGGAATTTCAGGCGTCCGAAATATTCGACCAGGATGCCGATCTCGTCGACCGCCTCGCCGTTGCCGTCGGGGATGGTGAACGCGTAGTCCTGCCAGCCGCTCGCAGACGGCACGTGCCAGGCGCCTGTTTCCTGGATGGCGCCTGTCATGGCGCGGCGAACATAGGGCGCCACACGCAGGTTGCCGTCACCGTTCCAAGGGTCGAGCCAGAGCTTGAACGACACCCTTTGGCCGTCATCGGCAAGCGGCGTGAACATCGGGCGGTAGCGCTCGTCGTCGAAGTCGGAGCGGCGATAGAAGGGCTTCCAGAAAATGCGTCCACCATGCCCGCGCTCGAGACGGTCGAGCAGGATTTCCAGCGATCCCTTGGCGTTATCCGTATGACGCTCCGCCGATGCCTTGACGGCGATCTGGTTGAAGGGCTCGGTGCGGAAGCCATGGGTGGCGCCGGGTGCGTCGAAATCGAAGCGAACGCCGCGGCGCTCGAAATCCTCGACCCAGAGCGCCGGAGCCTCCCGTCCCTGCAGGCGGAGCGCCAGCACCGTCAGTTCACGGGCAAAGGAGGGGATGTCGACGACGTTGACCGTACCGGTTACGCCGGAAGCGACGACGAAATCGTTGATCGGCTTGCGGTACTTGTCCCAGCCCGGCTGCACCTTTTGCAGCGTGCCGACGATCGCACCGGCATTGCCGGCGTTGCAGTCCGTGTCCCAGCCGGCCATGGTGGCGATCTCGACGGTGCGCGGCAGATCGCCCTGACCGTAGATCAGGCTCATGATCAAGACGCCGGCATTCGGAATGATGTGGCAGACGCCGGGATAGCGGTCATAGCCCCAATCCGCCGTCAACATGTCGCGGCAGGCACGCCAGTCGTTCCGGTTGCTGTCGTGGAAGCGGAGTACCGCGCGCGAAACCTTGGCATAGAGGGAGTCGGCCGGGATTGTCGCGAGACCCGTCTCGATCACGTCCTCGATGTTCTTGGCAACAAAAGCCTGGGCGATGGCCGCGGCGCAGAAGCGGGCGCCATGCAGGCCCTCGCCGTCATGGGCGACACTTGCCGCACGGGCTGAGGCTTCGGCTGCGTTCTTCGGGTCGGCCGGATGCACCCAGCCCCAGCTGTCGATGAAAATCTGCCCGCCGATCTGCTCGGCAACCGTCGTGCCGTTCTGGGCGATCGAGCCGGATTGCGGCGCCGGAATGCCAGCGCGCAGGTTCTGGTAGGCGGTATGCTCGGTCGAATTGCCGAAGCCGCCCCACCAATACATGCCGTGTTCCTCGGCCGCATAGTTCAGCCAGGTCTTGCCGACCTCTTCGGCGGTGGCGCCGAGACCGTAGTCGCGCAGCGCCCGGATGAAATAGACCGGACCGTTGGTGTCGTCATCGGCAGCGAAATTCTTGAAATCGCGCAGATATTCCGTCACCTCGCCATAGGTGTCCCGGACGCGTTCATAGCTCCAGATCGTCGGTTCGACAGGTGCGCCCAAGCGCACGCCGATCGCCTTGCCGATAAAACCGGAATAGATACGCTCGAAGATTTCTGTGGTGCTGAGCATCGGATACTTTCGAATTCTAGAGACTGGAAACCTGGGTGAGCTCGGGAGCGGCAAAGAGGCCTGCGCGCGCCGTGGCCCGCGCCATTTCGCGTTTGTGGTCGGCCGCCCGGATTGCGGTCACGGTTGCGGTAAAAGCATCGGCCGATCGGTAGAGATCGAGCTTGTTGACACGGTCGAGCTGGGAGACCATCGCCCGGTCGATGATGCTCTCGCCCTGCATGGCGCCGAGGATTGCGCCGGCCATGACGCCGATCGAGTCCGTATCGCGGCCGGAGTTGATGCCGTCGATGATCGACTTGTAGAAATCACCGTCATTGACGACCGCAAAGCCGAGCGCCAGCGGCAGTTCCTCGATCGCGTGCAGACGCGATGGCTGGTAGGCGTCGGTCGCAATGCCGGCCTTCTGCGGCGTGTGCTGCACGTCGTCGCCCATTGGAGAATAGCGCGCGATGATGCGGTGGAATTCGGCGACGACTGTCGCATGATCCGCGCCCTTCAATGAGCCCGCAGCCTCGACGATATCGGCGATCGCATCACGCGTTCCGTCCTTGGCAACGGCCAGCGTTTCTTTGATGACGGTGTCGAGGGTGGTGCCCGGCACGAAAGCGGCGGCGACCGCGGCGGCGAGTACGCCGGCAGCTTCCAGGCCGAAGCTCTGCTGGTGGCCGGAGGCAAAGGCGATCGCCTCATCATAGGCTGCCTTCGGATCACAGGCATTGGCGACGCCGATCGGCGCGATGTACATCGCCGCGCCACAGTTCACCATGTTGCCGACGCCGCCCTGGCGCGGGTCGCAGCCGGAAAGTTGATGGCGCTGGAAGATCCACTTCTCAGGATAGAACAGCCGCTCGATCAGCATCGTCTCGCGCTGCAGCTCCGGCACCCAGCGCGGCGTCCAGGCAATTTCCCGCACCATGCCCGAGGCCATATCCCAGGCATCGAGATGGCGCTTCACGTCGTCGTAGATCGACATCACGCAGAGCGTCATCAGCGTGTCGTCGGTGACGATGCCGCTGCCGCGGACACGGCCGTTGCGGGCCGCCTCACTCTGCTTCATGCGGTGCCACTCTGTGTCGAGCGATGTCACCCGGCCATAGCGCTGGCGGATTTCCGCAGCGGAGAGCTTTTCGACCGGCGCCCCGATGGCGTCGCCGTAGGCGACGCCAAAGAGAAGCGCCCGAACCCGTCCCTTAAGGGAGAGCCCTTGAGCATCATTTGTCATTGAGAACCGTCCTTGCATATTCGGTCATTTTCTCGCCGCCGGCAGCGTTCCACTCGGAAACGAACTGGTCCCACTGGTCCATCTTGGCTTCGCCGGAGACGAACTTGTAAACCCAGGCCCGGTAGACGTTCTCCGTGGCGTCGATGTCGGTGGCGTATTCCGCAGGCCAGACGAAGGCGTTGTCCGGCTTGAAGTCGGCGGAGGTCGTCTTCAGCGATTGCTGCGCGGCATCGCTCAGCCACTGAACCGGCGGCTGCCAGTTGGCGGCAACGAGGAAGCGGGCATACCAGGTAGCGAGCTTGTCGGTCGGCTTGATGGTTTCGCCGTCCTTGGTGTACTGCTCGCCCTCAAAGCCGAGCCGTTCAATCGCCTGGCCCTCGGGGCTGGCGATGAAGTCGAGCAACTTGACCACCTCCTCCTTGTGCTCCGAGGTCGTTGCGATCGCGAGACCGCGCGCTTCCTTGGAGACGTCCAGCGCCATCAGGCCCTGGCCGCCCGGACCCTTCGGCGGCGAAAGCAGGCTGAGGGTCACGCCGGGATGGGCCTGGCGCATCTTGCCGCCATAGATGTCGATGACCTCTGCGGAGGAACCGAAGATCACCCCGGCACGGCCGGAATAGAACTTGTCTTCCTTCACGTCCCACTTGGTGGTGATGAATTCCGGATCATAGAGACCCTGCTCGCGGAGCGATGCGTAGAAAGCGATCTTTGCCTTTTCCGCGGCCGAAACGCGGGCATGGATCCACTCGCCAGCATCGTTCTTCAGCCAGGTTCCGGTGACGCCAAATGCCTGATTGAAGACGGCGTCGAGCTCTTGAGTGTTGTCGGCGGTGGTAACGCCGTAGCTGTCGGCCTTGCCGTTGCCGTCGAAATCGCCGTCCTTGATCGCCTTGAAGAGGGTGACGTAGTCGTCCGTAGTCTTCGGTGCTTCGACGCCCGCTTTCTCGAGCCAATCCGCGCGGATCACCGGCTGCGGTATGCGCGGCGGGTAGACATAGAGCAGGTAGGGATAGTTCTTCAGCCGCTCGACATTGTGCGGGAAGAGCGCGTCCTTGAGATAGGTCGTCTTCGGCAGCCAGGTGTTCCAGTCCTCCAGCACGCCCTGTTCGGCCATCTTGGCGTCGCCGCCCTGGAAATAGATGAGATCGGGGATATCACCGGACAGAAGCATGGCGCTGAGCTTGTCGGCATAGCCAGAGGACGGCAGGTCGACGACCTGGATATGGATGTCGGTGCCCTTGGCCTTCAGCGCCTCCTCATAGGCCTTCATCAGCTTCACGTCGTCAGGATTGCTCGTCGTGAGATCCTTCGAGACGACGCGGATCGTCACCGGATCGGCGAAGGCGGGCATGGCGACGCTCGCCATCAATGCCATGGCGGTGGTTGCGCCAAGGATCAGTTTTCCAAGCATGTTTGTTCCTCCCAATATGCTATGGTTTTTATGGTTCGGTTCTGCATCGTCAGCCCTTCAGCGCACCGCTCATGGTGCCCTTGGTGAAGAACTTCAGAATGAGTGGGTAGATTGCGAGGATCGGCGCGATCGTAAGCAGGATCATGCCTGCCTTCAGCGCGCGAATGTTGATCTGGCTCGCACCGGTGTAGTTGTTGCTGTCGACGACCCCGACCATGGCGAGCTTGTCGCCCTCGACCACGAACTGGCGCAGCACGACCTGCAGCGGCCATTTTGACTGGTCGTTGAGATAGATCATCGCCCGGAAGAACTCGTTCCAGTGGAAGACGAAGTAGAAGAGAGCGATGGTCGCAAGCGCCGACTTGGCGAGTGGTAGCGCCACGTACCAGAAGATCTGGAAAGGGTTGGCGCCGTCGAGCTCCGAGGCCTCGATCAGTTCCTTCGGCACTTCCTCGAAGAAGCGGACGAGAATGATCAGATACCAGGCGTTCACAACCTTGAAGAGGATCAGAGACCAGTAGCTGTCGAGAAGGCCGAGGCGCTTGTTGATGAAATAATCGGGAATGATGCCGGGCTCAAAGACGATCGTCACCAGCACGAAGACGAAAATCGCGCGCCGCCCCGGCAAACCCGGGCGGGAAAGTGCCCAGGCCATCAGCGCCGTCAGCACGACACCAAGGACGGTGCTGACCAGCGTGATGAAGATCGAGTTCAGGAGGCCGCGCTGGACGGCCGGGTTGTTGACCAGGAGGCTCCAGACGTCGGTCGAAAACCCGTTGGGGACCACCGTCAGGCCGCTCATGCCGGCAACCTTGCCCGGATCCGAAAAGGAGATGGCGAGCAGGTTGAGCAGCGGCTGGACCGTCAGTACGACGAGGAACATCAGCGTCGAGACGATGATCGCATATTCGAGCCGCTCGAGCGGCGTTCTGCGAACGTTGTGGGCGGCCATCACCATACCCCCTTGCCGGTAAGACGTTTGGAAAGAAGGTGGGCGGCGACGATCATCAGCATGCCGAGAACCGCCTTGAAGAGGCCGGCGGCCGTTGCCAGCGAATACTCGCCGGTCTGCAGGCCGATGCGGTAGACATAGGTGTCGATGATATCGATCTTGCTGCGCACCACGTCGTTGGAGAAGTTGATCACCTGGTTGAGGTCGGCGTTCAGGAACATGCCGGCGTTGAGGATGAACAGCGTCGCGATCGTCGGCACGATGCCGGGAATGGTGACGTAGCGGATCTTCTGCCAGCGATTGGCTCCGTCGATCTCGGCCGCATCATAGAGTTCCTGGTCGATGGCGATGATGGCGGCAAGGTAAAGCAGGCTGTCCCAGCCGGCCGATCGCCAGATCTCGGAGAAGACCAGCACCCAGCGGATCGAGCCCGTGTCGGTCATGAAGGAGACCGGCTGCAATCCGAAGAAACCGATGATGTCGTTGACCGCGCCGTCGCTCGGCGAAAGCACCGCGATGAACACGCCGGCGATGACCACCCAGGAAAGGAAATGCGGCAGGTAGATCGCCGACTGGATGAACTTGCGGAAAGCGCCGCCCCGGATCTCGTTGAGCAGCAGCGCAACGATAATCGGGACCGGGAAGACGAAGACGATCTTCATTGTCGAGATGATCAGCGTGTTTATCAGCACCTGCCAGAAGATCGGCGAGGAGAAGAGCGTCTGGAAATGCTTGATCCCGACCCAGATGTTCGGCGGGATGATGCGCAACTGCTCGAAGGCGATCTTGGCTTCCCAGATCGGAAAATAGTGAAAGATCACGAAGAAGATCAGCCCAGGCGCCATCATCAGGTAGTAGGGCCACCATTGCCGCACGTTTTTCGTGACGCTTCGCCGATGGACGTTGGGAACGTTCCCACTTCTAGGCATGGCTGCATCCGCTACAAGATCGTTGCTTACGCTCATTGTTACCTCCCTGCCGCCGTGCGCACAGCTACCGAGGCCGAGACATCGGCAAGCGAACCGCGCTCGACCAGTCGGCACGGCAGAAATATCCGGCCGTGCTCCGGGCGGCCGGCAATCTGATCGAGCAGGCATTCGACCGCGCGAATGCCGATCTGCCGGCCAGGTTTTTCGATCGTCGTCAGACCGGGCCAGGAGAACGCACCCGCCGGAATGCCGTCGAAGCCAAGAATGGAAATATCCTCCGGGCACCGGAGCCCCGCCTCGCGCACGGCGATCATGGCACCGAGTGCCATCAGGTCGTTGGCGACGAAGACGGCGCGACTGCCTCTCCACGGCCCGGCGAGCAAACGCCCCATGACCTTTCGGCCACCCTCGACCGTGTAGTCGGATTCCTCCACCAGCAAGATGTCGGGGTCGATGTCGCGCGCGATGCAATGCTCGTGCACGGCGCGCAGGAACCGGGCGCGCGCAAGACGCGACCGCGGGCCGAGCATCAGGGCCGGCGCCGGGTGTCCGCGCTCAACGAGGATATCCATGCCGAGACGGACAGCCTGGGCGATATCCGATCCGACGCTCAAGGTATCCGGAAAACGCTCGGCGCTCGATCCGATGAAAACGAAGGGTAAGCCGAAGCGATCGAGATCATCGAAATTGTCGGCGACCGGATTGATGATCGCGCCATCGACACGGGCGCGCCGCAGGGCGCGAAGATGCGTCGCCTCCGTGCCGGCATCCCAGTCCGACGAGAAGACGAGAAGCGAAATGTCGTCCTTGGCGGCGCGATCCTGGGCGCCGCGGGCGACTTCGGCCCAGAAGGGGTTGGTGATATCGGGAATGACCAGGCCGAGCATGCCGCTGCGCCCCGAACGCATGCCGACGGCCAGATGATTGCGCTCGTAGCCGGTGGCTGCAACGGCCTTCAGCACGCGGTCGCGGGCTTCGTCGGAAATGCTGGCAGAACCCGCCAGAACACGTGCAACCGTGCTCTTCGAGACCCCTGCCCGCTCCGCGACGTCGATAATGGTAGCCCGTTGCCGGGGTCCGTTCTTCATGTTTCCTCCCGGGCCGGAAGCCATCATCAAAGGTGACAGGCCTCAAGCTCGTGGGAACGTTACCATGAGAGTTCACGCATTGGCAAGACATGAAAATCCCGCCTTAACGCAAGGCTCCTTTGTCGCCGATTACGCGCGACCGATCTCGCCGTGGGCATCTTGCCCCCTCACGCCAGGAACGTACTCGACGGATGCGGGGATATTATTGAGCAATCGCCTCATGATACCAGCAAGCCATTGGCTGAAAATAGACTTCCACACATTGTTTCGAACACGCGCCGATCCGGATCAGGCACCGGGCCCGCGCTTCTGGCTCGCCGGATGCGCGGAGGGAAACCTGTGCGAAGCACGCGCGGACCTGCCGGGCGGTCTGGTCGCGGAGCTGGAAGGACTTGCCGCAACCGAACCGCCCTTCGTTCATCCCAGCACGCCTGTGAACCTTGAGTGCTATCTGTCGCTGCTTGGTGATGATGGGCCTGCCGAATACGATTGCGGCCTTGTCTTTGAGTTGCAGCACGACACTCCTCACCAAGGCGATGCGCGGCTCGTTCGCAACGCCCCCGAAGAAGGCGACGGATGGGGTTCCGGAGTCCTGGTTCGATCTTGGCTTCCACGGCGTTGCCGACTTCTGGTCGCCCTGGTGCGCTGCCATTGTCGACGGTGAAGTCGCCTCCCTGGCATGTGCGGCGCGGCTCACCGATTCCGGCGCCGAACTCGGGCTTGTGACCGCCAAGGCGTTTCGAGGACGCGGTTTCGGCGCTGCTGCGACGGCTGGTTGGTCGCGGCTGCCGACGCTTCGCTCTCGCACCTTGTTTTACAGTACCGATCGAGACAACGCCTCGTCGAAGCGTGTCGCCTCCCGCCTTGGCCTCCGGCATCACGGCGCGAGCTTGCGGATAACGTGAGCTTAGCTGCCGTGCCCTCGCCCGCTTCTCTACACCGAATGCAGCGCGGTCGCTCGCCGCATCGGTTTTTGGTCAATAACGCTTCGGTCAGAACGAGCGGGGCGCGGGATCCAGAAGCTTCACGCTGCCGGCGGTCACCTGATAGATGGCGCAGGTTCGCTCTACCGAGCCGTCCTTTGTGAACCGGAAGGTGGCCGCCGCACCGACGAAACCGTTTGGCGCGCGGATGCTTTCCTGATTGATGGCGCCTTCCCCCTGGGACCGCACGAGACCAGCCGCAAGGGCGATGACGTCGAACCCATAAGCCGCGTCCGCACTTGCCGCACGCTCGTAGCGATCGAGGAAGCGCGACGTCATCCGCGAGCCGTTTTCCGGGCCGAAGAGACAGAGGTGGCTTCCGGAAAATTCGGGTCGCTTGTAGGCGGCATTCGTCCAACCGGAAGTTCCGACGACCATTGCATTCGGTTTCAGATAGCCGTTGGCCTTGAGTTGCGACAGAGAACCGACCTCCCCCCCTTCCGATCCGATGAGGAGAACCGCATCAATATCCTTTAGCTTTGCCTTGGCGGCCGCGTCACCGGAAAATGTCGTGATGCCGGTCACGGCGACAAGCGCCGGCTTGATGCCATAGCCCGCAAGACCGCGATCCAGCCTTTGCCGTTCGGCGGCAGAGACATCGCTGGGCAAAAGCACGATCAGCCGCTTGCGGCCGGAGGCAAAAGCATAGGAAGCGCCCTCGACAGCGCTATCGATGCGGTCAGAAACGAAGGCGAAGGTGCCGGCCGGCCGCTCGGCGCCGTTGCCGCGCAACGCGAGAAGTGGCGCGCGGGCAGAGCCAAGTCCCTGGCGGACGGTGCTGACAGGCACGTCCGCAACCGACAGCGCAATCAACGCCGCGTTCTGGCCCGCGAGACGCTTGGCGGCGTCCTGGACTTGCTGCGGCGAACCGTCGGTATTTTCGACCAAAAGCGAAAGCTGGCCACCACCCACCTCGTCCACGGCGAGCGACGCCCCGTCGCGGATGTCGCGTTCGCGCACCGTTTCGCCCGACGGCGCCATCAGTGCAGTGATAAGCCCGACACGCGTTGCGCCGGTTCCGAAGGCCTCCTGCGACTTCACCGCATGCTCGGATGCGCGCCGGGCATGCCTTGCCTGCGGCGATTCGACGTCGAGCACCTCAGGGGCGGTGGGAGCGCCCTGACAACCGGCGAGAACGCCAAGCGCGAGCACGCCGAGTGCCAGCCATTGTCGGCACGACGACACGCGCCGTGCCGGGGAAACCACAACGTGGGGCATGTCGATCATACCGGCTGTCTCAATTCATGAAGTGCCGCATTTTGGCGTAGAAGCAATCGCACTTGGCAATGTAGTCCTCGTCACGCCAGCTCGATTGCAGGTAACCATAGGCCTTGCCGCAGGCGACCTTGGTCTCGGACGCCCAGACGAAGGCCGGCCGCGTCGAAGCGATCCAGCGCGGATCGTCGGCAACGGCAATCGCCTCGTCCATGCGCGCCACGACTTCCTTGGTCAGCGTCGCCACGTCCTGATCGACCGTCAGCGCGGACTGGCTGATCTCGGTGCATTGCCGGGCCGCCGGCGCATAGTCGCCGATAAGGTCGGCCGCGAAACTGGATATGGGCATCAGTGCGAGCATCACCCCCGCCAGCATGCTTCTGCTCATGAAAGCTCCCCCTGAATATGCGGTTCCCGGATGATTGCTGAGAACCGCAGAACTGTCGAGATCGACCTTGCGTTAGTGCACATCCTGCGATGTTTTCGTCCCGTTTTCGTTGAACAGCACCTTCACCACTTCCGTCGAGACATTGAAGTTCTCCAACACGGCAACCGTATGCCAGCCACCACTACCGGCGTTACCTTCGGTGTCCACTTGCAGGTTGGCGTTCTGCCCATCCTGAACCACCTGGAGATAGTCGCCATCAAGCGTCGTTCCCGAAGGCAGGTTACCGAGCAAAGCCGACAAGTCGACAGAGTCGTCGTCGCCGTCGTAGTCGGTGATGACGTCGGCGATGTCGAGTTGCAGGTCTTTCGCATCGAGAACGAAGGTGTCGTCGCCTGAGCCACCAGTCAGCTTGTCGACGCCCGTCCCGCCATACAGCGTGTCGTTGCCGGAACCGCCAACCAGCGTATCATTGCCGGCATCGCCGTAGAGCTTGTCGGCTCCGCCATTGCCCGAAAGCGTATCGTTGCCCTCGCCCCCGGCCAGAATGTCGCCATAACTGCTACCGTAAAGCTTGTCATTGAAGTCGGAGCCAATGACACCTTCTATATTCCTGTAGTCTTCCTCTCCCAGGCCGACGCTGGAAAGATCTACATCATCCTCCCAACTGCTCTGTACCAGCGTAAACGTGACGGGACCGGTCGCATCTGAAAAGTTGAGCAGGTCCACGCCTGCTCCGCCATTAATGTCGTCGTCGCCAGCGCTCGCATAGATGATGTCGTTGCCGTCACCTCCGTTGAGCGTGTCGTCGCCAGCTCCGCCATGGATGACATCATGCCCCGCACTGCCGCTGATCTCATTTGCCGTGGTTGTGGATCCGTCAGACACGAAGGTGAGCGTCGAGGAATTCGACAAATCGCCATCCCTGTCTTCTCCGGTAACGCCAAAAGTCAGCGTCAAATCCGAAGCGGCGACGGTTTCGGTGTAACCTACCGTCGTGAAGGAGACATTGATGCCGTTCTTGCCAAGAACTTCGATGTAATCGAACTTGAATCCGACATCGCTCGGAAGAATTGTAACACTCGTCTGCCCCGCGACGACAGTCTTGGAAAAGGTGTATGGCGTGGAATTGCCATCCCTTACCGTGAACTCAATCGATCCTGGATCTTTAACCGTCCCGAAACGCAAGGTAACCGACGATACATCCTTATCGAATTCAATCTTGAACTTCTCCCCAGTAGAGAAGGCCGGATTGCCGATCCCGAACTCGTTTCCACCGCCTGACGCCGTGTTGGCATTGAAGGTCACTTGCCCCGAGGAGGATGCAAGTGCTGTAAACTTGGCGAAGCCGAAATCGTAGGTCTTCGTTGGGCTATTGGGGAAATCGTTCGCCGCATCAATGGTTACCTGCGTTCCAGGACGTTCCTTCAACTGTTCCAGTTGATAGGTCCCGTCCGCGTTCGTTGTCAGGCGATAGATGTCGGTACCGAAGTTGTCCTTCACGAGCACCTGCCCGGTGCCCGTTCCCGTTGTGGTCCAGCCAGTAGGCAGCCCGCCCACGCTGTCGATCTTGTAAACTTTGATGCCGTCGGCGCCTGGCGTCGCATTGATGACACCTTCCAGCGCACCGGTACCGTTGCCCATGTAGGCGCTGCTGATGGATTGGACGGTCGGGACATCGTCGACGATCCGGATGTTGAGCGTGGCATTGCTCGTCGAACCATCTTCATCTGTCACGGCGACGACGAAGTTATCGAAGACCCCGCTATCGGCTCCAGCCGCAGTATGCGCCAAGCTGTTGTCCTGCAGCAGATAGCTGTAGGTGAAGGTTGCGCCCGTCACCGTACCGTTGACCGTCGTTGGCGTGTAGCCGGTGATCGTCAGAAGTCCAAGTGCCGTGTCCACTGTGGTTCCTACGGCGTAGGCGCCCCCCGTCACGACCGAAGTACCATTAATCTTCAGGCCGGCGAGTCCGTCCGGCGTCGTCACGGAGAAGCTGCCGGTCTGCGTAAGTGCAGCCACATTCGGCGAAGAACCATCCGAGAGATTTTTCTCGTAAACCGTCTCTTCGGCGCTGGACGACAGCCCGTTGACGCTCACGCCATCATCAGTGCCAGTGATCGTGATCGTTACCGTCTGTACCGCCGTGCCGCCATGGCCGTCATCGATCGTCACATCGTACTTCTGCGTCAGCGTCTCACCAGCATTCAGCGAATCCAGCACGTTGTCGGCCACCTGGAAGCTCCAGCCAACCGAGTCGGTCGACTGGTTCAGCGAGCCGAGCGAGAAAGTGCCGAGATAGCCACCGCCCTGCGCCGTGAAGCTGGCGCTGTGGGTATCCAGCGTGTCGACGTCGGAAAAGCCGATCGTGCCGCCGTGCGTGTGCGTGGCCGTATTCTCACCGGTCGCTCCGTCGGCGATCTCCGTCACCGCACCGCCTTGTGAGACCGAGGTGATTACCGGAGCATCGTTCGTGCCGGTGATCGTGATGGTCACCGTCTGGGTCGCCTTGCCGCCCTTGCCGTCATCGACGGTGACGTCATAGGTCTGGGTCAGCTTCTGGCCGGACTGCAGCGAGTCGAGCACGCTGTCGACGACGTTGAAGCTCCAGCCGACCGCGTTGCCGGCCTGATCGACCGTCCCGAGTGCAAAGGTACCGAGG
Source organism: Ensifer sp. ENS03 (assembly GCF_014852035.1). NCBI lineage: Bacteria > Pseudomonadati > Pseudomonadota > Alphaproteobacteria > Hyphomicrobiales > Rhizobiaceae > Ensifer > Ensifer sp. ENS03. Next base: position 328,903 of record NZ_JACVAV010000006.1, on the reverse strand, counting down.
TAGCCGTTGCCGTTCGCCGTGAAGCTGGCGCTGTGCTCATCCAGCGTGTCGACGTCGGAAAAGCCGATCGTGCCGCCGTGCGTGTGCGTGGCCGTGTTCTCGCCCGTCGCCTTGTCGGCGATCTCCGTCACAGAACCGCTCTGGGTGCCCGAGGTGATGATCGGGACGTCGTTGGTACCGGTGATTGTGATCGTCACGGTCTGGGTTGCCGTGCCGCCCTTGCCGTCATCGACGGTGACGTTATAGGCCTGCGTCAGGGTCTGACCAGCCTGCAGCGAGTCGAGCACGCTGTCGGCGACGTTGAAGCTCCAGCCGACCTTGTCGGTTGTCTGGTTCAGCGGATCGAGCGCAAAGGTCCCGAGGTAGCCGTTGCCGTTCGCCGTGAAACTGGCGCTGTGGGTATCCAGCGTGTCGACGTCGGAAAAGCCGATCGTGCCGCCCTGTGTGTGCATGGCCGTGTTCTCGCCCGTCGCCTTGTCGGCGATCTCCGTCACAGAACCGCTCTGGGTACCCGAGGTAATGATGGGCGCATCGTTGGTACCGGTGATCGTAATCGTCACAGTTTGCGTCGCCGTGCCGCCATGACCGTCGTCGATGGTCACATCATAGGTCTGCGTCAGCGACTGGCCGGCCTGCAACGAGTCGATGACACCGTCAGCAACCTTGAAGGTCCAGCCGACCTTGTCGCCCGCCTGATCGACGGGATCGAGCGAGAAGGTACCGAGATAGCCGTTGCCGTTCGCCGTGAAGCTAACGTTGTGCTCATCCAGCGTATCGACGTCGGAAAAGCCGATCGTGCCGCCGTGCGTGTGCGTGGCCGTGTTCTCGCCCGTCGCCTTGTCGGCGATCTCCGTCACGGAGCCGCTCTGAGTACCCGAGGTAATGATGGGCGCATCGTTGGTACCGGTGATCGTGATCGTGACCGTCTGGGTCGCCGTGCCGCCCTTGCCGTCATCGACGGTGACGTCGTAGGTCTGCACCAGGATCTGGCCGGCCTGCAGCGAGTCGAGCACGCTGTCGGCAACCTGGAAGTTCCAGCCAAGCTTGTCGGTTGCCTGGTTCAGAGGATCGAGCGAGAAGGTACCGAGATAGCCGTTACCGCCCGCCGTGAAGCTCGCCGTGTGCGTGTCGAGCGTATCGACGTCGCGAAAGCCGATCGTGCCGTCCTGCGTGTGCGTGACCGTGTTCTCGCCCGGAAAGCCGTCAAAGCGCTCCACCACGCCGCCGAGCTGCCAACCGGACGTGATGACCGGGGCATCGTTGGTACCGGTGATCGTGATCGTCACCGTCTGGGTCGCCGTGCCGCCGTGGCCGTCATCGACGGTGACGTCATAGGTCTGCGTCAGCTTTTGGCCAGCCTGCAGCGAGTCGAGCACGCTGTCGGCAACCTTGAAGCTCCAGCCGACCTGATCGGTTGCCTGGTTCAGCGGGTCGAGCGCGAAGGTGCCGAGATAGCCGTTGCCGTTCGCCTTGAAGCTGGCGGTGTGCGTGTCGAGCGTATCGACATCGCTAAAGCCAACCGCACCGCCCTGCGTGTGTGTGACCGTGTTCTCACCCGTCGCCTTGTCGGTGATCTCCGTGACCGCACCGCTCTGCACGCCCGAGGTGATGACCGGTGCGTCGTTGGTGCCGGTGATCACGATCGTCACGGTCTGGATCGCCGTGCCGCCATGACCGTCATTGATGGTCACATCATAGGTCTGCGTCAGCGACTGGCCGGCCTGCAGCGAGTCGATGACACCGTCAGCAACCTTGAAGGTCCAGCCGACCGAGTTGCCCGACTGGTTGACCGGGTCGAGCGCGAACTTGCCGAGATAGCCTTCGCCGTTCGCCTTGAAGCTGGCGCTGTGGGTGTCCAGTGTGTCGACATCGGCGAAAGCCACTTTGCCGGCGTTGACGTGCACCACTGAGTTCTCGCCGGCCGCACCGTCGCCGCGCTCCGTGACCGTGGCGCTCTGCGTGCCGGAGGTGATGACCGGTGCATCGTTCGTCCCGGTGATCGCGATCGTAACGGTCTGCGCCACGATCCCGCCATGGCCGTCATTGACGAACACGGTGTACTTCTGCGTCAGCGTCTGGCCGGCCTGCAGCGAGTCCAGCACGCCGTCGGCGACCTTGAAGTTCCAGCCGATCCTGTCAGCTGCCTGATCGACCGCATCCAGCGAGAAGGTACCGAGATAACCACGGCCTTGCGGTAAGAAGCTGGCGCTGTGGGTGTCGAGCGTATCGACGTCGGTAAACGTCACCGCGCCGTCCTGCGTGTGCGTCACCGTATTCTCGCCCGTCGCCTTGTCGGCGATCTCCGTCACAGCACCGCTCTGCACACCCGAGGTGATCACCGGGGCGTCGTTGGTGCCGGCGATCACGATCGTGACCGTCTGCGTCGCCGTGCCGCCGTGGCCGTCATCGACGGTGACGTCGTAGGTCTGCACCAGGATCTGGCCGGCCTGCAGCGAGTCGAGCACGCTGTCGGCAACCTGGAAGTTCCAGCCAAGCTTGTCGGTCGCCTGGTTCAGAGGATCGAGCGAGAAGGTACCGAGATAGCCGTTACCGCCCGCCGTGAAGCTCGCCGTGTGCGTGTCGAGCGTATCGACGTCGCGAAAGCCGATCGTGCCGTCCTGCGTGTGCGTGACCGTGTTCTCGCCCGGAAAGCCGTCAAAGCGCTCCACCACGCCGCCGAGCTGCCAACCGGACGTGATGACCGGGGCATCGTTGGTACCGGTGATCGTGATCGTCACCGTCTGGGTCGCCGTGCCGCCGTGGCCGTCATCGACGGTGACGTCATAGGTCTGCGTCAGCTTTTGGCCAGCCTGCAGCGAGTCGAGCACGCTGTCGGCAACCTTGAAGCTCCAGCCGACCTGATCGGTTGCCTGGTTCAGCGGGTCGAGCGCGAAGGTGCCGAGATAGCCGTTGCCGTTCGCCTTGAAGCTGGCGGTGTGCGTGTCGAGCGTATCGACATCGCTAAAGCCAACCGCACCGCCCTGCGTGTGTGTGACCGTGTTCTCACCCGTCGCCTTGTCGGTGATCTCCGTGACCGCACCGCTCTGCACGCCCGAAGTGATGACCGGTGCGTCGTTGGTGCCGGTGATCACGATCGTCACGGTCTGGATCGCCGTGCCGCCATGACCGTCATTGACGGTCACGTCATAGGTCTGCGTCAGCGTCTGGCCGGCCTGAAGCGAGTCGAGAACGCTGTCGGCAATCTCGAAATTCCAGCCAACCTTGTCACCGGCCTGATCGACCGTCCCGAGCGAGAAGGTGCCGAGATAGCCGTCGCCACCTGCCGTGAAGCTGGCGCTGTGCTGATCCAGCGTATCGACGTCGGAAAAGCCGACCGTGCCGCCCTGCGTGTGCGTAACCGTGTTCTCGCCAGCGGCATTGTCGCCAATCTCCGCGACCTTGCCGCTCTGCGGGCCCGTCGTGATGACCGGGGCATCGTTCGTGCCGGTGATTGTGATTGTGACGGTCGTCGACGACCTATCACCATCTCCGTCAGTGATCTCGTAGGTGAACGTATCCGTCACCATCTGGCCCGCGGCGAGACTTTGCACACCGGCCGTCGCGTTGTTGAGCGTGTAGGTATAGCTGCCATCGGAATTCAGCACCAACGTGCCGAACTGACCTGCCGTCGAACCGCCGACCAGACCTGTTGTGCTCCCGAATGAAACGGACGTCACCGATACGCCGTCTGCCCCTGCGATATCCTTGACACCGTCCGTGCCGTTCTCATCCGCACCTCCCGAACCGGTCAGCACGTTGCCATCTGCAAAGACGGCGCCATCTTCGGACACGCTGTCCGTGTCGGCGGCAGCGACCGGCATGTCGTCAGAGACCGCGACCGTCACCGTGCCTTCGGCCCTGTCGCCGTCGATATCGGTCGCAACCACCTTGACCTGGCCAAGATTCGCAAGGTCGTCGGAATTGATGCCGGGATGGCTGGCGTAGTTGCCGTTCAAAGTCGCCGTTACCGTGGCGCTGTCGCCTGCGCGAACCAGGTCGAGCGTGACGACAGCCGTACCGCCGGCCCGGCCGATGATCTGGGTATCGGAAATACGGTCCCAAACCAGCACGCTGGTCAGCCCGCTGGTGTCACCGAACGCAATTGTCGCGATCGCATCCGAACCCGCGACAAAGCCAATCGTGCCGCTGCTCGTCTCGGCGCCACCGACCGGCGTCGAGCCATTGGCAAGGTTCTGGTCATCGAGCGTCAGCGCTGCGGACGCGGCAAGCGGATCAACCGACGGACCTGCGCCGTCCACCACCTTGATCGTCTGGCTGTCGCTCGTTGTATCGTTGTCGCCGTCCCTGGCCGACAGCGAGAACGTCACGTCGAGACCGCCGGCATTGTTAAGATTGCTTGCTGCCGTGAACGACCAGGTCTTGTCCGCATTGACCGTCAGCGTACCCTCGGCGAGCGTGAAGTCCACCTTCTGGCCTGCGGTCAACGTCAGCGTTTGCGTGGTGTTGCCAACCGTCACGTCCACCGTGCCGACGCCGTCAGCGCCTGCCGTCAGTGTCCAGCTGCCGTTCAGTGTCTGCCCCTCAGCAACCTGCGCCGTCTCTGGATTTGTGATGCCGATCACTGGAATGTCGTCAACGATATCGACACGCAGCGTGGCCGTGCCGGTCGCGCCGTCACCGTCGGTGACCGTCAGGGTGAAGATATCCCGGTCCTGTTCGACATTGGCGCCCGGATTGACGCCTGAGCCGATGACCGGGCTCGTCAATTCATAGGTATACTGCGCAACACCGGTCGCGGGATCGTAGGCCGTGATGGTGAGCACGCCGAACTCGCCCGCAACCGACTGCCCGACCAGGCCGCCGATGGGAAAGGTCCGGCCGTTGATCGTCAGGCTGGCGATATCGCCGGCACCATCCGGATCGGAAATGGTGAAGATGCCCTTGACCGACGCGCTGCCGTCACCGGCGCGCGAACCGCTGGCGAGGCCCGCTTCATCGACCTGCCGGTCGCTGACAAAGATGCCGCCGGGGCCGCTGCTGCCGTCGGGAATGATCGACGGTGCGTCGTTGGGATCGAGGGTCGGCGGCAGAAGCTCGGTCGTCTCAAGCGTCGGAAACTGCAGCGCGGTCGGCGCCAGCAAGTTGATGACCGGTCCGGCCTCGCCGATATCGCCATTAGCCCCTGCGAAGTCGCCGCCGCTGCTCTGGTTCGAAACGACGCTGATGCTGCCGTCCGGGCCGGCCGCGACGTTGATGCCGTTTTCTCCGAGCACCGCCACGAGGGTTTCGCGCGGGATTTCGGCGTCACCGATCAGGAAGGTCGGGACCTTCAATGCCGCGTTGTGAATGGTGATCGTGGAACCGTCAGGCTGTTCCAAAACGATATCGTTGCCAACGACCTTGATCTTTTCGATCGACGCGCCCGCAGGCAAATGCACGATATTCGAAGCATCGGCGCTGATTTCCGTCGGCATGGGCGCTGTCTGGGGCACGGTTTCGGCGCCCTTCACAGGGGCACCCGTCGCGGGGTCGATGAGTTCCGGCTCGCCTGCGGGAGCGGCCTGCGCAACCAGGCGGTCAGCCTTGCCGTCGGGCGCGTTGCGGAATTCGATTGCCTCTGCCGACAGAGCTGCGGCGTCGTTGGAAATTGCGGTGCCTTCGGTTGCCATGGAAATACCCCTCGACCTTTGCGGGCGACGAAAACATCAACCCTGCGAGAGCGCAATCGGCACTGAAGAGCCTCACCTAAAACAGCATACTATATTATGCTAATACCCAAAATTGGTGACGTTAGTACAAATTTAGTATTTCTGGTCATCGTTCGGAAACCAACCCTGCTTTCGGATCAGCGCCGCGATGCTGCCACGGCAAAACGTGCGTCATTCAATGACGTGGACGTCTATATCGCCAGGTGCCAGCGCAAGCCTTTTCCGAGACAGGCGAATGTGATCGGCCACCGTCCTCATCAGCAAGGTCAGCAAGTCCACGGCGTCCCCGATATAGAAGTGGCTTGAGCCAAAAGAATACACAAGTATAAAATTTGAATAAAATTTTAGATAAAACGTATCTCTTCGAAACACTCTAAATAATACATACCGCTTTACCGGCATTTTTCTTTTCGTTCGTACAGTGTCCTCAACAAACCGAGAGACACGGCGATGAATAAGACGCGTTGGAAGCACGGCAGGAAATACCTGAAGACTTCGGTCTTCGCGATCGGCCTTGCGTCGCTTTTCGCAACGACACCCACGCAGGCTGGCCAACCGGCCGTGCTCGTCCCCGGCCTGTTACATCAGATGGTGAGCCTGGCAAGCCCGCTCGCCGCCATCGCAACGCAGACCATCGACACCTGGTCGAAGCAGGCTTCCGAAGCCCTCCGGCGCCAGAACGTGCAGCAAGTGGCGCTGGCGACCCGCCCAGATCTCCGGCCCCAGCCGTCCGCTCAGTCGGAACCATCCGCCGTTTTCCACTCGGTTGCGTTCCGGGTGTCGGCGATCCCGGTCGCCCGCAAGTGGAAGACCGTCTACCCGGCGGTGGTGGCTGCGGACTTCAACGATTGCGCACAAAAGAGCGGTTGCGCCGCCCGCGACATTCTCGGCCAGGCGATCGAAAACGCTAATGGTCTTGCCTTTCGCCAGAAGATCAACGGCATCAACCGGACTGTGAACCGGATCGTTCGCTACCAGCCGGACGCGGAAAACTACGGGGCCAAGGATTATTGGGCGACGCCGGACGAAATTCTTGCCCGAGGCAAGGGCGACTGCGAAGACTATGCCATTTTGAAGATGGCCGCGTTGAAGGCGGCGGGACTGCCGTCGGAGGCGATGTCGATCGTGGTTCTGCGTGACGTCAGGCGCAACCTATATCACGCGGTCCTCGCGATCACGACGAGCCAGGGCCACTTCATCCTCGATAACCTCAGCGACGAGGTGAAGCTCGATACCGCCTTGCCGAGCTATCAGCCGCTGTTTTCGGTCAGCGCCGAGCGTTCCTGGATCCACGGCATCAAGAGCACCGGCGACAAGGTCGCCTCCGCCGCACCGCTTGCCGACGTCATGCCCGGAGAAGGCATCGCCGTTCGCTGACTGTGCCCGCCAGGCTCGACTTGGCTGACGGCCTTGTGGTCAGGGCGACCACTACTCAGTCAACCGAGAATGAAGCCGATGATCACGTCCTGATCCACGAGCGGGGCGAGTGCAGCATTGAGCTTGCCGCGCGTAACCTGCCCCTGCACCCCGATGGTGAAGCCCGCCGGCTGCGGCTCGCCCGGAGCCGCTTTCAAGCGCTGGACCAGATCGACGAACTGAACGTCGAACGAAAGCCTCAAGCCACGCGCCGCCTGCGGCTGCTGGGAGCGCAATACGCGCGTCTGAACGAAGGAGAGAAAGGCCGCGTTGTAGGCGACGATGTGCTTGCTGCCCGTGAGCGCAAAAGCTGGCGACGGGCTGGCGCGTACCTGGCTGGCGACGGCCGCCAGGCTGCCGCGCCTTCTGGCCGTCTCAAGCTGATCACGAAGGTGGCGGGTCGCGACATAGCGCAGACGTGCGGTCAGATTGCCGTCGCCTTCGAGTTCCCTTTCGCAGGACGCAACGATATCGGCAAGCCGACAGCCATTCCGTGCGGCAAGCTCGCCCAGACAGTGCCAGTAGATTTCCTCGAGCTTGATGCCCCGGCGTTGACCGCCGACGGTAACGACGCGGAACCGAAGCGCACTCATGTCCTCTTCATCTGCCAGAGGCGGCGTCTCGTTCATCGGTCAGCGCTCCCGCAGCGCTTCCTCGCGGGCCTTGTTGATCGGCTTCATCAGGTAGGCAAGAATCGTCTTCTTGCCGGTCATGATGTCGACCGAGGCAATCATGCCCGGCATGATCGCGTATTCGCGCCCGTCCTTCACGAGGGCGGCCATGTCGGTTTTGACGCGCACGAGATAGTAGGTCTCACCGCTGTTCTGGTCGACGAGGCTGTCAGCGCTGACGGTCTCGACAATTCCGCCGAGCCCCCCATAGATCGAGAAATCATAGGCAGAAATCTTGATCAGCGCCGCCTGTCCGGTGCGAACGAAGGCGACATCCCGCGGCGAAAGCCGCGCCTCGACAAGCAGCGTCTCCGACGTCGGAACGACGCCGCCGATCACCGCTCCGGGCGTCACATAGGCGCCGACGGTGTTGACATCGAGCGTATTGATGATGCCATCGACCGGCGAGCGAATGTCGGTATTGGCAACCCGGCTTGTGGCGCCGCGAATGGTCTCATCGATCACCGAAAGCTGCGAAAGCGCCTCGGTTTTTTCGGCCAGCGCCTCCTGCTTCAGTTGCAGCGAGAGCTCCGTCACCTGCAGCGACGCCTCCCTGAGTGCCGCCTCGAGTTTGCCGACCGATTCTTTCCAGAGTGCGAGCTGTCCTCTGGTGTCGGTCAGTTCCTTTTCGACCCGAAGCAGTTCGGTCTGCGCGACGAGCTTGCGCTTTCCCATCGGCGCGAGCAGCTCCTGCTCGCGCTCGGTCACCTGCATGCTCTCGCTCAGCCGGGTGATGTTGGCCTCCGCTTCCGCCAATTCCTGCTGGCGCTGTCCCTCACGGGCCTGCATCACCGACAGCTTGTTGTTGAAGTTGCCGGCCTTGGCCTGAAGCAACTGCTCCTCGTTGGCGCAGATTGCCGGGGCAACCTTGGCGATATCCTCGGGGCAGATGTACTTGCTGTCGTAGGCCCCGGTCTCCTCGAGTTCCAGCCGTGCGATCTGTGCCCGCAGCGAGCGGGCCTTGGCTTCGAGCTCGCCGAGTGACGAGCCGCTTGCCGTATCATCGAGGCGCAGGATCAGGTCGCCGCGGCGCACGACCTGGCCGGGCTGCACGGCGATCTCGCGTACGATACCGGGCTCGCTCGATTGAATGATCTGCGTTTTCGAGACGGGAATGACCTTGCCTTCGCCGCGGGCGATCTCGTCGACCTCGGCGATCGCCGCCCAGGCGACGAAGGAACTGATCAAAAGGCCGATCACCAACAGTCCAGCGCGCGCGGCCAGCGGCGGTTTCTCAGTCATCTCGGCGCCCTCCGAAACGCGGGGAACGGCATTGCTTCATCGTCATTTAGATAAGGGTGGATCATAGCCCCGCCCCTTCTGCCGGCCCGGCGGGACCGGAACGTCGCTGCAACTGCTCGATAACGGCAGCCTTCGGTCCGTCGGCGACGATGCGCCCTCGGTCGAGAACCAGCAGCCGGTCGACAAGGCTCAGCATGCTATGGCGGTGCGTTGAGATCAAAAGCGTGACGTCGCCGCTGAAGACATTGGAAAGCTTGTTGATCAACTCGCGCTCGCTGGCGAGGTCCATCGCACCGGATGGCTCGTCCAGAAACACCACCTTCGGCTTGCGCAGTAGCAGCCGGGCAATGGCGACCGCCTGGCGCTGTCCACCCGAAAGCTGGGAACCGCGTTCGCCGACCGGCATGTCATAACCACGCGGATGATGCGAGACGAACTCATCGACGCCGGCCAGTCTCGCTGCCGCAACCACCTCTTCGTCGCTGGCGGTCGGGTTCGCCATCAGCAGGTTTTCCTTGATGGTCCCGGAAAAGAGGTCGGAATTCTGCGACACGAACGAGACGGCCGAACGGACGACGGAGGGGTGTAGCTGCCGAATATCGACACCATCGAGCAGGATGCGTCCGGCGCTCGGCGCGTAGAGACCCGCCAGAAGGCGGCCGATTGTCGTCTTGCCCGAACCGATGCGGCCGATGATGCCGACGCGCTCGCCCGCTTTGATCGTGACGTTCATACCGCTGACCACCTTGTGGTCCGTTTGCGGGTAAGCAAAGTCGAGATTCGTAAAGGTGATGCTGCCGTTGCGGATCTCGCGGTTGACGAAGCCGATCGTGTCCGGTCGGTCCTCCGGCTGCTCCATCACGGCATTGAGGATCCGCAGCGACAGAATGGCCTGGCGCAGTCGCGCCAGCGTCATGGCGATCTGCCCGAGCGGCGCGACGGCGCGGCCGGAAAGCATGCTGGCAGCAATGATCGCGCCGGATGAAATCTTGCCCTCGGTAAATTCATAGGCGCCGGCAACGACGATGCAGACCGTGACCAGCTGCTGCACGAACTGCGTCGCATGCGAGGCCCAGGAGGAAATCTCCTTGATCTGCTCGGACGTGTTCGAGGAATGCTTGGCGAGCTCGTTCCAGCGGCGAAGCAACTGCTTTTCCGAGTGCAGCGTCTTCACCGTCTCGATCGCACTGATCGTTTCGACCAGCAGCGCCTGACGCTGGGCTGATTCATTCGACGCGGCGGCGACGCGGTTGCCGATCTTGTATTGCGCGACATAACCGATCAGGAGACTGAAGATGAAGGCGACCGCCGGGACAATGGCGATCCAGCCCGCCACCGCATAGACGGCTGCGATGAAGACGAAGACGAAAAGACTGTCGATGATCGTGCTGAGCGTGTTCGACGTGAAGAATTCCCGAACGAATTCGTACTGCATCGCCCGGTTGGCGTATTCGCCGGTCGAAGGCGGTCGCGACGCCATGGTCGCATGCAGGATCTTCTCGAACAGCATGTAGGAGAGTTTCAGGTCCGCCTTGCGGCCGGCATAGTCGATCAGCGCCGCACGCACAGTCTTCAAAAGGAAGTCGAAGAGAATGGCGGTGCTGATCCCGAGCGCCAGCACCCAGAGGGTCGCGATAGCCTTGTTCGGCAGGATGCGATCATAAACGTTCATCGTGAAGAGCGGGGCTGCAAGCGCCAGCACGTTGATGAAGAACGCGGCGACCGCGACCTGCACATAGGCCTGCCAGAACGGCTTGACCGTGGCGGTCAGCCAATGGCGGCGGTCGATGTTGCGCGCCTCGCCGACGCCGCGGCCAGTCGCGGTGTTGAGGTAGGTGGCCGAGAAAGACAAGGCGTAGGCGAGCCCGCCGACCTCAAGGTCGGACAGGGTGATCGGCATCTCGCGGGGCGCCGCCAGTCTGTTGGAGAGGCTTAGCGTGCCGTCGGGCGCCTCTTCCAGAAGCGCCATGGCACTGCCATCGCGAAAGACCAGCAGCAGAGGGTAGACGAAATCACGATTGCCGATCGCGCGCGCGGAAACGAGCTCCGTTTCCAGGCCGACCCGCTCGGCAATACGGGAGACGTCCTCGGCGCTCGGCAACCGAGGGTCGAAGGGCACGTCCGAATAGAGCACACTATCTGACGAGGGGCGGTTCAAGAAGATGCAAATCTCCTTGAACGCCTCGGAAAAGCCGGTCAGAGACGGGCCAATCTGCACATGCCTGTCAATGCCTTGCATTACCACCGGTTGTGTCCACCCTGACGAGGACTATTCATTTCTGCCGGATCGGCGCCAACAGGTCGAGCGGCAAGTCGTTCGTCTGGCGCGACGGCACACGACGATAGGTTTCCGTGGCCGGCGCATCCGGGACATTGAACTCATTGCGCGCATAGGCTTCCGCCTGCGCCGGCGCCTTGATCTTCATGGTCGGCAGCAGCTGGCCTGTTGCTGCCAGCAGCCGGTACTCGGCAAAAAGCGCGGCATACTGCGCGGTCTTTTCGAGAACGCTGACGTTGAAACGCGAATTCTGCGCGCCGAGCACGTCGAGCAGCGAACGCTGGCCGACCTTGAGCTGCTCGCGATAGGATTCGACGAGTTGCACGTTCATCTGCGCCTGCTGGTTCAGCGTGCGGGCGATGTCGTACTGGCTGCCGCGGCGCTCCCAGGAGATGCGCACGGCTTCCTCGACCTCGCGGTGCGCCTGATGGAAGACCAGGCGCTGTTCGCTTGCGCGGCGCATCTGCTCCTGCTCGTTGGCGACATCGATGCCGCCACGATAGAGATTCCACTTCGCGACGATCCGGCCCTGTGCGTCCCAGGTGTTGCCGGTCGAGCCGTCGATATCGTTGCCTGAGCGCACGCGGCCCTCGGCGAAGACTTCGGGCAGCATGTTCGAGCGTGCCGCCTTGACCTGCGAGTCCGCGACATTGATGTCGGAGTCGGCAGCCTTGATCCGCGGATTGTTGGTGCGCGCAATGCCGATCGCCGTCTCCAGTGTCTTCGGCAGCGCGCCGGCGACCGACTTCGGCATGGATGGATTGGTGAGGGGCTGTCCGACCAGGCGGTTGAAGCTGATCTTGACCGTATCGAAGGCCTCTTCCGCTTCCTGCAGGCGGGCCTTGGCCGCCAGCAGCCGTTCGCTTGCCTGCTGACGGTCTGCCTCGGTGAGAGCGCCGCCCGAAATCAACGAACTGATATCCGACAAGATCGACTGGTGCACGCCGACGTTCTTGCGCGCTTCCGCAACGATCTGCTGCTGGAGAATATATTCGAAATACTCGCGAACGATCTGCAAGCCGATCGTCTCGGAACGCTCCAGCACCCGGAAGGAGGCGCTATCGACGCGCGCTGCTTGACGCTCGAGTTCGGCGCGACGGCCACCACCATCAAAGAGCTTCTGCGTGATGGTCAGCCCGACGTCGGAAGGATAGAGCGGATCGTTCTCGATCGAGGCAAGGCGACGGCTGCTGTCTTCGAGGTGGCGCACACCAGTCGATGCTTCGACGTCGACGCTCGGCAGATAGAGACCGCGCGCCTGCCGCAGTTCGAATTCGATTGCCTCACGGTTTTCGATCGACTGACCGATTTCCGGATTCGATTCCATCGCAATCTGAAGCGCTTCCCTCAGCGTCATCGCTTCCGCAGCACCACCCGCAAACACCGTCGACGCGAGCAGAATAGAAAGCAGCCCGCCTCCAATAAATTTCCCCACTTTCAACTCTATCCCCCTCGCAATCAGTACGACATGCTGGTTAATCCAAACGTACGTCGCAACTGCCTTATTTATCGACAGATAATACAGAGGTAATATAAAGCAGGGACCAATTTTGGGGTGGTCCCTGATAGGCCCAAGCTTTCGCACGGCTATGTTGCAAAAATGGAACAACGGTATTGCGCCAAAAGATTCCAGTAACCTATTGAATTGAAATAAGCTCCACGACAGTACTGCAGATGACAGGCAACCCTTTGCAACAGTGGGGCCCAGCGCAACACAACCCTAAAGAGACAAACGAACTGGCCCTCAGCCGCCGCGAGCGATCGTTGCATACGACTCCGGCACAAGCAACGTTATCGCCAGTCATTCACGCCGAAGGCAGGCGGACAAAATCGACAGGCCGGGTGCCCTCGCTGGCAACTATGACCGTCTCGGAGGCAGCTGCCCGGCGCAAGCGTTCCAGATCGACACTGCCATCGAACAAAGCTCCGCCGACGCTGAGTTCGAGGTCGACCTTGCTGCCATCGGCAGAGAAATGGGCGGACGACAGCGCCGTCGTCAGGCGGTTTGAGACATGTTCCGCATCCGTCTCCGTTGCGCCGACGAGCAGGACGTCGAAACTGGCTGGGCCCGTCCGGGCGACGATATCGTCGCGACGCACGGACGTGCTGATCGTCGAAGCGACGAATTGCAGCAGCTCCTCGCTCCAGGCCGGGCCGAAAGCAACGCCGACGTCATCGAGATTGTTGATACGCAGATGAATGAGCGCGCCATGCAGCTCCTCGCCGGCGCTTTGGCGGCGGCGTTCGAGGCCATTGACCTGCTGTACGAGCCCGCGACCGGTCACGCAGCCCGTCGTGGCATCATGGGCGACAACATGATTGATCTGGTTGCGCAGGCGCTGCGCCCGGCGAAACTGCGTCGCTGCCACGACGATCAGTGGCACGCCCATCAGCAGGGAGATTAGCGCGGCACCGACCATGGCAGCCGCATAAGGCTGGTCGACCAGGGCGACCAGGCTGAGATAGACCAGGAGCTGGGCGAGCACGGCGAATCCAACAATGCCGCCGATGGCATATCGCGCGATCCGCCAATCTTTCTGCCCGTTGAACTGCACGTCTCTTTGCATGCCTCGCTCCCGATTCACGAATGACGATCGGTCTAGCGCGAGTTTATGGATTTTCCATTTCGATGGTACCTACAACTTTATGCAGTGCGCCGGTTCTCCGCAAAAAATGCACCAAAACGGGAATCGTTTTTCCGGCGTCTGCCCGGCGAGGTGCGACGTTCGGTTGCTTATCGCTGCTCGCCTATCTCGACGCCGTCAAGCGCAGCAGATCTCTCGACACCTGGTTCCAGCTCGTCATCCAGGACTGAATGGCGAGCCGTTGCGGGCGACGCTTGGACGACCTATGACGTCGCCGCGGCCCGGAAGGCACCAGCCAGCTTCCGCACCGCCCCCTCGATCTCGCTTGGCGTATAAGCGGCAAACCCCATGAGGAACCCGGGCTCGGGCTTGCCGCCGGCGTGAAGCGCGGACAATCCCATGATCTCGATCCCGACACGTCGTGCCGCATCGACGGCCGCGGCCTCCGAGATCGCACCTGTCAGCGCGCACGGCATCTGCAGGCCGCCATCGGGCACCCGCGCTTCAAGGAAATGCGGCAGATGTTTTATGACAAGCATCGCCAAAAGGTCGAGCCGGTCGGCGTAGATGCTGCGCATTGTGCGCACATGGGCGCCGAAATGCCCGCCTTCCATGAAGCGCGCGAGTGTCATTTGCGCCATCGGAGCGGAGTGCCCGTCAAGCAGAGTACGCGCGACGGTCATCGGCTTGACCAGCTCAGGCGGCAGAACTGCATAGCCGATCCGAAGCCCTGGAAAGAGCGATTTGGTGAAGGTGCCGATGTAGATCGTCCGGTCGTGCGGATCGAGGCCCTGAAGGCAGGCCGTTGGTTTGCCGGCATAGTGGAATTCGCTGTCGTAGTCGTCCTCGAGGATCCAGGCCTGATGGCGGCTCGCCCATTCGATCAGCGCAAGGCGGCGATCGAGCGTCAGCGTGGCGCCGGCCGGGAACTGATGCGAGGGCGTCAGGAATACGGCCTTGACCTTGCGCGTCTCCGCCTTGATCTGGTTGACGGCGATGCCATGGCGGTCGACGCGGATGGGGACGCATTCGAGCCCCGCCGCATCGAACGCCTTGCGCGCGCCGTAATAGGCCGGATCCTCGATGAAGATGCGGTCACCGGGATCGAGCAGCATGTTTGCGCACAATGTCAGCGCCTGCTGCGAGCTGGTGAGGATCAGCACCCGTTCGGCCGTGGTACGGGCGCCGCGTTCTAGGTTCACATAGTCGGCAATGGCACGGCGCAGCTCCTCGATCCCTTGCGGGTCGCCGTGAAGCAGCGCCCTTCTGCCGGTTTCGCGCAAGACCTGCCGTCCGAGGCGCTCCCACAGCGCGAGCGGAAAAGTGCGCGTCTCCGGCACGCCATGGGCGAAGGGGCGGGGCAACAGCTGTTCACTGACGCCGCCGCTGCCGAACATGGCATTGCCCCGCCTGCTCAAAGCCGCTGCCTGGTTGGGCGACTGCGCGCGCCTTGGAGACAGGCGCCTGCCGGGTGCAAACTCCTTCACCTCGGCCACGAAACTGCCGCTCCCGACGCGACGGTCGATGAAGCCTTCGGCATGAAGCTGGCCATAGGCCGCTTCGATCGTATCGCGCGATACGCCGAGGGATTTGGCGAGCACGCGCGAAGCTGGAAGCGGCTTTCCCGGCCCAAGCGCACCGTCGAGGATCAACTGCCGGATCGCCCGCTGGATGCGCGCATGAAGCGGCATCCCAGCCTGGGCGGGCTGGGCAATCCATGCCTTCACGGACTCGAGTTGGGAATGCTTGAACAAATGGTCTGATCATCTTCAGAAAAATGGATGGGCATATCGGGCCAATGACTGGCTATTTGTCAACGCGGCTTGCCAGTCCTCCCCGAAATTTCAGGAGCCCCGATAGATCATGTCATCACATGTTTTCCCGTCATCCCTTCGCTTCAACGACCTTGCCCATCCCATTGTCGCGGGTCTGATCTCCGTCATCGTCAACTATGGCGGCACCTTCATCCTGGTCTTTCAAGCCGCGAAAGTGGCTGGGCTCAGCCCCGAGTTGACGGCTTCCTGGGTCTGGTCGGTCTCGATCGGCGTGGGAATGACGGGGCTTTGGCTGAGCTGGCGCTATCGCGAGCCTATCATCACCGCCTGGTCGACGCCGGCCGCAGCCTTTCTCGTCACTGCGCTTGCGACCACGCCCTATGCCGAGGCCATCGGCGCCTACATGATCTCGGCTCTAGCCTTCGTCGCACTCGGGCTTTCGGGCTATTTCGAGAAGGTCATCCGGCTGATCCCGCCAGGCATCGCCGCGGGCCTGCTCGCCGGTATCCTGCTGCAGTTCGGCATCGGCGCGTTCGGCGGCGCAAGCGTCGATCCGTTGCTCGTCGGCCTGCTGATTGTCGCCTACGTCGTCCTGAAGCGCTTCTCCGCCCGCTATGCCGTGGTCGGCATCCTCGTTCTCGGGCTCCTGTTCCTGCTCGCGGAGGGCCGGGTCGACCTGTCGGGTCTGAAGTTGGAGTTCGCGGCGCCCATTTTCACCATGCCGTTGTTCTCGCTGAACGCGCTGCTTTCGGTCGCACTGCCGCTGTTTCTCATCACGCTGACCGGCCAATACATGCCGGGAATGCTGGTGCTGCGGAATGACGGCTTCAAGACCAGCGCCAACCCGATCGTGACGACGACTGGCTTCGGTTCGCTGATCATGGCGCCTTTCGGCTCGCACGCCTTCAATATCGCGGCAATCACGGCGGCGATCGCAACCGGCAAGGAGGCCCACGAAGACCCCTCCAGGCGCTGGATCGCGGGTATCGCCGCGGGCTTTTTCTACGTGCTCGTCGGCGTGTTCGGCGTTACGCTTGCGGCCGTGTTCATGGCGTTTCCTGCGACCTTCATCGCCACGCTAGCGGGCCTCGCCCTTCTCGGTACCATTGGTGGCAGCCTTGCTGCAGCAACAGCCGACCCGGCCTGCCGCGAAGCGGCGCTCATCACGTTCCTGGCCTCCGCCGCCAACATCAAGCTGCTCGGGATCGGCGGGGCCTTCTGGGGCCTGGTGATCGGCCTTCTCGCCTACATCGTTCTGAACGGCCGCCTACCGCAGCGTCGCGGGAGCAAGCTGCCCCTGAACGAAGGCACAGCGAAGTAGCAGGATGACCGGGTCCCGCCGCGTTTGGCGGCCTTCGTCGCTGATGAAGGCCCTATGGCGGGTTTTGGTCCATCTCGCCCAAAGCCCCCCAGCCCTGAAAATCGGCGAAGCCCACCAACGGAGAAACCGAGCATTTCAAAGGGTGGCGGCAACACATGCCGCCATCCGCCGCTCCAGGCGAAGTCGCGGAATGCCAATCGGTCCGTCAGGACCGAGCTTCACACTCCTTAACGCCAGCGAGGCACGTAGGCCGCCGTCGCGGGCCGCCTGTGACGGCTTCGTTGACGCATGTGCAAACGTCAGCTTGTTGCCGCTGGACAAGGCGAATGTAACGCTATAACACAACACATGTTACGTTATTACATTATAGGAGATTTCATGTCCCGCTCCGGTTTGCCCGCGCTTTTCGCCACCACCATTCTCGCGACCCTCGCCTTTCCGTTGACCTCTCATGCCGAGGAAGAACAGCAGCGCGAGACCTGGCGTTTGTTCATTGCCGACCACACCCAGCCCGTGGTCCGCGCCATCGATTTGGAAACGGACAAGGAAATCGGCCGTTTTGACCTTGAAGGCTACGCCGCCCTTTCCCTGAGCGACACCGGACGAACAGTGTTTGCCGTCCAGGGCGAACAGAACCTGATCCATGCCATCGACACCGGCATAGCGCTTTCCGATCACGGCGAGCACCGGGACATCGAGGTCAAGGAGCCGAGGCTGCTTGAGAAAACCATTCGCGGACAAAAGCCCGGCCACGTGGTTGCCCATGGTGACGATCTCGCCATCTTCTACGATCGCGGTGGCAAGTTCGATCTGCTTGGCGAAAGCGCGCTTCTGGACGGCAAGGCGGAGCTCAAGGCTTACGATACTACCGCCGCACACCATGGCGTCGCGGTTTCGACCGGCAACCATCTTCTCGTTTCGGTCCCGAACCTCGAAGCGACGGTAAAGGAAGGTGAGCTTCCTCCCCGCCTGGGCCTGCGTGTTCTCGACAAGGAGGGCAAGCAGGTCGGCGATGTCGCAACCTGCACGGGGCTCCACGGTGAAGCGACGTCCGCCCGCCTGGCCGCCTTCGGTTGCGCCGAGGGCGTCCTGGTCGCACGCCCAGGTGGGCTCGATGGCCCCAAGCTCGAGATGCTCGCCTATGGCGACAAGCTGCCGGAAGGCAAGGTATCCACACTGCTCGGCGGCACTTCTATGCAGTTCTTCCTTGGGAACTACGGAGAAGACAAGGTCGTACTGATCGACGCCGACGCGAAGGAACCCTACCGCCTCGTCGAACTGCCGCTGCGGCGGGTGGACTTCATCCTCGATCCAGCAAAGTCACGCAACGCCTATATCCTGACGGAGGACGGCAAGCTTCACCTCCTTGACGTCGTGGATGGCGTGATCACCAAATCGGAAATCGTCACGGAGCCCTACAGCAAAGATGGCCACTGGCGCGCCGCAAGGCCCCGCCTCGCCGTCGCCGGCAATCACCTCGCCATCACTGATCCGCGCCAAAGCCTGGTACGCGTGATCGACACGGAAACACTGAAGGAGACCCGCACGATCGCGGTCGAGGGACAACCCTTCGCAATCGTCGCAGCCGGTGGGTCGGGCGCAACCCACTAGGGAACACAGGCAATGAAGTCTGGACGCCGGCCAAAGGGCCGGTGTCCATAAACAGGTGAACCGGCAGCGCCGGTTGCCCCACCATCGTTCGGCCTTTACTTCCGGAATTACACCGAGAGCCAGCGCCAAGGTCTTAGCGGATTAACTTGCGCGGCCCGTTTCTATCCTTCGCCTTGGACAATCATTTTAAGGCTGCCTTAAGGTAGCGGCCTGATCGCTCCGCCCTCGATTGAAGACGAGGACGCAAGAACGATGCGGAAAGCAAGTCTGCTGGCGCTGGTTTGGGTTTTGATTGCGGCCATCCTGCCAGCCCGAGCGCTCGAGGCGCCCCTGCCGATGGACGAGGCCTTCGTACCTGGGATCGCCAGGCAAGACGACGGCCGGCTGGCGATCACATGGACGATTGCTGACGGCTACTATCTCTACAGGGACTTCCTGGCAGCAGAAGATGAGGGTAACCGGCCGATCACCCTGCAAACCGAACCGGGGACAGTCAAGGACGATCCGGGCTTCGGCACAACCGAGGTCAATTACCAAAAGGCTTCGGCCCGGATCGCGAATGCGCCTCCGCTCATTCGCCTCACCTATCAGGGCTGCCAGGATGGCGGGCTTTGTTATCCGCCGACAACGCGGACGATCGATACCGCCGCGATGACCATCAGCAAACCGGTCGGTGGTTTTGCCTTTGCGCCTGCCAAGGACGCACGGCCCGTGGAAGCGCCGGACACAGGTTTTTCCATCGCAGCTGACGGCGGAGAAACGGCGGTCGACCGGCTCATGACCGGTGGCGGGTTTGCGCTGCTTCTTGCAGGCTTCCTCGGCTTCGGACTGCTGCTCGCCTTCACGCCCTGCGTTTTCCCGATGTATCCGATCGTCGCGGCCATGCTCACGCGCGAGGGAGAGGGGCTGACGGCACGACGCGGTTTCATGCTCGCCTCCGCTTATGTGCTGGCCCTTGCGTCCGCCTTCGGTCTCCTTGGCATCGTGGCCGCTTGGTCGGGGCAAAACCTGCAGATCGTGATGCAATCGCCCGTCGCTGTCGGCGTGGTCGCGGCACTGTTCGTCCTGCTGGCGCTCTCCAGCTTCGGGCTCTTCCACATCAAGCTGCCGGCAGTGATCGGCAACCGCCTGAGCGGCGGCCGGCAGAAGGGCGGCTCGGTCGCCGCCGCCGCCCTGCTCGGTCTTTCCTCCGCCTTCCTCATCGGCCCCTGCGTAACCGCGCCGCTTGCCGGCGCCCTCCTCTACATCGCCCGGACCGGTGACATTGCGGTCGGCGCACTCGCCCTTTTCGCCCTTGGCCTTGGCAAGGGCATCCCGCTCATCATCATGGCGACAATCGGCGGCAAGGCGCTTCCACGCGCCGGCGCGTGGATGGAACGTGTCCGGCACGTCTTCGGCTTCGCATTCCTGGGAACGGCGATTTGGCTTGCGACGCCGCTTGTGCCGGAGCGCTTCGTCCTCCTGCCCTGGGCCGTGTTTTCCCTTGCCTTCGGCATCTACGCGGTCGCTCCCGACGGGCTGCGGTCCACAGGCGGCTACGGCGTACTGACGCGCTTGACCGCCGTCGTCTCGCTCATTTGGGGTAGTCTGCTGCTGGTGGGCTTCGGCCTTGGAGCCAGCGATCCGCTCACTCCGCTCGGCCCGCTCAAGAGGGCGGCGAGTGTTGACCAAACAGCCGCCATCCAGAAGTCGGATTTTACCAAGGTCGGCTCGGCCGGCGCACTCTCCCGCCTTCTCGACACCGCAGCCTCCGGGAGGCAACCCACCCTCGTCTATGTCACCGCTGGCTGGTGCGTCACCTGCCGCACGATCGAGCGGTCCGTTCTGACAAAGCCTGATGTCGCGGCGAGCCTTGACGGGATCCGCTTGGTCAGCCTCGACGTCAGCACCCTCGATGCGGAGAATGGCGCACTGATGCGATCACTTGCCGTCGTTGGCCCGCCGACTATGATCTTCTTCAACCGCAGCAAAGAGGAGGCCCCCGGTACGCGCCTCGTCGGAGAAATCACGGCCGGCTCGCTTGCGGAGGCGGCACGGATGGCCAAGGGCAGCGCGCAATGAACGCCGTCGCAATAGGTCCCTTCGCTTTTTCCGCCGATCGCTTTTCGGTCATCGCCGGGTTGATCGTCTTCATGCTTGTCGGCTCGCTCCTTGCCGCCCGCATCCACAACCGGCTTGGCACCTTTACGACGGCTGCCACACTTTTCGGCGTTGTCGGCGCGCGCGCCGGGCATGTGCTCATCCATGCCGAGAGCTTCCTGCAGGAGCCGTTGCGAGTTCTCGCCATCTGGCAGGGCGGCTTTTCCCCGACGGGCGGATTCCTCGGTGTTTTCCTCGCCGCAGTGATGCTCTGGCGAAACGCACCGAAAGCCGCTCCTTGGGCGATCCTGCCGCTTGCGGCCGGCCTCTTCGTCTGGGTCGTCGCCACAACCCTCACCGATAGCGGCGCTGCACCCCGTGCCCCGGAAACGTCCTATGCCGTTCTCGCACGTAACGAGAGCCTCGCCATCGCCGAGCGCAAGGGCCGCCCGGCGGTTCTCAATCTCTGGGCAAGCTGGTGTCCGCCCTGCCGGCGGGAAATGCCGATGATGGCGGAGATGACCGAAAGGAATCCTGAGGTCGACTTTCTCTTCGCCAACCAGGGCGAAAGCCGCGCGGCGATAGAATCCTATCTGCGCCAAACAGGCGTCGACCTGGAAACCATCCTTCTCGACCCTTTCTCGGGCCTATCCCGGCACTACGGCGCGATCGGCCTTCCTGCCACACTTTTCATCAACCCGGACGGTACGCTCGCCGCCACCCATCTCGGCGAAATCTCCCGCGAGGCAATCGCCGAACGGCTCGCCGCCTTTGCATCTGAGGACAGGAAGCAGGCAGAATGACAGCCCCGGCCTTTCCGACTTTCGTCGTTTGCCTGCGCGGCATGATCCTCGAAATCGCCGCACGCGCCGTCGCTCTCGGCCCCAATCCATTCGCACAAGGAGAAATCTGATGTTCACCCGCAGAACCGTTCTGACGGCCACGGTCGCGACCGCCGCCGCCGTGCTTGTCGGAGGCCGATCATCCTTCGCCCAGCAATTGACCAAGGAGGAGGTGTTTTTCGACAAGGACGCGCCCGTCCTTGGCAATCCGAAGGGCGATGTCACCATCGTCGAGTTCTTCGACTATCAGTGCCCTTACTGCAAGAAAGTGCATCCGACGGTCGAGAAGGTGGTCAAGGCCGACGGCAACGTGCGGCTCGTGCTGAAGGACTGGCCGATCTTGGGCGAAGCCTCCGTCTTCGCCGCACAGGCAGTGCTTGGAGCCGCCCAGATCGGCAAATACCAGCCGGCGATGGAGGCGCTGATGAAAACCAAGGCGAGGCTGTCGCAGGACGACATCGAGAAGGCGCTGACCGGGGCGGGTCTTTCGATGAAGGAGCTGACCGCAGCCGTGAACACGCACAATGCCAAGATTTCCGGGCTGCTCGACCGCAACTACAGTCAGGCACTCGCCTTCAATTTCGCCGGCACGCCATCCTTCGTCATCGGTTCGGCGATCATTCCCGGCGTTCTGGATGAAAAAGGACTGAAGGACGCCATCGCCAAAGCGCGGAATTGAAGCACGAACTTGGTGAGCTTACCGGACTGCCGCTTCGAAAGGCGGCCAGAGCCCATTTGCGCGCGACCTGACCGGTTGAAAGGGTCGCGCGCCGAGAGGTTCACCTTGGCAGCCAGCCGACGAGCGGAAACCGGGATCGCTCAGCCTGGTGAGCCACCGCAGTCCGACCAGGCAGGCACCCATTCGGCCACCCGACTGCGGCCTTTCTGGCATCATTGAACGACCTTGTTAGGCCGAGAATTTCACCGTTACGCCGCGCTGCCGAAAGTACGCCTGCATCAGCTTCCGTCCGGAACGGTTGTTTTGCACGAGCCTGGTCGGGTCGAATACGGCCTCTTTCAAACCTGCCCGCATCAATGCTGCCTTGAGGGTCGCGATATGAAGATCGATGTCGGCATTGTCTGCCTGCAGCGATGCGTAAATGCGATCTGTTGCCTCTGCTACGGTCGGTTCGCTCACTATACACTCCTGTTGCTGTCTTGCTGGCGTTTGGCACGCTTGTCGGCTTGGCCCTATTTGCTGGAGCCGCCAACGTCAATCGGGAGAGGGCAGAATGTGCTTCCGACAGAACGCAGCAGGGCCTTGGAACAGGTTATCGAAGGTGTCGGCTTGACGCCTCGACGAAGGCGTCGAAGACGCGAGCGCCCGGATGGCTGTCGGCATCCAGCATTTCGGGGTGCCATTGAAGGCCCATGGCAAAGGTCTGCGAGCCGATCTCGATCGCTTCAACGACACCATCCGGGGCTCGGGCCGTAACGGTCACCGCGCCCGATACCTCCACGATCGCCTCGCGGTGAAACGTGTTCACGGTGAATGTTTCGATGCCGAGGATGTCGGCCATTCTGGTGCCGGGGACAACGCTGACGTCATGCGAGAAATTGGCCTGGTCGTGATTGAGCGCGTCGGGCCACGACGAATGGACATCGGAAACCATCCGGCAAGCGTTGAGGCAGCCGAGCATCTGCATGCCGTTGCAGATGCCGAGCACAGGCTTGTCGCGCGCAAGGAAACTTTCCATCAATGCCATGTCGACGGCTAGCCGATCCGAGGGCGGATACTGCGATTGGTCTCCTTCGACATACCAGCTTTTCGGGAAGTTGATGCGGCCGCCGACGCTTAAGAACCCATCAAACTCTTCGACGACCTGGTCGACGAGATCGGGAACATAGGGGATGCCGAAGGCAAAGGCGCCGGCGCGGCGCAGGGCGGAAAAGTAATTTCGCGAGACGTCATAGCGTCCACCGCCCGCACTGGTGTTTTCATCCATGATCACGGCGATCTTCGGCATGCGTTTCATCGGGTTCATCCTAGATTTCAATGATTCCAAGTTCGGACGTTGAGCAACCTAGCTTATCTTTGCCGCGGGGCGGAACGGGGCTTCGCTCAGCGCATTCCATCGGTTAGGCCAAAGCCATCCGAACCCTATGGTTCCCGCCGATCTCGATCAGTTCGGATCGAACAGGCGCGGTAAAAACATCCGGCGCGGTGCTGCCATCGGAAACGAAGCTGCGGCCGGCAAGTTGCGGCACGGTGGCGTCGCTCGCCTGCCTTTCCGCCGGGTTCAGCGCCGCACCCGGATCGGGAATGGCGGCGATCAGGCGGCGCGTGTAGGGATGGGTGGGGGCTTCGAAAATCTCGCGCCAGCCGCCCTCTTCCACGACTTCGCCGAAATACATCACCAGCACCCGGTCGCTCATGTGTTCCACCACGCTCAGATCGTGGCTGATCATCAGATAGGAGAGGCCGAGTTTTTCCTGAAGGTCGAGCAGGAGATTGATGATCTGCGCGCGGATCGACACGTCGAGGGCCGAGACCGGCTCGTCGAGCACGACGATCTCAGGCTCGAGGATCAGCGCGCGGGCGATGCCGATACGCTGGCGCTGACCGCCGGAGAACTCGTGCGGATAGCGTTCGGCCTGTTCGGGCGTCAGGCCGACATTCTTGAGCATCGCCTCGATGCGGCCTTCGATTTCCGAGGCAGCGGTAATGCCGTGCAGCCGCAGCGGTGCTGCGAGCGAGGTGCGCACGGACTGGCGGGGGTTGAGCGATGCATAAGGATCCTGGAACACCATCTGCACCGCTTTCGCCCGGTCCATCCGGTGCGGCGCGCCGGGCCCCGCGAGCGGCTGACCGCGATAGCGGATCATGCCCTCGGTCGGTTCCTGCAGGCCGAGAATGGAAAGCGCCGTCGTCGATTTCCCGCAACCCGACTCGCCGACGATCGACAGGCACTCGCCCTTGGCAAGCTCGAAGCTGATGCCGTTGACGGCGTGAAGCACACGCCGTCCTTTGCCGAGCAGGCCGCCGCCGGAAATGGGGAAACGGACATGGAGATCGTCCACCTGAAGCAGCGGCGCGGTCATGGCTGGCTCCCTTCCCGTTCGCGTGGCGCGATGAAGCGGCTTTCCGTCAGCTTCGAGCGGTCGGCGATGATGCTGTCGATGTCGACGAGCCGCTGCCGCCCATGTTCGCTGCGGCTGCCAAGGCGCGGCAGGGCGCCGAGCAGGCCGCGGGTGTATTCGTGGCGGGGGCTGTCAAACAGCGCCCGTGTCTCGTTCTCCTCGACCATGCAGCCCGAATACATGACGCCGACGCGCTGGCAGATGCTGGCGATGACGCCAAGGTCGTGGCTGATGAAGAGGACGGCCGTCCCGCGCGCCGCGCAGAGTTCCTTGATGAGGCGCAGCACCTCGGCCTGCACGGTTACGTCGAGTGCCGTCGTCGGCTCATCGGCGATCAACAGGTCCGGGCTGCAGGCAAGCGCCATCGCGATCATCACCCGCTGGCGCAGCCCGCCGGACATCTGGTGCGGATAGTTCCTGGCACGGCGATCAGGGTTGGGCACGCGGACATTCCCGAGCGCTTCGACGGCGAGCTTTTCGGCTTCCGCCCAGCTTTTTCCCTGATGTAGCACGAACATCTCGGCGATCTGTCGCCCGACCGTTGAAAGCGGGTTCAGCGCCGTCATCGGCTCCTGGAAGATCATGGCGATGCGATTGCCGCGCAGGCGCCGCATCTCGCGTTTCGGCAACGCCAGCAGGTTCTGCCCCTTGAACAATATCTCGCCACTGGTAACGGCAAGCGGCCGTTTCAAAAGGCCCATGACGGCAAGCGATGTGACCGATTTTCCGGACCCGGATTCGCCGACGAGGCCATAGGCCTCGCCGGGCATGATCTGGAACGAGACGCCCTTGAGCAGTGGATGGTAGCTGGAACGGCCGAGCGAAACGCCAAGCTGCAGGTTCTTGATGTCGAGAAGCGGCGCGGTCATGGCTTGCGCGTCCTCATATGCGGATCGAGGCTGTCACGCAGACCATCGCCGAGAAGGTTGAAGCCAAGCACCGAAAGGAAGATGGCAAGGCCAGGGAAGAGCGCCGCCCAGGGGGCGAGCTGGATCAGCTGGCGTGCATCGGTCAACATCGAACCCCAGCTCGGGAATGGCGGCTGGATGCCGAGGCCGAGGAAGGAGAGCGCCGCTTCAGACAGCACCGCCGACCCCATGCCGAGCGTTGCCATGACGAGGATCGGCCCCATCATGTTCGGCAGAATCTGCGTGAACATGATGCGCAGGTCGCCATAGCCCAGCGTCTGGGCCGCCTGCACGTAGCCTTGCGATTTCAAGGAGAGAGTCGAGGAGCGAGCGATGCGGCAGGTCCAGCTCCAGTTGGTGAGGCCAAGCGCGATCAAGAGCGACGGCAGGCCGGGGCCAAGCACCGCCATGACGGCAAGCGCGAAGATCAACGAGGGGATGGCGAGCATGACGTTGGTCAGGCCGTTGACCAGATCGTCCCACCAGCCGCCCCAAAAGCCGGCCGTCATGCCGAGCGTGACGCCGATGATCGAGTTGATCACCTGCGACACGATGCCAACAGTCAGCGAGATCTGCGCGCCGTAAAGAATGCGGGTATAGACGTCCCGTCCCTGCCCGTCCGTGCCGAACCAGAAGGTGGCGTCCGGCGGCAGTTCGGAGTTCATCAAGTCGGCATCGAGCACGGGGTCAAAGGGCGCGATCCAATGGGCAAGGACACCGGCGAAGATGACGAGCGCAGTCAGCGTCGCACCGAGCCAGAAGTTGAAGCCGAGGCGCACGGTCGTCACTCCTGCTTGATGCGCGGATCGATCGCGGCATAGACCAGATCGACGGCGGTGTTGATGATCAGGAACCACAGCACGATGACGAGGATCGTGCCCTGCACCACGGGAATGTCGCGGATCGCCACACTATCGACCAGCAGCGAGCCGATGCCCGGCCAGGCGAACAGCTTTTCGATGACGACGGCCTGGCCGATCAGCGAGCCGAACTGCAGGCCGACCGTGGTGACGATCAGCACCAGCGCATTGCGCGCCACGTGCCAGCGCACCACCTTCGCCTCGCTCATGCCTTTGGAATGGGCGGTGCGAATGAAGTCGGCGTTCAAAACGTCGAGCACGCCGGCCCGGGTGGTGCGCGCCAGCAGCGCGAGCGGCGTGACGCCGAGGGTCACGGCCGGCAGGATGAGGTTTCGAAACGAGCCGTCGCCGTAACCGAAACTGGGCAGCCAGTTCAGTTGCAGGGCGAAGAGATACATCATCAGAAGGCCGAGCCAGAATTGCGGCATGGAGAGGCCCGAAACCGCCCCGATCATCGTCACCGTATCGAGGATCGAACCGGGCCTGAGTGCTGCAAGAAAGCCGAGCGGCACGCCGACAACGATGGCGAAGACCATGGCGGCGACGGCCAGCTGAAGCGAGGCGCCCATGCGGTCGTTGATGAGGTCAATGACCGGCTGGCGGGTGCGGAAACTGGTGCCGAGATCGAACTGGGCGAGATCCGTAACATAGGTCACGAAGCGCTCCATCAGCGGCTTGTTCAGACCGAACTCCTCATTGAGGCGAGCGATCATTTGCGGATCGGCGGCACGCTTTCCGTCGGCAAAGAGGCTGGCCGCGAAGGTACCGGGGACGACGGAGAAGATAACGAAGATCAGCAGCGCCACCACGACGATCGTCGGGACGACCTGCAGAATGCGGCGCAGGGTAAAACGAAGCATGAGCGGTTCCATTTTGGCCACCCGGATGGGTGGGACAACTGATGTGTGGGGCGGCCGAAACCGCCCCGAACCTCTCAGGGCTTACTTGCGTGCGTCCGGCGCCGTGTCGTCGATCCAGATCTCGTCATAGGGCTGGACCGCCAGTTCCGTGGCGTTCGGGACAAGGCCGTGGATCCAGGGCTGGTAGGCCATGACCGCCTTGTTGTAGTTGAAGAACCAGACCGGCGCATCGTCCTGCACGATGTTGTTGGCCTGGCGCAGCAGATTGCTCTGCTTGGCAGGGTCGCGTTCCTGCTGGGCCGCCTCATAGAGTTTGTCGAAATCCGGGCTCGCATAGCTCGCGTAGTTGCAGGCGGACTGCGCCGTCTTGGAATAGAAGCAACGCAGTGCATTGAGCGGGTCGGGACCGGACAGGTTCGACCAGATGAAGGCCTGGAAGTTGTTCGACGTCACGGCATCGCCAAGCGCCGAGCTTTCGACCGGCTTCGGCTTCACGGTGACGCCGACCTTCTTCAGCATCGGCAGGATGGCTTCAACGATCGGCACGCCCCAGCTTTCGTTCGGGCTCGCCGTGACTTCGAACTCGAAGCCATCGGCATAGCCTGCTTCCGCCAGGAGTGCTTTCGCTTTCTCTGGATCGAAGGCGTAGGGCACCTTGTCCTTGTCGAAGGCCGGCGAAGACAGCGGCAGCCAGCCGGAGGCGGGGTAGGCCTTGTTCTTGACGAGCCGTTCAATGATCAGCGGCGCATTGATCGCATGGTTGATCGCCTGGCGGACCCGCTTGTCCTTGAAGGGTTCGAAGGCCGGGTTGAAGCCGATGTTGCGCGTATAGACCTCGGCAACTTCGAGCAGGTGATCCTTCAAGGCGTCTTCACCCTGATAGGCCTGGTATTGGGTCGGGCCAAGGATCGAGACATCGATTTCCTTGTTTCGGAACGCGACGTCGCGCGCGGCGTCCTCGGCCATCAGCACGATGTTGATGCGGTCGAGATAGGGCTTGCCCTCTTCGTAGTACTTGTCGAACTTTTCGACAACGACCTGCGATCCCGGCACGTGCTCCTTGAAGACGAAGGCGCCGAGGCCAACGGGGGTCTTGGCGAAGCTCGATTCATCCTTGACATCAGACGGATAAATCACCGTCGTGTTCTGCATCAGCGGGAAGCCGGGGTTGATCGGTCCGGTATAGGTGATCTCCAGCGTGTGGTCGTCGATTTTCTTGAGACCGGAAATCTCCTCAGCCTTGCCGGCGATGAACGCATCCGCACCCTTGATGACGGCAATGTAGCTTGCGCCCGGGAAGGCGTTCTTCGGGTTGGCGATGCGCTTGTAGCTGTAGATGATGTCGTCGGCCGTCAGTGGCTTGCCGTTGTGGAAGACGGCATTTTCGCGCAGGCGATAGGTGTGCACCGTACCATCCTCGGACACCTCTTCCGAGCTAGCGAGTTCCAGGACCGGCTTGTTCTGGATCGAATCCCAGCTGTAGAGCGCGCGGTGGATCGCCTGGGTGATGAATTCCTCCTGGGTGTTCGGGCTTGCCTGAACGTCGAGCGTGGCGAAGCTCGAGCCATAGGGTGCGGTAAAGACGAGCGTTCCGCCGTGGCGTTCGCCGGCAGCCAGCGCTCCGGTTGCCACCCCGAGGCCGAGCATAGCGGCCAATGTCAATCTTTTCAGCATGCTGTTTTCCCTCTCGTGCCGTTTTCGGCTTTGTGTTGATTGGTCTTTCAGGTCGTCAGCGTGCGTCGTGCACGACGCGGCCTGCAAGCAGGGTCATCAGGCAGCGTGTGCCTGAGAGAATGGTATCGGCCGGTGCCTCCAAGAGGTCGTTGTCGAAGACGGCGATGTCGGCCCATTGTCCCGGCACAAGCCTGCCCTTCACGTCTTCGGCCTTCTGAGAATAGGCGCCGTATTCCGTGTAGGCCTGCAACGCTTCCTCGCGGCTCAGCTTTTCCGCCTCCACCATCACGGTACCCTTGCCGGTCTTGCGCGTGATCATGGCGTGAAGGTTCGGGAAGGGATCGGGCGAGCAGACGGGCGAATCCGAGCCGGTCGAGGGCTTGAGACCCATGCGCATCCAGGTGCCGATCTGGTAGGAGGCCTTGCCCCGTTCCTCACCAAGCACGGAAACGTAGCTGTCGCCGAAATCGTGGATGAAGGCCATCTGCGGCGCCGGCAGGATGCCTGCCGCCTTCATGCGCCGATCTTGCTCCGGGCTCGAGAAGCCGCAATGCTCGATGCGATGGCGCCGATCCGGATCGGGATTACCGGCCAGCGCCTTTTCGTAGGCCGTGATCAGCTGCTCGATCGCACCGTCGCCGATGGCGTGGCAAGCCATCTGATAGCCCCGGTCGTGGCAGGATTTGACGATCGCCTCGACGTCGGCATCCGGCAGCATCTGTACGCCGATATTGTCGGGCTCACCAAGATAGGGCTTCGACATCCATGCGGTGCGCCCGCCGGCCGAGCCGTCGAGGAAGATCTTCACGGCCCCGACGCGCAACATGTCGTCGCCCGCACCGGAAATGAGCCCGGCACGCCAGGAATCCTCTACGATCGAGACGCCGGGATCGCCGAGCAGTGTCAGCCAGACGCGCACCGGCAGGCGGCCGGAAAGCTTGGCCATCTCATAAGCCTGGATTTCCGCAAAGCCGGCAAGTTGGCCGACCGCCGCATCCATGCAGCTCGTAATGCCGAGCGACAGAAGATAGCGCCCTGCCCGCTCGATGCCGTCGATCAACTCCTCCGTCGTCACCTCGGGAATAGCCGTCTTGATGAGGTTCTGCGCGTTTTCCGCCAGGAACCCGTTGAGGCGCCCGTCCGTGGTGCCGATTACGCCGCCGTCCGGCACCGGCGTCGCCTCGGTGACATCCGCCAGGCTCAGCGCCAGCGAATTCGCGATGGCCACATGGCCGCAGGCGCGCGTCAGCAGCACGGGATGATCCGGTACGGCGCGGTCGAGTTCCTCGCGGGTCGGATGCCGGCCGACATCGAGCTTGACCTGGTCATAGCCCCGTGCCCGCACCCATGCGCCCTTCGGCGTGACGGCCGCGCGTTCGGCAAGTTTCTCCATAAGGGCGGCAAGCGTCGGCGCAGCGGCAGGGGTCGCGTCGACCCAGCCCATGGTGATGCCGGTGGAGATCAGGTGAAGGTGATTGTCGATAAGACCGGGGCTGGCAAAACGGCCTTCGAGATCGATCACCTTGGTATGGGGCCCCTTGAGGCTCGCCATCTCGGCATCGCTGCCGGTGGCCAGAACCTTGCCCTGCCAAATGGCAACGGCCTCGCTGATCCCCTCCTCCCTGCCTCGCCAGATTCGGCCGTTGTGCAGAATAAGATCAGCGTGAAGCTGGAAGGCCATTAACAATCCCCCTTTTGTTATCAGCCTGATTTCGTGAGCCTCCTCGCTGCCTCGAAATCAGAACTGTTTGCCTTGGGCGCAACGTGGAAGGTTTGTCGGGGTTTGGCTAATTCGCTTTTAGCAAAGGCTGATGCAATATCGGCATAGCGATTTCTTTCCAACGACTTATGATCCCCTCAGCTGCAACGCAGGGGAGATCTGGGCATGGAGATCAAGTGGCTGGAGGACTTCGTGACCCTCGCCGACACGTGGAGTTTTTCGCGCGCTGCCGAGTTGCGCAACGTGACTCAGCCGGCGTTCAGCCGCCGCATCAAACAGTTGGAGCGTTGGCTCGGGGCAACGCTGATCAACCGCGCCACCATGCCGGCGGAACTGACGCCGGCAGGTCGCAATTTCCTGCCCATAGCGCAGGAGGCAATCCGAACCTTCTATGCAGCGCGCGAATCGCTACGCCCGTCTCACGAAGAAGGCCTCATCCGCTTTGCCGCGCTCCATACGCTGACGGTAACGATCTTCCCTGGCTGGCTCAAACTGCTCGAAAACGCAGGTGGCGCTTTCAGCACCTCGCTGATGCCCGACCGCGGCGGCATCGAGGCCAATCTTGACGCCCTCATCGGTGACGAGGCGGATTTCTTCCTGACTTATGCGCATTCGGAGGTGCCATTCCATCTCGACCGCGCACAATTCTCGTCGCTGACGATCGCCCATGATCGGCTGATCCCGCTCGCCGCCGCAAACGTCTCTATCCCCGATGGTACGCTACCGGGGCTGAATATTCTCGACCGGGCTGTGGCGCAGCCGCGGCTCGCTATTCCCTATCTGAGCTACGGGTTCAATTCGTTCTTCGGGGTCGCCCTTTCGCGTCTCATGCTGCGGCGCCCGCCCTTCCGGCGCCGCACGACGCATGAAAACACGATCAGTGCCGGGCTGATGAACATGGCGATGTCGGGTGCCGGCGTCTGCTGGTTGCCCGAAAGCCTTGCCCGTGACGCGATCGATGCCGGTGGCCTCGTACCCGCCTCTACGGATAAGGGCTGGAATCTCGACCTCGAAATTCGGCTTTACCGTCACGCCGCGACGCGCAGCCGCAGGGTCGAGGACCTCTGGCAAACGGCAAAGCTCTTGCTGGAACGCGAGCCCGCCTAGACGGGCTCGCGGGAAGATCAACACGCGCAATTCGTCGCATCGCGAAAAGATGATCTAAATCTTGACCCTCAGCGCACGCGGATCATATGCCGGTGCCAGATGCACCGTCGCGGCATAGCGAATGCCTGCAAGATCGATCTCGAAGCGCTCCCCCTCGAGGAACGTTTTGTCCACGCCTTCAGGGTTTTCAAGCAGGCCGAGTGCGACCGAACGCCCAAGCGTGTGACCGTAGGCGGCGGAGCGGACCTCGCCGACCGGTTTTCCCGCACGCAGGATCAGTTCGCCGCCCCAAAGCATGGGCAAGGGATCGTCCAGGGTAAACTGAACGATGCGGCGCGAGGGCAGGCCCTTGGTCTTTGCGGCCACGAGCGCATCGTGGCCGACAAAGCCGCCGGGTTTTCCCAGAGCAACCGCAAAGCCAAGACCAGCCTCGTAGGGGTTGATGTCGGGCGTCAGTTCCCGGCTCCAGGCGCGGTAGCCCTTCTCCAGCCGCAAAGCCTCAAGCGCATAGTAGCCGCAATCCGTCAGGCCGAAGGCGCGACCGACCTCGTGCAGCGCCTCGTAAACACCGACAGCGAATTCTGTCGGCACGATCAGTTCCCAGCCGAGTTCGCCGACATAGGTCATGCGGTTGGCAAAGGCCGTGGCGTAACCGATATCGATCTCGCGGATAGTCGCGAAGGGAAAGCCCTCGTTCGAGATATCCGCCGAGGTAAGCTTCGAGAGGATGTCGCGCGATTTCGGTCCCATCAGCGCCAGGACTGCATAGGACGACGTCACGTCGGTCAAAGTCACGTGGGCGTCCGCGGCAAGGTTCTTGCGGATCCAGTCCGCATCATGCACCGCTTGGGCCGAACCTGTGATCAGCATGAAGCGATCGGCCGCAAGTCGCATGACGGTCAGGTCGCTCTCGTAGCCGCCCCGCGCGTTCAAGAGTCCGGTATAGACAGAACGGCCGATCTCGCCGTCGATGTCGGCAGCGCAGATGCGGTTAAGCGCTGCTGCCGCATCCCGCCCCTGCACAAGCAGCTTGGCGAAGGAGGTCTGGTCGAAAATGCCGGCGGCCTCGCGCGTTGCCTTCATCTCGCGCTTGACCGCTTCATGCCAGTTCTGCCGACCGAAGGAATACTCGGTGACGGGGCGCTCGCCTTCCGCAGCAAACCAATTGGCCCGTTCCCATCCCATTTTCGAACCGAAGCACGCGCCCTTGGCGGCAAGCCGATCGTAGAGAGGCGAACGGCGGAAGGGGCGTGCCGTATCCAGCTCCCGGTTCGGCCAAGGCATCGCATAGTGCAGACCGAGCGTTTCCTTGACGCGATCGTGAAGCCAGCGCGGATTGTTGTTGAAGCCCGCGAAGCGACGGATATCGACCGGCCAAAGATCCATGGTCGGCGCGCGGTTTACGATCCACTCGGCAAGGGCTCGACCTGCCCCGCCGGCGCTGGCAATCCCCATGGAGTTGAAGCCTGCGCCGACAAAGAAGTTCTTCAGTTCGGGCGCCTCGCCGAGAATGAAATTGTTGTCCGGGGTAAAACTCTCCGGGCCGTTGTAAAACTTCTTCACCTCGGATGTTTCAAGCTGCGGCACGCGCTGCAGCGCATTGTGCATCAGGATTTCGAACTGATCCCAATCGTCAGGTAAGAGGGCGAACTCGAAATCGTCGGGAATGCCTGCCATGCCCCAGGGCTTGGCTTCCGGCTCGAAGCCACCCATGACGAGCCCGCCGACTTCCTCCTTGAAATAGATGTAGCCGTCCGGATCGCGCATGACCGGCAGGTCAGGATGTACGCCCTCGATGCGGCCGGTGACGATATACATGTGCTCGGCCGAGTGCAGCGGCACGGTGACGCCGCACATCTGGCCGACCTTGCGTGCCCATTGACCGGCACAGTTGACGACGATCTCTGCGGCAATGGCCCCCCGATCGGTTTCGACGCCGGTGACGACGCCGTTTTTGGTCGAAATGCCTGTGACCCGGACGCGCTCGATCACGCGGGCGCCGCGATTGCGGGCGCCTTTGGCGAGCGACTGCGTGAGGTCTGTTGGATTGGCCTTGCCGTCGCCCGGCAGCCAGACGGCGCCGACGAGATCGTCGATCGCCATGACCGGCCAGAGCTCCTGCGCTTGCTTCGGCGAGATCACCTCGATCGCGACGCCTTGGGCGCGAGCAGAGGCCGCCGTGCGCTTCAACACGGTCATGCGGTCTTGCGTGCGGGCAACCGAGAGCGAGCCGCAATTCTTCCAGCCCGTGGCAAGGCCGGTCTCGGACTCAAGCTCGCTATAGAGCTTGGTCGAATATTTGATGAGGCCCGTCATGTTGGCGTGGCTACGCAACTGACCGACGAGACCGGCCGCATGCCAGGTGGTGCCGCCGCTTAACTGCCCCTGCTCCAGCAAAACGACGTCGTTCCAGCCGAGCTTGGTTAAGTGATAGGCGACCGAGCAACCTATAATACCGCCGCCGACGATGACGACCTGTGCCTGTGTTGGAAATTCCTGCGCCATGAAACGACCTCCCGAACCCATGGAAGGCCGCACGGTAACAAAACGCGGACAAAGAACAAGACAAAAAGTTACAAAAGATTACATTTGTTGTTCTGCAACGACCAGGGCTGGACCTTTGCGCTCGAGCGCCTCGCGGATCGCCTCCGGCGGATGTCGATCAACAATCACTCCGGCGGCGGCTTCGAAGCGGGGAATGCGAAGCGGCGTCAGCCGTCCGAACTTGGAACTGTCGAGTACGAAATAGGCTTTGGCCGCCGTTGCCACCATGCGCGAGCGCTGCTCGGCGCCGCTGCGGGTAAAGTCGGTCACCTCTCCATCGGGCGACAGGCCCCCGCCGCCTAAGAACGCGACGTCGACGCGGAAATGGCTGATCGCCTCGAGCGCATCGATACCGATGGCCGCTTCTTCATCCGGATCGATCTCGCCGCCGAGCATATGAACGCGCACCTGGGGCTGTCGGCACATCAGCAAGGCGATCGATAGCGAAGTCGTGCAAATCGTTAAGTTTTTTCGCCCAGTCAGGGCATGGGCCACAGCAAGCGTCGTCGTGCCGGAATCAAGGAAGAGCACCATGCCGTCGCGCACGAGACCTGCTGCTGCACGACCGATCAGCGCTTTTGGCCCGGCATTCTCCTCCCGCCGCTCGACGAAGGCCGCTTCCGTCGGCTCGAACAGGGTGGCGCCGCCATGGACAAGATCGAGCTGGCCGCGATCGGCAAGAAGCTTCAGATCGCGCCTGATGGTCTGACGCGAAACATCGAAGAAATCCGCAAGCTCGGTGATACCAACGGTACCGTCGGCTGCAAGCCGCCTGAGGATCTCGCCGTGACGGCGTGGAGCAAGAGCGCGGGCGTTTTGTTGTTCTGACATGTGACTATCTGTGTCCATTTTTGTCCATTTGACAAGCTGCAACGGCTGTCCACGCCGCAGCGCACGCGTAGTGGCCCCTCACCCGCACGGATTTCGAGCGGATTTCTTCGGATCCTCGTTTTAACGGGATTGGCAACGGTCCAATATGTTGCATAATGTAACTATTCTTTCCGCGCACCACTTCGACGCCCTCAGGAAGAGACAATGCAACAGCCATGTACGCAGGCTCGCCACTTCACCTTCTACCTGCTCGATGGATTTACCCTCCATGGCTTCTCCGCGGCGATCGAAGCGCTACGCCTCGCCAATGACGTGGCCGGCCGCCCGGTATACGGGTGGCACCTTGTAGCGGCGGATGGCGCACCCGCCGTTTCATCCTGCGGCACGGGCATTCCGGTAGCGGCGCCGCTCTCGGCCGAACGCAACCGGTTTGGCCGCGATGCAGATCCGGGCTTCATCGTCATCTGTGGCGGCCGCAAGAAGCCATCGGCCGACAGGGCCCTGGAGGCCTGGCTGCGATCAGGCGCTCGCAGCAACGCGCGCCTCGCCGGGCTTGGCGGCGGCGTCTACTGCCTAGCGCGCGCGGGGCTGCTCGATGAGCGTCGCTGCGCCGTTCACTGGGAACACTTTCCAGACTTCTCCGAGCGGTTCTTCATCGCGGACCCGCGCCAGACCGCCTTTGAGATCGACGGCGGGATCTATACCTGCGCCGGCGGCAACGCGCCCTTCGACATGTTCCTGCACATCATCGAAGAGGACCTTGGTCGGGACGTGGCCACCCGTATCTGCGAGGCGGCACTCTGCGAGCGGCTGCGTGAGACCGGCGAGCGCCAGCGATTACCGTTGCAGGCACGTCTCGGCATCGACAACCCTCTATTGATCCGTGTCATCGAAAAGATGGAGGCAAATCTTGCCGAGCCATTGAAGCTCGCCGACATGTGGCCCTCGACCGGACTTTCCCGGCGCCAGATCGAGCGCCTGTTTCGAAGAGAAATGGGGCGCACGCCGGCGCGCTACTATCTCGACCTCAGGCTCGAGCGCGCTCACCTGCTGCTCATAACCTCGTCGCTTCAGGTCATCGAAATCGCGGTCGCCTGCGGCTTTTCCACCGCCTCGCACTTTTCCCGCACCTACCGCGAACGCTACGGCCTTACGCCGCAGCGTTCGCGTCTCAACGAGATGGAGCGCCTGCGCGCAGGAAACGACCGCAAAGTGGTGATGGCGGAGCTCCAGGTGGCGTAGAGTGACGCGGACAAAAGCGCCGCCGTCCTTCAGAACGAAGGACGGCGGCGCTTTGCGAAGGGCTGGTTGCGGGTTAGCGCCAAGCCTGGGTGCGCGCGAGCAGACCGCGCGCGATCAGCGCGTGGACAAGTTTGGCCGCAACATTAGTGTAAAAGATCATCATGCCCATGGCCGCGGCCGGCGCTATATCGCCGGCGTCGTCCATGTTTAGCACGGCGACTGACGCGAGCTTGGTGTCGGTCGAGTAGAGAAACACCACCGCCGAGACGGTCGTCATCGCATTGACGAAGAGATAGATAGCGATGTTGAGGATCGCCGGCAGGCAGACCGGCACCGTGACCCGAAAGAACAGCCGGTGGAAGGGCTGTTTCAGCGACGCGGCGACGGATTCGAACTCCGGGTCCATCTGCTTCAGCGCCGTCAGCGCGGTCAGGTGCGCGACGGTATAAAAGTGCGTCACGGTCGAGACGACGAGGATCGTCATCGTGCCGTAGATCGGGTGCAGCGGATTGGCCGGGTTGTTGAAGAAGAAGATATAGGCAAGGCCGAGCACCATGCCGGGCACCGCCATCGGCATCATCGCCAGGAAGTGAAAGAGGCCACGGCCGAAGCGGAAGCCATCGGCCTTCTCCACCATGTAGGCGCCGGCAAAGACGACGATCGAACCGAAGAGTGCCGTCAAAAGCGCGAGCCGGATCGAGTTGCCATAGGCGGCCCAGCCGCCACCGTCCATCAGGTCGAAGGCAAAATTCTTGGCTGTCAGCGTCAGGTCATAGGGCCAGAACTTCACAACCGCTGCGATCTGGCACATGGCGATCATGCCGAGGATGAAGAGGCTGACGAAGCAGGCAAAGGTGAAGCACAGACCGTCCATGCGGGCATTGGGCTTCGGCTGATAGGGCACGGCGCGCGCCGACAGAAGCGCTACCTGCCGCTTCTGCATGTGCCGGTCGACGTAAAAGGCAAGCACCGCCGGCACCAGCAGGATGACGGAAACGACCGCGCCCATCTCGAAGTTCTGCTGGCCGATCACCTGCTTGTAAATGTCGACGGCGAGCATGCCGTATTGTCCGCCGATCACCTTGGGCAGGCCAAAATCGGTGATGACAAGCGTGAAGACGACGAAGGCCGCAGAGACGATGCCGAAGCGCGCGCCGGGCACCGTGACGGTCGTGAAGGTCCGCCATTTGCTGGCTTTGAGCGATGCGGCCGCCTCATAGTGGCGAGCATCGGCAATCGAGAGCGCCGTCAGGATGATCAGGAAGGCATGCGGCAGGGTGAAGAAAACAGAGCCGATGACGATGCCGATCGGCCCGTAGATCGAATAGCCAAAAAGCCAATCCCTGAAGATGCCCTGATTGCCGAAGAGATAGACGAGTGCAATGCCCGGCAAGAGTGACGGCACCAGGATCGGGATCGTCAGGATGCCGCGGAAAAGCCCTTTGAGCGGCATGCAGCTGCGCGTCAGGCCGTAGGCAAGCGCAAAGGCGACCGAGATCGTGAACACCGTGCTGATCACCGCCATCAGCACGGAATTGTAGATCGACTGCGCAAGCGCCGGCGTCGAGAAATAGGTCGTGAAGTTCGTAAAACCCAGAGCGCGCGCGGGTCGCAGCACGACGCGCCGGAAGGTACCGGAATCATAGTCCCGCCACTCAGTCCCCTTTTCGAGGGTGGAGCCGACCAGGAAGGCGGCATCGTCGTTCGTGCCGCGAATACGGTAGTGAACGGGGCTGCGGAACTTGAAATCCGGGAATAATTTTGTGGCCGCGAGCCGTCCGTCGGAACTGCTGGAAAGCTCGGCTTCCGTCACCGCCCCGAGTTCCCGGTTCAGGTCTTCGGCGGTGACGACCGGCCCCCAGTTCGCCCCCGTCTCGTCGCTCACCTGGAACTCGAAAGCCGAAAGCTCGAACCGGTAGGTCGACAGCGACTTCGACAGCATGACGAAGAGCGGCGCGCCAAGCGCGACGACCAGATATAGCCCGATGACCGCCATGAAGCCGAGCTTGATGCGGTCGTCTTTGGAGGATTCCTGGCGCAGCCGCTTGCCGATCAGGGGAAGGTGGGGTGCTTCCAGAACCATGTTCATCGTCCAGCCCCCCTCGGATAGAGCAGCAGGCGTTCGCGCGGGATCTCCACCTGGATGGCGCCGCCGGTTTCGATCCGGAGGCGTCTCACCGCGTTGACGGAGAAGTCGGCAACCAGCGTGCGCTCGCCGAGACGCGGGGCCGTCAGGCGCGTGCGCCAGAACATGCCGAGGAACTCCATCTCGCGCACCTCGGCATCGATCAGGTTCTGCGGTGTGGCCGGCCGGTCGCTGGCGTTGACGGCATGGGCATCGGCTCCGTGGGGAATGATGTCGACCGGGCGGACGACCGCCGTTGCCGCATGGCCGGCGGAAAAATCCTCCGTCGAACAGCAAAAGGCGGAGTGGCCGATCTCGACTTCGTCATCTCCAAGAACCCGGGCTTCGAACTGATTGGTCTCGCCGATGAAGTCGGCGACGAACAGCGTTTCGGGATGACGGTAGATTTCGGTCGGCGAGCCGACCTGCTCGATGACGCCGTGGTTCATGACGACGATCCGGTCGGCCATGGCGAGGGCCTCCTCCTGGTCGTGCGTCACCATGATGGTCGTCACACCGAGCTTTCTCTGCAGCGCCTTGATCTCATGGCGAAGGTGCACGCGAACCTTGGCGTCGAGTGCCGACAGCGGCTCGTCGAGCAACAATAGCCCCGGCGAGATGGCGATGGCGCGGGCAAGCGCGATGCGCTGTTGCTGGCCACCGGAAAGCTGGGCCGGATACTTCTTGCCGTGCGCCGAAAGGCCGACCGTTTCCAAGAGTTCGGCGACCCGGGATGCGACCCCCGCCTTCGATCGGCCGGTGTTTTCCAGGCCAAAGGCGATGTTCTGCTCGATCGTCAGATTGGGAAAGAGCGCATAAGACTGGAAGACGATGCCATAGTCGCGGCTAGAAGCCGGCAGCGTCGAGATATTGCGGCCGTCTTGCAGGATGGTGCCTTGCGTCTGCAGGTCGAGACCGGCGATGGCTCGCAGCAACGTCGTCTTGCCGCAGCCGGACGGGCCGAGAAAACAGACGAACTCGCCCCTGGCAATCGACAGCGAAATGTCGCGAAGCGCGACGAAATCGCCATAGGTCTTCCAGAGATCCGAGATCTGCAAGTAGGGGGCCGGCTCCGCGGCCGCGTCATCGGCGAAGTGCTGACGGCTGGTGGGCGTCGGTTCGATCGACAGGGCATGCCTCATCTGCAAGCTCCGCTGGCTTGAGGGATTTTCTTTCCGAGAAATGCGATGGGGCGCAGCGCGAAGGCGCTGCGCCCGGCCGATCAGGCTCAGCTCTTCGGTTCAGACTTGGCGTCGTAACGCTTCTGCCATTCCTTGAGGATGTCAGAGCGGTTGTTTGCGGCCCACTCGAAGTCGTTGACGATCATCCGGGAAGCGATGTCGTCGGGCAGGTGCTCGACCTGCTTGGCGACGCCCGGATAGGCAACGACGGCATAGCCGGCATTGTACATTTCGTTCGCTTCCTTGGTGACCGACCAGTCGACGAGCGTCTTTGCGGCTTCGAGGTTTGCCGTGCCAGCGATGATTGCGGTTGCCTCGGCCTCCCAGCCCGAACCCTCGGCGGGGAAGATGATGTCGATCGGTGCACCGGCACTCTTGGCCTTGGCGCCCGGAAACTCGAAGGACACGCCGATGACGGCTTCACCGGCGCCTGCCATCTTGCACGGCTTGGAGCCGGAATGGGTGTAGGCGGAGATGTTCTCGTGGAGCTTGTCCATGTAGTCCCAGGCCTTCTCCTCGCCCCACATCTGCATCCAGCCGGAGACGTCGAGGAAACCGGTGCCCGAGGATGCCGGGTTCGGCATCACCACGTGGCCCTTGTATTCGGGGTTCGTCAGGTCTTTCCAACTCGTCGGCGGCTTGAGGCCGAGCTTTTCGCCCTCGACCGTGTTGTAGCAAAGAGCCGCGACATAGGCGTCCATGCCGACCCAGCTCGGCGGCGTGTCCTTGTCGACGAATTTCGGGTCGAGCGTCTCGACGCCCTTGGGCTGGTAAGGTTCCAGCATGCCTTCGGTCTTCAAGAGAAGCAGCGAGGTTGCAGCGAGCCCCCAGACGACATCGGCCTGCGGATTGTCCTTTTCTGCAAGCAGCTTGGCGGTCATGACGCCTGTGGAATCGCGCACCCAGTTGATCTTGATGTCCGGGTGGGCCTTTTCGAAGGTCGCCTTGTAGCGGTCGAGGTCGACGGCTTCGACGGCGGTGTAGACGGTGAGCTGCGTTTCAGCGGCAGCGATGGCAGGAAGCACAGCGGAAACGGCGCCGGCAAGCACAAAGAGCATGCGTCTGTTCATGATTGAAGTTCTCCTCTGAGGTCCTGGTAAAACCGGGGAAGCGCGGCGGACAATCTTGTCGTTGCCCTGTTGTGATCGGCTTCGGGAAACATTCTGCGCAGCGGTTTCCTGTAAGTAAAATTTATTATTCTTATCGATTAGAAGAAAAAAACTATGGATGTTCTGCCGCAGAACTGGGCATGGAAACCGCGCTTGACCAAGGCGGCGGCAGGTTTCGATACGATTTCGCACAATCTGCCGGATGAAGGAGCAGATCTAAGATTGCGCGTCGCGCAGAGCCCCGCGACGCTGCGGGAGCAAATAAAAAGGGAGCCGCCATGGCGGCTCCCAGAGGGGTGAATCAGCGGGGGAAACGCTTGAGATCACCATGGCAAGGAGAATGTCTTGACGTTGGTAAAGCTCTTCATCGCCTCGATGACGCCTTCCTTGTAGCCGTTGCCGGAATCCTTGATGCCGCCGAAGGGGCTCATCTCGATCCGGTAACCCGGCACTTCCCAGATGTTGACCGTGCCGACCTTCAGCCCGGCGATGTATTTCTGCATTCGCCGGAAGTCATTGGTGCAGACGCCGGAAGAAAGGCCGAAGGCGGTTGAGTTCGAGAGCGCGATCAGCGCGTCGTCATCATCGGGCGCGCGCACGATCGGTATGATCGGCGCGAAGGTTTCTTCCATCACCAGTTCGCTCGAATGCTTAACGCGGTCGACAACGATTGGCGGCAAGAGGGCGCCCTTACGGCCGGGATCGTAGAGGATCTCCGCCCCTTCTTCCGCTGCCCGGTGCACCCGCCGCTCGAAGACTTCCGCCGCCTTGGCATGGACGACCGTGCCAAGGTCCGTCGCCCGGTCCATCGGATCGCCGAACCTCAGCTTTTTCGCTCGCTCGAGCACCAGCGGCACGAAGCGGTCGGCAACGCTCTCCTGGCAGAGGATGCGTTTCACAGCGGTGCAACGCTGGCCGGAGTTCTTCGTCGCGCCGGCAACGGCCAGATCCGCGGCTCTTGCGAGATCGTCGTCCGACAGATCGTTGAGGATGATCAGCGGGTCGTTGCCGCCGAGCTCCAGGATCTGCCGCTTGTAGTGGGCGTGGGCCGCGATCAGCTTGCCGACTGGAACGCTGCCGGTAAAGGTGATGAGGTCGAAGTTCGGATTGGTGATCATCTCCATGCCAATATCGGCGGGCCAGCCGGTCACGACCGAGAGCATTTCCGGCGGCAGGCCGGCCTCATAGAGAATGTCGGCGAAGATAAGCGCCGTCATCGGCGTCAGTTCTGTCGGCTTGAGCACAACGCAATTGTTCGTCGCAACCGCCGGCGCGACCTTGTGTGCCACCATGTTGAGCGGATGGTTGAACGGCGTGATCGCCGAAATGGCGTTGAGCGGTTCGCGCGTGGTGAAGATCTTGCGCGCCTTGCCGTGTGGTGTGAGGTCGCAGGAGAAGATCTCGCCGTCGTCATGAATGCACATCTGGCCCGAGAGCGTCAGCACGTCGAAGGCGCGGCCGACCTCGTAGAGCGAGTCCTGCTTGGAGATCCCGAGCTCCAGCGTGATCAGATCAGAGATCTCCTCCTTGCGGGCAACGAGCAGATCCGCGGTCTTGAGCAGAATGCGCTGACGCTCGTAACGCGTCAGCTTCGGCTGGTAGGCGGCCGCGATCTCGAAGGCCTTGCGCGCATGCTCGGCGCTGCCCGCAGGCACCGTGCCGATCACCGCATCGTTGAAAGGGTAGCGCACCTCGATGCGCCCTTCGGTATCGACTGTCTTGCCGGCGATCCGCATGGGCTCGTGGCGAATTGAAAATGCTGTTTCCACCTTGGTCATCGCTCCCTCCCTAGTTCGTTGTCTGGGCGGCTGCGACGAGCGCGTAGTAGAACGCATCGAAATTGCGCAACGACGCGGATGTCAGCAATTCGGGCAGTTTGCGGTTGGCGATGAAAGGCACCGCCTGTTCGGTCAGGCCGCCATGCGAGCGCAGCGGTTCGTTCAGCGCCGCCAGATCATGGCGATGTTCGCTGGTGCCGAGCGTCTTGTTTTCCGAGGAGATCAGCACGAGATCGCCGATCCGATCGTCGGGCAGCTCGAAGCGTACGCAGGCTTCCGGGCGGGAGAGCACGACGTCGATGCCTTCGATCGCCTGCAGCCGCTCGATGATCTCCTCCTTGTCCGCGCTTTCGGGCAGATAGGCCGTGGCAAACGAGCCGAGCGCGCCGTGATGCACGACATAGGGGTCGGTGATCGGCAGGATGACGCGCGCGGCGTCCTTGCCGAGCCATTGGTCTAGCAGGTCCTGCACGTAGATGACATCCGGCGAACCGTCCGCCTTGTGCTTCGGCTTCATGCCGTGGTCGGCCGTGACGATGATGGCCGCGCCGAGCGCGTCGAGTTCGGTCAGATACTTGTCGAACATCTCATAGAAGGCGTTCGCCTGGGGTACGCCCGGCGCATATTTGTGCTGCACATAGTCGGTGGTCGTCAGGTACATGACATCCGGCCGAAATTCCTTGAGCAGCTTGACGCCGGCGGCAAAGACGAATTCGGAGAGATCGGCCGAATAGACTTCCGGTACGGCGCGACCGAGCCAGGCCGAGGCATTGTCGAGGCCGTTTTCCGCCTCGGTCGTCTTGTCCGCCTTTTCAGACGAGAAGCAGATGGCCCTGCCCTCGTCATACTTCAGCCCGTGGCCGAGCAGCGCCCTGAGCTTGTCCTTCGCCGTCACCACGGCGACCTTCGCACCCGCATCGTAGAAAGCCTTGAAGATGGTCGGGGCGCGCAGGAAGCGTGGATCGTTCATCATCACTTCGTTACCCGTCTGCGGTTCGTAGAGATAGTTGCCGCAGATGCCGTGGATCGCCGGCGGCCGGCCGGTGGCGATGGAAAGGTTGTTCGGATTGGTGAAGCTCGGGATAACGCTGAGCGCGGTGCGCTCCGTCCCGGTCTTGCGGATGCGCTCGAGCGTCGGCATCAGCCCGGCCTTGATGGCTTCGTCGAGATAGGCCGGCTCGCAGCCGTCGAGGCAGATGGCGATGGCCGGGACATTCGGCCAGGGATAGGTGCGACGGTTGGCGGTAACGGTGATCTTGGACATCTTGTTCATCGTAATTTCCTCAGTTCAGGCAGCGAGACGGCGACGTTCTTCAAGGGCGACGGCCGGGGGAGCGGCGCTGTCGACACCCATTTCGGAGAGTGAGTTGCGGGCGGCCTCGACCACGCGGCGCATGACATGCTCGTCCATGCGACCGATGCAGCCGACGCGGAAACTGTCGACCACCGTCAGCTTACCCGGGTAGATGATGAAGCCTTTGTCCTTCATCAGGTCGTAGAAGCGGTCGAAGGCGAAGGCCGGGTGGGCCGGGCTGAAGAAGGTGACGATGATCGGCGACAGCCACTGGTCGGCAAGCAACGTCTCGAAACCGGCCTCGCGCATGCCGGCGACCATGACGTCGCGGTTGCGGGCATAACGGGCTCCGCGACCGGCGACACCGCCCTCTTCCCGATGCAGACGCAAGGCCTCCAGGAAAGCCGCGACAACGTGGGTCGGCGGCGTGAAGCGCCACTGGCCGGTCTTGTTCATGTAGTCCCACTGGGCATGCACATCGAGGCTGAGTGAATGGCTGCGCCCCTTGGCTGCCTCCAGTTCGCTCTTGCGGGCGATAACGAAGCCGAAGCCCGGCACACCCTCGATGCACTTGTTGGCGGAAGAAACGATCGCCTCGTAGCGGAAATCGCCGATACCGGCCGGCACTGCGCCGAAGGCGCTCATGGAGTCGACGAGCAACTTGCGACCGCGGGAATAGACTGTGTCGGAAATCTCCTTCAACGGGTTGAGGATGCCGGAGCTCGTTTCGCAATGGACGATCACGACATGGGTGATCCCAGGGTCGGCATCGAGCGCTGCTGCAACCTCCGGACCGCGTGGCGGCATGTAGTCGCCCTTGTCGATCGTCACATGGTCACGACCGAGATAGGAAAGCGTCTGGGCGATGCGCTTGCCATAGGCGCCGTTCATCAGCACCAGCACACGGCCGTCCTTCGGGACGAAGCTGCCGAGCATCGCCTCGACCGAAAACGAACCGCTGCCCTGCATCGGCACGCAATCGAACTCGCCTTTGGCATCGCCGGCAATCTCGAGCAGTTCCTGGCGAAGCTTGGCGGTCATTGCCCGGAAATCGCCATCCCAGGAA
Source organism: Ensifer sp. ENS03 (assembly GCF_014852035.1). Lineage (NCBI taxonomy): Bacteria > Pseudomonadati > Pseudomonadota > Alphaproteobacteria > Hyphomicrobiales > Rhizobiaceae > Ensifer > Ensifer sp. ENS03. The sequence goes on along the minus strand of NZ_JACVAV010000006.1, from coordinate 284,034 downwards.
CCCCAGTCCCGCAGCATGGCTTCCTTAACCCGATAGGCCGTGGTTAGCGGGCCGGGTGTCAAGAGATAGGGCTCGCCCAGCCTCGGTGTTTCCAGGGGCGCGATGGTTCTTTCAGAAGCGGTGTTTGGCATTGTCCGTCCTCGCGGTTGGCGTGTTCGAGAACGACAATGGGGCGGAAACATCTATCTGTAAAATCGTTCTTTTGTATCAATCTATCGTTTGAATTTATATGTCTAAGCAGCAGGCACGAGCCGGCTTTCCAGGAGGTCCCCGCTCTCGCGCAGGCGCGGATAGGCCATCGTCGTCACCAGCGAATTGACCTCCTTCAGCGCCCGAACGATCTCGAGATGCATGTCGCTCGACAGGATGCTGGTCGCGATGCCCTGCCGAAGCCGCTCCAGATGGCACTTGCTGCTTTCTTCGACCAGGCGACGCACATGTTCCTTCTGCCGAACCATTTCGCGCGCGATCACCGGGTCCGGGGAGACGAGAAGATTGGCCGCCAGCCTGACGTTGGAAGACACGGCCGCATGCAGCAAGGTGAGTTCACGCCATCCCTCCTGCGAGAAGGTCCCTGCGCCCGCAAGCCGCTCCTCGGCCATTTGCAGGAGGCTCTTTGCGACGACGTCTCCGGCATATTCGAGATGGATCGCTGCCTCGGTGAGTTCGATGCCGCGCCGCGATTGCTCTTCGGTCAGGATGCCGCGGTTGACGGCGGCGATGTAGAGCTTGATTGCGCTATGGGCCACGTGGATGTCGCCATCGATGCTTCTGAGCGCCTTGACCGCCTGCGGTGTCGGCGCGTGAATGACGGTCATGACGGGCTCCAGCATCCGGGCGATAAGATTGCCCATGTGCAACACCTCGCGTGCCGCGGCCGCCAGCGCCTGCGCCGGTTTGTCGATCAGCGCCGGGTCAAGCGCGCTGACATGAGCCGCACGATCATTGGCACCGGCGGCCTCCGGCATGAGCAACCGAACGAGGCGCGCCATCGGGCCGCAGAAAATCACCCCGACGAGAACCAGGGCAGCGTTGAAGAGCACATGCAGATTGACCAGCTTGCCGGCCACAGTCTCCCCAGGAAGCCAGTCGAACGGGGAATGCAGCGAAAAGAGTCCGAAGATCGCTGCGGCGAACAGGGCGCGGAAGAGGAGATTACCAAGCGGCAGGCGTCGGCCTTCGACCGGCAGACCGCGGGTCAGCCACAGCGCGATGAGCCCGCCGCCGATGTTGACGCCGAGCACCAGGGGAATGCCGACGTCCAGGGGCACGATGCCCTTCACGGCAAAGGTCAGGATCAGCAGGATCGCTGCCACGCTGGAGTGCAGCGCCCAAGTGAAGAAGGCGGCAAGGATCATCACGCTCAAGGCATCCTTGCCGACGAAAGCGACGACGGAAGGCAGCATCGGGCTCTGAGAGAGCGGCTGCGTCGCATGGCCGATCATCTGCAGCGAGAGCAGCAGCAGACCGATGCCGAGCACTGCACGCCCGGTCTCGACGGACTTGCGGGTCGATGCCTTCAGATGCGCAAGACCGCCAGCGGCGATCAGAAGCGGCGCCAGCCAATGCAAGTCGAAGGACAGGATCTTGACGACAAGCGCCGAGCCGAGATCGGCACCAAGCAGCACCGCCAGGCCGGTATCAAGCGCCAGCGCGCCGCTGACGGCAAAACCGGCGGCAAGCATGGCGACCGCCGTCGAGCTTTGCAGCGCAATGGCAACCGCGCAGCCGCAGATGGCCGCACGCGGTCGTCCACCGGCGCCACCGACGGTACGCGCGACGATGTCGCCTGCCGCCGCCTCAACACCTTTCTTCACGAGGCTGACGGCGTAGAGCAAGAGGACGGTGGCGGCGGCAAGCTCGAGGACGACGGCCGGGAGGTTCATGAGGCGCGCTCCGGATAGAGGTGGAATCCAAAAACTATCCGCGCCCGCTTTACATAAATCAAATCGTTCGTTTTAATCAAACTATCGTTCAAATCTATTCAAGAAGGCGTCGTACGCATGCGCTATGTCCAGCTCCGCGCCTTTCATAACGTGGCCATCCACGGCGGTTTCTCGCGTGCCGCCGAAGCGCTCTTCCTTACTCAGCCGGCAGTCTCGGATCAGGTGCGCAAGCTCGAGGAGGAATATGATGTCCTCCTCTTCAACCGGAACAAGAAGCAGGTGACGCTGACCCAGGCGGGCCAACAGCTCCTGGAAGTCACCCGCCGCATGTTCGACGTCGAGCAGCAGGCCCTGGATCTTTTGTCGGAATCACGGGCGCTGAGAGCGGGAAAACTACGGATCGTTGCCGATGCCGCCCATCACCTGCTGCATATCCTTGCCGCTTTCCGGCGCACCTATCCGACCGTCCAGGTGTCGATCGATTCCGGCAACACCGAAACCGTCATCACCAGCCTGCACGCCTATGAGGCAGACATCGGCGTTCTCGGCGAGATCCCGCAATCGAGCGACTTCGACATCCTGAAACTCAACTCCACGCCGATCATAGCCTTTGCGAGCCGTGACTATCCGCTGCAAGGCAAGAAAAAGGTGACTTTCGCTGAACTCGTGAAGCACCCCTTGGTCATGCGCGAGCAAGGCTCCAAGACCCGCCAAAAGCTCGAAACGATGTCGCAGCAATGTGGCGTGCAACTGACGCCGCTCATCGAAGCCGAAGGTCGTGAGGCGGTGCGCGAGATCGTCGCCGCCGGCGGCGGGGTCGGCTTCGTTTCGTCGGCGGAGTTCGGGCAAGACAGCCGCCTCATTCCCATCGAGATCGAAGCGCCCGAGATGCTGATGGACGAAGCACTCATCTGTTTGCGCGAGCGCAGCAACGGGAAACTGGTCAGCGCCTTTTTCGACATTGCCCGCAGGCTAACCTCTGCGCCGGCCTGATCGCTACCCGGACGGCAGCAACGCAATTTATCGCGCCAACCAGCCGCCATCAACCGGGACGACCGCGCCATGCATGTAGCGGGATGCCGGCGCCAAGAGAAAAACGGCAGCCTCGCCGATATCATCGGGCGTGCCCCAGCGACCGGCCGGGATGCGGTCAAGGATTGCCGCTGAGCGGTTCGCATCCGCGCGCAGCGCCTCGGTGTTGTTGGAGACGATGTAGCCAGGCGCGATCGCATTGACGTTGATGCCCTTGCTTGCCCATTCGTTGGCAAGGATGCGGGTAATGCCCAGCACTCCATGTTTTGAGGCCGTATAGGATGCGACACGAATGCCGCCCTGGAAGGATAACAACGAGGCGATATTGACGATGCGCCCGGCTCGCTTTTCGTCCAGGAGTTTTCGGCCATAGGCCTGGCAAAGAAGAAAGGCCGCCTTGAGATTGAGGTCGATCACGTCATCCCAGTCGGCCTCCGAGAGCTCGGTGGAGGCCGACCGACGAATGATGCCGGCATTGTTGACCAGTCCATCCAATGGGCCGCACTGTCCCCAGACGCGGTCAAGCAACGTTTTGACCGCCTCTCCATCGCTAAGATCGCAGGCAAACGGCTGGATCCGGCCGCCCGCCGCTTCGACCTTTTCGACTGTTTCGGCCATGGACGAGCGTCCGACCGCGACCACTTCGCCGCCAGCCCGGGCGACCGATACCGCGATGCCTTGGCCGATCCCGGTGTTGGCACCCGTAACCAGCACGCGCTTGCCGTCGAGGCTGAAGGCCGAGAGATCGCTCATCGCAACGTCTCCATCGGGACCGGGTCGGCGTCGGTGTAGTCGACATTGTCCCCCGCCATCGCCCAGATGAAGGCATAGCTGGAGGTGCCGCAACCGGAATGTATAGACCACACCGGCGACAGCACCGCCTCTTCGTTCGCCATCACGATATGGCGGGTTTCGGAAGGCTCTCCGAGAAAATGGAAAACCCGCGCCGGCTCCGGAAGGTCGAAATAGAGATAGACCTCCATGCGTCGATCATGGATGTGCGCCGGCATCGTGTTCCACACCGACCCTTCCTTCAGTTCCGTCATTCCGACGACCAGCTGGCAGGTCTCGATCCCATTGGTGAACTGAAAGATCGATCGTTCGTTCGATGTTTCCAGGCTGCCGAGATCGAGACGTTTCGCGCCCGCGATCGTCAAAAGCGCTGTCGGGTAAGTACGGTGCGCGGGGGCTGACAACAGATAGAACTTTGCCGGCTTCGACCGGTCGTCCGACGAGAACACCACGTCCGACCCCATGCCGACATAGATCATGTCACGGGGACCGAGCACATGGCTCTTTCCGGAAACGACGGCCCGCCCCGGCCCGCCGATGTTGACGGCAATCAGCTCGCGGCGCTCGAGAAACGTCTTCGTTCCCATCGGCTTGATGGCTTCGAGCGTCAGCTCCGCCTCGACCGGCATCGCCCCACCGATCACCATGCGGTCGTAATGGGTATAGGTGAGGTTGACGCGATCGCTCGCAAACAAACCGCCAATGTGGAAATTGTGACGCAGCTCGTCGGTTCCCATCGCTGCGGCAGCAAGCGGATCGATGGCGTGGCGGGATGTAAAATCGGGGATCGTCATATCAAGTCTTTCGGTCGTTGTGGCAGGATCGAGGATGTCAGAGCGGTACGCCGCGCATCAGCGTTACGGTTGTCCCCGTCTCGGACACGCGCCGTCGCAGCGCTCCGACGTCGGGTGCTGCAGGCAAGCGGGATAGTTTCCTTGTCCCCTCTGTCGCATCGGCCTGCGCAAGCACGGCGACGGCGAGCGTGCTGACGCCGACTGGAACAGTACCGCGCAATTGCGGAACCAAGGTTTTTGCGGAAACCAGGTTGGTGTTTGGGGCAGCGATATGGCAGCGGCCCTCCCGAGGGTTCGTCGAACCGATGTCGAGGATGGCTGACAGGTCCGTCGCCGTGGCAACGACAGCGCGGCCGGCACCCTGTTTGCAAACTTCGCCGGCGTCTCGCCCGACTGCAAAGCCGCCTTCGATCGTGGCGAGCGTCCGCGGCGTCTCGATGCGGTGAAGCCGAACCTGGAAATCGCCGTCCCAGTAAAGCCAGGTCTCGACCAAGACATCGGCGAAGGGCCGCCAACGCGCATAGAGAAGGTTGTTGGCGACGAGCGCCTCTTCGTTGGTTTCGCGCACGCGGAAATGCACGCCGTCATCGCTGAAGCCGATCATGGATTCGAGCACGGAATTGTCGAACCGCCAGAGATCGTTCTCGATGCTGAAGCCGTATCGCCCCGAATAGGCGAACTTCGCGTATTTCTCAGGCGCGAAGCGGATGAAGGTGTTCTCGGCGCTCGTGTGCTGGCCACAGGAGAGCGCAATGGCATCCCCTGCCGGATTGGCGATCAGGAAACCGATATGGCGCTGCGTGGAGACGGCGGATCGCTGTGGGCAGGCGTCCTCATCGCTCGCCCAGAACGGATGGTCCGCCGGCAGCATCAGCGGAAGGAAGGCCTTCAGCGCCCAATAGGGCGATTGCGCGGAATTGTACGGTTCCGACATGATGAGGTTGGGATAGGCGTAGCCGACGGGCATCACGCCATCGCGCGCGGCGAAGGGGCGCTTCGCCCACCAGCGCAGATGACGCAGGAAGTAACCCTTCTGTTGTCCGAAGGGGATCTCCTCGTCGCCTGCGAGCGCCATGGCGCCGAAGAGGCCGGCAATGGCAAAACGATAGGTCATCGAGCGACCGAAGCAGAGCGCCGGTCCGTCATCGGCAAACCATCTCGCCATGTCTCCGGCGATCAGTCGGGCCCGCTCCCGATACCTTTTCGTCCAGTCGCCGCCATCGAGGGCCGCCAGGATCAGGCCATAGAAGTGAAAGGCGAAGGGAATGTAGTGGTCGGCGCGGCGCGTATCCCCATCGTGATACCAGCCATCGCCGAGGTAGAACGCGTCGAGTTCCTGCCGGTACTGGTCGTCGAGTTCTCGATCACAATCGACCCCGACATGTCTCAAACCCATGCTGACGAGCAACCGGAAGAACTTCCAATTGTTGTCGCTATATTCGCAGGCATGGCCTTTGAGCAGATAGGCAACAACGTTTCGCCGTTCGGCCGTAGACAGGGGCGCCCAGAGCTTGTCTGGAACGAGCCTCAGTGCAAATCCGATCGCTGCGAGTTCCACGAGGCGCTGGCTGCGGTCGAACGGGTCGCCCCAGTATTCCGGATGGGCCGGATCACAGCCATTGGCAAGACCGCGCGCGATCGGCGTCCAATCGATCCACGTTGCGCCGCCGACCTCGGCCGGTGCCAGGCCCCAGAGCAGACGGGAATAGCCCTCCAAGTCGGCGGACGCCTGGTCGAAATGTGCCGCATGCGCATCCAGCCGGATGCGAGCGCCGCCGGCAGACCGATATTGTTCAACCGGCTCCACCAGCGCCTTGAGCGCGGCCTCGACATCGGCGCGGCTTTTGAGCGGATTGCCCGCCCACGGTTTAAACAGGGTTTCGGGGAAGATCATGTCGGTCATGCCAAAGGTTTCCGTTCGAACATTGCCGCGCGGGGGGATGACTTCCCGCGCGGCCCGGCAAAGTGGAGCGGATGCTCAGGCCTTGAGAATGCGGTCGGCCGATGAGACGAGTTCGTTGCCTGCTTCCGCCGGCGTCAGCTGGCCGAAGGCGACCTTGTCGGCGAGCGGCCGGAAGACGCGCTCGTCAAGTTCACCAGCACCGAGCGGCACGGCCGGCGGGTAGGTGCCGACGCGATCCGCAATGCCGTTGACATAGTCGACCGTCTTTTTCGCCGTGGCGTCGATCGAGGGAAGAACGGCGGTCTGCACGTCGGTGTTTACAGGCACGCCGCGCTCGACCTGAAGGATCTTGCCGGCCTCCAGGTCGTTGACGAAAAAGTCGATGAATTGCGCTGCGAGTTCCGGGTTCTTCGCGGTGCTTGCGATCGACCAGTGCAAGCCGGGGCGATAGAAAAGCCCGGAGGGACCATCCGCACTGCTGACCGGCAGCGACGTGATATCGAGCGTGCTCTTGGAGATCTTCTGGAAGGCAGGGAGCTGGTTTGAGAAGGCAATCGCGATGGCCGCGTTGCCGGTCGCCAGCGGGTTGCTGTCGACCAGCACCTTGTCGAGCGCTTGTATCTCGGCGGAGACGCAGCCGCCGTTCTTGGTGAGGCTCTCCCAATAGCCGAACCAATCGGCCGCATCGCTGGCCTCATAGCCGAGCTTTCCGGCTTCCGTGTAGAGCTTCTTGCCGCGCTGATGCAAAAACGCCTCGAAGGCGTATGTGTAGCGCGACGCGTTTCCAACCGCCCAGACGTTCTTCTTGCCTATTGCCTTGGTAAGGTCGATCGAGAACTTGGCGAAGTCGTCCCAGGTGGTTTTGGCCGAAGGCGGGATAAGCCCGGCTTTCGTGACCGCATCAGCGTCGTAGATCATGGCAAAGGCGTTCAGCGACAACGGCATACCGGTCACCTTGCCGTCGACCGTTCCAAGATCGAGCACACCTGGCACCAGCTTGTCCGTGCGGATGACCTTGCCGAGATAGTCGTTGAGCGGCAGGTTGGTGGACCGGCGGCTATAATCGGCAAAGCGGCTGGGCTCGAGCTGGAAAATGTCCGGGGCGTTCCCACCGGCGATCATCGTCGTCAGTTTGGCCCAGTAATCGCTCCCGCCCACTTCGCCGACGATCTTGGCGCCGGAATGCGCCGCCTCGAAGAGCTTGGCAACGCCAAGCGTGCGCTCGGCGCGGCTGGGTGTACCCCACCAATAAAGGCGCATGGAATCCTCCGCAAAGGCGCGGAACGCGGGCATCGTCGCGAGCGTGGCGCCGGCCCCGAAAAGCGCGGCGTTACGCAAAAAATGGCGTCTGTTGATCATGTTCTCCTCCTCCATGATTTGTTCCTTGAGATCTCTCTTTGCGATCAATGGCCGATGCGGTCGCCGGCCCCGTCGAACAGGTGGCAGTTTTCCGCGGCAATCCGGACGTCCAGCGTTGAGCCGGCAGTGATCGGGCGTTGGCCATCGAGAGCAACCGTCAGCGACTGCCCGTCGGTGAGCCGCCCGTAAACGATGGTCTGACCGCCGAGATGCTCGACATGGACGACCGTCAGCGCGCCAAGTTCGAGCCCGCCGGTCGCGTCGATACCGATATGTTCGGGCCGCAGGCCGAGGCTGACCTTTGTGCCAACCGCGATGCGCTCCTCGATCGGGAGCCGCGCAATTCTGCCGGCAACATCGATCGAGATACCGCCGTCGCGGATGTCGCGTGCGACGGCATCGAGGAAATTCATCTTGGGCGAGCCGATGAAGCCGGCGACGAAGCGGTTGGCGGGCCGGTTATAGATCTCGAGCGGCGTGCCGTGCTGTTCGATGACCCCGGCGCGCAAGACGACGATGCGGTCTGCAAGCGTCATTGCCTCCACCTGGTCATGGGTGACGTAGATCATCGTCGCGCCGATATCCTTGTGCAGCTTGGCTATCTCGACGCGCGTCTGGACGCGAAGCTCCGCATCGAGATTGGACAGCGGCTCGTCGAACAGGAAGATCTTCGGGTCGCGCACGATTGCCCTGCCGATCGCTACGCGCTGCCGCTGGCCGCCAGAGAGTTGCTTCGGCTTGCGGTCGAGCAGATGGGTAATCTGCAGGATGTCGGCGGCCTTGCGGACCCGCTTGTCGATCTCCGGCTTCGGCATCTTTGCCGTTTCGAGACCGAAGGACATGTTCTTGTAGACGCTCATATGCGGGTAGAGCGCATAGGACTGGAAGACCATGGCGATGCCGCGCTGGCTCGCCTCCTTCTCGTTCATGCGCTCGCCGCCGATGGAAAGTTCGCCGCCGCTGATCGGCTCGAGCCCCGCAATCATGCGCAAAAGGGTCGACTTGCCGCACCCCGATGGGCCGACGAAAACCACGAACTCTCCGGAGCCGATCGCCAGATCGACGCCGCGGATGATGTCGAGATTGCCAAAGCTCTTCTTGATCTTGCTCAAAGCCAGCGTCGTCATCGTTTCCGTCCCTATCTCTCAATTCCAGTTGGTGTCAGCGCTTCATGCCGGTTGTCGCGATGCCTTCGATCAGCAGTCGCTGGAACAGCATGAAGAGGATGAAGATTGGCAGCACCGTCAGCGTCGACATGGCAAAGAGCGAACCCCAGTCCGACGTCCCGGTGGAGTCGACGAAGGTGCGCAGACCGAGCTGGGCGGTGTATTTTTCGATGTCATTCAGGTAGATGAGCGGCGCAAAGAAATCGTCCCAGGTCCAGATGAACGAGAAGACGGCTGCCGTCGCCAACACCGGCGTTGAGAGCGGCAGGATCACCTTCAGAAAGATGCGCAGCGGGCCGCAACCATCCATGATGGCCGCCTCGTCAAGCTCGCGCGGGATGCCCCGGAAAAACTGCACCATCAGGAAGATGAAGAAGGCGTCGATCGCCAGGAATTTCGGCACCACCAGTGGCAGGATGGAGTTCACCCAGCCAAGCTTCAGGAACATCACATATTGCGGGATCAGCACCGCATGCTGCGGCATCATCAAGGTGCCGAGCATCAGTGTGAACCAGAAACCGCGCCCCTTGAAACGTAGGCGCGTGAAGGCATAGGCCGCCATCGAGCAGGAAATGAGGTTGCCGATGACGACGAGCAGCGAAATCACCAGCGAATTGAAGAACATCCAGCCAAAGCCGATACTCAAGCCGGTCCAGCCGCGGCGATAGGCATCGACTGTCGGGTCAGTCGGGATCAGCCCCGTCGAGGTGAAGATCTCGCTGTCCGGCTTGAACGAGCTCGCGACCATCCAGAGCAGCGGATAGAGCATGAGAAAGCTGACCGCGACGAGCAGCGCATAAAGCAGAGCACGTTTCCACGGGGATGTGCCAGATACGCCGGCGTCGGCGCGCGAAGCGATGGTGGTCGTCGAAAGAGCGGCATCAGTCATCGTAGTGAACCCAGTACCTGGCTGTCAGGAATGACATGGCGGTGAAGAAGGCGATGATGAGCACCAGGACCCAGGCCAGCGCCGAGGCATAGCCGAAGCGGAAATTGGTGAAGGCCTCCTGGTAGAGGTAGAGCGTGTAAAACAGCGTGGAGTCGATCGGACCGCCGGTTCCGTCGCTGATGACAAAGGCCGAGGTGAAGGCCTTGAAGGCATCGATCGTCAGGATCACGGCATTAAAGAAGATCACCGGCGTCAAAAGCGGCAAGGTGATCTTGAAGAACTGCCGGGCCTTGCTGGCGCCATCTATGCTTGCCGCCTCGTACATGTCCTGCGGGATCTGACGCAGACCGGCAAGAAAGATGATCATCGAGGATCCAAACTGCCAAACCGCCAGGAGAACGAGCGTATAAAGCGACGTCGAAGGGTTCGAGATCCAGCTTGGCCCTTCGAAACCGAACAACGCGTTAAGCGCCTGATTGAGTAATCCGTCGCCGGCAAACACCTGTCGCCACAGGACCGCCACGGCGACGCTGCCGCCGACCAGTGACGGCAGATAGAAGATCGCACGAAAGAGCGACAGGCCTTCAAGCCCCCGGTTCAGCGCCACTGCCACGGCAAGCGCAAATAGCAACTTCAAGGGAACCGACAGCAGCACGAAGGTGAAGGTCACGTTCATCGCCGTCCAGAAGCGCGGATCATCGGTCGCGATGCGCACGTAGTTCTCCGAGCCAACCCAGTTTGCTGCGCCAAGGCCGCTGTAGTCGGTCAGAGACAAATAGAACGAGGCGACAGCAGGCCCGAGCGTCAGCAGAAAAAAGCCGATAAGCCACGGCGTGATAAAGCCGTACCCGGCCAGGCTCTCTGCGAGCCTGAACCCGCTGCCGGCAGCCGGCCTTTCAGTTGTCCCTAATGTGGACATTGTATCTCTCTCCAGCGATGCCCGGCTCCTCCCGAGCATCCGACTCCTAGCGGTTAGAAATTTTCCCGTCAACAGAAAGTTTCGTAGTTGACGAAATTATCGTATTTGTGCGAAAACTTCACGAAACCAACGTGAGGCTTATCATGCGCATCGAACGAAACAGCTACTTCAACGCGGTCGAAATGGTTGGCAATCGCCCCAATCGCGAACGTCACCAGCAGGCTTTGGAACGCTGCATTGCCAAATTGCGCCAGACCATGCCGACAATCGGTCTGCGCAATCCGAAGATTGGCCTGCCGGATCAGACGTGGAGCTATTGCGGGCCCTTTGACTGGGTCGTGAGCTTTCACGCCGGCCAGCTCTGGCTTGCGCTGGAACTCACGGGCGATCCCAGCTTCCTGAACGCCGCCCGGGCCCGCCGCGCCATTTTTCGCGACATCTTGCGCCATCGCGATGCGCAAGACCACGATCTCGGCTTCCAGTTTTCTTTGAGCTGCGTTGCGGAGTGGCTGCTGACAGGCGACCAGGAGGCTCGCGATCTCGCTCTTGAAGCTGCGGCGAGGCTGCTTGAGCGCTATCGCCCGGATGCACGATATATCCAGGCCTGGAATGCTCGCTCGATCCACGGTGGCATTCGCTCCGAATTCGTCAATGGGCGCGTCATCGTCGATACGATGCAAAACCTCGCGCTGCTACACTGGGCCCACCGCGAGACCGGCCGCGGCGATTTTGCCGAAGCCGCCGATGGCCACGCCGAAACGACCCTGAAGCACCTGGTTCGCGCCGACGACACAAGCTTCCACACCTTCCTGTTCGACCCTTCAAGCGGTAAGCCCCTGCGCGGGGAGACCCATCAAGGATATGCGGATGATTCCTGCTGGTCACGCGGCCAGGCCTGGCTGATCCATGGCTATGCGCAGTGCGCGGCAACCACCGGCAACCCTCACTTCGCCGACGCCGCCAGACGTCTGGCTGCCAAGGCCGAAGCTCTGATGGGCGACGACGGCGTCCCCGTCTGGGACTATTCGGTTCCTGATGCCAAGTCAGCGCCCCGCGACAGTTCCGCCGGCGCGATCATGGCGGCCGGCATCTTCATCCTCGCCGGGCTTTGTGAACCGGAGGAGGCACAACGCTGGTACGCATTCGGCGATCGCCTGATCGGTGGCCTGCTCGACACTTGCGATCTGACGGGCGATCCCAAGGCCGAAGGGCTGCTCGCCCATGGCGCAGCCCATGCCAGCGCCGGCTATTCCGATGCGATGCTGCCCTACGGCGACTATTATTTCATGGAGGCGCTGATGCGTTCGCTTGGGCACACGCGCTTCTTCTGGTAGTGGACGATCATGACCATGCAGCCGCGATCAATCTCGCCCACTCCGGCCAGATAGGAACCTTCGTCGAAATGGATGACGAATCGAACGCCCCGACACTCAAGGACATCGCCGACGCCGCGGGCGTTTCGGTCGCGTCCGTATCGAAGGTGCTCAACAATCGCGGTGGCGTCGGCGACGAAAGCCGGCGCAAGATCCTCGACCATGCGGAGCGCCTGGGCTACCAGGTCCGGGCGGCCCGCTCGCTCATCCGCGCCGGCGTCGAGAGCACTGTGCTGGTGATGCCGGCACAGTTTTATGCCAGTTCGGCTTTCTACGAGGACGTGATCCAGGGCGTGCTTGCAGAGGCCAGCACAAGCTCGCTCAGGATCGACGTCAGGCTTGTCTCGCTGGATGCGGAGATCGCGATCAGCGAAATCTCTGACATTCTGCGCGACATCCGGCCGGGCGCCCTTGTCGTGCTCGGCATGGACCATCCCGTCATGATCGACAGGATTGTCGATAGCGGCATCCCGGCCGTCATCATCAACGGCATGGACCGGACGATGCGGCTCTCATGCGTGCTGCCCGACAACTGGTCTGCCGGCTGGCTCGCTGCACAAAGGTTACTTGCGGCCGGCCACCGCGAGATCGTGCACGTGACAATTCCCCACCGCCTGTCGCTACGCCGGCGCCTTGAAGGCTTCCGGATCGCGCTGGAGGAGGCCGGAATTGCCTTCGACGAAAACAGACACATCTTTGATCTCGGTCGCATGGGCCTGCAAGAGCCCGACACCACGCCGGCGATACGGCAGGCCATAAAGCAGGGGCGTTTCACCGACACAACCGCGTTCTTCTGCAGCACCGATCTAATCGCGATCAACGTCATGCAAGCTCTCGAAGCGAGTAGTCACTCGGTTCCGGAAGACTTCTCGATCATCGGGGTCGACGATATCGCGATCGCCCGGCACAGCCGCCCGCCGCTGACGACGATGCGGATCGACCGGGGTGAGCTTGGCCGTGCCGGCATCCAACTCCTGCTGGAACGGATCAACGACCCCGAAATCAATGTGCGCCGGGTCAATCTCGGCGTCCGCTTGGTTGAACGCTCCACAGTCGCCGTACCAAGGAGCAGCCCTCACGCGAAAAGAGCGTAAGAGGTAGCAGGATACGAAAGCGCCTCTGCCTGGCGCGCACCACGTTCGACGGACGAGACCTGTGTGTCGGGAGCGCGGAGCCGTAAAATGATGCGGTCAACCACACGGCCACTCTCAAGCGTGGCCGCACCTCACCTGCCATCGATGGATGGCCGCGTCACGCCCCACAAGCCATGTCACGCAACTGTCACGCGCAATAGATCAACGAGACTGCTAAGAAGTAGAAACGTTATCATTGCTCGAGTGGCAACATGCCCCGATACCTCTTTCATATTCACCTGTCCGGCAGGATCAGTCGCGATGACCATGGAGCGTTTCACGCCAATGACAGTCAGGCGGTGACCAATGGCAGGTCGATCGCCGACAAGATCGCTGAAGACGACAGGCACCGTAGCGTCATCGTGACTGTCGAACGAGCCGGCGGCGTCGTTCTGGCCCGCGTGACTGCCAGGAGAGCAATGCCACCCTGGCAATCTGCGAGTTCGAAATTCGAACACGCTTGGAGAGAACTGTCCGACCTTGACGTTAGCCAATTCCGCAGGGCGCGTTAGAAATCCTGGCCCTGTTTTATTGACGTCAGCGAGGCGTCCCCTTTCGGTTAGGGGATGGCTCGCACGCGACGGTCGCCGGTGGTCCATAAGCCCTATGCCGCGACAATAGTTGCGAGCACGCTGACGCAATCACCGGATTTGACGAGGCCGGGGAAATGGCGAGCGACGAGGATGCCGTCCATCTTTGCCCGTATGTTCAGCGGTTCGTCGCCTGTACGGCCGATCGGATAGATGCGGGCGACGATTTCCCCGCTCCTCACCTGGTCGCCGAGATCGACGAACGGTTCAACAAGGCCGCCGTTCTCGGCAAAGCAAAAGCAGTTGCCGTCGGGCATGTCGAGCCACGTGGTTTCGCCGCTTTCGACTGCCCCTTTCAAGATACCTGCCGCCTTCAGCACGTTGGAAACGCCCGCCTTGGCGATACGCGCGCTCCTGGCCGTCGCCGTGCCGCCACCGCCGAGCTCGGTGGTGATGAAGACCTTGCCCATCTCCTCCGCCGCCGTGTCGTACATGCCGACGGCATCGATCTCCAGCATCTTCATCGACCATGGGGCGCCGAAGGCCCTGACGAGTTCGAAGGATTTTTCCTCCTGTGCCTTGTCTGGCAGCACATGGGCGGCGCAGAAAGGCAGAAAGTCGAGCGTCTTTCCGCCTGAATGAAAGTCGAGCACGATCTCGGCAAGCGGTAACAGCGTGCGCTGGAAATAGTCCGCGATCTTCTGGGTGACCGTGCCGTCCGGCGCGCCTGGAAAGCTGCGGTTCATGTTGCCCTTGTCGATCGGCGAGGTGCGGGTGCCGGCCAAAAAGGCCGGATAGTTCATCGCCGGCACGATGATGACGCGGCCCGTGACGTCATCGGCCTTCAGCGTGCGGGCGAGATCGAAGAGCGCAATCGGGCCCTCATACTCATCGCCGTGGTTGCCGCCGGTGAGAAGGGCCGTCGGGCCCTCCCCGTTCTTCACGACTGTCACCGGGATCATCACCGAGCCCCAGGCGGAATCGTCGCGGCTGTGAGGCAGACGCAGGAAACCATGCTGAACGCCCTCGGCCGAAAAATCGACCGTAGAACTGATCGGCGAAGGACGAAGGTTGATTTCCCGCATGGCTCAATCCTTCACGAGCAGTTTGCGCGGCACGTTGGCGAGGCACTCGACACCGCTCTCGGTGATCAGGATGCTTTCCGTGGTCTCAAAACCCATGTCCTCGAGCCAGAGGCCCGTCATGAAGTGGAAAGTCATGCCGGGTTTGAGTTCGCTGCGGTCACCTGGACGCAGGCTCATCGTGCGCTCGCCCCAGTCCGGCGGATAGGAAACGCCGATGCCGTAGCCTGTGCGATTGTCCTTCACGATGCCGTACTTCTTCAGCACGGCGAAGAAAGCGTTTGCGATATCCTCGCAGGTATTGCCGGGCCGTGCCTTTTCGAGGCCTGCCTCCATGCCTTCCAGCGTCGCCTTCTCGGCATCGAGGAACGCCTGTGTCGGCTTGCCGAGAAAGACGGTGCGCGACAGCGGCACGTGATAACGGTGGTAGCAGCCGGCAATCTCGAAGAACGTACCTTCGCCTCTCTTCATCGGCCGGTCGTCCCAGGTCAGGTGCGGCGCGGAAGCCTCCACGCCCGAAGGCAACAGCGGCACGATTGCTGGATAATCGCCGCCGATGCCATCGACCCCTCGGGTACCGGCATCGTAAATCTCCGCGACCAGATCGCATTTGCGCATGCCGACCGCGATCTTGTCGAAGATGCGTTCATGCATCTTTTCGACGATCCTTGCGGCGTTGCGCATGTAGCGGATTTCGGCCTCGCTCTTGACCGCGCGCTGCCAGTTGACGAGTGCGGTCGCATCGATGAAACGCGCATTCGGCAGATGCTTCACTAGTGAAGCGAAGGCGGCGGCGGAGAACCAGTAATTATCCATCTCCACGCCGATCGTCAGCTTGTCGAGGCCCCGTTCGGCGATCTTGGCCGAGAGGTAATCCATCGGGTGGCGTTCGGTGGACTGCACATAGTGGTCCGGATAGCCGACAATGTTCTCGTGTTTGAGGTAGGCGGTGAATTTGGCGCCGTTGGCATCCTGGCCGCGTCCGTACCATATGGGCTCGCCCGTCGGCGGCACGACGACGCATTGGTGCACGTAGAAAGACCAGCCGTCATAGCCGGTCAGCCAGTTCATGTTCGACGGATCGCTGACGATCAGCACGTCGATGCCCTTGGCTTCCATCGCTTTTCGCGTTTTTTGAAGACGCGTTTCATACTCCGGAAGTGAGAACTTCAGGTTCGCTTGTTTCATCGGTTTTTCCTCTATACCCGGCGAAAAGCCGGTCTCAACTCTCGAAGATCGTACCGGCGCCCGCCATTGCCGCGCGGGCGCCAGCAAGCGTAGCTATGGCCGTGTCCTGAATGCCCGTGCCGGTAAGGTCCGCCACGGTGATCTGCTCGGGGCCGCTGCGGCCCGGTTTGCGCCCGGCGACGATCTCGCCGAGTTCGGGGAAGATCGTATCCTCCGTCACGAGGCCCGCTTCGATGGCATGATGCAATTCGCCGAGCCTGCGCGTCTGCTTCAGGCTATCGGCGACATAGAGGCCGGCGGTGGCGACAATGGCGGGTTCGATCTCGTTTTTGTGCTCGGCGTCCGACCCCATGGCCGTGACATGCTGGCCAGGCTGGAGCCATTCGGCCCGAAGCACCGGTGTTTCGGAAGGCGTGGTGGTGACGATGATCTCCGCACCATCGACAGCCGCCCGGCCGTCGGCCTCCGCCCGAACCGGAAAGCCGAGCTTCACCGTCAAGTCCGCAGCGACGGCCTCGGCTTTAGCAGCATCTCTCGCCCAGATGCGCGCTTCGCGGATCGGCCGCACCAGGCTTAAGGCCTCTAGCTGCAACCTTGCCTGCATGCCGGCGCCGAAGATGGCGGCAACCGCGGCATCCGCGCGCGAAAGTTTTCGAGCCGCGACCGCGCCGGCCGCCGCTGTGCGCACATCCGTCAGGTAACCGTTGTCGAGCAGGACGGCCTCTACCAGGCCGGTCTTCGCCGAAAGCAGCACCATCAGGCCGTTGGTGCTCTGCAGGCCGATCTTCGGATTATTGAAGAAGCCGGGGCTGATCTTGATGGCGAAACCATCGAGACCGGGCACGTAAGCCGTCTTAACATCGACCTCACCGCGCTCTTCAGGGATGTCGAGCCTCAGGATCGGCGGCATCGCCACCGCTTTGGTGGCAAGCGCGTGAAACGCCCCTTCGACGCAGGCAATGGCATCGAGATCGAGCGGAACGATACGCCTGAGTTCCGCCTCGGTAAGAATTCTCATCGTCGTCATGCCGCGGCCTCCGCTAGCGGATCGACCCCGCCATTGATGACCCGTCGATGCAGGTCCATGTCGATATTGCGGCCGGAGAGGATGACCGCCACCGGCCCCTCCAGCCGGCCAAACCGGCGGGAAAGCAAGGCCGCGATGCCGACGGCCCCTGCCCCCTCGATCACCTCGCGCTCTTGGGAATACGCATGCCGCATACCGGCCGCGATCTCGGCTTCAGACAGCAAGATCACGTCGTCGAGCAGCGCGCGGCACATTTCGAAGGTCACGGCGTTATCAAGGCCGATGCCGCCACCGAGGGAATCGGCAAGGCTTGCCACCTCCTCGACTTGCACCGGCCGCCCTGCGTTAAGGCTCGCCTTCATTGCCGCGCCCCGTTCCATCGTAAGGCCGATGACGCGGGTCTTCGGTGACCGCCCTTTCACGGCCGCGGCGACACCGGCCGCAAGCCCACCGCCGGAAAGCGGCACAAAAACCGTCGCCACATCCGGCATTGCCTCGACGATCTCCAGACCGAGCGTGCCCTGCCCGGCAACGACCGTTCGATTATCGAAGGGTGGCACCATGACGAGACCCTCTTCAGCCACCAGCCGATCCACCTCAAGCTGGGCTTCGTCCTGCGATTTGCCGACGATCAGGACATTGGCCCCAAGCCTTCGGATGTCCGACACCTTGTTGTTGGGCACGAGTTTGGACACGCAGATTGTCGCGACTGATCCTGCGGCCTTGGCGGCATGGGCGAGCGCCCGGCCGTGATTGCCGGTCGAGGCGGCGACGACACCCCTCGCCCGCTCTTCCGACGTCAGCGAGAGCACGGCATTCGTGGCGCCGCGGAGCTTGAAGCTGCCTGTCGTCTGGTGGTGCTCAAGCTTCAGGCCGACGGGCACACCGAAGCGTTCGCAAAGCGAAGCGGAAAGCACGAATGGCGTATTCAAGACCCGGCCCTTTATGCGCCGCGCCGCCTGTTCGATATCCGTCACTGTTACGGGAAGGTTCGACATCGCTAGCGGTCCAAATAGGCAAGTGTCATGAGTTGCCCGAGATCCGGCCGTGCCGTCTCATTGCCGCAGAGGCGCAGGCAGGCCCAGGCGGTGGCGAGATTGCTGGTAACGACCGGCTTGCCGATGACGGCCTCGATCTCGGCCGCGACGCCTGCCGCGCGCACCGCCGTACACGATATGAAAAGCGCGTCGCTGTCTGGCGCCGTCGCTTGCTTCGCAAAGGCGACGATTTCGTCCGGAGAAATGCGCGCCATCTCCCGGTCGTCATCAAGACCGAGGCAAGTGAAACGGGCGATGTCGAAGCCAAGCGACACGAAATAGTTAGCCATCGGCTCGCTGGTCTCGATCGTGTAGGGCGTCAGTACGGAAATCCGCTTGGCACCGAACGCCTTGAGGCCAGAGGCCGCCGCCGCAGTCGGCGTGACGACGGAAGCACTTGGCTTGGCCGCATGGACCGCCGCCTTGACTTGCGCGTCGCCGATGACGACGGACGCGGAGGTGCAGGAATACATGACGATGTCTAGAGGTTCTTCCGGCAGGATCAGTGCGGCCGCTGATGTCAGCGAGGGCTGCATGGCGCGCAAGTTCTCCGGCGTCACCGGGTTCGCGTAGGGAATGCGCGTCGCATAGACGCCAATCTGCTCGCTTGCAACCATGCGATGGAAGTCCACTTCCGTGGTGTGGTCGGTCGCAAGGATGATCAGGCCGATGCGCTTGTCGAGCGGACGCTCATCCAGCTTCGGCATGCGCGAGGAAAGTGTAAGATCGACCGCTCGCATCAGCGCTCCTCCACTTGGGCGTATCGTTCTTCCAGCCAGCGCAGGAAGACGACGGAGATCAGGCTCATGATCAGGAAGAAGACCCCGACCAGCGTCATCGGCTCGATGTAGCGATAGCTGCTGTTGGCCACGCTTTTCGCCTGGTTCATCAGTTCGAGCACTGTGATGGCGGAAAGGAGCGGTGTCTCCTTGAACATGGCGATCAGATAGTTGGCCAGCGCCGGGATCATCGGCGGGATCGCCTGTGGCAGGATGACGTGGACCCAGGTCTGGCGGCCGGTGAGGTTCGTCGCCTTGGCCGCCTCCCATTGGCCGCGCGGCACGTTCTCGATACCGGCGCGGTAGACCTCCGCCGCATAGGTGCCATAGTGGAGCCCAAGGCCGATGATGCCGGCGAGCATTGCCGGCAGGCGAACGCCAATATCCGGCAACACGAAGAAGATGAAGTAGAGCTGGACCAGGAGCGGCGTGCCGCGAATGAACTCCACGATGAAGCCCGTGACCTTCGCAATCGGCTTAGGCGCGGTCATGCGCAGGATGGCAAAGACGAGGCCGATGATGGCAGCGAGTGCCGCGCCGAAAACGGTTGCCAATATGGTGATCTTCAGACCCTCAAGCAGGGTCGGCATGATTTCCCAAACGAAATTCCAGTCCCATTCCATCGTCAGGTCCTCACGCCATCAAGGCCGCGTGTTACCCGGCGTTCCAGCCAGCGCATGCCGTTGGAGATGGCGAGTGCCATCAGGAAGTAGAGCACGAGAATCGTTGCGAAAGGAACGAGCGTGCTGCCGGTCTGGGCGCGGACCACCTGGGCCTGAAAGGTCATGTCGGTGAGCGAGATCAGCGACACGACGGCCGTACCCTTCAAGAGCTCGATCGCGTTGTTGCAGAAGGTCGGAAGCATCAGCGGCAGGGCCTGCGGAAAGACAACGTAACGCATCGACTGATAGCGCGAGAGATTGAGCGCTATGCAGGCCTCGCGTTGCTCGCGGCCGATCGCTTTGACCGCGCCGCGCACGACCTCCGCCCCATAAGCTCCCACGTTCAGTCCCAGCGCCAGTACGCCGGCCTGAAGCGGCGACAAGGTGACGCCGGCGAATGGCAGCACGAAGTAGACCCAGAACAGCTGGACGAAGATCGACGTGCCGCGGAAAAACTCGATATAGGTGGTGGCAAGCGCGCGAACCACGAAAATGCGGCTGACGCGCCCAAGACCCGCGACGAATGCCATGACGAGCGCGAGCAATGAGCCGAGCACGGTAAGCTCAAGCGTCACGAGCGCGCCTTCAAGGATCAGCCCTATGTAGCCGGACCAGTCGGTCATCGTTCTTCCATATACGAGGGAGCGGACTGCCTCTCCCCGGTTTGGGAAGAGGCCCGATTGCTGCGGCCTTACTTTGCGGCGCAGAGCTTTTCGCGGGTCGTCGACATCGCGGCCGCGGCAGAGAAGCCATAGGGTTCGATGATCTTGGCAAACTCGCCCGACTGCTTGAGCTTTGCGAGTTCCACGTCGAAGGCATCGCGCAAGGCTTCCTCGCCCTTCTTGAAGGCCGCGCCGTCGCAATAGACCGGCGCGCCTTCAACCGGCGCCACGACTTCGACACTGGGGTCGTTCGCCTTGGCGACAAGAGCGTTGATGGAAAGCACCGGCAGCGAATAGACGTCGATACGGCCGTCCTGCAGCATCTTCAGGCCGCTCTGGCCATCCGGAACGACAATGACACGATCGCGCGGCACGCCGGCTTCGAGCGCGAGCCTTTCTTCCGTACCGCCACCTGGCGCGCCGATCTTGGCGTCCGGGTTGTCGGCGATATCCTTGTAGCTCTTGAGCTTCAGCGGGTTGCCCTTTTTCAGCGCGAAGGCTTCGGCGTCACAAAGGATCGGTTCTGAATAGGCAACCGCGTTGCAACGTTCCGGCTTCATGAAGAGGCCGGCAGTGATGACATCATGACGGCCGGCCTGAAGACCCGGGATCATCGCGCCATATTCCGAGATCGAGGCGACGATGTCTTCGACACCGAGGCGCTTGAAGACCTCACGCGCGACGTCCGGAGCTGCACCAGAAACTTTGCCGTCGGCGGCAACTGCCGTGAAGGGCGGTTCGTTGGCGATGGCGACACGGGCGAAACCCTGTTCCTTCAGTTCCTCAAGCTTGCCGTCGGCCCAGGCTGGCGCTGCGGCAACCATTGCCGTGAGGGCGCCCGCGCTGGCGGTTATGGTCAAATAGGTTCTCATGCTCATAGTTGCGAACTCCTCTGGCTGTCCCGGGTTTTTGTTTGGAGCCTTGTTTCCGGGCGGCAAAGCCGCTCAGACGCGGTGCCCTGCCGCGATGATCTTGCGCAGGAAGGTCTGCGTGCGTTCCTGCTTGGGCGTGCGGAAAATCTCGTCCGGCTTGCCCTCCTCGACGATCTTGCCGCGGTCGAAAAAGAGAATGCGATCGGCAAAATCATGGGCGAAACCCATCTCATGCGTGACGAGCAGCATGGTCATGTCTGTTTCGACCGCAAGCTTGCGCATGACATTCAGCACTTCTTCGACCAGTTCCGGGTCGAGTGCCGAGGTCACCTCGTCAAACAGCATGATCTTTGGCGAAAGAGCCAGCGCCCGGGCGATCGCAACGCGCTGCTTCTGTCCGCCGGACAATTGCGCGGGCATGCTCTTTGCCTTGTCGGCCATGCCCACCATGTCGAGAAGCTCCATCGCCCGCTTCTCCGCCGCGGCCTTCGCCATGCCTTTCGTCAGCATCGGCGCGAGCGTGACATTGTCGAGCACGCATTTGTGCGGGAAGAGATTGAAGTGCTGGAAGACCATGCCGATCTTCTCGCGCATCTTGTGCAGATGGCGGTCGTCGGCCGGCGCGAGGCTGCCGTTCTTCGGCATATGATATAGCTGGTCGCCGTCGACCTCGATATGGCCGCCGCTGATCGCCTCCAATGTCATGAGAATGCGCAGGATCGTTGTCTTGCCCGATCCGGAGGGACCGATAAGCGCCAGCTTTTCACCCGGCAGCACGTCCATCGACAAACCGTCGAGTACGGTCAAGGGACCGTAGCGTTTGGTGATGTTGTCGATGCGGATGATCGGCGCTGCCATGCATGTCTCTCCCTATTGAGACAAGTGATGGAGCAACGATGCGCGGCAAACAAAATCATGTCAATGTCAATAATAATATCAGTACAATTATTCTGACATCGCCCATTTGCAAGGCAGTTCACTCAAATCGCGAGCAACAGCGCTTCTGGATTTCCGCTGGCGAGTGAGGCGAGAATGCCAAGTCCGGTGCGCAATTCCTGCTCGGTGGTCGAGCCGAGCGAAATGCGCACCGCCGGCTGCCAACCCTGGTCGGCCGTGCGGAACGAAGAGCCGGGCGCAATAGCGACACCGCGCAGACGCGCCTGGGATACGAAACCTTCCTCCGCATGCCCTTCCGGTAAGGGTAGCCACACATGCAGGCTCTGCGGATGGCTATAATAGGGCAAGCCCGCAAGCGCATCCTCGGCGATCGCGTGACGAACGCCAAGTGCCCGGCGCTGCCAATTGACGAGTTCCATCGCCGTGCCGTCGCTGACCCAAAGTGTTGCGATCTCGGCGATTGAAGGCGTCGCCATCCAGTTGGAGACGAGATGGCGGTTGGCAACCGCTGCGACATAGCGATCCGGAGCGGCAAGATAGCCGATGCGCAGGCCCGGTACCGTGATCTTTGTGAAGCTGGTGACGTAGAGGGTGCGCTCCGGCGCATAGGCCGCAATCGGCGGCGCCCGACCTTCCACAAGCGGCCCCAGGATGTCGTTCTCGATGATCGCGATATCGTGGCGTCGCGCGACCTCGGCAAGCGCCTGCCGGCGCTCAGGCCCCATCAACGCCGCGGTCGGATTGATCACCGAGGGCTGGAGAAAGACGGCGCGGATGACGCCGGTGCGGCAAGCTTCATCCAACGCCTCGGGGATCATGCCTTCGCGATCGATCGGCAAGCCCTCGAGATGAAGGCCAAGGTAGCTGGAAAGCGGCACGAGCGTGTGGTGGCTGATCGCCTCGGTCGCAACGGTCGAGCCCGGCGGAGCGACGCTCATCAGCGCCACTGTCATGCCTGAGGTTGCGCCATTCGTCAGACTGATATTGAGGGGCGATACATCGAGACCGCACCGCGACAGCCACTCGGCCGCGACGGTGCGATGGCGCGGGAAAACCATATTCGGCCGGAAGGAAAGCGCCGAACTTGACGGCAGGTTCTCCGCCAGCCACCCGAAGGCTGCGCGCATGCGCTCCAGATGGAGTTGCTCGCACACAGGTTTCAGGATCGAGAGATCCACCAGTTCGCCAAGACGCTCCGGCAGGTAGGGCGGCTCAGGCTCCTTCGGCCTTGTCTGCACGAAGGAACCTCGACCAATTTCTCCGGAAATGAGCCCTCGTCGGATCAGTTCGTCGTAGGCGCGGCTGACGGTTTGCACGGAAAGTTTCAGGTCGTCGGCGAGCTTGCGATGCGGCAGTAGGCGCGTCCCGTTCGGCAGATGCCCTTCCTGGATGGCGCGGGCGATCTGCTCGGCGAGGGAGAGATAGGCCGGCCGGCGCAACTGGGATATGTCGGGTCGCCAATTTGTCATGATTTCGACAGTGCTCAAAATCAGTTCAATTGACAATGCCAAAATGGTTTCCCATTGTCTTTTCCTCCGCTTTGACACGATCCCCGCCCGGAGGGCGCCCCGAATGAAACTCGACGCCATCGACCTGCGTATCCTGGAGGCGATCCAGCAGAACGGACGCATCACCAAGCTGGCGCTGGCGGAACGGGCGGGTCTCTCACCAACGCCCTGCTGGCTGCGCCTGCGCAAGCTGGAAAAGGCCGGCATCGTCACGGGATATCACGCGCGTGTTGCGGTGCGACGCGTTGCGCCTGTTGCCAGCGTGATGATGGAGGTGACGCTCGCCAATCATCGGCAGGTGGATTTCGAACGCTTCGAACGGGCTGTCGCGACAACGCCCGAAATCGTGGCCTGCTGGTCGGTCGGCGGTGGCGTCGATTACATCCTGAAGATCGTGGCGCGTGATATCGATGCGTACCAGCGCCTTGTCGACAGCCTGCTTGACCGTGAGCTCGGCATCGACCGCTACTTCACCTACATCGTCACCAAGACGGTGAAGGAGGAGACCGTGCTTCCACTCGAGACGTTGCTTCCCCCTTCCGATTAGAGAGATTGTCTACGGCCGGGCCAATCTTTAGCCAAAGTCTCTGACGTCCACCCCGGCAATGGACAATCTGTCCCTCGCCCTCTGGCAGACTTCCTCCAGACACCAAGAGGAGGCTGCCATGACCGCCGTATTTGCCCGCACGACCTTTCACGACGCGCTTGCCCGCCTTGCCGATCCGCACCTCTTAAGGGAGCTCTCCTATGTCGGTGGGCGCTGGATTGCTAGCCGCGACGGCGCAAGCTTCAAGGTGACGGACCCTGCCTCGTCGGCGACGCTTGCCTGGGTCGCAGCCCTTGGTGCCGATGAGGCCGCAGAAGCCATCTCGGCGGCGAGTGACGCACTGCCCGCCTGGCGCAGCATGCTGCCGCAGCAGCGTTCCGCGATTCTTCGCAAGTGGCACGACCTGATACTGGAGGCGCGCGAGGACCTTGCGCTCTTGATGACGCTGGAACAGGGCAAACCACTCGCCGAATCGCGCGGTGAAATCGACTACGCGGCCTCCTTCGTCGAATGGTACGCGGAGGAAGGAAAGCGGCTGAATGCGGAAAGCGTCACCAGCCATCTGCCCGGAGCCGAAATGATCGTGCGGCGCGAGGCGCTGGGTGTCGTCGGGATCGTGACGCCGTGGAACTTCCCCTCAGCCATGATCACCCGGAAGGCCGCAGCTGCCCTTGCCGCCGGCTGCACGGTCGTTGCGCATCCCTCCAGCGAAACGCCGCTTTCAGCGCTCGCCCTTGCCGAACTTGGCGAGCGGGCTGGGCTTCCCGCGGGCGCCTTCAATGTGGTGACCGGCGATGCCGCCACGATCGTCGGCCGCATGAATGCCGATCCGCGTATTCGCGCCATGAGCTTCACCGGCTCGACGCAAATCGGCAAGCTGATTGCGGGCCAGTGCGCTGACACCATGAAGCGGATGGTGATGGAGCTCGGTGGCCATGCACCATTGATCGTCTTTGCCGATGCCGACATCGAGAAGGCTGCCGACATCGCAATGGCGGCGAAGTTCGCCACATCCGGGCAGGATTGCCTCGCCGCCAACCGCATTTATGTCGAGCGCCCTGCACTTGCGGACTTCACGCGGGCCTTCAAGGCTCGCATCGAAGCGCTGAAGGTTGCCTCGGGCCTCGAACCAGACGCCGAGATCGGCCCCCTGATGCACGAGCGTGCCATCGCCAAGGTGGAAGAACAGGTCGCCGATGCGCTGAAGCGCGGCGCAAAGCTGCTGGCGGGCGGCAAGCGCCACAAGACAGGCGCTCTGTTCTTCGAGCCCACCCTTTTGACGGATGTACCGGACGATGCGCTGATCATGCGTGAGGAGACCTTCGGCCCGGTTGCCGCGGTCACCGCCTTCGACAGCGAGACCGAAGTAGTCGCCCGGGCAAACGACACCGAGTACGGCCTCGTCGCCTATGTCGTCACCGAAAACGGAGCGCGCCAGATGCGTCTTGCACGGGCTTTGGAGTACGGGATGGTCGCGATCAATCGGGTGAAAATCACCGGTGGACCGATCCCCTTCGGCGGCTGGAAACAGTCGGGCCTTGGCCGCGAAGGCTCCCGCCACGGCATCGAGGCCTTCACCGAACTCAAATATCTCTGCATCGATACGGCCGCCTGAGCGCAGGCGCCACATTTCATACGCGAAAGGAAAGACCATGCTCGAAAAAAGCAACGAACTCAGCGCCTGGGACCGTGATCACTTCTTCCACCCCTCCACGCATATGGGCATGCATGCGCGTGGTGAAACACCGACCCGGGTGATCGGCGGCGGCGAAGGTGTGTATATTACCGACACCGGCGGCAGGACGAGCCTTGATGCCTTTGCTGGCCTTTATTGCGTCAATGTGGGCTACGGCCGGCAGAAGATCGCAGACGCGATCGCCGAGCAGGCGAAGAACCTTGCTTATTATCACGCCTATGTCGGCCACGGTACGGAAGCGTCGATCACGCTTTCCAAGATGATCATCGATCGTGCGCCGGCGGGCATGAGCCGCGTCTATTTCGGTCTTTCAGGCTCCGATGCCAACGAGACCAACATCAAGCTGATCTGGTACTACAACAACATCCTTGGCCGGCCGGAAAAGAAGAAGATCATCTCCCGCTGGCGCGGCTATCACGGCTCCGGCGTCATGACGGGCTCCCTGACCGGCTTGCATCTATTCCACAACGCCTTCGACCTGCCGCGCGCGCCGATCCTGCACACCGAAGCACCCTACTTCTTCCGACGCCCCGATCGCTCGATGGATGAAGAGCAGTTCTCGCAATATTGCGCCGACAAGCTCGAGGAGATGATCCTTGCGGAAGGACCGGAGACGATCGCCGCCCTCATCGGCGAGCCGATCCTCGGTACTGGCGGCATCGTGCCGCCGCCGAAGGGCTACTGGCAGAAGGTCCAGGCTGTGCTCGAAAAATACGACATCCTGCTCGTCGCAGACGAGGTGGTGACCGGCTTCGGCCGTCTCGGCACGATGTTCGGATCGGACCACTACGGCATGAAGCCCGACCTCATCACCATTGCCAAGGGTTTGACCTCGGCCTACGCGCCGCTTTCCGGCACGATCGTATCGGATAAGATGTGGCAGGTGCTGGTGCAAGGATCTGACGAACTGGGCGCGATCGGCCATGGCTGGACCTATTCCGCCCATCCGATCTGTGCGGCCGCGGGGGTCGCCAACCTCGAACTGATCGACGAGTTGGGCCTGGTTGAAAATGCCGACAGCACGGGCGCTTATTTCCGCTCCGAACTGACGAAGGCACTCGCTGACCACAGACATGTGGGCGAAATACGTGGCGATGGCCTGATGGCCGCAATTGAGTTCGTCGAGGATAAGGACGACCGGGTATTTTTCGATCCGGCAAAGAAGATCGGCCCGCAAGTTGCGGCTGCCCTGCTTGAGCGCGGCGTCATCGGGCGGGCCATGCCGCAAGGTGATATCCTCGGCTTTGCGCCACCGCTTTGCCTCACAAAGGATGAGGCCAATGTTGTGGTGAAAGCGGCGGTCGAGGCCGTCACATCTGTCCTTGGCAAAGCAAAGGCAAGATGAGTGCAGATGCCAATACACGCAATTTGAACCTTGTTGTCGATGGGGAAGTGCTACGCCGCCCCATCGACAACCGTTGAGCCAGCAGTGCAATGGAAGCCCTATTGGCGAACGCCGATCTCGACCCTCGGGTCTAACGTCGAGCTGTTCCGGCATGGAAAACATCTAGCCAATCCGTATACCCTATTGGATCGGCACCAAAAATCGACCGGCAAGTAATGTTGACTCTGGTCTTCACTCGGTTGAAAAAAGGGCGACCATAAAAAAGGGATCACTCATGCCTGACGAAAACACGACGCCAACCACCCTGGTTGCGGAGGACGCAACGACTGTGCACACACCCGAGCGAGCAAAGCGAAGCGCGACGAAGCGTCAGAAAGCGGCTGGGGAAACCACACGGGCGACTTCGAAGGCAACAGCATCAACGCAACCCACCAAGTCCCGTAAGTTCAGCGAACAAGATAAACTCGAGAAGCTGAGGCAGATCGGGGCCCAGGTCGCAGACGGCACGAGCACGATCAAAGATGCGATTAAAAGCGCAGGAATATCCGAGCAGACCTACTATAATTGGAAGGGTAGCTTAAAGGCGGATGATAAGACGAGCAAAAAGCCCGCGTCGGCCAGCGACGAGTTCGCCGAACTGGTGAAGCTCGACGCCGAGAACCAGAAGCTGCGAAAACTCCTGGCGGAAAAACTGCGCACTGAGAATGCCGACCTGCGCAAGAGGCTTGGCATAGATTGAGGCCCGGAGAAGCCACGCGCTGAGCGCTGTGGCTCCACCGCTCCTTTGGCGGGCGGCTGATTTGCGAGGTTGCACCCGACGTTGTGCAGCCGATCATGCCGCAGCACGTCGATCTACATTGGGTTCAAACTATATGAAAACGCCACAACGCAGGTTCGTTGTTGAGTTCAAGTCCGGCCGCCGTCAGCCAAAAGTGCAAGCGGGTTCGATCTGGGGCAACACAGATCTCAAGACCCTTGCGCGCGAGGTTGAAAACGAAGCGGCTCATCTGTTCGGCCGTCAAGAATTGAATGCCGACGGCGGCATTGATCCCGCCTCTGATGCTCATGTCCCGAGTTTTGTTGACGAACCGGCCGTGATCACGGCGCCCGAGCCGGCGAATGAGGTGGCTGACCAGGTCGCTGCGGCGCATTTAATTTCCAATGTCGCTGATGAAGCTCGCGAGACCGCAATCGGCCCGCTCACTGTCGCCAGGACCCGCGGTTTACCGAAACGCGCCAGCGGGAAGCATCCTCCCCGCCCCTCCCCGAGGACCGCTTCGCAACCTACAGAGCAACAGTCGGATCTGGAGTCGAGATCGGCGCCAACGATGCTCTTGGAAGAGTTGGTTTCACTTGATGCGGAAAACAGCCGCCTCCGAAAACTGCTGGGGGAACAACTCCGTGCGCAGAACGTAACTCTCAAGAAGATGCTGGAACGGTTTTAGTTTCCGTTCCTTCGTTGACGCTGAGTTCCGCGACGGCCCGCGTCCAAGTGACGATCATTCGTGTCGATGGCACACAGATTGTAGATCCTTCCTCGATGACGTCGACGGAGCTCGGAGCTGCGCTGGCCTTCTTTTGGAGTGGCCTGCGACGGTCATGGAAACAGACGCCCCCCCGTCAGCGAGCAGGGCAACATTGCCGATCTGTAAGCCGGTGCAGGCCAAGAGCCACCATCGCGCCAAATGACGTTAGGCAATCGCACCAGAGGAGGCCGAAAGGACGGGCAGGCTACCTCGGGGCAGGGCATTCATTCTGATCACACGGATGAAGATGCCTCCCCGTTCTTCTGCTCAAGTACCGCGTCCAGCGCTTCCACCAGGACAGAGTTCGAAAACGGCTTGGAGAGAACTGGAGCTGTGTGGCTGGTCCCAAGCAAGGCCGACGTCCCATATCCGCTTAGGACAAGAAACGGAATCGATTGCTGATAACACGCGTCAGCCACGGGAAGCCCGCTGTGTCCCTGGAGGTTCATGTCGAGCACGACGACGTCGATTTTCGTCGCGTCGTTAAGTAATTGCAGCGCCCGATCCACAGTCGGAGCAAGGCCCACAATCTGCATTCCAGCCGCAAGCAGAGTGTCCTCGATTGACATTGCCACCAGCATTTCGTCTTCAACGACGAGCACTCGACGTCCCGCTAATGTTGTTGAAATTGTCAACTTTACTGCGCTCCCGAGGGCTGTTTGCTACTGAAATCCATGCTCATTGTGCATCTGAGGCCATCCGGTTCGA
Organism: Ensifer sp. ENS03; assembly: GCF_014852035.1. Classification (NCBI taxonomy): domain Bacteria; kingdom Pseudomonadati; phylum Pseudomonadota; class Alphaproteobacteria; order Hyphomicrobiales; family Rhizobiaceae; genus Ensifer; species Ensifer sp. ENS03. The sequence goes on along the minus strand of NZ_JACVAV010000006.1, from coordinate 254,722 downwards.
ACCGCAGTTCGACCGGATATCCGAGTTCGTGGGCTAGACCTCGGTTTAGAACCCGTAGACCGAACCCTTGGCGGTCCGGTTCAGACGTCGGAGGTCCGCCGCGCTCCTCCCAAAGAACGCTGCATACCTCCTGGCATTGCCATGATAATGCGACCCGACCAACCTGGTTCGAAAGTGAACCGTGTTTGATCGCATTGGTCAGCAACTCGTTGAACGCCATGGAAAGCGCCAGAGCTTTTTTCGGATCGATGCGGATCGCAGCGCCTTGGATCGAGACGCGGCCGTCCTCAATCCAAGCGGTAAGAACCGTTTGAGCGATATCGCTCAGGTTTACGGCCTGCCAAGCCTCCCGCGTAAGCAAGTCGTGCGCCTTGGCAAGAACGAGCAGACGAGTGTTAAAAGCCTGGGCGAACGCCTCGGGCGTTTCGGAGCTTTTCAATGTTTGCTCCGCGAGGGAATTCACGGTAGCCAGGGTGTTCTTCACCCGATGATTGAGCTCTCCCACCAAGAGCTTCTGCCTCTTCTCCGCCCTTCTTTCCTCTGTTCGATCCCGGAAGATCTTGAGGTAGCGATCAGGCCCGCTCTCCTCGACACGAAGCATGACACCTGAGCCCCAAAACCGTGACCCATCCTTGCGATAGTGCCAACGCTCGTTCGCGGCACGTCCCGTTTCGGCCGCGGTTCGCATTTCCTGTTGTGGGATTTCCAAGGCTCGATCCTCAGGACTGAAGAAAATACTGCCGGAGAGACCAAGGACCTCGCTGTCGAGATAGCCCAAAAGGCGTTCAGCGCCACTGTTCCAGCTTGCGATCCGTCCGTCGGCGTCGAGCGTTATGATGGCATATTCGCTCGCGCTGTCGAGGATGACACGCAACCGTTCATTGGTGCGGCGAAGTCCCTCTTCGGCACGTTGATGCGCCTCTTCCGATTGCTTCCGCTCGATGCTGAACCCAAGTTGCCGGGCGATAGTGAGGCACAGGGTGGCTTCGTCAGCGGTATAGACGTGAGCGACGTCGCGGTAGGTCATGAATTTGCCAACGACGATGCCATCGACGGTCACAGGAATGAATGCGAGGGAGCGGATACCCTCCCCTCGTATGGCGTTCTTGAGCGCCTGAGGCTCGTCAGAAAGCTCTGTGTCGCTTACGAAAATGGGAATAGGATCTCGATCTCCCGGCTTCCACGGCGAGTGTCCATCAACTGCCCGACGATAGTCCTCCGAGAGCCCGCGGGAAGCGACGAATCGCATCACTCCGTGGCGGTCAAAAAGCAGGATCGAAGCCCGCGAACACCCCAGCGCCCGCTCGATCGCATCGAATGTCGCATCGAAAGCATCGGTCTCGGACTCTGCGCGGTATAGTCCGTCCGTCAATTGGAACAGCGCCTCCAACTCGTCGGCCTTCTTAATCCAGGGCGTGTCGTCGGCAGGTTCACGTTGGCTCATATGCGCCCCGCTGGGACGAGCCCGTACGGGCTCGGTTTCGATAGGGACTGCGACAACGAGCGTTTATATTTCCGCAGGCCCGGGTAAAGTTTAGGTGTGGCAGGCAGACCGGAATTCAAGCCCGAGCAGCGTCGAGTCCCATCCGCAGGGCGAATGAATATCTCTGGTCGCGCGCCCTTATAGAATGAGCGATTAACCTATTAAATGGGACGTCGGCGAGTACCGATTTTAGGAGCAACCGGGAATGGGCACTAACCCCGGTAAACTGCTCGATTAGCAGCTTTATGCCAGCACACCACAAACAAAAGTGCGTCAAGCGTCCTTGCGGGGACCGATCAGTTTTTTAAACTAGCTAGCGGGATGCGGAGCGCCAGACAAAGCCCATCTGTCCGCCAATTTCGCGCCAGCGATCCGTTCAATCCCAAGATTGCCGCTTTCTCCAACGTTGTTCCAAATCCCGTCCTTTCGGAGCTCTCGGACAACGGATGTGATCCGTGTTCACTCCACTTGACGTGAAGTTCTTCGTCGAAAGTCGAAAGGTCGATGCTCAATTGCCCCGCAGGGCCGGAAAGGGCACCATACTTGACAGCGTTGGTGGTCAGTTCGTGCAGAAGGAGCGCCATTGACGTCAGTGCCTTGTCGCCGAGGGGAGCGTCCGTTCCGGAGATCAGGATTCGAGAGCCGTGAGCGTGGTCGTGTGGCGCAACGATCGCCTTCAACAGAGCCACAACCGTCGTCGCAATATCTCCGCGATCGTCCTCCCCGACAAGGTCGGGCAGCGTAAGTTCGTGGGCGCGAGACAGTGCGTGTAGCCGCGACCGTAGATCAGCCTCTAGATCGGAAACGGTTGTGGCTTGCCTGGCGCTCACCGAGATCAACCCGGCGGTGAGGCTGAACAGGTTCTTGATGCGGTGATTGATTTCCCGCAGCAGAATATCCTTGTGCTCTGCTGCCTGCTTGAGCGCCTGCGCCTGGGCAGCGAGTTCATCTCGTTGAGCGGCGAGTTGCTGCCTTTGCCGGTACAGTTCGAAGAACACGTCGACTTTGCTTGACAGAACGTCCGGTTCAATCGGCTTTTGGATGAAGTCCACCGCGCCAGCCTCGTAGCCGCGAAAACGGCGTCGGCCGTCTGCAATACCCGCCGTCACAAAGATGATGGGAATGTGTCGCGTGCGTTCGTTGCCGCGCATCAACTCGGCAAGTTCGAAACCGTCCAGACCCGGCATCTGAACGTCGACAAGCGCGAGCGCCACGTCTTGTCGAAGCAGGATCTCAAGCGCCTGATCGCCGGACCGCGCCTTCATGAGAAGGCGATCGTCTCGGCGGAGCAGTGCCTCCAGCGATATGAGATTTTCCTCGAGGTCATCGACCAGTAGAAACGGGACGGGCTCCATAGTTGTTCTCAGACCTCTTTCAAGTATTCGGCAATGGCATCGAGCGACAGGACGAGGGCGCTCGGGCATGATTGGATTGCAGCTTCCGGCATGGCGCGAGCGTGAGCGCCTTCGGGGTTTTGCACGATCACCGTTCCGCCTGCATTGTGGACAGCCGCCAGGCCGTCTGCCCCATCTCGGTTGGCGCCGGTCAGGACAATCGCGATAAGATCCGGCCCGAAGGCATCGGCAGCACTTTCGAAAAGTATGTCGATTGACGGGCGGGAGAAGAGGACAGGCTCATCAGAGGAAAGGGACAGGTTCCTGTCCGTTTCAACGAGCAGATGATAGTCCGGCGGTGCAAAATAGATCGTGCCGTCCTCGAGCGACTGTTTGTCCTCGGCCTCCTCGACAGGCAACCGGCACTTTGCACGAAACAGGTCGGCCATAAGGCTCGGCCTGTCGGATGGAACGTGAACGACCACGATCACGGGCAACGGGAAGCTTCGCGGCAACGCCGGCAGGATTGCCGAAAGTGCTTCGACAGCCCCCGCCGAAGCGCCAATGATCACCGCTTGAGCTTTTGCTGGCGTCATTCGACACGCCTTTGGTAGATCTTCTCCTCACGCACGAAATCCGTGAACGCATCGGCATGAAGGGAAAAGCGCAAATTCTCCTTGGCGCCGAGCCCGAGGAAACCTTTGCGAGCGAGCGAGTCCTTGAAAAGACCCACCGCGCGGTCCTGAAGCGCGCGGTCGAAGTAAATCATGACGTTTCGGCACGATATGAGGTGCATTTCTGCAAAAACGGCGTCGGTCACCAGGCTGTGATCCGAAAACACGACATGGCGGCGCAAGGTCTTATCGAACAGCGCCTTGCCGTATGCCGCCTGATAGTAGTCCGACAACGATGATTTTCCACCCGATTTGCGATGGTTCTCGGTGAAAAGCTGTATCCTGTCGAGTGCATAGACGCCGGCCTCGGCCGCCTCCAGCGCTTCATGACTGATGTCAGTGGCATAGAAGATCGTTCGATCTTCGAGGCCTTCTTCGCGAAACAGGATAACCAGCGAATAAAGCTCCTCGCCGCTGCTGCAGCCAGCAATCCACACCTTCAAGGAAGGGTAGGTCCTCAAGTGGGGAACGACCTTTTCCCGGATCGCCTGGAAGTAACTCGGATCGCGAAACATCTCGCTCACCTGGACGGTCAGAAAACGCAGCAATTGCGGCAGCATTGCCTGATCGTGCAGAAGTCCCTCCTGCATCGCCGAGAAAGTATCGAACCCCAGTTGTTCGCGCGCCTTCTTCAGGCGGCGCTTGATCGAGGCCATCGCATAGTTGCGAAAGTCATAGTGATATTTGAGAAACAGTGCTTCCAGCAGCAACCGGATTTCGATGTCTTCTACCTTTTCAACGGCGGTGGCTTCGCTCATTTGGGCATCCATACACGCACCAGCGACAGCAGCCTGTCGACGTCCAGCGGCTTGGCCATGTAATCATTCGCCCCAGCCTCAATGCAGCGCTCCTGATCGTCCGGCATTGCCTTGGCGGTCAGCGCAATGATCGGCAACTTCTTCCAAGTCGGGTTCCTTCGGATTTCAGCGGTCGCGACCAAACCATCCATCACAGGCATCATGACGTCCATCAGCACGAGCTCAATCGGGCGCCCGGGGCCAGATGAAGCTTTTTCGAGAACCTCCAGTGCCTCGCGCCCGTTGCGCGCGATCTCGACGATCGCACCGCGCGGTTCAAGAATGTTGGTTAGCGCGTAGACGTTTCGGATATCATCTTCCACCACGAGAATGCGACGCCCCTCCAACAGCGCATCGCGGTTGCGCGCCTTGCGGATCATCTTTTGCTGTTCGTCCGGCAGTTCCGATATCACCTGATGCAGGAACAGGCTCACTTCATCGAGCAGTCGCTCGGGGGATTTTGCCCCCTTGATGATGATCGACTTCGAGAAGCGCCTCAACTTCTGCTCGTCATCCGCCGAGAGTTCGCGTCCAGTATAGACGATGACAGGCGGGAAGGCATAAGCGCTCTGTGAGCTCAACGTCTCCAGCAACGAATATCCCGACGCGTCAGGCAACGACAGGTCAAGCACCATGCAGTCGAAAGTCTGGTGCTTCAGGAGGTCAAGGCATTCGGCGGCGGTGCTGGCGGTCACCGTCTCGACGTCCTGGGTGCCGATCAGTTTTGCCACCGCTTCGCGCTGCACCGGATCGTCCTCGACGACCAGGACGCGATGCATTTGTTTCGTAAACCGCGCCTCGAGCTTTTGCAGAACCTTCAACAGTTCTTCTCGATTGACGGGCTTGATGGCATAACCGGCAGCCCCGAGAGAGTAGGCACTCTCGGCGTGATCGCTCCCCGACACGACATGGATCGGGATATGACGGGTCAAGACATCATGCTTCAGCCGGTCGAGGACGGCGAGGCCCGATTGGTCCGGCAACCCTATATCGAGCACGACGGCGCTTGGCATGAATTCCTTCGCAAGCAAAAGCGCCTCTTCGGCGGTTGCCGCGACAATTGCCTGGAAGCCCATTTCCCGCGACAGATCACGCACGATGCCGGCAAAAGTGTCATCATCTTCGATTACCAGCAGCACGCGTTTTGTATTTGTCAGAACATCTCGGTCGTCGTCGATCCGGCGGATCGGCCTGGGCGTAACCGTACCTGCCTTTTGCGCCGTGACCGTCGTTGCGAGCGTTCCTGGACTTGGCGCAAGAGCTGTCGGCTTGGCCACATCGAACCGTTCCCCGATGGTAACGGTAAACGTACTACCCCGTCCCGTCTGGCTTTGAAGCACGATCGTTCCGCCCAAAAGCCGCGCCAGTTGCCGAGAGATGGAAAGGCCGAGCCCGGTGCCGCCATACTTACGGCTGATTGTGCCATCGGCCTGGTGGAAGGCATCGAAGATCGCCCGCTGATGTTCCTGTGCAATTCCGATTCCGGTGTCGCTGACGGAGAAGCTAACCTTGCCCTCGCCAACCGAACCAATCACCAAGGTGACCTTGCCGGTCTCGGTGAACTTGATCGCATTTGAAAGCAAGTTCTTGAGAATTTGTTCAAGCCGCAACGGATCGGTCTCGATAGTGAGCGGACATTCCTCAGCAAGTTCAACGGAAAACCCGAGTTTCTTCTCGGTCGCCAGCGGCAGAAACACCTGACGAAGGTTGCCGGCCAGTCGCTCAAGCGAAACGGTTTCCGGCCGGATTTCGACATGCCCGGCCTCGATCTTGGAGAGATCGAGAATATCGTTGATCAGGTTCAAGAGATCATTGCCCGAGGATTGGATCGTCTTGGCAAACTTCACCTGCTCCTCAGTCAGGTTTTCGTCGGGATTGTCCGCAAGCAGCTTGGCCAAAATCAAGGAAGAGTTCAGCGGCGTGCGCAACTCGTGGGACATATTGGCAAGGAAGTCGGATTTGTATTGGCTTGCCTGCTCTAGTTCCTTCGCCTTGGCCGATATCGATACGTTCGCGCGCTCCAGCTCGTCGCGCTGAGCCTCAAGCCGCTGGGCTTGTGTTTCCAGCTGAGCATTGGTCTGCTCAAGTTCAATTTGCTGCTGCTCGAGGTGCGCCTGAGATTCCTTCAGCGCCCGCCCCTGCTCTTCAAGCTCTTCGTTTGAAACGCGCAGCTCCTCGCTTTGCGTTTGCAACTCTTCGGACTGCCGTTGCGTTTCCTCCAGCAGGTCGTGAAGCTGGCCGCGATAGGTCGCTGCCTTCACGGCAATCGCGATAGCCTCCGATGCGCGGTCAAGAAAGGTGACGATGGTCTCGTCGATTGGCCCAAGAAAGCCGAGCTCGATCACCGAATTCACTGAACCATCGACCTTTCCGGTCTGGATCGCGAGATGGCGTGGTTTGTCCATCCCAAGCCCGGAACCGAAGGCCAGGTAACCATCCGGGACATCGTCGACGACGATTGAACCCCCTTCCGCAACCGCTTGACCCAAGAGGCCTTCGCGGGGTCGAACCGTCATTGGCAAGTTCGCCTCGGGCGGAACGCCACGACTACAAGCCCGCTGGAACGAACCATCACCGCGAATGAAGATCGCACCGGCAATGGCGCCTGCGTAAGGCGCCAGGAAGTCGAGAATACTTTTGCTCAGCTGCTCGATCGACTGATCGCCCATCATCGCCGACGCCAACCCGACCTGACCAGCCTGAAGCCACTCATCCCTTCGGCGGACGATCGTGGCCTTGCGAATGAGGAGGGCGATTGCTGCGGTCAAACCAATTCCGAGAAGACCAGAAAGCAGAGTGCTGAGCCGCGCAGTCTTCTGCGCATTCTCCATTTCGGCCAATCGATCAAGGCGCACTTCCAGCTCAGCGCCCGACATGGCCGCAATCTGCGCGCGGACGGCATCCATTTCGATCTTGCCGCGATCGGAGTTTACCATCGCAATCGCCGCCTCAAGACCGTCGGCCCGTCTCCGATCGATGGTCGCCCCGAGTTCCGCGAGCTTGGCGTCCACATGTTGCCTGAGAGCCACCAGCCGCTGACTTTGGCCCGGATTGCTCGCAGTCAGTTGACCGATCTGATCGAGTTTTGGCCGAATGGCGCGAACTGCCGCGTTGTAGGGGGCAAGGTAGCCCCCACTATTGGTCAACAAAAACCCACGCTGACCGGTCTCGGCATCCTGAACAAGCGACAGCAGTTCGTCGAGAGAAACAATGGCAACGTGGGTTTGTACAATCCTCTCGTTGCCCCGTTGCAGGGCCTCCAGGTTGAGATAGGCAACGACGCTGCTTGCGACAAAAAAGAAGAGGGTGCCTGCCAGGCCGAGGGCCACGCCCGCTTCTAGGCCCAAAAGCGCGCGGAACGAGCGCGAACTCAAGCTCGATCTTCTGGTTGCGGTGGCGGACATTCAGACTCCGAGGAAAGAGCAAGCATTGAGTGGAAACAGGGACCGTGTGCTGACGGTGCGTGGCTGGATTGCGAAGACGTTCTGGTTCAGCGGCGGTTCCTGCCGAAGTCGGAATTCGACCAGCCCTGACGGATTCGCGCTGATTCTATGTTGCATTATCAAACCTGCCCGCCGAAGCGTACAAACTTTTGAAATAACAGGCCGTTTGTTCACCCGTCTGCCCCCAAAACCTTTCCCGCTAAACCGCGGAATGCTGAATTTGCGAGCTCTAACTATGGCTCCCTCGTTCTTTTTCCATCTCCCTGCCGCCACCTCATTCTCGCCAGGCACCGCCTGTCACATTTTGGTGACAGTGCACGGTGGTCACTGCAGTGATTTCACAGAGAGAAGCGCGGCCACTCCAGGAAGCGGTCCGCGGGCCCGACCAACCGCCACCGGGCAAATCCGTCTCCGTGGGCGGATTCCACCTTGGCGTTTAGGGCCTGCGGCACTGTCCTCTTTAGCACGACCGCGCCAAAACCCGAGCGCGGCAACTGATAGTCGCGACCTTCAGGGCCAGGGTGCTCATCCCAAGACATCGAAAAGGCAAGGCCTGCCGGGGAAGTGGCCAGCGCCCAGGTAATTGAAATCGTGCCGGCACGCGACCGCAATACGCCGCCCTTTGACGAATGAAGGGCTAACTCGTGGATCGCCATCCCAAGATTTTCGATTGCAGCTGGGGCAAGCGCGATGCCCGGGCCAGAAATCTGACAGAACGCTTCAGCATGAAACGCTGCGATCTGCTTTTCGACCAGGCCTCTTAGATCTGTTGCTTGCCAATCTGCCGACGCAATCAGGTCGTGGGATGCCGAAAGGGCCCATATGCGGTTTTCAAGGTCCTTCTGGAAAACCGCAGGTTCCGTTTCTTCGCTCCTGCTCTGCCGGATCATCGAAAGAATGATGGCATAGTGGTTCTTGACCCGGTGGTTGACCTCCCGCAGCAGCAGGCGAATTCGCCTTTCACGGTCCTTTGCGGATGTGATGTCGCGCGCAACCTTGGATGCTCCGATGATGCGGCCCTTGGAGTTGCGGATCGGGGAGATCGTCAGCGAAACGGTTACAAAGCTGCCGTTCTTGCGCTGCCTGACGGTTTCGAACGGTTCAATCCTTTCACCTTTGCGCAGGCGCTGCAGCAGATCTCGCTCTTCGTCGTGAAGATGAGTGGGTATGATCGTCAGGATTGATCGCCCGACCATCTCCTCGGCTGAGTAGCCGAACATGCGTTCGGCTGCGCCGTTCCAGGTTCGCACGGTACCATCGAGATCCTTGCTGACGATGGCGTCGAAGGACGACTCCACAATGGCCGCAAGCCTCGCTCGCAAGATATCTTCACTCCCCGCCTTGTCGAAAGAACCCAAGGGCATAGCTTACTGCTCCAACTTCACGAACATTCCCTTTCCCAAGGGCTACCAATCCCGTGGAAAGACGTGGACGTTGTTATTGTTCCAATGCCCTGAGCAACGAAAGCATGAGCGCTACGCGCCGGTCGCGATCACCGGAGTGCGGACGGCTGAACGGGTTCGATGTGCACTTGATCGATGCAAGCAAGGAAACGCCGACATTGAGGGGCTGGACCGGCCGGCTGGACATCAGGAACTTGCGCTGTCTCTCGACGTTACCTCTGTCAGAGAAATGCTGCCGCGTCCTTGCGAGGCCGACAGCAACCTTGAGAGGGAAAGATGACCAAGGGCGGGACGCGGGCCGATTTTGACCATGGCCGCTTTGCGAAGGGCCTCGCACGCGGCTTCGCCGGCGCGTTGCTTTTTGCGCTGCCTATGTTCCTCACGATGGAAATGTGGGAACTCGGCCTCTACATCGACCGCGACCGGCTGCTTATTTTGCTTGTGGTCAACATTCCGCTGCTTGTCCTCCTTGCGCGTCGGATCGGCTTTGAAAATGTATCGACGTGGCCCGAAGCGCTGCGAGACGCAAGCATTGCATACTGCCTGGGTATCGCGGCGAGTGTCTTTGTTCTTTTCATGATTGGCGTCCTAAAGATTGGCCAGGCCCTGCCGGAAGTGCTTGGAATGATCGCCATTCAGGCGGTCCCAGCCAGCATTGGCGCCTTGCTCGGCCGCAGCGAACTGGGGACACGAACCGAAAGCGGCGAGGACGAGAAGGATCCGATCGGCGAGACGCGGGGCGATGGTTACGGTGGCGAACTTTTTATGATGGTCGTTGGGGCTCTGTTTCTCGGTCTCAACGTCGCCCCAACCGAAGAAATGATCCTGATATCCTTTAAGATGTCGCTGTGGCACGCCATTGCCGCAATCTTGGCGTCGATCCTGCTGATGCATGGCTTCGTCTACGCCCTGTCTTTCATAGGCGGCCATGAACTCGATGAGAACACACCTGGCTGGCATGCCCTTATCCGCTTCACAACGCCGGGTTACGTCATCGCATTCGCGATCAGCCTCTATTGCCTATGGACGTTTCATCGGCTGGACGGCCTCGATCCAACACAAGCGATTGTCGCCACGGCTGTCCTCGCCTTCCCGAGCGCAATCGGCGCAGCCGCAGCGCGCCTCATTCTGTAGGTAACGTGATGGCAAAGTCCCCGAAACCAGGCTCCGTTGAAAATCGTCGAGCGCATTGGATCGAATGGACGACCGGTGCGGTTTCCACCATCCTGATCACGGCGCTTATTGGCTGGATCAGCTATCAGGCTGCAACCCAGGCCGATGGGCCTCCGGACCTCTCGGTGACGATCGTCAGCAGCGCGGGGAGTGCTGGCGGATATCTGGTCATGTTCGATGTTAACAATGCAGCCGACCGAACGGCGGCCGCCGTCGTCGTACGTGGCGAAATCACCGACAACGATAATGTCATAGAGACCGCGGAGATCACGCTTGACTACGTGCCTGCGCGATCGAAGGCGCGGGGTGGACTGATCTTTCGCAACGATCCTGCAGGTCGCTCCCGTGTTTCCGCGACCGGTTTCAGCGAACCGTGACCGACGATGTGCGCCAGGGCGGTGTCAAGGAACCTGTTTGTGCTCTCGCGGTTAGGACCTGAACGCCAACGGAGTGCACGATGACTTTGACGCTCAACGACATCTCCAACGAACTGAAGAATATCGACTTCGGCATGCTTTCGACAAAGAAGGCAGACGGAACCATCTCCAGTCGACCAATGAGCAACAATGGCGACGTGGACTATAGGGGGGACACCTGGTTCTTTTGCTTTGAGCAGTCACAAAAAATCACCGAGATCAAGGCAGATCCGAAGGTAGCCCTGACTTACACCGCTCGTCCGAGCCTTCTCGGCAAACCCGGTATTTTCATTGCAATCCAAGGGAATGCTTCGCTCGTGGGTGACAAGCAGACGTTTGCCGAGCATTGGATGAGCGAGCTTGAAAGATGGTTTCCCCAAGGCGTGGACACACCCGGTCTTTTAATGATCAAGGTTCACGCGTCGAAAGTCACCTACTGGGATGGCGATGAGACGGGGAGCATCTTCCCCCCTGACGACCACCCACAAGACTAGCGCGCAAAGCCCTCCGTCCTATTCACCGGCACCCGCGCTCGCTGTCCACTCTCAAGGCGGCCAAAAGCCCATAAAAAGCGCACATCTAGACCCACAGTTGCACGCGCTCCTAACGCACCAAACGCTTGGATGTTCCTTGAAAAAACTTCGCTTTTCGGCCCGCTATCAACGGAACAGAACGACCCGTTTTGCCGTTCAATCGCGGTGAACGCCGGTGTCGTATCGGCCCAATGGAGAACATACAAATGCTGAAACGGATTGCTACTTTCGCCCTCATCGCGGCATTTGCCAGCCCCGCTCTGGCACAGCAAAAGGTCGTTTGCGATGAAGCTTCAATCGCTAAGGCCGAACAGCAAGTCGCGCAAATCTCCGACGGCGCAAAAAAGATCGAGTCCACCAAGGAACTCACCATGGCGAGAGATGCCATGATGGCGAACGACATGGAGAAATGCACGTCGCATCTCGACAATGCCATCAAGGGCATGGACGCCATGTAGAGTCCGTCCGAAGGGAGCATTGATGCTGAAGCGCAGTGTTCCCTCAGTCTGCTGCATATAATCCATCATGCTGCTCACCGGGTCGAAACGAACGGAGATGTGGCTCTTATGATCTCAAATTTTTCCTCCGGATGCCCGCATCTCGAGGATCGAAACGAGGAACAAATCATGAAAAATATCCTGCTAGCCGCGGTCTTCCTCGGCGTATCGAGTTTGGGCGCGCTCGCGCAGACCGCCACACCTCCCGCTACAGCAGATGGTGATACGCCTGCCGTGGCAACACCAGACACCACCAATCCAACAGCGCCCGTCGCCGGCGCCAACAGTTTCACTGAAGAACAGGCCAAGGATCGCCTTACGGACGCCGGCTACACCGATGTGACCGGTCTAAAGCTCGACGACAAGGGCGTCTGGCGTGCAACTGCCTCGAAGGACGGCAAATCCATGCAGGTCGCGCTCGACTACCAGGGCAACATTGTTGCCAACTAACTCCAGAACGAGGAAATCCCCATGAAAACCGTTAGTGGACTTTTTGACGACTATTCGGACGCCCGCGCCGCTGTGTCAGCCCTTGAAGATCGCGGCGTGCCGTCGGACGACATCAGCATCGTTTCCAACAATGTTGGCGATCGGTACGGCACTGCAAACGAAAGCAACGCGGCTGAAGGCGCTGGGACAGGCGCCGGTGTCGGCGCTGCGGTCGGTGGCATTGGCGGCCTTTTGACTGGCCTTGGGGTCATGGCCATCCCGGGTGTCGGTCCGGTGGTCGCAGCCGGTTGGCTTGCCGCGACCGCGGCGGGCGCTGCCGCCGGCGCGGTAGCAGGTGGTGCCGCCGGCGGGATTATCGGAGCGATGACGGATTCGGGCGTTCCGGAAGAACATGCCCATGTCTATGCGGAAGGCGTACGGCGCGGTGGCGCGGTCGTCACGGCACGGGTCGACGACGCGCTCCAGGCGGATGCCGAAGCGATCCTACGCCGCGGTAGCTGGGTCGACCCGGTGCAGCGTCGAGCTTCTTATTCCGAGCAGGGCTGGCGGCGCTTTGATCCGACGCTCGCTCCCTATACTCCCGATGAGGTTGAACAGGAGCGGCGGCGCTACAGGCGCTGATGTCCCCAAGGCGTCTTCTCGGGTCCTAAATTCATCCGTTGCCGGCATACCGGCATAATGCCGCTGGCAACGGATAAGCATTGCCTAAACCAACGAGGCAGGGCCTGCAGTCGGCTAAACTGTCTCGAGGTTCATAGAGCCGCGCCCGACAAACAGCACCATCATTCGTCTCAACAAATAACGGAACAAGTGCGTAGCTCACTCGTTCAAGAAATGTACCTGAAATAGCAATGGAGCGTCCCCAAAATGGATTGGAACCGTGTTGAAGGCAACTGGAAGCAGATTAAGGGTAAGGTCAAGGAGCAGTGGGGCAAACTCACCGACGATGACCTCGACCAGATCAACGGTAAACGCGAGCAACTCGAAGGCAAGATCCAGGAGCGTTATGGATATGCCAAGGATCAGGCGAGGAAAGATATCGACGACTGGTATTCAAACCAGCGTTTCCACTGATCCAAAGCTACCTCCACTCTTTATCTTCAAAGGCCGCCGTTCCGGCGGCCTTTCTGCTTGCTGCCTGGCTTCAAAGCTCAGCGAAAGGCAAACAATTCGCTATCTGGGTCGCGGTAGCCCAAAATCTCTGACGACACGATCTCCGCAGCGATCTGGCTGTAGGTAATGCCATTGCCCCCATAACCCATCACAGCATAGACATTCTCCAGCCCCGGAACGTTTCCGATAAGCGGCAATCCGTCAGAGGTAATGCCAAAAGGCGCGGCCCAAAGATAATCCGGTTCGCCGATTGGTATTTCCAGGAGCGCCGACAGCTTTGCGCGCAAGATCTGGGATTTGGCTCTAAGCTTGATAGGGTCCGCAAATGCGGTGGCGCTTTCTTCGTCCTCCCCTCCAACAATCACGCGACCATCCTTGGTCGAGCGAAAATAGAGGTATGGATCGGATGCCTCCCAAAGAACATAGTTCTTAAGCCAGTCAGGCCGTGGATGGTGCGGCTTAGTCGCAAGAGCCCAGGTGGATACCATCCGATGGCCTTGGTGGGCCACGACGTCGAGAAACTCGTAGCCCGTGCAAAACACAACGTGCTTGGCCAGTATGATTTCGCCTGTCGAGGTCGCAGCGGCGTTCCATCCTTCAACGCTGCGTACGTCGGTAATCTCCGTGTCGCCTATGAGCGAAACACCGTCCCTCTGGGCTTTGCGCCACAAGCCGGCTGTCAATTGCGCCGGATTTGCGGCTGCAGAAATATCGGACTCGATTGCCGCAGTCCGATTGAGACCGAACTCTTCGCGCAAGCAAGCAGACTCGAGAAACCTTGCTGAAATGCCAGCGGCCTGCCGCGCGTCGATTTCCAAGCGAAGCGCGCGGGCACCATAGGCATTGCCGGACAGATAAAGAGACTTCTTTTGTTCAAAGCCACAGTCGATTCCAAGACTGTCGATGAGCGTGATTAGTGTTTCCACTGCTCTTGCGGAGCGTTGCCATGCGCGCCGCGCCTTGTCCTGCCCAATCATCGTGGTGAGCTGGTGGAGCGGCACATCGATCTCGTGCTGGATCATCGCAGTGCTCGCCAAAGTGCTGCCTTGTACCGGCCAGCGTCGGTCGACGACGAGAATTTTCATGTCTCGCTTGGCAAGGGACAACGCCATCAGCGCCCCTCCGATGCCGGCGCCGACGATCAGCACATCGACTTTGTCAACGGAGATGCGACTTTGCGCGACAACCTTGATATGACGCGTGTTGGACCACAGTGGCCGATTGGACCGCAATTTGCGCTTTCGCGTGATTTTCTCCAACTCTTTGCATCTCCATGTTCCGGTAGAGGTTGGATAGCCGGACGAACGCTCATTCTTCCGCTTTACTCTCGCTATCCATCGGGATCGCGATCCCTTGAATGCCTCAGCCGTCGCAACGCACGCCCGGGAGAGGCCGGTGCCGCCGAAGAATGTTCGTGCCGCAGTTGACTTGCGGGCTGCTCATCGCCCCGACACGGGCCGCACGCTGTTGCTCGCTTCGAGGCGCGCATCTTGGGATGGATAAAGGCAGTGCCTTCGAGGGCCGTTGTAGGGCTGGTAGGTGTTGTCATCGGCTCGATACGACTGATAGCGGACGGTACACGAGACGGTACGCGGTTCGGCCGTCGCGTAGCCCACGAACCGCCGATCGATTTGCGCCGTCCGGTCTTTGTGGATCGGGTACATGACCGCGTAAGGCGACTGGCACGTTCGTATTTGTCCACCGTATGAGCGGTACGCGTTGGTTTCGGGGTTATAGGACCGGTAGCGGCTTGAGCACCAATCGCGGTGGGCTATCGAGAGGCCGGTATGGGAGGTCACCAAGGTTGGAGCGGTGAGTGCCAGACGCCCCGATGTTCGCTTCGCCGAAACCGGGTTCGTGACGTAAGTGGAATAGACGGGCGGCAAACGCTGGTAGTTCTGCTGGCTCCGGTCGATCCGGACCGGTGTTGCGGTCCAAAGATCTGGAGCCGAAGCCGACTTCAGCAGAGGAGATTCGGTGGGCTTGGCCAGCACGAGTGAGGCGACGGACGCAGCCGCGGCGCTGGCGCAAACGGACAATGCGATGCCAAATGCCAGCGATCCGATCGCTTTCATGGTTTTGCTCCTCTGCCCGTCACTGGCAATGCCTTTTGGTATCAGCGCGAAATCGAAAGCGATTGAATTTCCAACGAAAACGCCTTGCCGCGACGACCGTCGCCGCCGACAGCTAAATGCGGAGGTTGATTTTTTGTTCCCCTTACGGGCTTTGGTCGGACGGAAATTCAGACCAAGGGCGTAGCTTGACCAGAACGAGGGTTATCGAGCACTTCGAAACTCCTGAAAAGAGCGCGGACTTGCAGATTGCCCGGTGGTCCCGTCAGCTGAGCGCAGTTGGCTGTCCATCGGCGAAATGCAGCAAGCCTGGCGCGCCAGACCCAGTTGTCATTGGCGGATCAAGCTTTCGACCCGCCGCGCCAGCACGTCAGCTGTGAAGGGTTTGGTGACCACTTCCATGCCATGGTCGAGGTGCCCGTGGTTGAGTACTGCGTTCTCCGCATACCCTGTGACGAAGAGTACGTTAAGACCGGGACGCTGGACGCGCACCGCATCCGCAAGCTGCCGTCCGTTCATGCCGTTCGGCAGCCCGACGTCGGTAACCAGAAGATCGATTGTGGGGCGTGCATCAAGCATTTTAAGGGCGGAAGGGCCGTCGCTCGCCTCCAGCACTTCGTAGCCCAGCTCTTCGAGAATTTCGACCGCGACCATCCTGACCAGGGGTTCGTCGTCCACGACTAGGATGGTGTGAACTCCGGTCGCTGCAGGCGCGGGCCCCGCGTCGGCTGGTATGTCGGAGCTATGATCTTCGGCCGCGTGGCGGGGCAAATAAATGCAGATCATCGTGCCCTTGCCCACTTCGGAGTATATGCGCACGGCACCACCGGATTGGCCGGCAAAACCGTAGACCATGGAAAGGCCAAGCCCCGTCCCCTGTCCGATCGGCTTCGTCGTGAAAAAAGGATCAAAGGCGCGGGCGACCACATCCGGCGACATGCCCGTACCGGTGTCGCTGACGCACAAGGAGACATATTGCCCCGGCGGCAATCCACGTTGGGCCGCAGCGCGTTCGTCGAGCCACCGATTGCCGGTCTCGATCGTCAAGCGTCCACCATCCGGCATCGCGTCGCGAGCGTTGATGCAAAGATTGAGCAGAGCGTTCTCGAGCTGGCCAACATCGACGAAGGCCGTCCACAGCCCTCCTGCTCCGACAGTCTCGACCGCCACCCCAGGACCGACGCTTCGGCTGATCAGATCTTGCATACCCGCGACGATGCGATTGATGTCCGACGGCTTCGGATCGAGCGTCTGCCTGCGGGAAAAGGCAAGGAGGCGCTGAGTTAGGCCCGCGGCCCGCTTCACCGCCCCTTGTGCTCCCGTCATATAACGGTCGATCTCACCCACACGGCCCTGGGCGAGCCGAGTTTTCATCAGATCAAGGCTGCCGCTGATGCCGGCGAGGATGTTGTTGAAGTCGTGCGCCAGGCCCCCGGTTAGTTGCCCGACAGCCTCCATCTTCTGCGCCTGCCGCAGGGCGTCTTCCGCCTGGACAAGGGCTGCGGTGCGTTCCTCTACCCGTTGCTCTAGCGTTTCGTTGAGCGTGCGGAGGGCCGCAAGGGCATGGTCACGTTCGGCTTCGACCGCGCGCCGCTCCTCGATATCGATCAGGACACCCGGAAATTTAAGCGCAACACCGTCACTGCTGCATTCCACGCGACCGTTCGCCTCGAGCCAGCGATACCTCCCGTCCTCGCGACGCGTCCTGTATTGGTGGGCATAGGCTCCGCCTTTTGCCAGGGCCTCTCTGACCGAGGCCGTCACTCGTTCCTGATCGTCGGGATGAACGGCGCCGACGATATCGGCAAGGCTCAGGCCTGAGCGCCCTTGCTGCGGATCGAACCCAAACGCGGTCGCAAAAGCTTCGTCGACCGTAAAGCGATCGGTAGGCACGTCCCACAGCCACGTGCCGATGATCGCCCCTGCGGCCATCGCCATTTGCACACGCTGTATGTTATCGCGCGCGTGGCTTTCGCTCTCGCGTAGCGCCGCTTCGGCCTTCTTCCTCTCGGTTACGTCGCGAAATAGGACCGCCACCTGGCGCAGGCCTGCCGGCTCGATGCGGGTGGCCGAAACTTCGATATGCCTGGCGACTGATTTGAACTCCTGCTCGAAGCGCACTGGTTTGCCGGTGCGCAACACGCTGCCATAGACGTCCAACCAGACATCCGCGTTGCCGGGTTCAATCTCCCGAAGCCGTTTGCCGACGATGTCCGAGATGCCTGTATGCCGGCCATAGCCGGAATTTGCTTCAAGGTGTACGTAATCGCTGAGCGGACCATGTGGTCCGTCGATGAAGCCAATAATGCAGAAACCATCGTCGATCGCCTCGAAAAGGGCTCGATAGCGTGCCTCTCGCGCGTCGTCGTCGCTGGCGTTATGGACCTTCAGCGCGGCGCCTCCCTGCGACAGGGCCCTCAGCCTCAGGATCTCGTCTTCGAGTTGCTCGCGAGACAGCGACTTGATGTCAGACATCGATTTCGGTCTTTCCCTTCGTCGTTCCTGTCACTGCCCTTTGCGCGTCTCTGGACTGGGTCTCGTCCCACAGCAGTGAAAGCGCTCCGACGATGGCATTTCTGCTGTAGGGTTTGCGCACGATCGGCACGCCGATAAGGTCCGGCGGCAGTTCTGCTCCCTCGCCATAGCCTGTAGCAAAAACGAATGGAGTGCCTCTGCGCATGAGTTCGCCGGCGATCCCGAACGAATTGATCTGCCCGAGATTGATATCGAGAATCGCCAGTTCCGGAGCAGTCCTCTCGATATGTGCCATGGCCTGCTGCACGGAGCTCGCCGTCGAAACCTCCGAGAACCCTTCGTCCGACAGCATCGCTTCGAGATCAAGCGCTATGAGCATCTGATCCTCAACGATCAGAACCCTGGGGTTTGCACGGCCAAGGCCGCTTTGTTCGGGAGCGGCGGTACCGACCGTATATGTTTCCATTGTCGGACCTAACGCGGTGAGTTTGACGTGTGGGGAGGGGATGCTGAACTCTGCCTCAAGCCCCGATGGTTCGAAGCGGACGGAGCTGCGCCCATGAAGATCGTAGGGGACGCTGCGCTCGATGAGGGCACTACCGAATCCCCTGCGTAACGGCAGAGTGACGAGCGGACCGTTTCGCTCGCGCCAGGAGACGTCGCAATCGGAGCCGGTCATCGTCCAGCGCACCTCTACTTCGCCAGCCGTCACCGAAAGCGCGCCGTATTTGGCGGCGTTGGTCGCGAGCTCGTGAAACACCAGCGCCATTACCGAAAAAGCACGGCTGTCGAGCCAGACGGCAGGACCTTCGAGCGTTATTGTCGACAGATTTGTCCGGTAAGGCTGGAGTTCGGCCTCCAGGAGATCCGCCAGGATCCCGCCCCCATCGCCGCGCACGACCTGGTCATGCGCGATTGCGAGCGCCTCGATGCGACCCTGCAGCGTCGAAACATATGCTTCGAGCGAATTCTTGTGCCGTTGGGGGCTCGTCACCAGAGATTTGATGACGGCGAGGATGTTCTTGACGCGGTGGCTAAGCTCCTGGTTCAGCATCCGCTGCCGAACCTCGGACTTGCGCCGCTCGCCCGCCATCAGCTCATTGTGTCGGAGCACCACCTCGACGATCGCGACCCGGACGATCTCGGCGATTTCCCGCTCGGCCTCCGACCAGGGCTGCGCCTGCGCCTGGACTGTCTCCTTCCAGATCGCAAAGCTCTTGCGTGGTGTCAGGCGGTCGCCGAGTGGACCTGCCTCATAGGTCTTTTCAGGATTGCCGGCCCAGTTGAGGGTCTGGACCAGTTCTTTGCGAAAAAACACCAGGCAATCCGAGCCGGTTTGCGAAAGGGGAATGGCGAGAACGCCCGAAAGCCGCTCGCTGTAGGCCGATGCCTCCGGGAACTTCTGTGACAGGGCATGTGTCGCCCAAACGCGCCCTTCGCTGACAGTGCGGATGAAGTCCAGAAGAGCGGCTCTTTCTTCGTCCGGCGGAGCGGTGCCGATCCCCGCCCATTTGCCATCGACCATGACGCCGATGCCGTCGTTTGCCAGCAACTGCGAGAATTCACGCAGGCTTTGGCGCAACAGCTCACCCACATCCTCGTGATGGGAGGACAAAATGAGAAAACGGTCGAGCGCTTCGCGTGTGCCGGCGACGGCCGCAACCCGGCGACGTTCCTTCAGAGATTTCAGGTGCAGCGAGAAAAATTCGCCGAACACTTCAAGCGCAACGCGTTGAGCCATCGGCAGGGCGCGCGGCGAATAATGGTGGCAGGCGATCAACCCCCAGAGCTGGCCGTCCAGAACAACCGAAATCGACATCGACGCGGCGACGCCCATGTTGCGCAAGTATTCGCAATGGATGGGCGAAACGCTGCGCAAGTGCGCGAAACTGAGGTCCAATGGTTCGCCGGATCCGTCCAGAACCGGCTCGACCGGGACGCGCGCACCGCTCGCGTCCGAAATGACGCGAATGGTGTTCTTGAGATAAAGTGCGCGGGCCTGCTGGGGGATATCGCTTGCTGGAAAATACTGGCCCAGAAAACTCTCAAGATCGGCGCGTTTCGCTTCGCTGACGACCTTGCCTGATCCGTCCTGCTCAAAGCGGTAGATCATCACGCGGTCATAGCCGATGGTACCGGCAACGATCCGGCACGCGCGCTGCACGAGACGGTCGACGTCGGTGATGTCCTTGATACGGCCAATCATCTCGCGCGCGATATGCAAGGGCTGACCGATCGACGGCGCCGGCTCGAACTCAATGATGACGGCCGACTTGTGAAGGTGGACGGCAATGTCGAACACGCGGTCGCCAAAAGCGACATCGAGCAAAAGGGCCGGTCGTGAGGCCGCTCCCGCGGCCGCAAGCGCATTGCGCAGATCATGCAACAACTTTGGGCCGAGCACGTCGACAAGAGGCCGCCCAAGGAGGCTGCCCTCCCAGGCGAGCATCTTCGCAGCGTTTGCCGATATGCGTTCGATCGTCGTGAACCCGACATTGCACGCCAGAAGACAACCGTGCGGTTGGATGCTCCCGGGGATATGAATGGGCTCCCTGTCGCAAGTCTCGAGGGTGACGGGTTCAACTGGCGACAAGATATGTACTTTCAAAGCAAGTTTGGGCGAGAGCAAACACGGCGTTCGCCGTGACGGCAGACCGAACGACGTCAAAATCGCGGGTTCGTTCGAGGAGCGACAGGAAGGACGGCCATCGGGTCGTGTCGTTCGCCATCGAAGCAAGGTGCTTCGCGCCGAAGGTTTCATCGAAACCAAGCTTCAACGCCCTCTGACGCAAGACCCGCGCACCGAGAGACGACCCTTCCACCACGTAGAGGGCACCGAGCAGCGCGCTTGGGTCGGAAAGATCGAAATCAGGCCGAATGCGGCGCGCCGGTGCCAAGCCGAGATCGCACGCGTCCTGAGCAAGCAGCTCTGCAACCCCTGATGGTCGCCAATTCCAGCCTTCAGGCCAAGAGACGTTCCTCAGCGCTTCGTCCATTGTCGCACGAAACGGCAACACGCGCGCTACGTACCGGCGATAGTCCTCGATAGTGCTGAGCTCGCCGACCGCCGCGTCTACCCGCTGATGTGCATCCCGCGTCCTATTCCTCAATTCAACGCGTTCACTTCCGCGCATGCATTTTCCGCCTAATCATAAAATACGACCCGTTCTGTGGCACGTGGCCGAGGCAGGCCCAGACTAAAATCGCTTCAAGAACTAGGGCATGGCCACGATTGCGACAAGGCAATCGCGTTCTGTTTTTGGAGACGAGAGTGAAGGGCACGGCGCTCGAACATCCAAGGCTGAAAAACGGCTTTCAACGAAACGGCCGCGCAGGCATGGGAAAATTCCTATGATCGAGCGGTTCTATTGATGCACCCCGCAAGCGATCCAGGATCTCTCCGGATCGTGTGTAAGATGGCTCCCTCCTTGGGGACCGTCTTTTTTCAGCCACGTCTTTTCGAGTGCGCTGCACCGTCGCAGAAAGCAGGTGGGCACAGTTATCGTCGCCTCAAGAACGCGCTCCAGATATAACCTGCAACACCCGCGGTGATCAGAACCGGCGTGAGATGACGTCTGATACCGCTTTCTACCGTTTCTAAAACAACGGTCGCCTCGAGCGCCGCCAGTCTGGAAGTCCCCTCCGCTATGGCGATGAGGCGCTCGCCAAGCCGGGCCACGTCGGCCCGCAACACATCAAGCTGCTCTCTTTGCGTCGCCAAGCGTGGTGTCTTGAGAACAAACTCGGCCTTTGGCAGCGGGTCGTCACTCAACGACAAAATATCGCGTTCGCGCGGCTCGTCACTCATTGTTTGGTCCTCCTCCGCCCGGTTTTTCTCAACGAGGAAAGGCCGCCCGTTGTTCCCTCGTTTTACCTTCCTCACCGTTGACAATGTGCTTTTGAAAGCGGCGCCGCGTCCACGATGGCTTGCTGGCTGCGGAATTTTCACTATCCTTGAGGAATGAGGATCCTAGGAATTTCAGGAAGTACGCGTCGGCTTTCCACCAATTCGGCCTTGTTGAGGGCTTTCCAATCCCTCGCTCCAGCCGATATCACCATTGAAGTCTTTGATAATATTGGTGAGCTGCCGATCTTTTCTCCCGATCTGGAGGGCGCAAACGCCCCAGAAAGCGTCATCCGCTTCGTCGAGAAAATTTCGGCAAGTGATGGGCTAATCATCTCCAGCCCCGAGTATGTTCGCACCATTCCCGGAGGCCTCAAGAACGCCATCGACTGGCTTGTCTCGGGGGAGGCCGTAATCGCAAAACCGATAGCCCTCATCCACGCTTCGCACCGAGGCGACGACATGCTCGCAGCGCTGCGCACCGTCCTTTTGACATTAAGCTCAAATTTCTCCGAGACGATTTTCTTCCGGCTTCCCGTTATGAAGGAGACGCCAGACGCAATCATGGAAAAGCTCATGGACCCCGCTCATCGTCCGGCGGGGGAGAAATTCCTCAAGGATTTTGCATCGTTTTGCCGAAGCCAGAACGGGGACGTCCCTGACGTGATCGCTATTTGACCAGCGGCGAGACGGACCACAACCCAGAGCGCTGTGGCTCCGTATTTCGAAAGTCGCATAAAGGCTATTGTTCCTGCGAAATATCCTGCCCCAAACACTTCCCCGGCGCAGCTGAACGTGGCAAAACGCGCCCTTCCCGCCTCCCATACCAGTAGCGGCCACTTCCCGATCAAGCACCAATTCAGATGAGCCGATTTCTCAGCCCACAGGTTAATGCCTGTCAAGCTACTCATCTGCACTCAAGGGATTTCATCGCGATATCCTCATTAGCCACAGGGTTTAGCCCGGATGGGCAAATAGAGTTCCGGCAAGCGGTGTGATAGCGAGCACCAGTCGTCTTCGGACGGGGAGGAGACGGCCAGAGGCCTGGCGCTCCAATCATAGCGACAGGCCTCGCCTGGGGATCCTTTGGCTAGTTTCCACGAGGACGCAAACGTTTTACGTCCTCGACAGGAAAAGAGACGACCATTCCCAAGCGGCATGATCCCGACAGGGGAGCAAAATGGGCTATGATTGGAACGGCACGCGGGTACGTTGGATGAAGGCTTTGCGACTTGGGACCGTGGTCGCGTTGGCGGCTGTGTTGATATCGGTAGCAACTCAGGTTGTATCCAACGCGCTCTAACCTGCAGACCGAGGCCTTCCGTGCATATGCGTTGTATCGCGGTGACTGTAATGTGGGCGCGTGAAGATCGTTGACCCTGCTCAGCGCTTAGACAACCCAGAGTACCGCTTTGCGCCTTCTAGTTCGGATCCCGCATGAAATGGAGTGTGTGGACGGCTCTCGAGGGGCGGTTTCTGTCGAAGAGGGCATCATCAACGCCCCGCTTTGCAAGCGAGCGGCCCCTTCCAACAGGGGGAATAGTTGTAAGCAATCGTGCTCCTCTCCAATCCCTTCAGAGGCCTTCTCCTCATCGAGTGGGATATTGCTGGAACTCCGTCCCGCTCTACCTCTTTCTCCATCTCGGGCGGAGGAACAATAATGCACCCAGCGTCGCGACATCGAGCGGCAGAACCGACAGAGGCCAAGGGGGCGGCAACTGGAAAGCAATGGATAAGGAAGGCCGACACCGACCAGACCAGAGCAAGCTTTCCCGAACTGTTCTTCGATCTCGTTTTTGTGTTCGCTTTGGTCCAGCTCGCAAAGACACTTGCAAGCGACTTCGGCCCCACAGCCCTTGTCGAGGCGGCGCTGCTCATTCTTGCGATCTGGTGGATCTGGATTCACTCGACCTGGGTTACAAACCTTCTCGATACCGAGCAAGATCCAGTACGGCTGATGCTCTTTCTCCTGATGTTTGGGGGTATCCTGCTGGCTATCGCCTTGCCGGACGCGTTTGGAGACCATGGATTTGCATTTGCGGTGATCTACTGCGCCATTCAGATAGGGCGTTCCTTTTTCATGCTCTACGCCTATCATCGCGTCGATGCGGCCTCTTTCCTGACGTTCCTGCGGATTACCCTCTGGCTAGTCCTTGCAAGCGCCTTCTGGCTTGTGGGTTCTCAAATGGAGACGACTCCGCGAATTGCATTTTGGAGTACCGCTCTTCTCGTCGAATATCTGGCTCCGGCCCTGCGGTACTATCTTCCCGGCCTGGGGAAATCAGCGCCCGAGACGTTGGACGTTTCTGGCAAGCATATGGCAGAACGTTGTGCGCTGTTCGTAATCATCTGCCTCGGTGAAACGATCCTGACGACCGGCCGCAACGCCGCAGAGCACATGGCGGACGACATGACCTTCGCTGTCTTCTGCAGCGCGTTTTTAAGCACCGGTTTCATGTGGTGGATCTACTTCCATCACGGCCAGGAAAAAGCCGCCAACAAAGCGGAGGCTACGTCGAAACCCGAGACATTGGCGCTCAATCTCTTCACATACGGCCATCTGCCAATCGTTTCTGGCGTCATCCTGACGGCAGTCGGAGAGGACTTCAGCCTGTCCCATGCCAAAGATGAAAGCACGATGCAAACCGCTCTGGCGATACTCGGAGGCCCGGCGCTTTTTTTGGCTGGCAACATCTGGATAAAGTTGGCCGCGGCGCACCAGTTCCCGATTTCGCACATTGTCGGGTTCGCGATCCTTGCCCTTGCAGGAGTCCTTTCTGCGCTTGCCGCCAATTATCATCTCCAGTTTCTGGCGACAGCGACCCTCTTTGGCGTTGCCATTTGGGAGTATCTGGCATTGCGTCGTGCTTCGGCTTCGACGGCATAACCGGAGCGCGAAGACGGCCGGCATAGCCGATAATCGAGACTGGGAAGGCGCGC
Source organism: Ensifer sp. ENS03 (assembly GCF_014852035.1). Taxonomy (NCBI): domain Bacteria; kingdom Pseudomonadati; phylum Pseudomonadota; class Alphaproteobacteria; order Hyphomicrobiales; family Rhizobiaceae; genus Ensifer; species Ensifer sp. ENS03. The sequence goes on along the minus strand of NZ_JACVAV010000006.1, from coordinate 230,075 downwards.
CGGCGTCAGCAACATTAGGGCGCGGATCATCTGTCGCTTCAAGATATATGCGCAAGATATTGAAATTGAATGCGCTGTCGCCCTTGCGGCAACCTTCGGGTATCCAGCATATTCGCTCGCCGGTTCCCCGAAAGGGAACAACCGGCGATGGTACCAGTTATCTCCCGGTCACGAGCGGCTGCGCTTGTTGGTGATCGGTCGATGCCCTTCGAAAGCAGTCAGCTCATCGTGTGGAGGATTAGCTATGGACACGCTGGTACGGCATCGGCGGATCATGGTTGCCGGCATTGAGGTCTTCTATCGGGAAGCTGGACGACAAGATGCTCCGGTTGTCTTGCTACCACACGGATATCCGTGTTCATCCTACGAGTTTCGAAATCTAATGCCGCGGCTTTCCGACCGCTGGCACCTGATCGCTCCGGATTTCCCCGGTGCGGGCTACAGCGGGACGCCGGAGGATTTCGACTACAGCTTCGACGGATACGCAGCCTTTCTGAGCAGCTTCATCGACGCACTTAAGATCGATCGCTTCGTTCTGTATCTGCATGATTTCGGATCGCCGATCGGAATTCGCATGGCCATTCTACGGCCGGCATCCGTCGTCGGGCTCATCATTCAGAACGGCGACATCCCCTATGAAGATGCCTTGGGCCCCAAATATGCAGACATTGAAAAGACCTGGGCGCTTCCGTTGCCGGAAATGAAACGCGCATTGGCCGAGGCGGTGACCGAGGAGATTTTCCGGGAAGAGTTCCTGAACGACCTGGAGCCTAGTCTCGCAGAGGCCATTCCTCCCGACCTATGGAAACTGCATTGGTCCCTCATGACACCAAAGCGGAAGGAAATCGCCGTCAACCTGATCGCAGGTTTGAAGGAGAACCGGTCATGGTTTCCGCAACACCGCGGATATTTGGCGGACCATAAGCCCCCTGCCCTCATCGTCTGGGGACACAACGACCACTACATGCCGGAGAAATCTGCCCGAGCATATCTCCGCGACTTGCCGGACGCCGAACTTCATTTCATCGATGGCGGGCATTGGCTCCTAGAGACCCACCTCGATCAGGTAGCGCTGCTTATCCGTGATTTTCTCGCGCGGATTCACAATCGGCGGTAACCTGCCGGCCAGCTTCGACAATCGCGCTTTTTACGGCGCCGTGCGTTCCAACAAATCGCTCAAAGGATGCGAGGCTGCGCGACTGCGCAGATGTCGGCTGGAACAAGCTGTCCATCTGGCAGTTAAACGCCTTGGAGCCACATCGATCTACAATCTTAAGGTTAGTGATGCAGCTGCATCGACGAATGCCCGACGCGCTGCGTCCGGCATCCTGGACACTAGAAAGCCCGTCTAGCAGGTGGCAATAGCCATCGCATATGCCGGCCCTTCGTGCAGGGACCAATGGTTTTCCAACACAGATAAGCTCCGCGTGCTTTGCACCCGGAGCAAATGCCCCTCGCGATCCAGTATCACCGGCTCGTTCCAAAGCCGGTCAACCTCCAAATCCATCATTCCGAATGCCTCCTTGGTGGTCGCCGGCGCATCAGACTGCTCTGGGACCGACGACCGCGAACAGGTTGAAGAAATGAAGCTTGGCTATTCCGAGCTAGTCCGATCGCCGGCGCGTAGTTCGGCACGGCTGACAATGGTCCTCAGCGGCTCGCTAAGAGCATTTTGGGAGGCGAACGCCATTCCCGGCACGACACCTGGATCTTCCTCGTGGCCTTGGATGACAAGGTCATCGCGAAGGTGTTCCATCAATTTGTGCCAGTAATCCGGATCGCCTACCGCGATCGTCATAAGCGCGGTCAGGATCTTGCGGTGGGCCATCAGTTGCAGTTCAAGCGCTTCCATCGGGAACCTCGCTTTCCGTTCGAGCAGCCTTCAAGATCTTCGTGCAGGCACATCCACGACACGAAACAAAACAAGCGCAGGGGGCGTTGGTTCCCGGCCGGCGCTGCCTTAAAACCCAAGGGAACTTAATTGTCGGCCACGCATTGACTAACATTGAAATCCGGCAACCCCGAAAGGCAGCTACAATGCCTTCTATTCCAGTTCTCGACGATCAGACGCGGCCGCTTGAGACGCAGGTGGTCGATCTGATCCCGGCCTTGCGCGCATTTGCGCGAACCTTTGTCAGTTCAAGCTTCGAGGCTGACGATCTCCTGCAGGAAACGCTGTTTCGCGCGTTGCGCGGTATCGATGGTTTTCAACCTGGAACAAATCTCAAATCCTGGCTTTTCACAATCATGCACAACGCGTTTCGCACGCAGTACAAGCTGCGTAAGCGCGAGGCGCCGGGTGCCGTCAACTGCGCCGACCTTCCAATTCCCATTCCGGCCCCGCAGGATTGGTGCGTGTTGAATGGCGAGTTGCGTACCGCCCTCGAGGGGCTAGCACCCGACCACAGGGAAGTACTGGTACTCGTTGCCGGATACGGCCTCAGCTACAAGGAGGCAGCTGATATGTGCGATTGTGCGATCGGCACCATCAAGAGCAGGCTCAGCCGTGCGCGCGACGAACTTGCCTATCGCATGAATGGTGTTCCCCTCGAGTGATCGAGCCTTGCGCCCCGCTGACGACCATCTTTCAGAACCGGAGAACAAGATAGATCAAAGCGGCCGCTGCCATTCCCAAAAGCAAAGCGAGTCGTTTTGCAACGCGATCGGCGGCTTCGCGGCGGATCTCGCCAGCCTCACCCCGAGCTGATGACGCGGCGATCTTTCGGTCGGCGGACTCACTTTCCGCCCGATGACCGTCGTACGCTGCCGCAGCGTCGAGCAGAACCAGTCTTCGCCTATACTGCGTCCCATCCTTGCCTTGCCTTTCCACTTGGGAGAGATTGTCCAAAAGGTCGGCGCGTTTTACGACAGCTGCAAGCGCGTTTGACGCAGCGCGGATCGTTAAGGCATCCTTAGTTTCCCCGGTGCGGTGCGTCAGGCTTTCAACGGCGGCCACCACCTCCGGGGAAAAGCCAGAATCAAGCAGTCGCTCCGATGTCCAGCCAGGCGCCTTTTCGACAACGTCATGAAGAAAGGCAACACTCTTGGCTTTGTCGCCGTCAACGGCCTCGGCCACCCGTTGGCAGTGGCGGATATAGGGTTCTCCAGCCTTGTCTAATTGGCCCGCGTGCGCGTGAAGGGCGACTTCTCTCGCCCACACACGCTCCTCGGATGCAGAGAGAACGGGAGGGCGCCACGAGGGGCGCTGTTCGCGGACGCCGGCCATCGCTACTGAGTCCGGTTATGTAGCCCATCGGGGCTCGTCACGCTCCGCAAGCCTATCCCGGCAAGGGAAGGGTCCCGTCGCGCTGCGTCAGCCAGCGAAACGATGCCGACAAGCCGCTTGTTGCGGTCAACGAACGGCAGGTGCCGGTTCTGCGCGTCGCCCATGTTGGGCGCAACATCGGACACCTCCTGGTCATCGAAGCAGTATTTGACGCCGGCCGTCATGATCTCGGCCACGCGCGCACGATCGTCACGCCCGTCACCCACACAACGCTCTGCGAAAGCCCGATAGGTTATCATCCCAACCAACCGATCGTTGTCGCCAACGGGAAGAAGGCCGATACCGCTCTCGGCCCCTTCCAGTGCGATGGTGGTATCCTCGGGGCTCGCAACGCACACATCCTTGGTCATAATGTCAGCTACTCGCATGGGTCTACTCCGCTCGATGACGGTCCATTGATAGGCCGTCCGGCCCTCTGGTTCCGTCTGTTCCGCCGCTCGGTCGTGCGAGCGCTCTCTCGTCGGTACATCACCCTCCGGCCGTCCCTCGTTCGCCCAGATTTCATAGGCACGCCGGCGAATGAGTTCTTCAGGCTTTGACCCACGGCCAACCGGTCAACCGCGTATTTGTTCCAGGTGGGGACTATCGGACCGTTACCGGAACAATCAGAGCCGCGACGTTTCGCTGTGCAACCCGTTGGGCAGTTAAGAAAGAGAGCGGAGGTTTTGATGACTGTTGCTATTGCTAGTCATAAGATTGGAATTGCATCCGGACGCTGCGAGGTCAATCTGCGCCAGCGGCAGGTCGATCTACGCGACAATTACAAATATTCGCTCCCGGAAACGCCATCGCCAAGGTAAGCGGGGGGCCGGAGTCGAGGAAACGGGCCGCGAGACTTCGTTCGCCGAGGCATCCAGATCCAGGACGCTGTCAGCGACCGCCTCACCGATGCCACCTAGATCGACGCCTCTGAGATCGGCAGCGTGTCCGGCGTAACTTTGGTTCAGAACGATCTGCGCATCACCCGGCACGTCCGCGAGGTGTCGGGACGGCCGGGAGGCGCTCATTGCTATGTAGAACGCAATGCTCAGCAGGTACTGCGGTATATCTGCCCATAGATCAGCCCCTGATGGATTGCCCCCATTCTTCTTTCAGCGTCCTCGAGCGAATAGGCCTCGAGCGTCAACGCCCAAAGTCGGTCGTCCATCCAGTACTCCACTCCGTAAAGATACATCGGCCGGCCAAGGCTATCATGTGAGGCACAGTCCGGGTCAGGAGCATCTCGTGTGGCACGTGCGGATTGGAGATCGATAATCACTGGTAAAATCCTCTTTCGACCCGCCTAAAACGATCTGCCGGGGCGACCTGCGCGGCGTTTATCAAGATCAAACCGGCCGGGGGTCTGATGGTTCCGACATTTCCCACGTGCCGGCTCTCATATCGCCTAATTGACCGAGCCACTCCTAAGGGTCGCAAGCTCAAGTTGGACCCAGAAGCGTTGCCAAGCAGCTGAAGAGAGGCGTCGCTTGTTTGGTCGAGCTTTAAACGCCGTCCTTCGAGACGGTCACCTAGTATCCAAGATCGATTGCGCCGAGCATCGTCGCCATTACGAAAACGTCCGGCTCGCCTCCTGTAACAACAACCGTTCCGACACTTCCAAGCCCGAGTGTTCTTTCCAACCTCCCCGTGATCCCGGGCGAATAGGTGCACTTGTCGAGAATGCGAGCGGGCGGAATCAGGATTTGCAGGTTGGGGCGCATATCAAATCGCTTCAGTCGTTCTCGAGGATCATCGGGATGGCTAAATCTGGAAAGGAAACATCGAACAAATCTTCCAGCATTTATGACGAGAAGCTCTACGCCCCCGCAAAATCCCGGCCAGTTCTAAACTGGAACGGGATCGGGAAACGGGTGGCTCAAAAAGGCAGAGCCTTGCGCTCCGAACCGCCACCGCACGTCGGCAGCCCTCGTGACCCCAATACGAGGGCCTCGGCAGACATCCGTTTCGCCCTCCCCAACAGTGAGATAAAAAGGGGCCGCAAAGAGCGATCGTCCGTCAAGATGGCGGGTCACTCCGAGAGCTTGGCAAAGGCGTCCCGGCCCCGCGCACAAGACGGTTTCCCTGGCTGTCCCGCGCCTGATCCGCATCGTTCCAAGGCCCGTTTGCGGCTCGATCGCTCGGAGCAATACCGCGCTTGCGTTCTCGCAGACGAAGTTGAGGCACCAATGCAAACCGTAGGACCGGTAGACGTAAGCGGTGCCGGCGGGGCCGAACATCGCGTTGTTCCGGGCAGTTTTTCCAACGTAACTATGAGAGGCGGGATCCTCCCGCCCGTAAGCTTCCGTTTCCACGATCTTGCCGCCGATCCCATTTACTTCCAGAATGACGCCAATCAAAGCCTCCGCGACGGAAACGGCATCGCGCCCAAAAAATGCTGGAGTGATCCTTTCCATTTGGTTGGGGTCGTGTCGCATGTTTACTCGCTAATCTTTTGGACTGCTTCAAGGCGTGGCATTGTCGAAGGCGGCGTTCGGCTGGTGCCAGAACCGTCTCGATACTCGAATACGTAGGCCGTGGGGCCCTCATTGCCGGCCACAGCGGCAGGAGCGACTGCACCCATTGCTTCGGGCATCGGATTCATTCAGCGCCGTAGCGAAAGAGGCGGTTTGGACAGCAGCGCCTTGGCATGGGCGATAAGCGGCTTCGTCATCCAGGCCCATTCGATTTGGCCAGGTCGGGTGATGGAATCACCGCCTCTTTCCCGTGTGTACCTCACGCACAGGAAACTTCGATGCTAATGATCTGCACGAAGATCAACCTGCATTGCCTAGGGGTCCTAGGAAACAAGCGCCTGCTCTTTCGATCGCTCTTCCCAATGCGCCGACACCGCTTCGATACTCAGGTCCTTTCCCAGTCAGGTCGTAGGAAGAACACTACTCCGCGTCCTCCGACGGCCGCCCGGCTTCCCCGCGTGGCGCGGTGGATGGAGCAACAATGGTGCCAGTTTGATCATCCCCGGTTTGACTGTTGGGAGGCAGACGCTCATGTTCCGCAATCTCCCTGCTTGCTTGCTCCCAATGCCGGCGCTCCTGGCCCTCGGGGCGCCCCTCACGCTCCCAAATCTCGTAAGCGCGTCGCCGGATGAGTTCGTCTTTATCGTTCATGTTCAAGTACCTCCCTGCAGCCGTTGATCACTGAACCGAATACCGTCGCGTTTGTTCCAGCGCAGGCACAAGGTTGCTAGGAATTCATCGGGCACCGCCTCAGACGAGGCGCCCGGGCATCCTTATCCAATATGTAATCGGGGGGCTGAAGGGGGTTTCGATGACCTTGACAGAGCCAGAGTTCCTAGGCCGTAATTTTTCGAGAATGCGGTATACTGGCTGAGCGAGTTCGGCTTCGATGGCTGCGGCTCGATGCCGTCCAGGCTTGGGGCGGGGACGTAGCCGGGGAGATCATACTCGATGGCGACTGGACGAAGCGCGCACCCGTATCCTCCCACACGGCGCAGTGCTCCCAACGTCAGTAACATCCCCGGGTGAGGCAATAGGCGGGGTCAAATCTTCATTTCGCTTGACACCTCTCGTCGTTGGAGACGAGGAGCGCAGGCGTGATGTGATCCCTTATCGACTGCCGCACAGGCCGACCAGGTTTTCATTCAGTTGGAACGACGATTTTCCTTACGCCATCCATAAGATCGCAACCGGCGAAACCGGCGGTCACTACCGGCCCGATGCTGAGGCGCCGTCGCGCAAACTGACCGCCCTATGGCATTTTTCGCGCATTTCCGGGTCCTGGTTACGATACACCCGTCTCTTCTGAGGATCCGCGGTCGGAGATGGCGGAGCACGAACGTGCCCGCCTCATCGACGATCTCGTGCTTATGCCGAGGGCGGTTAAGGACAGCGGGCTGGAAAACCAGCATCCATATCCCGCGCTAAAGAAGGGAATCTGGTGGCTCGAAATGCACCTCTTGGAGGCAATATTTTTCTGCTCATCTTGTTTTTCGTCGCAGGCACTCTCGTGCAGCGGGCGATGGGACAGGACACGATTACCCGAATGAAGCTCTGCTCGCTCAAACCTCCGCAGCACCATATCGCTCCCAGCATACAGCGGACCGGCCGCTCGTTTCTGCCGCCATTGGGAACCTTTGGCGACGGCAGCGATTGGATATTCGTTGTCCCGGCCTGGCGGGTCGAAGGGATGATGACCTTCGAGCCGAGGACGGCATTGACGGAAATGGCAATGGAGAAACGCGATGGCCGAGCAGCTTGATGAACGAGGCGAACCCGAGAGAACGACCCACGGCGCTAGCCGGACGAGGTTCTCGGCGCGGGAAACCCGTCAGGCGGGAATGGGTGTCCGTGTTTTCCTGGTGCTTGCCGCAAGTCTTTTCCTGGCGCTGCTCGCATGGGGATTTGTAGAATGGAGCCAGCCCGACGCCAGTCAAACAGGATCGGTAGAGCCCTCGCAACAGGCTCCGATGGAAAAGCCGCGGAGCACTGAACAGCTTCCGAGCACCGAGAGCCCGCAAGGCACGGTTCCGACAGACCGCACCCCAACCCGGCAGTCAGGCTCGGGCGCACCGAGGGAGAATTAACCCCAAACGATACCAACAGGTAAATGGGTACGAGGCCGCGCGGTTCCGCTCATAGTCGAATTGACCCCGACATAGCCTTGAAGGGTCTGCGCCCCGGCCAGGGAGGGGCCAGGCAAATCTTGCGGTTGCGGCGGAGGACTTGCGGACGTTGTGCCGGATAAGGTCATCGCGTCGTTGGATGCGGTCAAAGTCCTTCGAAGCTATGACGCGGTATTCGCCGTCAAGCTCGATCGAACGCGCAACTTCTCGGAACCAAGCACAGTGCACCTTGTTCTCCTCATGAAACGAGGAGCAAGGACGTGAACCCTCAACCCCGCGATCCGGGCGAGCGATTGCCGCCTGTACCACCGCCGAACGAGGGGCCGCGCCCGATCAGGGAGCTCGACCCCGAAGACATGCCGGATGAGAAGAGAACGCCAAATCCGGCCGCCCATTCACACCCATCACGGCTTTCGCACCGCGTCAAATGTCTTAATTCAGTCCATACGGGCTCTCGTCATGGATGGCCGCCAATAGATCGTGCAACCAGGCATCGAGGCCCTGAGACCTGCGCCTTGTCCCGGCTAGCGCGATAGCGCGCTCAAGCGTACGCTCAACGAGCAGGTCGGCGGCCTCGGGAGGCGCTCCGGCCATCAGGAGCCGCGCCCTGTAGCGCAGCTCCGGTATAAGTTCACAGACCGATTGATCGGTTAGTCCGACATATAGTGGCGCCAAGTTTGACAGATTTTGGAGGTGTTGCTCAAAGACAGCATTTACGAGATCCGACGCGCCTGCACACTTGCTTAACCGTGCGGCCGACCGGAACCGTTCGGGCACGCTCATGTCGTCGTAACCACTAAAAAAGACCACGGGTACCGATCTGAGCGCGAGTTCGTCCGCCACGGGAAAGATCAGCTCGCCATTGAGGTTAATATCCAGAACAGCAACTTGAACGTCGAAAGCCTGAGCAAGGCTCTTCAACGTTTCTTTTACTGTGGGCGTTGGGCCAATTATTGTCGCACCGGCCTTTTCGAGCCAAAGTGCGATATCATTTGCGACAAAAAATTCGTCCTCAGCAACTAGCACCCGCAATTGCTGCAGGTCCGGCATCACAAGCCATCCTTTTGCATTCTGACCACCTCAGTGTTTCCGGCGCGAGGGCCTGCTGATCGATTTCGTCGCCTGCCGTTTGTCCAGGGCTCGTTGCAGCCTAATGGCAAGGATCAGCAATCGATCCGGTACGTCATCAACTGGCACCGCATCGCTCTCGACCGGTCGGGACGCCACACCGCCTACCAGCAACTCCTCGTTTTCATCCTCGGCTTTTTTTCCCGGTGCCATCGTCTCAAACCTTGGTTATCCGAATGCCGCTCTTTCGGTCGTCCTCGCCGCCTATGGCGGCGCTTAAGAAGGATACGCTGTCGACAGCGAGAAGCCAAGCTTCCAAGCCCCAGGACATCCTGCGCTGGCAAATGGGTCACGAAAAGTCAGCGAGCATACCGGGCATCCGATGAATCCGAACGCCGCTCGCCGCTGTGGTCAGGGGCGCTCGAACGAATGCGGCTGTGCGACCTTATCAGGTGGGTTGCCCAGGGGCACGGTCACCGTCTTTGTCGTTGAGCGGACCCGTAAGTTGTTTTGAACGTGGGGAACTCCGGAGAACAATTCGGCACAATCTTCAGCCCGGTGTTTGGCCTGCCTGCTCGATACTTCCCACGCAAGCGTCACCTCGCCGCTAGCAACCGCTACGTCGGAAGACATCGAGTCCCGACGGTCGCGGTAGCGGCATCCAATTGCTTCCTCGCGTTCATCCTCCTTGTCTAGCAGCACTTCCGAGAGCTCCCACCTTCAAGACGCTGAAGCAGGTGCTCATGACGCCAGGACTTTAAAGCCGCTGCTGTGACCTCTCGCGTCGAAGAGACATCGTCACCGACCTTTGGCGTCAGGCGGTATGCAGCCGCTCCGGGAGCGCATTGGAACCAAATGCTCTAAAACGGGTTTGAGGGAACAACTAGGAGAGCTGATCATGAAGAGAACCGTCATGGCGAGCTTGCTGGCGAGCCTGTCTTTCGGCGGCGGCGCCGTTGCGCAAACTGCAACAGTCATCGTACCGGGCGAAGCTCAAACCTACCTACTTGACCAGAGCAGCCCTTCGGACGTGTATCAAGGCGACATCGCTGTAGGCACCCGTCTGCCTGATACCGTCGAAATCCAAACGTTCAGCCGGACTATGGATATGTCGTTCAAACGACCAAGGGGTGATGATCAATCGGCAACGACGCGCGGTGATCGCGATCCTTAAATGACCCTCCTCCCGAGTTTCGATGCTAGAGCCCCCGCTCGGCAAGTACGGGGGCAAACCGACGAAAACGACTTTATCGCTGTGTAAGGAGACCGCAAAATGCTTGGAACCGTACTTTTAGTCATTCTCCTCCTGCTGCTCATCGGCGCTTTTCCGGCCTGGCCCCATTCATCCGGCTGGGGTTACGGTCCGTCTGGCGTTCTGGGTGTGGTGGTGGTCGTTCTTGTGATCCTCCTTCTGATGGGACGGATCTGATTGAGCCGGCGGGAAAGTCCGCAGGTAGGCGATGGCGCCGACCTCATCTACGTCTCCGACACTGAACCGGGTTACACCCGGTTTCGTTCCTCAAGCGGCTTTGTCTATCGGCGTCCGAACGGTGAACAGCTAAAAGATTCCCGCGTTCTTGCCCGTATCCAAGCGCTTGGCTTGCCCCCAGCTTACGAGAACGTCTGGATCTGCATGCAGCCAAACGGTCATCTGCAGGCGACAGGTTATGATGCGCGTGGTCGAAAGCAATATCGATATCACCAAGCATGGCAGGAGATGCGAAGCAACGCCAAATACAGCCAGCTTCCAGCTTTTGCTAAAACGCTCCCCCGCCTGCGACGCCGGATCCGCAAGCATATGGAGGGGCCTGTGGACGACCCTTTCACCGTACTTGCTGCCCTTGCGGCGCTGCTCGACCACGCGCCCCTTCGCATTGGAAACTCGACATACGTGAAGGAGAACGGGAGCTATGGCGCCTCAACCCTTCTTAAGCGCCACCTCAAGATTACCGACGATAGCATCGAGCTCAACTTCAAGGGCAAGGGCGGGCAACGTATCCGAAGACGGCTGAGAAATCCGCGACTGCAACGCTTACTTGAGGGAATCGCCGAACTCCCGGGTCGCCAGCTCTTCGTATCCGTGGGGCAAGACGGAAAACCCGAGCCAATCGAGTCGGGGCGCTTTAACCGCTATCTCGCAGAGATCAGCGGGGCGCCAATTTCGGCCAAAACGTTCAGAACTTGGGCAGGGAGCGTTGCCGCATATTCTGCCGCTCGCCAAGCATTCGCTCAGGGTCGACGCCCGACGATCAAAGAAATGTGCAACGCGGCGGCAGAGGCGCTGCACAACACGCCGGCCGTTTGCCGTAAGAGCTACGTGCATCCGGCAGTCCTCGCTCTGGCGCAAGCCGAGCAGAAAATCCCGCGGGTAAGGCCAAACGCAAAAGCCGTACCCGGACTTCGCGCCGACGAAATGCAGTTCCTGCGCTTTCTTAATTGGCTCGCCCGGCACGCACAGGGTTAGGGCTGTCCATTGTGCCTAAGTCTGCGGACAATGGCAGCCTCATCAGATTTCCAAAGCTTGCCGCAGAGTCTGGTCGATCAGCTTCTGCACCAGAAAGCCCATTTTACGGTAAGACTCGCGTGCCGAAACTCCTGCGGCGCCGCTTATCGAGTTGTTTCAGTCCGGGCCGCATAGCCTGAAATGACCAGGCCTACTCTCAATGCGCGGTGGTTCAAGTTTTGGATTGCTCTGTTCGCGATCCCGGTGAGTGCATCTTCTTGGCTCGCGCGGGGGAAAGCAATATCGCAAGCCGCGGCAGTACCTCCCCCTTTTCTGCTGCACCTTCGGACCGCCGTCAGCCAATGCCGGTTTGTCGGCTAGGCTCCTCTACCCCAGTCGCGACCTTCGAGGCCAGTGAGGATGCTCTCGATCAATATCGCTCAACGACAATATCCGGACTGCGTGCGTGCTAACGTCGACGACGACGAGGCGACGAAACTTCGCTCCCAATCGCCCTTTCGTAGATGGTTCCTCATTCGGGGAAGCCGCGGCGCAAATCGCTGGAACGAAACTGTGGTTTGTATGTTTGGCTGGCCGAGGAGTGCACGGAGATGCGCATGGACACGTCGGCGCGAGATGTCAGCCCGCACAACACACCGGATTCCGATGCAGACGGCGTCGTCTGGCCGGAGAAACCGTTTGGCTCGGTCAAAGCTGATGACTGAGTGAGCTCGGGCTTTAGATCGACGGCATCACAGTCGGCCAACGAATGCTCAGCGCTTGTAACCGGAAAACGCAAGAAGCTTGTCCGTCTACAATCCCATCTGGCAAGGTTCACCGAATGCACGGACCGCGCCGACGGAAGGTAGACGTGAGCTCGGCTCGCCGGCACCTCTTCGATAAAGGAGGTTGAAAAATGCCCATGCTATTACGTTTTCTCATCTGGCATTTGTCGTCTGGATTTGCACTGGGAGCCCTCACCGCACTGGTAATCGCCGTTAGCTTCCCGCACGCGCTCGGTCATGATCGTGCGATCGAGCCCGTTGCTCTTTTCCTTCAGATATATGCCTTCGGGGCGTCGTTTGCTCTCGGCAGCCTCGGCACCGCGCTCACGGGAAAGATCGATTGATTTCGTGGCGCCGAGCCGAGTATCGTCGCGCTTAGCGACGCCCAGTCCTGGTTCGAGTATTTTCCGAACCGGCGATTGTAGTTTCGACGCTGATGCTTGTGTTGCAGTGGATATTCTTGCGCTATCGCGGCTCGCCCAAATCAAAGAAGGTCGACGCGGCAAACCATCAGATCACAAAAGACTAGCTGTTACGGGGTCTGGGGGCGAAGGGCGCATCGGCCCTCCGCCTAGAATATCGTAAGTTAAGCTGCAGCCTTAATATTTGCAGCGGACAAAGCCAACTTGCTCAAAGCCTTGTCAGTCGCACCCTCTTCCTGAAGGGTCTGATCGAGCAAGGCGACGGCGGCGTCCAACCCAAGCTGCTTGGCCCAGGTCTTCAGGGTGCCATATCGCGCAATCTCATAGTGTTCGACCGCCTGGGCCGCAGATATCAGCCCGGCGTCAAGGGCCGGACTTCCCTTGAACTCCTCGATGATTTCTTCGCCTTCGGCAATCAGGCCTTGAATAGCTTCACAGGTTTTACCCTGTGCGCGCTTGCCGATAATCTCGAAGACCTGTTGCAAACGCTCCACGTGGCCTTCCGTTTCATCGCGATGCTTTTCGAAAGCGGCCTTGCTATCAGGGGATTGCGCAGCCCGCGCCATTTTAGGCAGTGCCTTTAGTATCTGCCGTTCGGCGTAGTAAATGTCCTTCAACGTTTCGTGAAACAGCATGTCTAAAGTCTTCTCCGGCATGGCAACCTCCTTCGCCTTGGTGGGGAGCGGTTCTAACACCGTCCGGCTTCAAAGGTTCCGCAGTGGAACAAAAAGCACGAGTCGCTCTTTGAGGGGTTTACGCAAACCTCAAAGCCGGGTGATCCGCCAAACAAAGGATACGTCGGCAATCACGGGAAAGAACCAATCGATCTCGGGCAGTGGCGAGCCGGTTTCAGCGGACGTGCCAAGATCATAAATCCGGTCTCGCGGAATTCACTGCCGCCTTGGTTTGCCCGCTTGGACGGCTGCCCGCCGGAACGGACCAAGCCGAAGGAGAAGTCGTCGCGGCAGTTGGCATGGCTCTTCGCGCGATAGAGGAGCGCATAACACTCCGCGAAAAATGGCTGACGATGCGCGCGGCAGTGACCGTACTGCCGCCGCGAGAGCCAGTAAATCGGCGGGCGGAAGAGAGAGCAGGGATGCCGCGGCCTTGCGGCATGGATTGGACCAGGAGTTTGCACCGATCCGGCGTGACGTCACAACTTAAAGGCGCCTGGAACAATACTCACGGCTGCGGGTTCAATGCCCAGATGATTCGTTTCGGCCGTCGGGGAGAAACATATGCTAAAGTGGGCTATTATATTTTTTGTAATCTCGGTCGTAGCAGGCTTGCTTGGCTTCTCGGGTGTTTCTGCAGCAAGTGCTGGTATAGCGAAGATCCTCTTTTACGTCGCTCTGGCGATATTCGTGCTGTTTCTCGTCCTTGCCTTCATGGCAGGAAGCATTGCCTTCTAGCGCGAAGGTTCTGCGCCGAGGACGGCGCAGAACCTTGTCCTGAGACCTGAAGATTGTGAATTTGGCTGTTACTCGGCGCGATCCGGCTATTTTTCGTCAAAGCCCACATCCCATTATTTTTCGGAGTATTATGGCCCGGCGCCTGACGATGGCCTATCCTTAGACCCGGTCACGCAGTTGGTTTTGCGCTTGCAACGCCGCTGCTTTTCCGTCCGCCCGCGAAGGAACGCATTGCCCTTCGCTTCATTTTTTTGTCTTCAACGCATCGGATGGACGCTCCGGTTCGCGGTTGTTTTCGCCCACGGCGTCGCGATCGGAATCTGGTCCGTCTTTCGCTGGGAGATACCCCCGAGGTCTGCTCTCCTCCGGGCCTCCCAACGAGGAGACTGGTCGGTGGTGCCCGGTGCACCGTTTTTCGGTTTGTCAATGCCCATATGCAACTCCTCTCCTCCCACCCAACCAGAAAGCGGCGCACAGGTTCCGTGCCGCGGCCTCCCGTGGGACAAATCAGGTTTCACGACGAGAAGCGCGGTCTCCCCGCCTCAACAGAAACTGCGCCCGCTTGCCGGACACTTTCGAAAAAACCGCTGCGCTGAAGTGGAGGACCGATTCCCGCAGGGAAGCCTCTGTAACTCGTCCAGCAGCCTCAGTTGATAATCTGAACGACACTACGAGTGCCAGTGTCCAGCACCGCGCGGTTGCCGACTACGACGTAGCGATACTTGATGTCTGGCCTCCGATGTTGAACTCACGTTCCGGCGTCGCCGCTTAGCTATCGGCCCTACGGCGAGTAGGCTGCCGGCCTTAAGATCCTCCTGATCACCTGTCGCGACCAAATCGCTTGCAAGGACCCTGCTTTTCGTCGGCCATCAGATCATCAGCATTTGACAAGTCCGATCCTTACTCCAATTCAGGAAGATGAGCTTGAGTGAAGTCGTGCGCGGCAAGGCGCATCGGGCAACAGCACGGGTTAAACGGTTCTTCGGCGAGAAACGGCGGCGCCCAAGCAGCCCCGTATCCTCGATGCGTAGCTTCTGGGGGCTGTTGCTCGCTTACTGGCTCTCTAATCGTTGGAGAGACGCTTGGGGCCTGACCATTCTCATCCTGCTGCTTACCGGATTGTCGGCTCAGGCAAGCGTATGGTTCGCGCTGACCTCAGGCGAATTGGTCAATCGGATCGCGAATTTCCACCACCCTACGGTACCGACAACGCCTGCGTCGCTTCTAAAGACCGCAGCGACGCTTGCTGCGATCGCGATCACAAGGGACGCGGGGTTTACTGCGGTCCGTCACTTCCTTTCGACCAGCCTACACCGAAAATGGCGCCAGTGGTTGGATGAACGCTTCAATCAGGCACTTCTCGATTCCAGTCACACCCACTTCCACTTGCAACAAAATGGCTTTGGTGGAGCGGGTGAAGGGAACACGTCATCGCCGGACAACATCGATCAGCGGGTGCAGGAAGCAATAAAGGGCATGACCGGCGGTGCAATCGGTCTGGGCATCGGCATCGCCGGGGTGGTGCTATCGCTCGCGTTCGTTGGCGGTAAGCTGATCGAAACGTCGAGCCCGATCCGAGGGCTTGACGTTCTTGGGGGCTACGGCAGCGCCTTCCTGACGCTGCTGGCGATTGCGATCTACGTGCCCCTCAACACATTCATTGCGGCCAAGCTGGGAGGTATCCTTCAGGGGCTGTCTATCCGCATTCAATCGGCGGAAGGCAGTTATCGCAGCGAACTCAACCAGTTCTTGCGCCGCAGTTTTCACGTTGCGGTTATCAGAGGGGAGCCAGCGCAAAAGGCGCTCAATGTGCGCCGGTATCAAGATATTGACTACACATGGGCGAGGCTCAATCGGATTACCGCCGGCTATATGGGCTTTGAGCTGGTGCATAATTTCATCGGCTCACGCATCGTGGCTTACGCGCCGGGCCTGCTTCCCTATGTCGACAAGACCATCAGCCTACAAGACTATGTCACCGGTGCCGAACTAGCGACGGCCCTCATCAACGAATGCTCATGGTTTATTCATGCGATGCCTGACATCGCGACACTGCGGGCGGACGCGCGGCGCATAACAGAGCTTGCGGAAGCGATAGAAACGGTGCAGCGACCACAAGACTACTATGCTCAAAGTGGACCCGCCGCGTTTGAATATACCATAGCGGAAGCCGTAGAAGGCGGCTTGACCATCGATTCGGTCGAGCTCCTCCATACTGGTGAGGACGAGCCCTTTTTGACCGCCATTGAACTCAATTTCGCTCCGGGCGAGTGGACTTTGGTGATGGGTGAATCGGGGAGTGGAAAGACCTCACTTCTCAAGGCGATAAACGGTCTTTGGCCGCACGGTCGGGGCAAGATCACGTTGCCGGACGGTTTGCGAACTCTCTTTGCGGCCCAGGAGGTCAAACTACAGGGCGTTTGCCTGAAGGATCTCGTCTGTCTTCCGGATGACGCCCGTGAGCATAAGGACGCTGCGGTTTCCACGGCGCTTGAAGAAGCGGGGCTCCATGAAATTTCTGGGGAGCTCTTTGATGAGGGACGCGAGGGGCAGCAGTGGGACAAGCTGTTGTCCGGGGGGGAAAAGCAGAAGCTCGTTCTTGCGAAAGTCCTGTTGCTGAAGCCGGGTTTGCTCTTCCTTGACGAGGCAACAAGCGCTCTTGATGGGCAGGCGGTGCAAGCGTTTTATCAAGCGATCAAAGAGAATTGCCCGGAGGCGACGGTTATTGCCATTATGCACGATACCTCCTCGATCCAATCGGAGGGCGGAATTGATTTCTTCGATAGCGTGCTGGTGATTGAAGGAGGCATTGCTGAAAAGATGTCTATTTCGGCGTGGCGTTCTGCGCAGACGAACGCCCCACTTCGGTGATGCGGCAAGGCGTCGGCGGCACGTGACCATCGTGGCGAACCCGTGTCTCTCAACTACCAAAGCGATGGTTGGAACAATGCTTCCCGCTAGACGTTCTGTGCCGAACCGGAGTCAACGCAAATGCAAACCATCATTTGGGATAATCCTGTCAGGATTGGCGTGAATGGCGAGCGGTGTATCCACGGACCACAGGATGCCCTGCAATATCTGAGTGAGTTGCCCCAGGGCGGATGGTTCTATGAACGCGCAAGGAATCGCTGCCATGGCGCATTAGAGCGCGGCGAAGCGCTGGATCTGTCACGGAAAGCCTTCATTGGCGCAGCGATTGAAGGTTCATTCCCGATCCTCGATGACGACGTTCCTGCTATTCGGGAACCCTGATCACGAGTGACGGCGATTTTGCCCCTCGCCGTCGACGCTAGCTCTTCCCATCGCTCGCGCGAAATTGACCTGAGATCATTGACCACCTGAATATCGGCGAACAGACCGATGAGCAATTGCATGGGCTTTGCCTGGCGGCAAAGTGGGCTTGCATTTCCTGATCGATTTAATCGCGTTCAGATCCAAAGGTGGGCCAGATAGGGGCATTCGACCCAGGGTGAATCAAAATCGATCACGGCGCCCGTTCCGAATTCGAGTCCTACACGCTTCCAGATCTTTTCGACCAGCACAGTCTCCAAATCAAGAGATGGCCGCAGAGGCGTCGCTGGGCTATTGTTGTTGGGTTCGGTTTGTGTAGCCAAGAGCATTTGGCATCATCAGGGGCGAGGAGATGAGCATCCTCGGAGAACGCAGACTGGCGGCAATCTTCGTTGCCGATATTGTCAGCTATTCACGTCTCGTCGAATTGGACGAGGCGTCAACTCTCGTGGCAGTCACGGACCTGCGCCGGAGACTGTTCGAGCCTCTCTTGGCGCAGCATCATGGGCGTCTCTTCAAGCTGACGGGCGATGGCCTGATCGCCGAATTCGGTTCCGTCGTCGAGGCTGTAGCCTGCGCCGCTGCGGTTCAAAAGCAATTGCCTGATTGGCAGGCGCGAATACCGGCTGAGCGCCGGATTGTCTTGCGTATCGGCATCAATCTTGGCGACGTACTGGTGGATGATCAGGACCTTTTGGGAGACGGTGTCAACGTGGCGGCCCGATTGGAACAGTGTTGCCCGCCAGGCGGTCTCCTTATCTCCGGGACAGTCTACGACCAGCTCTCTGGGAAACTCGACTGTCGGTTCGAGTTCGCGGGCGAGCAGCGTCTGAAGAATATTTCACGGCCGGTGCGGACTTACAGCTTGGTATTCGACAACGTCCTTGAGGGTGCGAAAGTCGCCTGGGCGTCGAGCGATAGACCTACGGTGGCGGTCTTGCCGTTCGAAAACATGAGCGGCGATCCCGAACAGGTCTATTTCAGCGACGGTATCAGCGAAGACATAATTACGGAGCTGTCGCGCTTTCGCGAGCTCATGGTCATCGCGCGAAACTCTTCCTTCTCGTTTCGGGGGAAAAATGTGGACGCTCGCGAGATAGGGCGTTCGCTCGGGGTTCGATACCTCGTCGAGGGCAGTGTCCGTCGCGCAGGCGAGCGCGTTCGCATCACGGCCCAGCTCATTGATGCTGGAAGCGGTGCCCATTTCTGGGCGGAACGATACGATCGCGCACTGGAGGACGTCTTCGCCCTTCAGGAAGAAATCTCCCAGAGCATTGTCGCAATGGTGGCCCAACGAATTATCCAAGATAGCGAGGTGACAGCCCGGCGACGTCAGCCGGAAGACATTCGGGCCTATGACCTCTTCCTCCAGGGGAATAGATTTTCCGACGTATTCACGCCTGAGGCCCAAGCACGTGCGCAAGCACAATTCGAAGAGGCACTCCAGATCGATCCAGGCTTTGCCCGCGCCCATGCGGGCCTCGCCTGGATTTATCTCAATCGTTCGGTCGAGATGAGCGTCGGAGTACCACGAGAGAAGGACGAGAACCGGATCGAGGCGTTTCACCAGGCCAAAGAAGCACTGGCGAAAGACCCCAACGATGCCCGGGTGCACTCCACCTTCGGATACATGTGCTTGATGTGGCGCGACTTCGAGCGGGCCGAGCGGCATTTGGGCCTTGCCCGGACCCTAAACCCTAACGATCCGCTGATCCAGATTTTCTGGGCCTGGGTCCAATCGTGCATCGGAAAGCCCGAACTGGCTCTGCACGCAGCCGAGATTGCTTTTCGACTCAACCCATGCCACCCGCCCTGGTATAATTATTATCTTTCGCACATCATGTTTCGGCTCAGGCGCTACCAAGAGGCGGCCAGTCTATTGGAACAACTAATACTGGACGCACTAGGCCGGCGACACCCGCGGTACATGGCTTTGCGCGCGGCTGCCTTCGGTCACTTGGGGCGTCTCGAAGAGGCGCAGCAGTGTGGCAAGGCTTGCATCGCAGCAGTCAGCGCGTTGTGGCAAGGCGATCCGGCTGCCGGCCCAAGCGAACATGTAGATTGGCTCGTGGACGCTTTGTATCTCCAAAGGGCCGAGGATGCAGATCGACTGCGTGAGGGCCTGCGCCTCGCCGGCTTACCGGCTTGAGTATCAAGTCTGGCGATGGCTGGCCCGACCAAAGGAGAGCCTAATCGCCCTGTCAAGGAGCACTTCGCAATTCAGTGGCCGCGGCAATGCCATTCGAGAGCTTCCGCTCGTCACTTGGGTCGGACAGTCCGAGCGATCGAAACTCGCTCCCGGGCTGTGCCTTATTCGACACGCCAGCGAAGCCGGGCGCGTTGCCTGAAACCGGGCTGCGAAGGCCCTCTACCGGCAATCGTCACCATTGCCTTGCGCGACCAATTCACCTTCGCGAAACCTCAAACAGTCGATCGAGCTGCCTGCATTCAGGATGCGGACTCTGTATGGACTGGACATGACGCTGATCATGGTTCCACCCGTTGGCCGCCTGCACTGGTGCGCTGAACCGGTCCACATGCACTCCATCTCTTCGGCGCTTTCAAAAATGGTGTAACCATTTGCCTGAAGTGCACGCTGGACGTTCTCCCGCACGTTTAGTGAGACGGAGTTCTCATTCTCCTCGCGCGGATCGCTCCTTTCGGTCGTGGGTGCCTTTGCCTCCTGCCGTTCGCGTTGCTGTTCCTTGAGGATTGCGATCTCGGCCTTGGCTCGCTCTGCCGCGGCTTCCGCAGCGATCGCCCGCCGCTCCGCCTGCTCCGCCCTTTCGGCTTCGCTTTCAGCGCGTTCAGTTGCTTCACGCTGCGCATTTGTTGCGGCCTCGAGTTCGTTGACACGGCTTGTCTCAACGCCATTGAATATCGCTTCAACCGCAGCCGTTTGCGCCAAACACTCATCGACAAGCGCGGAGACACGGGACCGGGCCTGCATCGGGCTATTCACAAGATCGGCAGAAAACTCCTTCTTCAGGGTTTCGGCATTTTCCTCGGCTTCGGACGTTTCAACCCTGCTGCGCATGAACGCGAGCGCGCCACTCAGCGTCCCGCGCGTCGGCAAATCCGTCGACATAGCTCTCGTAGCTCCTGCCTGCTTCCAATCGAGCCGCGCAAGACGCAAGCTGAGCGACGATATCTGCCTCTGCGGTTGCGGCCGAAACCGTTTTTGGAACGAGGAACGCGGCAGCAATCAATGCTGTGCAGACACCAGTCCCTGCAGTGGTCAATTCATCACCCATTTGCTCAGATAACGAGATCCTGGAAATAAGCGGCGGAAGAAGGAAGCGGCGCGAAAGATCATGGACCGATCTTGCTTCGCCGGTTTGTTCCTTAAAACTTTATTCTGGCGCCACCCAACACAGCGAAGCTATCTTGAAGATCGGCGGTCTCCTGGTCGAGCGAATAGGTCCGGGCTCCAAGGTAGAGTTCCGTCTGTAGATAGTCGAGGTTCTGGACAATCTGCGCGCCGAAGGAATCGCTCTTGCTGCCCCTGCCCGCGATGTCCTTGCCAAAATAGGCGTCGACCGAAAACGCGGTTTTGCCGACATCGAAGATATCCGCCTGATAGCCGATCTTTACGTAGCCGTAGCGTCCATCAACCGTCTCCTTGTCCGAGTAGCCCGCTGCAAGGGTGAGGCTGAGTCCGGTATCGAGATGCAGGACCGAAACGGACGCATCGTATATCGAGTTGCCATCGCCGGGCCTTGAAAAGGCAAGTGCAGCTGCGACCTTGAAGGCGTCGTAGGTCTCATTGTATCGAACCGCCGCGTCCCAGACGGTGACGTCGGTTTCCTCCGGAACGACTTGTGTTCCGACCGACGTCGCAAAGCTGAAGCCGCCAAAGGCCGGGGTGTCGTAGCGGACGCGCAGCTTGCGGCTAAGGCCGTCATAGTTGGTGAACGCGTCCTTTACGCGGACCGTCGACAGCGTACCGTCGGAGTTTCGGAAAAACGGTCCGCCGGCCATATCCGACACCAGCGAGTAACCAACAACGTCCGTGCCGGACAAATCCACCTCGGCGGTCGTATCCGACGCCATGCTGCCCTGGCCGAACCAGAATTTGCCGTAGTCCTTCGAGTTTAGATAGATTTCCGCCTTGCGCAGCAGATCAGTCCCCCAGTCGAAGTGATCCTCGTTCAACTGGTTCACATTGGTTGTCGAGTAAGGGTTCCACTCCCATTCGAGATTGGCCCCGAAAGACCAGTCGTTTTCCATGAGGCTGTAGATGCGAAAGCCCGCGCGTGACGACGAGTTCCCATTGTCGGCCGGAAAATAGTTATCCGTTTGCCCGCCGTCATCGTAGCTCAGCAGGCCTTTGTTGATCTGACCGTAGAATTCGAAATAAGCATTGTCGTCGCCGAGCCGCAGCTTCGGTATCCAATGCTCGGCTTCCTTGCTGGCCTGCGCCGGCTTTGCTGGCTCCTGGGCCGAAGCAGGTGCCGCAACCCCCAGTGCCACGCTGAAAAGTGCGGGTGAGACTACGTGTAATACATGCCGCATCAAAAGCACCTTTCAGTCACGGGCGATTCGCCTTGTCGGTCCGCAGTCAGTATTCGCCACTTTACTTTAGAAGTCTGTTGCAAATTCTCGTCGTGCACTTGTTTTGCCGCTGATCGATTAGATTATTGGCTTCTTATCCGGCGATGATACCCACGATCACCGTCCCCCATGTGGTGAGCAGTATATGGCCGATAGGGACTGCAGGCGTGTAACCAAGGACTGCTACCGAGCTCCCCGACCTGTCCTGGACGGCGGCCATGCCGGCCGTCATGGTCTGCGCGCCGGCTAGTCCACCCAACAACAGTATGGGGTTCATGCCAAGCACGTAGCGTCCAAAGTAAAGGCCTACGATCAATGGAACCATTGTGACGATCATGCCGCCGACCAGGAGCCCGACACCCGCTTCCGCGATAGCGGGGCCAAATACCGGACCTGCATGAAGGCCAGTCATCGCGACGAAGCCGGCAAGACCAAGCGCGGTCATGAGTGACACCGCAGCATCCGGTATGCGACCAAAAAGTGGAAAGCGCGTGCGCAGGTGCCCCACCACCAATCCGGCGAGGAGTGTGCCCACACTGGTGCTCAGCGAAATCCTCATGTCTCCGATGGGAAACGTGACGAGAACGCCGACAAGCCCGCCCAGGAAGATCGCAAGGCCGAGGACCAGGAAGTCCGTTGCAGTGGCCGGCGCGACCACGACACCAATGCGCTTGGCGGCGCTCACCACGACCGGTTCCGGGCCGACGAGGCGAAGGATATCCCCGCGCTGCACTGTGATCCCTGGCGCCAGAGGAATCTCCTGGCCGCCACGACTGATCGTTCGCAGATAGAGGCTTCTTGTCCAGCCTTCTGTCGCCACATCCGCAATGCTTCGGCCATTAAGTTCAGGGCTCGTCAGCAACACGTCGGTCACCGATATCGGCACGTCCAACAGCTCACGATCCTCGACTTCCTCGGAGCGCTGACCAAGGACGGTGACCAGCACCTCTCGTGTTCCGGACACCGCAACGATATCGCCAGGTTCAATCACAAGCTCGGGAGCGGCCTCAAGGATTAAGCCCCCGCGTCGCAGGCGTTGAATGAATAGTCGATGCTCCGGAAATGTTGCCTCGGCATCGACGACCGATCGACCGGCGATGGGCGCGCCCTCCGCTATCCGGTAGGCGCGAATTTCGAACCTGTGCCAGGCGGACGCGACCCCGGTGGCCTTTCGGGTTATCCCGTATTCTTTCTCAAGTTTTAGCGCCTCGGCGACGAGGTCGATGCCAAGCAATTTTGGACCGACAACGCTGCAAAACAGGATGACGCCAACAGCGCCGAATACGTAGCAAACTGCGTCGGCCACGGCGATGTGGGCGACAAACCGTGCGCGATCCGCCTCGGGCAGCGGCAATGCGTTGATCGCTTCGGTGGCAGTGCCCATTGCCGGACTTTCAGTGAGCGCGCCCGACAAAAGCCCGGCCGCAAATCCAGGATCCAAGCCGAGGATTTTCGCGACCACAACGGCTGTGACCAGCCCGGTCACACAGACGACCACCGCAAGCAGAACAGGCTTCATGCCGTCCCGTTTCAAGGCCTGCAGGAACTGCGGCCCGACCGAGTAGCCGATACCGAAAAGGAACAGGAGAAAAAGCAGCGATTTCGCCATCCCGGCAATCGGAACATCGGCGAACTGACCGATGAGGATACCGGCGAACAACGAGCCGGTGACCGGACCCAGACTGAAACCTCCGAACTTGAGGCCGCCGATCAGATACCCGATGCTAATTGCAAGGAATACGGCAAGCTCAGGATACTTGACCAGGAATTGCTCGATCCAAATCATGACCAGACGAACTGCCTCCCACCTCAATCAAGGGCCAAGGCAGCTTTACCGCCGACGCCAAACGTCCATGCAAACCGGCAATCCATGAAAAGCATGGGGGGTCGAATTCGTCCGGGTAGCAGCCCGCGGACCCGTGCAAGCTCCGGCACTACCGTGCTTTCGCCGATCGTTTCGCCTTGGCCGCAACTGCATCAGGTTTGACTAGCTTCAGACCCCTTGCCTTCTCGTAGCCATGGATCTCCTTCACATCCAGCTTCCGCATGAAGTCGATCGTCTCCTGCGTCAGGACCTGACCCGGCACCATGATGGGGAACCCCGGGGGATAGGGGATGACGAAGTTAGCCGAGACCATTTCCGGACCTTCCTTCAGCCGCTTGTCGCACTCGGCTCCGATCAGCGGTACGTATTCGCAGACCGAAGCATCATAGGCGTGGAAGAAGGCGGCTCGCATGTCGCCTTCGGGCGACGTGCGTCCCGCGTCACCGCGATACAACGCGTGGAAGTGACTGAAATTTGGAAGGTCCGGCACATCCGTCATCAGCGACTTTACCCGTGCAGCGAAGGCAGCCCGCTCGCCCTCGCCGCCATCGGCAAGCCGTTTTTCGATACCACGGCAGATCTCGACCAGGACGCGAACGAGATGCGCGATATCACTGCGGGTATTGTTGATGTTGGACTGCAAAAGCACGCTGTTTCGCGACGTCTTGTTCAGCTGGATATCGTACTCGTTGGCCAGCAGCCCCTTGAATTGGGTTCCGTCAAAGCCAGCCGTTCCACATACCAGCGTCATACGCGTGGGATCGAGGTAGAATTCGTCTTCGTTCATGGCTTTCACCGCCGTGGCCCAGGTCGCACCCGGTGCCAGGTAGTCCTTGAACCCTGACTGGCGATACTGCGCAGGGATCATCTCATCCGCACCGAGAACGCGGAAATACTTCGAAATCAGCGGATGTTCGTTGATCGCCCGACGGATCTTGAGAGCGATCTCGATCGCGTTCATCACCAACCCATACCCATCGAGCTCCATCTGCCGGCGTGCAACGTCGAGACTGGCGATCAGCTGCTGGTTCGGACTTGTCGAGGCATGGGTGAACACCGCCTCGTGGAACTGGGCTTCGACGGTATGAAAATCGACATCCTTGACGAGCAACATTGAGCCTTGCCGGATCGCTGACATCGATTTGTGCGTCGAATTGGTCTGATAGACCCGAAGGCGAACAAGACGCGGATCGGGAAGTAGGCGTGCGGCGAGCAGCGCTTCGTCGGACGGCTCATCGCCAAGGTCCGCACGCTGCTTTTCGTAGGCACTGACCGACGCCGGATCCTGCAACCAGCTTTCGATATCCGCTGCTGCCCCCATGGCCGTGCGTGGCCGCAGGAAGGGTGAAAATCGGGCAAATCCGGACCACGCTTCATCCCAGAGGAAGATGAGGTCCGGCTTGATGGCGAGACACTCCTCCATCACGCGCCTGACGTTATACATGTGCCCGTCGAAGGTGCAGTTGGTGAGGTCGAGCAGTTTCAGCCGGTCCAGACGCCCTTCCGCCCTTAACGTCAAAAGCGCTCGCTTGATCGTCGCAAGCGGCACGGCGCCGTACATCGAGTACTCGGTCATCGGGAACGCTTCGACATAGTAGGGCTGCGCGCCGGTCAGCACCATGCCGTAGTGATGCGACTTGTGGCAGTTGCGATCGACTACCGCAATGTCGCCGGGCGCCAGAAGGGCCTGCACGGCCATCTTGTTGGAGGTGGAGGTGCCGTTCGTCACAAAGAAGACGTGGTCAGCGCCAAAGGCACGTGCCGCCAGCTCCTGAGAGCGTTTGATCGTACCTGTGGGCTCCAAAAGGCTATCGAGACCACCCGTCGTCGCACTGCTTTCCGCAAGGAACAGATTGAGCCCATAGAATTCGCCCATGTCGCGGATCCAGTCAGACTTGAAGACGGATTTGCCGCGCGCGATGGGGAGCGCATGAAATGTACCGATGGGCCGTCGCGCATATTTCTTAAGATTGTCGAAGAAGGGCGTTTCATAGCGTGCCTGCACCCCTTCGAGGATCGCGAGATGCATCTCCAGCGGCTCCTCCACCGCGTAAAAAACGCGCCGCACCGCATCCGCCGTCGGATCTCCGGCGATCTTTTCGACTTGCCGGTCGGAAAGCAGATAGACGTCGAGTTCGGGCCGGATGCGCTTCAAGCCGCGCGCCAGGCGAAGCGCCGACATGTCTGGTCCCTCGGTTTCTCCCAGCGGATCAAGCACCGATCGAAGCACAGGCGCGTCGTGCCGTGAGCGGTAAGGAAAACCTTCAGCGAGCACGATAGCGATAATATCGGGGTTCAGGGCAGCCGCGCAGAACGCATCCTCGAAGGACCCGACCAGCACCGGCTCGTAAATGAAACCGTCCTCTGGCCGGCGCAGCCTCCTAATCTCTGCGGCGAATGCCTCCCAACGCGTGGCCGGCTGACTGTTGACGAACAGAACTTCGAAATAGGGCCGGCGCCCGCGAGCCTCTCCGGTTCCCGGCGGCATGATATCGGTCACTTCGGCTCCTGACATTTCGTCATGCACGTCCCATTCACTTTGGCGGCCGCGATAGGAATGGCTGAGCAGCCCATTGGAGATGCGTCGTGCAAGCCTTGCCGCTCCACCGGCATCGTCGGTGGCAATACGCTCTGCCAGAACCGAAAGCAGCCGTCTGCCCGGATAGGCGTAGTATTCCTCCGCCGGTGCCACAGCAGAAATCGCCGCTTCCAGGGCAGCCCGCGCGCCGCGATTGGCGGCCCAGGCGTCTGCCAGCGTCGTGATCTCACGCCAATTGTCGGCGCGTGCCGAATGGATGAGCAGAAACTGATCTACTTGTGCGGTCTTGTTCGGCATAGCGCGCTCCCAACTCGGCTCGTATGGGCTACCCGCGGCCACCGATCTGCGGTTTTCGTCAGTGGTCTCGGCTATTATTATCGACGCAATAAATGGGACGAAGCAGTCTCAAGAAAGGGTCTCTGATCCCGCTGGCCAGGGCTTCGAAAGACGAACCATCCCGGTCCGATAAGAAGCCGCCTACTGGAAAAGATGCGAGATACATGCCTGTAGTCGAAGGGACGCGGCACCTCCGCATCCCCATTTAACCCGGAGATGCGCTAGGTCATCATCATCACGAGCACCATGCCCCAGATCGTCAACAGGGTGTTGCCGACGGCATAGGTCACAGTATAGCCGAGGCCTGGTATCTGGCTCTTGGCGCGATCGTTGATCATCCCGAGCGAGGCAGTCGTGGTGCGCGCGCCGGAACAGCATCCCAACAGAATAGCAGGGTGGAACCGGAACACATATTTTCCGACATACATTGCCAGCACGAGCGGGACGGTCGTTGCGAATATGCCCCAAAGGAACAGGCTGAAGCCAAGCTGCTGCAAGCCAGCTACAAATCCTGGACCCGAGGAAATACCGACCACCGCGATGAAAACGTTGAGACCGACGGAGTTCATGAACCAGACCGTCGATGTCGGTATTCGTCCGAATTTCGGCCGCACGGAGCGGAGCCAGCCGAAGAAAAGCCCGGATATCAATGCGCCTCCAGACGTGGACAGGGTAAACGGCACATCGCCGACCTTGTAGACGAGCGCACCGAGCAAGCCACCGATGGCAATTGCGGCGCCGATGAAGGCGACATCGGCAATGTCACTCGGCCGGTCGGCCACACCCAGTGCTTTGGCGGCAGCCGCGGTGTCCTGCGTTCGCCCGACGATCGTCAGGATATCGCCGCGGTGGACTTGCGTGTTCGGAAGGATCGGAATTTCCGTCGCCGTAGCGCCACGGGCGATCCGGCGCAGGAACACGCCACGGGACGTTGGCCATTGTGCCAGTTCCGCCAGCGTCTTGCCGTTCGCCTCCTTGGTTGTGACAAGAACATCGACCCCTTCGACCGGCACGGCCAGCAACTCGCGGTCGTCGACTTCCTCTGCCGTTTGACCGATCACGCTTACCAGCACTTCGCGCCGCCCGGCCACGGCAACGACGTCGCCTGCCTGGATCACCGTGTCTGCCGTAGCATCCTCGATCTTTCCCCCGCGACGAATACGTTCAATGAAAATCCGCTGCTCAGGGATCATCGATTCGGCTTCACGTGCCGTCTTGCCGACGACCGGCCCGCCCTCGCGGACCCGATAGGCGCGCAACTCGTAGTGGTGCCAAGCGGTTCCAGCGCCCCCCGCTTCCTTCTTGCCACCCTGCTCGGCCTCGTAGCGTTTGCATTCCGCCTCCAGGTCGATACCCATGAGCGCAGGACCGATCAACGCCAGCACGATGGCCGATCCGATCGTTCCGAAAATATAGGTGACGGCATAGGCGACCGGCATGGCGTCCAGAAGACGTTTGGTTTCTTCCGGCGCCAAACCAAGGCGATTGATGGCATCCGTTCCCAATCCCATCGACGCCGAGATGGTCTGCGAGCCTGCATAGAGCCCCAGCGCGGAACCCACATCATAACCGGCTATCTTGGCAGCGATATATGGCGCTCCCAGGCAAAAGACACACACAACCGCCGCGAACAACGCTTGCGGGAGGCCATCCTTCGCGATGCCCCGAACGAATTGCGGCCCGACGCCGTAGCCGATCGCAAACAGGAACATCAGAAAGAACGTGGCCTTGAGCGGCGGCGAAATGGTGATCCCGAGTTGACCGATGATGACGGCAGCGATCAGCGTCGCAGTCACCGCACCGAGGCCAAGGCCTTTGTAGGTGAATGAACCGAAGTAGTATCCCAGCGCCAATGAGAGAAAGATTGCAATTTCAGGATATGTGCGAAGCGTGCTTACGAACCAGTCGATCATAATAACATCCCCAAAACGTGGTAATCGGGACAAAATCAGACTAAGCGCTCATCGCTATTTACGCGAGAATACACCCATGCCCACCCGTTACAAGACATTATTTGTTTATAGTAATACTAGTATGAAAAACGCCGCGGTAACCGCCAGAACGAAGGACATCTTACGCTCTTTGTGCCCGTTCATGCATTCCTGGAGGAAACTGTTAGATGGCCTTTATCCGGGGGCGGCCCTGTCGCTCTATTAGCAGTCTGCGACTCTGCGGAAGAAACCAGAGGCGATCGAAACCTTAAATGCTCCGGTTAGAAGCCGCAGGTCGGTCCAACGGTCGCCTGCGCGTCCCCGAGATCTGGCTGCGAAGGCTTCCTGTCTTTGAACCTTTGGACTGTCCGATCAATCGCGTTCCGGGGTGGTTTCGTCCATCCGTATCTGGCGCAACATGCTGCGCCCAGCAATAAGCATCTCGACAAGGAATGCGACAAGCGATCCGATAAGCGACAGGATCGCACCGCCGAAGAACCAGAAGAGATTTTCTTCACGAAACCCGAACTGAAGCGCACCGGCGAGTAGATTGAGGATTGCCCATCCAGTGCAAATCGCGGCAAACGTCCCGAGTGCGACAGCTATTTCCAGGGCAAGCGTACGGCGGCGCAGATAGTCCAACTGCGTGCGTCGCCCGCCCCCTCGCTCACCTTTTTCCTGTATCGCATTGAGCCGATCGGAAACCCTGCCAAGACGCATCTCGTAGACACCGACGAAACCTGCCGTACCAGCGAGGAGAAATACCGGCGCCAGAGCAGTTTGGACAATAGAGGCAAGATCCGTGACGATTGCTGGTGTTTGCATGTGTGCTCTCAACAACTTTCGCGCAATAGAACATTAGCAATCTGTAGCGGCCTCCCCAAAAGGCAAATCACTATAAGCGGGCTCGGGGGGGCGGTCACTTACGATTGAAGGCCAAAATGGCCGCAGCCACTCCAGGGCAAATTCACCCTTTCGTGTGCTCGTGAAAAGAACAGGAAGCACGACCTTTGTTACGTCAAAAGAAGCGGAGAAGGCCAAAGGCAAGCACGGCCTGCCAGAACATTTGACAGAAAATCTTGCACAGCTGAGAAGCTCGTTGCCAGCGCCGGCGGCGCCCTGAAGAGGAACGACGTCAACACGAACTACGCGGCCTGGCCGTGAGCCACCTGCACTTTTGGGTACGTGCGCCAATAGGGACCGCGTCTTGGTCCTTTAAGTCAGCAGTTCACCCATGGAGAGCCTGCGAAACGCGAGGCAGACATTGGCGACAAGCGCCTCCTTTTTGGGGCCACGGTCTGGGTAGCGGGTCATGTTGTCCTTGTGCATGAAGACGTAGCCGCCGCGCGCCGTCGTCGTCGGGTACTGCCAGATCCAGTCCGCAGGCTACAGGTCGCCCTTACTGGAAGAGCTCGGCATATCTGCTCGCAGGCGCATTGCTTTCAGTTTCAAGGATCGCAGCGACCTGGTCGTCTTTCAGTTCGGCGCCGTAAATGAGCTTGTAGTTGTCGAGGATCTGCTTCTTGAAGGTGGGAGCAAAATCGGCCCCATGGGCGACCGCCGCCAGCCATTCCGATGTCAGGAAGATTTCCGGCGCATCGGGGGTGCTGGCAAAGATCGGCTGCTTGTATACGCGCTTCTCCTTCAGGGCCTTCAGGCTGGCAAGGACCGGGTTGTTGAAGAAATCCTTGGGGTTGAGGTCGGTCGCATAGGCGGGAATGATGATGATGTCCGGGTTCCAGACGAGCAACTGTTCAAAATCGACGGTTCGCCACCATTCACCGGTTTTATCCGCCGCCGGGTTGGTGACGCCGCTGAGGGAAAGATCCTGCGAGCCATTGGCGATGACCTGGATCTGGTCGGCGACCTTGTCGATGTGAAGGACAGAAGGAAGCGCCGACTTGTCGAGCTTGGCAACCTTTTCATTGAGGGCCTTCAACGTTTCGGACTGTGCTTCAGGATTGCCTGGGCGCGGTCGTTGCGGCCGGTCATGTAGCCACTGAGCGTGACATAGTCGAGCCGGTCCTGCTCGGAGCAGCATTGCCAGCCGACGACAGTGAGCCCCACCCGCTCCAGCGGTTCGATAAGCTTCTCGTCATGGGTCCACTGGATCACCACGTCGGGTTTTTCCGCAAGGATCGCCTCGACATTCGGTACGAAGCCATCCTGGGCGGCACTGGCATTGATTTTGGCCATTTCCGGGAGCATCTCGGCATAGATGCCGCTGGTAAAGTACCTCACCAGCGAATCCTTGTTCATGCCGACGATGCGATCGGCCTTTTCGTCCACGGCACGATAGATGATCGGCGCCGAGCGAACTGTCGTCACGACGCGTTCCGGCGGTTTTGCAAACATGACCTTCTTGCCGCGGTGGTCGAGGAAGGCCGTTTCGGTCGACGCCGCGGCCGGCAGAAACGCCGATAGGGACAGTACCAGTACAGTGAATGTCTTGAGGCGGCTTGACATGTACGCTCCATCGCAAGGTCGGTAGGTTCGGACCAAGTTCTGCCAGTCAAGTTATCGCGCCGTGTCCAGCGCTCCGTAAATTTTTAGGGAGATTCGCCAGAAGATGCTGCTGCACCGGACGAATAGCGCGGTCTGCCTCCAGGCACCAAGGCAGTTTAGTAAACCGCATCGGTCGCGCGAAGATGCCGAGCCAGTCTACGGTTGGCGGCGGTTGACGATTTCCGGAGGTCTTCCCCGTCAATAATTGACGGTTCCCTCCTCACCGCGGCTGCAACGCGCTCGTGCGGAATGTAACCGTTACGTTCTTCAGTAGTACGATATATTCGACATAATGCTGACGAAGAGCGAACCTGGGGAAATACTGTGTGGTTTAAGCGGCTCTTGAAATGGGCCAATCGAGAATGTGACGAGAGGAGTCAAACATGAGCAAGCGGCAGCCCAAACAAAGCGGCTGGCAAACTACGCGGGACCTGAAGTGTTGAGGAATCCAGGTTGGAACAAGCAAAGGAGTGGCTGGAGTCGCTGGGCTCTGGTTGTTCTGACTGTTCCGCCGGCGATTCTGCTAGCCGTGGCAGCCGCATGGGCCTCGCTTGCATTATGGTATCGTCTTCCCGTTTCCGAATTCACAAGAGGTTTTATCGCCGGACTCTTTGCACTTGTCGGGCTTTTGACGGTCGCCGCGCTGTTTGGCCGCTGGCGTCTCAAAGCTCTCCTGGTATTTGCAGTTGCGTTCGCAGTTGTCTTGATTTGGTGGAGGACGATCAAACCCGTCGAAGACGGTTCGTGGGCACCTGATGTTGCACGACAGGTTACAGGCGAATTTCACGGCGACCTGCTGACACTAACCAATGTTCGCAACTTCGAATGGCACAGCAGCACGGAATTCGTCGAACGGTGGACCACGCGGACCTACGATATGAGGAAGCTCCGAACAGTCGACCTGTTCATGTCCTATTGGGCGGGGCCAGAGATTGCCCATGTAATATTCAGCTTTGGATTTGAAGGCGGCGAGCAGCTCCCGTGGTCGGTCGAAGTCCGTCGGCGGGTTGGCGGCGCGTTCTCGCCGCTCGCAGATTTGTTCAAGAGCAATCCTTTGGTGATCATCGCAGCCGACGAACGGGACGTGGTGGGCGTCCGGTCAAATTTCCGCAGCGAGGATGTTCAAATCTATCGCCTGAAGGCGTCACCTGACCAGGCGCGTGCGCTTCTGCGCGAGTATGTTACAGACGCCAACGCTCTTGCCACAACGCCGCTCTTCTACAACTCGCTTACGACCAACTGCACGACGACGGTTGTCAAGATGATGCGCGTTGTAGGAGACTCGATCCCGTTCGACTGGCGTCTCATCGTCAACGGGTATCTTCCCGACTACGCTTATGATCGGGGGGCGGTCGATACGTCAGTGTCGCTCGCAGAACTCAGAAATGCCAGTCATATCGGCCAACGTGCTCGGGACGACGGGTTGTCGCCAAATTTCTCAAAGGCAATAAGACTCGGCGTGCCTTCGCCAGTGCCGCAGGGCTCGCCTTGAAGACGGCGAACGGTCATCAGGGAGCTCATCAGCAATCCGCAACAGCCTGTTTCATTCTTCGCTACGTGCGCATGTCAGTCTTCTGATGGAGTTTCTTCCCCGAGCCAACTGGGCGTGAGCCTTGCCCCGCCTTCCCCGGCGGGGTTTTCTTTTGGACGATTTTGCGGGGCGCGCCAGCCTGGAACATATGGTGTTCCCTACGCCCCAACAAACTCCATGACCTCAAAAGCAAAAGCGCCCGCAGGAGATGCAGGCGCTTGGCAATTCTTCAGTCTTTAAGATCGCCTTAGCGGGCGAAGGCCGTACGTGCGACGCGGTCGATGTCGGCGCGTTCGATGCCGAGGTCGCGAAGTTCGCGGTTCGACATGCGGCCCAGCTCGGTGACCGTCTGACGGTACTTGCGCCAGTTGTTGATGGAGCGTGCTATGTTCATTTGATCCCCCTTTCAATGGGCTTTCGAAGCCTGGCTGCCAGTCCGTGGCGCCTCGTTTCGCTTCGATGAACACCTTATAGCTCAGGCTTTCCCTAAGTTGCAGCGCTCAAAACTCAGCGCTCCCATGTGGGAAATGCATAGGCGGTCGCCAGCCGACGGTTCAGCTGCGATGGCCATGAACCATCATGAGAGCTGTGCGTTACATGTCAGATCGTGAGGTAAAGAACATGGCGCGAACTTTTAGAAGCCAAAGCCACCGGGCGAACCTACTCCATCTTGCACTCGCGGTGCTCGCAATGCTGTTCATCGCAGCGATAGTGGCACTGCTTTAGGCTCGTGCAGGACGCCATTTGCCGCCACGGATCGGCGCCACACATTGGCCCGGCATGTGTCGCTGAGGCCGATTACGACAATACCAGTTTAAAACCTATGAAAAATTTTGCATAAGGGGTCATCCGGAAAGGTGATCCCCATGAACGATCAGACAACGCTCGAGTTTCTTGCCAGCCAAATGTCGGGCGACAGCGGCGAGCCGCTCTATCGCCGCCTTGAAGAGGCGATCAAACAGGCCATCAGCGCCTCGACACTCCGCCGCGGTTCGGTCATCCCCAGCGAGCGGGACTTGAGCGAGGGCCTTTCGATTTCGCGCGTGACGGTGCGCAAGGCGATCGAAGGGCTCGTCGCTGATGGCCTGCTTGACCGCCGCCAGGGGGCAAAGACCGTTGTTTCATCACGTGTCGAGAAATCCCTGGCCACGATGACGAGCTTCTCCGAAGATATGCGCTCGCGCGGGCTGGAACCCGGTTGCACCTGGATCTCACGTGAAATCAGCCGCCCGTCACCCGCTGAAATGATGGCGCTTGGCATTCCGGCGGGAGAAAAAATCGTACGCCTTAGACGATTGAGGACGGCCAACGACACGCCGATCGCGATCGAAACGGCATCGCTTCCCGCCCGCTTTGTGCCGGATCCGGACGCCATCGGCGCGTCCTTGTACGAATATCTCGCAGCCCACGGCGCTTTGCCTGTCCGGGCACTGCAGCGCATGCAGGCAAAGCCTGCAAGCGATGAAGAGCGACGCCTGCTCGCAACGCCCGAAGACACGAGCCTGCTCGTCATGGAGCGGCGCTGTTTCCTGGCCGATGGGCAAATTGTCGAATTCACCCAGACCAAGTACCGGGGTGACGTCTACGACTTCGTTATCGAGCTGATGAGGTAATACCAGTATAATTCCTGTTGCAATCTGGTCTTACACTGTTACCGTGAGGCCTCCATTGGGAGAGCCTGCGTGACCTTCGACATCCATAGCCTCAAGCACGGTCTGATCGTTTCTTGCCAACCGGTGAAAGGCGGCGTCATGGACAATGCCGCCATGGTTGTCGGTTTCGCCTTGGCCGCGCTCGACGGCGGCGCAACCGCCCTTCGCATCGAATCTGCAGACTATGTTCGCGCCGTGCGCCAGGCGACCGATCGGCCAATTATCGGCCTCGTCAAACGCGACCTGGAGACATCGCCGATCCGCATCACCCCCTTTGTCAAGGACGTCGATGCTCTGGCGGCAGCCGGCGCCGATATCATCGCCTATGATGCCACTGCTCGCGAACGGCCGGTTGCGACCAGGACGCTGATCGAGCGCATTCACGCCGGCGGCAAGATCGCCATGGCGGATTGCTCTGTTTTCGCCGACGCCGAGCGCGCGCTTGCCGAAGGTGCCGAGATCGTCGGCTCAACCCTTGCTGGCTACACCGGACCGGTCGAGCCGACGGAGCCGGACTTCGCGCTCATCGCCGCCATGCGCGGCCTCACCCCTCACGTGGTTGCCGAAGGCTGTGTGCGCACGCCCGAACAGGCCGCTCAGGCGCTGCAGGCGGGGGCCTTCACTGTCGTCGTCGGTTCCGCGATCACGCGTCCCGAACATGTGACGGCGTGGTTCCGGCAGGCGCTCGATCAAACGCTTGCCGGAAGCGAGGCTTGATCATGACTGAGCCCCGGACCGTTCTTTCGATCGATGTCGGCGGCACGAAGATGCTGGCTGCCCTTATCCGGGGAACAGAGATCGTCGACACGCACCGGATGCCGACGCCCCGCCAAGGCGACCCGACCCAGTGGCTCGCCGCACTCTTCGGTGCGATCGCGTCCTGGCGCGGTGCGTACGGCTCGGTCGGCGCCGCGGTCACTGGCATTGTCGATAACGGCCAATGGTCAGCGCTCAACCGCAACACACTCGCCATACCTGATCGGTTTCCGCTGACAGCGACGATCGAACGACTGGCTGACGTGCCGGTACTGGCTGCAAACGACGCCCATGCGGCCGCCTGGGGTGAATACGCCTTTGGCGCAGGCAACCGCGAAGACATGGTCTTCCTGACGATCTCCACCGGCATCGGCGGCGGCATCGTCCTGAACGGGCGTCTGCTCGAGGGCCTCGCCGGACACTTCGGCCAATCGCGTAGTGCCGAATGGGCTGATGATGTGCTCGAAGATCGCGTGTCCGGCCACTGGATCGCCAGGGAGGCATCCCCCCACCAATCCGGCGCCACCGCGCGCGACGTCTTTGCCGCCGCCCGAAATGCCGATGACTGGGCCAGGCGCATCATCGAAACATCCGCGGGGCGAACCGCGCTGCTCTGCCGCAACATCCAGCTCACGTTGGACCCGAAACGCATCGTCATCGGCGGCAGCATCGGCCTGGCCGAAGGCTATCTCGCCGCCGTCGAACGCGCACTGGAACCGGTGCCGCCACGCCTTCGACCATCGCTACACGCCGCCGCCCTTGGGGAGAATGCAGGGGTGATCGGCGTTGCTAATCTTGCAGAGTGTCAACAAAACTTGAGGGAGAACCAAAAATGACATTTGCGACAACGAAAAGACGTGCGCTGCTCGCCGCAGCGGGTATTGCGAGCCTGCTGGCGGCCACGCCGGCCCTTGCGGAAGTAACGGTGCTCGGCTGGCCGGGCGGCCCGGAAGAAACGGCACTGCGGGCTGCCGCCGACGCCTACAACGCCAAGTCAGACGTTGCCGAGAACGACAAGGTCGAACTTCTGTTCTTCAACCGAGACGGCTTCTGGGACAAGCTGCAGGCCGATCTCGCCGCTGGCTCGAAGGCCTTCGACCTCAACCTGCTCGCTACCTATTCGATCGGCCGTTACGCGCCGTTCATGGAGCCGGTCGAACTTTCGGGCGAAGCCAAGGCGGTCTATGGCGATTCCGTACTGTCGACCATGCAGTACCAGGGCAAGCAATATGGCGTGCCAACCGATCTCTCGCTTCACTTCATGTATTTCCGCAAGGACCTGATCGAGGCCCTGCTGAAAGATGACGCCGGCAAGGCGAAATATGCCGAGATCTCGGAGAAGTATCTCGGCAAGAAGCTGGAGCCCAAGATCCCGGACGAGTGGACCTGGGACGATTACGCCGCCACCGCGCTCTACTTCACTCAGGCGGTCAACCCGGACAGCCCGACCCGCTACGGCACGGTGCTGCAGCTCAAGAACCTTCTCTTCAACATCATGGTCTGGCAGTCGGTACCACGCGCCTATGGTGCGAACTGGATGGACGACAGCGGCAAGATCACCGTGAACTCCAATGCCTATCGAAAGGGCCTCGAGATCTACAAGCTGCTCTACGACAATGGCGCATCACCGAAGGACTCACTGTCTTACGAATTTGCCGAGGCGAATGCCGCCTTTGCGTCTGGCCAAGTGGCCGCAATGCTGCAATGGAATGCGGCAGCCGGCGACCTGACGAGCAAGGAGAAATCCCCTGCTGTGGCAGACGTGACCGAAACGGTCGCACCACCTGCAGGTCCTCAAGGGCGCTTCACCCATATCCACGGCCTCGGTTTCGGCCTCAACAAGAATGCCGAAAACAAGGAGGGTGCGGCCAAGTTCGTGAAGTGGCTGTCTTCCAAGGAAGCCGCGCTGATCTACGCCAAAAACAACGGCGCACCAGCCCTGACGCCGGAAGTGGTCGTCGAGGTCGCCGATTCCCGGCCTGATCTCGTCAAGCTCGGCGAATTCGCCGGCAAGTACGGTTACGTCATGAACGGTGCTACGTCAGCCAAGGCGCTGTCGGTCTACGAACTGCAGGCCAAGGAGTTCACCGGCTACTGGTCCGGCCAGCAATCGATCGAGGATGCGCTCGCTAGCACCGAAAAGGGCATGGCAGACCTGCTGAAGTAAGTGAAAGGGTTGCGGCGTCCACCAGGAGGCCGCAGCCCTCAACGACAAGCGGGTACCGGGGAATCTTTCTCCACCCCACTTGCCAGTGCTCCACACGGGATCCAGGTGCGCCGCGTCCGCGGTGCCAAAGAGCCATCCAGCTCAAGGATTTGGGCTGGCTAGATCTCCTGTAACAGGCACTGGGAAGTGGACCGAGGAAACACCTTGCGTCCCCTTGCCCGACCGACAACAGACACAGATCGGTGCCATGACGATAGCCAGACCGCAATCCAATGCCCCTGAGTTCCGGCTGCTCGCCACGCCGCTCGTCCTCTTCCTGCTCGTTTTCCTGGGCTTCCCGGCCCTCGTCAACCTGATCTATTCGGTCTCCGAGGTCTCCTTCGAGACGCTACGCCAGCCGACGTTTACCGGGCTCAAGAACTTTGTCTCGGTCTGGAGCGATGCGGCTTTCTGGCAGGCGAGCTGGTTCTCGCTGCGCTTCGGCCTCTTGACCGCTATTCTCGAATGCCTGCTCGGGCTGTCGCTGGCGATCTTCCTGTCGCCGCTCATCGAAAAACGGAGCTGGCTGATGGCGATCCTGATGCTGCCGCTCATGGTCGCGCCGGCACTGGTCGGCCTGATGTACCGCCTTGTCCTGCACGAATTCGTCGGGCCGGTACCTTATTATCTCTGGACCTATTTCGGCGCCAGCATCTCGTTCCTTGGGCCCGGCTCCGCCTTCTGGACCCTGGTCGTCGTTGAGACGTTGCAGTGGACACCATTCACGCTGCTGCTTTTCTACATGGCCTATCAGGCGATCCCTTCCGAGATTGCCGAAGCATCCGCAATGGACGGGGCGCGAAGCCTGCAGCGCCTGTGGTTCATCGAACTGCCGATGATGGGCCCTACGATCGCGGCCGCGTTGCTTATCCGCTTCATCGACGGCTTCCGGGTCTTTGACAACGTCTATGTGTTGACCGGGAGCGGTCCCGGCGGATCGACGGCATCGCTGTCGATCTACATCTATGAGGCCTTCTTCAAGCAGGGCGCCATCGGCAAGGCGGTTGCCGCCTCAGTCGTCCTGTTCGTCGCCTCCTTCGCCGTGCTTTATGGCCTCAATGCTCTCGCCAGCCGGCGGAAAGGAGCCAAGCGATGATGTCAGCACTCCGTTGGTTCGTTTTCGCTGTTGCCGCCATCGGCTTGAACTTTCCGGTGCTGGTGACGCTTTCCACCTCGTTCAAGAGTGCGCGCGAGCTTTCCGGCAACCCCGGTCTCTGGGTCCAGGCCCCGACATTTGAGAACTACCGCGCCGTGTTCGAGGTCTCCGATCGGCTGAACATCTTCCTCTATCTGTTCAACAGCCTTGCTGTGGCGCTGATGGGAACGGTACTTGCCGTGGCGCTGGCGCTCCCCGCAGCCTACGCGATTGCCCGCGGCAAGATTGGCGAACGCACACTCCTGCCCTTTATTGTCAACCTGCGCGCCGTGCCGCTGATCATCTTCGCGATCCCGCTCTACATGATGTTCCAGTGGCTTGCGCTGCTTGATACGCGCCTGGGGCTGGGGCTGATCCTGACGATCGTCAACCTGCCGCTTGCGCTCGTCATCCTCGTCAACGCCATCCGTGACCTGCCCGCGGAACTCGACGAGGCTGCCCTCATGGATGGTGCAAACCGCACGCAGATCCTCATCAAGGTCGTGATGCCGCTCTGCCGGCCGGCGATCGTCACCAGCCTGATCTTCGGCTTCATCACCGCGTGGAACGAATTCCTCTTCGGCCTGATGCTGACGACCTCCAAGGCAGTTCCGGTCACGGTCGGCGCATCCTTCTTTTTTGCCGCAAGCGGCGGCGGTGTGCAGTGGGGCGTAGCATCGGCAGTGATGGTCGTCGGCGCTTTGCCGCCAATGCTGCTCGGCCTCGTGATGTACCGCCAGATCAGTGGATCGATGACCGCCGGCGCGGTCAAGGGTTGATATTCCAGGAGACACGCATGGGAACGATTTCGCTCAGGAAAGCCGGAAAGCGCTACGGCGCAGTTGAGATCATCCGGGAGCTCGACCTTGAGATCGCCGACGGTGAATTCGTCGTCATCGTCGGGCCCTCCGGCTGCGGCAAGTCAACGCTGTTGCGCATGATCGCGGGTCTCGAGGCAACGACCGACGGCCAGATTTTGATCAATGGGCGGGATGCGACGTCCGCTTCGCCGGTCGATCGTCAGCTCGCCATGGTCTTCCAGTCCTATGCGCTCTATCCGCACATGACGGTGCGGCAGAACATGGGCTTCGGCCTGAGGCTCGCCAAGGTGCCGTCGGAGACCGCAAGGGCCAAGATCGAGGCAGCGGCGGAAACGCTGAAGCTCACGCCCCTTCTGGACCGCTATCCGAAGGAGCTCTCGGGCGGCCAGCGCCAGCGAGTCGCAATCGGGCGGGCAATTGTGCGCGAGCCGGTCGGCTTTCTCTTTGACGAGCCGCTTTCAAACCTCGATGCGGCGCTGCGCGTCGATATGCGACTTGAGATCGCCAAGCTGCATCGCACGCTTGGCGCCACCATGATCTATGTGACCCATGACCAGGTGGAGGCGATGACGCTGGCCGACCGGATCGTCGTGATGAAGGACGGGCGGATCATGCAGCAGGGTAGCCCGAGAGACCTCTACGAAAAGCCGGCGAACCTTTTCGTCGCGCAGTTCATCGGCAGCCCAAAGATGAACCTCCTGCCATGCCGGCGCGACCAGGGCGGCCGCCTCGACCTGAGCGGCGAAGGCGATCTAGCGCTTCCCATGCCAGGGACGGTCGAACCCGAGAAACTGGGCGCAAGGCCCGAGCACTTGGCGCTGGTTGCTCCGGAAACTGGGCATTGCCGCGGCGTCATCGAGGCGAGCGAGTATCTCGGCGGCAATATGAGCGTCTTCGTTCGCGCCGGCCGGCTCGGCCTGATCAATGTCAGCGCACCGGCCGACACACCTTTTCGCGTTGGCGAAGCCGTCGGGATCCGGATCGACGAGAGCCGGTCCTCGCTGTTCGATGGTACGGGCGCAGCAATTGGTGCCTGACACTGGGGGATCCCTCGAAGGCCTTTGAGCTAGGCAGGCGCTCAAGCGATCGGCAGCGTTCAGATGGCAAAAATCGGTTCATTGGCCGATTTCACATCAAACGCTGCGGACCCTGGCAGACGAAAGAAAAGCCTTCGATTGACCCAACAGCAAGCATGCACAATGGGGAACAGTTGAAATTTGTCGGTCGGACAGCCGACAGTGCGATTTCACATAGATACCCAGCAATCATGAGCGATAATGGTACCGAATGCCGACGAGCAACAGGGTCGTCCTGGCCGGGATGGCCCAGCGAAGTGCTCGTCGCTGTAGCGCTGAATGAAAGCCGATGAAATGTCGCGAAAGTATCTAGCACTCCAGGCCGACGGCGCCGTTGGAAAGATGGAGTTGAACCAAGAGATCGCGGCCGCGCTCGAAAGGTTGCCGGAGGATCCTTCGCTCTACTTCGATCTTGGAGAAGCACATCTGCTTATTCCGCTCGAGCAGCTTGTTAACGCGCGAATGCGCGAACGAGGCATCATCAGCGCGAACCGCTATATGCTTGCGTCGGCGCGCGGCAAGCAGGAGAAGCGAAAACCCCTCACTGTACACGCCCTTGGCAACGGGCTGTGGCTCGTGGTGGACGGGAATTCAACGCTGCTCAATGCTCGTCATTCCAATTGGCGGGCTGTACCTTGCACCACGGTTGACAAACCGACGTGGGATCCGAGCTCAGCCTGACGATCACAAGTGCAGACGTAGATCCGGGTCGCGGGGTTGGCGCCTACGGAGCCAGCGCAGGTGCCTGGTGCGCCACCCCATCCTGAATAGCGCGCTCTTCCGCTGGCAGCGCCAGCAGATGAATGAACATTGGACACTCCAATCCTGTCAGCATGCCGGGCAAAGTGGCCGTGTGGCCGAGGCGAGCGGGGTTTGCATGGCACCCCCGCTTCATTCAAAAACGCCCTCGGCGATCACCCCCTACGACTGTGAGAGAGCCCCGTAACCCGGCCGTTTATAGAGCGTGCTTTCGTTCGCCACTATTTCCGGGTCGTAGACACTCGCATCCCACTCCGCCGGATCCACTTCTAAGATGGAAACGGAAAGCGAAGCGTCGCTTGAGCCTAGGATGGTTTTCGCAGCTTCGACCACTTTCGCGGCGAATTCCTGTTTCTGCTCCTCGGTGCGGCCAGGGAACATCTTTACGACTATGTGCGGCATTTCCATTCCATTCGTTGATACCAAGTGCCATGACGGGAAGACGACAGGGCCCAAGGGCAAGCCGCAAATCCTGCCGACCTCGACGAGTCCACAAGGTGATTGCGGACGATCAATGCCAACTCATTGCCATTGCTTGCGTCTGCACTGACCCTATCATCCCGATACTAGGTGCTTTCGCGAACATCAAAGCTTGATGACGGTCTTCTTTGCAAGCAACCCCTGCGGAGCAAAGAGCAGAACCCCGATGACGAGCAGGATGGTGAAGGCGTCGCGGTAGCTGAGCAGGCTTTCCGGCAGATAGGCTTGCAAGAACACTTCGATGAAGCCGAGCAGAAAGCCGCCGGCGACAGCGCCGGAGAGGCTGCCGAGCCCACCGATAATTGCGGCGATAAAGGCTTTGAGCACTGGCAGGAAGCCCATCAACGGATCGACACTGCCGCGCTGGGCCACCCAGAGGATGCCGGCGACGCCGGCAAGCAGGCCGGAGATCGCAAAGGCGGTAGCGACCACCGCATTGGCGCGGATACCCATCAGCCGAACGATAGCGAAATCTTCGGATGCAGCACGCATGGCACGACCGAGCACGGTCGTGCGAAGGAAGAGGTTCAGGCCGACCAGCATGATGATCGTGACGAGGATCGAGGTTCCCTGAATGAGGCCCAGATGCAGGCCGCCGATCTCGATCGTGCCAGAAAAGCTCTCGGGCATCGGCACCGGCTTCGGACGGGCGGAAATGAAGTTCTGGAAGATCACGCGCAGGATCGCGCTAACGGCAAAGCTCGTTAGAAGCAGCGTCGTGCCACTGGCGCCGCGCACCGGCCGAAAGGCGATGCGCTCCATCAGCATGGCAAGCACGATGGCGATCAAAAGAGCCGCACAGACAGCGAGCGGAAACGGCAGGCCCAGCAACAGGGCAAAGCAGAGGCCGTAGCCGGCAGCCGTCATCAGTTCGCCATGGGCGAAATTGATGAGCCCCATGATCGAAAAGACGACCGCAAGGCCAAGCGCCAGAAGCGCATAAGTGCCGCCGAGGCTGAGCGCATTGACGAGTTGCTGCAGGAACATATCCATGAATTGACCCTCCACGCGCTCGGCTCAGGCGCCGAGATAGGCGCCCTGGATTTCGGTTGAATTGCGCAGTTCGGCGGCCGTGCCCGAAAGCACGACCCGGCCATTGGCCATGACGTAGCCCGCGTCAGCAATCTCGAGCGACAGAGAGACGTTCTGCTCGACCAGGAGGATCGTCAGGCCCTTTTGTCTCAGCCCGGCGATCAGGTCGAAGATCAGATCCACCACCTGCGGCGCCAGGCCGAGCGAGGGCTCGTCGAGCAGCAACAAGTCAGGCGACGACATCATCGAGCGGGCGATCGCGAGCATCTGCTGTTCTCCCCCTGAGAGCGAGCCGGCCTTCTGGGTGAGGCGTTCTTTCAGGATCGGGAATCGCGAGAGCATGTCTTCGCGCACCTCTGATATCGCGCCGCGCGCCTTGTGCATGGCACCGCCGAGCAGCAGGTGTTCGTCGACGGTGAGGCTCGGGAAGATGCGCCGTCCCTCGGGCGTCAAGGTCATTCCGAGCCGGACAATCTGTTCCGGCGCGAGGCCGGAAACATCCCGGCCGTTGAAAGACACACGTCCGGCCTTCTTTCCCGCCAGACCGACAAGCGCGTTCAGCGTCGAGCTCTTGCCAGCGCCGTTGGCGCCGAGCAACGTCACGATCTGCCCTTTGCCGACGGCGAGATCAACACCCTTCAGGGCTTCGACCGCACCATAGGCGACCTTAAGGCCGCTCACTTCCAGAAGCGGCTTCAGAACGGGAATTTCACTCATCATCATCGGGCAAAGTCCTTGCCGTGGATTGCAAAGCGCCGCCGGCGCAGACAGGCACGATCCCCGGGGAAATCCGGGGACCACCACAGGTGATCGATCAGGGGGCTGGAACGTCGGCGGCCGCCGGAACGCCCTGACTGATCAGCTGGCGATTGCCGCTTTCGATCTGCACCAGCGATACCGAGCGCATCGGCATCCCTTGCGTGCCGGCATAGCTGATCGGGCCGGTCACACCCTGGACGTTTTCGAGCGAGGCGATCGCGTTGCGTATGGCAACCGGATCGATACTGTTTGCCTCCGTCACCGCCGCGTCGATCACCTTGCCAAGGTCGTAGCCGTTGGCGATGTAGACCGTATCCGGCACCTGACCGTATTTTTCCTTGTACTTCACATTGAAGTCAGCAAGCGGGCTGCCTTCGCTGGCAAAGCCTGCGGTTGTAAAGACAACCCCGTCGACGGTGGCACCAAGGCCGAAGGTCGTGGGCGAATCGATGCCGTCGCTGCCGAGGATCGGCGTGGCCACCCCTGCACCGCGCAGCTGACGGATGAAGGCTGGGAAATCCGGCTCGTAGGCCGCCGTCATGATGACGTCGGGCGCCGGGTTCATCGCCTTGATCTTGGTGACCTCGGCGCCGAAGTCCTGCTGGCCCATGCTGTAGGTGCCCTCACCGAGCAGTTCGCCGCCCTTGGCTTTGAACGCAACGGCGAAATACTCCGGCAGCTTCAGAGTATAGGCGCTATCCGGCGACTTCAGGATGTAGGCCTTCTTGTAACCCTTCTCGAACGCGTAGGTCGCAAGAACAGAGGCCTGGACGTTGTCGGCCGGATAATTGCCAAACATGTAGTCGCCCACCGCAAGCGGCATGGTCGGCGTCGTGGCGCAGAAGGAGAAGGCGGGGATCTGGGCTGCCTGTGTCACCTGGCCGGCAGCAATCGACGGATCGGCATCGCAAGGCGTGATCACGATCTTGACGCCTTCGTCAACCAGTTCCTGCGCCACCAGCGCCGTCTGCGCCGCATCCGAGCGCGTATCCTTGGCGACGAGCTTGATCGGGAATTTGC
This sequence comes from Ensifer sp. ENS03, assembly GCF_014852035.1. Lineage (NCBI taxonomy): Bacteria > Pseudomonadati > Pseudomonadota > Alphaproteobacteria > Hyphomicrobiales > Rhizobiaceae > Ensifer > Ensifer sp. ENS03. The sequence goes on along the minus strand of NZ_JACVAV010000006.1, from coordinate 185,872 downwards.
CGGCAGCACCACCGGCCGCATTGATCTCCTCGACCGCCATTTCCAGACCCTTCAGCGACGGCTGGTCATAGGGTGCAAGACCGCCGGTCTGTGCGGTCGCAAGACCGATAACCAGATCGTCTGCAAATGCGGGTAGTGGCGACAACGCGATACCGCCAAGCATGGTTGTAAGGCACAGGGCCGTGACGTTCTTCTTCATCCGAAAAGCTCCCTCTTTTGATTTATGCTGGTTTATGCAGGCCCGGCGCGCCGGACGGCAGAACGGGGGTCCCGACGGGCGCGTTGCGCGCCTGCGCCGCTGAGCGGCGGCGGCCGATGTAGGCCTCGATGACATCAGGGTTAGCCTGGATTTCCGCCGGTGTGCCGATGGCGATCTGCTGGCCCTTGTTGAGCACGACGACAACATCGCAGAGCCGCATGATCAGCTTCAGGTCATGCTCGACGACGAGCAGGCCGAGGCGGTATTTCGTGCGGATGCGGTCGAGCACATGCATCAATTCCTCGGTCTCGGCCGGGTTCATGCCGGCAGCCGGCTCGTCGAGCAGCAGGTAACGCGGCTTCAGCGCCAGCGCGCGGGCGATTTCTAGCCGCCTCTGCGCACCGTAGGAAAGCGTGCCGGCCAGCCGGTCGGCAAATTCCGCGAGGCCCACTTCCGAAAGCACCGTCAAGGCACGGGCAGCGGGATCCTCACCGCCCGCCTTCAAGGCGCTCGCCGCGACCGTGACGTTCTCGATGACCGTTAGGTTCTTGAAGAGACGGATGTTCTGGAAGGTGCGGGCAAGGCCCGCGACGGGAACCGCGTGAACGGCAAGCGACGCCACATCCTGGCCATCGATCAGCACGCGGCCCGTCGACGGCGGCACGACGCCGGACACACTGTTGATCAGCGTGGACTTGCCCGCACCGTTCGGGCCGATAAGGCCAGTGACGATACCGGGCTTGATCTCGAAATTGGCGTTCTCGAGCGCCACGAGGCCGGCAAATTTCTTGCCGAGATTTTCGACCCGGAGAGAGCCGTGACCGGCTGCAGCGGCCTCGGACGCAGGCACGCTTTTCACCGGCACAACGTCCTTCTCTGTGGAGCGCTTGAACCAGCCGAAGCGCTCGTCAAGTTCGCGCACACCGAAGAGGCCATCCTGCAGGCGGTACATCACGACGAGGATTGCCACGCCGATCCCGATGTCGGTGAGGCCGAAGACGGTCGGCAGCTTGAGGAAGCCGAGATCGACGCCACCCTCGAGCTTGCGCAGGAGTTCGACAATCAGCATGATTACGGCAGCGCCGCCGACGGCACCCGAGACGGTGGTGATACCGCCGAGGATCAGCATCGCCAAAAGCATGAAGGTGAGGTTGAAGTAGAAGTCCTTCGGCGAAAACGCGCCGAGGAAATGGGCCAGCAAGGCGCCAGCAGCGCCTGCAAGCACCGCACCGAGAACCCAGGCGAAGAAGCGCTGCAGTTTGACATTGACGCCGACGGCGCTCGAGGCGATCTCGTCTTCGCGCGACGCCCGAAGCTTCAAGCCAGCACTCGAATCCCGATAGAGACGCGCAACCACCACGGCAGCGATAGCAAAGGGCACCGCCACCCAGAGATTGACCGCGCGGGGAATACCAAAAAAGGTCTGGCTGCCGCGGGTGAAATCGGTCGAGGCGACGAGCACAACATGCACGATGACGAGGAAACCAAGGGTCGCGATCGAAGCCGATGAGCCGCCAAGGCGCGCCACGGGAATGCCGATCAGCACCGCGACGAGCGCAACCACGACAAGCGCAATCGCAAGTGCCGGAAGGAAGGGCATGCCCATCCCGGCCAGCCATTCCGGGAGATGTGGCAACGCTGTCTTTTGGATGATCGGATTTAGCGTCAACAGACCCGACGCATAGGCACCGATCGCCATGAAGCCGACATGGCCGAAGGAAACGATACCGGAATTGCCGGCATAGATGCCGATGCCGAGCACGGCGATGACGTTGATCATGTAAAGCGTCACCAGGCGCTCGCCGCTGCCCGGAAAGAACAACGAGGCGATGGCGGCAGCGGCCAAAAGCGGCAGCGACGCTACAAGGATACCAACGACGGTTTCTCGCCTGACGCGCACCATCCGCATTCCCCCAGATTTTGGCCCGGCCGCGTATTTTTTGGCTCGGGCCCGTTCCCGACATGAACGTTATCGCAGATCGACCAAATGTCAATCTTGTTTCAAAAAACATTATCTGCTAGCAATTATGTAACAAAAATTAGAAATCGGAATTCACGCCATCGTTTTTGGGAGGCAGAAATCGTGGCAATCCGGGACCGACTGACAGACGGCGCAATTACCTTCACGCGCTCGGAACTGAAGATCGTCAGGCAGCTTCTGTCGAATTATCCGGCAGCAGGGCTGAACACGGTCGCGCATCTCGCGGCCGCTGCCGGCGTCAGCAATCCGACCGTCGTGCGCTTTGCCAACACACTGGGCTTTGAGGGTTATCCGGAGTTCCAGAAGGCGCTGCTCAGTGAAGTCCAAGAGCGCATGAGCTCGCCGCTCTCCATGCTCGACGCGCGCCGCCCGTCGCTGGAACAAGAGAACTTCTACCAGTACTTCCTTCGCGCCAGCATCCATGCGCTGGAGTCTTCGATGCAAATGCTGCCTTCGGAAGACTTCGAGGCAGCCGTGGATGCGGCGGCCGACATGAGCGCTCGCATCCATTGCCTCGGCGGCCGCTTCAGCGGCTTTCTCGCGGGCCTCCTCTGGTCGCACATGAAGCAGCTCAGGGGCGACACGCGCTGGATCAACGGCAGTCAGGCCGACCAGGTCGATCAGCTTGTCGACCTCGGCAAGCGCGACGTGCTTTTCGTCTATGACTATCGCCGCTACCAGAACGACACGATCCGCTTTGCTCGTCAGGCGGCCGAGCAAGGATCGCGCATCGTGCTCTTTACTGACCGCTGGCTCTCGCCGATCGCCGATTTCGCGACAGTGACGCTGACGGCACCCGTCGACACGGTCTCGCCCTACGACACGATGGTGCCGGCGATTGCCCAGACGGAGGCGGTGATTGCGGCACTTACCGCCCGCCTTGCCACGCAGTCACGTGGTCGCATCGAGCGCATGGAGGACCTGCGCCGCGGATACGCCATCACGGAGGACGCCTTCAATCCAGCCGTTGAAGACGACCGCTGACCCTTTCCGCCGTCCCGGCGAACCAAAATAAACCGAGGAGAATTCGAATGAGTGCAGTCACTGTCAAGGTTGGCGACGATCGCTTGAGGCGCGACAGCGCCTATGAGGCTGGCCGCACCTCGCTGCTGTTCGTCGACATGCAGCGCATCTGGTGCGAGCCGAACCTCGACCCGACCCACCCGCAGGACGCCGAGAGCTATTATCACAGGCGCCTGCGCCAGACCGTCATCCCAAACCAGGTACGCATTCTGGAGGCGGCGCGAAAGGCCGGTTGCGATGTGCTGCACACGATCATCGAAAGCCTGACGCTCGACGGCCGCGACCGCTCGCTCGACCACAAGCTCTCCGACATGCACGTGCCGAAAGGTTCTCCGGAGGGGCAGGTCATTCCGGAACTTTCGCCCATCGACAACGAGATCGTGCTGCCGAAGACGTCGTCGGGCGTCTTCAACTCGACCAACATCGACTACGTCCTGCGCAACCTCAACACCCGCTACCTGATCATCGCCGGCGTCATCACCGACCAGTGCGTCGACATGGCGGTGCGCGACGCCGCCGACCGCGGTTACCTTGTCACCGTCGTCAACGACGCCTGCGCCACCTATAGCGAGCAGCGCCATGACGCGGCCCTTCGTGCCTACTCCGGCTATTGCTGGACGACCGACACTGAGACGGTGGTCAGCCGCCTCGGCACTTTGCGCCAAGCCTGAGTCGCCGCCTAAAAAATGAACGAATAGAGGGGAACCCCATGACGGAAACCAACAACGGCAAGGCGGCCGCCGCACTGACGGAACTTGCCACCTTCGTCACGACCGACATCGCCGGCATCACGCGCGGCCGCAGTTTTGCGGCTTCCGAGATCGACAGCTACCTGCGCAAGGGTGTCGGCTGGGTGCCGGCCAACCTGGCGCTCACGCCCTTCGACCTGATTGCCGAGAACAATCCCTGGGGCTCGGCCGGCGACCTCCGGCTGATGGCCGACCCCGACAGCAAGGCGCGCGTCACCTGCCTGCCAGACGAGACGCCGCTGCATTTCTATCACGCCGACATCACCGACCTCCAAGGCAATGCCTGGGACTGCTGCGTACGCAGCTTCCTGAAACAGACGCTGAAGGAATACGAACAAGTCGGCCTCAAAGTCATTTCAGCCGTCGAGCAGGAGTTCCAGTTGCTCGGCGTCGACTGGCCGGATGCGCCGTCCTTCGGCCTGCGCGCCCAGCGCCGTGCCGAACCCTTCGGGTCTCTGCTGATTACCGCTTTGCAGGAAGCCGGCGCCGAGCCGGAAATGTTCCTGCCGGAATACGGAAAGGACCAGTTCGAAATCACCTGCCGTCCCGCCGACGCGCTGACCGCCGCCGATCGCGGCGCTACCATCCGTGCAATCACCAAGGAAGTCGCCGCCCTCTTCGGCTGGAATGCGAGTTTTGCCCCGAAGACGGTCTCGAATGGCGTCGGCAACGGCGTGCACCTGCATGTGAGCTTCACCGATCTCGACGGCAATCCGGTGACCTTTGACGCCTCGCGCCCCGGCAGGCTCTCCAAGATCGCCGGCGCCTTTGCCGCCGGCGTCATCAAGCATCTGCCGGCGCTGACCGCCTTTACCGCTCCGTCGGTGCTTTCCTACATGCGGCTCGTGCCGCACCATTGGAGCGCCGCTTACACCTGCCTTGGCGAAAAGAACCGCGAAGCGACGCTCAGGATCTGCCCGACACTGGACCTTCGCGGCAGCAATCCGGCCAGGCAGTTCAACATGGAATACCGCGCCGCCGACGCATGCGCCAGCCCGCATCTGTCGCTGGCCGTCTTGTTGAAGGCCGGCCTCGAAGGCATCAAGGCCGGGCTCGAACAGCCGCCCTTGATCAATTCCGACCCCTCCGATTTCTCGGCGGCAGAGCAGGAGAAGCTCGGTATTCGTCGTCTGCCCGCGAGCCTGCCGGAAGCTCTGGATACGCTCGCCGCCGATCCGGTCGTCACGGGCTGGTTCTCTCGAGATTTCCTTGACTGCTACATGGCGATGAAGCGCAAGGAGATCGAGATCGTCGATGGGCTCTCGCCGGACGAACTTTGTGCCCGCTATGCGGCGGTCTACTGATTGACGGATGGGCAACCCATGACCTCGACAACGGCCATCAAGAGCCTAGAACCCGGCGCGCGACACGACCCGAGCGCGCCGCTGCTTTCGATCGACGAACTGCCGCCCTATGCGGTCTTCAACCCGGACGGCACCTCCCCGATCCTGCTCTTATGCGAGCACGCCTCCAACCGGATGCCACGCGCGCTCGGCGATATGGGGCTTCCGCTGCACGAGCGCCAGCGCCACATCGCCTGGGATATCGGCGCCATGGCGCTGGCTCAGCACCTAAGCCTCAGCCTCGATGCACCACTGTTCTTCACCAACTATTCAAGGTTGGTGATTGACTGCAACCGGCCGCTTCCCGCCCCCTCGATGATCCCCGAGATCAGCGAGACGACGGAGATCCCCGCCAACCGAAACCTGAGCGACGAAGAGCGGCAGCAGCGGATCGATACGCTGTTCACGCCCTTCGCTGAAGCGGTCAGCCGCCGTCTCGACCGGCTCGAAGGCGAAGGCAAGCGGCCATTTGTCGTCGGCATCCACAGCTTCACGCCGGTCTATTTCGGCAAGCCGCGCCCCTGGCAGGCCGGCATCCTCTATCGCGACGCCGTCGATTTTGCCGGTTCGCTGATCCGAGAACTGGCCAGCGAAAGCCAGCTGACGATCGGTGACAACGAGCCCTACAACATCCATCCCGACGAGGATTACACCGTGCCGGTTCATGCCGACGCGCGTGGGCTTCCGGGCGTTCTGGTCGAGGTGCGCCACGATCTGATCGATACGGATGCGGGCGTCACTGCCTGGGGCGAGCGTCTCACCCGGTGTCTTAAAGCTAGCGTAGGGGAAGCCCCGTGACCGCACTCTACGAGAGAGACCAAGCGGCAGTCGCCAACCTACAGAAGCTGCGCTTCTTCCCGCTTGCAGTGACCGGTGGCCGCGGCGCGAGGCTGACGGAGGAAAACGGCCGCGAACTGATCGACCTCTCCGGGGCATGGGGGGCGGCGAGCCTTGGCTATGGCCACCCGGCGCTGGTTGAGGCAATCTCCGGTGCTGCGGCAAATCCCGCCGGCGCCAGTGTTCTTTCTGCCGCCAATGGACCGGCGGCGGCCCTTGCCGAAAAACTCCTCACGGCCTTTCCCGGATCGGGCGACAACAAGGTCTGGTTCGGTCATTCCGGATCCGATGCCAACGAGGCGGTCTTCCGCGCTGTCACCAAGGCGACGGGACGGTCGGGCGTCATCGCCTTCGTCGGCGCCTACCACGGCTGTACCGTGGGCTCGATGGCTTTTTCCGGCCACAGCGTCCAGGCGGGCGCGACCAAGGCGGACGGACTGCTCCTGCTACCGTACCCCGATCCCTACCGGCCCTACCACGACGACCCGACAGGTGGTGCGATACTCGCAGAATTACGGGAGCGACTTGAGGCGGCGCCGGAGCGTTTCGCGGTCGCCTTCATCGAGCCGATCCAGTCAGACGGCGGCCTGATCGTTCCGCCAACCGGTTTTTTTAAAGCCTTTTCCGCGATCTGCCGGGAATACGGTGTGCTCGTCGTCTGCGACGAAGTGAAGGTCGGGCTTGGCCGCAGCGGCCGCCTGCATTGCTTCGAACATGAGGATTTCGTCCCCGACATCCTGACCATCGGCAAGGGTCTTGGCGGCGGGCTGCCGCTTTCTGCCGCGATCGGCCCGGCACGCATCCTCGATTGTGCCAGCGCCTTTGCCATGCAGACGCTCCACGGCAATCCGATCTCTACTGCCGCCGGCCTTGCCGTTCTTGAAACCATTGAGCGCGACGAGCTTGCGCAGGAAGCGGAGCGCAAAGGCAAACTGCTGCGCGACGGCCTGGCAAGGCTTGCCGAACGATATCAACTGATCGGCGATATCCGCGGTCGAGGTCTTGCCTGCGGCGTCGACCTCGTTCTCGATCGGCAGACACGGGCTCCAGCGCGAGCGGAAGCAGCAAAACTTATCTATCGGGCCTATGAACTCGGCCTCGTCGTCTACTGTGTCGGGATGAACGCAAATGTTCTGGAGATGACTCCGCCGCTGACCGTCCCGGACACCGACATCGTTCAGGCATCAAACGTTCTGGATCGAGCTTTCGCCGAAGTCTCCGACGTTCCGGATACAGTTGTTTCGCAGTTCGCGGGCTGGTAAAGGCAGTCTCAAGACCTAAGCTCGCGCCCGCCACGGTTGGGATTTTTAGGTCCCACCTGTCGTGACGCGCGCACTGATGATGGCGGCGTATTTCCTTTGGCTGGAACCAGCGTCTTTGCCGTACGTTGAGAACCCGCCACAGTGCTCTAAGTCATTAAGGGTTTGAGCGTCTTAAAAAATGCCCCGCAATCCTCACGTCTCTACACGAAGTGGCACTGGGTCGGACGACCATCAAAAGGCGGAAGTGCTCGCCCAGAGAGCCCCCGCGGCAACAAAAGAGGCGGATCACAGCGCAGACGCTGACCCGTTCAACCGAGCTGGAACGAGCGAACATCTGCCTCTGCCGTTTGAGCAGACCCGACAGGCAGCGCACGCTCTGCTTCGTGCGCTTCACGACGATTTGCGGGCTATCTCAACAGCGGTCAAGGTCAAGGTCCGGGCGGCTGCTTCGTCCGTAAAGACCAAGGTCCAGGCTGCGGATAAGCAAACTCTTTCATTTCTGCTGAAAAATCTCGGCGGGGCACTTGCGAACGCTCCCAAAAAGGCAGGACGAGCGCTTCGCCGGTCTAGCCAGCCTGTCTTGCAAAGGAAAGCCAGGTGGAAATCGGCGGTGCGGCTGACCGCCGTTTTCTGTATTCTGGTTGGTGTAACGGGCTTGGTGTGGGCGCTAAAAGATGTCCCTTGGGCCGAGATCAGGGACGGTACACTAAAGCCTATCGTGGTGTTGGAAACCGCGGACGGTCAGCCGCTGGTCAGACAAGGACCTTATCAAGGACCTTACGCACAGTTCGACCAATTCACGCCACAACTGATCGATGCGGTACTGTCTGTTGAAGACCGGCGGTTCATGGACCACTTCGGCATCGATATCAGAGGCATCGGACGAGCGCTTCTTCGAAACCTCAAGGCAGGGTCGGTTGTGGAGGGTGGTAGCACGATCACCCAGCAGCTCATCAAGTTGCAGTATCTCGACAGCGATCGTACGGTAAAACGAAAGATACAGGAGTTTGTGATTGCCCTGTGGCTGGAGTGGAAACTCGGAAAGCAGGAAATCCTGACGCGTTACCTCAACAGCGCCTATCTTGGCGCTGGCGCAACGGGTATGCCGGCCGCCGCACGCATTTATTTCAACAAGGATATCGGAGCGCTAAACCTTTCGGAATCGGCGCTTCTGGCGGGATTGTTGCGGGCTCCTAGCCTATGGAACCCGATCGACAATCTTGAAGGTTCCCGAAAGCGCACATCGGTCGTCCTCGACGCGATGGTTGCGAACGGCAAGGTTGACGCGTCAAAGGCTGCGCAGATCAAGGCGAGCTTTGCTACCCTCCACCCGACAACGCCAACGCCCCGATCCGGCAGTTGGTTTGCGGACTGGGTCTCACCGCAGGCGAGCGAAATCGCCGGGACTTCGCCGGGCTCGACCACAGTTCGAACGACGCTTGTTCCCCGGCTTCAGGGGATTGCCGAAAGGGTCATCAAGAGGGCCTTGGATACTGAGGGAAGAACTGTTGGTGCATCTCAGGCCGCATTGGTGGCAATGACCCCGGATGGGGCGGTTGTGGCCATGGTCGGCGGCCGCGATTACAAAGAGAGCCAGTTCAACCGTGCCGTCACGGCAAAACGGCAGCCGGGCTCCACCTTCAAGCTGTTCGTTTACTATGCCGCTCTGAAGGCCGGACTTTCCTTATCCGACCGGGTACTGGACGCACCGATCGAAATCAACGGCTGGTCACCAGAGAATTCCGGCGGCCGCTATCGCGGCTGGGTCACGATCGCTGAGGCCTTCGCCCGGTCTCTAAACGCGCCAACAGTGGCGCTCGCCCAACATGTCGGCCTTGACAAGGTGATCAGTGCCGCGCGTGAACTCGGGATCGACGCGCCACTTGTCGATACGCCTTCGCTGGCGTTAGGCACGTCCGAGGTCAGCTTGCTTGACCTGACAAGTGCCTATGCGTCCGTGCAATTCGGCAAGGCCCCCGTTGAACCCAGGGGAATTATCGAATTTCAGGCTTCGAACCAAGCAACGGCTTTTCGAGTCGGGGCAAAAGATACGCCAAGCGTGGATCTGGCCCCGTATCGGCGCGATCTCCTTTCCCTTCTACAGCTTGTCGTGGAACGCGGTACCGGGCGCGCAGCCGACCCCGGCGCGTTTGCTGCTGGCAAGACCGGCACCAGCCAGAACAATCGTGACGCTTGGTTTGTCGGGTTCACCGAGCCACTTGTCGCAGGGGTCTGGGTCGGCAACGACGATGACACGCCGATGAAAGGCGTAACGGGCGGGGATATGCCAGCGCAGATTTGGCGGGATTTCATGCGGGAAGCGTTGGCGACCCCCGCAGCGGGCGTTCTGGTTGACGACAGCGCTCCGCCTCAGAGCTGCAACATCACCGCTTGCTCTCGCAGCTATCGCTCCTTCCGGCCATCGGACTGCAGCTACCAACCCTATTTCGGGGAGCGAAGGCTCTGCGAAAAATGACGAATACGTCGGATCAAATGCGAACCGCCCACAAAGGCGGCAAGCCTCGATGCCTTCCCCTCTCGGAACCGGCCAAGGCGGCCCAGCAAGCGGGAACCTTTTCCGTACATTCGTGTTTTTGGTTTGCTGATGATCTCGGATCCCTCCGGATCAAGGTAGGAGCCCCATCATCGCTCCGGCGAAGGTGGGGCTTTTTCACAACGCCGTCAACGCTTCGTGACAACACCGCGTAGCCGAGGGCCGCCGCCAGGCCGTGCGCAGGTCGTGCAACTGGAAGAGCTCGATCCGCTGGAACAGCTCGATCCGCGGACCATGGTCATAGCGATGACGGCAGACGTGCAATGGCCATGAGACAATTCTGCCCGAAGAGCGTTATGTAGTTGGTATGAGCAGATTCACGGAAACCGAAATCGCATTGATCGAGCGCCTACGCGCATTGAAGGCTATGCCGGACATGTCCATCAACGTGTTTGAACTCGGCGATCCTTTGACCTCGGCAGGATTCTCGCAGGATGAAATCCTGCAGGTGCTCTACGCTCTTGAACAGGACAAAATCATCGCTCTGTTGCCTGGAAACCGACTGACAATGCTCAAAGAACTGCCGAATGGCTAGTGTGGCGCTGCGGGTTTGGCCGTAAATTGCCTCACCAAGTGCAACACCGTCGAGCTTGCCCTCGACCAAATCTCGACCTTTTTGCCCTCGGTCATAAGTATCCCCGTCTCCTGGCCCTGATGGCCATAGGCGCTGGCTCGTATGCCTATGGGTAGCGAGCACCCCGAGCCACAGCATGCTGGATCCGTCATGCCTCTCCTCTCCAGTGAGACGCATAGGTCCGAGCAGCCTTCACGACCGCAAGCGGCCTTCGAAGAATGGTAGGCGGGTGATGAACGCGTTCTCCACCGGGAATAGAACACAAACTCGCACTACCGCGCGCACTGGCGTGCGCGACCAACGCGTGAGAAAATCGCGTGCTGCAGGGCGTGTGCGCTACTCGCTTTGGCGGAAATTGCGGATGCGATCGAAAAGGACTGCAAGGATTATCGCGCCGCCGATGAATGTCCCCTGCCAGAACGCATTGATGCCGAGAAGTCCGAGGCTATTGCGGATCACCTCGATGAGTGCCGCACCGACAAGTGCGCCGAAGGCAGTACCTGCGCCGCCAGCGAGATTAGCGCCCCCAATCACTGCCGCAGCGATGACCTGCAACTCCATGCCCGCTCCAATATTGGTCGTCACAGCACCCAGCCAGCCGGTCTGAATGATGCCGGCGATGCCAGCCGACAGCGCCGAGATCATATAGACGCAGACCTTGATGGGTCGTACGGGAAGGCCCGTGGCAACGGCCGCCTTTTCGTTGCCACCAATGGCGTAAATGTAGCGGCCGATCCGCGTCCACCGCAGCACGAAGCCGGTCAGGAGCGCCAGCACGATCATGTAGATCACTGGATTGGCGATACCGAAGACCGCCCCACCGCCCAGCGCCAGCAGCTTGGCATGATCGGGGCCAAATTCGAAGACGACAGTATTGTTGGACGCGACCATGGCCAGGCTCCGGGCAACCGAGAGCATGCCGAGCGTTACGACAAAGGGCGGAAAGCCGAGATAGGCAATCAAGATGCCATTGAACGCGCCGATCACTAATGCCGTGGCGACCGAGACGGCAATGCCCGTCCCTATGCCGTATCCCGCATGCATCGTGACTGCAAGTACCATACTGCACAGGCAGAGCACCGACCCTACCGATAAATCAATCCCACCGGTGATGATGACAAGCGTCATCCCGAGCGCGATGATTGCGATGAAAGTGACGTTGCGGGTGATGTTGTAGAGGTTCTTTGCCGTTGCGAAACTGTCGGTGGCGAATGACAGGAAGATGCAGGCGAGAATGACGGCGACCAGTACCCAGAAGGTCTGGCTGCCCAGGACTGTTGCTGCGAGCGTGCGCTGCCTATGGGCTATCGTCTCGTGCAGCGTCGTTGCCATGTTAACCTCGCGTTCCTCCGGCGCAAAAGACCCAGATCGTTTTCCTCTATCCACCCTCAATGGCGCCAGTAATAAGCCCTGTCACCTCTTCCGGAGAGGTCTCGATGATTGGCTTGTCCGCCACCTTTCGGCCTCGGCGCATGACAACGACGCGATCGGCGACATCGAATACGTCGGGCATGCGATGGCTGATAAGCACAACCAGAATGCCACGATCGCGCAGCTGTCGGATGAGATGGAGCACTTCAGCGACCTGGCGCACGGAAATGGCCGCGGTCGGCTCGTCCATCAGAACGATTTTCGCCTCCGAAATCATCGTACGCGCAATCGCCACCGCCTGGCGTTGACCGCCCGACATCTGTTTCACGAGGTCGCGTGCTCTGGTCTCGGAACGGAGTTCCTTAAAGATCTCCGCGGCCCTCCGGTACATTGCCTTGTAGTCGAGCACGCCCAATGGGCCGATGCCCCGCCTCAGTTCGCGTCCGAGAAAAACGTTCGCCGCCGCGGTGAGATTGTCACAAAGGGCAAGATCCTGGTGCACGATCTCAATTCCGAAGTGCCGCGCCTCGACCGGGCGATGCAGCACGATTTCGCTGCCATTGAGGCGCATCGTGCCTTCGCTCGGTCGAAAGTTTCCCGCAATCATTTTGACGAGAGTCGACTTGCCGGCGCCGTTGTCGCCCATCAATCCGACAACCTGGCCTGCCTCTAACGACAGCGAAATGTCATTGACGGCCTGTATGGCCCCGAAGTGCTTGGAAATATTGCTGAGTTCTAGCAGCACGACCAGCCTTCCAAACTCCCAAGACGCGCGGCCTTCACCAAGGCGCGTCACAATATGCCCGCCCCTTGAGTGAGAGATTGCTTATTTACGCAAATCATCACAACCGCGTCAATGATCTCTCGTCTGATAAACCTTATTTGTATGACAATTAGACATTGACGAAAGTCGCAATCATATATTAGCTACTACTGGGAGATAAGCATGCTTATCCTTGTCACCGGGGCAACGGGCAAGGTCGGGCAGCACCTCATATCCACGCTGCTTGACCGACCACGTTTTTCGAAAGCGCGCATTCGCGCGCTCTGCCACAACCGCGTGCTCAATCCAAGCGAGCGCCTCGAGATTATCCGCGGCTCCATCGCCGATCGCGCGGTCGCTGACGCCGCGATTGCCGGCGCGACCCATATCGTGCATCTGGCGACCTGCAAGGAAACGCCCGCCGACGTCATGGATGTGACCGTCAAAGGTCTCTTTTGGCTGCTCGAAGCGTTCAGAATGAGCCCAACAGCCCGGCAGTTCATTCTGATCGGCGGCGACGCCGCGGTCGGCCATTTCTTCTACCGCCATGAAGGACCGATAACCGAGGTGACACCGCATCGCGCCTATCCCGGCAGCTACGCGCTCTCCAAAGTCCTCGAGGAGGTGATGGTCGAGCAGTACTCAGTCCAATATGGGATGAACGTGTGCTGCCTGCGTGCGCCGTGGATCATGGAAAAGGACGACTTCAGGCACTCGCTTTCCTTCGGCGACGACGTTTTCGGTGGACCGGACTGGAAGACGTATTTTCCGCCCCATGAAGCCAGGCGCCACGCAAAGGCCGGAACCGTACCATTACTGCGCGATGCCGACGGAAGACCGCTCAAGCGCAACTTCGTCCACGTCAGCGACCTTGTGTCAGCGATCCTCAGCACGATCGACAATCCGCACGCAGAGCGTCAACGTTTCAACATCGCCATGGATCGTCCGGTCGATTACGGCGAGGTCGCAAGCTATCTCGAACGCACGCGCGGCCTGCCGTCGGTCGATGTTCCAAGCCATTTCCACTCAAACTGGTTGGACAACAGCAAGGCAAAATTCCTGCTGGACTGGCAACCGGAATACGATCTCGAAAAGCTTATCGACCAGGCCTTTCAATACGAGCGTCCACCAAGTGACCCTCGTATCGTCTGGTATCCGGGTTGATTTGTGCCGCGGACAGAGGGTGTCCGCTTGTTTCAACGGGAGGATAAAATGAGGAAAGCATTGGTGCTTGCAGTCGCAGCGCTGGCGCTGGCCGCCGGCCCCGCCGGCGCCCAGACGAAAAAGCAGCTCGTCATCGTCGTCAAGGGTCTCGACAATCCCTTCTTCGAGGCGATCAATCAGGGTTGCCAGAAGTGGAACAAGGAAAACACAAGCTCGGAATATGAATGCTTCTATACCGGCCCGGCGTCGACTTCCGACGAAGCAGGAGAAGCGCAGATCGTCCAGGACATGCTCGGCAAGCCCAGCACGGCTGCGATCGCCATTTCGCCTTCCAACGCCAAGCTGATCGCCCAGACGTTGAAGTCGGCAAACCCGACAGTCCCGGTCATGACGCTTGACGCCGACCTTGCCAAGGAAGATGCAGGCCTGCGAAAGACCTATCTTGGTACCGACAACTATACGATGGGCGCGCGGATCGCGGACTACATCAAGAAGGCAAAACCGAACGGCGGCAAGATCTGCACGATCGAAGGGAACCCTGGCGCTGATAACATCCTGCGCCGTGCTCAAGGGATGCGTGACGTGCTGACCGGCAAGGACGGGCTGGCCGAGCTAAAGGGTGAAGGTGGCTGGACCGAGGTTGCTGGCTGCCCGGTCTTTACCAATGACGACGGCGCCAAAGGCGTGCAGGCGATGACGGACATTCTTGCGGCCAATCCCGATCTCGACGCCTTCGGCATCATGGGTGGTTGGCCACTGTTCGGTGCGCCGCAACCCTATCGCGATCTGTTCAAGCCGATGGCAGACAAGATTGCGAAGAATGAATTCGTCATCGGCGCGGCCGATACGATCGGAGAGGAAGTGGCGATCGCCAAGGAGGGTCTCGTGACCGCACTTGTCGGCCAACGACCCTTCGAAATGGGCTACAAGGCGCCATCGGTCATGCTCGACCTCATCGCCGGCAAGCCGGTAGACGATCCGGTATTTACCGGTCTCGATGAATGCACCAAGGATACGGCCGATACCTGCATCCAGAAATAGGAACGGTGGCCGGAGCGCCCTTTGACGGCCTCCGGCGCCTCCGCCCCATGAGCAGCGAGCGCGGTCAGCACGCTTGACGGCCGGCCGCGACTCCTTGCAACGACCCCGCTTGGAAGTTCCCTTCGGCGAACTATCATCGACAAGACCATTCCCCAATTTTGCAAAGCACGGAGAGCGCAATGACCAAGCGGATCATCTTCACCGGAGGTAGCGGCAAGGCTGGCCGCCATGTCGTGCAATACCTCCTCGAGCAGGGCCATCAGGTGCTCAACCTCGACACGAAGCCCCTCGATAACCCGAAAGTACGCACGCTGATCACCGACATTACCGACAGCGGCCAAGTGTTCAATGCGCTGTCGAGCTACACCGGCCTGCACGAATTCGACCCGTCGCTTGCGCCGCAACCGATCGATGCCGTTGTTCATTTCGCGGCGATCCCGCGCATCCTGATCGCGCCTGACAATGAACTCTTTCGCATCAATGTGATGGGCACCTACAATGTCATTGAGGCCGCGACGAAACTTGGCATCCGCAAGATCGTCATCGCATCCAGCGAAACGACCTACGGTCTCGTCTTCGCCAATGAGCCACGAAACCCGCACTATTTTCCGCTCGATGAGGACTATGACGTCGATCCGATGGACAGCTACGCGCTCTCCAAGGTGGTGAACGAAAGGACCGCGCGCGCCTTTGCGCTCAGAAGCGGAGCCGACATCTATGCATTGCGCATTGGAAATGTGATCGAGCCCAACGAATACCACCTTTTCCCAGGCTGGTTTACCGATCCTGGATTTCGAAAGCGCATCGCCTGGAGCTACATCGACGCGCGGGACCTCGGCCAGATCACCCTCAGGGCCATCGACACGGATGGTCTCGGGTTCCAGATCTTCAATGCAGCGAACGACGAGACGTCTTCAGACCTTCCGACGCAAGAGCTGATCGACCGGTTCTATCGGGGCGTACCGGTCAAAGGACAGCTTGGCGAATACGAGACACTTCTGTCGAACCGGAAGGCGCGCGCGATACTCGGTTTTCAGCCGCAACACAGCTGGCGGACCTATGTTGGCGGCAGGTGACGCAATGCGTGGCTAGAGGGTTCGAGATACGAGAAAAGATGAATGGCTGAACAGCGACCAGAAAAACTCTCCGCAGGCTCGGGTACCGCGGAGGCGGCGCGTGCGACCCGGCGGCTCGACGCGCCGCGCATGTCAGGGCCGAGCGTTCATATGTCGCTCGCCGAAGATATCGGGCTCAGGATCGTGCGTGGCGACTATCCTCCGGGAACGATCCTGCCGAACGAGGCCCAGTGGACGGAAATCTTCAATGTAAGCCGAACCGCTGTCAGGGAGGCGATCAAGATATTGATGGCCAAGGGGCTACTCGCATCGCGTCCAAAAATCGGCAGTTGGGTGGAGCCGAAGGAGCGTTGGAACCTGCTCGACCGCGACGTCCTGAGTTGGTACGCACACTCGCCGGATCGGATCCAGTTCCTCAAGACCGTACAGGAATTTCGTCACATCATCGAACCGGAAGCCACCGCCCTTGCAGCGATCCGCCGCAGCGAAGAACAGATGGCCGAAATCACCGAGGCACTGAGAGACATGGGGCAAGCGACAACGCTGCAGGCTCGCACCCAAGCTGACACGCGCTTCCACCTCGCGATCCTGCGCGCTTCCGGAAATGACCTCCTCATTCCGCTCGGGACGTTGATCGAATCCGCACTCAACCACCTTTTCCTGCTGGTAACCCGGAACGACAGCACCCTCGTCCATGCCCTTAGGCTCCATGAGAACATCGAGAAAAGCATTCGGCTTCAACGCCCGAACGCGGCCCGTAACGCCGTAAGGCGACTTTTAGCGAACACCGATGCACTCATTGCGCATTCAGAGCGCAACATGTGAGCTCAGGGCGCGCCGCACGTCGTCGTGAACAAGCTACCCATGCGGTGGACCGGCTAAGGCCCCCCGCGCAGCGTCAGGCCGAGGATCGCGATCGTGACAGCCTTTTACGGCTCGTGGCGTTCACGCAAATTCCGCGTATCGCGCGACATTGTGCTGCAACAACGCGAGCATCGTGTCGCGCAACGGATCTCGCACCGCTTTCATCCAGGCGGCTGAGAGGGGTAGTCGATGCATCGGCGATCCCGATGGATGAGCGAGCGGGATGTAGCTGACACCTGACACAGCAAGTTTCGAGGTCCAGCGTGGAACGATGGCGGACCCGATTCCGGCGGCAACCAGATTGATTATCGTCTGCTTTTCATCGGCTATTTGTGCGACGCGGGGACGCATGTCAAAGTCCGCGAACAATCCCATTGTGAGGTCATGACTGTGCGGTCGCGAGCGGCGTTCTGGCACGATCAATGGCTCTTCCGCCAGATCCTGGACGGTAATTTCAGACCGTCCAGCAAGAGCACTCCCCATTGGTACCGCAACAACTGCCGTTTCATGAAACAGCAACTGCACATTCAGAGTGCGGCTGATCCCATCGCGAGGACGGATCAAAACAAGGTCGAGGCGCCCGGCCAGCAGTTTCGGAATAAGCCGGACAGACTTGTCTTCAATGATCTGGGTGATGACATCAGGCGCCGCCTCCCGAAAATCCTGCAAGAGCAACGGTAAGAGACCGGCGGCAGCACTATCGATCGCGCCGATGCGCAGTATGGCGGACGGCCTGTGTCGGGCTGCACGAAATTTTTCGGCGACTTCGTCAAGCCGCCCCAGGAGCGGCCGCACTTCTTGCAAAAGCGACACGCCGTCATCGGTCAGGCTCACGCTTCGGGTTGTTCTACTCAACAACTGCGTTCGCAATGATTCTTCCAGTAACCGGATGTGCCGGCCGAGCGAAGCAGGCAGCATGCCCGTCTTCTGGGCAGCTCTTCCAAAGTGCAGTTCTTCGGCGACCGCGACAAAACACCTGAGCTGTTCGAGTTCCATCCCCACGCCCTCCATTATATCAATAAATTATATAATTGCATGAACCTTCATGCGCAGGAAGGGAGAAACTAACCTTCTCGACAAGCGCGAGAGGACGCGCCGGGTTCGAACATAGGGAGGAGCTTGTTTTGACGAGCGACCGGGAGACGCGCGTATTGCGCAAAATCACATGGCGCATCGTGCCATTCATCATGGTTCTCTACCTGATCGCGTTCATCGATCGCGTGAACATCGGCTTCGCGTCTTTGACGATGAACCAGGACCTTGGATTTTCATCGACCGTCTTCGGCGTGGGCGCGGGCATCTTTTTTCTCGGCTACTTTCTTTTCGAGGTGCCGTCGAACCTCATTCTCCACAAAGTCGGCGCCCGCATCTGGATTGCCCGGGTGATGATTACTTGGGGCCTGGTATCGGGTGCGATGGCGCTGGTCCAAGGCACGACGAGCTTCTACACCCTGCGCTTCTTGCTGGGCGTGGCCGAAGCTGGGTTCTTCCCAGGCATCATTCTTTATCTGAGCTATTGGTTTCCTGCGCGTCGCCGAGCGGCGGTCACCGCGATGTTTATGGCAGCTGCTCCGCTTGCAACAGCCATCGGGTCGCCGATTTCTGGCGCCCTTCTCGAGATGCACGGCATCTGGGGCCTGGCCGGCTGGCAGTGGATGTTCATCATCGAAGCTGTTCCGGCGGTAATCTTCGGTGTGGTCGTATTGTTTTTCCTGACGGACCGACCGGAAAAGGCAAAGTGGCTTACCGACGACGAGCGTGCTTGGCTTGTGAAGACCATGGAGCAGGAACAGGCCGGCAAGGTGAAGGCAAGCCACGGCATCTGGGCAGGGCTCGCTGATGTAAGGGTCCTTGCACTTTCGCTCATCTACTTTGGCACGTCAGCAGGTCTCTACACGCTCGGAATCTGGGCACCACAGATCATCAAGAGCTTTGGCCTTTCGTCTTTCCACGTTGGTTTGATCAATTCCATTCCAGCTGTCTTTGCTGTGATCGGCATGATTGGCTGGGCACGCCATTCCGACAGGACCGGCGAACGCACTTGGCACGTTGTCGGTGCCTGTCTGCTGGCTGCCGCGGGCCTTGTCTTTGCAACCGGTGCGACGACTGTGTTTGCCGTGATGATCGCCCTGACGCTTGTGAACATCGGGATCAGCGCCTCCAAGCCGCCGCTGTGGAGCATGCCGACGATGTTCCTCTCAGGCCCGGCCGCAGCCGCTGGTATCGCCACCATCAATTCATTGGGCAACCTCGGCGGCTTCGTCGGCCCCTCGATGATCGGCTGGATCAAGGACACGACAGGGAGTTTTGCCGGTGGTCTCTACTTCGTCGCGGCACTGCTCGTGATTTCGGCAGTGGTCACTCTGATCCTTGCTCGCGGGGCCTCCCGCGAGGCCACTCGGACGGCTTCCATTCAACATTGAAATCCAGATTGGAGAACAACAATGCGCGAATACAAAATTGCAGCGATACCGGCCGACGGAATTGGCCCGGAAGTGATCGCAGCGGGTCTTCAGGTCCTTGAGGCGCTGGAGAAGCGTAGCGGCGACTTCAAGATCCACTCCGAAACCTTTGACTGGGGCTCGGATTACTACAAAAAACATGGCGTCATGATGCCGGCCGATGGTTTGGAGACACTCAAGAAGTTCGACGCAATCTATTTTGGTGCGGTTGGTGCGCCGGATGTCCCCGATCACATCACGCTCTGGGGCCTGCGTCTTCCAATCTGCCAGGGCTTTGACCAGTACGCCAACGTCCGACCGACCAAGATACTCCCAGGAATTACTCCGCCGCTGCGCAACTGCGGGCCAGGCGACCTGGACTGGGTCATCGTTCGAGAAAACTCCGAAGGCGAATACTCGGGCCACGGCGGTCGCGCCCACAAGGGGCTGCCGGAGGAAGTTGGCACCGAGGTTGCCATCTTCACTCGCGTCGGCGTTACCCGCATTATGCGCTACGCCTTCAAACTCGCCCAGTCGCGGCCGCGCAAGCTCTTGACCGTCGTCACCAAGTCGAACGCGCAGCGGCATGGCATGGTCATGTGGGACGAGATCGCAGCCGAAGTTTCGAAGGAATTCCCGGATGTGACCTGGGACAAGATGCTAGTCGACGCGATGACGGTGCGCATGACGCTGAGGCCGGAAAGTCTCGACACCATTGTAGCGACCAACCTGCATGCCGACATCCTGTCGGATCTCGCCGGCGCCCTTGCTGGTTCCCTCGGCGTCGCACCGACTGCCAATATCGACCCGGAGCGTCGCTTCCCATCAATGTTCGAGCCGATTCACGGCTCAGCTTTCGACATCACCGGCAAGGGCGTCGCCAACCCCATCGCCACCTTCTGGACGGCCGCCCAGATGCTCGAACATCTCGGAGAAAAAGACGCTGCGACAAGACTGATGACGGCTGTCGAACGGGTCACCGAGGCAGGCATCCTCACCCCTGATGTCGGCGGCACCGCCACCACACAGCAGGTGACCGATGCCGTTTGCGAGGCGATCGCCGGCTCAAACATCCTCGTTGCTGCCGAATGACCTTTAGCGATACATCCGCCCGCGATGCGCTGCGTCAAATGTTCGACGCAGCGGTCACCAGCGCGGATCCGGTTAGAGTGGTGTCAAACCACCTGCCCGATCCGCCCAAGGGCCGCTGCATCGTGATCGGAGCCGGAAAGGCTTCGGCTGCGATGGCGGCGGCACTCGACGCCGCATGGAGCGACGTTGAACTTTCCGGACTAGTCGTGACGAGGTATGGCCATGCAGTTCCTGCCGGGCGCATCGAAATCGTCGAAGCGGCCCATCCGGTCCCCGACGCGATGAGCGTTGAGGCGGCGACACGTATCCTTGAGAAGGTCCGCGACCTTGGGCCGGACGATCTGGTCATTGCCCTGATTTCAGGCGGCGGTTCCGCTTTGCTGGTTGCTCCAGCCGGCAACATGACGTTGGCCGACAAGAAGGAGGTCAACCGGATGCTGCTTGCCAGCGGTGCGACGATCTCGGAGATGAACACCGTTCGAAAGCAGCTTTCAAACATAAAAGGCGGACGGCTCGCGCAGGCAGCATATCCTGCAAGGGTCGTCACGCTCGTGATCTCCGACGTGCCGGGCGACAACTCTTCCGAAATTGCCTCGGGACCCACTGTCTCCAACGAGACGGGCGTTGTCGAGGCTCGCGAAATCGTCGCGCGCTACAAACTCGCTCTTCCACCGGAAGCGATCGCCGTTCTCGACGGTGGCGGCTCCGCGGCGGTGAGCGCCCCGATTAACGCAGAAACGCGGCTGATAGCCTCACCGTCCACAGCCCTGCATGCGGCGGCACAAGTTGCGCAATCTCACGGGATCCGCCCCTTGATCCTTGGCGATGCGCTTGAGGGAGAAGCAAGAGAAGTCGGTACAGTCTTTGCCGGCATCGCGCTCTCCGCGCGCGACAAGGGCTTACCGGTTGCGGGACCAGCCGTGCTCCTGTCGGGCGGAGAAACGTCCGTGTCCTTGCCGAAAGGCTCTACCGGACGTGGCGGCCGCAACACCGAATTCCTGCTGAGCCTTGCGATTGGCTTGAGTGGTGCAAGTTCGATCTGGGCAATTGCCGGAGACACAGACGGTATCGACGGTGTCGAGGACGCTGCGGGTGCTTTCGTCACTCCTGACACCCTTACCCGTCTGCAGCAAGTCGGCATTGCTCCGCGCACCGCGCTTTCACAACATGACAGCTACACCGCATTCAAGGCGATTGGCGACCTTGTCGTCACCGGGCCAACACTCACAAACGTCAATGACATACGCGCAATCCTGATCGGATAGAAATCATGCTCCCACGCAGCAACCGCAAGGCCAAGATCGTTGCGACGGTCGGGCCGGCTTCAAATTCGCCCGAAACGCTCAAATCGTTGTTCCTCACCGGCGTCGGACGGACCTTCAAACTGTCATCGTCAGCGGATTCCCGTTCGCGACTGAAGGCAGCACGAATAATCTCCGTGTCGCTCAGATCGGGAAAGCATGATCCTCGAAGCGGGTCGAGCCACCGCTGAGAACCGACGAGTTGGCCGGGAACGCGCAGCCGAGGCGTCGGCAGGCTCCTTTTTTGGCGGTGCGCGCCTGGATAGTTTGGGCTTCAATCGGCAAGGCGGCGCTGGGTATCGGCATCGAAAAGATGCATGCTGCCGGGAGCAAAGCTCAGTCCGACCCGGTCGCCTGCTCTTGCGACCGATCGGCCATTGAAGACCACCGACAGCTCGGGCGTGGTCGCCATTGTCAGAAAGCACGTCGCACCGGTCGATTCGATCATTGCCACTGGTGCTGAGAGAATGCCCTCATCGGCTGCCGCAAGTTCGATATGCTCCGGACGCAAGCCGACGCTCAAGGCCTGTCCTGGCTGCACCGTCCGGTTAAGGGCGATCGTTTGTTTGGTACCGACATCGAGGATGATCGAGCGTCCGTCCGGACCGCCGACCGCGGGCAGGAAATTCATGGCAGGAGATCCAATGAAGCCGGCCACGAACTTGTTAGCCGGCCGGTCATAAAGCTCAAGCGGACTGCCCTGTTGTTCGATGACGCCGTCACGCATGATGACGACATGGTCCG
Organism: Ensifer sp. ENS03; assembly: GCF_014852035.1. NCBI lineage: Bacteria > Pseudomonadati > Pseudomonadota > Alphaproteobacteria > Hyphomicrobiales > Rhizobiaceae > Ensifer > Ensifer sp. ENS03. The sequence goes on along the minus strand of NZ_JACVAV010000006.1, from coordinate 163,493 downwards.
CCATTGTCATCGCTTCCACCTGATCGTGCGTGACATAGACCGACGTGGCGCCCAGCCGATCGTGCAGCGCGCGGATTTCTTTGCGCATATGAACGCGAAGTGCGGCATCAAGATTGGAGAGCGGCTCGTCGAACAGGAACGCCTTTGGGTGCCGGATAATCGCCCGGCTCATCGCTACGCGTTGCCGCTGACCCCCGGAAAGCTCGCGCGGGTAGCGCGCCAGGAGATGCGTGAGCCCGGTGACGGCGGCAACTTCATGTGCCGCCTTCTTGCGTTCGGCCTTGGCAACGCCCCTGATGCGTAGGCTATAAGTCAGGTTTTCCTCAACCGTCATGTGCGGATAGAGCGCGTAGGACTGGAACACCATCGCCACATCGCGCTTGCGCGGCGGCACTGCATTCATCACCTCGCCAGCGATCTTGAGCGTACCGGACGATATGCTCTCCAGGCCCGCCAGAGACCGCAACAACGTCGACTTCCCGCAACCTGACGGACCGACGAGAGCTGTAAAGCTGCCTTTGCGGATCGAAAGCTCGATGTCCTTCAGCGCATGGTAGGCACCATAATACTTGTTGACGTTCCTTAGTTCGATCTGGGCATTCATTTGAGCGCTCCCGAGGTAAGACCAGAGACGATGCGGCGTTGCAGGAGGACGAAAATGGCGAGGATCGGCGTCACGTAGATCGCCGCGTAGGCCATGATATTGTTCCATTCATTGGTGTTTGGCCCCATGAAGGAGTTCAACCCCACGCTTGCCGGTTGCAGCTCGACGGCCTGGATCATCGATTTCGAATAGACGAACTCGCCAAAGGCCTGCATGAAAATCAGGATCGCACTGACGAGGATGCCGTTGCGTGCGAGCGGCAGGACGATATTGAAGAATGCGCCGACCCTGGAGTTGCCGTCGACAAGGGCTGCTTCCTCCAGTTCCTGTGGCACGCTCATGAAGGTCGCGCGCACCAGGACGACGAAGAACGGCATGCTCTTGGCCGCAATCGCCAGGATGACGGCAAGCCGCGGATAGTTGAGCAACCCAACTTGCGAAAAGCCCACGAAAATCGGCGTCACCATCAGCGACGCCGGAAGGACCTGCAACATGAGGATGAGGAAGAGCCCGATATCGATCCAGATGTTGCGATAGCGCGCCAGCACGTAGGCGCAGCCAACACCAAACACGGTGATGACGCTGACCGCTCCGCAGGCGATGACCAAGGAGTTCCAGATGTACCGGCCCATGTTCCGGCTCTGCCACACGTTGCCGAAGATTTGCCACTGGGGATCGCTCGGCCAGAAGGTCGGCGGAGTGGCAAACATCTCCGACCCCGATTTGATCGTGGTGATGTACATCCAGTAGAGTGGGAACAGATAAAGGCCGGCGAGAATGATCGCGATTGCGAGAAGCAGGCGATCCCGGGATACGTTGCTCATCCGCGCACCTCATGCCGTGTCGAACGCACGTAGACGACAGAAGCGATCATCACAAAGACGATCATGATCACCGAGATCGTCGCGCCCTTGGCGAAATCGTACTGCCGGAAAGACAGATCCCAGGCCCAGTATTGCGTGACGTTGGAGGCATTGTTCGGCCCTCCGGAGGTGATCGAGGCGAAAAGATCGAACTGCTGCAGCGTGAAAATGAGCCCGAGCGCGATGATGGCCCCTATGGACGAGCGCATCATCGGCAGCGTGATCGTCCAGAAGCGTTGCCAGACATTGGCACCATCCAATTCGGACGCCTCATAAAGGTCCCGCGGAATGGCCGACAGACCGACGGACATCAGGATCATGTTGAAGGAGGTACCGAGCCAGATATTCGCGATGATGACGGCCCAGAGCGAGTAACCAGGATCCGAGCGCCAGAAGATATTGCTGTCGATGAGGCCCGTTTCCCTCAGTATGAAGTTGAGCACGCCAAAATCACCCGACAGGATCCAATTCCAGATCGCGCCAACCACGAGGCCAGGCATCACCCAGGAAACCAGAAACAGACCCCGCACCCACGAGGCGCCTGGAAAATTTGTCCAAAAGAACAGCGCCAGTCCAAAGCCGACGAGGAACTGACCGGCGATCGAGGCGACGACGAAAGTCGCGGTATTGGCCAGGATCGGCCAGGTTTCCGGCTGGGCGAAGAGATCGCGGTAGTTCTTGAGACCGACGAACGGGCGCCAGAAGCTGCCGAGGCTGAACATGTCCACCTCCTGGAAGCTCATGGCGATGTTGTAGAGCAGTGGCAGGCCGGACAGGGTTAGCAGGAAGGCGAGCGGCAGGCTCACGAGGCCGATATCGAAGCCGCGGCCGTCGATGATGCTGGATAGAAGGCGTTTCATGAGCTCCTCCGCCGCCAAGGCCTCAGCGCATTTGGGCTGACGCAGCTTGGCCTGCAAACTAGACAACCAGAACCACGCCGGCACAGCCGGCATGGTTTTTGCGGGTTTCCGTCCCAGCGCCTCAATGCAATCGAGCGCTTGCGGAAGGCGGCCCGGCTCTCCGGTTCAGGCGGGATGCCTCTAGGCCGCCTTGGCCAAGACTTTAGCCCAGGACTGCCTTTATCTTTTCAGCAGCCTCGTCGAGTGCTTCCTTCGAGCTCATCTGTCCCGTCAACGCTGCCTGGATTGCATCCTGGATTGCCTTTGAGATCTTCGGCCATTCCGGGTGCGGGCCGCGCGGCTTTGCGTATTTCAACTGCTCATTGAAGACCTTAAGTGCCGCGTCCTTGAGCGGCACGCCAGTCTCCGGAATAGCGATGTCGGAACGGGCGGGAAGCTGGCCGAAGTCCTTGAACATGCGATCGTCCTGCGAGACGAAGTACTCGAGCACCTTGAACGCTTCGGCAGGGTGTTGCGTGTTTGAGAATATCGCCCAGTTGAAATCGCCCATGGCCGATGAACGCTCCGCACCGAGCTCAGGCACGGGCAACAGAGCGACACCCCAATCGAACTTCGCCTCCTTGACCATCCGGTCGAGCTCCCACGGACCGGAGATGACCATGGCGGCGTTGCCGGAGTTGAAGGTACCGGTCGAATCCCACTGTCCGCGGGTGAGCGTGTCCGGCGACGCCAGCTTCTCCGTAATGATGGTCTTCCAGATGTCGAGCGCCTTGACGGCGCCATCCGAATTGATGTGCTCGTAGCCACCACCGGCCATTTGGGCCCAGGGGAGAAACTGGAAGGTCCCCTCCTCGTTCGCCTTAGCTGAAAACGCGATCCCATAAACGTTGGCCGCAGGGTCCGTCAGCTTGCGAGCCGCATCGACGAGTTCGTCCCAGGTTTGCGGCGGCTTGGAAGGATCGAGGCCCTTCGTCTTGAACATGTCCTTGTTGTAGTAGAGCGCAATCGTGTTCGTGGCCTTGGGAAGACCGTAATTCTTGCCATCCCACATGGTGGAGGCGAGCGGGCCAGGGAAATAGGTTGACGTCTTGACCACCGTCGACTTGGCGATCATATCGGTGAGATCGAGGAACGCGCCGCGCGACGAAAAAAGCGCATGCTCAGGATTGTCGATAGCGATGATGTCGGGTGCCTGCCCGGTCGAATAGGCGCGCATCGCCTCGCTGACGACGTCGTCAAACTGTATCTGGCGGTACTCGACCTTGATGCCAGTGTTCAGCTTGTTGAAGTCCGAAATCAAGTTCGGTGCGGGTTGAATATCGCGATCGAGCGACCAGACGCTGATCGTGACATCCTCCGCCTTGGCGGTGAGGCCGAATAGAGAGACACCTGCAAGGGCGAGCGCGCCCAGGATTGCGGATCCGCGGATAGCCATTTTCTCCTCCTTTGATTATCCCCGAGCCGGCATCCTCCATGCCGGCCAACATGCACGTCTCAGACCGGATCGATGACGAAGTCGCCGCCCCGGCACGTTTTGAGGTAATTCAGGCCGTGAACCTGGCCGGTCATCTCCAGATCGTCGCGATAGACCGGGTCATGCCAGCCTTCGATATCGATCGAGCCGGACCAACCAGCCAACCGAAGTTCGGAGATCACGTCGGTCCAGTTCGTGTCGCCAAAGCCGGGCGTACGCATGAAGACGAATTTCTCTTTGCCGAAGATCCCGTGTTCACGGATGACGTCCCAGCGGATGGTCGCGTCCTTGCCGTGCACGTGGAAGATCTTGCTTGCCCATTTGCGGATCTGCGGCAGCGGATCGATCAGATAGACCATTTGATGGCATGGCTCCCATTCGAGCCCGATGTGGTCGTCTGGCGTCTCGTTGAAGATCAGTTCCCAGGCATCCGGATTATGCGCGATGTTCCAATCGCCGGTATGCCAGTTGCCGTCCATGGCACAGTTCTCGAATGCAATCCTTACGCCCTTGTCGGCGGCACGTTTCGACAGCTCGGACCAGATTTTCCTGTAACGCGGCAGGCTGTCGGTCAAAGGCTTGCCGCGAAGGCGGCCGGTGAACCCGGCAACGCAGGTCGCGCCGAAGTGGTGGGCATTGTCGATGCAGTCTCGCCAGCCCTGCAAGGTCTCTTCGTCGATCGCGGTCGTCTCCAACGGATTGCCGAACATGCCGATCGTGGAGATGGTGATGTCACGATCGCCGACCGCCGCCACGCAACGCTTGCCGAGGTCGGCGAGGTCCTGGCCATTCGTCGTTTGCCAGAAGAAGGGCTCGAAACTCTCGAAGCCCATGCCCGCGATCTGGGCGATACGCCTGTCGGCACCGCCCTTCGTGGCAGAGATCATCGTGCCAATACGGATGGATTTGCTTGGGTTGATCAAAATAGGCTCCCTAGGCTGCAATGGTGACGCGTTTGCCATCCCGCGCGCTGTCGATCGCGCCGAAGACCATGGCAAGGCTCTTGATGTTGTCGCTGCCGTCGGTTTCCGGCACAGCTCCCGCGTCGATCGCGCGGATGAAATTCTCGATCACGCTGGCATGCCCGTTCGTATCGGCGAGATCTTCGGTATCGGGCACCGCAACCGGTTCAACGGTGCGCATGAAGCCCTCCTGACCCGTAACGACTTTGGCGTCAAAGCGATCGCCGCCATCCCAAAGCAAGGTGCCCTTCGAACCGGTGATGCGCCACGCGCTCTCCCAACTGGTGTTGGCACCCTCAGCGCACCAGGAACCGCGATAGGTGAAGGCGACATTGTCGGAGAACTCGAAGATCGCATTGGCGGCCGCGCCATGGCGATACCAGGAGCCCTTGGGATTGTATTCGTGGCAATAGACCGCGAGCGGGTCCTTGCCCGACATGAAGCGCGCTGCATCGAAGGTGTGGATGGCCATGTCGAGCAGCAAGACATTGTCCATCTGCTCGCGAAATCCTCCGAAATGCGGGCCGAGGAAGAAGTCGCAATGCAACGCCGTCAGCTCACCGAGAACGAGCGACTCGATGAGGCGGCGTATGCGCCGAACACCGCTGATGAAGCGACGGTTTTGAACGATCGCATGGATCCGCGAGGCCGCTGCAGCAAGTCGACGCAATTCGCGTGCCTCGCCGAGCGAGGCGGCCATGGGCTTCTCACTCAAAACGTGGCAACCATGCGCAAGTCCGGCGGCCACCACCGCACGACGTGCGGCCGGAACGACGATGTCGAACAAAAGATCTGCACGGCTCTCGCGAAGCACGGTCGGCAGGTCCGTTCCGATAACGATGCCGCCAAGGTTAAATTCGGTAGCGAGCGCCTCAGCAGTCGCCTGGTCGAGATCGACGAGGCCAACAATCTCGACTTTCACGCGAAGAAGTTCGCTCTCCGTCAGCGCCCTCAGCCAGCCTTTGGCCATAGCTCCGCACCCGCACAAAACGGCCCTGTATCGCACGTGATTTCCTCCAAGAAACGGAAGCAGCAACTCCTCAATTGGCTTCCGTAAACGTTTACGATACTATGCGGCAAAGGGTTTTTATGTCAAGAGGTGTGAAAATGACCAGTCGCGGGTCTGGGGAGGAACGCGGAAAAATGAAGGGGATTCGCGAGCTTGCAGAACACCTCGATATCTCGATCGGGACAGTATCCCGGGCGCTGAACGGTAAGCCCGACGTCAACGAAGAGACCAGAAAAAGGGTGCTCGAAGCAGCCGAGTCCCTTGGTTATGTCGCCAACCAATCGGGCCGTGCGCTCCGCAAGGGCGCGACCGGCGTCATCGGCTTCATGATGCAGACCGGCTCCGAAATCACCGGCCAGGGGGACACATTCTTCATGAGCGTCTTCGACGGTGTCCAGACCGTCTTTGCTCGTCACAAGCTCGACCTCGTCGCCCTGCTCTGCTCCTCTGAGGAGGATCCGAACGACTACTTGAAGCGCGTTGTCGCGCGCGGTTTTGCCGACGGCATCATCCTTTCGGCAACAAGGCGACACGATGCCCGCTTCGAGCTGTTGTCCAAACGCAAGATCCCGTTCATCACGCTCGGACGTAGCCTGACAGATGTCGGTCAACCCTGGCTTGATCTGGATTTCGAGGGCATGGCTGAGGCATCGATCGATCGGCTGGTTGCGCACGGCCACAAGCAAATAGCGATCACGCGGCCGCATGACGACATGAACCTGGGCTATGTGTTTGAAGATCAGTGCCGCGCGACCCTGGCCCGACATGGGCTTCACCTCGACGAGCGTCATGTGTTCCGCTCAACCCCGAACGAAGCGGGAGGGTATCAAATCGCCCGGGAACTGAGTGCGCTTGAGACCCGTCCGACGGCGATTGTGCTCATCAACGAAGCAATCACTGTCGGCCTTTATCGCGGACTGGTGGAAGCCAGCATAAAGCCCGGACGGGACATGGCGATCATCGGTCGTCAAAGTCCGCATTCGCAATTCCTGTCGCCCCGATTGACGGCTTTCAGCCTGTCCCTACGCGATCTTGGCATAGCACTTGCCGAATCCCTGCTTGGTACGATGCCGGCCTTTGCCGACATTTACCCGGTGAGATCTGCGCGGTTCCTCTGGCCCATGACGCTCGTCCCGGGTGAGAGCGACTGATCGACACGTTTGCTGACACTTTCGGCGAAGGCCATCATCAGCGGACCGACGCCCTTGGGATCGTCGCTCACCAGCCGTTCTGCGAGGTAGTAGCCGGGCGTACCGTCCCTGTACGTGCCTTCGAAGCCTCCGAGACCTGCAACGCAGACGATCGTCGTCAGCCTGGTTATGCCCTGGGCGTCGGCAATGAGCCGCATAGAGAGCAGAGCGTCGAGTGCGCGGCGGCCGGCCGCGATTGTCTCTGACGCTCGATCAGGTTCGACGAGCCCAAGGCGTGCGGCGCGGATCAGCGCATAGGCAAACATGGCGGAGGCCGAGCTTTCCTCGTAGTTGCCTTCGAGGTTCGGTGCGTCAAGCACCTGCATCCAGAGGCCAGACGATGTCTGCCGCGCCATGAGTTCCCCCAAAAGCTGGCGTGCCCTCAGCCGATGAGGACCGGAGATTTCGTCATCAGGTAGAAGCGCCAGCGCATCCACGAGCGCCATCGCCAGCCAGCCAACAGCGCGTGCCCACACGGCAGGCGATTTGCCTGTCTCCGGATCGGACCACAGTTGTTTTCGGCTGTCGTCGTAACCATGAACATAGAGGCCGGCCGGGGTCGCCGTTAGCGAAAGCGCCGTCGAAAATTGCCGAAGGGCGTCAGTAACAAGCGCCGGCCTATCCGTGGCCAGCGCATATTCGATTTGAAACGGCAGGCCCATATAGAGCCCATCGAGCCAGACCTGGTGTGGGTAGCGCTTCTTGTGCCAGTAGTTGCCCTGGGGGATGCGCGGATGGCTTTCGAGTTGACCAGCCAGATGTTCTGCCGCCGCGAGATAGCGGGCGTCGCCGGTATCCCTGGCCAAGGCAAAGAGCGATCGTCCGGCGAGAATGTGGTCGATATTGTATTCTGTGGGATCGTAGCCGAGGAGTGAGCCATCGGGCCCGATTTGCCGATCGGCCAGCCGGTGAAGATGGTCCATCCAACGTTTCTCGCCCGTCGCCTGAAACAGCAGCTGAAGGCCTCGGTAGAGGCAGCCGTCTTCGTAACACCAGCTCCCGCCCTTGTAGGGACTGTAGCGATGCGCGAACTGGTCGAAATAGTCGGTCGGGTTCATGGGATCTCTCACTCGAAGTGCGTTGATATCGCGGCGGTGCTCAGGAGCGCCGGCTCGTCGCAATCGACGTCCGCTTGTTCCGAGACGATCGTTTCATGCCGCATCGGTCGGATCCCGTCGGCCATGACAGGAGGAGCGGCTGTGGCTTCGTAGTTGAAGGAGACGATCTTGAGTCGACGAATTTTGATGTTGCGGATTGGGGCCTCCGGCAGGCCAAGGAAGGTACCGGCGACATGGGCCAACTTCCGGATCTCGACATCCTCGATCGTGACGCCGTCGATGACAGGCGTGCCCACATCGACTGGAGCCGGCTGGCGGGATTGCACCCAGGCGTCGTGGCCGTCGGCATCGCAATGGTAGTGTGCGTTGGCAGAAAGCGCGGTCTCGACGCCGTCCATAAGAACGCTGCGCATAGCGATATCGGTGATCGCTCCACCACGCCCGCGCCGCGTCTTAAGGCGCAGGCCGCGATCTGTACCGACCATGGCGCAATTCTCGATCGAAACGTCGTGCACGCCACCAGACATTTCCGAACCAATGACGAGCCCCCCGTGGCCACGCTCCATCAAGCAGTGGCTCACCCGCACGCCACGCGTTTCGCTCAGATGGTCATCCTCACCATTTGGGCCGCGTTTGCCGGCCTTCACGGCGATGCAATCATCCCCGACGGAAAAGCGCACGCCGGTGATTGTCACGTCGCGACAACTTTCAGGATTGAAGCCATCGGTATTTGGGCTGTCGAACGGAGCGGAAATGAATAGTCCTGCCGCCGTCAATTGCCTGCAGCCCTGCGGGTGGATCGTCCAGGAGGGCGCATTGCGGATGGCAAAGCCAAGGAGCTGCACATTTGAGCAGGAAACGAGATGAAGGCCGCGCGGGCGGCGTGCACCGTCACGCGTTTCTTTCGGCCAGGTCCACCAGTCGCCCCTATCGCCGGAACCGTCGAGCGTGCCCTGCCCCTCGATTGTCAACTCTTTCACGCCAACGGCATGGAGCGGAGCTGCGAAACAGTCGGCCGGAAGGCCTTCCCAGCTCCCCAACATCCGGCCGGACGCGTCACGGGCGGGCAGGATGGGCCATCCGCGCCGCACCGACGGCGCTCGCAAGACCGCCCCTTGGGAAAGGTGGAAAGTCATGTGGCTCTTGAGTTTGACCGGAAATGCCGTCCAGACCCCAGCCGGCACCCTCAACGTACCGCCCACCGGAACCGCAGCAACGGCCTCTCTCAAAGCAGCCGCATTCCGGCGGGCACCGTCGAAATCCTCGGGAAGAACATCAAGGACAAGACCAAACTCGGCAGCGTCGACGAGCCCCGCGCAGGACGGGGTGTCAAACTCGACCGCTTCAAACCCTTCCGCTTCGAAGCGGTAACGTGTGCGAGGTTGAAGCTCGTGCAGCAGAGGCACAGCAAGGGAGGTCTCTCCCTGCCGCATCTGATTGTCCCCGTCGGACGAGGAAAGGCGCCACTTCGCTGTCGCCGGCAGGTGGTATAGCGCTCCGCGTGCCGGCAGGCAAAGCGCCGCCGTTCGCGCCGACAGCGCGATGATGGATGGTCGGGTCATAATCTCTCTCGTGTAGGCTTCCCGCAGGGCGCAGCGACGCCCGCCGCGACAAGCAACGGCGGGCAGTCTTAGCGATCAGTCAAACTTGGCGAGAACGTCGTTCACCGTATCGATGATTTGTTCTGCCGCCTCCTTGGCATCGAGCTGCCCGTAGGCGTATTCCTCGAGCGTATCGATGAAGGCGGCGCGGATCTCTGGGTGTTCATTGAACGGCGAAACCGTCGGCCCGCCGGCGGCCAGCACGATGGCATTGGCGGCGCGCACCTCGGGCTCGCCCTTTTCACCAAGGCGAGTGGCAGCGGCCTTCGACGCCGGCAGGCCGCGAGAGGTACCGAGTGCATCGATCCCTTCCGGCTCGTTCAACAGGCAGTTGACGATTTGCGCCGCAGCCGCTGGGTCCTTCGAATTCTTCGAGATCGAGAACACCATGGAGGGCTTGCGATAGACGCCGTCCGTTACCGCATCAGCAAGCTTGAGCATCGGCACGGGCGTCAACACCTGACCGTCCTTCAACGGGTCGGCATACTTGGAATAGGTCGAATCCCATTCATAGGAACCGGCGACCTTCCCCTCGGCCCAGGAGGGTTTCTCGAACAAATTGACGTTGCCGTCGGCGGCCTCTTCCTTCTGGGAGCGAATGGCGCCGGTCTCGACCAGCTTACCGAGGAAGGAAATGCCTTCAGCCAGCTCCTCAGGTGTCCAGGCGACACGGTTGGTCTCAGGATCGACGAGATCCTTTCCGGTCTTCTGGACGACGGCCAATGTCGTTAGAAGTTGCGCGGTCTCCTTGACGGCGTTGAAGGTGTAATAGTCCTTGCCAAGCTTCTCCTTAATCGTTGCCGTCGTAGCGAAGAACTCATCCCAGGTTTTCGGGATAGGCACCCCGGCCTTCTCGAAGGTCGTGGCATTGAAGAAGAAGACGCGGCCGGTGGTCGAGACGGAAAGCCCCTGCAAGACGCCGTTCATTGAGCCCGCCGCGAGATCGGCTTCGCTCCAGTTGGAAAGATCGATCGCCTGGAGCGTCCGCAGGTCCGCAAAACCGTCACCATTTTTCGAAAACAGCGGCAGCCACGGCCAATTGACCTGCACGATATCGGCCTCGGTCTTGCCGGCCATTTGGGTCGTTAACTTTTCGAGGTAGCCGTCAAAACCAGTGAACTCGCCTTTGACGGTATGGCCATATTTTTCACCGCAAGCTGCGATCGCCTTCTGGGTGGCAACGTGGCGGCTCTCGCCGCCCCACCACGCCATGCGTAGCTCAGCGGCGTGCGCTGCCGTGGCGAGCGCGAGAGCGCCATATGCAACGCTGGCGAGCGCAGCGATCTTTACTGTCATTCTCATTGGTTTCTCCTCCTTGAAATTGAACGACGCATCGCCTCCTCAAAGCGACACGTTGCGGCCATCGGTCTTGTCGAAAACATGAAGCTGGCTGGGGTCCGGGCGCAGCCGGATCAGATCGGAGCGGCCAAGAGCCTCGAATTCGGCGGCGCCCACTACACTCACCAGCTTTCGACCCTCGAGATCGGCGTGAAGGTAGACTTCATGGCCCATGAACTCGGCATTCGTGAGTTTCGCTGTGAACGCAGGGCCGTCGGTGGCGAGTGAGAGGTGCTGCGGGCGCATGCCGAGCACCGCCTCCGCCGGCCTCGCCGAGAGCCTTGCTTGAAGGTTGGAGCCGAGCGGCAGGCGCTGGGTCCCGATCGAAAGATGCCCGTCGACAAGTTCGGCATCGACAAGGTTCATCTCGGGGCTGCCGATGAAGCCAGCGACAAAAAGGTTCGCCGGGCGATTGTAGAGCTCCTTCGGCGCGGCAACCTGCATGATGTGGCCCGCCTGCATGACGCAGATGCGGTCGCCCATCGTCATCGCCTCGGTCTGGTCGTGTGTCACGTAAATGACCGTTGAGGATAAGCCTTCGGCCTTGAGCTGGCGGTGCAGGTCGGTGATGCGGACACGCATCGAGGCACGCAGCTTGGCGTCGAGGTTGGACAGCGGCTCGTCGAACAGGAAGACGCCGGGCTTCTTGATCAATGCACGCCCGAGCGCCACGCGCTGGGCCTGGCCGCCGGAGAGCTGCTTCGGCAACCGATCGAGCAACGGCTCGATTTCAAGGATCTTGGCTACGTGAGCGATAGCCGCGTCGATCTCCGCCTTCGGCTTGCCGGCAATCTTCAACCCGAAGGCCAGATTGCTGCGCACTTTCATGTGCGGGTACAGTGCATAGTTCTGGAACACCATTGCGATGGAGCGTTTGCCGGGCGGCAGGTCGTTAACCCGCTGGTCGCCGATTACGACCTCGCCTCCCGAAATCTCCTCGAGCCCCGCGACCATGCGCAATGTGGTGGACTTGGCGCAGCCAGAGGGACCGACGAAGACCATGAACTCGCCATCCTCGATATCGAGATTGATCCCGTGCACGGCCTTGAATGCGTTGCCATAGACCTTTTCGAGGTTCTTCAATTGGACCTTAGCCATGTTCAGCCTTTGACTCCCCCAGAGGAGATCCCTTCAATGAAGTACCGTTGCGCAGCGAAGAAGACGACCAAGGCAGGCGTGATCGTCAGCACCGACATTGCGAGAATGCGGTTCCATTCGAAGGCTTCGGTGGTGTCGATGGAAAGTTTGAGCGCGAGGCTCACGGGATATTTGTCGACCGATGACAGGTAAATCAGCGGTCCCAGGAAGTCGTTCATGGTCCACATGAACTGAAACAGGCAGACAGAGATCAGCGCCGGCGCGAGCATCGGCACGACGATGTAGACCAGCGTCTGGAGACTGTTTGCGCCGTCAACACGAGCGGCCTCTTCCATATCCGCCGGAAGCGAGCGCAGGAACTGCACCAGCATGAAGACGAAGAAGGCATCGCCCGCAAAGGCGGAAGGTACCCAGAGCGGCAGGAACGTGTCGAGCCAGCCGAGATCGCGAAAGAGAATATACTGCGGAATACGGGTTACAACATTTGGTAGAAGCAGGATGGCAATGACCGAACCGAAGAGGATCTTCTTCAGCGGAAAGTCGAACCTTGCGAAGGCATAAGCCGCCATCGTGCATGAGATCGCCGTACCGATGACCTTCGGCAGAATGATCAGGAAGGAATTCCAGAAGAACCTTCCGAACGTATAGGGCGTCGACGTCTGCCAGCCCTTTACATAGCCGTCAGCCGTCGGATTTGCCGGCATGAAACCAGCACCAGAAAAGATCTCCGAATTCGTCTTGAAACTCGCGCCTACCAGCCAGATCAGCGGGTAGAGCATGACGAACCCAACGGAAAACAGAAGCACATAGCGAACCGCCGTGGAGATCAGGCGGACCCTTGCCCTGCGTGCAGCCACGCGATCGTTGAGAGATTGAAACTCGGTCATCTCGTCAGCTCCTCTTGTCGCCGGCGTAATAGACCCACTTCTTGGAGGACCAGAAGGCAACAAGGGTCAGCACAGTGATGATGGAGAAGAGCACCCAGGCGATAGACGAGGCGTAGCCCATGTTGAACTTCTTGAAAGCCTCGTCATAAATGTAGAGCGGCAGTAGATAGGTCGCCTTGAGTGGACCGCCCTGGGTGATGATGTAAGGGCCGTTAAACTCCTGGAACGCCTGAACCATCTGCATGATCAAGTTGAAGAAAATAACCGGCGTTAGCAGCGGTAGGGTGATCCAGAAGAAGGTGCGCACTTTGCCGGCGCCGTCGATGGCGGCCGCTTCATAAAGTGACTTGTCGATCGATTGAAGAGCGGCAAGAAAGATCACCATGGCCGAGCCGAACTGCCAGCAGCGCAGCAGCGTGATGGTGAAAAGCGCATTCACGGGATCGCCGAACCAATCGACGGGCGCGATACCAAGGGTCGAAAGCGCCATGTTCGCAAGGCCCTGCGAAGCGAAGACATAACGCCACAAAACGGCAATCGCGATCGACCCCCCAAGGATTGAAGGCACATAGAACGCCGTTCGAAAAATACCGATGAATTTCAACCTGTGGTTTAGAATTGCAGCGATGAAGAGCGCAAAGGCGAGCTTCAAAGGCACGGTAATGAACACGTAAAGCAGCGTTACGTTCAGCGACTTGATGAAAGTCCGGTCGCGGGTAAACAGCCGCTCGTAGTTGGCGACACCTGTCCAGCGCGGCTCGCTCATCAAGTCGTAGCTCGTGAAGCTGAGATAGAATGAGCCGATGAACGGAATGGCCGTGAAGATCAAGAGGCCGATAATGTAGGGCGCCAGATAGCCAAGCCCTAAAAGACGATGCCCTTTCATGCCGGCCCTCCCGGACGGCACTGTAGAGCGGCCATTTTAGATACGGTTTCGTACAAATTGCGCTCCCGGAACGGCGCAGACAGGCGCAGGCTGTAGCCTCCTTCCCGTCCGCTGACCGATCTCCTCCCAGTTCGATGCGGTGCGTGCATGCATTTCTGCGATGACACTCACGTATTTTTGTCACAGAATGAATTCACAAAGGCGAGGAAAAAGATGGACGAAATTGAAGGTGGAATTCTCTCAGCTATTCCACCGGCGGCGCTGACGCTTAATCTGACCCGCGCTGCTATCCGGATGGAGCATTCGCAGACTTGGCGCATCGACAAGTCGAACCCGGTCGACGACCTCGTCATCTGCCTTGAAGGGCGCGGCCACTATCTGGTCGACGGCGAGCCACGCGTGATGGAGCCGGGTGATGCCATGCTGATTTCGCGCGGCCAGCGCTTCATCGGATGGAGCGAGGGACCGGAGACGTATCTTGGCCTCGCCCAGCATTTCACTCTTGATATTTACGGCCGCCACAACCTGGTCGAGCAGATGGATTTGGTGCCGAAGTTGAGACTGGCGCGGTGGGGGTTGCTTGAGCCGTTGGCGCGCCACTATCGTCAAAGCGCGCCGCCCTCTTCCGTGACGCTTGGCCAGCACCACCTGTTCATGGTTCTGTTGATCGCTTTCATCGAGGATGCGTTCATCGGGTGGCGAGACCATGCCACCTACCAGCCCGAGGGGGCAGACGCGATCGATCTCGCTGTCATGAAGGCCGCAACGATGATCTCCGCCAATCCGCTCGACCCGGATATTGCGACGAAAGCGGTTGAGGCATCACCCTACAATCGCGATTATTTCCTGCGGGAATTCCAAAAGCGCGTGGCGCGCACGCCGCGCAAGTACCAGGAACTGAAACGCATGGAGCGGGCGATGCACTTTCTCGAAGCAGGGCTTTCGGTTTCCTCTGCGGCCGCGGAAGTCGGCTATCCCGACCCCTACTACTTCTCACGCATGTTCAAGCGAACTCTGGGTCTCAGTCCACGCGATCACATGAAAAGGGTTCGCCAAAGCCGAGATGGCGGCCTCATGCACCTCGACGAGCGCGAACAGGCCCTGGTACTCGCCGACGGGCTTGCGGGCGACTAGCTCGAAGTGTGTTGGCGCTAAGCCGGACAGACAAGCACCCATGTGTCTCGCCGCGATGATGTGGGAGAACATACCCGGCAATTTCGGACATGGCCCTGGTCGGCACGCGTGTCAACAACACTCTCATGTCTCGGGCATCTTGAACCTGGCGAGCGCGTCACGGTCGATCTCGATGCCAAGGCCGGGCGCATCGGGGATGGCAACGACACCGTCGACCGCCTCGATCGGCGCCTTCAGCACCGCCTGCCGGAACGGATTTTCCGTCCGGTCGAACTCCAGGATCGGCTCGATCGGGTTGACCCGCACCGGATCCGGCGTCATCGCCGCCATGAACTGCAGCGCGGCAGCGATATGCACGCCCGTGCCCCAGACATGCGGCACGATGCGAACGCCGTGCAGCGTCGCAAGGCTCGTGATCTTCGCCATCTCGGAAAAACCGCCGCAGCCGCAGAGATCCGGCTGCAGGATGTCGACGGCACGGCTTTCGATCGCCGGCCACATGCCATAGCGGCCATGCCAGGTCTCGCCGCCGGCAACCGGGATCGGCTGGCCGGCGCTGACCGCCCGATAGGCGGAAAGCTGTTCCGGCACGACCGGCTCCTCGAACCAGTCGATGTCGTAGTCGGCCGCCGCCTTGCCAAGCCGGATCGCCTCGGTGACGGTGTAGCCGTGGTTGGCGTCGATCATCAGCCGCATCTCGTCGCCGATCGCCTCGCGCACGGCACGAATGACACGCAGGTCTTCGTCGATGCCGAAGCCGATCTTGATCTTGCAGGCATGGAAGCCTTGCGCCCGGCGCTCGGCCATCTCCAGCGCATTGTCGGAGACCCGGTCGACGCCATCGCGCTTGAAGCTGCCGGTCGCATAGGCGCGCACGCTCTCGCGCCAGCGCCCGCCAAGCAGCATGGAAACGGAGGCACGATAGTGTTTGCCCTTGATATCCCAGAGCGCGATATCGATGCCGGAAAGGGCGGTGACCGCAAGCCCGCGCTGCCCCTGATCGCGCAGCGCGTTGTAGAGGATCGCCCAGAGCTTTTCCGTCTGGCGCGGGTCCTGGCCGATCAGCCAGGGCGTGTACGCCGCAACCACCGCCGCATTCGGCCGCGCCGGGCCGAGGCACTCGCCCCAGCCGATCGTGCCGTCGTCGCACTCGATCTCGACCAGCACATGGGCGCGACGGTCAAAACGCATGGAGGCGCTTTCGAACGGCACGGCCAGCCGATGTTCGAGAAGGTGGGTGCGGACGGCGACGACCTTCATGGGCTATCCTCGCAAAACGCTCATTTCTGACGCTTGTTCGCACCGATGAGCGCGTCGAGCATGGCGACTTCCTCCTCGGTCAAGTCTTTCAGCGGCGCACGCACCGGACCGGCATCAAAACCCTGCAGCCGCACGCCGGCCTTGATCGCCGACACCGCATAGCCCTTGGCGCGGTTGCGGATGGCCATGAACGGATAGAAGAACTCGTTGAGGATGCGCTCGCAGGTGGCGCGCTCGCCGGCGCGAAGGGCGGCATAGAACTCATTGGCAAGGCCCGGCACGAAATTGAAGACGGCCGAGGAATAGGTGGTGAAGCCGGCACCGAGATAGGCCTCGGCAAACAGTTCCGCCGTCGGCATGCCGCCGAGATACATCAGCCGGTCGCCCATCTTGGCGGTGACCTGGCGCACCAGCCCGATGTCGCCGGTGCCATCCTTGAAGCCGATCAGGTTCGGGCATTCGTCGCACAGCCGGGCAAGCGTGTCGGCCTGCAGCACCGCGTTGTCGCGATTATAGACCATGACGCCGATGCCGACCGACTGGCAGATCTTCTTCACATGGGCATAAAGCCCTTCCTGCGGCGCATCGATCAGATAGTGCGGCAGAAGCAGGATGCCGTCGGCACCGACGCGCTCGACCGAACGGGCGATGTCGACCGCCATCTCCGTGCCATAGCCGCAGCCCGATACGATCGCCGTGTCGCCGGAAACGTCCTTGGCCGCCCTGACGATGCCGGGGATCTCGTCCGGCTTCAGCGAAAAGAACTCGCCGGTGCCACCGGCCGCAAACAGAACCGGGGCCTTGTAGCCGGCCAGCCACTCGACATGCGCCCGATAGCTGTCCGGCGCAAACCGACCCTCCGCATCGAAATGCGTCACCGGGAACGAAAGCAGGCCCGATCCAAGCGCGGCCTTGATCTGCTCAGGGTTCATAACGTTGATTTCCTCTATGGTTGATAGCCCCAGATAATCGGGATATCACACCAATGTCAATAGTCATCATACAACTCATCATACAAGTTATTTTAGCGCGCCAGCCAACCGCCATCGACATTCAACACCGCACCATGGATGTAGTTCGCAGCCGCCGAAGACAGAAACACGGTCGCACCCGCAATGTCTTCGGAGCGCCCCCAGCGGCCCGCCGGAATCCGCTCGAGTATTGCCTTGCTACGTTCAGGATCCGCCCTTAGAGCCTCGGTGTTGTTGGTCTCGATATAGCCGGGCGCAACCGCATTGACGTTGATGCCTTTTGACGCCCATTCGTTGGCGAGAAGCTTCGTGACGCCCACAACGCCATGCTTGGCGGCGGTGTAGGACGGTACGCGAATTCCGCCCTGGAAGGAAAGCAGCGACGCGATGTTGACCACCTTGCCGGACATGCCCTTCGCAAGCAGCTCCTTGGCAAAAGCCTGGGTCGTGAAGAACAGTGCCTTGAGGTTAACATCCATGACTGCATCCCAATCAGCTTCGGAAAAATCAACCGCGTCAGCGCGACGGATGATTCCGGCGTTGTTGACGAGAATGTCGAATTCCGCACCGGCAAATACTCCGGTTGCCGCCATCGGATTGGCGAAATCAAGCGCCAGTGCAGTCGCCCTTCCCCCGACCTTGTCGATGAGCGCAAGGGTCTCGTCGGGCGCCCTGCGCGCGGCGCAGACAACCTCAGCGCCCGCCTGAGCCAGGCCAACTGCGATCGCTTGGCCAAGACCAGTATTCGCCCCTGTGACGAGAGCCTTATGTCCTTCAAGAGAAAAGAGATTTTTCATCGCAGATCCGCCGGTTGAATGAAATCCATATCCGTGTAATCGACGTTGTCGCCGGCCATCGCCCAGATGAAGGTATAAGAGCCGATGCCCGCGCCCGAGTGGATCGACCATGGCGGCGAGATCGCGCCTTCCTCGTTGGCGATAAACAGATGCCTCGTCTGCTGTGGCTCACCCATCAGATGGAGCACGCGAGATTTTTCGTCCATACCGAAATAGAGATAGGCCTCCATGCGGCGATCATGCACGTGGGAGGGGATCGTGTTCCAAACGGAGCCGTCTTCGAGCGTTGTGTAGCCGAGCACGAGCTGGCAGCTTTCCATCACGAGCGGGTGGATGAACTGATTGATGGTCCGCTTGTTGGAGGTTTCCATCGCGCCAAGCTTGACCTCGTTGCTTTCACCGAGTGTCACAAGCCGCGCCGGCAGGCTGCGGTGCGCCGGGCAGGAGACGATGTAGAAACGTCCGCGTCCGGCAAACGTCACCGCACCAGAACCGGCCCCGAGATAGAGCACATCGCCGCGGTTGAGCGCGTATATCTCATCACCGGCTGTCACCGTACCGGCCTCACCGATGTTCACGACACCCATTTCGCGCCGGTCAAGGAAGGACGGCGTCTTCGTTTCCTCGACCCGATCGAGCGTCAGCGCAGCACCGTTAGGAACGGCACCTCCCATAACGAAGCGATCGTAGTGCGTGTAGACCAGCCGGATCTCACCGGGCCGGAACATATCCTGCGCCAGGAAATGCTTACGCAGGCCTTCTGTATCGAGCGCTCGCGCATAGTCCGGATTAACGGCCTGCCTTGTTTCGACGGTCAGCATTCGGTCCTCCTTTGAGGTATTGCGAACAAGAGATAATACATGTAAGTCCGTATTGTATGATAACGTGTTCAAGGTCAAGACCCGAATGAAACGCCTCCTGATCACGGGCGCGGCTGGCGCGCTTGGCCGCGCCTTGCGACCGCGACTGGCGTTGCTTGCCGAAACAATCCGTCTTGGCGACATCGCACCGGCTGATGTCACCGGCCCCAACGAGGAATGGATGCACTGCGATCTCGCCGAACCATGGGCCGTCGACGCGATGGTGGCGGGCTGCGACGGTATCGTGCATCTGGGCGGGATCTCCGTCGAACGCCCGTTCGACCAGGTTGTCACCGGCAACATCGTCGGCCTCTACAATCTCTACGAGGCCGCCCGCGCCCATGGCTTGCCCCGCATCATCTTTGCAAGTTCAAACCACACGATCGGCTACTATCCGCAGACTGATCGACTTGGGCCCGATGCACCGTTTCGCCCCGACGGGCTCTATGGTGTGTCCAAATGCTTCGGTGAATCGCTCGCCCGCCTGTACTTCGACAAGTTCGGACAGGAGACAGCACTGGTGCGCATCGGCTCCTGTACAACTGAGCCGATGGACCATCGGATGCTGTCGACCTGGTTTTCTCATGGCGATTTCGCATCGCTGATCGAAGCCGCTTTCCGCTCCCCAGTGCTTGGTTGCCCGGTCATTTGGGGCGTTTCAGCAAACGACAGCTGCTGGTGGGACAATTCGCATCTGACTTGGCTCGGCTGGAGGGCGAAAGACAACGCCGAGGCCTGGCGCGAGAAAATCGAAACGAACGTGGCTAAACCAACCCTCGACAAATCAATGGCGCGCTTTCAAGGCGGTGCCTTTACCGACAATCCTATCTTCAAGGAGTGACAATGACCTTCACCCCTCACGGCAAACACCTGGTTGCGGGCGAGTGGATCGCGACCGAGC
The DNA here is from genome assembly GCF_014852035.1 of Ensifer sp. ENS03. Classification (NCBI taxonomy): domain Bacteria; kingdom Pseudomonadati; phylum Pseudomonadota; class Alphaproteobacteria; order Hyphomicrobiales; family Rhizobiaceae; genus Ensifer; species Ensifer sp. ENS03. The sequence continues at coordinate 143,740 of NZ_JACVAV010000006.1, read as the reverse complement.
AGACATTCAGCAGCGAACCGGCCCATGGCGCCGCGTTTGACTTTTCCGTCGGCACGCCGGATCTGGTCGACAGGGCCGCAAAATCGGCCGAGGATGCCTTCTGGTCTTATGGCCATTCAAGCCGGAAAGAGCGCGCGGCATTTCTAGAAACGATTGCCGATGAGATAGAAAGCCGCGGGGCGGCCATTACCGAGATCGGCAGTGCAGAAAGCGGTCTGCCGCCCGCCCGGCTAGAAGGAGAACGTGGACGCACCACCGGCCAGCTCCGACTTTTTGCAGCCCATCTCGGAAAGGGCGACTATCTCGACAGACGCCACGATGAAGCGCTGCCGGACAGAAAGCCCCTCCCGCGCCCCGACATCCGACTGCTTCAGCGACCTGTCGGTCCGGTTGCGGTGTTCGGGGCCTCCAATTTTCCGCTGGCTTTCTCGACAATGGGCGGCGATACCGCGTCGGCTCTTGCCGCCGGGTGCCCGGTCATCGTGAAGGGCCATTCAGCCCATCCTGGGACGAGCGAAGTGGTTGCCGAGGCTGCCCACGCAGCGATCAGGAAGCAAGGGCTTCACCCCGGCGTATTCTCACTCATCCAGGGCGGTCGCCGGGACGTCGGCACTGGCCTCGTTACACATCCCCTCATCAAGGCCGTCGGCTTTACCGGCTCGCTTGCGGGTGGCCGCGCGCTTTTCGACCTATGTGCGAAGCGCCCGGAACCAATCCCCTTCTTCGGCGAACTGGGTTCGGTCAACCCGATGTTCATCCTGCCCGAAGCCGGCAAGGTCCGCTGCGAGGAAATCGCCAAGGGTTGGGCAAGCTCGTTGACGATGGGCGCCGGACAATTCTGCACCAATCCAGGCATTGCCGTGATCGCAGCAGGCGAGGCGCCAGCGTTTGCGGAAAGCGTGCGTGCGGCGCTTTCGCAGATCGGCGCACAAGTGATGTTGACGGATGGAATTGCCAAAGCGTATCGCGATGGGCGCAATCGCATTGCCTCAGGCCGCGGCGTTCGCGACGTCTTCACATCCAGCTGCGATCGGCGCAACGTCACACCCAATCTCTTCCTCGTCTCTGCACGGGACTGGCTCGCCAACCATACGCTTTCAGAAGAAGTCTTCGGCCCGCTCGGCCTCATCGTCACGGCCGAAAGCATTGAAGAACTGGTCGTCGTCGCCAGGAGTTTCGATGGCCAGCTGACTGCAACTCTTCATCTCAACGACGGAGACACCGATCTTGCACGCCAACTTATGCCGATCCTGGAGCGCAAGGCCGGCCGTCTTCTCGTGAACGGATTTCCCACGGGCGTGGAAGTCTGCGACGCCATGGTTCATGGCGGGCCCTATCCGGCCTCTACGAATTTCGGCGCGACCTCGGTCGGAACTATGGCGATCCGCAGGTTTCTGAGGCCCGTATCCTATCAGAATGTACCTGACGGGCTTTTGCCTGCTGATTTGCTATCGGATTGAGGAGCGATTGCCTCGTCCGCCATCTTTGGCGTATCCAGAGATAAAGCGGCAGGTGCCGCCACATCCTGGAACCGGGCAACCACATGACGATAGCGACTGCTTCCGATACGAACGCCCCGCAGCCCAGGACCCTGGTGGCAAAGGTTACCGACGTTCTGCGCTCCCATATCGCCGAGGGCCGCTACCGGCCCGGCGACCGCCTGCCATCAGAGGCGCAACTGACCAAGGAATTTAACGTCAGCCGCACTGTCGTAAGAGAAGCGATTGCAGCACTGCGTTCCGACGGATTGGTCGAGGCACGACATGGCGTCGGCGTTTTCGTGCTGGAGCCTGCCCCGGCCGCAAGAAATTCGTTTCACAACGTCGATCTCGCCCGCGTCTCATCATTGATCGAGATGCTGGAAATCAGAACGGCAGTCGAAGGCGATGCGGCCGGGTTGGCCGCGCTTCGCCGCTCCCCGGGACAGGAAGGCAAAATTATCGAAGCGTTCGAAGCATTTCGCATCCGCGCCGAAAGTGGTGAGCCGACCGCCGAAACCGATTTTGCTTTTCATCTCGCCATTGCCGAAGCGACGAACAATCCAAGGTTTGCCGAGTTTCTCCATGTGCTCGGGCCGGCTGTCATCCCGCGCCGTGCGGTCGCCCGCGAGGGAGAGGAAGCCGCCCTTCCCTCCGTCGAGATGCGCCGGCTTCTCGATGAACACGAGGCGATACTCGACGCGGTCCAAAGCGGGGATGAGGAACAGGCTCGCGCGGCCATGCGCGATCACCTGAAGAACAGCCAGACACGATATCGCTCCATGCTGCGAACCTTGCGCTAGCACTGGTTGAGAGAGCCGCACTTGCATTCGAACAGATTACGACTAACATGCCAGACAGGTTTGAGCATGTTGGGACGTAAATGGAAGCCGTAAACACTATGGAGCGTGGCACGTCGCTTGCGGCAAAAATCAGCGCCGCGCTGCGTCGCGATCTGGCGGAAGGCGTGTTTCGCCCCGGCGACCGGCTTCCGAGCGAAAGCGCTCTGACGCGCGAGTATTCCGTCAGCCGCACAGTCGTAAGGGAAGCGATTGCCATCCTTCGCGCCGACGGGCTGGTCGAAGCGCGCAAGGGCGCCGGCATATTTGCCCTTGAGACAAAGCCGGAAAAGGAGCAGCCTTTCAAGGATTTGAAGACCGAGCGGATTTCGTCGGTCATAGAGCTTCTTGAACTTCGGACGGTTTTCGAGGTGGAATCGGCAGGGCTGGCGGCCGCGCGCCGTTCACCCGCCCAGATCGAAACCATCCTTGAGGCCCATCATCGTGTTGGCGAGTGCCTGGCAACTGGCAATCCTACGCGCGATGCGGATTTCGAGCTTCACCTGGCGATTGCGGAAGCCACGCAAAACCGGCGTTTCCCGGAGTTTCTCCAACTGATCCGTACTGGCATCATTCCGCGCGGCGAGTTGCAGGGATCTGCGCCGGGGTCGCGCCCGAAGGACTACAACCTCCATCTTCAGGAAGAGCATGGCCAGATCGTTGAGGCAATCATCGAAGGCAATGCTGAAGCGGCGCGCGAGCGCATGCGCGCCCACTTGCGGGGAAGCCTTGATCGGTACAACGCGCTCTTGCGTTCCCGCACCATGAGCCCCGACGCAATTTAATAGACGCGCAGAGTTGTCATACAGGCAAAAGGACATGTATGGTGATGTTGTCATACATCATCTATGAGGTCCGCATGTCTCTTCCTACTTTCCCCACGATTTCGACCGATACCGGCGTCACCCGCCAGGTGCTTTCAGATTCGCCTGAGCTCATGGTCGTCTCCTTTCGCTTCGAAAACGGTGCAAAAGGCAAGCTCCACCGCCACCCGCACGTGCAATCGACCTATGTGGCGCGCGGCAAATTCCGCTTCTTTCGCAATGGCCAGACCTATGAATTGAGGACTGGCGACAGCCTCGTAATCCCCGGAAACACGGAACATGGCTGCGAATGCCTGGAGGCAGGAGAGCTCATCGACTGCTTCACGCCCCGCAGAGATGACTTCCTCTCCGTCAGCTCTGCTTGACACTCGACATAACCTGTGACAGGTTTAGCGAAAGTTGTCATACAGGATTGGAGCCTGTAACGCCTCACCGCAGGCGACTGACAAATGGAGGAACCATGTCAATTCGTCGCCTACGCTTCCACGGCGTGGCCGGGCAGGTCGGGACCATTGCGGTCACGTTGCTCGGCCTTCTGCTCCTGACGTTCTTCATCGGCCGCCTTATGCCTGCCGATCCGGTCCGCGCGATCGTCGGGGAGGACGCAACCCGCGAGACCTACGAACAGGTCTATCGTTCGCTCGGGCTTGATCGACCTCTTTGGGAACAATTCGCCTACTATCTTGGAGACGTTTTCACCGGCAACTTCGGAACCTCCATCCGCACGGGCCAGCCGGTCATTCAGGATATCCTGCACGTGATGCCGGCAACGATCGAGCTTGCGACCTTCGCAATCCTCATCGGAGCCGGCCTCGGCGTTCCGCTCGGAGTGCTTGCTGCCGTCAACAAGGACCGCTGGCCCGACCATGTCGTGCGCGTCTTCAGCCTGTTCGGGCACTCCATGCCGATCTTCTGGACCGGCATGATCGCGCTTATCGTCTTTTATGCTTATCTCGGCCTCGTCGGCGGCAGCGGACGCATGGACCAGTTCTATATTGGCCTTGTCGAGGAGCGGACCGGATTCCTGCTGATCGATAGCCTGATCGCCGGCGAAATGGATGTGTTTTGGTCGGCCGTCAACCACATCATCCTGCCGGCGTCGCTGCTTGGCTACTCCTCGTCCGCCTATATCACGCGCATGACCCGCAGCTTCATGCTGGATCAGCTCGGTCAGGAATATGTCACGACGGCGCGCGTCAAAGGCCTTTCTCGCAGCCAGACGATCTGGCAGCACGCCTTCATCAACATTCGGGTGCAACTGGTCACCATCATTGCGCTTGCCTATGGCTCGCTGCTCGAAGGCGCCGTGCTGATCGAGACGGTCTTCGCGTGGCCGGGCTTTGGCCAATATCTCACCAATAACCTCATTACCGGCGACATGAACGCCGTCATGACCTGCGTCCTGATCGTCGGGATCATCTTTATCGCCCTCAATCTTCTGTCCGACGTTCTCTATCGCATCTTCGACCCGAGGACACGCTGATGACCACCCAAGCCGAAACTGCGTTCCGCTTGCCGGCTCCGCTTTACGCACTCAAGAACATCGTGCGCTTCCTGTTGAAGAGCCCAACCTCGACCTTCGGTCTTGCGGTCCTGGTGCTGCTCGTCCTTGTCGCAACCTTCGCGCCGCTGATTGCCACCCATGACCCCTATGCCCAGAACCTCGCAAACACGCTGCAGGCGCCTGGAAATGGACATCTGTTCGGCACCGACGAGCTTGGTCGTGACATCTTCAGCCGCCTGGTCTGGGGCTCGCGTATCACGCTTACGATTATCTTCCTCGTCTCGATTGTCGTTGGCCCAATCGGGCTCGTCATCGGCACGACTGCCGGCTATCTCGGCGGGAAGGTCGATACCGTGATGATGCGTATCACGGACATCTTTCTCTCCTTCCCGAGCCTCATTCTTTCGCTCGCCTTCGTTGCAGCGCTGGGTCCAAGCCTGAACAACGCCATTATCGCGATTGCGCTGACCTCTTGGCCACCGATCGCACGCCTCGCGCGCGCAGAGGCAATGACCTTTCGCAAGGCGGACTACATCTCGGCAGCCAGGCTCCAGGGCGCATCGGCCACACGCATCATCGTCAAGTCGATCATGCCCATGTGCCTGCCCTCGGTGCTCATTCGCCTGACACTGAACATGGCGACCGTTATCCTGACGGCTGCCGGTCTCGGTTTTCTGGGGCTCGGCGCCCAACCTCCGCTGCCGGAATGGGGCGCGATGATTGCGACAGGCCGCAAGTACATGCTGGACAGCTGGTGGCTCGTCACCTTCCCGGGTGTCGCCATTCTTTCGGTCAGTCTCGCTTTCAACCTTCTCGGCGACGGGCTGCGCGATGCGCTCGATCCGAAGCAGATGAACCGGAGGTAGACCGATGAGCCAAGACATTCTTCAGGTCGAAAACCTCCGCATCCGCTATGGCGGCGCAGCGACCGATGCCGTGCGCGGCGTGTCCTTCACCCTCGGCCGCGAACGCCTTGGCATCGTTGGCGAGTCCGGTTCCGGCAAATCGACGGTCGGACGGGCCTTGCTGCGACTTCTGCCGGGCGCCACGATTACCGCCGACACGCTGCGCTTTGCCGAGCTTGATCTGACAGCCCTTTCGGAAAAGGAACTGCTCAAGGTTCGCGGCCGGCGCATGTCCATGATCCTTCAGGATCCGAAATTTTCTTTGAACCCTATTCGCCGGGTCGGTGACCAGGTGGCGGAAACCTATCTGCGGCATTTCAATTGCACCAAGGCGGAGGCGCGTGAAAAGGCGCTCGCCATGCTGTCGGCAGTCAAGATCCGCGACCCGGAGCGCGTTTATGACCAGTATCCGCACGAGATATCCGGCGGCATGGGGCAGCGCGTGATGATTGCCATGATGCTGCTTGCCGATCCCGAGCTCGTCATCGCCGACGAACCGACCTCCGCACTCGACGTCACGGTGCGACTTCAGGTGTTGAACATTCTCGATGGGCTGGTGCGGGATCGCGGCATCGGGCTCATCATGATCAGTCACGATTTGAACCTTGTACGCAATTTCTGCGATCGCGTACTCATCATGTATGCCGGCCGTATCGTTGAAACGCTGGCCGCCCGCGATCTCGACAAGGCCCAACATCCCTACACCCGTGGCCTGCTGGCAGCTCAGCCGCGGATCGGCGGCCCACGCGCACCGCTCCGCGTGCTCGATCGCCGTCCCGAATGGCTGGAGGAGAAAGCCTGATGTCCGTCTCTATCGAAGTTCGCGATGTCTCTATCACCTTCGGTAGCGGTCCCACCGCGGTCAAGGTGTTGCCAACCGTCACCTTCTCCGTGGCGCCGGGCGAATGCTTCGGCCTCGTCGGCGAAAGCGGATCAGGCAAGTCCACGGTCCTGCGTTGCATCTCTATGCTGACCGACATCTGGACCGGCGACGTACTGATCGGCGGCAGGTCGGTGCGTGACATGCCGCTGATTGAGCGTTGCCGCACGCTGCAGATGGTCTTCCAGGATCCCTACGGTTCGCTGCATCCACGCCAATCGGTTCGCACGGTGCTGAACGAGCCTCTCGTCATCCACAAGCTCGGCGACCGGGAGGAGCGCATACGCAAGGCAATCACGGATGTGGGGCTGCCGGTCTCCTTTCTCGATCGCTTCCCCCACCAGCTCTCGGGCGGCCAGCGCCAGCGTGTTGCGATCGCGCGGGCGCTGATCCTCGAACCTTCCCTGCTGCTCCTAGACGAGCCGACGTCGGCGCTCGATGTTTCGGTGCAGGCGGAAATCCTCAACCTGCTTCAGCGTCTGCGTGAGGAGCGCGGCTTCACCTACATCATGGTGACGCACGATCTGGCCGTCGTGGACCATATGTGCGACCGTTTCGCGGTCATGTTGCGCGGAGAAATCACCGAAGTGCTGCCGCGCGAGGCGATCCCCGGCAACCAGGCAACCCACGCTTACGCGCGTGAGCTGATCGGCGCCTCGCTGGAGTACGAAGGCTCGCACTGAGCAAGCCGCATCTCCTCCCAAAAGAAGACTCCTCCTCCCCAACTCGCCCGGTCCTGTGCCGGGCTTTTCCTTGCCTGATGGCCCCGGTTGAGGACTATCGGGTGTCTGAGCTTGCCAATGATCCCGGGAGCACGCCTGCGACCTTTTCGGCGCGTGCAGCTCGGGCTCATGAACCTGGCCGCGGCACGCTTGCCAATCGCTGCCCCTCCCCAGACGTACCGGTGATGAAGGTCTTCGCGAGGCGAGCGCGATGAGTGGGTAACCACGCAAACCGGCAAAGATGAGGAATACTTCGGCTTCAAGCGAGAGAACCGAGCGATGGCAGCCACGGGGACGTTGCCGATGTCGTTCGGCAACGCGTTGGCGCCCGGCCCACGGCACTTTTCAATGCAAAAAGAAGGCGCATGGTCAAATGCGCCTTCTTTCCTTCATTTCATTAAATTCCCGGAGCCGGTCACCGCTCCTTGGTGACACCTTCGAAGCGCGAGAGCCAGGGGCTGACGATCATCCCTTTCACATCGCTGCGGTACGCGGCCGTGTCGACCACTTCCGAGAAGGGTTGGATCGACATGACGACCTCGTCCATGTACTGCTGCACGCCCTCGTAGAGCTTGGCCTGCTTGGCCTGGTCGCGCTCAACCAGGGCCTCTTCGATCATCTTGTTCAGCTTCTCGTCATAGAAGCTGGTGCGCCAGCTCTGATAGTTGGTGAGCTTGGCATCGTCCGAATTGTCGGGATTGTAGGCGATAGAGCGTAAATTGTTGTCGGGGTGCGGCTGCTGGCCACCGCCGCCGCGGCCGAGAAGCAGTTCAAAGTTCCGTTCACGCATCGCGCCGTAGATCTGGTCGCCCGAACCGCTGATGAGCTCCGCCTGGATGCCAGCCTGGGCAAGCGTGTTCTGGATGGCCGTCGCAGCCTTCATGAAAGGATCTTCAGACAGCACACGCAACGTCGTCTTAAAGCCGTCCGGGTAGCCTGCCTCGGCAAGCAGCGCCTTTGCCTTGGCCACATCCAGTTTGTAGCCTTCGTCCGGCAGCGCGCCGAGGACGCCTGTCGACAAGGGCCGCTGATGCAGCTTGCCGTAGTAGGGCATGACAGCCTTGTCGAGACCCTCGTAATCGATCAGGTAGCGCAGTGCTTCACGCACTTTCTTGTTGGCGAAGCGCTCATCCTTCATCGAGACGCTGAGGTAGTAAAAACCCGAGCCTGGTGTCGATGCGATGGCGATCGCCTCATCGGCCTCGAGCGACTTCAGGTCCGGCGCCTGCAAGGAATAGGCAACGTCAATGTCGCCTTTTTCCAGAAGCAGCCGCTGCGACTGCGATTCCGGCAGATGGCGCATCAGCACCCGCTTCATTGCGGCCTTTTCACCCCAGTAGTCGTCGTTGCGCGTGAGGATGATGTACTCGTTCGATTTCCACTGCGTGAGCGTGAAGGGGCCGGAACCGGCGGAGTTCAGGGTCAGCCAGGCGGCGCCAAGATCGCCGTCCTTCTCGTTTTCGAGAACCGTCTTGCTGTCGAAGATGGAGCCAGGTCCGTTCTGCGCAAGGATCATCAGCAGCAGGTTCGGGTCGTCGGGTTTCGGAAGATTGATAACGAAGGTGTGGTCGTCTTCGGCGACGAAGGCTTTGTCGGCTTCTTCGAGCGTGAAGCCCCTTGTTTTCAGGAAAGAAGACTGCGCGAGATTACGCGCAAGCAGGCGCTTCAGGCTCCAGGCAACATCCTGAGCCGTGACGGGATTGCCCGACGCAAATTTCGCATCGCTACGCAGGTGAAAACGAATTGAATTGCGATCGGCGGAGACCTCCCAGCGCTCGGCAAGGCGTGGCTGGACACTGCGGTCCTTCGGCGAAAGGATGACCAGCGTATCGTAAATGTTGTTGAGGACCTGTACGGTCTCGCGGCCAGTGATGGCAGCGGGATCGAGCGTCAGGATGTTGCTCATTGTCGTTGCGACGACGAGTTGATCTTCCGGAGTTTCGGCGAACACGCCGTGTGGCGTTGAAGCGATGAGAAGCGCGCCGAACGCGACCGTTGCTAGAAAGCGTTTCATGTTTCCTCCTATTGCGGCCGCCCATGCGGGAGTTCGGCCTTCCGGTTACAAGTTCTGCCCCACCTGTTCCTCCACAGGCACCAGGACAGATCAGCCAAGAATTTCGGCAACGGGTGCTGCGAGCGCCCGGCCAATCGCCGCCGTGGCAGCGGCTTCCAGATGGACCCCATCGACCCGCGAGGCGTGTGCGACAGAGCCGGCATCAAAGAAGGCGTGTCCAAGTTCATCTGCGAGCTTGCGGTAGAGCGGAGAAAGCCGCTCTGATTCAGCAATGCTGCGTCCCGCCGCTGGCACCCCGCCCGGACCGGCGCAACAGGGTGGAGGGGCGACGATCAGCATTTTTGGCCTCGCACCACTTGGCTTGTAGGGAAAAGTGTCGATGATTTGCGCCAACCGGCGCACGCCGGAGACCGCTCCCTCCGCCCGCCCGCCATGCACGGGCTTGATGTCATTTGTACCGAGCATCACGATGATGAGGTCGAGCGGCATGTGGCTTGCGAGCGCCACTTGCAGCGCCTTGGCCCCATTGCGGCACGCCGGTCCACCATGGTCGTCATAGCAGGTTGTGCGGCCACCAAGTCCTTCGGGAATGACCTTTGCCGCACCGTTGAGTTCACGCGAGAGCACCTCGGGCCAGCGGCCTTCAGGCGGATGGCGTAGCCCGGTCTGCGGATCCGCTCCCCACGTCAGGCTGTCTCCAAAAGCGAGAATGGTTTTCATGAAAGATACCCCGCTTCTCACCGCACGCGGTTGTTCTCGATGAACTCGAAGTTGATATCCTCGCCGAGCCCCGGCCGAGCTGGGACATGGACATAGCCCTCGCGATCCATTGGATCGGACAATGACTTTAGGTAGTCGTGCCCGTCGTCGTATTCGAGGAACGGGTGAAGCAGCCCGCGCTCGTACCAGCGGCAATTCTTCGTCGCCGCGACGACATGCAAGTTCATCGCCGTATTGCCGTGTACCTCGCACTCCATCCCGAAGGCCTCGGCAAGATGCATCGTTTTTAATGCCGGCGTGATGCCGCCCACGTCATTCACCCCGGTCCGCAAGATGTCGCAGGCGCCCGCCTTGATCCATTCGGCACGGTGCCAATGCTTGCCGCCAGCGCTTTCCGGACCAACGACGGGGATATCGAGATTGTCGGCCAGCCACTTGTAGGAAGACAGCGACTGCTCATCCATCGGCTCTTCGATCCAATCGAAGCCGAGTTTTTCCAGTCCCCGCCCCAACTCGAGCGCATCCGTGCGCGAGTACCAATGAAAGGCGTCGATCATCAGGCGGATATTCGGTCCGACGGCTTCGCGCACGGCCGCACAGGCCTTGATGTCCATTTTCACATCCGGCGCCCAGCTGACAGGTGGCATCCAGGTGTGCAACTTGATGCCCTTATAGCCGCGCTTGACGAGAGCTTCGGCAAAGCGACCATAGTCTTCAGGTGTTGCGAGCCCCCCTTCCAGTTCGTCGCCGCACATGATGGAACCGTAGGCCAACACCTTATCGCGATAGCCGCCCACCAACTTGTATACAGGTTGCTTCAAACTCCGCCCGGCGAGGTCCCAAAGGGCGCAGTCGACCACCGCGAGCGTGCGATCCGTCAACTGCGCGGCCGATCCGCGTTGCCAATGGGCAAGATCCTGCCAAAGCCGCTCGCGATCTCGGTGGTCCTGGCCAATCAGGACTTTCTTGACGAATTTGTCGATGACATGCGACCGCACGATTTCCGGCGCCGTGAAGGAATGCCCCTCATGGCCGTCCTCCGTGCGAACAGTCAGCATAGCTTGCTCTACCTGGTGCGGCGGGCCTGGATGCGCGTGACCGGCGCTGTCCGAATGGCGGCGCGTGGTCGTGCGGAAAACCCGCACTTCGACGTCAGTGATGATCATTGGTCCTCCGGCATGTGAAAGGCGCGGCTTGGCCACACCAACTTGTCTAGCGCTAGATTAGACAGATATCAGTCAACCTGTCAAACCTGTATGACATGTTTTTAGAATATACCTGATAAGAACCCGGACGCCTTGTGATTTCGCATAGATCGGGACGCAAGCCATGATGCGAGCGGAGCGACAACTTCGTGCTCAGCAGGGCGAGCGACCGGCCAACGTGTGAGATCAACATTGACGTGCCGAACGAGGGGAACATGCGCAACAGCAACGGAAACGACCGTCCACTCGCGGGCCGGGTAGGTTTCCAGTCAGCCCCCGAGGATCCAGACGTGAAATTGCCCTCGATTGGAAATCGCGCTGGCTTGTAGCAACGCTCGGCAGACCCGTCCTGATCCGGGTTTCTTCACGGTTACGCACCGCTGAGCAGGGCTTCTGGTAGAAATCGAAGGCTGTGTCACCGGCAGCGCCACAGTGGGGGACCCCATTCCTTCACGACACGCTTTGGAAGCACAAATGCGGCGGCGAGACTGCCCTATCCTTTTTGACTGCGGCCGCTACCAACGAAGGGCTATCGAAAGCACTCCCCGTCCGCACGATGTAGCTCTGATCCTTCGCATACCTTCGCCATCACCTCAGCGGACAGCCTTGCAAAGATGACCTTGAACGAAGCAGATCCTCGCCGAAAATACGCTGTCCGCTATCCGGACGGACTGACATCACGAGAAGCAATCGCCCTGCTCGAGCAGGCATGCGCCGACGTCGCCCCGAACCTAACACTGAGCGAAATGAGTGACGGAACCACGGTCGAGGGCGAGCCCTGGCACGTTCTGTCGGTCTGCTTGGCGCTGCCGCTGTTCGAGTTGACTGAGATACTCTAGCCGCCCTCGCCAGCTATGCGCCTTTGCCCCAGCCCCCCAACGGCCGTGAAGTCCGCGTCAAAGGACCAGACGTCTACCGGGGAGCGTTTCCCGATCTGTGCTACTCGCCGGTGCTGGAAAGCAATTCGTCGAGCTGATCCAACTGCTCGGGCAATGCGGCCGCCCCGCTCTGCAGTGCTTCCTCAAGCGCTTCCTTGGACGGATAGACTTCGTGGAAAGTCAGCGACGTTCTGCCGCCCTCGTCCTTAAAGGTCACGGTCGTGATTGCGCCCTCTTCGCCCTCATCGTTGGTCCAGACTATGCGCTCGTTCGGCACCACCTCAAGATACTTGCCATAAAAGGCCATGGTGTCCGAACCGCCGGCGCCGAATTCCAGCCGATACCTGCCGCCCGTACGCACGTCCATCTGGCACGATACGAGCGAAACGCCAGGTGCCGATTTTGGCACCCACCAGCGCTGGAACAGCTCGGGCTGGCTCCACGCCTGGTAGACCATGCTCGGCGGCGCATTGAATGTCCGCGTTACGACGAGTTCGCGGTCCCCTTTGCGCTCGACTGACGTGCGGTTCTGCGCACCAGCGGCTTTGTTGACTTGCTCATTCATCGCTTACCTCCCGTTTCAGTTCGCTGATGATCTCGTCCAGTGCTGCGAAGCGGGCCTCGAAGAGTTTGCGATGCGCCTCGATCCACTCGGCCTCCGCCTCAAGGCCACGTTTCCCAAGCTTGCAGGTTCTCACCCGTCCGACCTTCTGCGTGACGACGAGCCCCGCCCGTTCGAGAACCTGGACGTGCTTCTTCATGCCGGTCAGTGTCATCTGGAACTTGTCCGCCAGACTGGTGATCGACGCGTCCCCTTGCCCAAGTAGATCGATGATCCCGCGACGGGTCGCATCGGACAGCGCCGCGAACGAGAGATCGAGAGGGGCATTATAATACTGAACCATGTAGTTCAGTATTTAACTTGCTTCCGAAGGAAACGCAAGCGGCGCGGCGGGGGACGCTTTCACTTCTTTTTAACCACGAATCGTGAAACTGCGCCGATCCGGAGGCATGATGCCGACGTTCGTCTAGGGTAAAAGTGCATGCGTAACCCGCAAGATCAGAAGCTCACTTCCGGCGCGACCAATTCGGAACCCGGCTACCTCGTCACCCGCCGTGCCCTGCTTTCGAACCTCGGCGTCATGACCCTGCTTGGTGCCTCCGGCTGCTCGCAGTCCCTGGAACTCCCATCGCTCGAGCCGTCCAGTCGGATGTCGACTGCGGGCGTTGACTATATGTCGACCGGGGCAATCCCACCGATCAGTGTCGACAGCAACATCACCGACAACAGCACGATGTATGCCTCGCTGACCGACAATGGCTTCGTCATCCCGGCAATCCCATTCCAGAAAGTCAAACCGGAATTCCGTCGTCAGATCGTTCGCGACCCTACCGGCGAGGCGCCGGGCACGATCGTGGTGAGGCTTAGCGAGCGGCATCTATATTGGGTGCAGGAAGGTGGCGAAGCGGTCCGCTACGGTGTCGGCATCGGCAAGGCCGGCTTCGAGTGGAGCGGGCGGGCAGAGATCCAGTATACGAAGGTGTGGCCGATCTGGACGCCGCCCAAAGAGATGATTGCGCGCAAGCCGGAGCTGGTGAAATGGACGGGCGGCCAGCCGGGTGGCCTCGACAACCCGCTCGGAGCCCGGGCACACTATATCTTCAAAGACGGCCAAGACACCGGCTATCGCGTGCATGGCTCACCGGAGTGGTGGACCATCGGCACACAGGCATCTTCCGGTTGCGTACGCATGATCAACCAGGACGTTGTCGATCTCTACAACCGGGTCAAGGCGTCGCCGACCAAAGTCCCGATTGTCGTCGCATAAGAGGGCGCTTCGAGCCCATTTCTAACGGTCACGCGGGATGCCAAACACCCGGGCCGATGCGGATGCGGATAAAGCCGCCGCCACCGCGGGCGAAATCGAGCGGCAAGGTGAAAGCCAGCAATTGACGGCCCGAGCAGCCGTGGAGACGGGGCAAGAAGTAGAGCCCCTCCTAGCAGGCGGCATGATCCCCCAAATTCTGGGCCGCCACTTCAAGAAACGCGGCTGAAGCAGCGACCACCACGGTGTCGGAGAGCATCGAAGCGACCCGACGCATTCTCGCAACCGGGCGCCTCGCTGGTCAGTAGTACGGCGACACACATTCCTGGCGCGGCCCATAATAGGGTTGGAAGGAGTTGTCGTAGGCACGGTATGAACGATAGCGGTCATAGCACCATTCGACATGCGACGACGGCGCGTTGGAATAGACCCGCCGAGGCGGTGAGGCGATCGCGCCACCGATGATCACTCCTGTCCCGAATGCGGCCAGGGGATACCACCATCCATCACTGTGACGACGGTACCCGTCGCGGCGGTACCGGTAACCCTCATAGCCATTGTAGTAGCCGTAGCGTGGAGCCGCATTGTAACGGTTGCCGCCGTAACGGTAGACGTCGTAGCCGCGCTTGTGCGGCGGTCCGCCGTAATGACCTGGCTTATGATGGATCAAATCGACCGGCTGGGAAGTCGTCTGCCCAGCGGAAACAGAGAACATCGGCGCCGCCTGCGCCGACACCGCCGATAGCGCCGTACCGGCGGCCAAGAGTACTGCACCTATTTTCTTCATAATTTCCCACCTACAGCGTCAAAGTGATCGGTATTCGACCCCTAACGGGCCAAACGGGCTCGGCACCATGCAGGTGCCACCGATCATCAACAGATCGAATCCCTTCGACGAACTTAGTCAACGCGAGAGGTTCTGCCATAGGACCTCAGTCCGATGGCAGCCGGCAAAGGTCTTATGTGCTCGGCAAGCGCAGCGGTTCGCACCAAAAGAAGAAGGCGCATGTTTTATTCCGGAGCGGCCTCGGCCCGCCGTCGAGGAGCATTTAGCGATCAGCAGACGGCCGTCGCTCAGTGTCTAAAAAAGAAGAGTGGCGGGAAGCGCTAAATTGGTCCCCCGCGACCGCAAGTTACGGACGATTTCTCATTCAGCGATTGCAGAGACCTCGCGCAGCCACTCGATGAACAGCCGCCCGCTTTCCTTTTTCGGTCTTCTCGCCGGCACCACGACAAAATATGCCGCCCTGGTGCGAATGGAGGCTTCGGTAAGGCGGACCAAACGAGTTTGCCGAATAAGGTCGGAGACAAGGCGATTCCAACCGAGCGCAATGCCTTGCCCGTTCATCGCCGCATAAATGGCTTCCGTATAGAAGCTGCATCGCAGGCCGCGGGCGCGTTTCGGCGCCTTTACGGAAAATGCTGCAAGCCATTCATCCCAGCCCGTCCATGTCGGGTCATCAATATCGCTCGTAATCAGCGGATGATTGATGAGGTCTCCCGGCGTGCGGATCGGATCCGCCGTGGCCAGATAATCTGCACTGCAAATCGGGAAAACCTCGTCCTCGAACAAGAACTCCGCCTGGCCGTCCGGCCAGGTGCCGGTCCCGTAGCGGATCGCCAGGTCCACATCGCTAGCCTCGATGCTCGTTCGGGCATCTTGTGTGATGATGCGAAGCTTGATTTCGGGATAGGCTCGAGAAAAGGCAGCGATCCTTGGCAGCAGCCAGAAATGTGAAAAGGAGATGGTCGCTGCAATTGCCAGCTCGTCATCTGCTCCCTCCGACCGAAGATCCGCAACGGTGTCGGCAATAAGATTGAACGCGTCGCCGGCCGCTGCGGAAAGCAGCCGGCCTTTATCAGTCAGTTCGATCTTGCGATGAAGCCGCCGAAACAAGGGGAACCCAAAGTCCTCTTCGAGCAAATGGATCTGTCTGCTTATAGCCGCCTGCGTCACGCCGAGTTCCGTCGCGGCCCGTGTGAAGCTCGACAATCGAGCCGCTGCCTCAAAGGCCGTCAGCGCGGTGAGCGGCGGTAGTTTCTTCCTCAGGTTGACCATCTTGGATCCATTACATTTGGTAATGTGAAACGCGCATATTTGTGCCGTTGAGCGACTGCCGCGCCTGAGCGATCCTCTTTGTGGAGCCCGTCGAGCTTCCGATCGGAACATAAGGTGGAATTATGCTGCAGACATTTGCTTCTCCCATATCATCGCTGCTTGATGCAAGAGCGGAGGGCCATTCGCTTCCCGCCGGTCTCTACACGCGAGAGGATGTCTTCGAGGCGGATCTGGAGGTCTTTTTCCGCCGGCACTGGATCTGCATTGGGCTTGAATGCGATGTACCGGAGCCGGGCGATGCAACCGTCGTCGATATTGGCAAGACCAGCCTCATCCTCCTGCGCGACGATGACGGCGGGATCCGCGTCATGCACAATGTCTGCCGCCACCGAGGCGCCCGACTGCTCGATCCAGGCAAGACGATCGTTTCGAAGCTTGTCTGTCCCTACCACACCTGGACCTATGAGCTTTCCGGTGAACTGAGCTATGCGCCCCATATGGGCAAGAGCTTCGACAAGGAATGCCGCAGCCTCAAGCCCGTGATCTTCAAGTCGGTTGGCGGCCTTGTTTATGTCTGCCTTTCGAACGATCCGCCCGAAGATATTGAGCGTCTCGTCGGGGTCATGGCAGAACGACTTGCTCCCTACGATATCGCCAACGCCAAGGTCGCGTATGAATCCGATGTCATCGAACAAGGCAACTGGAAGCTCACGATCGAGAACAACCGTGAATGCTACCACTGTTCCGCCAACCATCCCGAGCTCTGCGTCTCCTTCGTCGACCTCGATTTCGGCTTCGATCCGGACGCTTTGAGCCCGGAAGATCGCGCCCAGGCGGAGGAGCATTTTTCGCTCTATGAGGAGCGCACCAGGCGGTGGGAGGCAGATGGCTACCCCTCCGCGGCGGTCGAGCAACTGGTGGACTGCACCACCAACTTTCGGACGCAACGGCTGATCATTTCGGGGGCGGGCGAATCCCAGACGCCCGACGCGACCGCTGCATCGGCAAAGCTGCTCGGCACGATGTCGCGCAAGGATCTCGGCGACATGCATCTCTGGGGTCACAACAGCTGGAACCACTTCATGGGCGACCACGCCGTCGTTTCGGTTGTCATCCCGCTCTCGGCCGACAAGACGCTCGTGCGGACGAAATGGCTTGTGCACAAGGATGCCGTCGAGGGGGTCGACTACGAACTCGAAAAACTCACCAACGTCTGGATCGCCACAACCGAGCAGGACGCCGAACTGGTCGCCCGCTCCCATGCCGGCGTCGAAGATCCCGCTTACGTGCCGGGTCCCTACTCGCCCTTCTCCGAAACAAACCTCGACAAATTCGCGTCGTGGTACATCGACCGGATGCGCGCCCATGGATACTAAGAGCAACTTTTCTCCCGCCGGGCGTCTCGAGCCGAGCGATATCTGGAGCCGCGACGCGGACGAGGACCTGGTCTGCATCGATGTCCATCAGGAAACACACGACGTGAAGACCTTTACCTTTGCGTCCACCGAAGGCAAACGTTTTGCCTTCGAAGCCGGTCAGTATTTCCTGTTCGACCTCGATATCGAGGGCGAGCCGGAAAGCCGCTGCTACAGCATCTCGTCCTCGCCGAAGCGCAGCAATGCGTTCTCGGTGACCGTCAAGCGCGTCGCCGACGGCAAGATCTCGAACTGGCTTCACGATCGGCTCACGGTCAACGCCAAGGTCAAGGCGAACGGTCCTCTCGGCCAGTTCATTCGCCCGAACGGTCGGAAGTACCTTTTTCTGTCGGGAGGGTCGGGGATCACACCGGTCATGGCGATGGTTCGCGAATTGGCCGATACATGCGAGCCTGTCGACGTCGTCTTCATGCACGCGGCGCGAACCCCGAAGGACCTCATCTTCCGCGACGAACTCGCGTCACTCGCCAACCGGATGAAGGGCCTGCGCTTGCAGTTTCTGCCGGAAGTCGTTACCGGCGAAACCAACTGGCATGGCCTGACGGGACGCATATCGGCTGCTTACTTGCAGCTTGCTGTTCCCGATATCGCCGAACGCATTGTCATGTGCTGCGGCCCTGCGCCGTTCATGGCGGCAGCGCGCACGATCGCTGCCGAACTCGGCGTTCCGCAATCCAACTACATCGAGGAGAGCTTCGATGCGGCCGTGATCGACACCCCGGATATTCCTATCGTCGATCAGCCGGCGACCCGAACGTTCCAGGTCGAGTTCTCCAAACAGGGCCGCAAGATCGAAATCGGGGGCGAGCAGACCGTGCTCTCCTGCGCAAAGAAAGCGGGCGTAAAACTCGCCTCATCGTGTTCGAACGGCGTCTGCGGCACGTGCAAGTCCAAGCTCGTATCGGGTTCGGTCGAGATGAACCACAATGGCGGAATAAGGCAACGAGAGATCGATGCTGGGCTTTTCCTTCCTTGCTGTTCGAAGCCGCTCAGTGATCTCGTCGTCGATCGCTAGGCTTGGCCTAGCGATCGACATAGCGGACAGTCAGGGGTCTGACTATTAGGCAGGAAGCGCGCCGCTCTTCTTGGCCGCCCAGGTGGCGAGAACGTCCATCAGGACTGGGTTGAGACAGTCATAGGGTTCGAGGCCCAGTTCGCGCAGCCGCGCGCGCATGCTGTCCATTCCGGCCGGGTCATAGCCGCTCTCGATGATCGACGAGACGAAGGCGGCAAAACCCGGTTTTGCCCAGCCTGCCTCCTGGAAGCGCTCAGGATGAACGAAGGAAAGCCCCTTGAACGCGTGGTCACGCTCGACCGGGCCGTACATGTGTACGCCGCAATCCTTGCACGCATGGCGCTGGATCAGCGCCGCCGGGTCCACGACCGCAAGCTTGTTGCCGTTTTCCAGCACCTCGACGTTGGCCGTCGGTGCGACGGCAACGACCGAAAACACCGCACCTTCGGGTTTCCAGCACTTTGTGCAGCCGCAAGCATGGTTGTGGGCGATATCACCCTTGACGCGCACTTTCACGGGATTGCTCGCGCAGTTGCAGACCAGCGTGCCGCCGGAAAAGGCAGCGTCCGTCGCCTTGAACCCGCTGTCGAGGGATGGATGGATCGCAATGCTTGGCATGGGCTTCTCCTCCTTCTGGCCGGCGCACAATGCCCGGCTGCTTGTTGGCGCCGCCGGCTAGATCACGCTGCGGCGCAAAAAGTGCATTTGCAGTCTGGAAACGGTCCTCAACCCGCGCTCAGTATAACACCACGCTGCGGATGCTCTCGCCCGAATGCATCAGTTCGAAACCCTTGTTGATGTCTTCGAGCGGCATCGTATGGGTGATCATCGGGTCGATCTCGATCTTGCCTTCCATGTACCAGTCGACGATCTTCGGCACGTCGGTGCGGCCGCGCGCGCCGCCAAAGGCGGTGCCCATCCAGCTGCGGCCGGTGACGAGCTGGAACGGCCGGGTGGAGATCTCCTGGCCGGCGCCGGCAACGCCGATGACGACCGACTTGCCCCAGCCGCGATGCGAGGCCTCGAGCGCCTGGCGCATCACCTTGGTGTTACCGGTGCAGTCGAAGGTGTAGTCGGCGCCGCCGATCTGGTCGGCGCCGCGCTTGGTCATGTTGACGAGGTAAGGCACGATGTCGTCGCCGACCTCCTTCGGGTTGACGAAGTGGGTCATGCCGAAGCGCTCGCCCCAGGCCTTCTTGTCGTTGTTGAGGTCGACACCGATGATCATGTCGGCGCCGGCAAGACGCAGGCCCTGAATGACGTTGAGGCCGATGCCGCCGAGACCGAAGACGATCGCAGTCGCACCCATTTCCACCTGTGCCGTGTTGATGACGGCGCCGATGCCGGTCGTCACGCCGCAGCCGATGTAGCAGATCTTGTCGAACGGCGCGTCCGGATTGACCTTGGCAACCGCGATCTCCGGCAGCACCGTGTAGTTGGCGAAGGTCGAGCAGCCCATGTAGTGGTGGATCGTGTCCTTGCCGATCGAGAAGCGCGAGGTGCCGTCAGGCATCAGGCCTTGCCCTTGTGTCGAGCGGATCGCGGTGCACAGGTTGGTCTTGCGCGACAGACACGACGGGCAGGAGCGGCACTCGGGCGTGTAGAGCGGGATGACATGATCGCCCTTCTTCACCGAGGTCACGCCCGGGCCGACGTCGACGACGATGCCGGCGCCTTCATGGCCGAGGATCGCCGGAAACAGGCCTTCCGGATCGGCGCCGGACAGGGTGAAATCGTCGGTGTGGCAGATGCCTGTGGCCTTGACTTCGATCAGCACTTCGCCGGCCCGCGGGCCTTCGAGCTGAACCGTCATGACCTCGAGCGGCTTGCCTGCCTGAACGGCAACGGCGGCGCGTACATCCACTGTGGTATCCTTTTCGTTGATGCTTCAATCGCGTGGAAGGGCCAACCGAACCACGGTCAGCCCACCTGGGTTCGGTCGCTTAAAAAACGGACCTACGAAGCCTTCTGCAACTCCGGCAGAGCGTCGAAGAGATCGGCAACCAGTCCGTAGTCGGCGACCTGGAAGATCGGCGCCTCTTCGTCCTTGTTGATGGCGACGATGACCTTCGAGTCCTTCATGCCGGCGAGGTGCTGGATGGCACCGGAGATGCCGCAGGCGATGTAGAGATCGGGTGCGACCACCTTGCCGGTCTGGCCGACCTGCCAGTCGTTCGGAGCGTAACCGGCATCGACCGCAGCGCGCGAAGCGCCGACGGCAGCGCCGAGCTTGTCGGCCACCGGCAGGATCACTTGCCTGAACTTTTCGGAAGAACCAAGTGCACGACCGCCCGAGATGATGATCTTGGCAGACGTCAGCTCCGGGCGGTCGGACGACGACAGGGCGTCGGCGACGAAGGAGGAAACGCCCGGGTTGGCGGCAGCCGAGACGCTCTCGATCGCGGCCGAGCCGCCTTCAGGGGCGGAAGCGAAGGAAGCGGTGCGCACGGTGATGACGCGCTTGGCTTCGGTCGTCTGTACGGTCTGGATGGCGTTGCCGGCATAGATCGGACGTTTGAAGGTGTCGGACGAGACAACTTCGATGATTTCCGAAACCTGGGAAACGTCGAGCAGGGCTGCAACGCGCGGCATGACGTTCTTGCCGACCGAGGTCGCGGCGCTCACGATGGTGTCGTAGCTGCCGGCGAGCGAGACGATCAGGGCAGCGAGCGGCTCTGCCAGGTTGTTGGCAAGCGAGGCGTCGTCGGCAACGAGCACCTTGGCAACGCCCGCAAGCTTGGCGGCCTGCTCGGCTGCAACCTTGGCGCCGGCGCCGGCGACCAGCACATGCACATCGGCTCCAGTGCCACTGGCGATTTTCGAGGCCGCGCTCAGCGCCTTGGCGGTCTGGTCGGAAAGGTGGTTGCTGTCGTGGTCAGCCAGAAGAAGAATGGCCATGATAAAATCTCCCTTCCTTAAATCAGAGGACGCCGGCTTCGACTTTAAGCTTTTCGACGAGCTCGGCGACCGACTTGACCTTGATGCCGGCCTTGCGGCCCGACGGCTCCTCGGTCTTCAGCACCTTGAGGCGGGCGGCGGTGTCGACGCCGAAGTCGGCCGGGGTGTGTCTGTCGAGCGGCTTCTTCTTCGCCTTCATGATGTTCGGCAGCGAGGCGTAGCGCGGCTCGTTCAAACGCAGGTCGGTGGTGACGACGGCCGGCAGCTTGATGTCGATGGTCTGCAGACCGCCGTCGACTTCGCGGGTCACGGTTGCCTTGCCATCGCCGATCTCGACCTTGGAGGCAAAGGTCCCTTGCGCCCAGCCGAGCAGCGCGGACAGCATCTGGCCGGTCTGGTTCGAATCGTCGTCGATTGCCTGCTTGCCGACGATGATCAGGCCCGGCTGTTCAGCCTCGGCCACGCCCTTGACGATCTTGGCGACAGCGAGCGGCTCGACCTGGTCTTCGGTCTCAACCAGGATGGCGCGGTCGGCACCCATGGCAAGCGCCGTGCGCAGCGTCTCTTCGGCCTTGGCCGGACCAACGGAAACGACGACGACTTCCTCAGCCTTGCCGGCTTCCTTCAGCCTGAGCGCCTCTTCGACCGAGATTTCGTCGAACGGGTTCATCGACATCTTCACGTTCGCAAGTTCGACGCCCGAACCGTCTGCCTTCACCCGGATCTTGACGTTGTAGTCAACGACCCGTTTCACCGTCACAAGTATTTTCATGGCAAACCTTTCTCCCGCGCTCGGTCTCGGCCGAACGCCCTTTCGTCAGTGCCTCGGTCGATCAGGCAACAATGCCCAGAATGCAAACAGCGGTTTTTCACCCGACCGCATGGCGTGTCTGACGCCAGGCGGATTGTAGAAGGAACCTCCGATCCCGGGTGAGAACCATTCGGAATCGCCATGCTGAAACTCGCCTTCCGACAGGACGAGGTACGTCTCTTCCGGGGCGTGGTCGTGGTCGGGATAACGCACATACGGCGCCATCAGCGTCGCGCCGAGCCAGAGGTCCCTCCGGTCCTCCAGGCCGCCCGGTCCGGCGATCATCGCATTGGCGTGGCTCACCAAGAAATTTTCGCTGGCCGTATGGTCGTAGACCGAGCGCCACTTCCATTCGAGCATCGGTTCAAGGTCCGAGAAGCGTCTGATTAGCGTATCCAGGGACGATCGGCCGGTTTCTGCAGCCAGCACACTGTCGAGATGTTGGCTGCAGACCGGGAGGCGCTTGCCGATGTCCAGACGTTGCGGTTGCGGCGCTTCAAGCTGGGCAAAAATCTGCATGAGTGACTGGCGCGCCCTCAGATCCTGTGAAAACTGGTTGAACGCGACAAAGGCCGCGTCCAAAAACGCTTGCAAGGCGTCAAACCGCGCCATTCTCAGATGTCCTTGGCAAGACGCAGCGCATCGTAGATGGCCGCATGTGTATTGCGGGCCGCAACGGCATCGCCGATCCGGAAGAGTTGATAGGCGCCCTCCGGGTTGCGTTCGACGGACTGCGGCGTGCCGGCAATAAGCTCGTCGTAGGAGACTTCGCCAAGGTTCCGCGAGCCAGGCTTCAATTCGAAATAGAGGTCGTCCAGCGGGATGGTTCCGTGGTTGACGACGATCTGGTCGAAGGTCTGCTGCTTGGCAACGCCGCCATAGTCACTGCCAACATGGGCGATGATCTGGTTGCCACTCTTTTCAACCGACTCCAGCCGGTACGTGACTGTGAAGGTGACGTCGAGTTTCTGCAGCGAGCGCATGTAAGGAACGAGGTTCATCGCCATGACTTCGGGCGCGAAGGAGCGGTCCGGTGTCATGATTTCCACCTTGGCACCGGCCTTGGCGAGGAACTCGGCAGCCTGGAGGCCCGCATGGTCGCCGGCGTCGTCGAAGATGAGCACGTTGGTTCCAGGCTTCACATCACCGGAGATGATGTCCCAGGAGGAAACGACGAGTTCGTTGCCCTTCGACAGCACCTCTGTGTGCGGCAATCCACCGGTAGCGATAATGACGACATCGGGCTTTTCGATGAGTACCGTCTCAGCCTCGGCCCAGGTATTGAACCGGAAGGTGACGCCGAGCTTTTCGCACTGGCTCATGCGCCAGTCGATAATGCCGATCATTTCCCGCCGGCGCTCGCTCTGGGCCGTCAGGCGGATTTGACCGCCCGGATTGTTCGCGGCCTCCAAAACAACGACCTCATGACCCCGTTCCGCCGAGACGCGAGCAGCCTCAAGGCCGGCCGGACCGGCACCGACGATGACGACCTTCTTGCGAACGGCAGCCTTCGGGATCCGATGCGGCATCGTTTCTTCGCGACCGGTCGCCGCATTGTGAATGCAGAAAGCCATGCCACCTTGATAGATGCGGTCGAGACAGTAGTTGGCGCCGACGCAGGGGCGAATATCATCCTCGCGCTTTTCCATGATCTTCCGCACGATATGCGGGTCGGTCATGTGGGCGCGGGTCATACCGATCATGTCGACCTTGCCGGCAGCGATTGCATGACGGGCCGTCGCCACGTCCTGGATCTTGGCGGCATGGAAGGTTGGAAATTTGGTTGCCGCGCGCACATCGCCGGCAAAATCCAGATGTGGTGCGCTCGCCATCCCCTGAATCGGGATGACATCTGTGAGGCCCGGATCCGTATCGATATGACCGCGGATGACATTCAGATAATCGATGAGGCCGCTTTCCTTGAGACGACGGGAAATCTCCAGGCCTTCGGCCTTTCCTGTCCCGCCGGGAAGACATTCGTCTGCCGTATAGCGAACGCCAAGGATAAAGTCGTTACCGACCCTTTCGCGCATGGCCCTGAAGACGTCGAAACAAAAGCGCAGGCGGTTATCGAGCGAACCTCCATAAGGACCGTCGAGTTCGTTGGTGAGCGGCGAGGTGAACTGGTCAATAAGATGCCCGTAGGCTTCCAGCTCGACACCATCCATACCGCCCGCCTTCATCCGTTCGGCGGCGTCCGCAAAGTCCTTGATAATGCGCTCGATGTCCCAGTCTTCGAGCTTCTTGGGAAAGGCTCGGTGCGCTGCCTCGCGATGATGTGAGGGTGCAACGACCGGGAGCCAATCGCCCTTGTCCCAGCGGGTACGCCTGCCGAGGTGCGTGAGCTGGATCATGATCGCAGCCCCCTCTTCATGCACGGCGTCGGTCATTTGCCGGATCCAAGGCACGATCTCGTCCTTGTATGCGAGCAGGTTGTTGAAGACCGGAGGGCTGTCCTTGGACACTGCCGCCGAGCCGGCGGTCATCGTCAGCGCCACCCCGCCCTTGGCCCGCTCAACGGTATAGGCGCGGTAGCGGTCCTTCGGCATGCCGTCTTCGGGATAGGCAGGCTCGTGAGACGTAACAATGATGCGGTTGCGCAGGGTCAAATGCTTCAACTGAAACGGCTGAAGCAGGGGATCGTTCGACATGCGACGGGCTCCGGTTTATGGGAATTTATCGCAACGGTAGGCGGAAATGTACATAGGTGTCAATAATCAAAAACACCGTGGTTCAGATATTCGACACATATGTACATTTTGCTTGAAACGGCCGTTTGGATTTGTTAGGAGGCAATCATGGAACAGGCGATGACTGACACAGGCTGGCGCGGTTCTCAGGAGGGATGGCTCGAGGCCGCCTATGACTCCCTGCTCGAGTCGGGCGTGGACTCGGTGAAGATCCTGCCGTTGGCCAAACGGCTCAATCTTTCCCGGACCAGCTTCTATTGGTTCTTCAAGGACCGGGAGGAACTGCTGAGTGCCCTCGTCGCGCGCTGGAGGGAGAAGAATACCGGCAATCTGGTCAAACAGTCCGAAGCCTATGCGGAGTCCTTGGCCGAGGCGATGCTGAACGTTTTCGACTGCTGGGTGAACAAGGAACTGTTCGACTCCCAGTTCGAGTTCGCCGTTCGCAGCTGGGCGCTGCAATCGCCCGAGATACAGGCCGAAGTCCATGAGGCCGATCAGGCGAGAATGGAGGCGCTGGGCCGCATGTTCATGCGGTTCGGATATGACGCGGGACCGGCGGACGTTCGCGCACGAACGACCTACCTGGTCCAGATTGGATACATCTCGATGCAGTCCAAGGAAGATCTTGCGCTCCGCATGAAGCGCATTCCGGAATACATCGCGATTTACACCGGACAAACACCACAGCAGAGGGAGCTCGATCGCTTCTTCGCCCGGCATGGCTACAAACCAGAGTGAGAGAAGCATGGAAACGGGCGGGCCTTTGAGGGTTGGCGTAATTGGTGGTGCGGGATGGCTGGGCGGAGCAATCGCCGACGCCATTCTCGACGCCGGCATCGTCGAGCCTCAGAACCTGTCGCTCTCCTATCGCAGCGAGCGCCCCGACCGTTTCAACCGCTCCTTCTGGACATCGGACAATCAGGCACTTGCCGACCGCTCGGACGTCATCGTTCTCTCCGTCCGTCCGGCCGACTGGCTCAGCCTGAACGTTGTTGCCGAGGGCAAGCTTGTCATCTCCGTCATGGCGGGCATCCGCCTCAGCGCCCTTGTTGAGCATCATCGGACGGACCGCGTGGTCCGTACCCTGCCAAATGCGGCGGCCGAAGTCCGCAAGTCCTATACGCCGTGGGTCGCAGCCGCCGGGCTGCAGAACGACGATCGAGACATCATAAGGGCGATCTTCGATGCTTGCGGTTCTCAGGATGAAGTGCATTCAGAAGCGGAAATCGACTATCTGACCGGCCTCACCGGATCCGGGCCTGCCTTTCCGGCGCTGCTCGCCGAAGCGATGATGGCAGACGCCGTCTCGCAAGGACTGGCTCCCGAGATCGCCAAGCGTGCAGTCAATACCCTTATCACGGGTGCCGGTCGGCTGCTTGAGCAGCGTGACGACTGTCCGACCGACATTGTCCAGACCTTCCTCGACTATCGCGGCACCACCGCGGCCGCGATCGAGGAGATGCGCGCGGCCGGATTCGATACCGCCGTCTCACGCGGATTGAGGGCTGCGTTCAGGAAATCGGTTCGCATGGGAGAAGCCTCCTAGCGTCGTTGAGACGGGGTCCGCGGCGCCCCGCCTCAGAAGAAAAGCCGCCAAAAGAGGGAACGATAATGAAAAGCTTGCTAGCATCGACATGCCTGTTCCTTGGGACCGTCGCCGGTTCGTCGCTCGCCAGCGCGGCAGACTGCGGCAGCGTCACCATCGCCAGCATGAACTGGCAAAGTGCCGAGGTCATTTCCAATCTCGACAAGATCATCCTCAATGAAGGTTACGGCTGCAGCGCCGAAATCACCATCGGCGATACCGTACCGACGATCACCTCCATGGCGGAAAAAGGCGAGCCGGATATCGCGCCCGAGGCCTGGATCGATCTGCTTCCCGACGTGGTCAAGAAGGGAACCGAAGAAGGCCGTATCGTAAAGGTCGGGTCTCCGCTGCCCGATGGCGGCGTTCAGGGCTGGTGGATCCCGAAGTATTTCGCCGATGCCCATCCAGACATCAAGAGTATTCCCGATCTCCTGAAGCATCCCGACCTCATCAAGGATCCTGAAGACCCGAGCAAGGGCGCGATCTTCAATGGTCCACAGGGTTGGGGTGGAACGGTCGTGACCGCACAGCTCTACAAGGCCTTCGAAGCAGAGAAGGCCGGCTGGACGCTGGTCGACACCGGCTCGGCAGCAGGCCTCGACGGCTCGATTGCCAAGGCCTATGAGCGCAAGGAAGGCTGGGTCGGCTATTACTGGGCACCGACCGCCCTGCTTGGCAAATACGAGATGGTGCAGCTTGAGGCAGGCGTCCCCTATGACGCAGCCGAGTGGAAGCGTTGCATTACGGTTGCCGAATGCACTGACCCGAAGCCGAGCGCCTGGCCGGTCGATACGATCGTGACACTTGTCGCCAAGCCCTTTTCCGAAAAAGCTGGCCCCGAGGTCATGGAGTACCTCAACAAGCGCTCCTGGAGCAACGAGACAATCGCCAAGTTGATGGCCTGGATGACCGACAACCAGGCGAGCGGCGAGGAAGGTGCAAAGCACTTCCTCGAAGAAAACCCGGATATCTGGAAGAAGTGGGTCTCCCCAGAGGCCGCCGCCAAGATCGAGGCTGCGCTGTAGTCAGCACGGCCGAAAACCCGGTGCGGTGTGCCTTCAGCATATCGCACCGTTCTCGCCGACATAACAACAAGAACGCATCGGCTCTTTCGAGAAGGGGAACCGAATGGACTGGTTTTATCAATTTCCCAGCATGGACGACAACGCGCTTCGAAACCTCAAGAAAGTCATCGACGAAACGTTTCGCGGCTTTACCCGAAACTACGGTGATCTGATCGAGGGCTTCTTCGCGCCGCTCCAGCATTTTCTAATCGCTTCTGAACGGTTCATGACCAAGACGCCCTGGCCGATCATCACGCTCCTCATCCTCGCCATCGCCTGGTCAGCGACCAGAAGCATTCGCATCGCCGCCGGCTGTCTCGTGACGCTGTTGCTCATCGGCTACTTCGACATGTGGGACGATACGATGCGGACGATCTCGATGATCTTCGTCTGCACGATCCTGTCGATCGCGATCGGCCTGCCGATCGGCATTCTCATGTCGCGCTCCGACAGGGTCCAGCGGGTCGTCAACCCGGTGCTCGACGTCATGCAGACCATGCCAAGCTTCGTCTACCTGATCCCCGTCGTCATGCTGCTCGGCATTGGCAAGGTGCCGGGCCTGATCGCCGTCGTCATCTACGCGATCCCGCCGATGATCCGGCTCACCAATCTCGGCATTCGCCTGGTCGACAAGGACGTACTGGAGGCGGCCGATGCCTTCGGCGCCGACAACCGGCAGAAGCTCTTCAAGGTGCAGCTCCCGCTTGCGCTTCCGACCATCATGGCAGGGATCAACCAGACGATCATGATGGCGCTTGCCATGGTCGTCATCGCCTCGATGATCGGTGTTCAGGGTCTTGGCCAACCCGTACTGAAGGCGATCGCCAACCAGTACTTCACGCTCGGTATCTTCAATGGTCTTGCGATCGTCGGCATCGCCATCATGTTCGACCGGGTCAGCCAGGCCTATGGCGAACGATTGCAGAAGCACCGGGAGGTGGTCCATGGCTGAGCACGCTTTCGGCGGCATCGCAATCCGCCATCTCTATAAGATCTTCGGACCGAATGCCCGGGCTCATGTCGAGGCGGTTAGGAACGGCCTCACCAAGACCGAACTGAACGAGCGTCACGGGCACGTGCTCGGCCTTCGCGACATCAACATCGAGATGCCGTCGGGCTCGATCCAGGTGATCATGGGGCTTTCCGGCTCGGGCAAGTCGACGCTCATCCGGCATATCAACCGGCTGATCGATCCGACGGCCGGCGAAGTTCTCGTCGACGGCGTCGATGTGGTGAAGATGCCAGAGGCGGAACTGCGCGAGTTCCGCCGCCACCAGACCGCCATGGTGTTCCAGAAGTTCGCGCTGCTTCCGCATCGAAGCGTGCTCGACAACACGATCTTCGGCCTTGAAATCCAGGGCGTAGCGCGCGCACAAAGCATCGATACTGCCATGCGCTGGCTGGAACGGGTTGGACTTAAGGGCTTCGAGCACAAGTATCCCAATCAGCTCTCCGGCGGCATGCAGCAGCGCGTCGGGCTCGCCCGCGCGCTTGCCAACGACGCACCGGTGCTTTTGATGGATGAGGCCTATTCAGCCCTCGATCCTCTCATCCGCACGGACATGCAGACGGTGCTTCTGGACCTGCAGAAGGAGATTAAAAAGACGATCGTCTTCATCACCCACGACCTCGACGAAGCGCTGAGGCTCGGTGACCAGATTGCCATTTTGCGCGACGGCGAGGTCATCCAGCAGGGCACGAGCCAGGATATCGTGCTGAGGCCTGCCGACGACTATGTCGCCAATTTCGTCAAGGAGGTGAACCGGGGCCGCGTTGTCCATGTGGAGGCGATCATGGCACCGCTTGGCGCAACTGCAGCCGACAGTGGGCAACGGATTGCCGCCGATCTCACAATCGAAGAAGCGGTCCGTACGCTCGCCTCTGCACCCGAAGGTGATATCACCGTCGTCGATCCGTCCGGAATGCCTCTCGGCACTGTCACCTTCCGCCAGCTCGCGGGCGCCATGGTCAATGCGCACGAGACGAACGATCGCGCAATGGCAATCGCGGCCAACGCGGCGTAAGCGCGGATCGGCCGGCGAATGCCATTCCTCCGGGCGGCCGGTCCTCCGCCCGGAAAAGCGCCAAGGGTGGCTCCTCCCTCATTCCATTCCAGTCCCGATCCCCTCCCCGCCAGGAGTTGCGCCATGTCCAAGAAATTTCCTCGGCTGTTTTCCCCTCTCAAACTGCGGTCCCACACGCTGAAGAACAGGATCGTGTTCGGCGCGCACTCGGCGAACATGGCGGTCGAGGGTCTGCCGACCGAACGACATACCGCCTATTACCGGGAACGAGCGATCGGCGGCGCCGCGATGATCGTCGTCGAACCCATGCCCGTCCATGCCGCAGCCGTTTTAACTCGCGGCAATTTTCGCCACTCCGATGACAGTGTCATCCCCCATTTCAAGGAGGTGGTCGAGGCGATCAAAGGGCATGGAGCCATAGCGATCCAGCAGCTCTATCACGTCGGAGCGCATGGGGATTCCGACAATTCGTTCCATCCGCATTGGTCGCCTTCGGGCGGGCCGAGCTATCATGACAGCGACGGCTCGCATCCGATGACCGAAGCGGAAATCCTGGAAACGATCGATGGCTTCGTTGCGGCGGCACGTCGCTGTCGGGACGCCGGCTTTGACGGCGTCGAAGTATGGGCTGCCTATCTCGGTTTGGTCGACCAATTCTGGACGCCATGGTGCAATCGGCGCGACGATCAGTGGGGCGGTTCGCTTGAAAACCGCATGCGGATGTCTCGGGAAATCCTGACGCGGATCAGGAACGTCTGCGGGCCGGATTTCATTGTCGGCCTTGCCGTCAGTGACGAACCGGACGTGAAGGTTGCGCTTCAACGCGACGAGCTTGCCGAAATCATCCGCCTGCACGACGAACTGGGCCTTATCGATTATGTCACCTGCGGCTCTGGCGGCTACCTCGATTTCTACAAGCTGATGCCGACGTTCCTCTATCCGGAAAAACTTGGCGCCGATCTCGCTTCAGTCCTGAGGAGTGTCGTCAAGAACGCGCTTGTGATCGCCGAAAGCCACATCCGCACCCCCGAAAACGCCGAAACGGTGCTCAGCCAGGGAGCAGCCGACCTCGTTTCGATCGTGCGCGGGCAGATCGCTGATCCGCATCTTGCAACGAAGGCGGCCGAAGATCGCCCGGAGGACATTCGCGGCTGCATCTCGTGCAATCAGATGTGCTGGGGACGCCGGTCGCGCGACTACTGGATCAGCTGTCTGATCAACCCGTCCGTCGGCCGCGAGGCCGAATGGAACGGCGACCGCTTTTTGAAGACCAGCGATCCCCAGCGCGTGCTGGTCATCGGTGGCGGCCCAGCCGGACTGGAGGCCGCCCGGGTGGCCGCCGAGCGTGGCCACGAAGTCGCGCTCGCCGAGGCGTCGAACCGGCTCGGCGGTAACTTCCTGCTCGCAGGCATGCAGCCACGAAGGGCCCAGATCCTCGATCTCATCGCCTGGTATGAGCGCCAGCTCGAAAAACTCGGTGTAGAGGTTCGCCTCAACTCCTATGTCGAGGCCGAGGACATCGATCCTTCCGAGTTCGGGCGTGTCATCGTCGCCACCGGCTCCTATTCGCCGGAGACGGTGTTCCAGAAAGCGCTGCCGGCGGTCGAGGCGATGCCGGGCCTGGCGAAGGGTAACGTCTTCACAGTCGAAGCCGTCATGGCGCGGCAGGCAAGGCCGGGCAAGCGCGTTCTGCTTTTGGATGAAGGCGGCGGCTGGCGCGGCTGCGGCACCGCCTGGAAGCTCGCCGAGGAGGGCCACGAGGTGGCGCTCCTGACGCCCGACCCGTTCGTCGGCAAGGAGCTGCAGCGAACCGCAGCCGACGTTCCGATGCGGCAGGCGCTCAGGAAACTCGGCGTCACATGGATCGTCGAAGCCAGCGTCATCGAATGGCACGGCAACGGCGCGACCATCGTCGACCACACCACGGGAGAGTGTCGCTTCATCGACGCGGATGCCTTGGTGACGGCCACCACGAATGCCCCGGCCGACTGGCTGATGCCGGGGCTCGCCGAACGCGGTATCGCTACGCGCCAGATCGGCGATTGCGCCGCACCGCGGCAGGCACCCTATGCGTTTTATGAGGGTAGGAAAGCGGGACTGGAGATCTGAGATGGAAGAGGTCGAACTCAACCAGAGGCAAGCAGAAGATCTGGCGATGAGAGCTTGCCTTGGTGCCGGCGCCAATCCGGCGAGCGCCCGATCGCTCGTGGACGCAACAGTGTCGGCCGCCCGCTTCGGCCCGAGCGCGGTCGGGTTTCCGCACCTCGTCGATTATCTGAACAGTTTTCGCGAGGGGCGCATCAATTGCGATCCCACGCCGGCCGCCACGCGCCCCTTCCCCGCTCACATCACCTGCGATGCCGACCGAGGCATCGCGCAGCTTGGTTTCGACCTTGCCTTCCGCGATTTCGTGGATGCTGCCCGCAACTTCGGGATCGCGCTCTTCACCCAAAAGAACAGCTATACAACGGGCGAGCTCGGCTACTACGTGCGCAGGCTCGCGCTGGAAGGCCTGGGCGGTCTTGCGGCGACCAACGCGAATGCCATGGTCGTAGCGAAGGCAGGAGGACCGGCTGTCTACAGCACGAACCCCATCGCCTTCGGATTTCCGCTCGGCGCCAACGCGCCGCCACTCATCGTCGACCAATCGTCAAGCGCGACTGCCTACGTCAACATTGCCGCCGCCGCCGCCGAGGGGCGAGAAATCCCGGAAGGATGGGCGGTCGACAACGAAGGCGCCGATACCCGGGACGCCGAAAAGGCACTCTTAGGCGCGCTGCTACCCTTCGGTGGCCGCAAGGGTGCGAACGTCGCGCTCCTCGTCGAAATGCTGTCCGCCGGTCTTTCCGGCGGTTCCTGGTCTCTGGACACGCCAAGCTTCAGAACGGGTGAAACCTCTCCCGCTGTCGGGCTGACGGTATTTGCGATGATGCCGGGCCCGGAAGGGAGCGGCCACATCGCCCGCGCACACGACCAAATCCGGCGGCTGGAGAAGCTCGGCGTTCACGTCCCGGGCGTCAGCGGCAGGCCACCTGGCTCGCCGGAGCAACCATTGCGCATGTCCCGCGCTGTCTTCGACGCCATCGATCGTTTCGCGTCGAATGAACATCAATCGTCCGGCGGGCTAACGTAAGAACACCGGAGGCCCGGATACGTTACACACCAAGAGAAATCGCCATCCCTTCCGGGGCGGCATACATCGCCATGTTCTTGCGCGATAGATCGAGGTGTGCGCGGATCAACGCCTCCGCCCGGTCAGGACCGTGGTTCGCTATTGCATCGATGATTTCGTCGTGCTGGCGCGACGCCTCGTGCAGGTCCTCCAACATGCGCGCGTTGCTCGGCCTGTAGAAAATCTTGCCGATACGCGCATGATCAATCAGATCATCCTTGTCCTGTTTACACAGCAGACGGATGCGCCGTTCCCGCCACATTGCTTCCGGCAATCATCTACGAAGTAACGGTGCTGATGTACGCGGCCAAGCGTCATCGACCCCGCCGAGCCAGAGCTTCTCTTTGGGCGTTTGGGAAGTGCCGGTGCTCGTACTGGCGATCGCATGGCTTGCCTTTGAACTCGCGATCTTCCGCGATGCGTCCTTCTCAAAGCCCTTGTCTTATGTCGCCATCATGTTCGCAATTGGTGCGGTGTATCTCGCGTATCTCCTAGTCTCCTGCGGAGGCGCGAGAGGTTTGAAAATGCCTGAACTGATTGCCATCGACGCTATCCTAGATGCAGACCGCGGCGCAGAACTCGCACTCACGCCCGCCGAATAGGCCAAATGGCGTTGGTGATGATGCACCGGTGCCCGATGACAAGGGTACACACGAAACGGCAGGATCCGCTTGATTTCCAGGATCATCGTGCCCGGAGCCTCGTTATGCACGCACAACATCGACGCCTGCGGAGGCCGCTACAAGTTACTGGCAGAAATTTGTAGCGGCGCATTCGCTGGTCACTTTTCTCGGACATAAGTCACTTCGTGGACGACCTCACGCCCGTCGAATGGGCTTGGGGCTGGGGCCGAGGTGTAAGTCAGCGTCTGTTCGTCGACCTTGCAGAACCGTACCTGCTCTGTGCCGCTCCATGCTTCATTCCAGCTCATATCGACGTGGTGCACGACCCGATCCGACTCAACCGTGTAGGTGCCCGAATAGGCGAACATCGTCTCGAACAAAGCGATCTTCTCTTCGTCTGACGGCGGCAATCGCTCGGGCCGCTTGCGATTGTTCTTGAGAATAAGAAAAGTCACGCGCTGCGGTGTGTAGACAACCGTGCCTTGAGGGTTCTGACCGAGTGCATCCTTGCGCTCTCCAGTCGCGACGTCTCTCGCAACCCACGAGGTCATCCTCCAGCTTCCAAGAAGGAGATCGCGGCTAAGCGGCCCACCTTGCGTATTTTCCATTGCCTATCCTCCCTTTCTCGAGCGAGCATTTGGACGGCCCATATGGCCCCGGCTTCGGCGGGACCTCGCCATGATCCCGCGCAGTCGATCGTTGACCCGCGTCCTGGCCACCACGTCTTCTTTCGCTATGAACCAATGCGGCCGCAGGGGCTCCATGGCACACCCCTGACATGCGCGGAGCTTTATGCTGGAGCAGAATGTAGCCCTTACTAACCCTGCACAATCGACTGAGCCGCGTGTTTTGCCGGCGTGGCGCAACGATCGTTGCTGCAAGCGCCAGTCGATCCAAGCTGGCGCCCACCCGTCGCCTGTTCAGTCGTCAATACGAAACCCGACCTTCATGACCACCTGGTAGTGCGCGACTTCGCCATCCTTGATGTGTCCCCTGATCTGGTCGACCTCGAACCATTCCAGGTTTCTCATGGTCTTCGATGCACGCGCGATCGCGGTTTCGATAGCGTCGGTAACAGACGACTTCGAACTGCCGACCAGCTCTACCTTCTTGTAGACGTGATCACTCATAACAACCTCCCGTTTGCTTTGAGAAAGGACATCCTACAGGCAAGCCGCAATCCTTGCGCTAACAATTAGCGCAAGGAATTGTCTGGCTCTATTGTCGCATCAATCTTTTAGCGACCTGTAATTTTTGAATGCCAAATGCATAAATCAAAACTATTGCTTAACACTGGTATGCACCAATTCCGATACGCGCACTTTCGGACATTCTTCCTGGCGTGCGGTCTAGAGCTTCTTGTCTGTCGTTGGTTTTCGCAAAGAGAGAGGTTTGCAAGCACATGAACGACTGGAGTACGGACGGGCGTGGCAATGTCAGGTCCTCGACCATCGTCGGCTGGAAAGCCGAGCCGGCAAAAGGCGATGAAACGGGCGACGTTTTCTTGAGGATCGAATTCAGCGTCGACCCTAATCTCACGGATGTGTCGGCGCTGCAGTTCAGATTAACCAGACAACAGGCCGATCACATCAGTGGGACATTGGGGGGCCTTGCGGATCGGTCTTCATCGCTGCGGGGTGTCTGCCGGGAGGCCGGCGCGCTCGCCCTGCAACGAAAATGACCCAAAGCAAAGGGACGTTCGTGACCACGCGGGAGGAAATCGCCGATCGCGTCGTTGCGAAATGGGCAGAGCGCGGCATGGCGATCGAGCGTGATGCCGAGGTCGAGGTCCTGCTCAAGCTGCGGTTCACCGGCGATGTACCCATCGATTGCATCCGGCGCAGATACCTCAAGTTACTTCAAGAACGCCGGCCAGGGCGCAAGGTCGATTGAAAGCCCTTGGCGGACCAAACCAAATGCGGAACGGGAGGCGACGCTGATGGGATATGACTGGAATGGCCGTCGCGAACGCCGTATGAAGATCGCGAGGTTTGGAACAGCCGTTGCTTTGGCAGCGCTCCTGGTATCGATGGCGGCCAAAGTCGCGAGCGAGGCCCTCTAGGCCACGGTGCTCGCTACGGCTCGTCGGGCGTCCGCTTTAAACATCGCATGGAACACGCCTCTGCATCCAGCCTCAATTAAGCATTGTTTGCCTCGGAGAAGTGACAGCTCATGCCCGACAATTGGCAAGTCGCCCGCCGGCCGCTGCACCAAGCATACTTGCTTTGACGTTCGACGTCACTGGTAGCGTGGATACTCGTACTGGCCCCGGCGGCCTGATTTCGAGGACCTTGGAAAATCTGAACTGGTTCGATGAAAACCCGGACTGAAATTACGACGGATCTTCGACAACTGGGCGTTCGAACGGGCGATCTTGTGATGGTGCACGCCTCCTTGAAAGCCGTTGGTGCTGTCAAAGGCGGGCCGGCCGCCATTGTCGGCGCACTTCTCGGTGCGATTGGGTCATCGGGCACCCTCATGGGCTATGCCTCATGGGATCGCTCACCCTACGAGGAAACTTTGAATGGCGTCCGGATGGCTGATGAAGCGCGTCGTACTTGGCCGCCGTTCGATCCCGCAACCGCTCGCACCTATCCGGGTTTCGGCCTGCTCAACCAGTTTCTTGTTGAAGCGCCGGGCGCACGCCGTAGCGCTCATCCCGACGCATCCATGGTTGCGGTTGGGCCACTTTCCGAGACGTTGATAGAGCCTCATCGGCTTGGCCAGGCTTTGGGAAATGGCTCGCCAATCCAACGATTTGTCGAACTTAGGGGAAAAGTGCTCTTGCTGGGCGCCCCTTTGAACTCCGTTACCGCTCTCCACTATGCGGAAGCCATCGCCGACATCCCCGGCAAGCGGCGCGTGACTTACGAGATGCCGCTTCTTGGTCCGAATGGTGAAACGGTATGGGAGACCGCCGAAGACTTTGACACCAACGGCATCCTTGATCGTTTTGCGGTCGCGGGCCAGGCCGACGCGGTCGCAACGATTGCGAATGCCTACGTTGCCACTAGCCGGCACCGGAGCGGCACGGTCGGAGATGCTTTCTGCCACCTCTTCGACGCGCGGGACATCGTGTCGTTTGGTGTGGCATATCTCGAAAGCCGATTTGGCAAGGGTGCGTAGGCACCAGTCCATAACGATGCGGGCCGCCCCATTCGGACGGAAGACTTGCTCCTATCCGGTCGGCGTCAATCTCGTGCGCCGCTTTGGCCTCAGGGTCGCCGCCAGCAACCGTGCACACCAATCGAATGTCAGCGGCGGCTCAAGCGCCAACTATCGTCCCAAAAGAGCATGGCATCGGCCCGTAGAGCTGCTGAGATATTCCGCGGCAGCCCGCGGCTGCGCTAGAGATCCATCCATCCAGCTTTCGCCGGCGCGTTGCCTGGAGATCCGGAGATTGGTGACCGCGCTGGCGACGGTGCGGAACGCACAGAGACCGATGTAAATTACACCTGCCCGGAGACTTCAGGTGTTACGAACGTAACATCCACGCCGTGACGCGTTTGGTATCATACAATCGGGAAAGTAGTTCCTTGAACACTCGGTTGTCTTGCAACTTATACCTTTCGACAACGCGACTTGTTAACTGATCGCTTCCTGCATCAAAAAGCAAAATCGCAAGGGAGGATGCCATGATGAAGCTATTGCTCGTGCTCATTGCCCTGACGTCATTCGTGCCTGCGACGGCAGCTGCACAATGCAACCCGGCGGTACAGCAGTGCCGTTAAGGCACTGCTCCAAACTGTGATTTACCACCATGCCGAACCTTGTCGCGCTGCTCTTCGGAGCGGCGATAGTCCTGTTTTATTCTTACGGGCGCTTCAACCGTGTCACCTACGAGGGCGGGCGGCAGATGGAGCGGCTTGTCAACCTGTTGTCGCCCGACAAGCTTCGGGCGCGGCGCATCGTCATGCACGCCTACGCATGCTACGCGCTCATACTTCTGATCATCTACTTCTTCCTCTGCGCTTACGCGGAACTCCTCCCGATGCTCGGTGGCCCGGATCTTTCGATCGGTGCGAGCAAGCTTCCCGTTCCTTCCGTCGATGCCCCGGTAGCGATCACCACAGGCTTCACCCCGGGCAGCAACAGTGCTGCAAGCACCTGGATGCAGCCTCTGTCCACCATCGTCGTTCCGTCGGTCGTGCGGGACTTCGATATCGGCATCGACGCATCGGTCTCGCTTGCCATCGCGCTGATCATGGTCGGTCTGGCACCCAGTTTCCCGCTTCTGGGAAGCTTCGAGGACTGGATGCGAAGTGCTGCCCACCGCCTGGCGGGTATTCCCACCCGCGTCATCGGCGCCAGTGAAGATCTGCGCCGGAAGGACCTCGCGATCTCGGCCGACAGCGCGTCATCCCTCGAAAAGAACACCCTCCTCATTCCGCGCAGCAATTGGGAGCGTATTGATCATTATCAGGCGGCCGCGAAGGATCAGTTGAGCGAACCCGAGGACTTTCGTCTCGATCTGGAACTGATCTTCTCCGTCTCTGCCTGGATCCTCGACCGCAAGCTGAAGCTCGCCAACGCCCCCGCGCGGGAGCGTTTTCAGAAACTTGAGGAAGAGCTCAGCAAGCGACGGGATCAGTTGGTCGTGGATCTGGACGAGAGGTCGGGCTACGGGTCAGGCGCGGCGAAGGAAGCGCCTGTCAGCAACGGAGCCGCCGATGCAAGCCTCGGCGAACGCAAGAGGGCGACCTGGGAGCGATTGGCGTCGGATGCCGACGACCTTGCAGACGATCTTTGCATCCTGCTCGCGCTCTATGTCGAGCACGAGATCATCGTCGTCTCGCCGGCGACGGCAGACGAGGCGGCGGCACATCAGCAAGTCGTTGCCCGGAAAAAGCTCGAGCAGTTCCTCGGCGCCCTGTTGCACCCCCATTTAAGCGCTGGCTATCGCAGATCCTACGCGACGTTGACTGCGCTCTGGGCCCTCGGCACCGTGCTCTTCGTCAGCCTCTTTTGGAGCCTGCTACCCGGTCGGTTTGAAAGCGAGCTCGTATGGGGTAGCCCCGTCAATGTCTATTCTCGCACGCTGACCTACATCTTCTACGCGTTCAACAACTACTGCATCCCGATGATTGTGACGCTCGCGCTTCGCGACGCAGGCATGCAGTCGCGTCGTTGGCGGAACATGCGCGAGGCGCATTGGACCTCGTGGTTGCCGCAAGCCGTGCTCGTCGTTTTCGTGTCCTGGGCCGTCGCCGCCGTATTCGTCATGGGGCTGCAGCTCTGGAAAACCGGCCTCGACACAGGTTGGGCCGCCGGCGATCAAGGCCTCTCGCTGTTCCTGCAGCTTTCGTTCGAATACAACGCGCCGACGGCCGTTCGCGGCGCCGTACTTGCCCTGATCGTGGCGTTCCTGCTCGATGCATGGTTGGCTCGGGCACTGTCACTCTCGCTGCAGCCGACGTATCTCTCAAGCCTGATCTGGGCGGTCGGCGCATCGGTTGTCATGGCCGTCTGCGGAGGGGCGACCCGTTACCTGACATCATGGGCCACAAAGCCCGCAACCACTCTGAGCCTCGACGCAATCGATAGAGGTCTCGTCGTCTACTCGGCGATGTTCTCGGCGTTCATCGGCTTCGTCGTCGTGTTTTGCGTCACGGCTGCTCTTCTCAACCAACGCGGCGGCGCCGAGCGCTTCCGTTCGGGAAAGACGCCCGCACGCGTGGCGCCAAGACCAACACCCGCGGAGTAGCCGATGCGCCCACTGCTCGCCAAATTCGTCGTCGCCGCACTCGTCCCAGCGCATGTCCTCTCTTACACTGCGCGTGCCGAGACGCTTGACAGCGGTGAGATTAGGATTGGGGTGCGCGAAGATGCGCGACCCTTCATCTGGCGGGACCAGGACACCAAAGGCTATCTCGGCTTCTTTTGGGATATCTGCACCGAGGCCGTCCAGCGTGCGGGATATCATTTTAGCGAAGAGGGCGTGGACGCAAAGAAACGAGCCGCGTTCCTGAAAACAGGCGACGGCGACTACGACCTGCTTTGCGATCCGACGACAATCACGCTCAAGCGGATGCAGAACTTCGCCTACAACGGGCAGGCACCCTATCTTGCGTTCTCGCCCATCGTCTTCGTGGCGAACGGCTCATACGTCAAGGCGCATCTCGATCCACGTTCGTCAGAGGCAGCCGGAGACCTTCCCAAAGACGCACCGCCCAAACCGACCTGCATGGACGTGTTCAACTGGCTGAAACAGGCAAAGGGCGAAGATCCGAAGACGAGAAGATGGTCGTCGGTGCCCGCGAACCAAGCCACCCCGCCCAGTACGACCCAACCTGCAGCAACCGCCGGAAACGGCCTTCTCGGCTGGCTGGAACAGAAGTTTGATTTCACTCTCCAGCAGCCCACGAAGGAAAACACCGAGAAGAAGAGAACCTTTGAGATCTGGGGCTACGTCAAGGGATCTACGATCGGCGACACGCTGAAAACCAATGCGGCGCACCTGACGCAGGACAACTGGATGATCTGCCCGCGAGAAATCGACTCGCATTCCGAGGCGGCGGACGAATTTTGTAACGGTCGGCTGGCCCGCTATTTCGGGGATGTCGATATCATCAAGGCCGCACTTGCCGACTATGGCGAACGTACCGGTACCCGTTGTGCTGCCGACACCACACCGACTACGGAAGGCACCTACGAGCCCTACGCCCTCGTAGTCTCATCTCGCCGTTTCCCCGATTTCCCCGAGCGCATCACACTTGCGCTTTACGGCATGTTCGAGGACGGAACCGTCGAGCGGCTGTTCTCAGGTCATTTTCCCGGGACGCAAAAGTCTCAACATCTCGCCACCCTGTTCCGGATCAACAGCATTCCGGCGGGAAGCGACATGACTGAGAAGCCTGGGTCTGGTGCCGGTGCGCAGCAAGATCCGGTGCATTTGCCCGAGGTTTCGCAAAGCATTTCGAAGACGGACCGCTAGCCGGCGCCGTCGACGCCATATGTGGGCCGGGATCCGTAAGCTCAAGAAGACGGACGAGGCGACCGGCGTCACGGTCACTGGGACTAACCACCGATCGTCTATTCTCCCTCTGCGGCGTGACCGCAAGCCCGCAAGGGCCTAGAACGTGCCTAGCCGCTCGCTTACCGGCGGGCAGTGCACGATTGCTGGCAATGCTGGTCCGTGAGGACACGTGAAGCGGATTGGACCATGGCAGTAGGTCACGGGCACCACCTGGCGATCTCTTTTTTGCGGCGCATTCTCGGGTGGGCCATCAAGCGAGGCCCCCTGAAAGTTGCTCGGCCCCAAACGCTGCGGCACGGACGTCCGGCTCCACAAAACCGATGACGGTGCAATGCGGTTGCGAATGTGCAGTGTCGCCTTGACCTCCGGCTCAGGTGAAATCCATTCCAGCTTTGGCTTCACGAGCGGCCAGACGAAAATGCACGGCAAGACCTCCTCGTCTTGCCGTGCATCTTCCCGTCCAGCCCCATGAACCGGGCGTGTGGTGTTTTCAAACGGTCGCGACCTGGGCAGTCTGAGCCGCGATCACATTGGGCGCCACTGGGCGCTGCCCCCGAACCGGGACATTGAAAAGCGGAGCGAGATTTCTGGGCTTGTAGACTTGCTGCGCGCGCGCCGACGGATCGTCGTCCGGAGAAAAGGAAACTGTCTGCCCATAGCGCGCGATCACGCTTTCATGAAGGGATTCGTTGATCGTGCGTTGAGCGATGCCCTGTCCATCGCGCGGCCGGTAAAGCGTTTCGTAGTAATTCACCCTGAACGGCTTCTCGCAGATTTGCCGGAATGTCGGCGTCAACCGGTCCTTAAGCGACCAGCCTGCACGCGAGTCGTGATGCGGGGCGCTGACGTCGAGTCCTTTCGGGAGCATCGTCCAGTCCATCACAAGCCCGCAGGCCTGCGCCTTTTGCGCCATCCAGACCAGCGGGATATCGGCCAGTGAACGGTCGACATACCCTCCGCCAACGTCTCCATGGCTGCCTGCGAACCAGACCTGCTCTATCGTGCAATTGGCCGGGACGTCGCCTGTCCAGAGCGTCGGCACGAACTCGTCTCGCGACTCATCGATGGCCATCGCGTGGTAGGCGTGGCGCGTTATCTTTGAGGCCGTGGTATTGTGGAATCCATATTCCCTGCAGTTGAAGCCACTGAAAATGTGGCTGGGAACGCCGAGCGCGCCGACCGTGTCCCAGACCCCGAGCATCGTGACTTCGACATCCAGGTGCGCATCCGTCGAATATCTATCAACGAAATCCTTCGGCGACCGGTCCTCGGTGGTTCTGTAATACTGCCAGGCGTTGCGCAGATCCCCGAGCCGCTGCCGTCTGAGAAGTCCGCATGAGGCGATCAGCCCCGCCAGGCTGCGCGCGGAAAAGGCGCCACGCGAGAAACCGAACAGATAGATCTCGTCGCCTGAAACATAGTTCTGGGCGAGGAACATGTATCCGGAGCGGATGTTCTCATCCACGCCAGTGCCGATCGCGCCATCCAAAAGGCGTTGAATTTGCAGGCCGGACGATCCGATACCACGCAGGTACAGGACAGATTGCGGAATACCGCCTCTTTCGTCCTGGCAAGCGCGAATGGCCCTCGCGATCCGCGCGACATTCGTTTCGGAACGGGCACTATCGGCGTCGTTCCAGGTTCCGTCGAAACAAACAACCAAGCGTTTCATCTCTTTTTTCCTTTATGGCCCTGATGTGCGTTTCCCTGTTGTCTGGCGTGAGCAGCCGCGGTTCTCACGCGGCCGGCGCTTCAAGCCCGCCCCGAAGGGCGCGGACCCATTTTTCAACCTTGCCCATCACGCCCCAGCCGCTGATCGCGGCAAAGACAGGGAAGGCGGCCGTTACAAGCTCGCTGCCGAGCCCTCCGCCAGCATGCGTCGCCGCCGCTGTGGCGCCCGCGTTCGCCGCCCCCTCGATCAAGGGTGCAGCGATCGCCGTGACCGGCGCCAGCTGCGGGAAGAAGATTGGCAGAAGGGTCGTGGCGAGCATGCCGATGGCACCTATCGCGGTCTTGCGGCCGTCGAGCGCATTCCCGAGCGTCTTTCCGAGCGCACCGTTGACCGGCGTCAGGTCAGGGTCGCTGACCGATGCGAGCGGGTCCGGTTTCGCGCCATTCAGGACAACGCCATTGATCGTCGGTTGGGTGACAAGTGCCCGCAAGACATCGACCAGCCAGGTCATGTCGCCCTGGTTCGCGGGCTTGTGTCCGCGCGACATCGCAGCGAGCGCGAGGATCTGTTGCAGCAATTGTGCGGGGTTCGCCTCGGTCGTCGCCGGAGCCGGTGCCGGCTGCGTGATAACAGGCATGGTCGTTTCCTCCTGTGGGACATCGTCCTGATCGACGAGCAAGTAGTAAAAAGTCTCCTGTCCATGCTTCTTCAGCAGACCGTCTACGAGGGTCTTGAATTCGTTCCACTGATGCGGTGGGACCGTCTGGCAACCGAGGCTGGAGGTGGACGTGACGCCGCCGCGGTGGAGATTGATCCAGAAGCGGCCATCCTGCGAATCCGTATCCTCACCGGTTTCATCGCGAATGACCGTGCAGTCGCTGTCCTGCCGGAAGGCGGGATAGGGTCCGTTCTTGCGCCCAAACCCGTGTAGACCGGGTCTGTACCGGATCGCCTGGCGTGGCTTCAGCCGCGCGATACCGCGACCGAAACGGCTGGGGTCCGTATTGGCGTTGAAGTTGTGGACACCGCTCGGCTCGACGATGAAGATCGCGTCGTCGTAGACGCCGCGATCGTTTGCGCTCTCCTTGCCCATCGAGTTGAGGTAGTAGCCGCGCACGGCGACCAACGTCACAGCGTCATCACGCCCCTCTTCCGGGATGAGGTTTCTAAACTCCTGAAGCACGGTGTTCGTGAGCGCGGCGGATTGCTTGGGCCGGTTGAGCGGGAGAAGCTGCGAGATCGGATTGGCCAGCAGTTCTTCGGTGGTCTGTTCTTCTTCCGAGTTCGGGGCACCCCCGAGGAGCGTCTCGATCTGGTCGGCGGTGAAGATTTCGTCCGGGCCGCCCCTGCTCTCCAGAACGCGGATCTTCGGGCTGCCATACTCTCCCTTTGCGAACATGGCTGCTTCACGCTCGCGACGCGCGACCAAGCCGTCGAGCACCTTGCCGTTGCTCTTGTTCCAGCGCGCAAATTCGGCGGCCGCGCCAACAGCGTCTCCGGCATTGAGCTTCTGCGTCAAGCCTGCCTTCGATATCGCGCCCGTATTGAAGTGCCACGACACAAGGGCATCGAACTGATGCTGCGCCAGCGGGGTCCTGACGGCTGCCTGGACCTGCGCCTCGAACTTGGCAAGATCGGTGCGGAAGATGTTGATCGCCTCCGTCAGGGTGATCGTCAGGCCGGAGCGGGGAACAGGTGGACCGGCCGCCGCCGTATGTCCGGCGCCGACCGTCATGGTTCCTGTGCCATCGTTGTAGGCTGATAGGACGATTGCCTCTTCGGCGAGCATGGCGCATATGCCGCGTACACTTGTCTTCACGGAAGCCTCCCATCGTTTTTGTAGCGCGCTGTTGCCCGCTAGTTCTGCCGCGGCTGATGGTCGGTTTACTGTGCGTTCAAGTTGGCACGGTCACGCCACGCGGGACCTGCCAATCGCCCAGACCAACGCCAGGGCATGTCCAACCGCCGTCGGGCTCTGCTTCACATTGGGACAGAGCCGTCAGTTGGTCGTCGGGTTTCGTATGCAACACTATGGAAAAGATCCACCTCGTTAAAAATCCAACGAGAAACGTTCACTTTGGCGATAAAACAAGGATATCCGTCGGATTTTTGGACGAAAATCCCTGACATTTAGTATCGGACATAGCCTTTGACTGAGTTTATTCAGCCAGCCTTCCGATACTTTACATGACGATTGGTGACGAACCTGTTCCAAATGTAACAGTTAAAGCCAAAATGGCTGATTATAATGTTTGAGGATATACGCGATAGCTCGATTTTAGAGCGGGGGCAGCCATGAGCGCCATAGTATATGCCATCGCAAGCATCCCAATGGCTGTGCTGCTTGCCCTGATCCTCAAACATCTGAAGATTGGCGAGAGCACCACCTTCATCGCGCTGCTTCTGCTCCCGCTCGGGGTCTGGGGCATCGCGTCTGGGACGATCAGCGAGTTGTCCGCGGGCGGTGTCGCACTGACGTTTCGCGAGGCTGCTAAATCCGAAGTCAAGCTATTGCCCCTTACGGATGTCGTCGAAAATTTCCAATCGATAGAGAAGGAGGGCGTCGCAGCGATCGAGGGCTTGACGCGCACCCTCACGCCGGGGCGACCGATAGCACTTGTCCTCCATCTCGGCCGCCCAGGTTACTACGCCCCGTCGGCCGTCGTCCTCTACCTTCAGGCACTGTCGAGCTTTGATCCGGA
Organism: Ensifer sp. ENS03; assembly: GCF_014852035.1. Taxonomy (NCBI): domain Bacteria; kingdom Pseudomonadati; phylum Pseudomonadota; class Alphaproteobacteria; order Hyphomicrobiales; family Rhizobiaceae; genus Ensifer; species Ensifer sp. ENS03. The sequence goes on along the minus strand of NZ_JACVAV010000006.1, from coordinate 99,215 downwards.
ATTGACGTTGGTGGTCACGGACCCGGATGGGAAATTCGCCGCGGCCGCCGACGGCCGAGCGGTGATCAGCTACCTGTCGGGCCAGAACGGTTCTGAGACCCAGGCACGATTCCGCGAGGCGCTCGACGCGCCCGACGCCGGCAAACTTCTTGAGCTACCAGGGTTTACGAAGGAAGCGATCACAGCCGACGCGACGAACGCCGAAGCGCTCACAAAAATGGATCAGCTGGCACGCAAAACGCTGGTTGCCCTGGACCCCGAGGGCCGCCCCAAGGGGTTGGCCAAGCGGGATGCAATTGTCACGTATCTTCTGGTTCAACTGACGACCGATACCGCCAAGACCCCTTGAAGTCACCTACGACCAGCCGGCTCAAAAGATCGGAGATCAGCGTCCTGCCGTCCCGGTGCATCGCCGTGATCTCGCTCGACGTTCCGATCGTCACCTCGGACTGCCCCGGACGTAACTTCTGAGGGTCCGGATCACGTCGTCGAAGCTGGAAAACGGGCAGTCCGGACGGACCCGGCACACAGGTTTTGCATGCCCAAAAATGCGGGAAGCGGACCGGTGTCCCGCTCCGCTTCGCTTACCTGACAGGGACTCGAACCCGGTGGCACCACAAAATCATTGCCATAAGAGCCAGGAAACACAATCATACAACGAAAATCGGCGTCAGGCCATCCTTAGACGCTACGCGTCAGATTGTTCTGGTCGACGAGCGGCCAGGATGGCGTCACCTTCCAGCCACGGATCCCCGGTCCCTCGATCAGGTTTTCGCGGAACACCCAAAGGTGCGGATCCTCGTCGCCGAACGCGACGACCGAAACCAGGCGGATGCCCATCGTGGCCATCGAAATCCGGTTCTCCGCCACCAGCACCTGGTGACCGATGAAGCCCCAGATGCGGATGCCCTGCGCAAAATACCTGCTGAAATTCGGCCGGGTCGACAGTGCCATCTCGTTGCCCCGGATGCGCAGGGTATCGACATTCCCGACAAGCACACCGTAACCGGCATAGGCTTGTGCGTAGGGCGCCATCAACTCCATGCGGTTGTCGTCGATCGACACCGATCTGGCCCGCACATTCGTGTTGCGCATGTGGCTGACCGCCACCCGCACCCCCACCTGGAAGGCGCGGATCGCATTGCCCCGGATCGCGACATTGTCCATCCGCCGTCCACCGCAGACGATGCCCTGCGCCCCCAGGCTGACCGAGTTTTCCTCAAGCCCCTTCAGCCAGTTCTGGACCGATCCGAGCCCGGCGCGGAGCTCGGCATCCTCCAATACCTTCTTCGCCAGGCCGTAGCTCAGCCCCAGAAGTTCGTCTGCATTTGCGATCTTGGCAGCCGAGCCGCTGCGGGAAATGAGCGTCGTCCAATCCTTCTGGCTGAAGGCACTGTCGAAGGCGACGACCTGCCCGTTCGCCTCGACCACGACCTGTCGCTCAGCACCCGATCTCGCATCGAAGCGCTGCACGACCGGGTCGCTCGAAACGAGGAGCGTGGTGCGCACCTTCGTATTGTCCAGCCCCTCACCATGGGTGCCGAACGAGTCCCCAAGCCGCTTCAACTGCTTGCGAAACACCGGCATCCGGTCGGGGTTCTCTGCCACGGAGGCGACGAGCCCCTGCGCCCAGCGACCGAACGTTTCCTGGTTCTTGAGGTCCGCCGCGGCGGGCGGGTTTGTAGCGACCAGCGCGTCCCAGTCCTTCTGCGGCACTGGACTGTCGAAGGTCATGCGCCATTCCTTGACGCCAATCTCCTTGAAGCCGGTACCCCGGCCGACATAGCCCTTCACGGGGCGGGTGATGAAGCTGTTTGCGGTCGTGGCTAGCCAGACCTTGTCGGAAAGGAACGCCTTGATGTTGAGCGAGCCCTTGCCCGGCTTGGCGGTCAGGATGTTGCCGGACACATCGACGTCGACGGCATCGGTCACGACGATCCCCTCCTGAAGGTTGCCGACCGTCAGACTGTTGTTGGTGATCCGAACCGATTGCGTGACCCTCAAGCTCTTCAGCGTCTCGCTGTAGCCCCGGACCGTCAGGCAGGTGCGCTCGGTCGAGGTGCCGCCGCCGCAACTCAGCGTGCAGCCATGCACTTCAACCGCGTCGCAGTGACCGAAGTCCAGCGTGCCCTGACGGTGGATCTTCCGACCGGGATCGACCGCGCTGTTGCTGTCGGGCGTTGCAAATTCAAGCCCGCTGACCACAACGCTGGCGCAGGCTGCAAAGGCGATGGCCGCCTCCGTGCGATAGGCCAGAATCTGGACGGTCCCGGGCCCGGCGCCGCTGATGCGGATATGACCAAGACCGGTCATCTCAACGGTGCGCCCGGTGGTGTAGGTGCCCCTTGCAAAACAGATCGAGGCATTCTCGCCCGGCTGCAGCCCCTCCAGCCGCGCCACCCAGTCCTCACCCGGCTGGATGACGATCGTGGTGCAGCCGACATGCTGGAGCCCCGCCAAAGCCTCGATAGCCTTCTGCACCGTATTGGCGAGCGCAAGCGCGGGCGTATTGGCCGGGTTGAAACTGACGTGGGTCGCACGCGCGAGTGTCGCGTTGAAGCTGATAGGCGCATGGGTCGGTGTTCCGGCGGCATCCAGCCGCTGGGCAAAGACGCGCTGCACCCGGTTCGTGCCGTCAAGGCTAAAGGTCACCGACGCCACGCCGGTGCCATCGGTGGTGGCCTCTTGGGTTGGCATGCCGTTACCAAACTGCCCGGCCCCCTCCGCAACGGTGAAACGGATCGTCTCTCCCTGGACCGGTTTATGGCCGCGCACCACCGCGACGGAAAGCTCCTTTGGTAGAGGTACCAAGGCGGCCGCATTCAGGGGATCGTCCAGGGCCTCTTGCCCGTCGCCGCCGGCGTAGAGCACCTGCTTGGCGCGGGTAATCGGCGGGAAAAGCGGGCGGCAATCTTCGGCTACGGTCCAGGCGCCGGCACCGTCGAGCACGAGCCAGGCGAGCGCCGCATAGTTGCGCCGCGGTCCTTCTGCAGGTTTCGGCAACGGTTCGCCGGTGACCGGATTGCGTGGCCATTCCACATCGCCGGACACGGCGCGCGCCGGAATGATCCAGTGATCGCCGGGTTGATACTGACCGGCTTCGAAGCGGATCTGGACACCATTCTCCAGATCTGCCCAATCGGCCGCGGCATCGTCCACCTGCGCCGGAAGCCCGCCTTCCCAACGGGTGACGAATGCCTCCGCCGGAAGCTTGTCTGTGTCCGGGAGACCGTTGTTGAGGAGTGGCGCAAGCGTGAGCGGATCGCGCAGTTCGGCAAGCGAGACGCGTTGGCCGACCACCTCGTCGATCCGGGCGAAGAAGCCAGGCGCCTCCCCATAGATCGCCGCCTGATCGCGGATCTCGATCCAGTCGCCCGCCTTCAACGCGGTCATCTCATCACGGCCGATGCTGTCCACCACCAAGACGCCTGCGTCGATCTCGCGGTATCGCGTGCGGTGAATGGCATTCTCGCGCGACCATTTGTAGAACGCCGCCGCCTCGTCGCCAGCCAGATGGATCTCGACGCGGAAGAGAAAATTGTCGAGACTGCGGTAGCCCGCGGCGGGCGGCAGGTTGCAGGGGCCGGCGCTAAGGTCGGAAAGCTCCGCCCGCGCGCGCATCTCGCCCTGCGCACGGTCGGCAAGGACGGGATCGAACCCCTTTGACAACGCCGGGCAGGTCAGGTCGGAAGCCTGGTATCCAAGCGCCAGGAGCGCCGCGCGCGCGACCAGCTGGACTTGCCAGATGGTCCGCTCACGATAGGCCGTATCCGGCCCGTCGAAAGCCACCTCGCGCAGCAGCGGTTCATCGAGTGCGGTCACGATCAGATCTGTGGACTTGAGCACGGCCAGGTAGTCGCCGGCCACCGCCGGAAGCGGCGTGCCTGCCCCATATGGTTGCCGCTGGACTGTTGCCGGCCGGAAGGCGCGGGTCACGGCATCACCAAGGGCTGGCGTGGTACGGAAGGTCCGCACGCCGTTCGCATCCTCAGCGAAGTTGCGCACCTTGACGAAAACGCTCAGGCCCGCCGGGTCAGTGCTCAGCGCGTCGTCGTCAGCCAGCTCCCCGCCATCGTCGATCCGCCAGACCGCATTGCCGCCGGTGCCCGACTGACGGGTCAGCGAAAAGCCAAAAGGCCAGCGCAGCACATGGCCCACACCTGCCACGTATCCGGTACCAGGGGTGATCACCAGCGTTCCGGTCCCGGGATCCGGGATCAGTCCGAAGCCCGCATCGTCCTCCGGAAAGCCGGCGGGGCCGATGATATCAGCCGCCGTCTCCCGATCCGAGGCGCGCAGGATGCCGCCCTGTTCGTTCCAGTCGGCATCGGTGAACAGGCGGCCCTGCTGCATCCCCACAAGGCTGAAATCCTTGACAGGATCGAAGGTCTTTCTCGAAATATCGCCGGTCATGGCAGGCCTCCTAACTCATGTAAATGAAGCCCGGAACAAGGCCGAATGGCGCAAATTCCTCGATGGCATCGCGGATGTTGGCGCGGCGGGCTGGGTCGCGGTTGGCGTAGCCCACTCCCATCTCCATGCCATCCTCGGCCCCTTCGAGGATGGCCTGTGGCGTGCGCAGGCTTAAGAGCCCGAATTCGGGATCCTGAAAACGGGTCGAGACGAAGACCGGCCGCGGCTTGGGGTCGTCGCTCGCACGCGGCACGCAGCGGTAGCGGCGCGGCAAGACCGAGGTCTCGTCGACATAGCAGAACCGGACGCAGCCGCTCTGCCGGTGCTCGACGGTGATCCGCCCAGTGAGGATGCTGTTTTCCGCCTGCAGGCTGCGGCAGGTGGTGCGGCCAAGGACGGTACTGCCGCTGCAGCTCATGTCCATGAGCGGCACGCGCAGCACCAAGGCGCCAGCCCCTGCCCCGCCGCCACCGGCGGTCTGATCCTCCCCGATGATCGATCGCGTGATCTCGATCGCGCCTGTCGCCTGCGGTAGCTCCACCTTGCCGACAATGCAGCGGTCGAGGACCAGGCTCATCCTGGCGTTCTCGGTGGTGGCACGCACCGAATAGTCCAGCGCCGCGCCCGAGGCGCCGATCGTGCAATTGTAAAGCCGGAGAGCCCCAAGATCGCCTCCAGGCCGGGCGGTGAGATTGCCGGTGATCACCAATCCGTCGATCACCAGCGAACCGGCCGGGTCGTCGCCCGCATCCGCCGCCTCGATCATCGCCGGCGCCAGAACAAGAGGCCGCCGGTGCATCGGCGACAATTGGCCCGCAAAGCGGCGACGCACCCCGCCCGGCTCCTCCACCACCGGCCAGGCGGCAGCCACAATCGCCAGCGTTGCGCCTTTCGGCAACGTGATTGCATGGGTGGCGTTCAACGCCTCGACATAGGTGGCGTTGTCCATCACCGCGATGATCCCGCGCGAGCCCGCGGTGGCCTGGGCATTCCAGCGGTCGACCGCATCGCGCAGGCTCGCGACCACCGGCCCACCCTGAAGCGGGTTGTCGGTCACATGGCCCGCCACCTTCGTCACACCGATCTGCCAGGGCGGCGCCTCGCCGGGCACTACGAGATCGGGCAGCCATTTCTCAAGGCTCGACCGCCGGTCATAGGCGCCGCCGCCGATATCGAAGGGCTGCCCGGTGGCAAAACCGGTCTCGACCGCCTTGCCCTCGTCCGAAGCGTGCAGCGAGATCCGGCCGAGCTCAGGGTCGACCATCACCGTGCCAGCCACGGCCGGCCGCCGCCAGGTGCCGTTTTCGGCCTTTTCCAGATTGCAGCAGAAGAGCTTTTCAGGCGACACCTCCGCGCCGTCCAGACGCACTCGAAACGGCGGGCTTTCCTCAAACCAGCGGCCCGGAGTGGCGCCGTCTGCGCGGGCAGCGTTGAGCGCGGCGAAGACCTCATCACGGGACAATGTCGCAGGCACGGTGCGCGCGGTCATCCGCGCACCCACGCTCAGGTCGGCCGCCGGGCGGTTGACCAACGGCAGGTCGCGTCCCAGCGGATCAAAGGTCAAAAGCCCCGGATCCGGTGCATCGGGACGCGGAACGGCCCCGCCCAGATACCCTGCGGCTGGATTTTCCACAGGCCAGATCGGTGCCGCCGCGCGCCGCCAAATGAACAGCCCCAGATGCGGAATGTTGTAGCGCCCGGCATAGGCGCCCGGCTGCCCGGCGGCCGGCGAATGCGCCATCGTTGAGAACGGCGACCGGCTGGCGCGGCAGCGCGCGGTGTTGCGCAGGTCGGCAAAGCCCGGTGCAGCCGGTCGCACATGGTTCATATGCTGCGAGGTCGCAAGCCTCTGGAAGAATTCGACCGCCACCACCGACCATCCGGACACTTCGCGCGCCACCTGCTCGATCGCCGCGGCGGTGCCTTTTGCCTGCCGGTTGCGCAGCACATTGGCGACGTATCCGCGCAGAAGCCCTATCTGGTCGGACCCGATCTCGCGCATCGGCCGGGCGCCGATCAGCGCAGCGATGTAGGGCAGTGCCCACGGCTCGCAGGTCTCGACGAACCAGTCGTCGTAGAGCTGGTCTATGTCGCGCTCCAGGATGACCAGCTCCTGTGCCATGATCTCCATCAGCGCCTGAAGCGCACGACCCTCTTCGGCATCGCGCGTGCGGAAATGGCTGGGCAGCCGTTCGAAAAGGTTGCCGGTCGCGCGATTATACATTTGCGGTCTCCATCATCGTCAGGCTGACCGCCGACGGCAGCACGGTCAGCAATTGCGCCGGGGCAAAGTCGTGGCGCTGCCCGCGCTGGCCCGGCCCTACGGCTGGGAGCGAGGGCAGCACCGAGGACAGATCAGCAGCCACAGAACCGGTGGTAGAGCCGTCGAGCAGCACCTCGAGCGCGTCGAGATCGACCGATACGACACCGCGCGCCCGATGCAGCGCGGCAATGACCTCGGCAGCACTCACCGATTGGGCGAGCTTGCGCGCGTCGTAACCGAAAAGCGCCTCGATCTGCTGGCGCGCCCAGAGCTTGACGTCCTCGGCGCGGTAGGTCGGATCGGGATAAATCTTGGCCGTCAGGGCAAAGAACCGGCGCGCGTAGGGTTGCAAGATCAGGGGACGTGCAGGATCGCGCGCCTTGGCCATTGCATCGGCAAGGTTGGACATCAGCGGATCGCTTGCCGTGAGCTCGGCGTCCGCTTCAGGGGCCACCGTGACATGGATCACCTTGTTCTGCCCTGACCACAGCTCGCACGCCTGGGCCTTGCCGATGCCGGCAAAACTACGCGCAAAATCGGCGTAGTCGGTGAGCGAGACGATGCGCCCGAGGGTCTTGACCGTGCCCGGTGCGGTTTCGCGCGCGCTATCCAGCGTCTCGGGATCGGCCGAGCCTGTTGCGGGCGACGGGTTCACCACTGCGCGCACACCGAGCGGCCGGGTTCTCAGCTGACTGATCGCCTCTTCCGGCACTTCGCCGGCGCGGCCGATGCCGCTGCGGTACTCCGCCTTTACGTTCAGCAAGCCGGTGGGCAGGCGACGGCCGGTCCGGCCGTCACCGAAGCGCACATGCGCCTTGCCGTCGTCGGACAGGCGCACCTCGTAGACGGGGTCCTCCTGCCCGGCCTGGCCCAGTGCCGTCACCTCCTGCCAGAGCGCACCGTCGATACGGATCTTCAGGGTCGAGGCGCGACCGGCCTCGTTTGCGGCTGAAACGTAAGTGAGCGGCGGCTTCTTCAGCGTGAAGGTCTGGAACGTCAGCCGGGCGTCGCCATTCCCGAGGTCTTCGGCCACCGCCTCGCCATGGGTGGCGAGCGCGACATTTGCGTTGATGCGCACGGTGGTGCGGTCATAGGGCCAGGCGGTCTCGCCGGTCAGCACCAGCCGCGTGATCCCGTCGATATGCTGGACCTCGTCGATGATATGGGTCTCGCGCCCGGTGATGCCCTCGGCATCGTTGCGTGCGCCGGAAAGCGAAACGGGCCGTCCGCGTTCGAGATCAAGATAAAGCCGGTCCAGCTCGACCGAGGTGGACCTGTGCGGCAGCTCCGGCGACAGCGGCACACCGGCAAGCGGAAGATGCGCGCTGACCGCATGGATCTGCGAACCCCGAAACAGGAAGGAATTGTAGATTGTGGTCGAGTCGGTGCCGCCGAGCTCCAACAGTCCGCCATTGGCGGTGCGGAACCCCACGCCGGTCGACTTTCCCGTGATTGCGTAGTCCGCCCGTGATTCCGCCGCCGCATGCACGACCCGCAAACCGAGAGACCCGCCCGCGGCGTTCTCGATGATCGCCCAGCCGTTGGGCTGCAATTCCTTCAGCTCGCGGTCGAGGTAGACGTGGGAGGCGCCCTTGTCGATGTACTTTGCCCCCATCCCGTCCAGCCAGATCGTGTTGGGTGATCCGCCCGTGGCCCCATCCCAGTTGTGGGTATAGGGACCCTTGTCATAGGTCCCATCGGCCTTGGTGCCATAATTCACCGTGGCGTGGAGCGGCGCAGTACTGCCGAAGAACCCGGAACTGTCGCGCATGACATGCAGGCCGAGTGCCGGCACCTCGCCATCGTCCTTCTCCGGCGGCGGCAAGACCAGCAGGCGAACCAGCGTCATGATTTTGGCGCGCTGCCAGGATTGGGATTGCACCAGCGCCGAGAGCCCGTCTCCCGACCAGGTCCGGCCGCGCACATGCGTCTCGATCGCCTGAGTGCCCAGCGCGATGCGCATCGAGGGCATGATGCCGATCAGCAGTTTCGCGAGCCGGAAGGGCGGTGCGCGGCGCACCTTCTCGGGCGCGTGGCCGCTGCGCGTCAAAACGACTTTCGTCAGGCCGAAGGCTCGGTCCTCGGTGGCCGATACCACCCGCATCGGTATGGCCGTGACCGGCGCGCCATCGCTCGCCGCCTGCGCCACCGCCAACAACCGGGTGCCCTTGCGCAGGTTGAGCCCGAGCCCCGTAAGGCAGACCTCGTTCACCGGCAGCGCGTAGAGCACCGGGTCGATCTCTTCGTTCGTTTCGTTGTCCTCGATACGTTTCGCCAGCGCGGCGGGCAGATCGAGCCGTCGGGTCATCGGGTGGTAGTGTTCCAGATCCGCCTCGGCAGCAATGGTAACGAGGTCAGGATCGGCCAATGTGGCGTCGTCGAAGGAGTTGTCCAGATCGAAGAGGTAGAGCGTGCCGTTGGCTGTGTCCCCATCACTTTCGAGGTTGTTGTAGAGCACCAGGTTCTGAGGACGCTCGGTTCGGGCGTGAATGTTGTTCCATTCGGCGCGTGCGGTGATCTCTTCGACCGTTTCGAAGATCTGCGGCAGTTTGCCCTTCTCGTGCGGAATCGACATCGCCTGCACACCGATACCGATCTGGACCACGCGATAGGGATTGTCCGTGTCCTCGACCGAGAATGCCAGATGGGCGCTGGACGCCACGCCGGGGGCGAGCTCATAGCCGATCATCCGCGCCAATTCGAGCACCGAACGGCGCTGGGTGGCGGTCCCGATGAAACCTTCGTTGGCGATGCGCTCCGAATAGAAGGACACCACGTCGCAGGCCATGGCCCAGGCGTCGAACAGGCTGATCGTCGGATCGCGAAGGTCGCGCGTCCGCAACGCCTCCAACGGCTGGAGCTCGGCACCGGTCTCCGGGTCTATCACCCCGTGTCGCGGCAGAAGATGCAGCATTCGCGCCAGCGCCTCGGGCTGGGTCGTGATCCGGTAATCCACCTGTGAAAGCCCGGCACGGTTGGCAGGGCGATGCGGACCAAGGTCGATGCCGCCACACGGCGAGCTTTTGTCGCGCGTTGCCATGATCAGCGCCCCCCTTCCACGATGAAGCGGACCCGGCCGTTCTCGGGACGGCTGGGATCGTTGTCGAGCCGGGCAATCTCGGCGCTGGCGATCGGCAGGATCGCCTCGGCGGCATAGTCCACACCGGGCTGATCCATCCGGGCAAAACGGCCCACCGGCGCGTTGCTTTCGTCGGTGGTGCCGATCCAGGACACGCCGTCGATCCGCATCGCGCGGGCGATCATCGGCGACAACGCCACGTCCGCTCCGAACTCCAGGACATCCGGATGAAAGAGCCCGCGGGTTCCATCCGGCAGATCGCGATCGGAAAAGAGCGCCAGGAGATCGCGGTTGATGTCCGACGCATAGGCGTCGGGCGCGGCACAGACAAAGAGGATGATGTCGAGCGGTACGAAGACCGGCGAGACAAATTCTAGATCGTGGCCCGCCAACCGATGATCTTCGATGAACGCGCGCAACTCGGCCTCGACTGCAGCGTCCACCTCGCCGCCTCCGACGAGGTCGAGCGCCAGCGTGACCGTGTGCCAGCTGCCGGTCCAGCGGCGGCGCCCGAAGGCTCGTTCGACGCTCGGGTGGCGGGCGGCAACCACGGCGTAGTCGGCCGCCGTGACCGCACGACGCGAGACGCGAAACGCCTGTGGCGCGGCAACATGCACTGCCGTGCGTGGTTCCGGCACGATGCCGCCGGTTGCCGGGACAGGGTTGCTCAGCGCGAAGATGCCGTTGCCGTCGCCGGTCACCACATGGGCGATCGCGCCGGCCCCGATGTTGCCGCGCAAACCGCCGCCGTGACGGATACGCGCGACAAACGCGGCTCCATCGGTTGGGCGGCGGCCCAGTACCCCGTCGCCGAAGCGCACATAGGCCGCCCCTGGCACGGTGCCTGCCTCGACCGCCACATGCGGCGCGAAACGCTCCGACGCCAGAAGGTCCGGCACCGTCGTCCATATCTCACCGTCGCCGACGAGCGCGACCTGTGCGACCGGTTCGGCCACCGGCGAAAGCGACGCAGCCGCCGAGGCGGTGCGTGCACTCTCCGGATCGAAAGGCGGCGCGCGCACCACCTCTCCGGCGGCCAGCCGGTAGCGCAGCACCTGGCCAGGCCCGTCATCTGGCAGCAGGCCGTCGGTGGAGAGGGTTTCCAAGAGGATTTCGTCTTCGTGCGCGGGGTCGCCGTGATCGACGGTACGGCCTTCGTCGACCAATAGAACATTGCCACGCGCCACCGACATCGGCTTGCCATCGAGGGTACCGATCGGCAGAGCGAACCTCAACGCGTCTTCGGCGAACCAGCGCACCTCAGTCAAGGCGAGACCGAAGATCGGATCACTTGCAGGCTTGGGGCCTTCCGACAGACGCACGACCTGGCGGTGCGTCGGATCCGGCGGATCCTCGGTGCTACCGCCAAAAGGAATGCGCTCCTCCAGCAAAAGAAGATCGCCTGCCACAAGGTCAAGATCGCCGGGAGCCTTCGTCAGGAAAGCGGAGGTTGCGCCCTTGGTGAGGCAGCAGCCCTCGTCGCCCCAATCGTGGAAGCCCGCATCGTTGCGCGCCACGCGCAGCGACTTCAGCGGTTCCAGTGCCTCGAACACCACTGACCCACGTCGGACCATGTCTTCGAAAAGCTCCGCCTCTGGTGTGATCACCGTCGGCCGCTGCTGCCCCCGATCCTCTGGGCGGGTCAGGAACCGGGTGCCGCGCGCAATCACGTCAGGTGCGCCATCCCGGTCGACATCCGCCGTCACGGCGACGGCTGTGCGCGCATTGCAACCCTCGCCCGGACGATAGCCGAGTAGCCGGGCGTGGCGCACGAGTGACTGCCGAAAGCGCGTGCGCTCGAAGAACGCTTCGGTGCCTATGGCGTCCTGAAACCAGCTCACCTTGTCGGCAGCATCCGCCAGCACCTCAACAAGGGTCACGCCCAGATCCGCCGGATTGCGCTCGGTCCAGTCGGCCATGGTGGCAGACATGCGGTCCAGCATCATCGTGCGAAAGCCGGTGAAATCGCGGGTCAGGTAATCTGTCGGCGGCCCCTGACGACGCGCCGGAACCGAAAGTGCAGGGTCGGCGCAATCGAAATCCGAGCGGCATTCGACTTTGAAGGAGAAGCACACGCTCGCCAACTGGCGATCCATATTGGCGGGCGGTGCAGCGTTCACCGCCCCTTGCCGCAGCGACAGCACATAAGGCGAGAAATCCCCGGCCTGGTCCAGGGTCAGCCGCTGGGTCAACCCGTCCGGCTGCAGCGCCAGCGATAGCACCTTGATGCCCTTGACCCGCGTTCCGCCTGTCACGGCGAAGTTGTCCTCGTTCAGGGCGGCGACGCCATCGGGTTTGAGGAAAGCTACGTCGAGCAGTTTCTGCGCCATGCCAGCCGGTGCGCCGCTGTCCAACACCTCGACGAAGTCGATGCCGTTGATCTCAAGCCCGCCGCCCATGTCGGCGTTGCTGTCCAGAACCCTCTGCCGGCGCAGCGACGTGCCGCAATGACACCTGCACTTCGTCATATCGCGCCCTCCACCACGGCGCGGCGAATCTCGTCGTCGCCGAGGCGGCTGTAGACGACCGTGACCCGCAACTGGCTGTCCACGGCCTCAACCCGCACACCACGCAGTTCGATCACCTCGACCAGCCATTGCTGAAGCGCCCCCTGGACCATGTGCTGGACGGCGGCTGCGATCTCCGGCGTGTTCTCCGAAAACACCATCTCGTGCAGCCCGGCACCGAATTCAGGCCGGTTGAGCCGCTCGCCGCGGCGCGTGAACAGCACCTGCTCGATCATGTCGCGGATCTGCTGGTCGCGGTCGGCCTCGGCCGTGGTTCCGGCGGCTGAGATCCGGTAGGGGAAGGAAAACCAGGTCATATCGCGACAACCTTGGTTTGCGGCGAAGACCAGACCACCGGACCGTTGGGGATCTGGCCGGATTTGCAAAGGTCGCCGGGATTGACCAACAACACCGGCTTGCCGGCCGACTGCACCTTGCTGGCCGCCTTGGTGAACTCAGCAATGAGACAGGGCTGCGGCTTGGGTTCGGGCGTCGTGAACGGGCAACCTGCGATCGTGCCCTTGTCGCCGAGAAGGGCTGCCGGCGTGCCGTCGATCAAAAGCTTCACACCCGTCGCCGCGATCGTGATCGGGATGGAATGCGGGCAGGTGGCGACGGTTCCCTGCGTGACGATCGGCGTGGTCATGGCAGCACCTTCAGATTTCCGTTGTTGATCGTGACCCCATCGGGACCAAGCTTGACCGTCGATCCGGAAAAGCTCAGTTCCATGGCGTCCGCCCCCGCCTTCAGCACGGCATCCCCCATGGCCGTGGTCATGCTGAGCGTGAGTTCCCCCATGCCCGGCGCGTCGAGCACCTCCAGTTTGAAGTTGTCGCCCGCCCAGATCCGCGTCAGCGCCTGCGTCGGCCCCATCGCCGCCGGCGTGTCTCCGGCGTCCCAGAACCCGCCAGACCAGATTGGATAGTCCGGGTCGCCGCGCTCGAACTCGACCCAGACATTGGCGCCCGAGGGCGGGATGGCGAAGATGCCAACGCCCGGTCCGGCGCCCGGCAGACAGGGCATGGCCCAGGCGAGCGTGCCATCCCCCATGACATCAGCCACGCTGACCTGCACCCGGCCAAGGCCCAAGGGGTCGATGTTGAGCTCAACCTTGCCGCGGTATTTGCCGAAGAATTTTTCGTCCTCGCAGCTCATATCGGCGATACCTCCGGTGCGACGGCCGGCAGGATCGGATAGAGCCCGTCGCGCTGAAGTGCGAACGACTGGGTATAGGCACCGGGTTTGAGCACGTGCCTGACTTCGGCCACCGTATAGGTTCCGTTGTAGATCATCCCCAGGCCGCGGATATCGACCGCGTAGTAGGGTTTAAGCACCGCGTTGTAGCGCGTGTTGTCGATGGTGCCGGTCACCTCCAGTACCCTTTCGGCCGGTTCGTTCACCTCAGCCATCAGACGCGCAAGCACCTGCGCGGTGTTGAGGCCCGAGGTCACTATCTCCTTCGTCTTGATATTGCCCATCTGCGTCAGCGCCTCCGACAGGGCCGACATCGGCGTGTTGGTGGAGGTCGGGATCTCCAGCGAAACCACCTGCCCTGTGGAGCGGTCATGCACCTTGGCGCGCGCAGCCGTCAGGGTCTCGCCATCGTGGTTGACCGTGACGTCGTAGGCATCCGACATTGGCCCCAGATTGACCGAGATCGGCTTCTGCGGCAGGCCGGGGCGCGGCACCGGGCCGAAGTAGAGCTGGCTGATCCCCGGCGCCGGGCCGGGATCGATGAACACCTTGTAGCCGTGGCGCCTGGCCATCTTCTTGGCATAGCCGAGGTCCGTGCAGGTCTGCTGCGGCGTGCGGTCGACCGGGATCGGCGGATCGATCACCGGCGGCGGCATAATCACCGGGATCACGCCGTAGGTGGCATATTTCAGCGCCATGGCATTCATGATCACGGTTTCGTCCTGAGCCGGGTGCTGGGCGCGTTTCTCTTCGCGGTCCATGACAAAAGTCAGGTCGCGGCCCAACATCAGGTACTTGCCTTCATTCGACCCTTCGCCGGGTATGTACTGGGTCTTGGTCACCACCCCGTCGAAGATCGGCGTCGGCACCACCCCGTTCCAGACAACGACCACCACCCGCGCTCCGCGCTGGAACCGGGGATCATTGACGAACGGAGGGCCAAATGCGCCAAGCGGTCCCTCTCGCCCGGCCAGCAGCGTGATCTTGAAGCCTGAGTCCTTTTTCATCGCCTGGCGCACCTCGATCTCTTCGATCGCCTCCATCGCCTCGAGCGGTGCGGGCAGCACGACGGCCTCCCTGCCCAGAAGCAGCGTGACGCGAATGCCGAGGATGTTGCCGAAGGCGCTCACGTGGTCCTGCCTCCCCTCGCATCGGGCATCGGAATGACCAGTGGAGCGCCGGGCACCGCGGTCAACTGGTCGGGATGCGCGGCGGAATTGGCATTGGCGATCATCCACCAGGCGGTCGCCTGGCCATAGGTCTGTGCGGCGATGATATCCGCGCGGTCGCTGTCGGTGACGCGGTGCTGGCGCGCCACGGTGTGATCCTCGGGGTGCGGCAGGATCGGCGGCACGATGTGGCGCACTTTGCTGCCGTCCGGCCGGGTGAATTCGGTTTCGGTGGCGATGGCGTATCGGCTCGTTGCTGTGATCATCACGCCCTCTCAGAAATCCAGGTTGCCCGCCACATCGGCGATGTTGTTGACGCTTGCGACGGTGGCGAGCGTCTCCTTGATCACCTGGTGGGTCAGGAAGGCCCAGTAGCCCGGGTTGGTCATGGACAGATCGTTGTAGGTCAGCACTTTCATCGAGACCGCGACATCGGCGCGGATCGGGTTTAAAGCCGGGTCGTGCGCGGTCTCGGTGATCGACAGACTTTCGATCTTGACAGGCACCACCCGCTTCCAGCCGTAGATGAAAAGCGTCAGCGGTGCGGCCGGCGGCACCACCTCCATGGTTCCTGCCAGCATCAGCGCCTGATTGATCGCAACGGCGATGGTTTTCGGATAGACCATCATCTCGAGTGCTGCGAGATAGCCCGAAATGCCGCCGCCCAGAGGTCCGTTCTCGCCCTCTTCCATCTGGTCGATCAGGTCCATCTTGAGGTTGGCGCTGATCGTCTCCGTGGGAGGCCCCGCCAGCCGCAACGGTTCCGCCCGCCCGTTGCCTGCCTGGCTGTAGTTCGGCGCGATCGACCGGGTGATCTGGTCGGGGTTGTACTGGAAGATCGCCACCGAAGAGAGCGGGTTGAAAAGATCAAGCCCGACAAGAGCGCCTTTCTGGACTTGTGGGGAGATGGTTAGACCCGTCATAGCAGGCTCCGATCTGAGACGCCGGACGTGGAACCAGTGAAGTCATTCTTTGGAAACGGTCTCATCTGTCAGCACTCAGCTTTGCCCAGAACCCGTCGCTGCCGGTGGGATTGATCTCGATTTCGGTATCGTTCTTCAGCACATAGGGGCCGTCCGGGAGGTACTTGATCCAGTCGCCGGACTTGTCACGCCCCACCTCGATGACCTTGATCCGGATGGGTAGCGGTCCGAAGGTCTTCAAGTCCGACGTCTGGACGTAGAGGTAGACGTCGAACAAGGTCTTGGCGTCGCCCCGCCCTTGCGCGAAACCACCGGAAGGCCCTGGCAGGATGGTGTGATAGCTCGTTACCGTCCCGCTCGGATCGGCGATTTGTCCACGGCGTACCGACTGGGTCGATTGCCCGCCGGATCCGGGTTGGCCGCCGCTGCCGCCGGCCGCGCCGCCTGCGGGCTTCTGCTCGGGGGGCTGTCCCGCGGGCTTGTCTTTTGCCGCGTCGGGTACGGTTTGCTTGTCCGCCGGTGGGCTGCTTTTGGCGGTCGGCGGGCTGCTCTTGTCCGGTGGATCCCAGACCTCCGGAGTGCCCGGAGGCGGCGGCGCTTCCGGCTCGAGCAGCTTGCGGAATTCTTCCGGCAGTTTGCTGCGGTCGACCTTGCCTGCGTTGTCAACGATTCCAGTGCCCAGGCGACCATGTTCGCGGATTTCCTTCTGGGTGGCCCGGCGCTCGTTCATGCCCGGCGGGAAGCCCGGCGGCGGTTTCGAGAGGTCGCTGCCGCCCCGTCCGCTACCTGGATTGTCGATGTCCTCGCACGGGACCTCGGCCGCGTCAGGCAGATCGGGCGCATCGCCGATATGATCGCAAAGCAGCGGCTTCACCTCGGGCGGCAGGATGTCCTTGAGATGGCTGCGGATCGTCTCGGCGATTTCCTTCGGCAGGTTCTGGATGATCGCCCGGCCGAGGATGAACTCCTTGATCAGGTCCTGTGCGACACAGGAGCCCAGCATGTGCGACAGAAGATACTCGCTGGGCGAGATGTCGAAGAGCGAAAGGATGTAGTCGACACCGGCAACGACGCAGGAAATTCCCACCGTTTCGAGCCCGCCGGCGGCGCAGGAGGCGATGCGGGCGACGTTGAACACATGCCGGGCGATGCTGATCAGGGTCTTGGCAGCTTCCCAGGTGTCCATCACGGCTTCATAGATGCTGCCGAAACGGGTCTTGATCGCCTCGGCCGCCTCTTCGACCTTGGCTTCGATCTGAGCCGCGATTTCCTCATACTTCTTGACGAACTCGCCTTCGATCGAGTCGGTGTATTTGCTGAAATCGGAGCCGATCATCGATTTCAGCAGCGATTTGAACCCTTCCTCGACGCAGTCGACCAGATAGGCGCCAACCTGCGGCAGCATGACCTTGATGATCGCGCCGAAGATCACGCCGCCGACCTTCATGATCGCCTTGCCGATCTTGCCGCCACTCGTGCGCTTCTTCGCGCCCGCCAGGAAGTTTTCGAACTTGGTCTTCAGCCGGTGGTAGATGTTGAGCGCCTTGACGAAAGTCGCACCAAAGGTCTTGCGCATTGCCCCGAGCATCCGCCCCGACCGCCCTTCCATGAGCTCGGCACGGTTGAATTCGGTTTGCGCCTTGGTCAGCGCGGCTGTGTCCTGCACCGGTCGCGAACCGTCGGGACCGGTGCCACCCAGCAGCTTGACGGTGTTCTGGATCGCTGTGTCGAAGGCCAGCTTGGCGATGTCCGCCTTACCGGTCCCGGTCTTGATGTTGGTGTAGTCGGCAAAGGTCCTGGTGAAGGTTCTCTGCTTTTCCTTCCAGGTGTTGTACTGCGCCTGGAACGGATCCTCCTGTGGCGGCAGCGGCTTTTTTGGTTTCTTGGGTTGAACGCGGGCATCGGCATGGCGCAGCGGCATCACCTTCTTGCCCGTCGGCGAAGAGACCATTTGGTCGTACAGGGTCTGGCTCGCCTCGGTCAGCTTGTCGCGCCGGTTGGACCGTGATGTGCTGGTGTCCTGTTCCTTGATTTCATCGGGCCAGAACACATACTCCCACAGGAACTTGGCGCCGCTTTTCTGCCGGTAATAGGACTTCCCCGTATAGGTGAACCCTGTAACGTTCTCGTACTTGTCACGACCAAGGATCGTCTTGCTGTACTTGTTGAGGCGCAGCTTCAATGCACTTTCCAGAGGGATGAAATCGCCGCTGCTGGCGGAGCTCGCCATCTTGGCGGCGCTGAAGTTGGTCCTGGCGAGCGAATTGCTTCGCGACGACCCGGTCAGGGTTCCGGCTGGCGCGGTGCCATTCTTGACGGCCTCGCTCTGTTCCACCGTCTTGTTGTAGCGCCGGGCGGCTTCGTTGAAACCGGTGGCGTAGTCGCCAACCTGTTTTTCCGCGTCGCTCATGCGATCCCTGTCACCGGCGAATTTTACGTCGCCAATCTCGTAGCTCGAGGGCGCATCGAGTGCGGATCGAATGAAGTCGGTGGTCGCCCAGCGAGGGCTCGATTCCGTGCTGTATTTCTCGTAGCCTCCGCCCGGTCTCAGCGCGGCGCCGCCGATGTGAAGCGACTTTCTTGTGTCGTAACCCAGGCTCTTGGGTACGACGTTCTTACCGCCGTCCGACACGACGTACCACGGCAGTGCGGTCGGCCCGCCAGCGCCAGTTCCGGTCCCCGTCCCGGTGCTGCTGCCAATGCCAGTGTACGGTGCAAACCGCAGTCCCCAGAGCTTGTTGGGATCTGAGATGACCAGGTCGGCATAGCCAAACCCGTCGTCCACAGAGCCCTTGTCGCGCTGCGCGTTGGGCACCGCCACCTCACCCATGAGTTTTGCATTCTTCTTGACCGCGTCGGCAACGACGAGGTCATGGGTGGGTGTCTTTTGGGGATCCTCGCCGAAGTAGAGCGTTTCGCTGATGATCTCGGACGGGACGCGGCGCACTTTCGGCTGCACTTCATCCGGCTGGGTCTGTTGCAGCACATGCGCCAATTCGTGCGCCATAGTGAAGGACGGCGCTTCCGCTTCGTTTCGCCCCAGCCAGACATGATTGCGGTAGGTAAAGGCGAGCGACGAGATGCTGTCATTCAGCGCATCCGAGGCGCTGCCGCGATGGATGCGCACGCCAGAGAGGTCGCGCCCCATGCGGCTTTCGAAAAAGTCTCGGGTTTGCGGCGAGAGGGCGCTGCCGCCGGATTCCAGCTGACCGGCCGAGGCGGCAATGTGTTCGGTACCCGCAGGGCCGTCGGCCCGCATCCGCGGCATGTCAGTCAAGTCATGCAACATCTCGCGCTCAAGCAGCGGCGAGGGTATGCGCTGCACCGTCGCTACGGCCCGACGCGGCATGACCGGCATCTCTTCCTCAGCAGCGCTGCAAGCGGCGCATTTGCGTTGAACGACCGATCTGCGTGCCATCACTTCCGGCTCGTCGTCTTCGCTCCGGCGCTGAAGACCGGTGCCGGGGCGCTGGGTCATGACGGTCGCTGCGATTGAATCCGCTTCGGCCTCGTGCGGATGGTCAACCGGTCCCACCTCCAGTCTCGGCATCACCGGCGTTTCGTCACCTCCGCAGGCCGAGCATTTCCGCCTGATGCGACGGGGCATGGCGTCCGGCGTTTCCGCGTCGGGCCCGGCACGTTGAACGGAATTTGGCTCGCGGGTCGCCATCACACGTCCGGCTATGTCATCCGCTTCGCGCTCGAACGGGTCGTCCACCGGGCCCACTTCAAGCCGCGGCATGACTGGCATGGTGTGCTCGTCATCCTCTCGGGCGCATTCAGCGCAGACGCGCTGAACCGAAGGAACCGAGGACAGCGAAGAAAGCAGGCGCCGAGGCACCTGGTCTTGATCCGGCAACGGCTCGGCCTTGTGTTTCGTCGGCGTCGCGACGGCAAAGGCGGGGGGCTTGGCGGCTTGGGCGACGCTCACGGACATGGCAGCCCCCCGGCAGCTGGCCTGGTGCTGCAGGTGATCGCCGGCGCAGGTCGCGCTATGTCGCCCCGCCCTACCATTCGAAGCCGATCCCTGTGAGGACCTGGTGCGCCCTTTGGCGCTCCGGTCGGCCTGAAGTGGCGGCATCCTCGTCGCCCAGAGGCGCCAGGAAATTGTAGAGCACTTCCATTTGCACCGGTCCGAAATCATAGCCGAGGCCGCCGCCGGCCTGGAGGCCGAACCCGGCCGGAAGATCGCCGCGCGCGGCATCATAGTAACCGCCTCCGAAGATCCGCCCGTAGAGGGACCGGTAGACACGATACTCCGCACCGCCGCGCAATCCGGCGCGGATAAAGGCGTCCCGATCGTCGACCGGCACATCGACATGAACGCCGGCGGTCAGGGCACCGCCGGCCCAGTCCAGCAGCGCATTGTATTGCAGCGAGGCGACGAAACTTGTCCTGTCGCCCGCCATCTCGACGCCTAACAAGCCGGTTCCCTGACTGGTGAAATGGAAGCCCTGATAGGCAAGCGCGCCGCCGAGCCCAGTCCAGAACCCGACCCTGGTCGCCGGATCGGTATACGCGACCTTGAGCGTGACCGGATTTTTGTAGCCGTCGAGAAAGGCAGCCAGTTCGTCGAAGCTGGTTTGGATATCGATGCAGCCTGAGCTGCCGCGCAGTAGCCCGCCGTGCAGGAAGAACGCGCTTCGCCTTCCGGCATTGCCACACGGCCCCTCCCTGACCGCGACAGGATTGAGGTGCACCCGTCCGGCCCCCCAGTCGCCGGCATGAATGCTCTGCCCCTGGACCGTGACGTTTTTCTTGCCGACGATGCCGCCGACCAAAAGGTCCAACTGCTCCCCGGTTGAAAATTGGCTGATACCCGGTGGCGAAAAACTATAGGTGCCCTCCGGGATCGGCCCCTTGTCCTTGATGCCGGTGAAACGTCTGTCGTTCAGATAGGTGTCGACATCGACATCTGCGCCGCAGGCCTTGGCATCCTCTTCGGTAATCTTGATCGGGCGACCGGAATCGCCGTCGTAGCGCATGATTTCCTCGCCGTCGCCGTAAACGATCAGTTCCTCACCGTTGAAGACCATCGTGACTTTCTTGAAGTCGGCGGCCTTGCGTTCGCCGTCCGGCGCGCGGCGGATGGTTTGCTCGCCAGCGGTCTGTTGCAGGCTATGCGTCAACTCGTGCGCCATCAGGCGTCGGCCCTCGGTGGTTCCGGGGATGTACTCGCCCTTGGCCAGCGCAATATCGTTTCCAAGCGTATAGGCGCGCGCCCCGATCATGGCCGCGGCCTGATCAACCTGCGGCCCTTCATGGACGCGCACATGCGAAAGGTCCCGCCGGAAACGCGGTACGAAGAAGCCGGCTTCAGCGACACTGAGCATGCGGCCGCCCGCAGAAACCGCTTTGGCCGCCGTGGCAGCGCCGGATGGCCCGCCCCCAGTGTTGCCCCGAGTGTTGCCCCCGGACCCGCCGCCTTGCCGCTGCACCGAAGCGGCCGTCATGGGCGTGACAGCCCGTGCAGCACTGCCCTTTGCGACGGTACCGGCAACCTGATCGGCCTCGCGCTCATAGGCGTCGTTCGCCGGACCGACCACCGGCTTACGCTGAAGTACGCCGGGCACCGCGCTGAGCGATCCGGGCAGCCGCATCTTAGGTTCACACACGCCCGAGCCACCGCGGTTGCGTGCGGAACGGGGCATCGAACGTCGGGCACGCAGAGCAGCGCGCAGGGACATCAGCCACCTCCTTTCGGGCGGGTGAGCGCCCCGGCGATCCGCTGACCGGCAAGGCGTCCGAGCGCGTTAGGGCCGCGCCCTGCAGCCGGTGGCAGGCTCAAACGCAAATGATCGGCGCCACCCTGCCCGGCCAGCGCGCCGCCATTGGCGGCAAGCTGCGCGGCAAGCGCCGTCCTCAGCCCCTTCGCCAACGCGGCAGCGTCGCTTGCGTGCACGCCATGAACGCGAAGCCGGTCGATATTGAGAACGATCCGTGGCCCGACAGTCATTGCAGCCACCCCGCGCGTTCAGCGTCGGTCATCGGCCGGCCAACCTTGTCGTATTCGAGTTGCGCCGCCTGCAGGATCTCGGCCATCGACACTGCGCAACCGCGGTCGGCCGCGAGGAAGGCCGCGCCCAGCGCGATGTTGCGGATCGATCCGCCGGCCAGGTTGAGCTGTGCCAGCTTGTCGTAATCCAGTTGCTCGCAAGGTTGTGCGTCAGGAAAGATCCGCATCCAGATCGCCCGGCGTTCGGCCAGATTGGGAAAGCGGAAATCGACGATGAAGCGCAGGCGACGCAGGAACGCGTCGTCGATATTGTCGCGCATATTGGTGGTCAGGATGCAAAGCCCGCGATAGGCCTCGAGCCGCTGGAGCAGGTAGCTCACCTCGATATTGGCGTGGCGGTCATGGCTGTCCTTAACTTCGGAGCGGCGGCCGAAGAGCGCATCGGCCTCGTCGAATTGCAGGATCACGCCGCCATCCTCGGCCGCATCGAAGACCCGGCGCAGGTTCTTCTCGGTCTCGCCGACCCATTTCGAGACCATCGCGGAAAGGTCGACGCGGTAGACATCAAGGTCGAGCGCATTGCCGATGACTTCGCCGGCCATCGACTTGCCCGCGCCCGACGGGCCTGAAAATAACGCCGAGACCCCGAGCCCCTTGTGCTGGAGCCGCACGCCGAAGCCCCACTCCTCGTAGACCTGCATGCGGTTGCGCACCTGGGCAATGATGCTTTCGAGCACATCCTTCTGTCGCGGCGCCAGGATCAGGTCGTCCCACGTCGCGGGCGAGGCCACGCGATGCGCCAGGTCGTCCATGCGGGGCCGCGCGGTGCGGCGGCAGGCCTCCCAGGCGCAGGTCGCCAGATGCTTCGGATCGCGATTGCTCTCCAGCGACATTTCTGCAGCGACAGCACGCGCAACTTCGGGAGCCACGCAGAAGGTGGCGGCAAGGCGCGGCAGGGCCGGGATAAGATCGGTATCGTCATCGCTGAGAACGCTGTGCCACACGGCAAGCTGCTCGGACGCCTTCAGGCGCGGCATCTCCAGGCGGAGCGCCAACCGGTGACCGACCCGCATCGGTTCGACCGAGGCGATGGCGAGCGGCCCGCCATAGGTTTCGGCAAAGAGCTGGGCGGTCCGTGTCTCGCCCATGTCGTCATGCATCAGCACCAACCGCCCGGCACACAGCATCATATCCCGGGTGAGCCCAGCGGCGAAGTCCACCAGTTCGACGGCTGTCTGGGGCAGAAGCTGCGAGTTCAGCGCATAGGTGATGGCGTTGATCCCGGCTGAGGCTTCGGCAAAAGCGCAAAGCTTGCCCTCGGGATCGCCGCCGGTCAGGTGCAGCACCGGTGTGTCCGGTAGAGACAGGCGGGAACCGATTTCCCGGGCGAGCGTGGCGCGGTTGGGTGCCAATGACAACGGTCGCGGAATGCGGCGCAGCAGGGCGGAGGCCCCGGCGTCCAGCGAGGGCGCACCGACAAGGCGCAGCAGCACCGTGTCCGCAAGGCGCAGGCGCGCATCGACCAGCGAGCCGCTGCCCTCGATCCGGACCAGCCCTGCCCGGCGCAGTGGCGCCTCGGCCGACAGTCCCTTCCAGTGTGCGCCCGGCAGACGCGTCAGTGCCAGCGACAGCGTGGGGGCAGAGGTCAAAGGATCGTCAAGCAACCGGGCGACGATGTCACGCCCGTCCGGTTCCAAGGCGACATAGGCGCACAAGAGCAGGATGTTGCGACCGAACGCATCCAGTCGGAAGATATCGGCCAGCTCGCAGGCAGCGGTGCGCGGCGGTTTGGTTTCGGCGACCGGGCCGTGTTCGAGCCAGGCGCGCACGACCGGGAAGGCGTCGGCCAGGGACGCGATATGTTCGGCGCGGCTCACAGCGAAAGCTCCGGGCCGATGATCTGGCCATAGGTGGAGCTGCCCGCGGTGCTGTCGAGCGTGACCGGGCTGAGGAGCCCGTCGACATCGGCCCTCACCAGATAGTCGCCGCGCGGCAAGCTGACAAAGGAAAAGGTGAGCGAGGCGGCGTTCGCTCCACCCTCCACAGGGATACGCCCGGCCAGGATCACCTGCGCCGGCGCTGCCGGGTTGCGGACATCGAGAAGCAACCGGACCGCCTGATCCGACCGGATCGAAGGGGTGAAGCCGATATCGACCGTACCTGTCGCCGTCGTTCCACCCGCCGGCGCGGTGATCATGCCGACGACGATCGCCGGGCTGAGTGCAAAGGCCAATGCGTTGGAGCGGGCACGCACGTGATCCGGCTGGTCAGCGCTGGTCCTGGGTGCAATCGCCTGCAGTTTGTGGACGCCGACGGCCAACTCGACGCCGCCGAAGGTGGGGGCATCGAGCGTCACTGCAAGCGCCGCCTCCGACTGCCGAACCCCGCTCATGGCAAGACCGCCACCATCGACTTCCAGCTCGAGCCCCGGCTTGGCCAGGCCCCTGCCCGCCACGTGGAGGATACCGCCCCAGACCGGCGGGATGATACTGCCGGGCGCCCTGCCCGCTGCGTCGAGCCGGAGCGTTGAAACCGGCGAGACCCAAAGCCCGGGATGCGCCACCGGGGTAGGAACCGGTGGCGTGGCGGACGTCTCGATCACCACATGGCTAACCTCGTAGGAGAGCGACAGCGCATAGGGGACCTGATAGAAGATTGACCAGATCTTCGAGAAATCATCGATCGTCATCAGTTGGCGCGTCACGCGCAGCCGCGCCAACGCCGCCTCCAGATCGCTATCTTCCAACTCGTCGTTGTCTTCGATGGCGTTGTGGATCGTGGTCTTGCTCAGCAGCGGCTCATGCTCCAGAGCCAGCATCACCTCGCCCAGCATCAGATCGGGCTCGAACGCGTCGTGATTGCCGTAGAAGCTCATCACATAGTGCAGGTTCAGCGCCAGCTTGCTGGGGCCGCGCATCTGGCCGGTGGCACCACGCGTCGGCAGATGGTCATTGGCATGGGCGGCATTGGGCTCGACCCGGTAGAGATGAAGATTGACGAGCGGCGCTGCATCCTCGGCAAGCTTGGCCGTGGGCGCCCCCAACCGCACCTTCGCATTTGGCACCGCGGCGTTGGCCGCCGACAGGATGCGCCGGAGAAAGGCTGCGCTGACGGTGGATATGGCCAGCGGGTTGCTCATCGCCCACCTCTCCCGTCGAGAAAGTCATCCAGGCTGATCCCCCGAGCCTCCGCCCTTGCCGGGGCTGATTGTCCGCCTCGCGGCGGATCCATCACCACCTCGATGGTGCCGATGCGGATCTCGACCTGGGGCGGCTGTTGCGGCTCCGCAGCTCGGTCAGCGTTCCTGCCTCGCGGGACCTGCGCTGCCCAATTCGGCGCGGTATCCTCGCGCGCAAGCGATGGCGGGGCGGCCCTCGGGACCGGGACAATCGATGATCGCGATACCGGCCGACCATCGGCAGCGACAGGGGACGCCGCCGGTTCGGGATCCGCCCGGGCCGTTTCGCCGGACATGTCCCCAAGAGCGTCTGCAAGTGTGCCGTTAGCGATCACCGGCGCCGGGGCGGACGGCGCGATGGGCAGCGAAACGGGAGCGTGCGCGACCGGAGGGGTTTCAGCGGCCAAAACGGCTTGCGACGACGTTGCCACCGGTGGTGTGACCGCCGGCCTCGAAGCAAGAGCAGCCGGAGCAACGGCTGCGGCGGGCGCCAATGGCATCATGCGGCGCGACGGTGCAGCCGGTGCCGACGTGGCTGGCGTGACCGGCGCTGCAGCGTGTGTCGACCTCAGGACCGTCGTAGCTGCTGCGGATATGGTCGGACCCGTGACGGGGGCGGCCGCCGGAGGGGCGGCCTCGCTGGCGCGCGGGGTGCTCGACGGAGCCTCGGAAGACATGGAAGGCACCGGCCTATCGCTGTCGGCTGGTTCGGACCTTTCGCCCAGCGTTTCGAAGGGGCCGGGCCGGCGCGGCGCCAGCCGGGGCAGCGTGCCGCGCGCGCGCGCGGCAAGGTTGCTCAGGAACGCGCTCATGCCAGTGCCTCGGCCACATAAAAGGCCCGCCGATGCTCCGGCAAAGCGAGGATCTCGGCCTCGGACCAGTGGAAGACCCGAGCGATGTGCACGACGTCGCGCAGGATCTGCCGCGAAATCTGTTGCAGCTCATGAGCGACAAAATGCACCGAATCGAAAGCCACGGATTGCCTGGCGCCGCACTCCGGGCAGCCGGTCTCCAGCCACACATCGGCGCCCGGATCGATCGCCTCCAGAGCCTCGGCAAGGCCATCGAGCGGCAGATCCGTTGCCGTTTCCTGGACCCGTGCCGCCAGCATCCGCGCAGCCGTTTCAGGTTCGGCGATGGTCTCGATCTCAAGAATGTCGCCGACGGTCACCGGGCGCACGACCGCCTCGCAGCCAGCGATCATCACCTTTTGAAAACCAGGTTCTGGCCAAAGCGCCTCCCCCGCCAGCCCGAGGCTGGCGGGTTCGAGCGTGAGCTCGTAGATCTTACCGCACGCTTCGCAAACCGGTTCCGCCCGGAGCGGGCCCGACCTCAGTCGTGCCCGGATCGCCAGAACCAAACGGTCGCGCGCCCCCATAGGCAGGGCCAAGAGGGTCCCGCACGCGGCCTCGGGATAGGCCCGTTGCAGCAGCGCGACCGACCATTGAGCCGGCGACAGCACGCTCGCGCGGTCGGCCAGCTCAATCACCGCGGAGGCGTCCAGCCGTGAGGGAGCTCCAAGGGGCATGATCAGGCCGGAACTTCGAAGCTGGGCTCTTCAGGCTCAGCCACGTCTTCGTCCCGCTCCCATCCCTCGTTCTCCAGCTTCAGCGTCTGGATCGCGATGGCGCTAGCCGAAGCGTCCATGTCGGAGAAGGCCGAAAACTCGGAGGGCCAGCAACGATAGAGCTTGTAGGCCAAAACAATCTGACCGGCCTCGTTGTAGATTTCGAGTATCAGATCCTTGCGGAAATCCTTGAGCGACACCTCCGCCCCGAGGCCCGCCCCATAGTTCCACACCTTATTAGCCCATTGCTCGAACTGCTTGGAATGGGTAACCCCGCGCTCCAGCGTGATTGCCTCATATTCGGTCTGGCCAGGCGACTTGCGGCTGGTCGAGGGGTCGCCACCTTCGCGGTGCTTGACCACCTCCGTCGAGCGCTTGAGCGCTGAACACTTGCTGACGCCTGCAACGTAGTCCCCGTCCGGCAAGCGCAGACGGAACTTGTACGTTTTATAGGGGTCGAAACGGTCGGCATTCGTGGTGAACTGTGGCATGTTTGTCCGCCCTCCCTTTAGGACGCGCTGCGGATCTGCTGGATCGAAATAATGACGAATTCGGCCGGCTGCAGCGGCGCGAAGCCGACGACGATGTTGACGATGCCGCGATTGATGTCGTCCTGCGTGGTCGTCGATGCGTCGCACTTGACGAAATAGGCCTCCTTGGGGCTCGCCCCCTGGAACGCGCCCTGCCGGAACAGCCGCTGCATGAACGATCCCACCGAGAGACGGATCTGTGCCCAGAGCGGTTCGTCATTACCTTCGAACACAACCCATTGTGTGCCGCGGAACAGGCTCTCTTCGATGAAGAGCGCGAGGCGCCGGACCGACACGTACTTGTAGTCGTCCGACAGCACGTCCGAGCCCGCCAGCGTGCGAGCGCCCCAGACGACGCGGCCGATGTTCTGGAACGACCTCAGACAATTGACGCCGATCGGGTTGAGCAGGCCGTTTTCCTGATCGGTCAGCTTCACGGTCAACCCCTGGGTATTGGACAGCGTTGCGGCCAGGCCGGCCGGCGCCTTGAAGACCCCACGATTGACGTCGGTGCGGGCGATCACGCCCGCCACCGCCCCACAGGGCGCGAAGGCATCGATTTGACCGCCGCGCAACGGATCACGTTTGAGAAGCCGCGGAAAATAGAGCGCGGCGTTGCGGGCATTGGTGAGTGGAAGCACCTGGTCCGTGGCGTCGAGCTGGGCATTCTTCGCCGTCGTCGCCGCGGTGTCGGGGTTGGCGTCCCATTCGTTCGGCGGATCGACAATGTAAAGCGCGCGCCTTTCAGCGCAAAGTGCAGCGGCCGTTTCCCTGACTGCCTTGGGCAGGGTGGCCTCGCGGGTGTCGGGTGGGATGCAGAGCAGGTTGAAGATGTCCGCCTTGCGCAGCGCCTGCATGCCGGTTTTCAGCGCCGGATCACCTTGGTAGGTCGCATCGGCCAGCGTCGTTCCGTCGTCGCCACCGGTAGCAGTACCTGTGGCGGCATCCGCGGGCCGACTATTGGAAAAGGTCGGGGCCGGCGGCGCTTCAACGAGGTTGCTCTGGGCCGCGAGGATCCGGTCGAACCGGCGCTGGCCCGCATCGCTTCTCATCGACAGGGTACGCAATACCTCCCGGGTGTCAGTGGCAGTGTCGACGATCTCCAGATCGAAGATGTCGTTGACTGTCAGTCCGTACTTCTTGGCAGCTGCGGCCGCGCCCTCGGGATCGGCGACGTCCGGGTGCGAGATTTTCCCTGAGAGCGAATTACCCCAGGCACCAGGGCTCTTGGCCCGCAGGATCAGGGTGCCCACAGTCAAGCCTGCATAGCCGTCGCCGCCGTCCTGCTCGAACAGCCGTACGATCAGGCATTGCCCGCCGCCGTTGGCGAAGAAATCGTCGACGGCGTAGGAGACATTGCTGTCGCTCCAAAGCCCACCGAAGCGGCGATTGAACTCGCCCATGTTGAAGCAGGGCGTCGGTTCCCCGACACCCCCCTTTTTCGTGCGTCCGACGAAAGCGGCAATCGAGGTCGGCACACCGGCGACGGTTCGCACGCCCGAGTCGAGCTCCTGAATGTAGACGCCGGGATAGGTTGGAGAGATGGGCATGCGCGGCTCCTGTTCTCAAACGGATCGTGAATGCAAAAGCGAACGATGCATCGGACGGCCCTTGCGGGCCGTCGAAACCGGATTGAAAGTCAGATCAGACCGTCAGGCCGATCAGAACCGTCACCTTGGCGGCTTTATCCGCCGATGTGTTGTGAACTGTCAGGGTGGTCAGATCGCCCGCAAAGAGCTTGACCGCCTCTCCGAACAAGAGGATCGGACCACTCAGCGCGGAAGCATTGGCCCCGTCTGCCTTGACGGTCACCGAACCGTCGAGAAGATCGGAAGAGATCGCGAGAAAGGCGACGTTGTCGACCTTGTCGACCTGCAGGGCCAGATCGCGCTCTGCACTTCCGGCGTCGAGATCAACAGAGACGGAAACGATACCATCGCCCGTCGATGCGCCCTTGGTCTGGATGGCAGAGCCTGACTTGCCACCTGCGGTTAGGGACCACGTGATTGTTTCTGACATGAAAGGCACCTCGGAGAAAGCGTTGCGCGATCAGTCGGAGAATTCAGTATCACAATTTTAAATTGCGCCAGCAAACACGGACGCTTTAACGAGATCTGCTGCTTTAAGGCCCAGCTCGCCGGATAGTGCTTAGGGAAGCCCAAAAACATTCGCAGCGTCGAACGTAGCAACGTCACGCTTGAGATATACTTATCAGAATGCAAGAAGATAATTATAAAGATACAGAACACAGAAAATGTCAACGGAGATAATTCTAATCTCTACACTGCCGCTTCCAATCGAACACCATTCCACATTAAAATAAACCAAGTATAAATCCCAATAGAATATACGGGATAATATGTATAAGTTGGGGCTTCCCGCACAGGCTGTGAGACGCGGCTGGCGTAAGTTCAAAAACAATTGCACGACGTTGGTGATTTGCGTTGTTTGTTGCGAGACTAGGTCGCGACCGTCGGGAGAGGCACTACATGCGTTTCTGCTTCGCATTTCCCCAATGATTTGGTCGTTTCAGTGTACATATTATGAGTGCTGAAGCCTCACAGCCAGATCGCAACCATCAGGTGGCAGAGCAACGCCGCAACGTTCCCGACGAAACGTTACGCGATTTTTCTAGCGCTCGCGTCGCGTCATTGGCTAAGCCCAATGTATTACGCAAAATGTCCATTTGGGCGAGTTGCTATGCGGTTTCCCGATTGGCAAACTGCACCTGCATTTGCACACACCGCCACCCTATTTCGACGCAGCCGCCGCTGCGTTTACGGTTCATATTTCCGTGTAACTGCTTGATATTTATAAAACTTGTTATTGACAATATATGCGCGCGTGAGCCTCCGCCCCCCTGCGGAGGCTCATTTTCGTTGTGCGCACGCCGGTACGCTAAACCGGTTCTCTGTACATTGTTCTTGGGTCAAGCAAGCGCGCCACCACCTCGTTCGCGCCCTCGTTGACTGGATTTGCCGGTTGGATTGCCCGGGAACGCTTTTTGGGACAGGTTGGACCCACCCACGACGACATGCCCTGTCTTAAGATCTTTGATCCCCTCAGAACTTGTAGGCAATCCGCAGTGTGCCGCCATGGCTGGAATAGGTGTCGGAAAACGAGCCCTGGTAGCCGACGCGCAAACTGAAGCCGTCGGCGTTAGCGATGTCGACGCCCGCGCTTAGTCGACCTGCCACATCGGCCAGTGGCACCGTGCTTTCGAAAGCGCCGACCCCAGCTGGTGCATTGGCCAGCCGGGCTGACGTATCCCAGCTGTCAGCGCTGCTGAAGCTCACTCCTGCGGCCGCGTAGGCCCGCATAACCGTCGTTTCGCTCAGATCCACGCGCGTGCCAATCTCAATTGCCGGGGTGGTGGTGAAGCTCCACTGGCGGGTGTCGTTGATCAGGAGATCGAGCGGGCCGGCACCTGACTCTCGGTAGCTACGGGCGTGCGAATAGATCAGGTCAAGGTCGACCAGCGGCCGCACATAGTAGGCATCCTGCGCAAAGGTGTAAGCAGCGCGCAACCGGGTGCTGACATTGTAGACCTCCGGTTCGCCCTCCGCCTGTCCGGCAAAGCCCGGAATCCGGATCGTACGCACGTTGTCGTACCAGCCATAGCTGCCGGAAACAGCGCCCGAAAGAAGCCAAGGACCAATTTCATGCTTCAGTGAGGCACCGGCATAAAGGACGTCGCCGTCGGCGTTGACGCGACCGTCGTCACCGCGAATGGCACTGCGGTCGTAGCCCCCGGCAAAGCCGACAAACCAGTCGGGCAACACCTCGACCTGGGCGCCGGCCTGCAGCGCATAGGTCATGCTGTCGAAACCCGAGACGCCGCCGCTGGCCTTCTGGTCAAGCTTCTGTGCACCTGCCTGGCTCCACGCGCACTCCGTCTCAGTCAGGAACGAGGTGTCCGCAGCAAACATCGGGCAACTCAGCAAAAGGTCGAGATGTTGCCGCGTCGTGGCGATGCTGCCGGCCGCGGCCGCTCCTGCGACGCCGGGCGATAAATCGGACAGGGCGGACCCGTATGCACCAGAATCGCCATCAGCAAGCGAGCCCAGTGTGCCAAACAGTCTGCCGAAGGAACCGCCGCCGGCATCCCAGATCTCCTGCAGGTGGTCGGCGACGTTGTGCTGGTCCGCGTTCAGCGCAAAGCCAGGCTCGCCGAAATGGGCCGAACCCGTCGCAACTGACAGCTCGTTTCCAGTCCGGGTCAGCACGTAGTCGTAGATTGCCGACTGCCCGCTTAGCGAGTGATCCAAGGTGCCACCCGCAGTGAGAAAAGACAAAGTGATACCGGGCAAGACACTTTCGGCACTCACCGTGAACTTGCCGGCGAGGCTGGCGTCGCCCTCGACCGTCAGTCGATCGATGCGCGAGCCAGCGAAATCGGCGTTGATTGCCAGAACGCCGTCCATACGCTGGGCAAAGTTGCCGGTGATTTTCGTGGCGTCGATAGCCTCAGAACCGCCGACTGCCAGCCGGCCATGATTGAACACGTCAGCCTCGTAAACCTTTGCACCCGTCAGCAGGCCACCTGTCTCATTGACGACTGAGACCGCCATGCCGCTTCCGACACGGGCCGTCTTCGATATTTTGGCGTCGACGGTGATGGCCCCCTTGACGCTGCCGTCGATGATACCGGCGTTGTTCACCACCATCAGCGTGCCGTCTGAGAGCGGGTTCAGTCCGGCGCTATATTGGACGGCGACACCGGAATTAGCCGAGATCATGCCTCCGGAATTGACGTTCACGCTATTGTTCTGCCCGCCCGCGACCCAGACACCGGCACCATTGTCACCGGATCCGCCCGTAATGGAACCATCCACCGTCACATTGACCGTACCGTTGTTGGCTGTGCCTCCGTCGCTTTGCGCAAGTATGCCGATCGAGTCTTTGCCGGTCGCTCGGATTTCGTTGCCGGCATCGAGGGTGACCGTCACATCGCCGCTTTTTCCGGCCGAAGAGAGGTTACCGTTCGACCCGATGAAAGCACTGGTCGCGTTGCCGCCGAAACCGCCGCCACCGCCGATTGATTGCGCGAGAACACCGAAGGAATAGTCGCCATCGGTAAGGATGCCGCCGTCGATATTGACGGAAACATCGTCGCCATCACCAAAGCTGGCAGGGCTGTCACCTTTGAAGGAGAGCGGCGCGCCCGAAGCCGTTCCGCCAATGCCGCCGCCACCGCCAATCGATTGGGCAACAATGCCGTGCGCGCCGATGCCACGCGTGTGAACCGTGCTCTCGCTCGTCAGATCGACCGTGACAGCGCCGCCATCCGTGTCGCTGCCGCCCGATCCGCCAACCACAAGCGAGGCTATGCTGTCGGCTTCGCCGGCGCCACCTATGCCGCCGCCGCCGCCGATTGATTGTGCGACGAGGCCGAACGCCCGGTCTCCATAGGTGTTGAGCGCGGTACCGATGGCAAGGTCGACCTCGCCGCCACGACCGCCAACCCCTCCGCTGCCGCCGACCACGAGGTCGATCGCGTGGCTGTTTTCGTCCTCGGAAGCCGTACGGCTTCCAGCGCCACCGACGCCACCGCCGCCACCGATAGACTGCGCGACGATACCGTGCGCATCGTCGCCGCTGGTCGACAGATTGATCCAACCCTGCGCCTCAACCAGGCCCCCCGACCCACCTGAGCCGCCAGAGCCGCCGAAACCGCCCCCGACGGTGATCTTGCCCGCCGCATGATCCGAACCGTCACCGCCCTGGCCACCGCCACCGCCGATCGACTGTAAGAGCACGCCATAGGCACTGTATCCGGAGGTGTTGATGCTGTTGCCGTGATTGTCGTCGAAGGTGATGTCGACCTCGCCGCCATTTCCCCCCGCACCGCCACGGCCGCCGACGCCGACGGTTATGTTGGCAGTTGCCTGGCTGCCAGACGCGGTAGAGCTACCACCGGCACCGCCGCCGCCGCCAATCGATTGGGCGACGATGCCGTCGGCCCAATCACCCGTGGTGTTGATGCGGCCGGCATGTGTCAACGTGACAGTGTTGCCGTTGGCGGCCGTGCCACCGGTACCGCCGTCATCGATCGTGGCACCGACATTGACATCGAAGCAGTAGCCGGACTTACCGTCACCGTCGTCGCTCAGGCAATCACTGGCGCCCTGGTCATCGAGCGGCTCGGCATCACCGGAGCTCGCCTGCCCCACGGAGCCGCCAAGCCCGCCGCCGCCGCCGATCGACTGCGCGAGCACGCCGTCCGCATCTGCGCCGAAGGTAGCAATATTGCCCGATGTGGTGACGTTGACCGTCCCGGCCGAACCGCCACTGCCGCCGGTCCGGCCAACCGAAACCCCAACCGATGCGGAAAAGTCGCCGCTACTGCCTTCGGGCTCCTCGCCTCCGGGCAGGCTGGCGCTGGCCGACAGCCCGACACTGACGCCTTGCGAAGTGCCACCACCGCCGCCGATCGACTGGGCGAGCACACCGCGTGCACCCGTGCCGCTGGTCTTTAGGGCTGTGCCTGCGTCAAGATCGACAGTCGTCACCCCGCCGCTTGCGCCACCGCTGCCCGAGCCGCCAACCCCGACATTGGCCGTCAGGTTGAAGCCGCCGCCAATCTGCTTGCTGTTGACGCTGCCGACACCGCCATTGCCGCCACCCCCGCCGATCGATTGCGCCACGATCGCATTGGCATAGTCGTCTGCCGTCGTCACTGAGGCACTATCCTTCAGTGCGACTTCGGCAGCACCACCATTGCCGCCGCCGCCGCCCGAGCCCCCGACCGAAACACCGATGTCGGCACTGACAGTATCCACGGTACCGGCGGTCGCTGCCATCGACGACGCGCTGCCGCCATTCCCGCCGCCGCCGCCGATCGATTGTGCCATCACGCCATGCGACGAAGCGCCTTTCGTAGAGACCGCCGTGCTGCCGTCCAAGCTCACGGAGACGTCGCCCGCAGAGTGGGTTGAGCCGCCGCTACCGCCGACGGCCGTTGAGACACTCATCGCCAAGGAGACATCCTCGCCGGTCGGCACTGCCACGGTGAGCGCATCGGCAACCGAGGAACCACCGCTACCGCCACCGCCGCTAATCGACTGTGCGAGGACGCCGATGGCATCAGTCACATCGCCGCCGTGTTGGCCGGTGCTAATGATGCTATCGGTCAGGTCGACGGAGACGTCGCCGCCGGCGCCGCCTGAACCGCCGGTACCACCGACAGCCACCGACGCCGTAAAGCCGAGACCTGCGGAGTAGGAGCTTGCGGAGCCGCCCGTGCCGCCACCACCCCCGACCGATTGCGCAACGATGCCGGCGGCGTGCGAACCTTGAGTGGTAAGGGTCAAGCCCTGGAAGTCGACACTGGTGATGCTGGCATAGCCACCGCCCCCACCGCCCCCGCCAATCTGGAAGCTACCAAGCCCGGCATCGCCACCCGTGGCATTTCCCCCGTTGCCTCCGCCGCCACCAATCGACTGTGCGAGCACGCCGACCGCGCCTGAGCCGGCAGTGGCGACATCAACCGCCTCGTGCGCACCAGTCTCTGCGGAACAACCGTCACCGGAATATTGGTTGGTGACGCAAACTTTGCCGCCGGCGCCGCCGCCCGAGGCACTGCCGCCGACACCCAATGCGGGGAGACCAACCGACAGGTCGATCACGTTGCCGCCGTTGCCGCCACCGCCACCGATCGACTGTGCCATGATCGCATGCGCCATCTCACCCCGTGTGGTGACCGAGCCGCCGGGCAAAAATATGCCAGCCTCGCTGCCGTCACCGCCGGCGCTACCTGAACCACCAACGGTCGCGATGCCCGACGCGCCGGCACCCGAACCGCCACCGCCGCCGATCGATTGCGCCAGGATGCCGATGGCGGCATCCCCGCCGGTACTGATGACACCTGAATTCTGAACCTGCGCATTGCCGCCAAAGTTACCGGAGCCGCCGGAACCGCCGATCGACAGAATTCCACCCGCCATACCGGCAGCGCCGCCGCCGCCGCTGATCGACTGGGCGATGATGCCGTGCGCCGAATAGCCAGATGTGGTGATCGTACCGGCATTCAGGACGCTGGCCGTCTCCGCCGACCCACCACTGCCACCATCGCCACCCAGCTCGAGCGTGAGCCCGGCGGCAATGCCGCCTGTGCCGCCGCTGCCGCCGATCGACTGGACCAGGATACCGTAGGAATGTCCGCCCGCCGTCGTGATTGCTGCATTGTTGTTGACGATAGCCGTGTTGCCACTGCCGCCATTGCCACCATTGCCCGCTCCCCCGCCGAGCACGTCAGTGAAGTCGCCGCCAGTGCCACCACCGCCTCCGATGGAATGCAGGGTGATGGCGGTCGAGTAGTCACCCGTCGTCGTGATCCTGGATGCGCCGTTCGTAAAGGCACCCACGCTGCCGGCGTTACCGCCATAGCCGCCCCCACCACTCGTGCCGACAACAGCCGTTTCGTCGCCGCCATTGCCACCCTGACCGCCTATGCTCTGGCCCAACAGGCCAAAGGCGTTGCTGCCATCTGTCGAAACGCTGCCGCCGGACAGGTTCAACTGGATCTGACCGCCGTTCCCGCCGAGACCGCCGGAGCTGTCCTTCTCTCCGTCCTGGCCGTCGCCGCCACGGCCACCCTGGCTCAATGCGATCACACCGCCAAGGTCGTCGCCCTGCGTCGAAATGATGCCCGAATGGACCGTCACGGTCGTCGCGGCCAGCCCACTGTCTGGCCTGCCACCCTCGCCGCCGGCACCCGCGACGTTCGAGCTCCAACCGTCGCCACCATCGCCACCCCGAGTGACGGCGACGACGCCGCCCGAAAGCTCGGTCACCTGGCCCGTGGCGACGATCGTCATATCTGCGTAGGTGTCGACATTTACGACCGAGCCGCCTCCACCCACACCGCCTTTATCGGAGCTGTCTCGCGATGCCGTGCCGTCGCTGCCCTGGCTCAGCCCATGGATGCCGCGCACGCTGTCGGTGTCGTTTGCGTAAACGCTGATCGCCCCGGCGCTTGCGTTTCCGGAGGAACCGTTCGCGATATCGACGAAGCCGCCCGCACCGCCCGCACCGTTGTCGTGACCGCCCTGCTGGCCGGTGGATTCGGCAGCCAGGCCCCACGCATAGTCGAGGCCACTCAGCGAACTGGTCGGGCTGCCGAGATTTACCTGCCCTGTGTTGGCGATGCTGACCGTGCCACCGTTGCCACCGTTGCCGCCCACCTGGTCGCCGGTCGCGCCGCTGTTTTGTTCACCGCCACTGCCTCCCTTGCTCACCGCAAAGATCCCGGCCATGCCTCTGGCCGTGGTCGACTTCAGCGATTCCACGGCCAGCATTCCATAGTTGGTAATCGTTACCGCGCCTCCGGCACCGCCGGCACCACCGTTCGATTTGTAATTGTCATTGTCCTCGTCCCCGGAGCCGCCGAAACTCGTTGCCGAAATCAAACTCCCGATGGTGCCCGGATCCGTAGACGCAGACAGGGTAATGGCGCCGAAATTAGTGATCGTCACGGTCCCGCCGGCACCCGCGCGTCCCTCGTCGACACCGCCGCCGCCCATCGTGTATGTCATGATGACACCGCCGGCTGAGCCCGACGGCACGACGTAGGGGAGACTTGCGCCAGCGGTATACGACGCACTTGTGTTGATCGTTATGTTTGCTCCGGCGTCTCCGTCCTTTTCATCGTCATGATCGACACCGCTGTCGCCCCAACAGGCTGACCACGTATATCCGTAGTCGACCTGGCCGATTGTCTGGTTTGGATCGCCATTGCAGCCGGCAGACGCTTCGCCTGCCATACCAGCTCCACCAAGCCCCAAAGCCAACATGATGAGCACATGCGGGACGTAAACGTTCCGAACGCCGGCCGGGCAACCATCATTGCCCCGCGCTCGGTTCATCAATTTAGGCCGGAAAGGACCAACTTCACGACTGCATGTTTGAGAGAATGGCAACTCCCCCTGGGTGAGGGACGAGGCAGCGTTCGACCGAAGTCGAAATGCTCGCAAGATCTTTCCCGAGCGTTCGGCATGTTTCATACGGCGAGCCCCTTCAAAATTGGAGCAAGCGCGGCCGACTTCGGCGCATACGCAATCTGCGCGCGAAGGGCTCTCCCCCAATCAAACAAATGCAAGGTCACTGTGAAGTGACGGTAAGGCAAATGGGGTCGAGGAATCTACAGAACAAAACTATTCAATTCTGACCAAAACATGCATGAAGGCGAACGAGCCCATCCGAGATTGCCGGTGGAAGACGCCCCTCTCCAATTTAGGTCAAATCTTCAAATTTATTACAGATTCTGCCAAAGCTCGGCTGAACTTACTGTCCTTTCTTTGTCCCTCAACTCGCCGCCTGACGACCTAGACTTGCGCGAACCGCCGCCCTGTGCAAATGCTGAGAGATGCTGGACCTCAAGACAGTGCTCGTCGTCGATCTGGCAACCGCCAGTTTACAGGCGGTCGCGTGGATCTTTGTCTGGCTTGCTTGGCGCCATCTCTATGAATTGAAGTTTCTGGCGGCCGGATACACTGCGATCGCCATCGGGCTGTTCCTGATGATCTTGAGAGGCGATCAGCCAGCTGCGTGGTCGATCGTGCTACACAATACGATCATCAAGCTTGGCCTCGTGTTGCTCGCCGAGGGCCTGGCGCGCTTTTTAGGGCAGCCCCGCTACACCTGGGTCGGCGTCTCGCTGCTTGTCCTTCAGGTCGCAGCCTGGAGTATCGCGGTGACGCTCGATCCGGGCGATCTTGCAATCCGCGTCCACACATCGACCGCCTTTACGGTATTGATGATGTCATTGATGTGTGTGGCCCTCTTGCGCGATCGGACGCAGCCCCGGCTTCTGCGCTGGATTACGATGGCGGTGCTGGGTGAATACATGGCAGCCAGCGTGGTTCATAGCGCGATCGAATTCTGGTTTCCGGCGGCGCACCAGGACATCGCGATCCTTAACAACCGCAACGCCTGGTATCTTCTGCAGGGAAGTCTGTTCCTGATTGCCCTGTTTGCTTGCCTGCTGTTTATGGTCAACTCGCGACTTTCGGCAGCCCTGCGTGAGAAAAACGAAGCCTTATCGCGCGAAGTGCTGGAACGCAGAAGGCTCGAACTCCAACTGAATGCCAGTCTTGAGGCCGAACGCGCCCTTCGTGAAGAACAGGCTGACTTCATGCGCATTGTCAGTCACGAGTTTCGCACGCCTCTTGCAGTCATTCGCAATGCGGTCGACATGATCGGCCTCATAGGTGACAAATCCAAAGACGCAACGAAGGAACGGCTTGCCGGCATTGGCGAGGCGCTCGATCGTCTATTCTCCCTGATCGAGCGGTTCATGACAAATGACGGTGACAATCGCTTTCGGCCGGAGCGGATGCAGATCGCATCTCTCATTGCCGACGTGCAATTACATTTCGACATGACCGGTCGCGGTGAACGCTTGCGTTTCAGGACGCAGGGTGAAGCAGTCTCTACGATTGCCGATCCAGACATGCTGGCAACCGTCGTTAT
Source organism: Ensifer sp. ENS03 (assembly GCF_014852035.1). NCBI lineage: Bacteria > Pseudomonadati > Pseudomonadota > Alphaproteobacteria > Hyphomicrobiales > Rhizobiaceae > Ensifer > Ensifer sp. ENS03. Next base: position 60,964 of record NZ_JACVAV010000006.1, on the reverse strand, counting down.
CAATCTCATTGACAACGCACTCAAATATTCTCCCGACGATCAGCCTATTCACATTGATGGCCGATCCGATGTCGGGTCCATCATTATCCAGGTCCGTGATCGCGGTATCGGCATACCCGAAGCGGAGGTTCACAAGATCGGACGCCGGTTCTTCCGTGCCTCCAACACCAAGGCCGGAAGTGGAACGGGGCTCGGGCTGTACTCGTAGCGCAAGCTTCTGGCCTATCATGGTGGCACGCTGGATCTTTTCTCCAATGAAGGAGGGGGGACGACTGCCGTGGCACGCGTGCCCTTGCTGAGGGAGGCGGCGGAGCCAACGCAGCTAAAGGAGAAGATGAATTGACGCATGTTTTGATCGTCGAGGACGAACAGCGGCTGCGCAAGGATCTGGTCGACTTCCTGGCGCTTTGCGGTTTCACCGCCGAAGGAATTGCGACTGCAGAAGCGCTCCGTCGAGTACTGGATGATCATGAGCCGCCAGACGTCATCATTCTCGATGTCGCGTTGCCCGATGGCAACGGATTCGACCTCGCGCGAGAAGTCCGCGAGAAACATCGCTGCGGCATTATCATGCTCACAGCTCTTGGCGACAGCGACGACCGCATCCGAGGCTTCGAAAGCGGCGCTGACATCTATCTCGTCAAACACAGTACGCTGCGGGAAATCGAAGCCGCGATCCGCAGCCTGTTGCGACGAACGGGCGAGCACGTCGATTTGGCTGATAGCACTGGAGACAAGTGGGTGCTGGACAGCCGACACTGGACGCTCACTGCGCCGAACCAGCGCTCACTCAAGCTGACGGCGACCGAATTCGCGCTGGTAAGCGCGCTCTGCAAACATGGCGGCGGCATATGCGAGCGGGAAAAGCTGGCGGAGACAATTGCCCGACCTAGGACCCACTTCGACAACCGGCACCTGGATGCCGTCGTCAGTCGCCTTCGGCGTAAAATCGGCGAGCAGACCGACCTCACTGTACCGATCAAGGTGGTCTATGGCGTGGGTTATACGTTCACCGCACCTTCGGCCGTAGAATAGGGGATTTGGTTCGCACGAACGAAGCGACTGGTGGGCCAACAGATCCGCGACAGTAAGATGTTGTGAGACATGTCCGCTTTGCGCCAATAGCCAGCTTCGGTTGCGTGGTCAGACAGGAAGATCACCGCTCCATGTCGCACCGCCAGGCGCACGCCTGCGCGCCTGGCGGACTGATGAGCGTTCCCGCCACACTTACCGTTCGATCATACGGTTCCAGCGCTTGTTCCATTCCTGCCGGTTCTGGTTGATCGCATCCCAATCAAGGACCTTGGCGGTCTCCATGTTGGCCTTGAACGTCGAGAGCTTCGCGTTCGCCGCATCTGTGCCGGCCTTGGCGTTGACGTTTGACGGGATGATGTTGCCGTGATCGAGCGCCAGGCTCTGTGCCTCGGCCGAAAGCAGGTAGTGGGCGAGCTTCTGACTGAGTTCCGGTTCGCTGTTGTTGGCGATCACGCATTCGGTGACGGCGAGCACGACGGAGCCTTCCTTCGGCTGGGCGTATTCCACTGGAATGCCCTTGTCTTTGAGGTTGTTGACGGCTGTTGGGGTCAGCGGGAAGATCGCTGCCTCTCCGGTCTGCACCATTTCGGAGATCTTCGCCGAACTCGGGATGAACTCGATGACGTTCTTGCCGATCGTATCGGAGAACTTGTCGAAGCCCGGTTCAACGTTGGTCTCGTCGCCGCCCTGGATGCGGTTGAACATCAGGAAGGCGTGCAGGCCGAAGCTCGATGCGGAAGCCGACTGGAACACGACGGCGTTTTCGAATTTGGGATCGGCCATGTCCATCCACGAGGTCGGCGCCGGCCAGCCCTTCTCGTCGAAGAGCTTCTTGTTATAGGCAAGGCCGGTCATGCCCATGTCGACGCCGATCGCCATGTCGTCTTTCAGGCGGGCAGCCATCTGGATCTGGTCAAGCACCGGATCAGCAGCAATCTTCTGGCAGAGACCGCCGCCGATGGCGCGCACCATTACGCCATCGTCAAGCAGCATGACATGCATCTGCGGATTGTCCTTGGCGGCGGTTGCCTTGGCGAGGATGTCGGCGGAGGTACCGGGTACGACGACGACCTTGACGTCGTTCGCCTTTTCGAAAGGCGGCAGCACGTGCTCGGTATAGGCGCGTTCGAAGTTTCCGCCGTTCATGCCGATGTAGAGCGTCTTGGTTTCCGCCGAGGCAGAATTCTGCTGCATAACGAACGCCAGCAGTGCGAGGGCCGTGGTTTTGGTAAGCCGTTGGTCGATCATGGTATTCCCCTTTCTGTTTACAACGAGGCTGCAGTTTCGGCCGCCACCTTGCGGAAGCGGCCAATGGAAAAGGCGTCTATCGGCGTAGTGCTGCGGCCCTCGGTGACGAGTTCTGCGAGCACTTCGCCGACGGCGGGCGCGGTCTGAAAACCTGCGCCGCAGAAGCCAAAAGCGTGGAAGAGGCCTGATGTCGTCTCGCTCGGGCCGATCACCGGGTTGCCGTCGGGCATTTCCGCCTCGGTTCCAGACCAGAAGCGGATGACCTGGGCTTCAGCCAGATGCGGAAAGAGCGTGATTGCACGCTGCATGACGGAGGATGCAGCCGTCACCGACGGACGCGAATAGTCGGGATCTCCAAGGGGCAGGCCGCGACCGCCCCCCATGACGTAGTTGCCGCGCGCCACCTGCCGGCCATAGAAGCTGCCGCCCTGTTCACCCATGCTGACGGGCAAACGCAATGGCAGAGGTTCGGTGACCACCATCGAGGGATAGATACGTGTCAGCGGTACAGGCTCGTTGAAATTCGCGGCAAAGCGGTCGGACCAGGCACCGGCGCTGTTGACCAGTTGTTGGCAGCGGATCTCGATGCCGTCGCCGGCGAGGATCTCGAAACCGTTTCCGGTCGCAGCGACGTCGCGCACCGGCGTCTGCTCCAGTACCATCGCGCCGGCGCGCTCGGCGGCTCGTGCGAAGGCGGGCGCAACGAGACGCGGATTGGCGTGGCCGTCACCGGGGCAGAGCGACGCGCCGACCGCCTGGGCGGAAAGCCAGGGGAACCGGTGCGCCAACGCCGAACCGGCAACGAGCTCAAGCCCCAACCCATAGTCCCGAACCGTCTCGGCATAGGCTTCGAGCTTGGCAAAATCCTTTTCCGTGCGGGCGAGCTTCAGATGGCCGGAGCGCATGTACTCGGCATCGATGCCGACCATTGCCTTGAGTTGCGGCCAGATACCGTGTGCGCGCTGCGACAAAGGCAATTGTTCGGGGGCGCGGCCCTGCCGGCGCACGCCGCCATAGTTCACCCCGCTCGCCTGCGCGCCACAATAGCCCCTATCGATGAGGGCGACTGAAAGCCCCGCTTTACGCATGGCAAGTGCTGCGGAGCTGCCGACCAGCCCGCCGCCGATGATCGCGACGTCGACGGAGATGCGCCAGCTCATGACCGAGCCTCCGCTTCTACGGCAGCACCGAAACCAAGCGGGATCGGCTTGACCGGCGCCTGAGCGCGAAGGCGACCAACCTCACCGGGCGAAACGCCACAAAGCCCGCTCAAGAACTCGGTGGCAGCGGCGGAACACATGCGCCCCTGGCAACGTCCCATCCCGACCCGGCTCAGCGCCTTCAGGCGGTTGATCTCGCTGATGGAGCCGCTCGCAATGGCGCGGCGTCCTTCTGCAATGGTAATCTCCTCGCAACGACACAGCGTCGTCTCGTCCGGGACCGTCTCGAACCAATCAACCGGGAAGGGAAAGGCACGTTCGAGGATATCACGCTGCCGCAGGATCGCTTCGCGGGCCGCCACCAGGCGCGCTCCATCCGCTGATGCTTTCCCCGCATCCTCGAGCAGAGCGGCCGCGGCGAGCTCGCCCGAGACTTCCGCCGCATCGGCGCCGGCAATTCCGCTGCCGTCACCGCCAACGTATACGTTGGCCCGGCTAGTGCGCCCCATGGCGTCTCGCTCAGGCAGCCACACGCGATCGCGCTCGTCAAAACAGAAACGGCAGCCGGCAAGATCGGCAAGCTGGGTTTCTGGCCGAAGGGAAAAACCGTAGGCGAGCGCGTCGCAGGATACCGTCTCGACGACCTCACCTTTGCTTGCCCGCCGACGGAAGCGAAGACCCTCGACCTGGCCCGTCCCGAGGACCGCCTCCGGCCGCACGCCGTTGCGGATCTTCACGCCGGCCAGCTGGAGCTGGAGCCCGTAGAAAACACCAAGCCCGACGATGCGCGGCGCATGGATGGCAAGCGACAGCAAGTGTCGCTTCGACGTGATGGGTGCTGTGTCGAGCACCGCCTCCACGCACGCGCCGGCCTTCATATATTGCCAGGCAACGAGGTAGAGCAGCGGACCGGAGCCCATGAAGACGATGCGGTCACCAATTGTGCAGCCCTGGGCTTTCAGCGCCACTTGGGAGGCGCCGAGCGTGTAAACTCCAGGCGTCGTCCATCCCGGAAATGGCAGCACGCGATCGGTCGCGCCGGTGCACAGGATCAGTTGCGAAAAGCCGATCTGCCGATGCACGCCGGCCAAAAGGACATCGAGCTGATTGCCGCGCTCAGCCGCCGAAACATTCCAGACCAGCGTTTCGGGGCGATAGTCGATCGCAGGCAAGAGTGCCTCGAAAGCCTCGTGTAACCTTCTTGCCTTGCCAGCTTCCGAACCATAGCGACTGCGATAGGATCGACCGTCGTCGATCAGCGGGCGTCGATAGATCTGCCCGCCAGCGCGCAGACCTTCGTCAAGCACGATCGGCCTGAGACCTGCGCGCACGAGGCGCTCGGCGGCGCGTATGCCCGCCGGTCCGGCGCCAACGATGACGGGCTGCAACGGCTCAATCATGGGCCGTCTCCGACACCGCGCCGAGATCGGTGATGAAAGCCATGCCCGCGAGCAAGGCGGTGCTGCAGGCGCGGACGCGGCTGCCTTGCGCCGTCATCACATAACAATCCTGACAGGCGCCGATCAGGCAGAAGCCGGCCCGGTTCTCCCCGGTGAATTCGCTCTGTCTCAGGCGACCGCTGACCGAGAGTATCGCCGTCAGTACCGTGTCGCCGCGGCGCCCGGTTTGGGCCGTCCCGTTCAATGTGAAGGGCACGAGTGTCTCGTCCAGGCGGTAGCGCCGCCGGAGTAACGGGTTCATCGACATCGGATATCAGCCCTTGCCCACAAGCAGCCGGTCGAGACCGAACAGGCGATCGAGGATGATCATCGTAACGGTGGCAAGTGCGATCATGAGCGTCGAAACGGCCGCCATCATCGGATCGATGGATTCGCTCGCGTACATGTACATGCGGACCGGCAGCGTTACCGTCGACGGCGAGGTCACGAAGATCGACATGGTCAGCTCGTCAAAACTATTGATGAAGGCGAGCAACCAGCCGCCGCTGACACCTGGCAGCATGAGCGGCATGGTGATCCGGCGAAACACCGTCCACTCCGCAGCCCCCAGCGTGCGCGCCGCATTTTCGGCGTTGCGGTCCATGCTGGTGAGTGACGCCAGGATCAGCCGCAGCGTATAGGGGGTGACGACGATCGCATGGGTGGCGACAAGCCAACCGAAGGACCCGCCCATGCCCATCAGCGAGAAGAGACGCAGGAAAGCGACGCCGAGGACCAGGTGCGGAATGATCAGTGGCGACAGGAAAAGCGCGTTCAGCGCCTCACGGCCGCGGAAATCGTAGCGGGTAATCGCCAGCGCCGCCGGAACCGCAAAAACGGTGGAGATGGTGGCTGATAGCAGGGCGAGCCTTACGCTGTTGCCGAAGGACGACATAAAGTCGGCATGATGGAAAACCGCCTTGAACCACCGTAGCGACAGCCCATTCCAGGGCATCGCCAGGGTGTTTTCCGGCGTGAAGGCCACGAGGCAGACGACCACCATCGGCGCCAGCATGAAGACGACGACAAGGCTATGGAATGCGAGAGCGATGGGTCCGTTTCTCTGCATGGCTTCAACCCAGCTTGCGCTTCGCCTGCCGCTCGATGAGGCGGTTATAGGCGAGCATGATGACGAGATTGGCGACAAGCACGATGATCGCGATGGTCGCACCGAGCGGCCAGTTCAGCTCGATCAGGAACTCGTCGTAGACAAGTGTTGCCGCCATTTTCAGCCGCCGGCCGCCAAGCAGGCCGGGGATGGCAAACGAGCTTGCCGAGAGTGCAAAGACGATGAGGCTGCCGGAGAGGATGCCGAGAGCCGCCTGCGGAAAGACGACGCGACGAAGGGCGGTGAAGCGCGAGGCGCCGAGGGTGAGCGCTGCCGCCTCGACCGTCGGGTCGAGTTTCTGCAGAACGGTCCAGACGGGGATGACCATGAACGGCAGCATGATATGGACGAGACCGATGACGATCGCCGTCTCGGTGTAGAGAAGCTGCACCGGGTCAAGGCCGACAATGGCAAGCGCGCTGTTTACAAAGCCGTTCTTGCCGAGCAGCATGCTCCAGCCGAAGGTGCGCACCACCACAGAAACAAGCAGCGGGCCGATGATCACGAGCAAGAAGATCGACCGCCAGGGCTTGCGCATGTTCGAGAGCACGTAGGCCTCCGGCACACCGATCGCCACCGTGATGACCGTCGTCAGAAGCGCAAGCCGCAATGTCCGCCAGAAGGTCGAGAGATAATATTCGTCCTGCAACACCGTGAGGTAGTTGGCGAAGGTGAAGTCGCTCTGGATCCCGCCGGTATAGTCATAGCTGTTGAAGGAGAGGATCACCGTCAACAGAAGCGGCAAGAGCACGAGGCCGATGAAGAACAGGGTGGTCGGCCCGGAAAGAGCCAAGGGCGCGAGCTGGCGCGGCTTGATGGCGGAGGTAGCGGCGCTCATCACTTGGCCGCTCCCGCCAGCACACGACAATCGGCACTCTGCCAGGCAAGCCCAACGGTTTCGCCTTCCATCGGCGGCGGCGCACCGAGATTGGGAACCGCAACGGCAAGAACGCCCGCCGGTGTCTCGGCGCTGACCAGCCATTGGCTCCCCATGAAATAGCGTGTCGTCACTTTGCCCTGGATCTGGCCCTCGCCCGGCTCGGTCAATCGGAGCTTTTCTGGGCGGATGAAGATCGAGACTTTGCCATCCGGCTCGCGGCGGTCGGTGTTGAAGCGGATCGGCGTGTTGTCGATGCAGATCGACGCACCCTTGCCGTTGAAGGACGAGGTCGCACACATGAAGTTGGACTTGCCGACGAAGGACGAGATGAAGTCGTTGCGGGGATGCTCATAGAGTTCGTAAGGCGTATCGACCTGGGTGATGCGCCCCTTCTCCATGACGACGACGCGATCGCTGATCGACAGCGCTTCAGCCTGATCATGGGTCACCATGATCGTCGTGATGCCGACGGTCTGCTGGATGCGGCGCAATTCGAACTGCATCTCTTCGCGAAGCTGCGCATCGAGGTTCGATAGCGGCTCGTCAAGCAAAAGCACCGGCGGATTGATGACAAGCGCCCGGGCAATCGCCACGCGCTGGCGCTGCCCGCCCGACATCTCGCGCGGGTAGCGATCGGCAAGCGCCGAGAGATGGACCAGCGACAGGATCTCCTTGATCCGTTTGTCGCGCTCCGGTTTTGCGACCTTGCGCATTTCGAGGCCGAAGGAGACATTCTGCGCCACGGTCATATGGGGGAAGAGCGCATAGCTCTGGAAGACTACGCCCAGTTCGCGTTGCGGCGGCGGCAAATGAGTGATGTCGCGCCCGCCCATGGTTATCGTGCCCGAGGAGGGACGCACGAGCCCGGTGATCATCTGCAGGGTCGTCGTCTTGCCGCAGCCCGAGGGCCCGAGCAGCGAGATAAACTCGCCCTTTTCGACCGCCAGATCGAAATCATGAACGGCCGCGACCGATCCATAAAACTTGGAGACCTTCTCAAGGTTCAGGAAACTCATGCTCATTCTCCCGTGGGTCGCTACCCCTGGGATCGCCTGCCCCATTTTTCTTGTCGGCGATCCCGGCGGCTGCGACACGTCGTCAACCATCGAACCTTCCTTCAGGCGTTGAGATCTCCGGCGTACGCGAGTGCACCGATAAAGGCACGGTTTCGCGCTCGGAATAGCCTCTCGGCTATTCACGTCTGGCACATCCACCCCTTGAAGAAGGCTTGCGTGAATTAACTCCAGGAAATTGACGAAAAACACAAATGCAATTTTCTATTTCGGAATTTTTTGTTAGAAAAATCCGATATACGGAATTACGCCACGCAGATTTTGAAAGATTTTCGCAAATGTCGGAATCAGAGAACGCCGGAAGCTCCAGCCTCACCAAGGCGATCCACATCCTGAAAGACCTCGCAGATAACGCGAGCGAGGGTGTGCGGGTCATCGATCTCGCGCGGAGGCTGAATCTCAGCCAGCCATCGGCGCATCGGCTATTGAAGACCCTGATTGCCGAAGGCCTCGTGGAGCAAATGCCAGAGGGGAAATCCTACCGCCTGTCGCTGGAGTTCTTCTCGATCGCCTCGCAGGCGCGCAGGCGAGAAGGCATCCTCGACATCGCCCGGCCGTCACTCTTGAGGCTGTCCGCCACCTTCAACGACACGGTCTTTCTGCTGGTGCGCAGCAATTTTGACGCAATCTGCCTCGACCGCGTCGAGGGTCCCTTCCCGATCCGCTCCTTTACCGGCGACATCGGTGGCAAGGTGCCGCTCGGCATCGGCCAGGGCAGCATCGCCATCCTCGCCCACCTGCCAGAGGAAGAACGCGAGGCGATCATCAAGTTTAATATGCCTCGCATCATGGACCGGGCGGCGATCGACGAGGTGGACCTGCGCATCAAGATCGAGGAGGTCAGGCGGATCGGCGCAGCCCAGATGAATTTCGAGATGATCGAGGGCATGGCTGGGCTCGGCGTGCCGGTTCTTGACCGCAACGGCATCGCCGTCGCCTCCTTGAGCATCGGCACGCTGGCATCGCGCCTGACGGAAACGCGAAGCGGCACGATCACCGATCTCTTGAAGGCAGAGGCGCAAGCGATCAGCAGTAAGCTCAATCCCTTCGACCCGACCCTACGTTATCCGGCCTCCGCCTTGCGGGCCGCGCAGAAGGGCTGAACCTTTAGGAACATGCGACTGAACTACGGGCGGTACCTGCTTTCCGGGGGCTCGCTGACTGTGATGGAAATTGCAAATATCACAGGCTTCGCGGACACAGCGCACTTCTCGCGTGAGTTTCGCAAAGCGTTCGGAGACACGCCGAGCGCGTTCCGCGCATCAGAACGCACCAACGAGCATCAACTGGTAGCTGAAACGGTTGGGCGCCGAGCTAATGCTTCAGGATCTGACCGAGAAACAGCTTGGTCCGCTCGTGTTTTGGATTGTCGAAGAAATCATCGGGCCTAGCCTCCTCGAGAATCTGTCCCGAGTTCATGAAGATTACGCGATCTGCGACGGCCCTGGCGAACCCCATCTCGTGCGTGACGCAGACCATCGTCATGCCGTCCTTTGCCAGGCTCGTCATGGTATCAAGGACTTCGGACACCATCTCGGGGTCGAGCGCGGATGTCGGTTCGTCAAACAGCATCACGGCCGGCTGCATGCAGAGCGAGCGCGCGATCGCGACGCGCTGCTGTTGGCCGCCGGAAAGCTGGATTGGAAACTTGTGGGCCTGTTCCGGGATGCGTACCCGATCGAGGAATGTGAGCGCCCTTGCCCGCGCCTCCGCTTCCGGCACGCCGTTGATCCACATCGGTCCGACCATGCAGTTCATCAGTACGGTCATGTGCGGGAAAAGGTTGAAGTGCTGGAACACCATGCCGACGTTGCGGCGCACATCCGAGACATTGCGCATCTTCGGATGCAGGTTGATCCCGTTGACGACGATCTCACCTTCCTGGTGCGCTTCCAAGCGGTTGAAGCACCGGATCAAGGTAGATTTGCCGGATCCGGACGGACCGCAAATCACGATGCGTTCGCCCTTGCGGACCGTCAGGTTGATGTCGGTCAGCACCTGGAAGGCGCCGTACCACTTGGAAACATTTTTGACGTCGATGATGGTCTCGGCGCTCATCTGACCTTGCTCCTGGCATAGTGACGTTCGATGCGGGACTGGATCAGCTCGAGAACGATAGACATCGTCCAATAGAGCATGGCGGCTGATATGAGCATTTCCATATGCTGGAAGGTCTTCTGGCCAAGAGTTCGTGCGAGAAACATGAGTTCCCAGACACCGATGACGGAGACCAGCGAGCTGTCCTTCAGCATGGAAATGAACTGGTTACCGGTCGGAGGGATGATGACCGGCAGCGCCTGAGGCAGGATGACCTTGCGCATCGTCAGCCCGAAGCCGAAGCCGATAGAGCGCGACGCCTCCCACTGGCCACGGTCGATGCTCTGGATGCCGGAGCGGAAGATTTCCGTCATGTATGCGCCGTAGCAGAGCGAAAGTGCCAGAATACCGGCCGGCACCGCGTCGATGATGAAGCCGAGCTGCGGCAGCCCGAGATAGATCAGATAAACCTGCATCAACAGCGGCAGGCCGCGAAAGAAGGACGTGTAGAAGCTCGCAATCGCATAGGCGAAGCCGTTGGTCGAGAGCTTGGCCACGGCGCCGAGGATGGCGATCGCCGAGGCAATCACAATCGAGATCGCCGAAACATAGACCGTCGTCACCAGCCCTTGCGTGATGAGGAACGGCAACTTTTCCTCTATGAAGGGCAGGCTGAGATCGAAGGTCTGGAAGAAGGCGAGGAACAGCGCCAGCAATTCGAGCCAGACGACGACGATCTGGACCCTGAGGCTCGCAAAGCCGATCAGGACGATGTTGAGGCAGAAGAGCACCGCCACGACGAAGGCGGTCGCAAAGCGGCCGTAGAATCCGCTTTCGAGCGGCTCGCCGATCACTGGCCGCATCAGTTCGCCCATCGTTGTGCCGGTCAGACCGAAGGCCGTGAAGGCAATGAGGACGGCAGCGAACATGCTGGCCACGAACCATGGCTTGTGGACGAGTATTTCGGACTCGACAGTATCCGGATAAAGCATCTTTGGTCCCTTTGGACAACGTGCGGTCCGGCTGCCCGGACCGCCAGACATGGCTGCCTTACTTCACGACGGTGTAGTCGACGCCGTACCATTTCTCCGACAGCTTGCTCAGCGTGCCATCGTCCTGCATCGCCTTGATCGCTTCGGCGATCTTGTCGCTCAGCTCCTTGTCGCCGTGTTCGACAGCGACTGCGAGCGGTTCGTAAAAGACCGGGTCGCCAACCTGCTTGATCGGATAGCCGGCCTTGATTGCGTCGCGAATGCTGGGCAGCGACGATACGACTGCGTCGAGCCGCACACCGTCACCGAGGCGCAAATCATCGAATGCGGTCGTCGAATTGGCGTAGGACTTCACCTCCTTCGGCTTGAAGGTGTATTCGAAGGCAGGTGCGCCAGCAGCGTCGAGGGTCAGATCCTGTTTGGCATAGGCTTCGAAGGTGGACGTCGCCGTCGCACCAACGACCTTGTCGTCCAGATCGATCAGGCCGACCACAGGGCTGTCCTTGTGCACGGCCACGGCGGCCGGGGTGTAGTAGTAGACGGCCGGGAAATCGAAGACCTTGGCACGCTCCTTTGTCGGCGTCATCGAGCCGACATGCATGTCCCAGCGCCCCTGCCAGTTGCCGGCCGTGATGATGTCCCAGCCGGGAGTTACGAACTCGACACCGACACCCAACCGCTTGGCGAGTTCCTTGGCGACATCGACATCGAAGCCGTCCATCTCGTTCTTTTCGTTCATGAAGGACTGCGGCGCCCAGTTGGCGTCGGTCGCTACCTTCAGTGTCTTTGCATCGAGCGCGTGGTCGAGTACGGCACCGGCGTGGGCCGGAACGATCGCGAGCGACAAGGCAAACGATGCCGCCGCGGTGAGTTTTGCGAATGTGTTCATGTTGTCGTTCCCTTTGTCGTTCTGGTTTTTGACAGGGTCCTCTTCCTGCCATCGGGTTGATCTTGAGTTCTGAGCCCGCCATCCGTCTTCCGGCGATACGAGGTAGCGCGGCGCTGCCCCTTCCTAGAAAACGTGGAAGTCAGCGCTCTCCTTTTTCAGCCATCTCGTCGCGGACGCGCCGGGCCACGCGGAACGCTTCGACGCCTGCGGGAATGCCGCAGTAGATCGCGATCTGCACGAGTGCTGCGCGAAGCTCTTCGTCGGTCAAACCGTTGCGGATCGCCCCGCGAAAGTGGATGCCGAATTCGTGCATGCGGTTGAGCGCCGCAAGCATTCCGAGGTTCAGTAGGCTGCGGCTCCTCAGGTCGAGGCTTTCGTCCGTCCAGACGGTGCCCCAGCAATGTTCGTTCAACAGATCCTGAAACGGCCGCGAGAAGGCATCGCTGCTGCCGATTGCCCCATCGACATAGTCATCGCCAAGCACCTGGCGCCGGATGGCCTCTCCCCTTGCTCGCAGTGCTTCATCCATCGACCGTCTCCCCCTGGCTCATGAACTCGCCCATCAGCGTTGCCACGACGTCGGGCGCCTCGATCAAGATGGAATGGCGAAGGCCCGGCAGGATACGAAGCTCGGACCCGGGAATGCGCTCGTGCATGTAGCGCGCCATGCGCGGGTTGGAGCCGGCATCGTCTTCGCCGGTAGCAATCAGCGTTGGGCATCGGATCTGATCGAGAAAGCCGCCGAAATCCGTTTCCGCCAACACACGATAGGCTGCCGCGTAGCAGTCGGGATCGTTTTCGGCATCCCGCGCCCTTAGCCGTTGGATCACCTGCGGGTTGTTCTCCTGGAACTCTTCCGTCAGCCAGCGCGACAGCGAGGCATTGTGATGGTCGGCAGGCGTTCCGTCTCTGAGGGCGGCGAGGCGGTCGAGAACCCGCTCACGCTCGGCCGGCGTGCGGCCGGCGACGGTCGACAAGAGCGCCAGCCTGCGCAGACGTCCAAGGTGGGTCAGAGCGAGACGCTGGGCGATCAGGCCGCCCAGCGAAAAGCCTGCAAGATTGAAGGTCGGGAAGCCCGCTGCGTCGGCAAGCCCCAGCGTCTCGTTGACGAAGTCGTCGATCTCGTAGCGGCCCTTGACCCGGCTGGAGCGGCCATGACCACGAAGGTCGAATGTCAGGATCGTGAACCGGTCCTTCAAACGTTCGACCACGCCCGACCACGCTTCGAGATAGGAGCCGACGCCGTGGATGCAGACGAGCGGTTCGCCTTCTCCCTCGATGCGGTAGTTGAGCGTCACCTCTCCGACGGTATGGCGCTGAGCTCCTGCCATGTTCAGGCACCCACCGCGATACGCTTCTGTTCCTTCTCACGGGCCGCGAAGAAGGGCATGATTTCGCTGGCAAATAGCTCCAGCGTCCGCTTCTGCAGCTCGAACGGCAGATTGAAGGTCAGGCCCAAGCAATACTGGTCCACACCGGCGGCCTCATAGACCAACAGCTTCTCGATCGCTTCGTCCGGCGTGCCGAACATCAGGTTCTTGCGGATGTTGTCCGGATTGTAGTTGTCCTTGCCCTTGACCGCTTCGTAGGGCACTGCCTCGGGGAAGCCGTTGTGCACCGTGCCGATATTCTGCATGAGGTTTTCGAAGGCGCGGCCGTAGTCCATGCTGTGCTTGACGGCACGTTCCCACCCATCCGGCCGGTCATAGACGCAGGTGCGGCGCTGCATCATAAAGCGCGGGCGCGGCACCTCCGGATGATCGGCGACCGCCTTGCGAAATTTCTCGGAGAGCACGTGGATTTCGGCTTCCGGCGCGGAGAGCGGCGTCGATAGGATACTGGCGCCGTTTGCGATCGCCCAGTCGAAGGTTCCGGGATCGCGCGCCGCCACCCAGATGGGCGGGTGGGGTTGCTGCAGCGGCTTCGGCACTGCCGCCGTGACCGGAAACTTCCAGTATTGTCCCTCATGGGCATAGTCGCCGGACCAGAGCTTCTTCACGGCCGGCACGATCTCCTTCATGTAGGCCACCCCCTCCTGCTGCGGAATACCACCCGCCATACGGTCGAACTCGTACTGGTAGGAACCGCGCGCGATCCCGAACTCCAGGCGGCCATTGGTCAGGTGATCGCAGAGCGCCGACTCGCCGGCGAGCCGGATGGGATTCCAATAGGGCGCGACCAGAGTGGAGGTGCCGAGCCGGATGCGATCCGTGTGCTGCGCGAGCCAGACCAGCGTCTGGAACGGATTGGGGGAGATCGTGCATTCCAGCGTATGGTGTTCTGCAGTCCACAGCGTTTCGAAGCCGCCTTCGTCGGCAAGCCGTGCGAGTTGCAGCAAGTTGCTCTTGACCTGCTCCATCGGAATATCGGGGGAGAAGCGTTCCATCGTGAGGGAGACTGCGAACTTCATGTTTTCTGCCTTTCCTGTGCCCGTGCTTTTGCTGTCACTTCAGACGGATGACGAAGGGGTCCTGCATCGCGCCGGAGTAGTCGACGATGACGTTCTTCAACCGCGAGAACTCGTGCATGACCTCGAACCCGCCGCGCCGGCCGTAGCCGCTTTCTTTGAAGCCGCCGTTGGCAGACATGAAAGACGCGGAGCGGTAGGTGTTAATCCAGACGGTCCCGGCATCGATCCGGTTGGCGAACCGCAGCGCCCGGTCGATGTCCTTTGTCCAGATGCCGGAAGCCAAGCCGTATCGCGTATCGTTGGCGAGCCGGATCATCTCTTCCTCGTCGCGGAACGGCATGACGCCGACCACCGGACCGAAGAGTTCGTCGCGCATGAAGGTCATGTCGTTTTGCGCATCAACCATCACTGTCGGCTCGAAATACCAGCCCCCTGACGAAAGCCCTTGCCGCTGCGGACGCCGCCCGCCGGCGGCAACGCGCGCCCCTTCCTTGACGCCGGAGGCCACGTAGGATTCAACCTTGGAGAGCTGATCGGCGAGCGCGAGCGGACCGATGTCGGTGTCCTCGACCGCCGGGAGACCGACCCGTATGCGTTGCGTTCGGGCGACGAGCGCCTCAACGAAGCGATCGTAGATGCGCTCCTCGACGAAGCAGCGGGAGCCGGCAACGCAAGTCTGGCCAGCGGCTGCGAAGACCCCGGAGACGACGCCGTTGACCGCATGTTCGATGTCGACATCACCAAAGACGACGTGAGGCGACTTGCCGCCAAGCTCCATCGAGCACGGAACAAGGTTCTGCGCGGCGTTGCCGGCGATGCGCCGGCCGGTGGCCGTGCTGCCTGTGAAGACGTATTTCGCAACGCCAGGATGACGCGTCAGCGCCTCACCGGCGCTCTGGCCCGTACCCGTCACGACATTGACGACGCCGGCGGGAAAGCCCGCCTCGTGGATCAGTTCCGCAAGCGCCAAGGTCGAGGCGGTCGCGTGTTCCGAGGGCTTGATGACGACCGTATTGCCGATTGCAAGGCACGGTGCCAGCGTGCCGGTCAGAAGCATCAACGGCGAATTCCACGGCGTGATCATGCCGACGACGCCCAAGGGCTCGCGCAGGTTGAAGTTCAGCGTATCGAGACGATTGATTGGAATGGTCTCGCCCTGCAGCTTGTCGGCCATGCCCGCGAAATAGTGATAGCTGTCTGGCATCGAGCGCATCTGCGCCCGGGTTTCCTTGAGAAGCTTGCCGTTGTCGCGCGTCTCGATCTCCGCCAGCCTATCGGCATTGGCGCGAACAAGTTCGGCGAGACGGCGCATCAGCGCGCCGCGATCGGTCTGCGTCATCCGGCGCCAGGCCGGGTCGCGGAAGGCGGCGGCGGCAGCAACGACGGCTGCCCCGACATCGTCCGCACCTGCTTCAGCAAAATGATACCAGGGCTCGCCCGTCGTCGGGTCAAAACTGGCGATGTAGTTGCCGTTCTTCGGTGCCACGAACTGCCCGCCGATGAACAGCAACTGGCGCGAACCCTCGATGGAACTGACCGTCGTCTTCATTTCAATGTCCTTGGTCTTGGGAGGTCTGAAGCCAGGTGCGAGCTTCGCCGTCGATCATCGCCACACGGCCGCCGTCGTCGGAATCCATGTAGATGCCGAAGCGGCCGGCTTGCCGCTCGCGCACGTAGCGGCGCAACATGGATCGCAGTTCGTGCGTCGCGATCGCATCATCAGGAAGATCGTGGAGCGGGAAGAAGCGCAGATCGGATGGCAGGCTCGTGCCGGCGCCGCCCTCACCCGCCAGCCGGGCGCGATAGACCAGGTAGCCCGGGTCGCTGTCGGCGACATCGAAGACGGAGTAAAGGAAGGTCTCGTCCGGGACGAGGCTGAGCGCGTCGCCACCGTCGATGACGAGCTGGCTGTCGGCTTTGCGGCGCCGTGCTGACGGCAGAACCCAGCCGCCCTTGCCATCCGAACGCAGCAGCAAGCCTTCACCGGCCTCGATCAGATAGCCGATGATCATCCCATGCGACGCAAGCCAGCCGTTTGGCAGCGGGTCCTTCACACTGGCATAGCGGCCGCGGCAAAAGCCGAGCGGTGCGGTGGGACTGGTGCCGAATGCGCGAACCTGGCCGATCAGGATTGCATGGTCGCCGGCGTCCACGGTGTTGTAAGTCGTGCAATCGAACCAGGTCAGGCTGTCAGTCAGGACCGGCGCGCCCGTATGGATATGATCGTGGGTCACCGACTGGAATTTGTCGGGGGATTTCGAGGCAAAGTTTCCCGAGACGTCGACCTGTCCTTCATGGAGGATATTGACCGCAAAACATCCCGCATTCGTGAAGGCAGGATAGCTCGACGCGGATTTCGCGACGCAGACCAATAGCAGCGGCGGATCGAGCGAAACCGACGTGAAGGAATTCGCCGTCATTCCACGCGGCGTGCCGTCTTCGTCGCGGGTGGTGATGACGGTGACACCGGTTACAAACGTGCCGAAGGCGCGACGAAGCGCAATCGGATCAATCGGCACGTCCGTCGATGCTGCTGTCTCAACCATGCGCTTCTCGCCTCCTCACCATCAAGTTGGTTGGAGGCTAACGCCGTGATGGCGACCATGCTTCCATGGCTTCAAAGGAGGAGCGAAGGAACTTCTCCATCGATCCCGAGGAGACGATCAAGGGCGCAGAAGATCGGTGGCGACGAGGTCACAAGGCGATACTTGGCCGATGAAGATAAGCTAACTGCTGACGGTAGAGCGGTTGTCGATGACGCCGTGCAGGCGGATCGCGAGCTCGACGGCAAAGCGCTTTTCCGGCGTCTCGACATCGACGCCGAACAGTTCCTGGATGCGCGCCAGCCGATAGCGCAGCGTCGTCACATGCAGGCCCATAGCATCGGCACAGGCCTGATTTCGGCAACCTTCCTGCAGATACACCGACAGGGTTTCGAGGTAAGGAGTACCGTTGTCACGGTCGTGATCGGCAATGGCGCCCACGCTCTCCTGCACGAAGCCGCGCACGTCGCCCGCCTCGCAGGCGGCGACCAGCATCGGCAGCGGGCCAAAATCCTGGGCGGAGACCGCCCCGGTCAGGCCGAATGAACGCCCGATGCGGATCATCCGGGCGCAGCGCTCCCAGGCTGGCGGATAGTCCGAAAGGGCCGCACATCGATTGCTGGCGACGACGATAGGTGCCTCGTCGAAATAGCGGCCGAGTTCCTCGGCGATACGCCGCGCGAGCTTTGTCGTGCGCTCTTGCCGCTTACCCGTATCATGAGGGACGAGGCAGACGACACCGCCCTCGACCGCGATCAGGTTTGCCTGGACGGATGCCTGCTGCATGACACGCGAGAGCGTGTGCTCCACATCGACAGAAGCGCCGCCAAATGCCTTCGTCTTATCCGGAAAATCGACGACGATCATCTGCTGAGGCGTTGAGAAGCTGAGCCCGAGCCGTTGAGCCCGCTGGGCGACATCACCGGCATTACGCCACCGCGCCTCCACGATCTCGAAAAAGAGTTCGGTCTGCGTCCGCGTCTCGAAGCGAAACCGGATGAAGCTTCGCATCATCTGCACGCTCAATGCAAACTTGGCGCTGTCGAGCATCAGGAGATCGAGATCGCTGAATTCGCGGGTCGTCGGGAAAATGATGAGCGCCCCAACCAGTTGATTGTCGACCATCAGCGCTTCGATGCGGGCCGTTATTTTGAACCGTTGCGTGCCGTCGTCGAGGTAGAGGCTCACGGCGTCGGCCGTCCCGCGCTCGACGGCATCACGGGCCGCCTTCATCATCGGCCGGCTAAGAACGGTAGCGGCCGCCTGCTGCCAACCAGCCTCGTCGTAAAGCGCATTCGGCGACCGGCCAGCAACGACCTGATTGGCCGTGAAATCAACGACGACGGCCGGGTTCGGCAACATCTTCCCAACCATGCTGGAAAGCGATGCGACCGACCCGTCGCTCAACACATGTTCGAGCAGCGACGTATGCGCCTCCAGCGCGCGTTCCAGCCGCTGGGCGGATCGCTTCTCGGCTTCGAGACGGTGTTCCCGTTGGACGGCGATGGCGCCGAGGTGGATGATCGTGCCGAGAAAAGCAAGGTCGTCCTCCGACACTTCAGTCACCTCGCGGGCGATGACGCTGAGCACCATCGGGCGGCCCTCAGCATCCCTGCAGTTCATCGGCATGACGAGCACCGTTCGATAGTCGCGCTCGAAGGCCTCTTTTCTGTAGCCCGGAAACTCGCCCGACGCACGCGCGTCCCTGATATAGACGGGCTCATTGCGCTGCAAGGCGATCAGGGAGGGGCTGGTCGCCAGCTCCCACTTGTCGGGCAGCTGCCGCTCGATCAGCGTTGGATCATGGCGCACGATGACATAGGCGTACCCATGCGCAGCGTCGATCCCCATGATTGAGCCTAGGGCCCAGTTCGCATGGCGGCATGCAGCGGCGATGAGCTGCTGCAATGCCGTCTGAAGATCGCTACCGCTGTTAATCTGGCTCGCGATGTCGCGGAGCGACAATATCCGGGACTTCTGATCCAACTGCCTCGCCTCTTGATTTCTATCAATCAACATGCGCGCCGGTAGTGGACAAGTCTACTTCGTTCCGATGGATATCTTCGGCCAAACTTTCTATGAAAGGTAGTATCTTCAACGCCGAGTTCGCGGGCATCGAACTGGCGATGACCTCGAAGCCGCTATCCCATTAGGCTTCAGTCAACGCCGGCTTTTTCGAGCACTGAGATCGCCAGAACCTTCGCCCCCGTCTTGATGGAAGTCTCCGGGGCCGGAGCGAAAAATGGCGAATGATTGGAGGGAACGGGCCTGTTCTCTTGGCGGGCTTTTTCAACCTGTTCGGGTGAGGTCCCGCCAACCCAATAGAAAATGGAAGGCACGCCCGCTTCTATGAACTCGGGATAGGTCTCGACGCCCAACGTCGGCTGGACCGCGGTCGGGACGTAGACGACGCCGTCAAAGGACGCATCCAATGCCGGCCTGACGTCGCCGATCAGCTCTGACGAGTTCGTGCCGGCCACAGCGCCGCCGCCGATGCGCAGCAGTTCCGGTTCCGGCGCCATGGCGATTGCGCCGTCGTTTTGGCGACGCGCTGCATCGCCTCCAGCAGCAGCTTGCGCGTCTCCGGCGTGGTCGAACGCATGGTCAACTTCAGCTTGGCCTGATCGGGGATGATGTTGCCCGCAGGGCCCGCCTGAAAACTTCCGACCGTAATCACGCCCGGTCCGCGCGGATCCTTCTCACGGCTCACAACAGCCTGGATATCGGTGACGAAACGCGCGCCCTGGACAATCGGATCGATCGAGAGATGCGGAGCGCTGCCATGCGCCCCGCGACCCTTGAAGGTCAGGTCGAACGTATCGGAGTTTCCGCTGAAGGCACCGTCCTTCACGGTTATTTTGCCGGCGGGATCACCGTTCACGTGCATGGCGAAGCCAAAATCTGGCTTCGGAAACTTCTCGAACAGGCCGGCCTTGAGCATGGCCGTTGCGCCGCCCCCGATTTCTTCGGCCGGCTCACCGACGAGGAGCAGCGTTCCATGCCAATTATCCTTCATCTCGACCAGCAATTGGGCCGCCCCAAGCCATGACGCCATATGGATATCATGGCCGCAGCTATGGGCGACAAAGACCTTTGCCGTCTCATCTGTGTTTCCAGGCCATTGGGTTGCCGGAACCTGTACGCGGCTGGCGCAATCGAGCCCGGTCTTTTCCTCCATCGGCAGCGCATCGAGTTCTGTTCGCAGCATGATCGTCGGGCCGTCGCCATTCCTAAAGACACCGACGAGAGCGGTACCCGCACCGAAGCCGACGGTCACCTCGAAGCCAAGCTTCTCCAATTCTGCCGCCAGACGCTTTGCCGTCCGTGTCTCATGAAAGCCGAGTTCAGGATTGGCATGGAGTTCCTTGTAGACCTTCTCGAGTTCCGGATACTTCTGGTCGATGAGCCTATCGAGCCGTGCGCTCGCAGCGTAAGCTGTGCCCGCGGAAAGCTGCAGGACAGCATCAAAGCGGTCGGGTTCGCCAGTAACGTCTTCATTTGGTTCCCTTCCATCTGGTGGTCGCCTGTTGGCGGAGCCATGATGGGCGGGCGCAGAGACGGGCGCATTCTCACGGACGGAGGAAGACCGATGCCATTTTTTCTCCACTCGGAACAAAGGGCCGAAATTTCCTCCAAAAAGAAGACGATCTAGATTTCGCTCATTGAGCGGAGTCGTTCAACGCGGGGATCTCCTTGTCTTTGCAGCAACGACCGGTGCCCACTTCCTCGAAACAGAGGAAGAAATGCCCAGGCGAGCCGGTAAGTTGTCGCAAGTTTCCACTATCAGCGGCGTCCCAATGACACTCGGCATCCGAAAAATTTGCACCTTCCTGGAAGAAACCCTTATCGAAGGCGGCAAGATAGCGCCGCGCCCGGTCAACGTCGTCTTGGTGGCTGCAGTGATCCAGAACCCCTGGGCAGGGCGAGGCTTTGTCGAAGATCTGCGGCCGGAAATCACTCGCATCGCCGGTGAACTTAGCCAGGAGATGACGGGCCGGCTGCTCCGCCAGATGCCTGCGGATAAGGTCGAGGCTTGCGGCAAGGCCGCGGCCGTCGGCATCGCCGGTGAGATCGAACATGCCTCGGCGATGATCCACACGCTGCGCTTCGGCAACCCCTTCCGCGAAGCGATCGGCGGCACGAACTACCTCGAATTTGCCAACACTCGTAATGCGCCGGGCGCTCTGTTGTCGCTGCCGATGATGCACAAGAGTGAAAACGGCAAACGATCGCACTTCCTTACCGCCAACTTCCAGATCGCCGACGCCCCCGGCCCCGACGAGATCATCGTTGCTATCGGCGCTGCCGATAGCGGTCGCGCGCACGCGCGCATCGCCGACCGTTTTCAAGACATCGCGGAAATGGAAGCAGAAAAGGCGGCATTGCTCGGAAGCGCTTGACGCAGACCAGAGCGCGATACCGCCTCAGGAGTTTGCCATGAGACTTGACGCGATCGACCTACGCATCCTCGACGCCATCCAACGGGATGGCCGCATCACCAAGCTTGCACTCGCAGAAAAGGCGGGCCTTTCTGCCACGCCCTGCTGGATGCGGCTACGCAGATTGGAAAAGGCCGGCATCATCAGCGGATATCACGCGCGCCTATCTCTTCGACGGGTAGCCCCCGTCGCAAGCGCCATGGTCGAATTGACACTTGCCAGCCACCGCCAAGTCGACTTCGACAGATTCGAGCGGGTTGTTCGCGACATTCCCGAAATCGTCTGCTGCTGGTCAGTCGGCGGTGGCGTTGACTATGTCCTGAAGATCGTCGCTGCCGACATCGACGCCTACCAGCGCCTGATCGACACGCTTCTCGACTGGGAACTCGGAATCGCCCGCTACTTCACCTACGTCGTCACGAGGACCGTCAAGGAAGACCCAGTTGTGCCAGTGTCGCTTCTCGTGGCGACTTGACCCTTTTGCGAATTGACTTCGCCTTTGCGCCGGCGCCTTCACCTTTTCGGAACAAGACGTTTCCTGCACCTCGCTCGAGGCCATCTTTTCTTGCTGAGATCCCGGAACGATTTCGCGATGCGGGCGTTTCCACGTTGTCTTGATTCTGTTTCCCCAATCAGGGTCAGGCACAAGGCTTCACCAATGTCCCCCAGTGAAGTCTCTTCGATAAGAGCCTCTGGCCTCGTCGTGCCCCCGACGGGGCCATACTTTTTAAGACAGCTCTTTATCGGAAAGCGCTTTGATAGGGCGAGTGCGGCTTCCAGGCTTTGCGACGAAAATTGCAGAAAACGCGCATGGAAACGTAGGGTGCGGGAAAATGTTCCGCCATGGGACTTCAGTCTGATAATCCCTCCGCAATGGTCCTAATACCGTAGCTGCCAGCGCCAGCCGCCCTAGATTTTCTTTTAGCCCATGGCCAGCTCCCCTGCGCGCTGCGGGCGAACAACGACACCAGGGCGGCCTATCGTCCCTTCGGTTCGCCCTGGTGTCGCTGATGATCGAAGGAACTCAGGATGTACGAGCAATACCGCTATAACCAACCAGAGCGAAAATTCTCGACAGGGCTTCCGATCGGAGTGATGCTCCTGGCGATGGTCGTCATCGGCGGCTACCTGTTCGTGGGCAGCGCGCTCTCGAACACCCCTCGCCAGCAAGTCGCCACTGTCCTTCCAACGTCGGTCGCACCCTCGAATTAGGCTCTGGCGGAAACGGGGGACCAGCCATGAGACTCATGCACCTGGGACGAGCCCGCCTGGAGATGGCTTTACCCCGCCATCGCCCCCAGCTGCGCCTTGCGAAAGACCCTGATCTGCTCGATCTCTTCGAGGCTTACGCGCTCGCCGCCTCGGCTCTCGACGATCTTTTGCAGGAGTACCCGGCTCGCATCCAGCTGATCACCGAATATCAACAGATCTGCGCCGACTTGCAGACAGAGGTCGTGGTCCTGCTCACTCTCACGGATGAGCGACTGTTTCCATGATCGACCGCGGCCCAAGCCCATGCCTTTACGAAGGGACAGGGTTCTCCCTGTCGCACAAAGGGATCGAACCCTGACAAACGAGTACAGCGGAGGGTCGAGCCATGACCGAACGACGCCAGATGGACGCCAGCGAAATACCGGCATTTGTGTTCGACGTCCTCGAAGTAGGCTGCGACATTTGCGCTGTCGGCCACGACAGCTACGTAATTGGCGAAATCGACGAGCAGACCCAAGCGAGCAGAACCCTTGATCGGATACTAGAGAAATACGGAAACCGCGACCCTCTGAGATGGCAAATTGTTGCCTATCTTTGGTCAATCGGCCGCTTCGTGGAGCTTACGTCGGAGCCCACACGGCATTGATTGCACGTAGAGCCAACCACGCTGCCGGCATGTCCCAATGAAAACATGTATCGCCGCGGTCGGCTGGTCCGACCACAGCCCGGGGATAGCCGAGAGGGCGGCGTCCAAGCCGTATCCGTCAGGCAATCTCTTAGAACCACGTGCCGACAGCCGGTTCTTGCGCGAGAAGCTTCTCTTCGAATGGTTACCGCCGACGGATGCCGTCAATTGCTTCGCACCGACAAGAGTTCCGCTGTCGGGTAAATGAGCCGTTGGAGCAATTGTTCAACTCGCTGGGAACAGGCGCCATGAAAGCTCGTTATATCGGTGAGATACAGAGGAGTCTTTCATGTCCGGTTTCGCAGACCTGCCTCCCCTTGCTGATGACATCGAAGCCGGGCTCGCGGCCTACATGACCGACCCGGAGCTTTCACCGTCCCCTGCCGGTCGAGCCGCCGCAATTGAGACTATTTTGCGCGACTGGCTTGTCGCACATAGTTACATGGGCGCCCCCCCGGATCCCGCCCCCATTCGGTTAGATTCCGAAGGTGTGAATCGAGAAGAAGTCCAGTATCCAGGTTTTATCAAATAGCACCCTGACGCAGGTTCGCCTCCCGCCGGCCCAAGTCAAGCAATCGAGCCTAGTCCCGAGCAGGTCCAACTCGCTGGATGCATGCTCCTTACCAGGCGCTATCGAGGCGTTTGCGCACGCGCCAGCGATCGGGCAATGTCGACGATGTCTTTTCCACCACGCGAGGCGTCACATCCGGATCGCCCTTCTCGATAAGCGCGCCGATCTCATCAAGCACTGCAGAGCCCTGACCAGCGGATAGGCTCCCCACTCATGATTGACGGGCAGACTTGACTTCCTTCCGACAACGTCGCCACATCTTCGTCGCTGGCAAACTTGCCTCGGTCGGCCTCGCGCAATGTAGCACTGATATCGTTGATGTCTCGACCGCGGGTGGTGTGGCTGTCATATTTCGCGCGTCGGACAAATGCTTTCGATCCGCAGAGAGGAAATAGACTTATGGCAGATGAGGTCAAATTGGACGACAACCAGGTTACTGCGACCGCTCCGGCGGAAGTGGCAGCGCCTAAGAAGCGCGGACCACGAGCAAAAAAAGTGGACGCTGCCACGGCAGAGTCAAGCCCCGCACCGAGCGCCGGGAAAGGCCGGAAGCGCAAGGAAACTTCGGCCGAGGCGAAAACTGCAAGTCAACCGAAGCGCGCCGCAAGGGCAAACGCCGCAAGGAAGAACGACGACAAGAGGACGGCCGCGCAATCGCAAGTACATGACGAGATCGCGGATCTTCTTCAGCTGGAGAAAGAGAATTCGCGGCTTCGCCGGGAGCTCGGCGATAAGTTGCGGGCCGAGAATGCTGAGTTGCGCAAGCGGCTCGGGCTCAGCTGAGTGTTAATGAAAGACCGATCGTCTACGCGATCGGTCTTCGTCAAAGCATCCTTCGGAGATGGCATGGCGCAATCCTGGATGACGAGATATCATGAAATCACCATGGAAGTTCTTACTTGATCTGACCTCAAGAGGCAGAGCTGTCGAGCCCCGGGAATCTATATCGGAGCCCGTGAGCGAAAGCTCGGATGCGCCCTTGGCAGGAATGGATCCTCCTGCAAGTACTCAAACGACGGATGCGGTCACAAACGCTGCCGACCCGGAGCCGAGCGAAGTCAAAAACAATGTCCGGACCGGCGGAGCAAATGCGGTTGATTTCGAGACCGCCAGCCACAGCACAAACCTTTTGGGCGGTCAGGCGCCCGAGCAGGCGGATCGACCCGCACGCAAACCACACCGACGGCAAACAAGAGACAAGAGATCAAGCGCCTCCGTTGCGGTGGATCCTCGGGTCGAGTATGGCTCACCGAGCCTCCGTGCTCCCAAGCAGCCGATCTCTTTAGCCGATGACGTGGCCGCCCTGGATGAGGAAATAAGAATGCTAAGGCGTCAGCTTTCGGAGAAGCTGGTGCTACAGAACGCCCAACTCAAGAAGATGCTAGAGCGATTTTGACGCTTTACGCGCTGAACCAGCTTTGGTCCCTGGATATCGATGAAGCCACAACAGCGAAAGTTCATTGTCGAAGTGAAATCGGCGCGCCGACGTTCGACAGGTCGACCAGCCTCTATTTGGGGCGACACCGATCTGAAGGCATTTGTGCGTGAGGCGGAGGCCGAAGTCCCACATCTGTTTCTTGCTGAAGCTCGAATTGGTGACCAGCCACCGGAGGTTACGGAACCGCTCAATTCAGTGGCTGCGGCGGTCGATGATGCCCCAACAACCGCTAGTCAACCAGAAGTGCCAGAAGAGAGTGTCGTCCCCAAGACAAGCTCGGCAGATGCGTCAGCCAACGCCACCTTCCCGGTAAAGCCGCCCGAGCGTTCGAAGCGTCCTCGTTCGACGGGTTTGGCGCGGCGCGTGCCAACAAAGTCAGTGCACATTGCAATTGCAGTCACTGTTGACGAGCTGGCGTCACTCCAGGATGCAAACCTCCGGCTGAAAAAGCGTCTGGTTCGGAAGCTTCGACAGGAAAATGCGGTACTTCAGAGTATGCTGGATCGGTTTGAGGCGCATTAAATGCGAGCTGGATCGCCCCCATCTTGGTCCCGCTTTAAGGAGCGTCGCGATCGACATCTTGCGTCGGTTTAACGGCTTCCTATCTCTGTGGCGTCTTCGACATGGAGCCCCGAGATGAATCGACAGACAACCCGTGCCAGTTCTGACCGACAGATCGAAATTCTTCCGCCTGAACGCGAGCCACGAAACACGTCCGATACCGTAGTGTGCCTCTGTTGCCAACAGAAGCACCTCGCCTCACTGATGGATGTCGACGGTTGCGGCATTTGTGAGGACTGCCTCGCACCTCGTTAATCCTGAACCCCACTCGGCGACCTTCTGTGCAAGTGGCTGGGAGGCAGGAAGTACTTCGCAGCGCTATTGGACGCGGCCCGTCAGAGGGCGACGTCCGCGGGCAGACTGCTCCAACTTCGATGTTGCAGTAATCCGGTGGAACGATGACGGCTTGCGAAGGGTCCAAAAGCTGATGGCGCCGATGCACCCTCAGCAACTGTTCCCGCGAAATGGCCGATGGGAAGCCATCGGCTCCTACTGCTGCTTGGCGAGCGCGTCGATCAACCCGATCTGAGAACGAACGCCTCTTCGATACTCGTTGATGAGGATTTTCGCTTCCGCTGTGGCGTCTTTTCGGCTGATCTTTTGATGACGGCACCATGCGTCAAGCACGCTCTGGAGCAGCGCAACGTCGTTCGGTGCGATGCTCGAATTCTCCAGGTTCATTTGTTGCTCTCCCAAGACGACAAATTGCCCCGAATGACGCCGCCCCCGGCATCAAGGCGATGATACTCATGGAGCAGCCGTTAGGAAGTAAACGATTGGTGAGGAGCAAACTAAATTCAGTGGCATCGGATCGCGGGTTTCCCGCAAGTCGATTTCCTGTGACTGAGCAGTGCTGCAGGTGCCCGCATGCGTTGTGTTCCGCCATACCGAGACCTAGCTGCGATCCAAATTGAACGACGTTGACCATGGATCCTGAAATGGTCAACGTCGCACCTTGGAACCACAGAAGGGCGCCAGCTAAAAGCAGCCAGCAAACCTGGCAAACTTGCCAGGCCCGTATTTCTACCTGCTTTGACGGCCGGGCGGCTCAGAACTCCTGCCAGTCGCTGCTGACATCGAGTGCTGCATTGCCGTGGTAGGCTGCCGTCCTACGCGTCGACCGATGCGGCTGAGAGCTGTCGTTTCTTGTGGTCGTTCGCCCGTTCGCCAAGGGACTCTGAGTTGCGCCTTGGAGTTTGAATTGGCTGACAAGTCCTCTGAGGCGCACCGCCTCATTCGCAAGTGTGTTGGAAGCCGCATTGGACTGCTCCACCATTGCCGCATTCTGCTGCGTCGTCTGATCCATCGCGTTAACTGCGGTGTTGACTTCGGCAAGCCCGGCGGACTGCTCTTTCGCAGATGTGGCGATCGATTCCATGTGGGTGTTGATTTCAACAATGAAGCCACTGATCGTTTTCAACGCAGAGCCTGCGTCACGGACGAGTTTCACACCGTTGTCCACCTCTGCGGAAGAGTTGTCGATCAGGCCTTTGATTTCCTTGGCAGCCTGTGCAGAACGCTGGGCGAGTTCTCGAACTTCCTGGGCAACGACCGCAAAGCCCTTGCCGGCTTCTCCCGCCCGGGCCGCCTCAACGCCGGCGTTGAGAGCGAGGAGGTTCGTCTGAAAAGCGATCTCGTCGATAACGCCGATGATGTTGGAAATCTGCTGTGAGCTTTCCTCGATCTTTCGCATGGCCTCTTCGGCGTGGGATACGACCTGGGCGGATTCGGCTGCCGAACGGTTGGCGCGGCTTGCAACCCCCTTTGCCTCCTCAGTTCGCTTAGAGGAATTGGCGACGTTGACTGTAATCTGGTCAAGCGCCGCCGCGGTCTCTTCGAGCGACGCAGCCTGTTGCTCGGTCCGTTTCGAAAGGTCGTCGGTTCCGACCGCGATCTCGCGCGTGCCGGTATCGAG
Organism: Ensifer sp. ENS03; assembly: GCF_014852035.1. NCBI lineage: Bacteria > Pseudomonadati > Pseudomonadota > Alphaproteobacteria > Hyphomicrobiales > Rhizobiaceae > Ensifer > Ensifer sp. ENS03. The sequence continues at coordinate 33,329 of NZ_JACVAV010000006.1, read as the reverse complement.
GGTCGAAATTGACCCGGAAATCTGCACAAGGGTCGTGCCGAGTTGAGCAACGGACTGATTGAAATCGTGGCGAAGTGTCTCAAAATCCTGCGCGAAGGCATCGTTAATCTGGAAGGCCAGATCGCCTGATGCCAGTCTCTTGAGGCCGGCTGCAAGGCCCGACGTTGCGACGCGCAAGCGTTCAGCGGCATCATTTTCGGCCTTTTCCTGCATCGCAATGCGCTCGACTTCGGCGCGTTTGCGGCTTTCCTGAGCTTCCTGCTCAAGCCGCCGGTTGGTGATCGCGCCCTGGCGGAAGACTTCGAGGGCCTTGCCCATGTCGCCGATTTCGTCGGCATTGCGAGCAAGTTCGATCTGCGCGTCCAGTTGACCCTCAGCAACGAGGCCCATGGAAGTCCCAAGCTTGTACATGCCCCCGATAATTCGTTTGAAGGTGACGAATCCGACGATGAAAAGCATGAGCGCCAAAGCGGACATGGCGATGGTGATGAGCATCCAATAGAACGATGCCTTGACACTGGCCTCGTCGACGGCCGCTTGCGTGCGATGCTCCAGTTTCACATAGAAGGCATCCACCGGCTTCATGATCTCGGCCTTGAATCGGTGATAGTCCGGCGAGTTCAGCATTTTCGTCGCCTTGCTCTTGGCTTCGGGGCCAAGTTTGGCGGCGTTGTCAACGAGCGCCATCGCCTCGGTTTCAAGCTTGATCAGCGCATCAGAGCGCTTTCCCGCCTCGCCGAGGAGGGCGAATTCCTCTTTGGTGAAACCAGCCTGCTGCATCAGATCTTGCATAGAAACAGCCGTTGCGTCAGGACGCGGCTTTGCGTCCCCGCCTGCGACGAAATCCCAATAGATGCGGTGATAGTCTTCGGGCCGCGGTCGCGTTCCATTGCGGATTTCAACGACCGCATTGTATTGGTCCTTGAAGGAAGGGTCCCCCGTCTCGGCGTAGGTACGCACGAGGCGAGTCAAATCATCCGACGATTGCCGGAAGTTGTCAGCCAGCATGTACGAGTGATATTTCTGGTCGTAAGCCCGCGTAACATCAGCTGCTGCACCCGCGTAGCCCCAAAGACTGGTGATGAGGCCAGCCATGGTCATACCGGTGACCGATGCCAGAACGATAAATTGGCTCTTAATTCTCATGAAGACGATTCCTGATGTGGATATCGCTGCTGGCGTGCCGAACTCATTTCTATCGCCAGTGGCCATACCTCACATGAAAGCAGGTGGACCGGGCTGCATTGCCCGAAGCAAGTATCCTATAGAATAAATTGGCTATTGAACGGATAATGGGGTCACTGATACGAGACGGCATCAGCATAGTCAGCAACCTCACCTTTGAGTTGCAATAATTATCAAGTGAGTTTGTAGTTTATTCGATTGTGTTAACCGGGACAATTTCCACCCACAAACGGCGAGGAACGCAGATTTTGGTTTCACCGATGGAAAATACAATTTTCGGGCGAGACCTTGTTCTTATGCCCCCCGCAAATATAAACTTGCGCAGCACCGCTCCCCTGGGGCGCCCGCAGGTCGTGGCGCCCATCTTCAAATCGCTCAATTCGAGCGCAAGCGAAGCCGAACGCTTACGCAACCGGCGGCACGCTCATTGCGAGGATAGGAACTGGCGGCGGTTCCAACTGTTTAGTGGAGCGAGCGAGAAACGTTCGCCTTTCGAAGACTGCGTCGTTCTCCCCCTCCCCTAGATTTGATACCGACCCTGCCGCCTTCGTGTAGAGATGAAGTGGGCGTCGCGCCAAACACTCGCCTACCTCGCTATGAGGATCGATGGTCGATGTTGCGCCCGTTGAAGAAAGGAGGTTCCATAACAACCGTGAAAGGTGGCAGGCACAAAGCGCGCTCGCGGATGAGGCACCGCTGGGAGAGCAAGCGCATCATTGAGGAGGTTGGCTGTACATGAAGGCCGCAACGCGAGATCTGAAGGTGTTGGCGGTGTGCATTGGCAAACCCGAAGAAAGACCCGGCAAGAAGATGAAAACCGGGATCAACAAGCACCCAACAGGCGAAACGGTCTTCGTTGGGTTCGAGGGTCTTGCAGACGACGCCGTTTGTAATGGAAAATACCACGGCGGTCCCGAGCAGGCGGTTTACGTTGAAGGAAACCTAACCCGCCTTTGGTGGCAAAGGGCGCTCAACAAGCCTATCAATCACGGGCTATTTGGCGAAAATCTGTGTATTGCAGGTTTGGACAACCAGATCGTGTCGGTCGGCGACCGTCTCCTAATAGGCGATCTCGTGATGGAAGTAACAGCGCCCCGGATGCCGTGCCGAGTACTTGCGGATAGAATGGGAGATCATGGCTTTCCCAAACTATACAAAAAGGTCGCTCGCCCCGGCTTTTACTGCCGTGTTATTCACCCCGGCTACGTCACCGCAGGAGCGCTCGTGCGGTACGTGCCTTACGCCGGAGAGCGCGTCTCGATGACAGAGATGGCAAGACACCATGGCAAGAGGGGGTCGCCAGAACTAATTGCCCTCTATCAGTCCGTGCCGGTGCACGCCAAGCTGCGGGCCTTTCTTTCGAACGGCCTGATCAAGTTTTAGGATGGTACGCAGTGTGGCCTGGTATCCGTCTCTTGGTCGCCCATAGTGCCGCCGGAGGCTCATCCACACTTGCCTCCGACCCCATCCCCCTCCGCTTAACGAGCGCCGGCGCGGTTGAGTCGTTCAGACGGAGCACTTGCTGATCGCGGTCGTCACACCGAACGATCGAGGACGTGGGCGACTTTTGACTACTTCTGGGCCTGAACGCGAAGCTCATTCATGTATGCGTCGAGCTTCGTCCGTGAGGGGCCTATGCGTTCCAGGATCTCGCGGGCTTCCAAAGGTTGTAACTTGTAGATGGCAATAAATTCCGTGAGATCGTAGTGGCCGTTGTAGACTGTCTCGAAAGGTTCGACTGAGCGCGCGCGAGTGGGTTTTGGAGTGACGCATGTTTTCCCAGCGATTGCCTCTTGATTGCCGTGTGTCATCGTTAACTACCGTCCTGCATGTGCTGGTCGCCTCACGCGTCCTATAAGGCCGTGGAAGCCGACGAATGTCGCTCAACGTCGAACAGGCAGCACTTGTTCCGAGAAAATGGCAACGTTGATCCGACAGATTTTTGAACACACCTGCCGCAGTCACGGCGTCTATCGATCCCGTGTTTATTTGGTCGTATTTCCACGGGTGGGGCAATGCGTGAGATGGAAACGGCCACCATCCGATCGCCTGACGAAAGGGGTGATCTGGTGCGGGCTCGCCGACGCAGAAAGACTGGCCGCCCATGTCCATCTGGCACTGTACAAGGGTCGTCGACCCTCATAATGCCGACGCGGGCGTTTTTTTTACAGCGCTGAACGTGCTGAAGATTGCGCCCCAGTCCGGACGAGTACAGGAAAAAGAGTGGGGTACGCTGAGCCGCTGGAAGGGCCCAAGCAAATCCAGCTGTCGTACTACCTTTTGGACGGCTTCGGACATGGTTTGCCCGTGCGGTGGGACAGACCAAAAGGAACTCGGCCGACCCATCCGTCCGCAACGCCGGCATTTCAGGGCCGAATGAACTCATGCGTATCTGGGGGCTCAAGCGGGCGGCCAACTGACAGTGATGTCTCCGTGGAGGCCCCAGACGCCATAACTCTTTGTCCATCGATTTTGAGACGACGAAGGTGGCGCTTTGAAGGGCCCTTGGCCGGTAGCTGATACCTCCAGAACGGAGTTCTCGCCACCCCGTACGGCGAACGTACTAGGTTGCCGCCCGAGATGACTAGTGCATGGACGTTGAAGAACGAAGCCCCTACCTGTATAGTGTCATCTATAGTTTATTTCTATTTTATCAAACTGTTAGGATACGGAAGGGGGACATCATGCGCCTTCCTGAGGTACTTTGGGCGGTTCCATTATCTGTTCGCTTACAGTCAGGAACGAACCGCCTATTCGCATCAGTTTACGACGCGCTGGATTTTCTAGAGCATGAATGGCCGATAAGGCACGGACAGGGCTATGAACGAGCCGTGACGACATGCCGGGGCGCGCTGAACCGTTCGGTTCCCTCTGCAGTCGCGCGCGAGGCCTTCATTGGTGCGTGCATGGAGGCTAATATGCAAACGTCAGGCGTCGCTGCCCACTATCATGCGCGTTCGGGACCTCACGGCAAGCCACTGGCCTGACCAGGAGTACCGCTTCGGAACTAGTTCCGCGAATCTCCGTAGGCGAGGTCCCGGACGATATCCCAGGTGAAAATCCCGGAGTCCACGGCATCCGTACCGGCGAGATCGACCACGAACGTGCGCTCTCCGCTTGCTTCATTGTGGGTCTTCGCCTCTACCCCTTGCAATCGCCCTCCCGAACTTGTCGCTCGTTTTTCTTCTCCGCGCAACTGTCGCTGAACGGGCCGACGCGGCCATTTGTTCGCCGGCTTGTCGCAAGAACACGCGATCAATAGGTGCAGCACATCCCTCCTCTGCGTCTTTGTCACGTGTTGCGGCTTGAAGAAGCCGGGCACGTCAGCATGCGCCTGTCGTGCCGATTGCAACAGGCGTATGCTTCCAAACGGGGCCATCGTGGCCGAAAATCTCAGGCCGCAAAGATAACCGCGTTGCACTTTGCAACTAGTGAGGAACCTTCTGCTCAATGGCCGAAAAACACATTCATCGCCGCCTCGCCGCTATCGTCGTCGCGGACGTTGTTGGCTACTCCCGATTGATGGAGGAGGATGAAATCGCCACGCTCGCAGCGCTGAAGGAGCGTCGGACGACAATCCTCCAGCCTATCGTAGGTGCGCATGGCGGCCGCATCGTCAAATTGATGGGTGACGGTGTTCTCATTGAGTTTCCAAGCGCGGTCAATGCCTTGGCCGGAGCGATTGAGTTGCAGCGGAAGATGCAGGCCGCCAATGCTGCCTTGCCCGAGACGCGCCATGTCGTCTTGCGCATCGGAATCAATCTCGGCGATGTCCTGATAGATGGCAGCGACCTTTATGGCGATGGCGTCAACATCGCCGCCCGGCTACAAAGCCTTGCCGACCCAGGCGCCATCTACCTGTCCGCGGCGATCCACGACCAAGTCAAGCGGAAGCTCGCGCTCAGCTTCGATGATCTCGGCCCGAAATCCCTGAAAAATATCGCCGAGGAAGTTCATGTATATCGTGTGCTCTACGACCCCGCAGCCTTGAAGGTCTACGGACAAGATACAGAGTTGTCTCTGCCTGCGCGGCCGTCCCTCGCCGTGCTACCGTTCACCAACTTCAGCGGTCAGCCCGAACAGGACGTATTCACGGATGGTTTGACAGAAGACCTGATCACCGACCTTTCCAGAAATCCCGGCTTGTTCGTCATTGCCCGGCATTCGACGTTTGCTTACAAGGGAAAATCACCTGACGTTCGAGCAGTCGCACGCGAACTGGGTGTTCGCTACATCTTGGAAGGCAGCGCTCGTCGCGCCGGCGGTCGCGTGCGCATCAACGTCCAACTCATCGATGCCGCTTGCGGCGATCACATCTGGGCCGAACGTTTCGACCGAAATCTCGAAGACATTTTCGGTCTCCAGGACGAAGTCACAGACAAGATTGTCGAGGCCCTCGTTGGACGCTTGGCGCGACCACCGTCACGCAAACGTCCGAAGAGCTTGGAAGCATATGATCTTTGTGTCAGGGGGCGAATTCTGATCTCAGCGTTCAACAGTTCCCCAGAAGCGCTGCGCGAGGCCAAGATACTCTTGAACCACGCAGTCTCCATCGATGCCGAGTATGGAGAGGCATTTCGTTGTCTGGCTTTTGTTTATTGGCAATTATGGGCGCAAGGCATCGAACCCACCCAAGAGAACCGCTCAAGGGCCTTTGAGCTAGCTCACAAAGCAGTTGCGTTGGACGAAGGCGATGCTGCCAGTCACTGGTTCGTCGGATATCTATGGGCTTACGAAAAACGCTGGTCCGAATCTGATCAAGCCTTCGCAACCACCTTTACGCTGGAACCAAACAATGCAGATGCCCTAGCCATCCGTTCAGAACTTGTGGCCTTCGCTGGGCGCGGATCGGAAGCGGTCGAACTGGCCCAAAGGGCGCTTCGGCTCAACCCGCACCCGCCAGGCTGGTACTATTGGCAACTTGGATTCGCCCATTACGCTGCTTGCCAATATGAAGAAGCCGTCAAGATCTTGCGCATGGAGGCGATTTACCGCAGCCCCTCACGCCGCATACTGGCGGCCAGCCTTGCCCAACTCGGTCGCACAGACGAGGCAATGCGGGAAGCAGCACTTTTCATGGCAATGGCTCCGAAATTCACCATCTCCCACTGGGCCGCGGCCCAACCTGCTCGCGATCCACAAACAGTCCAGCGCTTTATCGAAGGCTATCGCATGGCCGGATTGCCAGAGTGAAGAAAGCCGAGGTTTCGCGGCGGATCGAGCGGCAAACACCGAACGTCGAGCATTACCAGGAGGAAGACCGGTGCGCGCGAGATTTGCGGTCGCCTGATCGAACGTGCGCCGCCTAGGCACAACGCTCTCGAGCCATGAGAGCGCGTCCGCAGCAGGTAACGTTAGTCAGACTATCTTGGCCGGTGCCAATAGCTTGGCTTGCTCCGGCCGCGCTGAGGTGGTCCAGCATTGCTTGCACGAGAGGTTGGGACGCGGGACGGTTGGATCGACCGTCCTAAACGCTTGCTCGTAGCCGCAGGAAATTCAGCCTCGCGCCGGTGGTAAGCTGGGAATCCGGACATGCGATGATTAGGGCTGGATCTCTCGTGCCATATGACAATGGCGCTAACTCAATCCTTTTCCCGCGGTGCCAGGGCTTCGTTTCTCGGTGACTTGAAATTTGTCATAACTTTCAACGTTGCGAACGTGACGATCGATAGAACGATGGCGGTATCGTAGGATCCGAGCCCCACGGCGACGCCGATTGCGCCGGTCGCCCAGATGCTCGCCGCCGTGGCGGTCCCGCGAGTGCCGAGCTTGCCGACAAGGATTGCGCCGCCACCGATGAAACCGACACCGTTGATCAGACCTTCAACCACGCGCGCGGTGGCCTCGGCGTTGCCAAGTATGACCGTCTCTGCAGCCTGTATAAACCCACATGCGGCGATGGCGACCAACGGAAATGTGCGAAGACCAGCGCTTCGTTCGTTTTGTTCGCGATCCCAGCCGATCGGCAGAGCAAGGATGTAGGCCACCATCAAAGCTGCCAGATGCGGAAAAATGTCGAGTTTCACACCAACAGATAAAAGCCAATCCGTCACACGTACTTCCCCTTAAATGTCGCAGCCGATCAATTGAAGCGCCGACGAGAATGGCCTGCGCAACGGCTGTTTTCGCCAGGTCTCGACCTGAGGTTCAATTGCCGTGGCGGCGGATAACGCCAGCAGCGCGTCTGGAATTATGAGGCGATCAGCGGAAAGACGTTTTCCTGCCCGTTGAAAAGATGAGCGATCGCGCCAAGCCGCCGCATCACCGATTTCATGAGGTAATCTCAGGCGACAAAGATGACAGGCCACGTCGGCCCGCCAATACCTACATCCGCACTTTGGCGTTTTCGCCCATGTCCGGTTTGGCGCTGGTGACGGCTGCCGCTACCATCTTGATGTAGCTGATCACAGTGCCGGGACTGTCCCAGTATTCTGCCGAGCTTGGCGTAACTTTGAGAATGCGAATGGAGGGATCGTCGGGGCTGTCCCACCATGCCTTGGCAGGAGTTGACCAGAGATCCCGGATCTTCTCGCGGTCATTCTGTACCTCGGCTACGCCCGAAATCGACACATACTTTTGCTTCTTCGTGTCGGCGAAAGCCAGGCAGACATTTGGATGGCGCGCGACCTCGTCATCTTTGTGGCTCTTGACGTCGGTCAAGAAATACAGGGCGTTCTCAACCCGCTCGATGTAGGCCGACATTGGCCTGGCCTTAAGGTCCGCGCCGGATTGAGTGGTGAGCATGCAGAACCCGATCTTTTCGGCAAGGTCCCAGACCTCGCCGTTGTCGTCCTCGATGTAAGTCATACGCTTTTCTCCTTTGAGCCAAAGAAAACGACGGCTCTGGAATGACAATCCACGAAACCGGCTCACCTTGCCGGAGCGACAACTGCAGAGGTTGCGCCGCGGCCAGCCGCGCCATTTTAAAGGGCGCGGCCGCCCCTTGGCGATTAGGCCGCCTTGGATCGCTTCGATGTTTTGTTGATCGACGTCACGGCGAGGTTGGTGAGCTTGTTGTTCGTAGCCTTCTCCTGGTCGAGAATCTCGCTCAGAAGTTTGTGCGCCTCATCATGACCAAGATCCTTGGCCCACTCACGAAGAGAGCCATAGCGCGCGATCTCGTAGTGCTCGACAGCTTGGCAAGCGGCCAGTAGTCCGGCATCGAGAGCTGTTCCTTCGGCCTCTTTCATCAAACCGTCGGCCTCCTTGATCAGCCCTTCGATGGCATCGCATTTTTCACCAGACGCCGTCTTGCCGATCGACTTGAAAACCTGCTCCAATTTCTTGATTTGGTCTTTGGTTTCCGAGAGGTGTTCTTCGGCCGCTTTTTTCAGTTCAGCGCTGTTGGCTGCCTTAGCAACCTTTGGAAGTGCCTTGGTGATGGCGTTCTCAGCGAAATAGATATCCTGCAGTGTATGCTCGAAAATTTCAGCCAGCGATTTCAATGGTTCTCTCCTTGGCAGGTGAATGCAGGAGAGAAAGCATTTTACGGAGGAATCGTTCCACTTCTCGTCGCCAAACCATACCATCCGTACGATCGGCACATTTAATCGCGGCGGGCGATCAGACGCCTCAACACCTACAAACTTGAAAAGAAGCACTGATGATGAGGGCTCACGCACGACCCTTTCAGAGCGCAAACCGCCGGGATCGTTCATGAGACGATGGGGTAGCGCAATTCGCTCACCTGGTCGGTAGGATAAATTCATGCCTTGGAGAACACTACGAACTCGGCGTGAAGAGTTCAGTTGTTCGCACCCGCAAAGACCAGAACACTGGAAGCAATTAAGAACATCTCAAATCTTCGCAGCATCGGGAACAAGCATGGCTGTGCCCCGTTTTGTCGTAAACCCGCTGTAGGCCAACGACATCGCACGCAGGCCTGACCATGGATCGTTTCTTTGCAAGGTTCGCCACCGCAACCGCACACGCAACAGGCAGCCCGCTTGCCTTCATCGTCTGTGTGATCACGGTTCTTGCTTGGGCACTGTCGGGCCCCTTCTTTGGCTTCTCCGAGACGTGGCAACTAGTGATAAACACGGGAACAACGATCGTCACGTTCCTCATGGTGTTTCTCATTCAAAATACCCAAAATCGAGATGGGGCGGCGCTGCAGGCCAAACTCGACGAAATCATATTGTTTACGGATGCCGAAAACGAATTCGTCGGTATCGAGAAACTGACGGACAAGGAGCTACAGGAGCTGCATGCTCGATGCGAGAAGGCTGCCCAGCGCTCGCATGCAATGCTTCAGAGCGCCCATGCCGAACGAAACGCAAGAGAAAATCGGTCGAAGCCGGCCTTCAATCGAGAGGATATCGAGAATCCGTCTCAAGCAAGCACCTCGGGTCGTTGATAAATGTGGCCCAGTGTCGGACGCCGACAGGCGCGAGTTGTTCTCCATGATCCATGGCGGTCGTAGATGTTCATCCAAGCGACCATTGCGAACGCGATAGCTATCGTGCGGAGGGCAGTAAATTCGGCTTGTTGATCATTATCCCGAAGCCGCCATCATCGTCTGAAAGGAACTCTAAGGAATACCGATCACGACTATCTCGTTCGTTGTCAAAGGGGCAGAGGACGGCTTCTCAGTCCCGCAATATGCAGCCGTCTTCAGCTGCGAGCTAGACGGCCTCAAGGCCACCGAACCGGAACGAACGAAAATCTACTACCTGAATTGAGCAATCAGATGAAAACGTTAGCGATCACCACGGCCGCCATCCTGATGAGCGCTGCATCCAGCTTTGCGCAGTGCAAAGCGAAAGTCGGCACCACAGTCAGCATCGTCAGTGCTCGAAACAGAACACAACGTGCATCACTCTAACCCCGGTCTTCCGGGGTTTTTTCGTAGCAGCCAACCCGTTATAAGGTTTTGGCAAAGACTTATAAAATTGACAAGGCCGCGCATCGTTATAAGGTCTTGGCAGCGACTTATAACAGCGGTGAGATGAGCCAAGATGACTTGATCAGCAGAAGGAAACGGAGCTTCGACCAAGTGATGGCCGAACTTGTCGCCGAGAGGGCCGGCGCACTCGATAAGGAAACACCAATGATGAAAGAGATCGACATCAGCTATCGGACGATGTTCGCGGAGCTGGCGCAACGGACGCTCGATGCTCAATTCGTGGCGGACTTCCCCTTGGAGGGATGGTTCGTGAGCGTGACCGTCAAAGATCGCAATTACTGGTATTTTGATCTCCCTACCCCCGAGGGCAAAGACAAGCGAAGCTACGTCGGTCCCGCGAGCGACGAAGCGATCACGGAGCGGGTGAAGGCCCACAAGGAAATCAAGGACAAAATCCGGGAGCGGAGGCGCATGGTGAGCACGCTGCGCCGCGCTGGCCTCCCCGGCCCCGATCAGTTTGCGGGCGACGTCACGAAAGCCCTAGCCGACGCCGGATTGTTTCGGTTGCGGGCCGTGCTTATCGGGTCAGTCGCATTCAGCACCTATGCGGGGATGCTAGGCGTCCGCCTTCCCTCGGCGGTTATGCAGACAGGCGACGCGGACTTCGCGCAGGACTTCGCAATCTCGGCTGGGGTCCAAGACAGCCTGCCGCCTATCCTCGAAATCCTCAAGTCGGTCGATCCCGACTTCCGAGCGGTTCCGCACCAGGCTGACAAAGCCAAGGTGGTGGCCTTCCAGAACGCCAAGGGTTATCGGGTGGAGTTCCCGACTGGAAACCGAGGATCGGACGAATATACTGGCAAGCCGTCGCCCATGCCCGCCCTCGGCGGCGCGTCGGCGGAAAACCTCCGGTTCTTGGACTATCTCATCTACGAGCCCGTCCGGACGGTGCTTCTCTTCCGCGAGGGCGTGAACGTCCTTGTCCCCGCTCCCGAGAGGTATGCCGTCCACAAGCTGATCGTGTCTTCGCGTAGGCTGACGGACACGCTAGGACGCGTGAAGGCGGACAAAGACCTGTCGCAGGCCGCCTTGCTCTTCGAAGCGCTTGTGGAGACGCGCCACGGGGACGAACTGGCCGATGCGTGGGAGGAAGCATGGGAACGTGGAGATGCGTGGAAAGAGGGCATTGTCAGCGGCCTATCGAGACTGCCCAAGAACGGAGTGAAAGCCCTCGAAAAGGTTCTCGGTCCCGAGGTGGTGGAAAGCCTGCTGAAAAGGTGATCGACAGATGAACGCGAACCTTAGCCCTTACGACCCCGGCCCTCGCCAGCGTTGCGGCAAGCCGTCGGAAGTCGTCCTGAAGGTCAGCCAGCAAGTCGTGAACGGCGAGGACAAGCATCTGCCGGATCGCCGGCTGTGCCTCGGTCTGCTGCGAGATCGAGAGGAAAGAGCTTTGGGAAGCGGGAGTAGGGCCTCGAGAACCTCTCAAGGCCGCCGACGCATGCGGGCGCGGTTTCGTACGACAGACAAAAGCACGGTCGATTGCCGGCGATGGTTCAGACCGCCTCATCATCCCTTGCCGTCAGAGTTTATCCCTTTTCAAGCAAGCGAGCTGTGCGGTTACGAGCAAAGACATTAGCGATCGGATGTGAGTTATCGGGATGGGCGAGAGTTGCTTGAGTTGCGAGATTACGTCGGGAAGACGAACAGTCCCTGGAGGCGCGGTCCAAGAAACACGCTTTTTCCATGCTCACCAGGACGTCGCCTATCCAATCCCCGGGCAAATCGTCGTCACCGCAAAGAGGCATTTTTGCTTTTTGACGGAAATGAGCCAAGCCGAAACATCGGAATTTCTGCCACTGGTCCAACGCATTAGACGTGAGCAGGAGCGCCAACTGGGTATCGAGCACGTGTATTACATCTACAATGAAGACACGACACACCACTTCCATCTTTGGATGGTGCCGCGCTACCCATGGATGGCACGTTTTGGAAAATCGATCGAGGCGGTGCGACCCGCCTTGCGCCACGCGCGTGAGCAAATGAGTTCTGAACACCACTTGGCCGCAGTAGCAGAAGCGGCCGCAAAGCTGAGGGAAAGCTTGGCCCGAGAGGTGGAAGGTGACTGACAAAGCGAACGACGCGCAGTTAGCCCCAACCGACGTGCGCCGTCCTTGGGCGGTCGTCAAGTTAGTCCCTTGGGATCAGAAACAGACGCCGACCTCACTCAACCAATCCCGATGGACACTGTGACCGGTATTTAAGGCCTGAAACGACCGCTTCGGTCGCACGCGAAGCCCTTCCGCCACGTCATCGCTCCCAACCAAAATCCCGCACGTTTCCTAGATCGTCCGCAATCCAAGGATGTTTCTAATTCAGATATAGACAACCCCAGGTGCAGATGATTATATCTTTGAAGGTTGTATTCTTCGTTTTCTCTACTAATAGGAGCATTCTTTGGAACATGCAAGTTTAATCATCAAGATCATATTGGGGTTCAGCGTGATAATAGCGGCGGTTCTGGTTCTCTTGATGCTAGCCCCTGCTTAAGCCCCTTCCCCAACGAATAGCGGCGTCGAAACCAAAATCCGACAACTTAAAAGCCGAGTTTCAGGTCAGGGTCCGCCGTTCCGCGGATTTTGCGAAAGGCAGACCCGAAATCGTCGTCGAGTGCGGAGACCTCGCATCGCGCTGCAGACAACGCGAACAACCGATTGACGCCTAGGTGAAGATATCGATAAAACGCCCCATCGAATTTGCTCGCTAGCTTTGGTTATAGCGCAATTGGCTTCGCGCTCTGAACGAACCTTCCTTTCAAAATCGCTATCAGGCCTCAAGTTTCGCGCGGAGGCTCCCAGTATCCTACGGAAGGGCTCGTCATGATTGCCGGCACAGTCAAATGCTCCAGATAAGGCCTTGGCGTCATCCAACATGCAACGGTGGCGTCGGCCGGTCTGCCGCTATTCCGCCGGCGAACGCGCTGCTATGAGCGATCACGTCGAAGGCCGAAACATGATTTCGAAGGCGAGCGAGATCTCGGCCCAAAATCCCAGTTTGCCTGTTGCGTCCATAGCAATGTCTCAAGGCGACTATGTCACACAATCAACTAGGAAGACGCCTTGAAGAATACCAGAGTCAGCCCGCTTTCCGGCCACGGCGCGGCAGCAACCGTCGACCGTGAAAAAGCCTGGCTAAAGATCCTGTCCACCTATCGACAGCCGCATATCGGCCGCAGCACCTTCGAGCTGACGGCGACCCTTGTGCCATTTGTTCTGCTGTGGGCAGGAGCTTGGGCCTGTTTGCACTTCGGGTACTGGCTCGGCGTGGTCCTTATCGTCCCTGTTGCGGCGGGATTTCTCCTGCGCTTGTTCATGCTGCAACATGACTGCGGACATGGTTCGTTTTTCGGGCGGCGCAGCCTGGATGACTGGACGGGCCGAATGATCAGCGTTTTGACACTAACGCCTTATGACTACTGGCGCCGCGCCCATGCCGTACACCATGCTTCGGCAGGCAACCTCGACGAGCGAGGTGTCGGTGACATCACCACGCTTACCGTTGCCGAATACGACGCCCTCACGCCAGGAGGACGGCTTCGTTACCGCCTCTACCGGCATCCGCTCGTGATGTTCGGCATCGGTCCCGCCTGGCTCTTTCTGTTCAAGCAAAGGTTGCCGTTCGGAATGATGCGCTCTGGCGCTCTTCCGTGGGTTTCCACCATGGCAACGAATGTGGCGATTGCCGCACTCTCGGGCATTCTTATCTGGGCAGTGGGTGTCGCACCGTTCCTCCTGATCCATCTGCCGATCGTCCTTCTTGCTGGGGCTGCAGGTGTCTGGTTGTTTTATGTCCAGCACCAGTTCGAAGACACGCACTGGTCAAGGCCACCCGAGTGGACGTTCCAATACGCGGCCATGCATGGCGCCTCGCACTACGATCTGCCGCAGCCCTTGCGCTGGATCACCGGCAATATCGGCATGCACCATCTCCATCACCTGTCGAGCCGCGTTCCCTTCTACAGGCTTCCTGAGGTCATACGTGATCATCCTGAACTGGGAGATATGGGCCGCATCACCATCAGGCAAAGCCTGGGCTTGGTGAAGCTCGTCCTTTGGGACGAGGCCTCCCACCGACTGATATCATTTCGAGAAGCAGACGCGCGCGAAACTGTGGCACGATCGGCTTTGCCGACACCTGCTTGAGCGCACCAGGCGCCGGCCGCGGCACGCGGCCAGCCCCCGTTCTCCCCCGGCTTGACCCGTCAAAAGAGCCGCTCGCCAAGAGGTTCAGCGTAGCGCCCGCCAGCGTCCAGGAACGTTATCCAACTAGCCGCTCCGGTCGCTTTCATCGCACCATCGTCGCGCCCAGGCTCCATCGCCTGCTTGCAACGGGTCGACCTCACGGTTTTTTTGCTGATCGACAAAGCAAGACCGCTCGAAATGTTAATTTGGACAGCTCCGTCTAGCTGCACAGCGTATTGCGGCAGCACGCCTGCAGTTTGGAGAAGCGTTTTCACCGAGCGCGGATCACTTTAACAATCGCACAATGCTCCTCGGCGCCGTACCCCGCGTCTGTAGCGTTGCGAAAGAGATCAGAGGCAAAGGCGGGAAACGCGGTGTTGATGTTCAAATCATCCGCTATCTCGACGAGCCTCGTGATATCCACGCCGACCGACCTGATGGTGCTTTGGGGATCAGCAAATCGGTTTCCTTCGATGGCTCGACCCATGTGGCGCAGGTCGTCCGCAAACATCGGTGACAGGCTAGCTATTGTTTCGCCAAATTCCGCGACATCCATTCCTTCCGCAGCACACATCGCCGCCCCGTGGCTGAAGCCAATCCAGTGCCCGGCAAAATAGGCAAGAGCCGCATTAAAGAGAACCTTTGCGCGGCTTATATCGTTTCCGACGTGAGTAAGATTTGGAGCGAGCAGCCTTAAGCTCGCTTCGAGCGAGGTGAAGACACTTTCTCGTCCGGCGATAACGATCGAGGCCTCAGGTCCACCGATCTGACTTGGCCAGGCAGAAATCGCGCCGTCAAGATAGCTTCCTCCGCGGTTCGCCACCCATTCTTCAAGCTGACGCGCTTGCTTCGGCGTGCCCGACGTGAGTTGCACGACGGTCTTTCTTTGGAGCAAGTCTGTCGCGGATGCGTCATCGAGGACCATCGAGGTTGCCGCGTAGTCTGACAGGCAGACGATGAGTGTGCTGCTGGCGGCAATAGCAGCGGACGGCGTTTCCGCCCTCGACGCGCCGAGGTGCTCCAAGGCCTCTGCCTTGCCTGGAGTTCGGTTCCAGACTGTAACGCTCCTTCCCGAAGTTATAAGCGCTTTGGCGAGCGCGCTGCCCATGCGCCCCAGCCCGATGACAGCTACTTCACTCATCACTTCACCCTTGACCGGTTAGTTACACTATGTAACTTACATATTGTAACTTTAGGTGCAAGGGGAAACCGTGAAGCTCAAGAAAGATATGCGTCGCGAACAAATGCTTGATGTCGCGATGCAAATTGTCCGGGGTCAGGGCGCGGATGAACTGACGCTCCGGACCTTGGCTGCAAAAGCAGGGGTCAGTCGTCCGATCGCTTACGGACACTTTTCTACCCGGTCCGGACTTTTGCTGGCACTGTTCAAGCGGCTGGAGGAAAACTATGTCCACCGACTCCGCTCCGCGCTTTGCGAAGCGCCAAAGGAGCTCACCGCCGTAGCTGACATTATCAGCAAAGCATACTTCAATTGCCTTGCCGATTTTGGCCCAGAAGGTCTCGCAATATCCGCGGCGCTCAAAGGGACAGAAGAGATGGCCGCGCAGCAACGGCTCATGATTCGCGCATACATAGATTTGATGTGTAATGCCCTTCGGCCATTCTCAGAGCTGGAAGTTGGCCATATCCATCCTGTGTGCGTCGGTCTGTTAGGTGCAGCGGAGGCGCTTGCTTCCGAAACGCAAACCGGCGCGATATCTGAGCGGGTCGCCACGGCCGTTCTGGCGGCGCTCATCATCAAAGGGGTCGCAAGTGAGCCGAGCAAGGTTGGGTGAATTTTACCCATGAGGCTTGAAGCCTCAATATCCTAAACCGGCTGGCCGACGCAGGATGCATCGTCAGGCGTCAGCAGTCTTTCGCAGCCGCTACGGTCATACGGCCGATTGATGCACGACGGCTCGTATCATCCACCGAACCACCCGCGATTGCCCTCTACAGAAACGCTGCTTCGTCTATCAGCGAGCGGGTGCTGCGGCACAACAATCGACGCGGAAAGGCCAGCGTCAATAACGACTAAGCGAAGCCCCGCGCGACAGGTCGGCTGTGCACTTTTACGATGGAGCGCATGGCCCGTTGTGCATTTCCAAGGAAACCGCCCTCGCGACAGTACCCACCTTGTCCCTTGGTGTTTCCTTGGCCGTTGGTCCGAGGAGCATATTTCAGGTTTCACGCCAAGCACCCGGGAGTATGCTGACAACAGACAATTCGTACTTGCCAATCAGCAAGCAACCTCTCGGCGTTTTCGAAGGGCTGCCTCCAAGGAGGTGCACAATGAGAGCCGCGCCATCATCCATTTATCTGATTATTCTTGCGACAATCTCAGTCGGAGTCGTCCGAACGGACGCTCACCAGGCAAAGACCGGCTGGACCTATCCTCTGGCGTGCTGCAAGGCCCATGAGGCAGGTGGCGATTGTGCTGCCATCCCCGCGCCCGACATTTTGCGAGGGGCTCGTGGTTTTTCCGTTTTCTTGCATGCTGGCGACCACCACATGGCAAGACGACCGCACGTGTTCTTTATCCCCTATGGCGATGAGATCCCCTCGGGCGATGGGCAGTATCATATTTGCCTTCATCCGACGGAAGACGACGTGAACTGTTTCTTTGCCCCACCTGACAGCAGCTAATGCGAATACGCCACCCCGGAGTTCAACCGCTCGAGGTCGCCCGCGTCCGTCATTCGCGGGCGCGATATCGAGGCGGTCCTCGCTGCCGTGACCGTAACCGAAACATCGATCCGAGGTTTCGGCAAATAAAGCGCGAGTCTCGCAACCTCATAGCTCGTGCGACGATCAAGGTAGCTGCTGAAGTTGACTTCGTACCAGCAAGACCCAGGCTCATCACACGACGCGAACAATTCCACCTGAAGTCACGCAACGGGATCTTTGATTGCGGTCCTTGCTAGTGATTCTTGATTAATTGCACCCCATCGCAGAACGCAATATTTTATTGCGTCGATGAGACGGGACGTCCACGGCCAGCGCTGCCGAACAGTTTCGGGTTCCGCACCAATCCCAGATGCCGTTCGACGACACGATCCACGAGGAGACGAGCGATGGGCACAACGACACCGAACAACATCATGCAGGTCGGCATGGGGTTCTGGGCGTCCAAGGCCCTGCTCAGTGCGGTTGAACTCGGCGTCTTCACCGAGCTTGCGACTGGCCCGGCCGAACTGCCGGATCTGCAGGCCAGGCTGAAACTGCATCCCCGCTCGGCCCGCGACTTTCTCGACACCCTGGTCGCGCTGAAGCTGCTCGAACGCGAGGACGGCCGCTATCGTAATGCCCCTGACACGGACCTCTTCCTCGATAAGGCGAAGCCATCCTATATCGGCGGCATCCTCGAAATGGCCAATGCCCGGCTCTACGGTTTCTGGGGTTCGCTGACCGAAGCCCTGCACACCGGAGAACCACAGAACGAAGCCAAGCACAGCGAAGATTTCTTCGCCGCGATCTATGCGGAACCGGCACGGCTGCGCGGGTTCCTCGAGGCGATGAGCGGGATCAGCGCCGGCGCGGCGCAGGCGATCGCCGCCAGGTTCGACTGGTCGAAATACACGACCTTCGCCGATGTGGGCGCGGCGCAGGGGATGGTGCCGGTGGTGATCGCGCGAGCGCATCCGCATCTCAAGGCCATCGGCTTCGATCTGCCCGCCGTGCAGCCGATATTCGACGACTTCGTCGCCCGGCAGGGCCTTACCGACCGCATCACCTTCCAAAGCGGCAACTTCTTCGACGGCCCAATGCCCAATGCGGACGTGATCGTGATGGGGCACATCCTGCACGACTGGGATCTTGCCGAAAAAAGGAAGCTCTTGGAAAAAGCGTTCGCTGCGCTGCCGAAAGGCGGAGCCGTGATCGTCTACGACGCCGTCATTGACGACGAGCGCCGCTTGAACGCCTTCGGCCTGTTGATGAGCCTGAACATGCTGATCGAGACCCGCGGCGGTTTCGATTATACCGGCGCCGACTGCCAAGCCTGGATGCGCGACGCCGGTTTTGTGTCCACGCGCGTCGAGCCGTTGCTGGGGCCGGACTCGATGGTGATCGGCTTCAAGCCCGGTTGATCGGAAACCAAACCCCGACCGTTGTTCCGCAAGACCGACCACTGGAGCAATTTCGATTGCCGGCAGCTGACAACGCCGTTGCTCAATCTGACTTTTGAACAGTCGCCGCAAAAGCGCCGCTACCAGCAGCCGACGTTTCTTGAAGTGCCGTCGGGAAAACCGAACCGCCTGCGCAATTCCCCAAGCAGCTAAACATGCAAACCCTCACCCGAGGGGGCCGCTTGACTCCCTCAGGCCGCGCCAGTATCAAGTTGTAGGCCTAACCCTACAATTGGATGCCATGCACCAGTCTCAGTCAAAACCAAGTCCCGCACTGTCGTTGTCGGATCTTCCCGCTCCCGATGTCGTCATTCGCCGGCTGAAACACCCCGGACGCTGGATCAGCGGCGGTCTCGTCATCCTGCTTCTGGCGGTGATCGGACGCGCCTTCGCCGTCGGGCAGATCCAGTGGACGGTGGTCGGCGAGTTTCTGACGGCCGGTGTCATCATCACCGGTTTCGGCTGGACGCTGCTCATTTCGGCCTGCGCGCTGGTGCTCGGCGTGCTGCTCGGCTTTGCCTTCGGCATCATGCGGCTCTCGGAAAACCCGATCCTGCGTTTTGCCGCCTGGCTCTATGTCTGGATCTTCCGCGGTACACCGGTGCTGCTCCAGCTTCTCATCTGGTTCAACATCGCGCTGATCTTTCCGAAGCTCTACATCCCAGGTCTTATTGACGCCCGCATGGTCGATGTGGTGACACCCTTCGTCGCCGCGGTTCTCGGTCTCGGCGTCAATGAAGGGTCGTACCTCACGGAAGTCGTGCGCGGCGGTATCGGTTCGGTCGACAAGGGTCAGAAGGAGGCGGCCCACACTCTCGGCATGACGCCCGGGCAGACGATGCGGCGCATCATCCTGCCGCAGACCCTTCGGCTGATCCTGCCCGTGCTCGGCAACAGCGCGATCGGCATGCTGAAGTTCTCTTCGCTCGCCGCCACCATCGCCATGGGCGAGATGCTGAACGCGGCCCAGCGCATCTACTTCATCAACGGCGCCGTCATCGAACTGCTGTTTGTCTGCGCCGTCTGGTATCTGGCCGGAACCACGGTTCTGTCCATCGGCCAGTATTATCTCGAACGCCACTTCGGCCGCGATGCCGCAACGACAACCACCGAACGCCGCTGGTTCAAAGCCTGGGCGCGTCGTCCGGCCGTCACGGGTGAAGCATGACACTTGCAGTTAAAGCGGTCGGTATCCGCAAGAGTTTTGGCAATCACGAGGTGCTGAAGGGTCTCGACCTGGACGTCGCCTATGGCGAGGTTCTCTGCATCCTCGGACCCTCGGGCAGCGGCAAGAGCACGTTCCTGCGCTGCATCAATCACCTCGAAACACCGAATGGCGGCTACGTGTGGGTGGACGGCGCGATCATGGGCTACGAGCTCAACCGCGGCGCGCTGCAGGAATTGCCGGTCAAGCGACTGCGCGCCCAGCAGAGCCAGCTCGGCATGGTGTTCCAGCACTTCAATCTGTTTGCGCACCGCACCGTGCTCGGCAACGTCACCGAGGGACCGATGGTGGTGCGCGGTCTCAGCCGCGCCGAGGCCGAAGCCCGCGCCATGGCCCTGCTCGAGCAGGTCGGCATGGCGGCCAAGGCATCGAGCTACCCGTCGCAGCTTTCCGGTGGCCAAAAACAGCGCGTGGCAATCGCGCGGGCGCTCGCCATGGAACCGCGCGTCATGCTCTTCGACGAGCCGACCAGCGCGCTCGATCCGGAGCTCGTCGGTGAGGTGCTGGAGGTGATGCGCAATCTGGCGCGCGGCGGCACGACGATGATCGTCGTCACCCACGAAATCGGCTTCGCAAGAGAAGTCGCCGACCGCGTCGTGGTGATGATCGACGGCGAAATCCGCGAGAACGGCGCACCTCAACAGGTCCTTAGCAACCCCGGTGATGCGCGTGTGCGCAGTTTTCTGAGCCGCGTGCTTGCCTGACGACAAGAGTTCAAAAAAGGGAGAACAG
Source organism: Ensifer sp. ENS03 (assembly GCF_014852035.1). Lineage (NCBI taxonomy): Bacteria > Pseudomonadati > Pseudomonadota > Alphaproteobacteria > Hyphomicrobiales > Rhizobiaceae > Ensifer > Ensifer sp. ENS03. The sequence continues at coordinate 12,974 of NZ_JACVAV010000006.1, read as the reverse complement.
GAAATGAAACGATTGCTGCCGATGGCTCTGGCGCTTGCCTCCGCCACCTTCATCAGCCTTGCCGCAGGGGCTGCTGCCCATGCCGCCGACGAGAAGCTGGCCGCCGCCCTGCCGGATGCCGTGCGCGACACCGGCAAGCTGAACGTCACGATCAGCCTTGCCTATCCGCCGATGGAATACAGCGACGCCGGCTCGACCGAACTGAAAGGCTTCGACATCGATCTTGCCAAGGCGATCGCCGAGCGCCTCGGCCTGACGGCGGAATTCCAAAACGTCGAGTTCCCGCAATTGATCCCGCAGGTGGTCACCGGCCGCTCCGACCTGATTATGACCGCCTTCTCCGACAAGGTGGAACGCCAGACGCAACTGGACTTCATCGACTACTTCAAGACCGGCAACGTCTTCTATTCGACCGCCGACCACCAGGGTGAGATCAAGGCCGAGGCCGACCTCTGCGGCAAGACGGTTGCGGTCGCGACCGGAACCAGCTGGGTCACCTGGGCGGAAAACCTTGGCAAATCCATCTGCCCGGCCGACAAGCTGATCACCGTCATTCAGATCCCGACCCAGGCCGAGCACATCATGCAGATCCGCCAGGGGCGTGCCCAGGCTTCCGTCATCGGCCTTGAAGGACTGCTCGACCTGATGAAGCAGGAGCCGGACAAATTCTACCAGATCGGTGAGGTTGGCGAGATCAACCACTACGGCATTGCCCTTGCAAAGGCCAACACGCAACTGCGCGATGCAATCAAGGGCGCGCTCGACGCCATGAAAGCCGACGGCACTTATGCACAGATCCTCGACCGCTACGGCTTGAAACAGGCGGGTGTCGAGGAGTTCAAGATAAACGGAGCCACGAAGTAACAGAACCGCGCCGGAGCCTGCCTTGACCCATCCCCCCATGCCAGACGCCTCAACCGCAACGGGCGAACGCCCTGACGATCGACTGTCGCGGCTGCGCCTCGATCTCTATTCGAGCGAGCAGCTTTACCGGCAGCTCTATCGGGCGCTGCGCGCCGCGATCCTGAGCGGCGACTTTTCCGAAGGTGAAGCCATTCCCTCGGAGAACCAGTTGCGCGACCAGTTCGGCATTGCCCGCACGACCGTGCGCAATGCGATGGCGCTTCTGGTTTCGGAGGGCCTCGTCCAGCAGGTTCGCGGCCGCGGCACAATCGTCTCGCACCGACCGATCAGCCACAACATCTGGAACTTCGGCAGCTTCACGGAGCTTGCCCGAAAACAGGGCCAGCGCCCGGTGACGCAGGTGCTGGAGCACCGGGCAGACAACGGCCAACTCGTGCTGGTGCGCGCCCGCGGGCTTGCCAACGGCGACAGCGTGACATGGCTGAACGTCGACACGTCCGAGCTCGATCTCGCCCTTTATCCCGGGCTTGATCGATACGACTTCGCGTCGCAATCCCTCTACGAGGTGTTGCGCCGCGACTATGACCGTCACCCCCTGCGTTCGGAACTGCTGTTGACCGTCGTGCCGGCTTCCGATCGCCTGCGGGAGGTCTTTGCCCCGGCGCAGGACGTGCCGGGCTACCTTTGCGCCAGCGGGGATGTGCTCGACGCGGACGACCGGTTGGTCGAGCGCACGTCGATCGTCTACTCGCCGGCAGTCCAGATGAAATTTGCAACGCGCTGGGGCCGCGAGACCGCGCCGCACGGCGTGCAGGAGACATGACATGAGCCGCTTCGGCGACACCTTTACCATCCAAAAACCGATCCTCGGCATGCTGCACCTTGCCGGTGACGGCGCTCAGGCCAAGCTTGCCCAGGCCGAAGAGGAAGCCCGCATCATGGCCGGCGAAGGCGTCGATGGGCTGGTGGTCGAGAACTATTTCGGCGATGCCGAGGATGTCGAACGGGTGCTAGAGCGGATCTTCCACCTCGACCTCGGAACGCGCATCGGTGTCAACGTCTTGCGCGACGACTCCCGCGCCTTCGCGCTCGCGCGGACCTATCCGGTCTCGTTCATCCAGGTGGATTCCGTCGCTGGCCACCTGCCGCCCGAAGCAGACGTCCCCTTTGCGACCGAACTTCAGACCCGCCGCGACGGTGTGACGGCCCTGCTCCTCGGTGGTGTCCGGTTCAAGTACCAGCCGGTCCTATCAGGCCGGCTGGAGGAGGAAGACGTGCGCATCGGTGCGTCGCGCTGCGACGGGCTGGTCGTCACCTCGGACGCGACCGGCCAGCCGACCGACTTGGAGAAGGTGGCGCGATTCCGCGCTGCGACCGGTGGCGAGACGCCGCTCCTGATCGGCGCCGGCCTCACCGAAGCCAACGCCACCGAGCAATTGGCTCAGGCCGACGGCGCCGTCGTCGGCAGCTGGTTCAAGCACGATCACAAGGACACCGGCCGGGTCGAAGCCGCCCATGTCGCAGGCTTGATGCGTGTCGTGCGCGCGATCAGGAGTGCGGCATGAACGTCGTCCACGCCCGGCCGGTGACCCCGGACAATTTTTCCCGCTACGGCCGGGTGTACGACCTGACCGGTGACACGGACGGCAAGGTCGTCTGGACTGTCGGCGACGGCTGGAACGACGGCTTTACGAAAACGCCGTTGATCGACGGCCGCGGTCATCTCGGCATCACCCGTGGCGGACAAGCGCCCTGGGACTGCCGCGCGATGGAGCGGCACCAGCTGACCGAAGAGGCGATCTTCTGTCTCGCTGAACCGGTTGTCCTTGCGGTTGCGCCGGCGTCGGATGGCGAAGCACCTGATCGCGACGAGATCGAAGCCTTCGTCATCGCGCCCGGGCAGGCTGTCGTCATGGATCGCAATGTCTGGCACGATGCCTGCCGCGGCGTTTCCGGCCCCGCACCCTATTACTGGATGGCCGTCTGCGGCCTCGGCGAAAGCCCATGGGTAGCAGTTTCGGGCGGTCCGATAAAGGTGTCGGCGGCAGCGGGCACGGGACTAACCTTATGACTGCATTCTTCATTGGCGATGTCGCCCTCGACGAATACTACACCGCCGACCGCTGGCCCGGCCGCGCCGACAAGGGCATGGTCAAGGAGCTTCCGGCCGAAGCCGGCGGCTCCATCGCCAACGCCGCCGTCGTGCACGCCGGTCTTGGCGGCGATACGCAGTTCATATCGCTGCTCAACGACAGCCCATTGTCCGAGCGCCTGATCGCCGATCTCAGGCAAAATGGCGTCGGCGTCGATCACATGCTGATCGATCCGGCCATTCCGGAATCGCGCAACTTCATCTTCCTCGTCGAGGGCGAGCACATCGTGCTCACCGTCGAGATGGGCGAGCAGCCGATGTGGCTTTCAGGCGCCAGTCTGAAAGCGTTGCGCCAGCCGGGTTACCTCTACACCACGCTCTATCGCGTCCGCCGTCTGCACGCCAAGGCGCAAAACGGCGTTCTGAAGCAAGCCGATCTCCTCAGGGACCTGCATTCCAACGGGCGCCGGGCGATCTTCGATCTCGACGTCGGCGGCTGCACGCCCGAAGACATGCCCTATCTGACCGGCGCGGCTGTCGTCATCTTCAACCAGATCGGTTTCCACACCGCTTTCGGCCACGACGACATCAACCTCATCGGCGACTGGATGCGAGAGCACCAAATCGACCGAGTGGTGCGGACGCTGGCCGCCGACGGCGCGGAGGCTCGCAACCATGAAACGGTCTTGCGCGTGCCCGGCTTTACTTTGAAAGTCGTCGACGTGACTGGTGCCGGCGACACCTTTGGTGGAACGCTCACCTGGTGCCTGTCGCAGGACCAGAGCTTCGAGGAGGCGCTCGACTTCGCAGTCGCGGCCGCTTCGCGCGCCGTCACCATCCATGGCCCGCGCGCAGGCAAGGCGACACCCGAAGATGTCCTTGCCTGGCGCCGGCGGCACCGCCACCAGGATCGCTGAACTGGCCTCATGGAGCGCACACGAACCGCAGGCCCTGCGCTTCTCCCGAACCATGACAAACACAAGCGTTTGGCCGATCACGGGTCGCACCTACCCGGATTTCCCGTCGCCGTTTGCATCGATCACGACGCGTACCGGCCCACCGTCTGGTCGTGCGGCATCGGCGGGAGGCCGGGCGCAGAAGGCAATCGAAGGTAGCACGCGGCGATCGAGCCGCAGGACACTCCTCGAGCCCGTTGGTGTGTCAGCTTTGCGATATCAGTTTGCTCGAAGGGCTGCGGCGATGGTCGCATATATCGTTTCGACCTCTTCCTTGCCGATCGTCAGAGGCGGCGACAAGACGATCGTGTTTGCGACCGGACGAATGAGCACGCCGCGTTCGAAGCAGAATTCATAGACCTTCTTGGCGAGTGTCTTGCCGACGGCGGCGTTTTCGCCAAGCTCGATGCCCGCAAGCAGACCGAGGTTGCGGATGTCGACGACACCGGGCAGCCCCTTCAGGCTGTGCGCACATTGCTCCCAGTGCGGTTCGAGCCCCGCTGCCCGCTCGAAAATCCCCTCGGAAACATAAACGTCCAACGCCGCCAATCCGGCGGCGGCCGCCAGCGGATGGCCGGAATAGGTATAACCGTGGGAGAGTTCGACCGTACCTGGTGCCGCCTTTGAGGTAATCGCATCGTAGATGCGATCGCTGGCAATGACGCCGCCCATCGGAACCGCGCCATTGGTCATGCCCTTTGCCACCATCAGTAGATCGGGCTTTACCGAAAAGCGGTCGGCCGCGAAAGCATGGCCGAGCCGACCGAAACCGGTGACGACCTCGTCGAAGATCAACAGGATGCCGTGGCGCGTGCAGAGTTCGCGCAGCCGCTCGAGATAGCCGACCGGCGGAACGAGAACACCGGTCGATCCCGCGACCGGCTCAACGATGACGGCAGCAATCGTCGATGCATCGTAGGTCGCGATCATCTGCTCAAGCGCATCGGCCAGCTCTGCCCCGTGCGGCGGCTGACCGCGGCTGAAGGCGTTCTTCGCCGGATCATGCGTGTGCGGCAAATGCACCGTGCCGGGCAAGAGCATGCCGAACTGCTTCTTGTGCGGGCCCATGCCCGCAGCCGACAGGCCGCCGAAACCGACGCCGTGATAACCGCGCTGACGCCCGACGATGCGCTGGCGCTGCCCTTCACCCCTCGCATGATGGTAGGCAAGCGCGATCTTGAGCGCGGTATCGGCCGCTTCCGAGCCGGAATTGGTGAAGAACACGCGGTTCATGCCTTCTGGCGCAATCGACGTTAGCCGGTTGGCATATTCGAAGACCAGCGGATGCCCGAGGCCGAACGAGGATGCGAAGTCCAGCCGCGCCGCCTGTTTCTGGATCGCCTCCACGATGCGCGGATGGCCATGGCCAACGTTGACGCACCAAAGCCCGGCGATAGCGTCCAGCAGGCGGTGGCCGCCGCTGGTGAAGTAGTAGAGCCCTTCGGCACGGGAGATGAATTCAGCATTCGCCTTGAAGTCCCGGTTGGCCGTAAATGGCATCCAGTAGGCATCAAGGTTGTTCGGGCCGGGCGTGGTGAGCGTATCCATGGCATGTGGACCTTCTGTGAATGGGCAGGGCGCGCGCGAGGCGACGGCGACCAAGGTTCAAGCGGCAATTTCGTCGCGATAGGTCGGGTAGCTCTTGAAGCTCGGATTGTCGGCCGGCAGCACCGCGAGTTCCATTTCACCTGCCGCCGGCCGCATCACGATGGTCGCGACTGTCGCCGAGACATGGCCGCGGGACGAACGATGCGGCGGACGGCAGACGGCGTAGGGATAACCAAACTTGTCAGAAAGCGCGGCTTTGACCTCGGCGACGCCGATCTTGTCGGACTTTTCGAGAATGCGGCGAACGCGCCAGTCGCGGTAAAAACTGTCCGACCAGCTTGAATGAGCCTGCTCACGCAATTTCAGAAGCGCCGTTTGGCTCTGCCAATGGTTGGCATGCACGATGAGATCGTTTTCCGGATAGATGTTGAACGCTTCGTCCGGTGCGCATTCGAAGCTGACGGCAAAGCCATCCTTGTGGCTCACGATGATGTTGTTCGACGCCGACTTCCTCGTTCCGGCCACGGCACGCATGGCCATCGCCAGATGTTCCTGTTGCAGGACCATGCGCCGGATGAGTGCTAGCGGCACGCCGTCGCCGGCAAAGTCGCGGTCGCTCTCGAGATAATTTGCCGTGACGGCGATGCCCTTGTCGTTCATGCCGCTGCGTGCAAGGCCACCGGCCTCCGTGAACGTCTGATAGGACGGACCTTCATCCGGCTTGACGCGCAAGACGATCGCCGTCTCCGCGCATTCTGCCATCCAGTCCCAGTTCTGCGCGTGCACGAGCTCTCCCGTGGCGCTGCGCTCAGGCAGGACAACGACACCGGTGCAGCCGTCGCCGGAATGCTCAGCCCTCGCAGCCTGGGTCCTTCGTGCCCGCGCAAGGATCTCAGTACGGGCATTGATGAGGACGACGTGCTCGAACGGCAAGTTCGCACCTTCGGAGATACCCTTCATCTCCACCACGAAGTTTGGGTCGAATGCCTCGATGAGCGGTACATAGCCGGCAACGATCGACTTCAGGTCGTCGGCCAAGACCCCGAGCGTCGCAAGCCGACCAGCATACAGTTCGACGCTGCGACGCACACGGTCCTTCGCCTGCTGCCCATACTGACGCCCGCGCTCGAGCGGAGTTCCTGAGATCGAAACGAACGGAAACGGTGCGGCGGTCATCTGTCTTCTCTTTCACTCTATGTTGCGTTTTGTATCGTTAAAATGCACTATCACAAGGAATTGTCCAGAGGAAATCGAACAGCTATGTCAGAAGCGCACCCCAAAGACCGACCAGACCCTGGAGCCAGTTGATGAGCACGGAAAGCAGCCCGAGCGCGTTGCAGATCGACATTGCCCGGCAGATCCTGCTTCAGGCACAAAAAGAAGGCTGGCGGGCAGGTCATCCGATTGTCGAGAAGACCCTGGCAACAATGTTTGGCGTATCGCGCACACCGATGCGGGCCGCTCTCGAAATCCTTGCGACCAAGGATCTCGTGCGCCTCATTCCCAACAAAGGCTTTGTCGCCGCCACCGATCTCGGCAACGGCACCTACATCGAGACATTCAGTGAGAGCGAAACGGAGCGCCTCAAGCAGCAGATCCTGCGCGACCGCTCTGTCGGCACCATTCCGCAGGAAGTGTCGGAAAATGAGCTGACGGAACGCTACGGCATTGCGCGCGGGACGATCCGCAAGGCGTTGACGCAATTATCCTCCCAGGGCCTCATTCACCGCCAGCGCGGCCACGGATGGGCGTTTGTCGATTCGCTCGACAGCCCAGAAAGCCTGGCCGAAAGCTATCGTTTTCGCATCGCGATCGAGCTTGCAGGCCTTGCCGAGCCGAACTACCGCGCCGATCCGGATGCGCTCAAGGCCCTCATTGCCGAACATGAAAGCATGTTCGACCAGATCAATGCCGCCGGCAGCATCAGCCGCGACAGCTGGTTAAAACTGAACGCCTCCTTCCACGAGACACTCGCCACCTGGTCCGGCAACCGCTTCATCCTGCAATCCGTGCGCATGCAGAACGACCTCAGACTGCTGCGCGAGTCCTCGGTATTCGATCGGCTCCGGCCCGAGCGCATGGAGAGGTCGCTGAAGGAGCACATCCAGATCCTCCGGTATATTGGCTCCGGCGAGATCGAATTCGCCCAGCTTGCGCTGCGGCGCCACCTTGAATCGACGCTGCAGAAAGTCGAGGACCGGGTCCGCAGCGAAAGATAACGCCTGCCGAGAGCGCATTTACCCCCCTTTTGGGGAGGCCGAGAAGGTTTGCGATTTTTCGTATTGCATTATGATCAAACAAAAGGCACAGTTCGCTCAACCGGAAAACCGGGCAGACCACAAAGAGGAGAACTGAGGTGAACCGTAGACAGAGACTGGCCGCGTCGGCCGCAGCACTAGCGCTGACCTTGGCCTGCGGCCCGGCCGCAGCAGAAACGCTGAAAATCGCACTCAATGCCGACATCCGCAGCCTTGATCCGGGCGTCAACCGAGACGCCAACAGCGACGCCGTCGTGTTGCACATAGTCGAGGGTCTCGTTGCATATAGCGAGGACGCCTCGGTAAAGCCGCTGCTTGCCAAGGAGGTCGCTGTCTCGGACGACGACCTGACCTACACGTTTAAGCTCAGGGATGGCGTCAAGTTCCATAATGGCAACGTGCTGACTTCGGCCGACGTCGTCTGGAACTGGAACCGCTACATGGACGAAGCCACAAAATGGCGATGCCGCAACGACTTTGCCGCGGGCGGCGCCGCCCATGTCGTATCGGTCACGGCACCCGACGACAAAACCGTCGTCTTCAAGCTCGAAAAGCCGAACGCCCTCTTTCAGGCAACGCTTGCCAGAACCGACTGCGGCATGACCGGCATACTCGACAAATCATCGTTTAACGCCGACGGCTCGTTCAACGTGCCTGTCGGCACCGGTCCCTTCCGGTACAAAGAATGGCGTAAGGGCGAATTCATCGACCTCGAAGCCTTTGCCGACTACGCGGTACGCAGCGAAGAAAAGCGGGACGGCTACACCGGCGCCAAGCGTCCGCTTGTCGAGGCCGTCCGCTTCGCCGTCATTCCCGACCGCTCCTCCGCCAAGGCTGCGTTGCTCAATGGCGACATCGATATCGTACCGGACGTTCCCTATGCCGATGTCGAGGAGTTCAAGCAGAACGCCGATACCGCCGTTTCGCTGGCGACCAATCCCGGCATCGTCGCGCTCCTGTTGCAGACGCGCGATCCGCTGCTCAAGGACATGCGCATCCGAAAGGCCATCGCCATGGCTCTTGACACCAAGACCATGGTCGAGGGAATTACGCTCGGTCTCGGCAAGGCCAACAACTCGCTGATACCGCCGACCTCAAAATACCACTCCCCAGCCCAGACCCAGGGCTACAGCTACGATCCCGAGGCGGCAAAGGCGCTGCTGCAAGAAGCCGGTTACAACGGCCAGCCGATCAAACTCATCGCCAATACGCGCTACTCCAACACCTACGATGCGGCAATCGTGGCACAGGCAATGCTGCAGCAGGTCGGAATAACCGCTGAACTCGAAGTGCTGGAGTGGGCGGCACAGCTCGACCGATATCAGAGCGGCAACTATACGGCGATGGTGTTTCCCTATTCGGGACGCTACGACCCCGCACTGACCATGGACTCCGTCATGGGCAACAAGGACAAGGAGCCGCGCAAGGTCTGGGACGATCCGGACGCGCAGGCCATGCTCGCCGACGCCGTGCGTTATTCCGACCCGGCCAAGCGCCAGGAGCTTTTCGACAAGCTACATACGCGCTTCCTGGAAACCGTGCCCTTCATCATGCTCTATAACGGGCTCGAGGCTTCGGCCTACCAGAAACACGTCCAGAACTACGCGGCCTCGATCTTCTCCATGCCAAGGGCGTGGGAAGTCACGATCGCCGAGTAAGAGAGTTCGCTCGAGATGCTGCGCTTCATCCTTTCGCGGATAGGAATGGCCGTTCCGACGGTTTTCCTCGTCGCCGTCGTCGTCTTCTTCCTGATACGCCTTGTTCCGGGCGACCCGGCAGCATTGCTGCTCGGCGACATGGCGTCGCCGGAAAGTGTCGCTGCCTTGCGCTCGGACCTTGGACTCGACAAGAACATCCTGACGCAGTTTGCGATCTGGCTGACCAGCGTCCTGCAGGGCGATTTCGGGACGTCGATCACTACGAAGGAGCCGGTGGCCCATCTCATCATCGAGCGTTTCAAGGTCAGCGCCGGCATCGTCCTCGTTGCCGTCGCCCTTGCCTCGCTGGTCGCCGTTCCGGCCGGCTTCATCGCCGCCCTCCGCCAGAACTCCAGACTTGATTTCACCCTTGTGTCGATCGCCGCGTTGCTTCTGTCGATCCCGACCTTCTGGCTCGGTCTCGTCATTCTGCTCATCTTCGGCCTCAAGCTCGGATGGTTGCCGGTGGTCGGCTACGTCTCCGTCGCCGAAGACCCGAGCCGCGGGCTGCTCTATGTGCTGATGCCGATCCTCACGCTCTTCCTGCACGAGATCGGCGTGCTTCTGCGCATGGCCCGCGCCTCGGCGCTCGAAGTTCTCAGGCTCGACTACATCACTCATGCGCGCGCCAAGGGCCTGCCCGAGCGAACGGTGCTGTGGCGCCATGTGTTCCCCAACGCCTTTGCGCCGACGCTGACGCTGATCGGCCTGGTGCTTGGCAACATGCTCGGCGGTATCGCCGTCGTCGAAACCGTGTTCACGATCCCGGGTCTCGGGCGGCTCCTCGTCGATGCGATCTTCGGCCGCGACTATCCGGTCATTCAGGGATGCCTGCTCTTCATCGCGGTCATCTACGTGCTGGTCAACCTGATCGTCGACCTGTGCTACCCGCTCTTTGATCCGCGAGTGAAAATCACATGAAGACCCTTTCTGCCAATGCGCTGGTTGGCGGCCTGTTCGTCGGCGCCTTCGTGATCGTCGCCTGCCTGGGCTCCGTCTGGACGCCCTATGATCCGATGGCGCTCGACATGAAGGCACGCCTCGCCGGCCCCTCGGCCCGGCATCTGCTCGGCGCCGACGAATTCGGACGCGACGTGCTTTCCCGCTTGATGCTCGGCGCGTCGGCGAGCGGCATCGTCAGCCTTGCCACGGTCGCGATCGCAACTGTGCTCGGCACCGCGCTTGGCGCCATCTCAGGCTATGTCGGCGGTTGGACCGATCGGGTGCTCGTCGCCGTCACCAATGCCCTGCTCGCCTTTCCCGGCATCCTGCTTGCGCTTGGGCTGCTTGCGATCTTCGGCGCCAACAAATTCGGCATCGTGCTGGCGCTTGGCATTGCCTACACGCCGTCCGTAGCAAGGATCGTTCGGGGCACAGTGCTTTCGTTGCGGGAGAAGGAATTCATTGACGCCTCCCGGATTGCAGGCGATTCCGAAATCTACACGCTGCTGCGCCATATCCTGCCGAATTGCATCGCGCCGCTGACGGTCCTGACAACGTCGATGTTCGGGTGGACACTTTTATCTGAAAGCGCGCTTTCCTTCCTCGGCCTCGGCGTGCCGCCACCGGCCCCGACGTGGGGCAACATGCTGGCCGCTGCCCGCCCCTACCTCGCCCAGGCGACCTGGCTTGCAATCTTTCCGGGCCTTTGCATCTCCGTTGCGTTGCTCGGGATCAATCTGCTTGGCGATGCGCTGCGGGATAGGCTCGACCCGAAAATGAGAGGCACGCAATGACCCAGCTACCACTCCTGACCGTCGAGCAACTCGTGCTCGGCACCTCGGCTGCGATGGCACCACCCGTCGTCGATTGCGTCAGCCTCACTCTTCGCGCTGGCGAACGCATTGGCATCGTCGGCGAATCCGGTTCGGGCAAGTCGATGTTGATGCGCGCTGTCATCGGCCTTCTGCCGCCCGGGATCGTCAGGCGCGGGGGCTCCGTCCGGTTTGCCGGCCGCGATATGAGCGGGCTTGCGCCGGACGACCTGCGTAAGCTGCGCGGCAAGAGCATCGGGCTCATCTTCCAGGAGCCGATGACCTCGCTCAATCCGGCGCTCACCATCGGCCGCCAGATGGAGGAAGGTCTGGCGCTGCACACGACAATGGACGCGTCAGCGCGTCAAAGCGCAATCCTGGCGATGCTGAAACGTGTCGGCATTGCCGATCCGGACGCAGCCGTCCGTGCCTTCCCGCATGAGTTTTCCGGTGGCATGCGGCAGCGCATCATGATTGCCTCCGTCATGCTGCTCGAACCGGCGCTCTTGATCGCGGACGAGCCGACGACCGCACTCGACGCCGTCGTGCAACGTGACGTGCTGGAATTGCTGCATGCGCTGGTCGAAGAGAAAGGCACCGCAATGGTGCTGATCAGCCACGACATGGCGATGGTGGCGCAATATACCGATCGCGTGCTGGTCATGCAGAAGGGTGTCTGCGTCGAGGAAGGAACAACGGCCGAACTCCTCCGCATGCCGCGGCACGACTACACCCGGAAACTTCTTTCGGCCCTGCCGCGCCGCGCGCCGGCGCGTGCAGTCGCACCGAATGCTCCGCTCGCCAGCGTCAGAAATATGAAGCTTGCCTACGGCAGCGGCACGGGCGCAAAGCCTGTCTTGCATGGCATCGATCTCGATATCCATCCTGGCGAGATCGTCGCGCTGGTCGGGGGGTCCGGCTCCGGGAAGACGACGCTTGGCCGCATCATCGCCGGGCTGCTGCAACCGGATGAGGGCACGCTTACCTTCCGCGGACAGGTGGTCAATCGCAAAAGCAGCGGCTTCGCCGACTACCGCGCCAATTGCCAGATGGTTTTTCAGGATCCCTACTCTTCGCTCGATCCGCGCATGCGGATCCGCGACATCGTGGCAGCGCCGCTCCGGCACGAAAAATCGATGCGCGCCGCAGACCGCCGTGCGCGGGTCGATGAGGTGCTCGCCGAAGTGGGTCTCGCTCCGCAATTCGCCGAGCGGTTTCCGCATCAACTCTCCGGTGGGCAAAGGCAACGTGCCGCCATCGCCCGCGCGCTTGCTCGCCGGCCCGACCTTGTCATCGCCGACGAGGCGGTCTCAGCGCTCGACCTGACCGTAAAGGCCCAGATCCTCACCCTTTTGAGCAAACTGCAGCGAGAACAAGGTTTTGCATGCCTCTTCATCTCCCATGACCTGGGCGTCGTAGAGCAGATCGCCGATAGAGTTGTGGTCATGCACAAGGGCGTTATCGAAGAACAGGGCAGCCGCGACGAGATCTTCGACCGCCCATCCTCGGCCTATACGCGCAAGCTCCTGTCTGCCGTACCGATGCTGACCCCGGCGGCCGGCGGAGGCATCGATCTCGTCTGGCGCGCCGCTTGACGCGAGCTGCTCGCGCCACAAAAACTTAAGTCGTCGCGCCTGGCGCCTTCGGCTTGGGACCCGGTGGCCGCATCGCTTTCCAGTCAAGGTCGCCTGGCCAGGCGACCTGTTCCCCATTGACCTGATCCTACGGCATCGCGCTCAAAGCGGCGAACTTCATTCAGTAAAGGGTTTCCCATGGCTCACTATCCAGACATCCTGCTTCATATC
>NZ_JACVAV010000005.1:0-430456 GCF_014852035.1 Ensifer sp. ENS03 | reverse complement strand
GCGCTGGACGCGGGGTGGAGCAGCCCGGTAGCTCGTCAGGCTCATAACCTGAAGGCCGCAGGTTCAAATCCTGCCCCCGCAACCAAATCAAAAAAAGCCCGCATGGAGAAATCCAGCGGGCTTTTTGGCGTTCCGGGGACAGGGAAAGGACGCCAACGGGCGCAAGTCGCAAGCTCAGGCGCGGGCCAAAGAGCCGATCACGCCAGCCAAGTCCGAGGGCATGACGCAGTAACGCAGTGAGCGAGCTTCGCCGGGCGCTTACGTAGTCGCCACCAAAGCCGCGACATGCCATCACATGATCGCAGCCACGCCCGTTTCGCGGTCAAACCCGTCCCTCAACGCACTCTCGCCCGACGCCCGCCGTCGTCGGCCCACGTGGCTTTCCACGGGACCGAGCCATCTGACTTCCGCCGCAATCTTCGCGCGGAAAGACGGAACCGAGTGATCCTTTTAGTTGCTAAACTTCTTTATTTCCTTTTTCAAATAGCCGCCCCTCGTCATGCTGGCGCCTGGGGCTTGGACCCGAATTCAGCACGACAGAGTTTGATGAAGCACATCACCATCCCCACCGATAGTTTCCTGGACGGCAACCGGTTTCGCGTCGTCACCCTGCGGCTGGCACTGATCTACGCGGCGGCCGAATTCCTGATCAGCAGTCCCATCTGGCTCACGATCGGGAACAATCCGCTGAAACCCCTTCTCGGCAAGCTGGCGCTCGAAGCGGTCTTTGTCCTCGTCGCCATCCTCCTGGCGCAGCTTCTCAGCCGGATGCGGCGGCAGAGCTATGGCCGACAAATCGCGGCGTGTCTGTTGTTGTCGCTGGTCAGCTCGCTCGGCATGTCGCTGCTGGACGCCTATCTCTACAGCCTGATCATGTTGCCCGTGGTCGTGCCGTTCAACATCATGGATTACGCCTATGCGGTCTGCTATCGCATGTCGATCTTCTTCGGCTGGTCATTTCTCTTCGTCGCGTTGCTCAATCACATGGACGTGCGCGACCGCGACCTGAAGCTGATCGCGTCACGCGAAGAGGCGCTCGCGGCGCAAATGCGCGCCCTGCAGTACCAGATCAACCCGCATTTCCTTTTCAACACGCTTAATTCCATCACCGGGCTTGTCGAGGAGGGGGCCTCCGAGCGGGCCGAACGGATGATCATGTCGCTTTCGGCGTTCCTGCGCTCGACGCTGCAGCTCGACCTCATGCGTGAGCTCAGGCTTGCCGACGAGATGGCGCTGCAGAAGGAATATCTCGAGATCGAAAAGGAGCGGTTTTCGGACCGGATGCGCGTTCGGATCGACATTCCCGGCGAACTCGAGGATGCGAAAGTTCCAAGTCTCATCCTGCAGCCTTTGGTCGAGAACGCGGTCAAACACGGAGTCGGTCGTTCCAGCAGCACAGTCGAAATCCTGATCCGCGCGGCAAGGCGCGGGGACAGGCTCAATCTGATCGTCGAAAACGATGTTGCCGCAGCGACTGCGGCGGGGATGACGCACGGGCTCGGCATCGGTCTTGCCAATGTGGCCCACCGCGTCAGGACCCATTTCCCGGGGGGAGCTTCGCTGACAGCAGGCCCGATCGAGCCGCGCAAATTCCGAGCCTCGCTCGATATGCCCTTGATACTTGTTTGAGGCAGAGGAAGAGGCTGGTGGACGGGCAGGCGAGGTTATTGTCTGACGCCGCCCGACTGGGCGGCGTTATCGTTCATGCCGATGGTAGCATCCCCGTCAATCGTCGACGACGGACCACTTGTCGTCCGGATCGAAGCGGTCGATGAAGGGTACGATTGCTTCCGTGCTCGGCCCGAGGTCGCGCTCGTAGACGATGCCCTGCTGGTTGACGACGAAGGTCTTCACGCCCGTCTCCGCATAGGTGACCGGCCAGGCGATCAGCGCAAAGCCGCCGATCATGTTGCCGTTGATCACATAGTCGTAGCGACCGCCGGCAATGTTGTCGCCCTGCGAGGTCAGGATGCGGAAGCGGTAGCCGAAGTATCCTTCGCCAGCTTTTGCCTTTTCCAGGGCCGCTTCGCTGATCGAGTCTCCGACGGGGCTTTCGCCATCCCCTTGGTCGGCCGGCCAATAGAGACCGTCGGTCTGGCCGGGCGTGCTGATCAGCTTCTGGGCATATTCGAGCACGCCGTCGGAGTCGCGATCCTCAGAGGCGTATTCCTTCTGGGCATCGACATAGGCTTCGACCGTGTCGATCGCCTGCAACTCGTTCTCGCCGACGCGACGATTGACGATCTCTTCGAGTCCGACATAGGTATCGAAGGCCCATTTGCCGTCATCGCCCTTGGTGAGCGGGAAGGGCAAGGGCCAGAGCCGGTCGCCGATCTGAAGGATCTTGCGGCCCTCCAGGTCGCGAACGACGACATTGCGGGCTGCCCCTTCGCGGATAAGAGCGAACGTATCCTTCACCCCTTCGCTGTCTTTCAGCTTCTCCGCATTCAGCCCCAAAAGTTTTGCGAGGCCGTCGAAATCATCGGCGGCCAGCCTGGCCTTGAATTCACCGATGGCTTTCTCCGGATCGTCGAAGACCGGCGGGTCTTCTGCGGCGGCATAGGCATCCAGCCCACCCACCATCTGGTCCGCCGGCGGCTGATCGGCCGACGGTTGGTCTCCTGCAGGTTGATCGCCGGCAGCTTGATCGCCAGCAGGTTTATCGGCAGGCGGTTTGTCCTGCGAATAGGCGGAGCCGATCGGCGTCGTTACCAGAACCAGCGCCATCGCTGATCCCAGGAGAAGGGAATTGAAGAGCTTTGTCATGGTCGTTCTCCTGTGATCCGATCAACGTCTGCGTCCGCCGCCGCCGCGTCCGCCGCCGCCACGGTGCATCGGCGGCCGGCCGCCACCACGGCTCATCTGTGGCCGCCCACCGCCGCGATGACCACCGCCAAGGCTTTGCCCGCCGCGGCGTGACGAAGCGACCTCACGCCGTCCGGAATTGACATTGCCAAGGCCCGATGGCTTCTTCGGCCGGTTCTGCGCCTTTGCCGCCATCTTCTTCTTGCCACCGCTGCGGTTGACCTGCGACGGCTTGTTGCCCGGGCGATTGATGCTCGGCTTTCCGTCCCCAGCGCGGGCCTTGGCGATCGCCTGACCGCCACCGCCGCCGCCGGGCCGAGCTGCCGGTCTCTGCTGCGCTTTCAGCCCGTCGAGCGTGCTCTTGCGCACATCCCTGATCTGGCCGCCGCCACCTCCGCCGGGCCGTGCGTTCGGCCGGTCGCGATTGATCTCGGCGGCGCGGTTGCGCAGGTTGTTGTTGCCGTTCGCCTTGATGTTGTTCTTGATGCTGTTTCGGTCGAAATGCTGAAGCTGGTCACGATTGAAGTTGATCTTGCTGCGATCGACATTCTTCCAGTCGACGTCGTTCCACTTCACCTTGCCGTTGATGTTGTTGAAGCAGTTGTTGCAGTCGATGTCCATGTCGCCGCCGTTCCAGCGGCCACCCCAGACGCCCCAATCGTCCCAGTCGACGATCGCGGCGAAGGCCGCACCCGTGACCGCACCGGCGAAGAAGGCCGCACCCGGATACCAGTAGGCGGGATAGGGCTCGTCATAGTAGCCGATCGGCGCCGGTGCATAGTTCGGCTCGTAGAGCATCTCCGGCGGATACTGCGGCACATAGATGGTTTCCGGATTGGCCGCCTGGATGACGACGTTGTCGCCTTCCTGGACCACCTTTACCTTGTCGTCGGTCTTGATGATGTTCTTCGCGACCGCCTCGTCACGCAGTTGCTGGATGGCCATCAGCACGTCTTTCTGCTGATTGGCGATCGCATCGCCGAAAGACTGCGTCCACTCGAGATCCTCGCTCATCATCTTGACGATCTGGGGGTAGTTCAGCAGCGATATGATGCTGCCGTCCCAGTCGTCTTTCGGCTTCATGTCGGGTTTCTTCTCGCGAGCCTCAAGAAACCGTTCTGCCTCGACGATCTGCAAAGGATAGAGCGCGGCGGCGGAAATGAGCGCCACCAACTCGTCCGGGTAAAGCGCGATGCGCGCCACCAGCACCTCGAGCTCATCGTCGCTGAGCGGCTCGGGTGCTGTCTGTTGTTCCTGAGCAGCCGGTGCGGCTGCCGTCTGCTGTGCAAGAACCGCCGTGACGGGTGTTGTTATCAAAACCGCGATTGCGCTGCCGAGCGCGATGATCGTCTTTTTGATCATCTATCCAGCCTCCCTCGTGTATTGGGCAATGGCACGGGCGCTTGAACTGGCGCGCGGGACAGCCCCCTGTCGACGCTTCTTGTTCTGCAATTTCAAGCTGATCGCGCAGCAGTCTCTGACCACAGCCGTCATCAGTCAATGGAATCTCTAGAGGAGGCCGGCGGATCGGGAAGCCCGGCAGGCGTATTCTACTGTATGTTACTGCCCCACGGTTGCCGTGGGCGTGCCATCCACGTGACGGTAGAGCTTGCAAGGTGCCGGCGAGCATAGAGCTGCGGGTGTCGGCTGTTTCGCGTGAGGGGGAAGGGGCTAGCATGGACGAGGATCCTTCCCGATCGAATGTGGTCCGCAACGGAACGAACGGGTCGCCTTCCATCGAGGCGAAGATCACGGATATCGCCCGGATCGGCATCGTCGGGCTTCTGGCCTACTGGTCTCTGACGCTGATCGCACCCTTCGCGATCATTCTGATATGGGCGGCAATCCTCGCGGTGGCGCTCTTTCCAGCCTATGCCAGGCTGGGACGCCTGCTCGGTTCGCGGCGCCTTGCCTCATTCCTGATCACGCTGATATGCCTCGCCGTCATCGTCGCCCCGCTGACTGCGATCGCGGTCAGCTTTGCCGAAGGGTTGCAGGCGCTGCTTGCCAGGCTTGCCGACGGTTCGCTGAGCGTACCGGTCCCGCCGGAATATATCCGCACGTGGCCTGTCGTCGGCGAGCGCATACATGCGGTCTGGAGCATGGCGTCGGGCAATATCGAAGCACTGCTGAGCAAGATCGAACCGGCGCTGATGCAAGCCGGGACCAAGGTTCTCGGCAAGGTCGCGAGCGTCGGCGCCGAGGTCTTAAGTTTCGTGGTCTCGGTGTTGATCGCAGGTTTTCTCTTCGGTTCGGCGGAGCGGCTGGCGGAAATGGCACAGCGCTTTGCCGGCAGGATCGGCGGCCAGCGGGGCATCGGTTTCCTCAAGCTGGCGACGGCGACGATCCGCAACGTGGCGCGCGGCGTCATCGGCGTGGCGCTGCTACAGGCATTTCTGTGCGGACTGGTGCTCAGCCTGTTCGATGTTCCGGCACCTGGCGCGATTGCCTTCGTCGTGCTGATCCTCTGCATCATCCAGATCGGCCCCGCGCTGGTGTTGCTGCCCGTCATGATCTGGGCCTGGTTCACCATGGATTTCGGTCCGGCGCTGTTGCTGACGATTCTGTTGATCCCGCTGTTCGTCATCGACAATGTGATGAAGCCGATCCTGGTGGCACGCGGGCTGTCGACGCCGACGCTGGTGATCCTGCTCGGGGTGCTTGGCGGCACGCTGTCCTATGGCCTGATCGGTCTTTTTCTCGGGCCGATCGTGCTGAGTGTCGCGCATGATCTGCTGATGGTCTGGGCGCGCTCTGATGCGGCGCCAGAGAAGGCGGCTGAACCCGCCGTCCGCGACGGCGAGCTTGAACCCGGCAACATCTGATCAGCGTATCGCGCTGGTGGTACCTGCCTGCTGATACTCCGCTTCGGGCACAGCAACGCCGGCGGCGCGCAGGCCGTCGAACAGGCGGTGCTGATCCTCGGGACGGTGAAACTGAAGGGCAATCGCTTGCCCGAGGTCACCGAGGAGAGCCGGGGCGTTGGTCTCGAACCACTTTCGCTCCTCACGCGCCTGATCCGTCTTGCCGAGCTTTCCGAGAATCGCAAGCAGCAGGACCCGGTCGGTCGGGTTGGCGCCCGGATTGGCGAGGCGCGCCCACCGTTCGGCGGCGACGTAGTCGCCGGCGAAATAGGCGCAGCTTGCCAACCCCCTTTCGAAAACGCCAGTTTGGCCGAGGTTGCGTTCGATTGCGTCCGACAGGAGCTTGCAGCCCGCATCCCATTGGCCCGACTGCGCGAGCCGGAGGCCGTATGCGCCGGCAAGTTCGGTGTCGTTGGGATTGATGGCAAGCGCGCGGGCGCCGACGGCCAGGGCAGCATCGACTTCGCCGCGAGCGAAGAGGACGAGCATCTGTGCTTCGAGGGCGCGAACGTCGAAGGGGGCAAGATCGACGGCGTGCGCCGCCGCTTCGCCAGCCTGTTCCAGCAGCCCTGCTGAGGCCGAGGGATCGAGGCCATTGCTCAGCGCATCTATATAGCTCATCGACAGAAGCGCCCAAGCGGTGGCGTAGGTCGGGAATTGCCGGGTCGCGCGCTGCAGGCACTCCTCGGCGGAGCGACGGGATTGCGGATCGATGTCGCCGCGATGGTCGTAGTAGGTGAGGGAGCAGGCATAGGCCTGCCAGCCCTCGGGAACCGAACGCCTGAGTTCGGCTGCGCTTGCCTGGAAGATGGCGCCATAGGGCTCTGCCACCGCGCTCGAGACCGCGGCCGCCGTCCTTGCCTGCTGATCGATGACGTCGCCGGACTGCAGTCGTTCGTCGTAGGTATTCGCCCAGACGACCGCCCCGTCGGATCGCTGGATGAGCCTCACGACCAGCCGCAGCCGCTCTGCCTCGAGCCTTACCCGTCCCTCAAGCGCATAGGTTTGATCGGCCGGTGTCCGTAATGGATCGCTGACCGTGACCGGTACGATCTCCTTGAATTTGGCGAGGTTGCTCACGACTTCGTCCGTCAGCCCCTGCGCCATCATCGCCGATTGCCGCGTCCCCGAGATGTCCTCGAAAGGCGTGACGATCACCTTCGGAATATTTGGCCGACTGGTCGCCGTACTGTTGTCACCGGAAAGAAGCAGCAAGCCGGCCGACAGACCGGCGAGGCCACAGACAAGCGCCGCAGCGCCAAGCAGGATGCGGCGGAGATGACGCCAGCCGACCGGCGCGGCTTCGGACGGTGGCATTCCGCCTTCTCTAACGGGTGCTGGCTGCTTTTCGGCTCGTCTTTCGAAGGTCGGCACATAGGCGCCCTTCGGCATCCGGATCACGATCGGGTCGCTGCGTCCGGCGACGAGGTAATAGCGTTCGAGTGCCCGACGAATGCGGCCCGCCTCGATCCGAACGGCGGGATCCGTTTGCGGGTCGAAGGAGGAATCCCGGCCGAAAACCTCGGTGGCAATGGAATAGGCCTTGATGCGGTCGCCGCGCCCGGCCAGTGTTTCCTCGATGACATAGGCCAGGAATTTACGGTCGCGGTCTGGAGCATCGAATTCGGCGCTCAGGCGAATGCGCTCAAGCTGTGCCAGAACCTCCACGCTGCTGGGCGGAGATATGGTCGGTTCGACGCCGACGTCCTGCTGGTCCCCGATGGCCATCACGCGCCTCCATGGGCACAATGTGAGATTGTATCCGGCGGCAGTGTAGTCTCCCGTATCCTACGCACCGGTTCGGTCGGAGCGCAACATTTATTCGCGTCGGGCTTCACGTTCCCTGCCGAGGTTGCGCGGGCGTGCGTTGACGATGCCGAGGGGCGCGGCCGGGCGTTTCGCTCGCCGATGTCATTGATCAGCGCCGAACGGGAAGCGGCAGCGGCATTCCCGTCCGCCGATACCGGTTTGCCTTCCTTCGACCGCAAATCGTGGCAAATGAGGTCGACAAGGCTTCTAGTTACGGACGCCGTTTCGAAGCGGGAGGCGCGGCTTGTCGGTGGGCGTGCGGAACATGTCCGCTGGCGCCGGGCGTCCGACGTGGAAACCCTGGACGTGGTCGATCCGAAAGCGCCGCATCAGGGCCAGTTGCTCGTCGGTCTCCACGCCCTCGATCAGGATCTTGTGGCCGCGGTTGCGCACGAGCCCGATGATGTCCTGCAGCATCGCGCGGCCCTTCGGCGTGGCGCAATCGTGCAGGAACGACCGGTCGATCTTCACCGTGTCGAAATCGATCAGGCGCAGCCAGGAGAGGCCGGCGAAGCCGGTTCCAAAATCGTCCAGCCAGATGCGGATGCCCAGGGTCTCCAGGTCGCTGATGCAGCGCAGGATGCCCGAGTGCATCTCCATCTCCAGCCCTTCGGTAATCTCGAAGGCGAGCCGGCTTCCGGCAACCCCGGTTTCTCCCAGGATCGCCGCGACCGAGGTCGCAAAGCCCGGCGTCTTCAGCTGGATCGGCGAGACATTGACGCTGACCAAGGGAACGTGATTGTCGACAAGCAGTTCGCGGCACACGGTATTTATCGCCCAGCGGCCGAGATCGAGAATGGCGCCGGTCCGCTCGGCGACCGGGATGAAGAGGCTTGGCGGAACCGAGGTGCCGTCCAGCATCGTCAGGCGCATCAGCGCCTCGACGGCATCGACCTCGCCAGTCGTCACGTTCGTGATCGGCTGGTAGACGAGGGATACCAGGTTCTGGTCGACGGCGATCTTCAGGAGGGCCGCGATGTTCTCGCTCTCGTCGCTGCTCTGCGGATCGTTCGGATCGAACAGCTTCGAGCAGTTTCGCCCGCTCGCCTTGGCGGCGTATAGCGC
The DNA here is from genome assembly GCF_014852035.1 of Ensifer sp. ENS03. Taxonomy (NCBI): domain Bacteria; kingdom Pseudomonadati; phylum Pseudomonadota; class Alphaproteobacteria; order Hyphomicrobiales; family Rhizobiaceae; genus Ensifer; species Ensifer sp. ENS03. The sequence continues at coordinate 421,913 of NZ_JACVAV010000005.1, read as the reverse complement.
GCGGTCGGCCTCGTGGATGATTTTCTCGAGCTTGGCGCCGGTGTGATTGCGGGTGAAGGCGGCGCCGACGCTGACGGTGACGATGGACACGCCGTCGCGTCGCTGCTCGTGGATCAGCCCCATGCTTTCAACCGTGCGGCAGATGACCTCCGCAAGCTCGGCCGCCTGCTCGCGCGTATCCAGGCGAGCAAGGACGATGAACTCCTCGCCGCCGTAGCGGCCGATCGAGCCGTGATAGTTTCTGATCGCTTCGCCGAGCGCATTGGCCACGAGAATGAGGCAGCGGTCGCCCTCCTGGTGGCCGTAGCAGTCGTTGTATTTCTTGAAGAAATCGACATCGATCAGCATGGCGGTGAAGTTCTTGCCGAGCTTCTGCCAATCGTTCCAGTAGTCGCGCAGCTGCTGATCGATGGCGCGGCGGTTGTCGAGACCGGTCAGCGGATCGGTGTTGGACAGCCGCAGAAGCGCCATTCCCCGCTCGGAAGCTTCGTTCTGCTGGATCTTCGCCTCGAAGGCGTTGAGGAAAACCTTGTAGCGCTCGCGGTTGAGCTTCCAATTCACATAGGAGGTGAAGACGAAGCAGGAGACGTAGAACGTTCCGAAGGCGATCAGGTAGGCCGGATCGTGTTCGGAGAAGAACGACAGCGCGATGAAAAACGTCACCAGCACGATGCTGGAGGCGACCACCGAGAGGCGGAACCGTAAGCTGAAGAAGAGATTGGCGCCCATCATGAAGATGGCGCCGAAAATCATGTAGTAGGACATGCTGCTCGTATCGGCCGTCATCATCGCCGGAACGAGCCAGCCTATGTAGCCGAAGACGAGGGCTGCGGCGCAGGTGCCGTCGAGCCATTTGGTCTGGGCCTTCAGCCGAAACAGGATCTCGAAGGTCAGAAGCGAGCCGATGCCGACAAAGAGGCGCGAGACGATCGTGTAGAAGGCGACGTCGGGGACGAGCAGGATGTCCGGGATGAAGAAGAGCAGGTAGACGACGACGGCAACCCACAGCCCCTGCCGGGTCGAGGCGCGCCGGCCAGCCTCGCCCTCCATGCGATAGAGGGTCTGAAGCTCAGCCAGGTGCGGCCTGTGCGGCTGCTTGTGTAGGTCGATGTCAACTACGTCGGCCAACGTGTGCTTCATGCACTGATCCATCGCGCTGCGTCACGGTCAACGGAAATCTGTTGTCGCTTTTCCATCAATGGACGTTGTTTCGGACACTCCCTGCGTGTTCGCCGCAGCCAATCTGCAACAAGGGCGGGAAACGCTGCGAGCCATGATAGGAGGTGTCCATTAAGTTTTGTTAAATTAATGGGTCAGGGCGTCTGCGAATCGGTATCACCCAAAGGGGTGAGCTCCGAGTATTTACCTTATTATATACAAAAACTTGCATTCCGAGCCGTAATGCGCGCATCTTCGCGACTATTGTTAACAAAGCTTTAACGGATGGTCTCGCGTGCGCCAATTTCAGACTGTTTTCGACGGTCAGAGCCTCATTACTCCCAAGGCAATGGCTGATGAGTTCGTTTCGCCCCGCGGCGAACGACATGACGAACAGCTCTCGACCGCCAAGGCCGAGCTCGCATTGATTCTCAGGGTCGCTCAGGAACAATTCATTCAAGGAACGGATGCGTCGAAAATTATCGACCGGCTCGCGGCCTCCCTCCACCAGACCCGTGCCAAATACCACCCGAGCGTGTGGCAGGAGCTAATCCCGATTGCCCAGGATCACCCGGTTTCGGAGTACTTCCTGCAGGATCCGTTCACCCGATGGTCGTTCGACAAGCCCAGGGGATATTCGGGTGACGCGCAGTTGCTCGACTTCATCTACGGCCATGCAAGCGTTGCCGGCGAAATCGAGCAGGCGTCCCCGGTCGGGCGCGCCCTTTACGACTACACGAAGGACGCTTCGTCCTCGGTGGCGGTGCGCGAGCGCCGCGATATCCTCACGCGCCACGTCGACGAGATCGCGGCGAGCCGGGGTTCCGAGGCGGAGATCCTGACGATTGCCGCGGGCCATCTGCGGGAGGCCAACCGGTCCAAAGCGCTCGAGGAACGCCGCATCAAGCGTTGGGTGGCGCTCGATCAGGATCCTCTCAGTGTCGGATCGATCAGCCGCGATTTCTCCGGCACGGCGATCGAAGCGGTCGACGGTTCCGTTCGCAGCCTGCTCGGCCGCGACCAGAAGCTCGGCACGTTCGACTTCATCTATGCGGCTGGTCTCTACGACTATCTCGCCGACAAGGTGGCCATCAAGCTGACGCATCGCTGCCTGCAGATGCTGAAGCCGAACGGCGTCTTCCTTTTTGCCAACTTCGCCCAGGACATCGGTGTCGACGGTTACATGGAGACCTTCATGAACTGGGCCTTGCTGCTGCGTTCCGAAGTGGACATGTGGAACATCATCCACAAGAGTGCCGGGAAGTCTGCGATCGACGCGCGCGTCTTCTTCGGTGCCAACCGCAACATCGTCTACGGCGTCATCCAGAAGCATTCCTGAGATTGCTTCGACGAACTGCCTCGGCTTCAAGCGGAGGCAGGCCGGCAACAGGAGACCGCAGGGTGCCGAAGGGCCGCTGCGGTTTCGTATTTCCCACGCTCAGTCTTGCGCGCGCAGAAAGCGGCTCAACAGGCGGTGTAGCAGCACGCCTTCCTCCTTCGGCTTGAAGCCGGGATCGACCGCGACCCTGCTGAAGATGCCGTCGATGATCGCGCCGATCCAGCGGGCAGCACCTTGCGCGTCGAGGGTCCTGTCGATCTGGTTTCGGCTGGCGGCGTTGCGCAGGAGTGCCACGAGCGCCGACTGGAGTTCCGCGTCGTTCGTCGCCGCGAGCGTCCCGATGCGCTCGTCACGCATCGCTTCGGCGGCGATTTCGAGCGCGAGGCTCGAATAGGCAGGATCGCTCGCGAGTTCGAGAACGCTATCCATGAAGCCCAGCAAGGCGGCGAACAGATCCTCCTCTTCGCCCAGCTTTCGGAAAATCTCCGCCGTTTCTTGACGTTCCTCTTCCACGATCGCCGCGATGATGGTGTGCTTGGTCGGAAAATAATGGAAAAGATTTCCCGGGCTCATGCCTGCCTCGGCGCAGATCTCGGCCGTCGACGTGCCGTGAAAACCCTTGCGCGAAAAGCAGGCGATTGCCGCATCGAGAATCAGCCGACGCCTGGCCGCATGTTTTTCGGGGTCGATCTTGCGCATCGCCGGTTCTCCTTGCATGCCGTTCAATTATTAGATCAAGCACTCTGATTTCGGCGGGCAGACGATCGGTGTCAAGGCCGCCGGCCGTTTGCACGATCTCCGCCATCTTCCCGCAATGCTCGTGTGTGATCTGCCTTACAATTGTCGCGTTTGATGAATTCTATTGTTAGATTGAATGATCTAATAAATTATCGACGCCCTTTGCCCGACCCGGGATCCGGTATCGCAGGCGCATCACGCCGCCGGCCCCGCCAATGGAAAGCCAATGAAATGAGACGTACAATTGAGTTGAACGTCGCTCTTGCAGCGTTGCTTGTGATTGCGGCGGCTGCTGGTCCGGCGCGCGCCTCGGGGGAGGCCGCCGCCTCCGTTCCCGCCCCGTCTGCCACCCGCACGGTAACGACGCTCGTTGCCGACAGCCGCCCACAGCAATGGACACGCTCCTTTGCCGGCATCTTCGTTGCCCGCGAGGAGATTGCCGTCGGCACAACCTTGACTGACCAGCGTATCGCCAGTGTCGAGGTCGAGATCGGCGATCGGGTAGCCGCCGGGCAGGTGCTCGCCCGGCTGGAAACCGACATGCTGGAGAACCTGCTGCGCGAGGCCAAGGGCCGCGTCGCGCGCGCCAGTGCAGCGATGGCGCGGGAGGAAGAGACGGTCACGCAGGAACAGCGAAAACTCGCGCGCGCCCGCCAGTTGAGCCACCTTCAGGCCGCGACCATTCTCGAGGAACGCGTCTCCGCGCTCGCCCTTGCCGAACAGGCTGTCGAGGTCGCGCGGGCCGATTACGACCAGGCGGAAGCGCTTGAGGCCGAGGCGCGCCGCAGGCTCGATCGTGCCGTGATCGTGGCACCTGCCGACGGGATCGTTTCGGAACGGCTGGCGCGCGCCGGTGCGCTTGCGGGCTCGGACCCGCTGCTCAAGCTCATTCGCGGTGGCGAAATCGAGTTTGCGGCCGAGGTGCCGGAAACCGAACTGCCGTTGCTCGCGGTCGGCCAGACCGTGAAGGTCAAGCTTTCGGGCCGAGCCGACTGGCTCCAGGGGCATGTGCGGGTAATCAACCCGAAGATCGACCGCGAGACCCGCCTCGGCACCGCGCAAGTCACGCTGTCGACCGAGCGCCCGCCTTTCGCGGGCACGTTCGGCCGGGCGGAGATCGTGGTGGCCGAGCGCAAGGCGATCATGGTCGACGATTCCGCCCTGCTTTTCAGTGCGCCGGATGGTGCCGTCTCGGTCTTCGTCGTCGTTGGGGGCCAGGTCGTGCGCAAGTCGGTCAAGCCGGGCATGCGCCAGGGCGGCAAGGTGGAGATCGCCTCGGGCCTTTCGACCGGCGAACGGGTCGTCCTTAAATCCGGGGCGTCGCTGCGCGAAGGCGAAGCGGTCGCAACGAAAGATGTCCAGCCGACGCAGACGGGCGACCAGCAATGACGAGCAACATCTCCGCCTGGGCGATCCGCAAGCCGGTTCCGACGATCGTTCTCTTCGTCGTGCTGACGCTGATGGGGATCGCCTCGTTTCTGAGGCTGCCGGTCAACGCCAATCCGAGCGTATCCTTCCCGATCGTCACGGTGACGATCACGCAACCGAGCGCGCAGCCGGGCGAAATGGAAACGCAGGTGACGCGCCGCGTCGAAGGGGTCGCCTCCGGCCTTGTCGGGGTCAGTCACATCCGCTCGACCATTACCGACGGCGTCTCCACGACCACGGTCGAATTCAAGATCGGCACGGATCCGGACCGGGCGGCAAACGACGTGCGCGAGGCCGTGGCGCAGATCCGCGCCGACCTGCCGCAATCCATTCAGGAGCCGATCGTCTCGCGCCTCGACGTCGACGGCAGCGCCATCGTCTACTACGCCGTGCGGGCGCCCCACATGTCGGAAGTGGAGCTGTCCTGGTTCGTCGATGACACGATCACCAGCGAATTGCTGACGCTGCCCGGCGTGCAGAAGGTGCAGCGCCTCGGCGGCGTCAGCCGCGAAGTGCGCGTTTCGCTTAATCCCGAACGGCTGCTGGCGCTTGGCGTGACGGCCGACCAGGTGAACACGGCGCTCAGGGAAATCAACATCAACATCCCGAGCGGTCGTGGCGAAATCGGCGGACGCGAACAGTCGATCCGCACCGTCGGCAGTGCCGGTTCGGTGGACGAGCTCCGACAGCTTTCGATCCCGCTTGCAGGCGGCCGCTGGCTGCAGCTCTCCGACATCGCGACGATCGAGGACACATCGTCCGAGCCGCGCAGCTTTGCCCATTTCGATGGCGAACCGATCGTGAGCTTCTCGGTTTCGCGCAGCAAGGGAGCGAGCGACACGGTCGTTGCCGAGCGCGTCATCGAGCGGCTAAAGGAGCTCCAGGCGCGCACCCCCGGCGTCGAGATGACCGAGCTGATCTCTCTCGTCGAGTATACGCAGGAGAGCTACGATGCGGCCGTCACGGCTTTGATCGAAGGCGCACTTCTGACCATCGTCGTCGTCTTCGCCTTCCTGCGAAACTGGCGGGCGACGCTGATCTCGGCGCTTGCCATGCCGCTTTCCATCCTGCCGACCTTCGCGGTGATGGACCTGCTCGGCTTCACGCTCAACGGCATCAGCCTTCTGGCCCTGACGCTGGTCATCGGCATTCTTGTCGACGATGCGATCGTCGAAATCGAGAATATCGAGCGGCATGTCGACATGGGCAAGCGGCCGTTCATCGCGGCAATCGATGCGGCCGATGCGATCGGCCTTGCGATCGTCGCAACGACGCTGACGATCGTCGCCGTCTTTGCGCCGGTGAGCTTCATCGGTGGTGCGGTCGGGCAATATTTCAAGCAGTTCGGCCTGACCGTCGCGATCGCCGTTCTGTTCTCGTTGCTGGTGGCACGCCTACTGACGCCGCTGATGGCGGCCTATCTGTTGCGGCCGAAACCTGGTCACGGCCATGCCGTCAAGCCGTCGCGCATCAGCGACGCCTATCGCAGCATGCTCGGCTGGACCCTCGATCACCGCAAGACCGCGCTTTCGATGGTCGCGCTGATCTTCGTCGGCTCGATCGCGCTTTTGAGCATGCTGCCGACGGGTTTCATGCCGACGAGCGACAGCAACGTCTCGCAGCTCAAGATCACGCTGCCGCCCGGCACGAGGCTCCAGGAAACCGCGCGCATTTCCGACGATCTGGTGGCCAAGCTCAAGGAACGCAAGGAAGTCGAGAACGTTCTGGCGACGACCGACAGTCTCAACGAGGTATCGCTGCGCATCAAGCTCAAGCCGCGCAAGGAGCGTGAACTCGACCGCAAGTCCTTCGAACTGTCGTTGCGGCCCCTGCTGGCGGAGACCCCCGACATCCAGGCAACCTTCTCCTCGACCGAAGGGGCGAAGGACCTCTCCATCTACCTGACGGGCGATGACCCGGAAACGTTGATGGCTTCGGTGCGGCGTCTGGAAAACGAGATGCGTGCACTCCCCGGGCTGGTCAGCGTTCGGTCGACCGAGCCGCTGCTTTCGCCCGAGCTTCTGGTCAAGCCGCGCTTCGACGAGGCGGCAAGGCTCGGCGTGTCGGTGACTTCGATCGGCACCGTCGCCCGTATCGCGACGATGGGCGACAGCGAGAGCAACTCCGCGCGGTTCAACCTCGGTAACCGCCAGGTGCCGATCCGGGTGATGCTCGACCGGTCGGCCCGCGGCGATTTCGACACCTTGCGCAATCTGCGGGTGGGCACGAATGCGGGTGCCCTGGTGCCGTTGACGTCCGTCGCCGACGTCTCCTTCGGTGCCGAGGAAAGCAGCGTCGAGCGTCTCGATCGCAAGCGTCTGATCGCCGTCGAGGCAAACCTCAACGGCATGACACTCGGCACGGCCTTCGAGGCGATTTCGGCATTGCCGGCCATGAAGGAACTGCCCGCGGGCGTGACGCAGGCCAACTATGGCGACGCGGAATACATGTCGGAGATGTTCCGCAACTTCGCCCTGGCGCTGCTTGCCGGCATCCTGATGGTCGTGGCGGTTCTGATCCTGCTGTTCAAGGATTTCCTGCAGCCGGTGACCATCCTCGTTGCCCTGCCGTTGTCGATCGGCGGCGCGGCGCTGGCATTGATCCTGTTCGGTGCGGCACTCGACCTTTCGTCGATGATCGGGATCCTGATGCTGATGGGGATCGTCTGCAAGAACTCGATCCTGCTGGTCGACTATGCGATCGAGTGCCGCAACGACGGTGCCGACCGGCGCACGGCGCTGCTGACGGCGGGCGTCACCCGCGCGCGGCCGATCATCATGACGACGATCGCCATGGTGGCGGGCATGGTCCCGGCAGTCATCGGCGTTGGCGCCGGTGCCGCCTTCCGCGCGCCGATGGCGGTTGCAGTGATCGGCGGCCTGATCACCTCGACGATGCTGAGCCTTGTCTTCGTGCCGGTGATGTTCACCGTGATGGACGACATCAACACGAAGATGGGACGCTGGCTGAAGCGCTTCTCCTCCGTGACGGACGAGGACCGCGCGGCGGATGCGGCCCGGATCGGCAAGGAGGGCGCACCCGGCGCGGCCGGATAGCGTCCGTGCTGTTCCCGGCACGATCATTGTCGAAGCGCGCTGCATGGGTGTCCGTGCAGCGCGCTTCGCGCATTCGGGCCAAGGCGTATGTCTGCGCTCTAGTCGAAATAGTTGACGAGGCGCGTGTCGCCGACGGCATGGACGCGGCAGTCGACATCGAAGATCGCCTGCAACCGCGACGGCACGATCATGTCTTGCGGCGGTCCCTCGAAGGCGAGGCGGCCGCCCTGCATGGCGACGATGCGGTCGGAATAGGCGGAGGCGAAGTTGATGTCGTGCAGCACGACGACCACCGTCTTGGCGAAATCGTCGGCCAGCCGGCGCAGGAGCTTCATCGTCTCGACCGCATGCTTGATGTCGAGATTGTTGAGCGGCTCGTCGAACAGCATGTAGTCGGTGTCCTGGCACAGCACCATGGCGATGAAGGCGCGCTGGCGCTGGCCGCCGGAGAGTTCGTCGAGAAAGCGGTTCTGGTAGGGTTCGAGCCCGAGATAGGCGATCGATCGGTCGATATGCTCCGTATCGGCCGCGGTCACCCGTCCCTTGGAATAGGGATAGCGGCCGAAGGCGACGAGGTCGCGCACGCTCAGGCGCGCGCTGATGTGGTTGTCCTGGCGCATGATCGACAGCCGCCGGGCAAGCACGTCGCCGGCGGCGCGGCTGACGTCGAGGCCGTCGACCAGCACCTTGCCCGTATCCATCGGCATCAGCCGGCTGACGATCGACAAAAGCGTCGACTTGCCGGCGCCATTTGGGCCGATGATCGAGGTCAGGCCGCCTGCGGGTAGCGTCAGCGACACCCGGTCGACGACCGCGGTGCCGCCATAGGATTTCGTTACCTCTTGGATCTCGATCATCGCGCGGAGCCTCGGACGAGCAGGAAGATGAAGACTAGGCCACCGAAGAATTCGATGACGATGCTGAGCGCCGTGTTGAAGGAAAACAGCCGCTCGAGGATGACCTGGCCGCCGACGAGCGTCGCGACCGCGATAAAGACTGCGACCGGCAGGACGAAGCGGTGGGTGGCGGTGGGTGACAGCTGCCAGGCGAGACTTGCAACGAGCAGACCGAAGAAGGTGACCGGCCCGACGAGCGCGGTGGAGACCGAGACCAGCACGGCGATCAGCACCAGGAGAAGCGTCACCACGCGCTGATGGTCGACGCCAAGCCCGATCGCCGCCTCGCGCCCGAGCGAGAGCACGTCGAAGGTGGGCGACAGCCGCCACAGGACGAAGGTCACGGCGAGGGTGGCTGCGGCGGCAATACCGAGCAGGTTGGCATCGATACTGTTGAAGCTTGCAAACAACCTGTCCTGCAGGACGATGAAGTCGTTGGGGTCGAGAATGCGCTGCAGGAACGAGGAGAGGCTGCGGAACAGGCCCCCGAGAATGACGCCGACCAGCATCAGGAGATGCAGGCTACGGCTGCCGCCGGAAAAGAGGGCGCGGAACAGGAGCAGCGACAGGCCGACCATCACGGTCGTTTCGAGCGTGAACTGCATCTGCGGGTTCATGCTTGCCGCGCCGGCGGCGCCGAGGAAGAACACCATGACCGTCTGCAGCAGCGTGTACATGGCGTCGAAACCGATGATCGACGGCGTCAGGACGCGATTACCGGAAATCGTCTGGAACAGCACCGTCGAGACGGCGATCGCGTAGGCGACCAGCACCATGCCGAGAAGCTTTGTGCCGCGGAAAGAGAGGATGAAGCTCCAGCTTCCCTTCGCGCCGATGGTCATGAAGGCGATCATCGACAGCAGCGCCAGCGCAGCGGACGCAAGAAGGACGGTCGACGGAGAGATCCGCTTGGCATCAGCCTGCATGGGACCGCCTCGAAAGCAGGAGATAAAGGAAGACGAGGCTGCCGATCACGCCCATGACCGTGCCCACCGGCACCTCGTAGGGCGCAATCACCATTCGCCCAACGATGTCGCAGGCGAGAACCAGCCCAGCGCCGGAGATGGCGACCACCGGCAATGTGCGCCTGAGATTGTCGCCAAGGGTCAGGCTGACGATATTGGGAACGACGAGGCCTAGGAACGGGATCATACCGACGGTCGCAACCACCGTCGCCGTGACCATGGAGACGATGGCAAGTCCGAGGGTGACCACCTTGTCGTAGTCGAGCCCGACATTGCGGGCGATCGCCTCGCCCATGCCAATGACGGTGAAGCGCGCGGCGGTCGCGTAGGCGACCAGCGTCAGCGCGAAACCGATCCACAGCAGCTCGTAGCGTCCGCGAAGGACGACCGAGAAATCGCCGGACATCCAGGCGCCCATCGACTGCATAAGGTCGTAGCGATAGGCGATGAAGGTGGTAACGGCGTTGACCACGCCGCCGAGCATGAGGCCGATCAGCGGCACCATCAGCGCCGAGCGCAGCGGAACGCGGCGCAGGATCTGCAGGAACAGGGCGGTTCCGGCAAGCGCGGTCAGGGTGGCGAAGGCCATCTTGCCTGCCACCGGCAGGCCCGGCGCGATCAGCATGGCCAGAAGCATTCCGAGGGCGGCGGACTCGGCGGTGCCGGCGGTCGACGGCTCGACGAAGCGGTTGCGCGCCAGCATCTGCATGATCGTGCCGGACACGGCGAGGCCGGCGCCTGCGAGCATCAGCGCCAGTGTGCGTGGCAGGCGGCTTTCGACGACCAGAAGCCAGCCGCGGCCGTCGTCGCTGGCCGCAAGACTGCCGACACCCGTAAAAACGCTGACGGCGGCAAGCAACAGGACGACCGGGATGGCGAACAGGACCGGCCTCATGGTTGCGTCACGCTCCAGCTGCTTTTCGTTCTGATCACCGCTCTCGTATCCGTGGCTGCATTTTTCCATCGACCGTCGCAACGAACCCCTGAGGCTTGCGGCCATGAGGAGGTGCTCGATCGAAGGCTCGCCTTAGTCATATATATGATCGGCTTCGTCAAGTTTTGTGAGGCGGGAATGACGCGGAATGCGCGCATTGCCCTCCTGGCAAAATCGCGCTAGGGAGGAGGAGAAAACATGAGGTAAATAGTCATGAATATATCTCCCTTCTCTAATGGTTTGCGCGGACTGCTCGTCGCGGCCGTGATGACGGTTGGCGGTGCATCGGTGGCGATGGCCGAAACACTGAAGATCGAACACAGCAGCGGCGTCACCGAGGTGGAGAAAAACCCGAAGACCGTGCTGGTCTATGATTTCGGCATGTTGGAAACGCTGGATATGCTCGGCGTCGCCGTCGCCGGCGTCCCCGGATCGGCTGTCCCGCCGTCGCTCGAAAAGTACAAGGCCGACACCTATGCGAAGATCGGCACGCTGTTTGAGCCCGACTTCGAGGCGATCAATGCGGCGGAGCCCAACCTCGTCATCGTCGGCGGGCGGTCGCAGGCGAAATATGCTGAAGTCGCCAAACTGGCACCGACGATCGACCTGACCTCGGACGACAAGGATCTGATCGGCAGCGTCAAGAAGAATGCAGAGATCCTCGGCGAGATCTTCGGCAAAGAAGCCGAGATCAAGGCAAGCATCGCCAAGCTCGATTCCTCGATCGAGGCGCTGCGTGGCCTTGCTGCGGAACGTGGAACGGGTCTCATCCTGCTGACGACCGGCGGAAAGATCAGCGCCTATGGCAAGGGATCGCGCTTCGGCGCGTTGCATGACGTCTTCGGGATCAAGCCGGCCGATCCCGAGCTGCAGGTCGCGACCCACGGCCAGGCGGTTTCCTACGAGTACATTCTCGAAACCAACCCCGACTGGATCTTCGTCGTCGATCGCGATGCAGCCATCGGCCAGCAGACACAGCCGGCGGCGGCCCTGCTCGACAACGAACTCGTGCGGCAGACCAAGGCCTGGAAGGACGGACACGTCGTTTATCTCGACTCCGCCAAGCTTTACCTCACGGCATCGGGCCTGAAGTCGCAACAGGACATTGTCGATCAGCTGGCGCAGGCGCTGAGCAAGAAGTGATCGCAGCGGCGAGCCGCCTTGCGGTGTCGCCGCGTGGTGCCCGATTGCATCATTGGGTGACAGGCAGCGCGCCGCTTTCCAGGCGCGCTGGTCATGGCTGCCTCTTTCGGCGTTGCCTGACGTCGCCGGGCGCGGTTTTCGTTGCTGGAGCGGATTTCGGAAAAAGGGGAGGCCAACACCAAATACCCTTAACTCTTACGGTATTTTTCCGGTGTTGGCTCCGTTTGGAAGAACGATAATATCTTGATTTAGAGATTTTCGCTTTTTTGCTAAATTTATTTTAGTTTTTACTTTTTTATATAATTTATGCCCGGATTTAGGTCCGGTCTTTATGTTGACTTGCTTTACGCTTACTCGGTGGAACGCTGACGCTACTCTCCGGAGGTCGAGGCTTCTCACGGCTGGAAGCGCTTGGTGGCGCTCAGCCGGTCCCTTTTGATCTTCCGGAACGAACGCTCAATTTGACACCAAATCGCGTGGCGCGGAAGATACCAATTCTAGTTAGTGGTTTGTAATTACTGACACTTTCTCGCCTAGCCATCGACCGCAAGCCATTGGCGCAGCGAGGAAATCCCCTGCTTTTTCAGGGGCATCTGCCGACCGGTACCTCCGCGCTTTCCACGCTTTGCGCTTGGCTTCGGGCTATCGTCGACAGCAGCGGACGGGCCTCCTAGTACCAACTAAGTATTCCTGCGTATATCGGAGCGGAAGAGGGGGGTTAAGCGCGGCTGCACGAGGCCGCTTAACTAATCCATTTATCGCGCGCCGTCGGGTCCGTCTTGGCAGAAATGCATAGGACGCTCGCTCTGCTGGGGGTATCCTAGAGGCTTGTTTTTGAGAGCGTTCCGCGTCTTGGTAAACAGAACGTTAGCAATATAACCCAAAGATGGTTCGATTTATAACGATTTAAGTGCCCTTCCGGCGCTTCTCTAATCCTTTTGGGCTGTTTCGTTGCGGAGATCTTTACGTTACATTAGCTATCGCGAATTTTATCGCACAGGAATAATCGTGACGCATAAGTGGTTCCGAATAAATTTTTTGAAAGTGGGGCGTGCCCACGGCCAGACCGGGGCACCCATAAAAATAAATGGAAAAATCCTAGGAGGGCGTAATGTATCCTGGAAGCTCCAAAGTGGGTGATTTTGAAGATAACAACAAGGCTTTGTCACAAAAGAAAAAAATCGTAATGCTCGCCAAGATCGACCTGTTCGCCGAATGCCTGATGCAGGCCGTCGGGTCCAGGTTTCAAGGGCACGATATCGTCAGCTTCTCCGATCCCGACAATCTGCTTGACGGTAGTCTCGTCGATGTCACGCTGATCATGCTGTACCGGATGCCTCCCAAGTCCTTTCCGGCTATCTTGCGGACCATTCACGAGTTCCACCCGCGGGCATCGATTGGCCTGGTGGTGGAGAATGCCGAGGAACTCGATCCGTCGATTGCCGGCTTCGTCGAAGAGCGCCTCATCCATGGCGTCCTGCCGTTGAACCTCAATCTGGATGTCTGCCTTGCTGCCATCGACTTACTGATGAAGGGCGGCGAACATTTCCCGGCGGCTCTGCTGCGGCGGCTTTCTCCCGAGCCTTTCGCGGCGAACAGCCTTTATGGCCGGCGCGGGGAGGCCCCGGGCCAGACGACCGTTTCGGGAACAGGACGGCGCAAGCGCGATGCTGGCCCCGACGGCCTGACGACACGCGAGGTCCAGATCCTCGATCTGATCTGCAAGGGCACGCAGAACAAGATCATCGCGGACCGGCTCGGGCTGTCGGAAAATACCGTCAAGGTTCACGTCCGCAACATCTATAAGAAGATGAACGTTCGCAACCGTACGGAAGCGGCGTCTCGATACTTCACCAACGATGCGGCGACGGAGCGCAACGGCGACGTCCTCCTGTCGCGTTGGAAGAACTAGGCGCGACGTAAGGCAGACATTTGTCTGCTTGAGGGCTTGGCCGTCGTCGAAGGCGTGCCAAGTTCTATTCGGCCCCAGGTGCGTTCTCCTGGGGCTGATTCCCGAAATCAAATGCTACTTTGAACCTGCCCCGGCGAATGGCCGGGCGGTCCCGCTGTGGCATGTCTCCTCGACAGGTGCGTGAAAGCTCGAAAGATCACACCGAAAATTACCCTAGAATATACTGGTAAATATTTCGTTACTTTTGGCCTGGATTGGCTGAAATGTAATCACTTATGATTATGTCAATAGTAATTTGTTGTAATTTCGGATTATTTACTGGAAATAAATTCCATACATATTGACTGGACGGTTCGTATTTGATAATTAGCTAATATTGAAATTGAGAATCTAAAAAATATTGATTGAAATTGAATAGTTTATTTTTTGTCGGGTTGTGCGTGTCGTTGTAATAAAGAGAATATTTTTATTATCTATTGCGCTCGCATCCCGTCTCCAAATCACCAACGAAAATGGTGAGTTTAATAATTGGAGGTGCGCATGCGAAAGGTCGTCACGGGACCGCTGTCCGTGGTCGGACAGCGGGAGTTTCTTAAGAAGATCGCAGGAATACCGAAGAGAATACTAGTAACGGGTGGAAGTGGTTTTCTCGGATCTCATATTTGCGAAAGACTTATTTCCCTGGGTCATACGGTCATCTGTCTTGACAACTTTTCGACCGGCCGGCGCGAAAATCTCTCTCATCTGGCGCAGGACCCCCATCTCCACATCATCGATCACGACGTTCGAAAGCCCTACCTGATCGATGCCGATGTCATCTTCAACTTTGCCTCCCCCGCGTCACCACCGGACTATCAGGCGGACCCGGTCGGGACATTGATGACGAATGTTCTCGGCGCGCTGCATGCGCTCGAAAACGCCAAGGCCACTGGCGCCACCGTCATCCAGTCCTCGACTTCGGAAGTCTATGGCGATCCGCTGACCAGTCCGCAGCGGGAAACCTATTTCGGCAACGTCAACACGATCGGGCCGCGAGCCTGCTATGACGAAGGCAAACGGTCGGCCGAGACGCTGTTCTTCGACTACCACCGGACTTACGGCGTGAAGATCAAGGTCGCGCGTATCTTCAACACCTACGGTCCGCGCATGCGTCCCGATGACGGGCGGGTGATATCGAACTTCGTCGTCCAAGCCCTGCAGGGCAAGGACCTGACGATCTATGGTGACGGGCACCAGACCCGGTCCTTCTGCTATGTCGACGACCTGATCGACGGTTTCCTCCGTCTTTCGGTCTCGGCCGACCCGTGCACCGGGCCGATCAATCTCGGCAATCCCGGAGAGTTCACGGTTCTCGAGCTCGCGCGAATGGTGCTTTCGATGACGGGCTCGCGCTCGCGCATCGTGCATCTGGCGGCGGCCACCGACGATCCTCGCCAGCGGCGACCCGATATCACCCAGGCGCGTGGTGAGCTCGCATGGGAGCCGAAGGTGATGCTGCGCGAAGGCCTCGAGCGCACGATCGCCCATTTCGACGAGCGCCTCAGTGCGGCCGGTCGCGCAGTGGCCGGAGAGGCGGTATGACATGTCTCGCGTCGCACTGGTCACCGGCGGAGCCGGCTTCATAGGCAGCCACACCTGCAAGCGTCTGGCTGAGCAGGGCATCGTTCCCGTCGTCTACGACAATCTCTCGACGGGGCATCGAGCCAACGTGAAATGGGGCCCCCTCGTGGAGGGGGCGATCGAGGACAAGGAACGGCTGGCGGCGGCAATCCGGACCCATTCGCCCGAATGCCTCATCCACTTTGCCGCATCCGCCTATGTCGGGGAATCGGTCGAGGATCCGGGAAAATACTACACAAACAATGTCGCCGGCAGCATCGCGCTTCTGGAAGCCTGCCGGGCGACCGGACTTGGACGCATCGTCTTTTCCAGCTCGTGCGCGACCTACGGTATCCCGCCGCAGCTGCCGATTACCGAGGACATGGTTCAGCTGCCGATCAATCCCTACGGCCGCACCAAGCTGATGATCGAACTGATGCTTGGCGACTATGCCCGTGCCTACGGCATCCGCTCGGTGGCGCTGCGCTACTTCAATGCGGCCGGCGCCGATCCGGAAGGGCAGCTGACCGAAAAACACGATCCGGAAACGCATCTCATTCCCCGTGCGCTGATGGCGGCGGCCGGGTGGATCGACAGGCTCGATGTCTTCGGCGACGACTATGCGACACCGGATGGCACCTGCATCCGCGACTACATCCACGTGACCGATCTTGCCGACGCGCATGTGGCGGCGGTGAACTATCTGCGCGACGGCGGCGAGGTGCTGCACGCCAATCTCGGTTCTGGCCATGGGACGTCGGTCCGGCAGGTGCTGTCGGCCATCGACCGGGTCACCGGTCGGCCGGTTCCGGTGCAGATGCTGCCGCGCCGGCCCGGCGACCCGCCGGTTCTCTATGCCGACACAAACTGGGCGCGCCAGAGGCTGGGTTTCCGTCCGCAGCTTTCGGACATCGACACGATCATCGCGACGGCCGCGCCGAGCTTCGGCCTGGAGGTGCGCTCATGAACTGGTCGCTGGAAACCGCGAAACCGGATGAGACGATCGCCTTCGGGCAGAGCCGGAAGGCCGCTTCGGCGCCCGCCGCCCTGTTTTCGGGCCGGCTGCGACTGCTCCATGTCCTCGGCATTGCCGCATGGTTTGGCGCCCTCCTGTATTTCTGGCAGTGGTGGCTTGATCCCGCCCACGTCGTCGACTGGCCGTCCTATGTGCTGATCACGGTGGTCGTCGGATGGATCACGCTGCTGCCGGTCTATTTCATCGTGATCTTTTCCGGCGCGAAGGTTATGGCGGCAAGCGCCGTCCGGGTGCCGCAGGGGCGGGTCGCGATGGTGGTGACCAAGGCGCCTTCGGAACCCTTTTCGGTGGTGCGCAAGACGCTGCTCGCCATGCTCGACCAGACCGGCTGCGAATTCGACGTGTGGCTCGCAGACGAAGATCCGTCACCGGACACGATTGCCTGGTGCGCGGCGCGCGGGGTGATGATCTCCACGCGAAAGGGCGTCGCAGACTACCATCGCTCTTCCTGGCCGCGCCGGACCCGGTGCAAGGAGGGAAACCTCGCCTATTTCTACGATCACTATGGCTACGAGCGCTACGATTTCGTCGCCCAGTTCGATGCCGATCATGTGCCGGAAACCACCTATCTCGTCGAGGTGCTGCGCCCGTTCAACGACCCGTCGGTCGGTTATGTCTCGGCGCCGAGCATCTGCGATGCCAACGCCGCCACCAGCTGGGCAGCGCGCGGGAGGCTCCACGCGGAGGCCAGCATGCACGGCTCGCTGCAGGCCGGCTACAACAACGGCTGGGCGCCGCTGTGCATCGGTTCGCACTATGCCGTTCGGACCAAGGCCCTGAAGCAGATCGGTGGGCTTGGGCCCGAACTTGCCGAAGACCATTCGACAACGCTGATCATGAATGCCCATGGCTGGCGCGGCGTGCATGCGCTGAACGCGATCGCCCATGGCGACGGACCGGCCAATTTCGCCGATCTCGTGGTTCAGGAGTTCCAATGGTCGCGAAGCCTCGTCACGATCCTGTTGAAATACTCGCCGGTCTACGTGCCGAAGCTGTCGCCGCGGCTGAAGTTCCAGTTCCTGTTCTCGCAGCTCTGGTATCCGCTGTTTTCGTCGTTCATGGCGCTGATGTTCCTGATGCCGATCGTGGCGCTCGTCTCCGGTCGGACCTTCGTCGCCGTCACCTATCCGGAATTTCTGCTGCATTTCGCGCCGCTCTCGTTGGTGCTGATCGCGCTTGCCTATTTCTGGCGCTCGACGGGCACGTTCCGGCCCTATGACGCACGCGTCCTGAGCTGGGAAGGCACGCTGTTCCTGTTTGCACGCTGGCCCTGGTCGCTGCTCGGTTGCCTTGCGGCGGTGCGCGATCATCTGACGGGCTCCTTCGTCGACTTCCGCATCACGCCGAAGGGTGGCGGTGCCGCCGCGCCTTTGCCGCTGCGGGTGCTGATGCCCTATCTGGTGCTCGCCTTGGCATCGGCTCTGGTCGCCTGGGGTATCTCCGATGCCGGCACGGCGCGCGGGTTTTATGTCTTCGCCGGCATCAACGCGCTCATCTATGCGGGGTTGGTGGCGGTGATCGTCATTTGCCACGCACGCGAAAACCGGTTGGCCCTGATCCCGCGGTCGACGATGACGGCGGCGACGGCCGGGTGCCTGGTGCTGGTCTCGGTGCTCTCGGCTCAATCGGCCGTGCGCCATGGGGCCGAGGCAACCCAGGCGCTGTCGCACGGCCTGCAGTTCGTGAGCTTCACCGAAACGAGATACACGGTCGCCGGTGCCGGCAGCGGCACCAATCTCAAAACCGTTCGCTTCCGCCTGAAATGGAGAGGGTTTTCACAGCCATCCGACGGGCAGGCGCGCGGCGAAATCAGTGCATCGAATATCAGCCAACAAAGTAACAGGGAAACGATAACGACCAGGAAGGTCGGTCGGTTTCATGTGCCGTCATGACGACGGCAAGCAGTCGAGTGTGTGTGGTCTCCAATGCGAGGAGAAATGCAATGAAAGGGTCGTTGAAAGTCATAGCTCTCCCGCTGCTGGTGCCTTTGGCAGCGGCCGCGGTCTATTTCGGCGCCGAGCCGGTCAAGGCGAAGATGGAAGTCAAGCCAAAGCCGCTCAGCGCCTATGAGGTCTACTCGCTCTACCGCAACAAGACCTGGGAGTGGTCGACAGGCGGTGCCCGGTTCGAAGCCCACGGGCGCAAGCTCGTGGCGTTCGTCGACAAGGGCAAGGGCGATCGTTCCTTTGCCGAAGGCAACTGGTACGTCAGCGACCTCGGCATGATGTGCATGCAGGCCACCTGGACGACCTCGGCCAATGCCGGCAACGCCCGGAGCTGCTTCGGTCACGCCCGGATCGGCGACACGGTCTATCAACGCAAGGTGCCCAACGGGAAGTGGTACGTCTTCAGCCATGCCAAGCCCCGCGCCGGTGACGAGTACAAACGCTTCGTCGCACACGACAACATCACGGCCAAGGCACTCCGGCTGAAGGAACAGTTCCTGGCCAAGAAATAGACGTTCTGCTGCAGGAGGATGAAATGAAACGCAAATTGGCATTCGCGCTATGCACGGCTCTGGCTCTCCAGCTGGATCTCAGTGCAAGCTTGGTATCCGCGTTGGCGCAGGAGAAAGCCAATCCTGCGACCAGTGCAGAACAGACGATGAGCGATAAACGTCCGGTCATTCACCCGGGCGGAACGAAGTTCGGTGCCTATGATCCGCATGGCGATTTCGGCGCCCAGAGCGATGTCTCGACCGAGGCGCTGTTCCTGCCTTGGGAAGACGTGGACCTCGCCTCTCTGCAGGTCGCCGACGAGTACGCGCTCCAGCGCAATCGCAACCTGCTGATCACCATCGAGCCCTGGTCCTGGTCGCTGGACTGGAAACTGACGCCGACGCAGCTTCGCGACCGCATGCTCAGAGGTGAGTATGACGCCAACATGGAAGCAATCGCCAACACGATTGCCGGGCTGAAGAGCCCAGTCATCGTGCGCTGGGGCCAGGAAATGGAAGATACGTCCGGGCGTTTCTCCTGGGCCGGCTGGGAGCCCCAGGACTGGATCAAGGCCTACCGGCACGCGATGGACATCGTGCGGGCGAAAGCGCCAAAAGCGCAGATCATGTGGTCGCCCAAGGGGCTGCCGAACCTGGTCGACTACTATCCGGGCGATGACTACGTCGATCTCGTCGGCCTCTCGGTCTTCGGGCTCGAACCGTTTGACAAGATCGAATACGGCGCGCCGAAGACCTTCACCGAGGCACTGAAACCCGGCTACGATCTGGTCGCCAAATACAACAAGCCGATATGGGTGGCCGAGCTCGGATGGGAAGGCAGCCAAGCCTATATGCAGCCCTGGATGAACGCCGCGACGCAAGCGGATTCGCAGTTCCCCAATCTCGCCGAGGTCGTCTACTTCAACGACCGCGACGTCATCGATTGGCCGCACGACCTTGGTCGGCCAAACTGGCGGGTGGTCAACGACGCCACGAACTGAGGCTTTCGCCGATGCGTGCCCCTCTTGGGGCACGTTGGGGGGTACACTGGGCGCGGCTGGCTTGCGGGTGGCCCAGGTCTCCAAAGTAAAAAGCCCCTCGCTTGAGGCGAGAGGCTGATTTGATTGGGCGGTGCCGTCCGGCCGATGCCGGACCTGCTTACTCGGCCGCCTGCGGACCCAGTTCGCCGCGACGGATCTGGTCGGCTTCGATCGATTCGAACAGAGCGCGGAAGTTGCCCTCGCCGAAACCCTCGTCGCCCTTGCGCTGGATGAACTCGAAGAAGATCGGGCCGATTACGGTTTTCGAGAAGATCTGCAAGAGGATCTTTGTCATGCCACCGTTCACGACACCTTCGCCGTCGATGAGGATGCCGTGCTTCTTCATCCTGTCGATCGGCTCATCATGGCCGTGCACACGGTCGTGAGACATGTCGTAGTAGGTCTCCGGCGGGCCCGGCATGAACTTCAGGCCATTGTCCGACAGCTTGTCGGTGGCATCGTAGATGCCTTCGGTGCCGACGGCGATGTGCTGGATGCCTTCGCCCTTGTACTTGCGCAGATACTCCTCGATCTGGCTCGTATCGTCCTTGGACTCGTTCAAGGGGATACGGATCTTGCCGCAGGGCGAGGTGATCGCGCGGCTGACGAGGCCGGTGATGCGGCCGTCGATGTCGAAGAAGTGGATCTGCGTGAAGTTGAACAGTTCGCGGTAGAAGGCCCACCACTTGTCCATATTGCCGCGATAGACGTTGTGGGTCAGGTGGTCGAGATAATAGAAGCCGACGCCCTCGGGCTTCGGATTGCGCTCCCCGGTCCACTCGAATTCGGCCTCGTAGGCCGAGCCCTTGGCACCGTAAGTCTCGACGAAATAGAGCAGCGAACCGCCGATGCCGACGATCGCCGGGACATCGAGACACTTGTCCTTGCCTTCGTAAGGGATGGCGCCCTTCGAGACTGCATGCTCGAAGGCGTGCTTGGCATCGACGACGCGCCAGGCCATCGACGGGGCGCAGGGGCCGTGTTCGTCGACGAAGCGCATGGCGTGCGAGCCAGGCTCGGCGTTCAGGATGTAATTGATGTCGCCCTGGCGCCAGACGGTGATATTCTTGCTTCTGTGTTTGGCGACCGGGCTGTAGCCCATGCGAGTAAAGAGCTCGGCCAGCTTTTCCGGTTCCGGATGGGCGAATTCGACGAACTCGAAGCCGTCGGTGCCGGCGGGATTGTCAGCGGTAATCGTTGCCGGCGGGGCGTCATGCGGGAAGGGGCCCATCGGAAGTCTCCTCTATTCTTCCAAACTTTGCTGGAGTATGACGCAATTCCCATGCATGATGCTTGTATTCTTGCGCGGTTTAGACAGAATGGCGCACGAAACATGCAAAATTGCGTATTAGGATGCACGAATGGAGCAGCTTGACGGGTTCGATCTCAAGATCCTCAGCGAATTGCAGCGTGACGGGCATCTGACCAACAACGAACTGTCGGAACGCATCGCGCTTTCGCCATCGCAATGTTCGCGCCGGCGCACCCGGCTTGAAGCGGAAGGCTACATCACCGGCTACCAGGCACAGATCGACCGGCAGAAGCTTGGCCTCGATCTGATGGTGGTGATCTCGGTCACGCTCGCCACCCACAATCGCGACAATGCCAAGCGCTTCGGCAAGCTCATTTCCGGCCTGCCGGAGGTGCTGGAGGCCTATGCGCTCACCGGCGAGATGGACTACCACATGCGGGTGGTGACGCCGGATCTTGCGGGGCTGTCGCGCTTCGTCAATGACGTGCTTCTGCCGCACGACAGCGTGCAGCATGTGAAGACGTCGATCGTGCTTGAAACGTTAAAGAGCTTCGAGGGCGTGCCGATCCCCGAGCGGATGAAGGGCTGAAGCCTCAGGCAGGGGGCGGAGGGTCGAACCTGCCGATGGCACGTTCCACTGCTTCCAGCCCGACGGCGAGCGCCTGTATCCCGGCCGGCCCGATCAGCGTGTCGAGTTCCGCCTGATAGCGGACGGCAAGTTCCGTCAATTCGCCATAGGCCCGGATGCCGGTCTTCGTCAGTTCCAGATGTTCGATGCGGCGGTCGTTTTCGTCTTCGCGCCGCGTCAGCCAGCGGCGTTTTTCGAGCAAGGCGACGGCGCGGCTGACCTTGGTCTTGTGCATGGCCGAGTGCGCGCCGACTTCGGTGGCCGTCATCGGGCGGCTTGTGCTGCCGAGGGCGGCCAGAGTGCGCCATTCCGGGCGCGTGAGCTGGTAGCGCGCCTTGTACTGGGCGGCAAAGCGCAGCGCGACGAATTCCGCGGCGCGGTTCAGCCGATAGGGCAGGAAGGCATTGAGTTCGAAGCCATCGGCGGCCATCGGGCATCCTTGATAGTTACAAAATCGATAGTTACGATTGCAACTAATATGCCGAAGGCGACGCCTGCGTCCACCCTGGGAAAAGGCCGTCGCCGCGGTATTTGGAATTGCGCCGGACCTGTGAACAGGTCGCTTCGCGAAGCCGAAGCAGGGTGCCATGAGGAGGAGGATCGACGATGCTGGACAAGGCAGGAAAACAGGCCGGGACACAGGCTAAGGCCAACGAAGCGCTTGGCTACATGCCCGGCTTCGGCAATGATTTCGAGACCGAGAGCCTGCCGGGCGCCCTGCCGCAAGGGCAGAACAGCCCGCAGAAATGTGCCTACGGCCTCTATGCCGAGCAGCTTTCGGGCTCCCCCTTTACCGCGCCGCGCGGCACCAACGAGCGGTCCTGGCTCTATCGCATCCGCCCGAGCGTTCGCCACACCGGACGTTTCAACAAAATCGACTATCCGCACTGGAAGACGGCGCCGCATGTCGCCGAGCATTCCCTGGCGCTTGGCCAGTTGCGCTGGAATCCACTGCCGGAGCCGACGGAAAAGCTGAACTTCCTGCAGGGCATCCGCACGATGACGACGGCGGGCGATGCGCCGACGCATTCGGGCATGGCAGCGCATGCCTATGCCTTCAACGCCGACATGGTGGACGACTATTTCTTCAATGCCGACGGCGAGCTGCTGATCGTTCCGGAAATGGGCGCGATTCAGGTGTTCACCGAGCTCGGCAAGATGGACGTCGAACCCTCCGAGATCTGCATCGTGCCACGCGGCACCATGTTCAAGGTGACGCGACTTGGCGACGAGAAGGTTTGGCGCGGCTATGTCTGCGAAAACTACGGCGCCAAGTTCACGCTGCCGGATCGCGGTCCGATCGGCGCAAACTGCCTGGCTAATCCGCGCGATTTCAAGACGCCGGTCGCCGCCTTCGAGGAGAAGGAGACGCCCTGCCGCGTGCATGTGAAGTGGTGCGGCGGTTTCCACGTAACCGAGATCGGCCATTCGCCGCTCGACGTCATCGCCTGGCATGGCAACTACGCGCCCTACAAATACGACCTCAAGACCTATTCGCCCGTCGGCGCGATCCTCTTTGACCATCCGGATCCGTCGATCTTCACGGTGCTGACGGCGCCCTCGGGCGAAGAGGGCACGGCGAATATCGATTTCGTTATCTTCCCGCCGCGCTGGTTGGTGGCTGAACACACTTTCCGTCCGCCCTGGTACCACCGCAACATCATGAGCGAATTCATGGGGCTGATCTACGGTCGCTACGACGCAAAGGAAGAGGGCTTCGTGCCTGGCGGCATGAGCCTGCACAACATGATGCTGGCGCATGGGCCCGATGCGTCGGGCTACGACAAAGCGACGAATAGCGAGTTGAAACCGGTGAAGCTCGACCATACGATGGCCTTCATGTTCGAGACCCGCTTCCCGCAGCAACTGACCCGCTACGCCGCCGAACTGGAGACGTTGCAGGACAACTACATCGACTGCTGGACGGATCTCAAGAAGCGGTTCAACGGGACGCCGGAAGGCGATTGGTCTTGAGTTCACGCCTGGTTTTGCTCGGCAGCAAGGGCGGTCCGGCGATCCGGCCGGGCGGCCCGTGGCCGACGTCGTCTCTGCTTCAAATCGGCGGCCGGACGGTTGTCGTCGATTGCGGCCTTGGCGTCACGCGCGGACTGACCGATGCCGGTGTGGCGCTGAAGACGCTGGACCTGATCGTCATTACCCATCTGCATTCGGATCATGTGCTGGAACTCGGGCCGCTCATTCACACGGCCTGGACCGCGGGGTTGTCGCAGCCGGTACGCGTCTACGGGCCCACAGGCACTCGCGCCTATTGGCAGGGCTTCCTGCAATCGATGGCCTTCGACATCGAGATCCGTATCGTCGATGAGGGCCGGCCCGACCTGCGGATGCTGGTCGAGGTCATCGAGTTTTCGGAAGGCGAGATCTTCTCCGAGAACGGCCTGACGCTCTCGGCGCTGCGCGTCGACCATCCGCCGGTGACCGATTGCTTTGCGCTTCGGTTCGACGATGCGGAAGGCTCGGTCGTGTTCTCGTCCGATACGGCCTATTTCCCACCGCTTGCTGATTTCGCCAAAGGAGCTGACATCCTCGTGCATGAGGCGATGCTCGCCGAAGGCGTCGACCGGCTGGTGGCGCGCACCGGCAATGGCGCGCGGCTGAAGGAGCATCTGCTGGCGAGCCACAGTTTCGCCGAACAGGCGGCGGCGATCGCGGCGGCTGCCGGCGTCGGCCGGCTGGTGCTGCATCACCTCATCCCCGCCGACGACCCCGAGATATCTGAGGCCCACTGGATTGCGGCGGCTCGCAAAAACTGGGCGGGCGCCTTGACGATCGCCACCGACGGCCTTGTTGTGAAGATTGCGGACGATTCGTCCGCGTAAAGAAATTCCGCGACGGCCGCGAAGCGGTCTTCGGTCTGGAACAATGAGAAGTTTGAGAGGGAGGACTGCATGAAACTGGCGACACTCAAGGACAGTACGCGCGACGGAAAGCTCGTGGTCGTCTCCCGCGATCTTACCCGCTGCTCGGAGGTCGGGCACATCGCCCGCACGCTGCAGGCAGCGCTCGACGACTGGGCGCATGCGGGCCCTCGGCTTGCGCGCGTCGCCGAAGGGATCGAGACCGGTTCGCAGCCGACGATCCGCTTCCATGAACATGATGCGCTGTCGCCGTTGCCGCGCGCTTACCAATGGGCCGACGGCTCGGCCTACGTCAATCACGTCGAGCTGGTGCGCAAGGCCCGCAATGCCGAGATGCCTTCAAGCTTCTGGACCGATCCCTTGATGTACCAGGGCGGCTCCGACAGCTTCATTGCGCCGCGCGATCCGATCCCGCTTGCCGACGAGACCTTTGGCGTCGACATGGAGGGCGAGGTCGCCGTCATCGTCGACGACGTGCCGATGGGTGCGACCATCGACGAGGCACGGGCGGCGATCCAGCTCGTCATGCTCGTCAACGACGTGTCGCTGCGCGGGTTGATCCCGGCCGAGCTTGCCAAGGGTTTTGGTTTCTTCCAGTCAAAGCCGTCGTCGGCCTTTTCGCCGGTTGCCGTTTCGCCGGATGAACTGGGCGACGCCTGGGACGGCGGCAAGCTGCACCTGCCGCTCCAAGTCGACCTCAACGGCAAACCCTTCGGCCGCGCCAATGCCGGCATCGACATGACCTTCGATTTTGCGCAGCTGGTCGCGCATGCGGCCAAGACCCGGCCGCTTTCCGCCGGCACGATCATCGGTTCGGGCACCGTTTCCAACAAGCTCGACGGCGGACCGGGCAAGCCTGTTGCGGAAGGCGGTGCCGGCTATTCCTGCATCGCTGAACTCCGGATGATCGAGACGATCGCCGGCGGTGCGCCGAAAACCCAGTTCCTGAGGGTCGGCGACGTCGTGCGCATCGAGATGAAGGACAAAACCGGTCATTCCATCTTCGGAGCTATCGAACAGACCGTCGAAGCTTACAACACAGTCGGAAACGGCTGACTGACACGAACGGGCAAGGCATGAGCGAGACCGTCCTTTACGACTACTGGCGTTCGTCGGCGAGCTATCGGGTGCGCATCGCGCTCAACAGCCTCGGTGAAAGCTATCGTTCTGTGCCGGTCGACCTGCTTGCCAAGGCACACAAGGCGCCGGACCATCTGGTCCGCAACCCGCAAGGGCTCGTGCCTGTCCTTGAGATCGATGGCGAGCGCTTCACGCAATCGCTCGCCATCATCGAGTACCTCGCCGAGACCCGGGCAACCTCCGGCTTCCTGCCGGATGACGCCATCGGTCGTCAGCGGGTGCGCAGCCTGTCCTATGCGATCGCCATGGACATCCACCCCGTCTGCAATCTCAGCGTCGTGTCCCACGTCATGGCCAATGCCGAGGACAGCGAGGCGGCGCGGCGCAACTGGATGCGCAAATTCATCGGCGAGGGGCTTGCCGCCTTCGAACGGTTGCTCGACCATTCCGCGACCGGGCGCTTCTGCCATGGCGACATGCCGACCATGGCGGATTTCTGCCTTGTGCCGCAGGTCTACAATGCCCGCCGATGGGACGTCGATCTTTCGGCCTGTCCGCAGCTGGTCGCGATCGACCAGAACTGCGCGGAGATCGAGGCTTTCGCCCGCGCGCACCCGGACCGCACGCCGCGCTGAGGGGCCACGCGGCTTCCCGCTTGATCCCTTCTCCTTGCACCTTCGGATGCGCCCGCATCCTGCGGGCCGCCTTCTCTGGCCGGTTCCGTCAAGCGAATGTCGCGAATGGATCGACGGCGGCGAAAAGGCCGCGCTAGTTTTTGTATGACTGGCCGTATAAGGGGGGCCGGAAAAACCTCTGGAGCGAGAGACATACCGATGAAAAGCTATGTGCTGAACGTCAGCTGCAAGACCACCCGTGGCATCGTCGCCGCGATCACCGGCTATCTCGCCGAAAAGGGCTGTTATATCTCCGACAGTTCGCAGTTCGACGACCTCGAAACCGGCCTGTTCTTCATGCGTCTCAGCTTCATCAGCCAGGAAGGCGCAAAACTCGACGAGTTGAAGGCAGGTTTCGAAGCGGTGGTGAAGCGCTTCGACATGAACGCCGAGATCCGCGACAGCGAGGAGCGCATGAAGGTGCTGCTCATGGTGTCGCGTTTCGGCCATTGCCTCAACGACCTGCTCTATCGCTGGAAGATCGGCGCACTGCCGATCGATATCGTCGGTGTCGTCTCCAACCACTTCGACTACCAGAAGGTGGTGGTCAACCACGATATCCCGTTCCACTGCATCAAGGTGACGAAGGAGAACAAGCCGAAGGCGGAAGCCCAGCTGCTGGAACTGGTCGACCAGACCGGCGCCGAACTGATCGTGCTTGCCCGCTACATGCAGGTCCTGTCCGACGCGCTCTGCAAGAAGATGTCGGGCCGCATCATCAACATCCATCACTCCTTCCTGCCGTCGTTCAAGGGCGCCAACCCCTACAAGCAGGCCTATGAGCGCGGCGTGAAGCTGATCGGCGCGACGGCGCACTACGTCACCGCCGACCTCGACGAAGGCCCGATCATCGAGCAGGACATCGCCCGCATCACCCACGCCCAGAGCGCCGAAGACTATGTCTCGATCGGCCGCGACGTGGAAAGCCAGGTGCTGGCGCGCGCCGTGCACGCCCATATCCACAACCGTTGCTTCATCAACGGCAACCGTGTCGTCGTCTTCCCGCCGAGCCCCGGCTCCTATGCTTCCGAGCGTATGGGGTGAGGCGTCAGGCAAATCGCATGCTGAAAACGAGAAACGCCGCCGGTTCGATCGGCGGCGTTTCTCTTAGGTTGGAGCGCGAGGCGACCGGAACGCGCTACGCTATTGCAACAGCTCAAGCCCGACCGCCGTCGCCTCGCCGCCGCCGATGCAGAGCGAGGCGATGCCGCGCTTGACGCCGTTGGCGCGCATGGCGTGAAGCAATGTCACGATGATGCGGGCGCCGGATGCTCCGATCGGATGGCCGAGTGCGCAGGCGCCGCCGTTGATGTTGACGATCTCGTCCGACAGGCCGAGGTCGCGGATCGCCGCCATCGCCACCACGGCGAAGGCCTCGTTGATTTCGTAGAGGCCGACGCTGCCCTTCTCCCAGGCGAGCCTTGCCAGCAGCTTGTCGATTGCGCCAATCGGGGCCGTCGTGAACCAGGCCGGCTCCTGGGCGTGGCCCGCATGGCCCGCGACGATAGCAAGCGGGGTCAGCCCACGCTTTTCCGCTTCGCTGGCGCGCATCAGGATCAGCGCCGCTGCCCCGTCTGATATCGACGACGAATTGGCGGCCGTCACGCTGCCGCCGTCGCGGAAGGCGGGTTTCAGCTTCGGGATCTTTGACGGATCCGATTTGGTCGGCTGTTCGTCGCGGTCGAGATTGGCGGTCTGGCGCTTGCCGGCGCCAGCGACTGCCACGACTTCCGCGGCAAAGGAACCATCCTCGGCTGCGCGGGTTGCGCGCTCCAGGGATCGCAGCGCAAAGCCGTCCTGATCGGCGCGCGAGAACTGATAGTGCTCGGCCGTGTCCTCGGCATAGGTGCCCATCAGCCGGCCGGAATAGGCGTCTTCGAGGCCGTCGAGGAACATGTGGTCCTTGACTTCGCCATGACCCAGGCGGAAGCCGCCGCGCGCTTTCGGCAGCAGATAGGGCGCGTTGGTCATCGACTCCATGCCGCCGACCGCAAGCACCGACGCGCTACCGGACAGCAGAGCATCGTGGCCAAGCATCAGCGCCTTCATGCCGGAGCCGCAGACCTTGGAGATGGTCGTCGACGGCGTTTCCTTGCCGAGGCCGGCGCCAAGGGCTGCCTGGCGCGCCGGGTTCTGGCCAATGCCGGCCGGCAGCACATTGCCCATCAACACCTCGTCGACAGCATCAAGGCCGGCACGATCGAGTGCGGCTTTGAGCGCTATGGCGCCGATTTCCGGCGCGGTCAAATCCTTGAGGCTGCCCTGAAAGGCGCCCATTGGCGTGCGGGCCGCCGAAACGATGACGATCGGGTCAGTTCTGCTCATGTCTTTCTCCCATACGGCAAAAGGCAATGGTTGGCGCGAGTGCGTGCCCCGCGTGTGTCCTTCTCCCCGCGTGGCGGGGAGAAGGTGGTCGGCAGGCCGGATGAGGGGCACTTTTGCCCCAACCGCCCCTCGACGTCAGATATGCAGCGCGTGCCCCAGCGCCTTCAACGCGGACTCCTGGAAAGCTTCCGATTGCGTTGGATGCGCATGGATCGTACCGGCGATGTCTTCGAGGCGCGCGCCCATTTCGATCGCCAGGCTGAAGCTTGCCGAGAGTTCCGAGACGCCGTGGCCGACGGCCTGGATGCCGAGCACCAGGTGGTTGTCGGCGCGAGCGACGATGCGAACGAAACCGTCTTCGGCGAGCGTCGTCATGGCGCGGCCATTCGCCTGGAAGGGGAACTGGCCGATCTTGATCTCGATGCCGCTCGCACGCGCCTCGTCGGGCGAGAGCCCTGCGGTGACGATCTCCGGATCGGTGAAGCAGACGGCCGGGATGCAGCGCTTGTCCCAGTTGCGCTTGTGACCGGCGACGATCTCCGCCACCATTTCCCCTTGCGCCATGGCGCGGTGCGCCAGCATCGGCTCGCCGGTGACGTCGCCGATTGCATAGATGCCGCGCATGGACGTCCGGCACTGGTCGTCGATGCGGATGAAGCGGCCGGTGCGGTCGAGGTCGATTTCCTCAAGGCCGAAGCCCTCGGTCACGGGTTTGCGGCCGACGGTGACCAGCACCTTTTCGGCGGCGACATCGATTGCGCGGCCGTTGTGTTCGGCTTGCAGGCTGCCGGTTTCGGTGGAGTAGCTCTTGGCGACCGTCTGGGTGAAGACCTCGATGCCGAGTTCGCCGAGACGCTTGGCGATCGGTTTCGTCAGATCGGCGTCATAGAGCGGCAGAATGCGCGGCTGCGCTTCGAGTACGGTCACGTGGCTGCCGAGCTTGGCGAAAGCGGTGCCAAGTTCGAGACCGATGTAACCGCCGCCGATGACGGCGATGCTCTTCGGCACGCTTTTCAGCGACAGGGCCTCGGTCGAGGAAATGATCGACCCGCCGAAAGGCAGGTCGGGCAGCTCGACCGGCGCCGAGCCGGTGGCAATGACGATCGTCTCGGCGCGGATGCGCTGCAGTCCGATCTCGGTGTCGACATCGACGGTCTTGCCGTCGACGAAACGGGCGGTGCCGATCACCGCCTTGACGCCGGCCTTCTTCAAAAGCCCGATGACGCCGCCGTTCAGCCGGCCAACGATGCCATCCTTCCAGGCGATGGTGCGGGCGAGGTCGATTGTCGGATTGGCGAGCGACAGACCGAGCGGGCTGCGGCCGGAAGCGGCCGAGCGCAGCTTATGAAACTCTTCCGCCGCATGGATGAGGGCCTTGGAGGGAATACAACCGACATTGAGGCAGGTGCCGCCGGCCTTCGCCTTTTCGACGATGACCGTGTCGATGCCGAGCTGACCGGCGCGGATGGCACAAATATAGCCGCCGGGGCCGGCGCCGATGACGAGCAGCTTGCAGGAAATTTCCTTCATTATCGCCTCAGGCCTCCACGAAAATAAGCGCCGGCGTTTCGAGCAGGGTCTTCAGCCGCTGCACGAAGACGGCCGCATCCCAGCCGTCGATGACGCGGTGATCGAAGCTCGAGGACAGGTTCATGATCTTGCGCGGCACGAACTGCGTGCCGTCCCAGACCGGGCGGACGGCGAGCTTGTTGACGCCGATGATCGCGACTTCCGGATGGTTGATGACCGGCGTGGAGACGATGCCGCCGAGCGCGCCGAGCGAAGAGATGGTGATGGTCGATCCGGTGAGCTCGTCGCGGGTGGCCGTGCCGGTGCGGGCAGCGTCCGCGAGGCGATTGAGCTCGTTGGCACAATCCCAGATGCCGCGGGCTTCGGCATGGCGCACGACCGGAACGGTGAGGCCGGCCGGCGTCTGCGTCGCGATGCCGATATGCACGCCGTGATGGCGGCTGATGATGCCGGCGCCGTCGTCGAACGTGGCATTGACGGCGGGCAGATCAGCGATCGCCTTGACAAGCGCCCGCATCAGATAGGGCAGGATCGTCAGCTTCGGCTGGTCGGGCTTACGGTCGCGGTTCATGGTGGTGCGCAGCTCTTCCACCGCGGTCATATCGACCTCTTCCACATAAGTGATGTGGGGAATGCGTAAGGTCGAAAGCGACATCTTCTCGGCGATGCGACGGCGAAGGCCGGTTACCTTGATCTCGTCGACGGCGGTCTTGCGCTGCAGGCCGGCCGGCGCAAGCGCCGGCTGGGCGCCGCGGGCGATGAACTGGTCGAGGTCATCATGGGTGATGCGGCCGGCCGGACCGGTGCCGGTCACCTGGCGCAGATCGACGCCGCTTTCCTTGGCGCGCAGGCGCACGGCGGGCGAAGCCAGTGCCTTTTCCAGCCGCTCGCCAGTCTGGTGCACGCCGTTGGCTTGGACGCCGTTCGCGGCCGGTGCTTTTGCCTCGATTTTGGCGGGTTGCGCCGGCTTGGCCGCCGGTGCGGGCGCCTCGGCCTTTAC
Organism: Ensifer sp. ENS03; assembly: GCF_014852035.1. Classification (NCBI taxonomy): domain Bacteria; kingdom Pseudomonadati; phylum Pseudomonadota; class Alphaproteobacteria; order Hyphomicrobiales; family Rhizobiaceae; genus Ensifer; species Ensifer sp. ENS03. Next base: position 390,864 of record NZ_JACVAV010000005.1, on the reverse strand, counting down.
AACGGGCTTCTCTTCCGCCTTGGCAACCGGCTTGTCGTCAGCCGCCGTCGAGCTTTCCCCTTCGCCAGCGATTTCGATGCGCACCAATGGCGCCTTCACCGCAACGGTGTCGCCCACCTCGGCGCCGAGCCAGAGCACGGTGCCGGTGACGGGCGAGGGGATTTCGACGGTCGCCTTGTCGGTCATCACGGCGGCGAGCACCATGTCCTCGCGCACGGGGTCACCGGGCTTCACATGCCATTCGACGAGTTCAGCCTCGGCCACGCCTTCGCCGACATCGGGCATCTTGATTACGAATTCGCCCATGTCAGGCCTCCATCACTTCGACGAGCGCGCGTCCGACGCGCGCGGGGCCGGGGAAATAGTCCCATTCCTGCGCGTGCGGGTAGGGCGTGTCCCAGCCGGCGACGCGCACGACGGGCGCTTCGAGATGGTAGAAGCAGTGCTCCTGCACGAGGGCGGCCACTTCGCCGCCGAAGCCCGACGTCAGCGTCGCTTCGTGCACGACGACGCAGCGGCCGGTCTTTTCGACCGACTTGACGATCGTATCGAGGTCGAGCGGCAGCAGACTGCGCAGGTCGATCACCTCGGCGTCGATGCCGGTTTCCTCGGCAGCAGCGAGCGCCACATGCACCATGGTGCCATAGGCGACGACGGTGACGGCGGAGCCCTCTCGGCGGACTTCCGCCTTGCCGATCGGAACGGTGTAGTGGCCTTCCGGCACCTCGCCGAGATCGTGTTTCGACCAGGGAATGACTGGCCGGTCATGGTGGCCGTCGAAGGGGCCGTTGTAGAGCCGCTTCGGTTCCAGGAACATCACCGGATCCGGATCCTCGATCGAGGCGATCAGCAGGCCCTTGGCGTCATAGGGATTGGACGGCACGACGACTTTCAGGCCGCAGACGTGAGTGAAGAGCGCTTCCGGGCTCTGACTATGCGTCTGGCCACCGAAGATGCCGCCGCCGGTCGGCATGCGCAGCACGATCGGGCAGGTGAAATCACCGTTGGAGCGGTAACGAATACGGGCCGCTTCCTGGGTGATCTGGTCGTAGGCCGGATACATATAGTCGGCGAACTGGATCTCGACGCAGGGCTTCAGCCCGTAGGCGGCCATGCCGATCGCCGTGCCGACGATGCCACTTTCGCTGATCGGCGCGTCGAAACAGCGGGTCTTGCCGTATTTCGCCTGGAGGCCTTGCGTGCAACGGAAGACTCCACCGAAATAGCCGACGTCCTCGCCGAAGACGACGACATTGTCGTCGCGCTCCATGGATACGTCCATGGCGCTGCGCACGGCTTCGATCATTGTCATTCTGGCCATATCAGTATCCTGCCTTCTGCCGCTGGCGGCGAATGTGCGGCGGCATCTCGGCATAGACGCCCTCGAAGATATCGCGCACCGAGGGCTTGCCGCCGGCATGCAGCGTGCCGTGGCCTTCAGCCTGTTTCTGGGCCTGGATCACTTCGTCGAGGATCTCGGCTTCCGCCTGGGTGTGGCGCTCTTCCGACCAGGCGCCGCGCAGAATCAGGTGCTTCTTCAATCTCAGCACCGGGTCGCCGAGCGGCCAGGCTTCCGATTCCGTCTTCGGGCGGTAGGCGCTCGGATCGTCGGAGGTCGAATGGGCGCCGACGCGGTAGGTGACATATTCGATCAGTGTCGGACCGAGATTGCGACGGGCGCGCTCGGCCGCCCATTTGGCGACGGCGTAGACGGCGAGATAGTCGTTGCCGTCGACGCGCAGCGCCGGGATGCCGAAGCCGAGGCCGCGGGCGGCAAATGTGCCGGAGCCGCCACGGGCGATGCCCTGGAAGGTGGAGATCGCCCACTGATTGTTGACGATGTTGAGGATAACGGGCGCCTTGTAGGTGGAGGCAAAGACGAGCGCCGAGTGGAAGTCCGATTCCGCCGTCGAGCCGTCGCCGATCCAGGCGGCTGCGATCTTGGTGTCGCGCTTGATGGCCGACGCCATCGCCCAGCCGACCGCCTGCACATATTGGGTGGCGAGGTTGCCGGAGATGGTGAAGAAGCCATGCTCCTTGGAGGAATACATGATCGGCAGCTGCCGGCCGCGCAGAGGGTCGCTCTCGTTCGAGAAGATCTGGTTCATCATCTCGACCATGGGATAGCCGTCGGCGATCAGAAGACCGGCCTGTCGATAGGTCGGGAAGTTCATGTCGCCCTTCACCAACGCCTTGCGGAAGGCGCAACTGACGGCCTCTTCGCCCAGATGCTGCATGTAGAAGGAGGTCTTGCCTTGACGCTGCGCCATGACCATGCGCGCATCGAAGGCGCGCAGCAGCATCATGTGCCTGAGGCCGGAGAGCAACTCGTCATCCGAAAGCAGCCCGGCCCAGGGGCCGACCGCTTCGCCGTCGCGGTTCAAGACGCGGATGATCGAATAGGCGAGGTCGCGCATCTCTTCCGGCGCGACGTCCACCTCCGGGCGCGGCACGGAGCCAGCCTTCGGGATCTTGACGTTGGAGAAATCCGGCTGGCCGCCGGGCCGAACGGCGGGTTCGGGGACATGCAGGCTAAGTCGATCGAGATCGCTCATGCGGTTTCCGGCCTCCTCCGGAGTGCGCAGTGCACCAAATCAAGATCGGTTCGAGTCGAACCGCTCTTCATTTCTGTTCTCACGCATTTCCGGACGCAAAGGCGCTAGGACCCTCGCTGGAAATGCTCTGGGACGGGATAACGATGGGCCTGAGGTGTACGAGGACGTGCAATGTGACCGGCAAGGCTCCTCCGCCCAAGGTCTGCACAGACTCCTCCTAAAAGCCCCCGCTCTCCCGACGGGAATGCTCACAGACTGCCACGAGTTCCGGGGCTTATGAAGGTCTTTCCGTGTTGCGGGGCAGGGGCAGGCGAAGAAAGATAGAATCCTGCCGGGAGTGCGCCCACGCGTTGTGTCGTTCACCTTCCTGCCGGTCGTTGCCGGTAATTTTCTTTCGCGGCGATCCGTCGGCGGTAGCGTTCAGACCGGCGGGGCGATGGTGATCGGCGTTCCATCGAGGAAGCGCGAGAGCCGGAATGGCGTCGGATCGACGATCGGTTTCTCGCCCGTTACGAGGTCGGCGACGAGGTGTCCGGCGCCAGGCCCGATGCCAAAACCGTGGCCGGAAAAACCCGTCGCGACAATGAGGCCCGGAACGGTTTCGGCGGGTGAGATGACGGGGACGGCATCGGGCATCACATCGATCAGTCCTCCCCATATCTGTTGCACCTTGGTTTTGCGCAGGAATGGCAAGGCCCTGCCGGCGGCGTCGAGGGCCCGCAGGGCGCGCCGCGAATCCGGATTGGGATCGAGCACGCGGTGGCGCTCGAAGGCGCCGGGCCGGTCGAGCGGGACGGTGCCGATCTCGAACAATTCGTTCCAGCTCTGGGCGTTGATGCCCACCTGCACGGCATCGCCCTCCGCCTTTCGCGCCGGCTGGAAATCGCGGAAGAATGCGAAGCTGTCGGGCACGACCGCGTGCAGGTTGGCGGCACCGTCGGCAATCGTGTAACCGCCATCGAGGCGCTTGCGATAGGCATAGGTCGCGGTTGCGCCGGCCCCTTCCGGACCGCCGGAGACCGGCCCGGTTCTCAACACCGTATTCCGCACCTTCAGCTGCGGCAGCCGGATGCCGAGGCTTTTGAGAAAGAGCCTGGACCAGGCGCCGCCGGCGACGATGACGGTCGACGTCTCGATGCGGCCTCTCTCGGTGACGACGGCGGAGATCCGGCCCGCTGCCTTTTCGACCCCGCGCACGGCGCAGCCCGTCAGGATACGGGCACCGGCGCGGCGTGCACCGGCGACAATCGCGGGCACCGCCTTCTGCGGTTCTGCCCGGCCGTCGCTCGGCGTGAAGAGCCCGCCTTGGTAGCGGATGGCGGCGCCCGGCATCATCGCCTCTGTCGTGTCGGAACTGAGTTGCACGCTGTCGACGCCGTAGGGTCGGGCCATGGCAAGCCAGGCGTCGCGATTGGCGATGTCGCGCTCATTCTCGGAGACATAGAGGATGCCGCTGCGGCGAAAGCCGGTCTCGCCATTGATGCGCGTGTCGAGCGTGTCCCAGATCTTCAGCGCCTCGATCGCCAGCGGGATTTCGCGCTCGTCACGGCCCATCACCCGAACCCAGCCCCAGTTGCGGCTCGATTGCTCGGCGCCGGGCGTGCCCTTCTCGCAGAGCACGACGTCGATACCGCGTTCGGCAAGGAAGAGGGCGGTGCTGACGCCGATGATGCCGCCGCCGACGATGACGACGTCAGCCCTGGCGGGCAGGGTGGTGTCTGTGGCGATCGGATCGAGCGTGGGACCGGGCATGGGGAGGGCACTTTCGGGCAGGAGGTGTCGAGGCCATCGGTGCATGCCGCCGCCGCGAGATCAAGACCTGCAATCTGGCCGTCGTCGGCCGGCGCTCGGTTGCTGGCAATCTTTTATCGCCAACCCGTCCGGTTCGCCGCGAGACGGTCTTTCGGAATTTTGCGCGTGCTTCTATGCTCGCGCGCATGAGTGAGAGCCGCCCCGATCTTCGCCCCGTCCTGCGCATCGATTTTCCGCCCGCCGACCGGCTCGGCCGCGGCAAGATCCTCTTGCTCGAACTGATCCGCGAGACCGGCTCCATCTCCGCCGCCGGCCGGGCGATGGACATGTCGTACCGCCGCGCCTGGCTGCTGGTCGATGCCCTGAACCGGATGTTCAGCGAGCCTTCGGTAGAATCACAGCGCGGCGGCAAGCAGGGTGGCGGAGCCCTGGTGACGCCGTTCGGCGAAGAGCTTATCCGGCGCTACCGCGAGATGGAGGAGAAGGCGCGCCTTGCGATCGGCGAGGATCTGGCCTGGCTCGAATCCGTTCGGAGCAGCGATACACCGGCGTTCGATACGGCCGAGGCTGTTTCCAAAAAGGCCTAATGCATGTCGCGCAAAAGTGTGCAGCGGTATCGCGGCAACGACATGCATAAAAACAAGAGCTTAGAGCCTGGCGCGCGAATGCGTTTTCATGCGACAGGCTTTAGTGATCGATCGCGACCGACTTGATGACGGCATAGACGGTTTTGCCGGGAACAAGCTGCAGCGCGTCGCAGGAAAAGCGGGTGATGCGGGCGGCAATCGTCGCATCGCCGCAAGTCACCCGGACATCGACGCTGCCATCCTCCTCCGATGTCAGCGTCAGAATGCGCCCTTCGAGCACATTGAGCGCACTGATTTCCACTGGCCTTGAGGTCGCCAGCATGACGTCGCGGGCGGCGATGTGCAGGCGAAGCCTGACGCCGGCCGTCGCGCTGACACCAGCGATGCGCAGCCGTTCCCGCCCGACCCGGACGGTCGTCAGTTCGTGCACCGGATCGGTTCCCTCGACTTCGCCCTCCAGCAGGACACCGGCCTCGCGCCTGCCGGTGGCAAGCGTTGCGGCGGGCGCGCTCAACACCTCGGCGGCCGCGCCCGATGCGGTGACCCGACCGCTTTCGAGCACGACCACGCGCCGGGCCAACCGGGCGACTTCGCTGACGGAATGGCTGACATAGACGATCGGGATGCGCGCATCGTCGCGCAGCCGTTCGAGATAGGGCAGGATCTCCGCCTTGCGCGCCTCGTCGAGGGCGGCGAGCGGTTCGTCCATCAGCAGCAGCCGCGGTGCCGCGAGCAACGCCCGTCCGATCGCGACGCGCTGGCGCTCGCCGCCGGATAAAGCCGACGGGCTCCGATCGAGCAGATGGCCGATGCCGAGCATGTCGACGATGCGGGTAAACTCATTGCCGGTGCCGCTCTTGCCGGCGAACCAGCGGCCATAGGCGAGGTTGCGGCGTACACTCAAATGCGGAAACAGCCGCGCCTCCTGGAAGACATAGCCGAAGCGCCGGCGATGCACCGGCGTGAAGATTCTCCTCTCGCTGTCGGCGATAACGTCGCCATCGAGCAGGACACGTCCGCTTTCGGGCTTCAGAAGCCCGGCGATGATGTTGATGAGCGAGGTCTTGCCGGAGCCGGAGCGGCCGAACAGTGCGGTCACGCCTCCATCCGAGGTGAAGGCGGCGTCGAGCGCAAAATTGCCGAGTTGATGATGAGCTTCGACGGTAAGGCTCATTGGGCTGCCACCCGGCGCGCGGCAAATGTCGCCAGCAGTTCCGAGAGGATCAGCGCGGCCATGGAAATGATGACGGAAATGATTGTCAGCCGCATGGCGCCGGCATCGCCACCGGGCACCTGGGTGAAGGTGTAGATGGCGGCCGAAAGCGTCTGCGTTTCGCCGGGAATGTTGGAGACGAAGGTGATCGTGGCGCCGAACTCGCCCATCGCCTTGGCAAAGGCGATGATCATGCCGGCGATGATGCCGGGAATGATCAGCGGCAGCGTGACGGTGGCAAAGACCCAGAGGGGGCTGGCGCCGAGCGTGGTCGCCGCGTCCTCGAGCTTGCGGTCGACCGCCTCGATCGACAGGCGGATGCTGCGCACCATCAACGGGAAGGCCATGACGGCGCAGGCAAGGGCAGCACCGGTCCAGCGGAAGGAAAAGACGAGGCCAAAATAATCGGCGAAGAAGGCGCCGAGCGGGCCGCGGCGGCCGAAAAGCAGCAGCAGCAGGAAGCCGGTGACGACAGGCGGCAGGATCAGCGGCAGATGAACGAGGCCGTTCAGCAGTGTCTTGCCCCAGAAGCGCCCGCGGGCAAGTAGCATGGCGACCACGAGTGCGAAGGGCAGGCTGCAGATCATTGCGACGGTTGCGACACGCAGGCTCAACAGGATCGCCGTCCATTCCGCATCGCTCACTGCAAGCCAGTCCAATGGATATCGCTCCCCGATACGAGGCTTATGGGACGCGGCTGTCTGCCCCCTATGCCTCTGACAAATGTTCGCGTCGCCCGCGTTTGGGCGCGGGCGACGCGAACATGACGTTAGATGCTTCGCCTGCCTCTGGACAGACGGCACTAGCGCCTATTTCAGCCGGTTACTTCAGGACTGTGAAGCCTTGCTTTTCAAAGAGTTCAGCAGCCTTTGCCGACTTGACGAAGTTGATATAGGCGGCCGCATCAGGGCTCTTGCTCTCGGCCGTGATCGCGATCGGGTAGATGATCGGCGGATGGCTGTCTTCCGGGAAGGTGCCGACGACCTTGACGCCCGGGTCTGCCGCGGCATCGGTCTGGTAGACGATGCCGTACGGCGCTTCGCCGCGCGAAACGAGCAGGAGGGCGGCACGAACGCTTTCAGCGCCGGCGACCTTGGCCTCCACGGCCTTCCAGGCGTCGAGCTTTTCGAGCGCAGCCTTGCCGTACTTGCCGGCCGGAACGGAATCGACGGCACCCATGGCAAGGCGACCGTCACCGAGAATGCCAGCGAGATCGAAGCCCTGCTTGATTTCGACCGGGGCAGCGTCCTGGCTGCCGGAGACGAGCACGATGCGGTTGCCGAGCAGGTTTGCGCGGGTGTCGTCCTTGATCAGCTTCTTTTCGGCGAGGTAGTCCATCCAGGCGAGGTCGGCAGAGATGAAGACGTCGGCGGGCGCGCCCTGTTCCACCTGCTTGGCCAGTGCCGAGCTGGCCGCGTAGGAAACGGTCGTTTCCTTGCCACTTTCCTTCTGCCACTCGGCATTGATCGCATCGAGCGCGTTCTTCAGGCTCGCAGCCGCAAAGACCGTCACCTTTTCTTCCGCCTGTGCGGACGCCGGCAGAACACTTGCGCCGGCCCAGGCGAGGCCGAGCGCCAGCACCAGTCCCTTCAGCCAGTCTCTTCTCTTGATCATCGATTTCCCTCCAACGATGCGTGATATCTCTTAGGATACAACGATATCGCCTCCTGATTACCGTTGTATCTGTTGAAATACAATGCTCCTCAAAAGGGCTAGCGTAATACCCGTGTGGTTGTGGCCGCCCGGCAAAACCGGTGCAGCATTCCTGCGGCGGGCGCGATTGGGCTTGCGATGATGTCAGGGCGGCCTAAATTGCGGCCTCGATCCCCTGACATGGAGCGGACGTGCAATGGAAACGGCAGTGAAGCTTGAAGAAAGCTGGAAGGAAGCGTTGGCACCGGAATTCGCCAGCGTCTACATGGCTGACCTCAAGCAGTTCCTCGTGGCCCAGAAGAACGAGGGCCGGCAGATTTTCCCTCGCGGGCCTGAATATTTTCGCGCGCTCGACCTGACGCCGCTCGACAAGGTGCGCGTGGTCATTCTCGGCCAGGATCCCTATCACGGTGACGGCCAGGCGCATGGGCTCTGCTTCAGCGTTCGCCCCGGTGTCCGGACGCCGCCCTCGCTCGTCAACATCTACAAGGAACTGAATACCGATCTCGGCATTCCGCCGGCGCGACACGGCTTTCTCGAAAGCTGGGCGAAGCAAGGTGTGCTGCTCCTCAACAGCGTGCTGACGGTAGAGCGCGGCAACGCGGCATCACACCAGGGTCACGGTTGGGAAAAGTTCACGGATGCGATCATCCGTGCGGTCAACGAGGCCGAGCATCCCGTCGTCTTCATGCTTTGGGGCTCCTATGCGCAGAAGAAGGCGGCCTTCGTCGACCGCTCGCGCCATCTTGTCCTGAGGGCACCACATCCGTCGCCGCTCTCAGCCCATTCCGGCTTTCTCGGCTGCCGGCATTTTTCCCAGGCCAATGCCTTCCTCGAAAGCAAAGGCTTCGATCCGATCGACTGGCGGCTGCCGGAAAATCCGGCAGCGGACATCAACTGAAGGCTTGGCGCGAATGACGGCTTTGTCGTCGCCCTGAGGTCTTGCCTTGGCGGCGGCGATCCGCCTAAGACGCCCGAACGAAATGGCGGAGGCGGGCATGCGCAAAATTCTGATCATCGGCATCGGTTCGGGCAATCCCGAACACATGACCGTGCAGGCGATCAACGCGCTGAACTGCGCCGACGTGCTCTTTATCCCGACCAAGGGAGCGAAGAAGACCGAGCTTGCCGAAGTGCGCCGCGACATCTGCGCCCGCTACGTCACGCGCAAGGACAGCCGCACCGTCGAGTTCGCGGTGCCCGTGCGGCGCACCGAAGGCGTCAGCTATGACGGCAGCGTCGATGACTGGCACGCCCAGATCGCTGGGATTTACGAAGCGCTTCTGTCGAAGGAGTTGGGCGAAGAGGGAACTGGCGCGTTTCTCGTCTGGGGCGACCCGATGCTCTATGACAGCACCATTCGCATCGTCGAGCGGGTCAAGGCACGCGGTGAGCTCGCCTTCGCCTACGACGTCATTCCCGGGATCACCAGTCTGCAGGCGCTTTGCGCCAGCCACCGCATTCCGCTGAACCTCGTCGGCAAGCCGGTGGAGATCACCACGGGGCGTCGGCTGCACGAAAGCTTTCCCGAGAAGAGCCAGACCTCGGTCGTCATGCTCGATGGCGAACAGGCGTTTCAGCGGGTCGAGGACCCGGAGGCGGAGATCTATTGGGGCGCCTATCTCGGCACGCGGGATGAGATCGTCATTTCCGGCCGCGTGGCTGAGGTGAAGGACCGGATCCTTGAAACGCGGGCGGCGGCGCGCGCGAAGATGGGATGGATCATGGACATCTATCTCCTGCGCAAGGGCGCCGACTTCGACGAGTGACGGGGAGGGCCGATCTGCGTCGTGTTTGATCTCACTCAAGGTTTGCGGCTGTGTTATAGCGTCTTAAGAGGCTTCTTCAGGGAGGAGAACCTCAAGTGATGACGGATTTGATGACCAGCTGCGCCCTTCCATTGACCGGAGATGCCGGCACCGTCGCTTCGATGCGCCGCGGCGCCTGCCCGTCCTTGGCAGAGCCGATGCAGACCGGCGACGGCCTGCTCGTGAGGGTGAGGCCAACGGATGACAGCCTGACGCTGCCGAAGGTCATTGCCCTTGCCACGGCTGCCGAGCGCTTCGGCAATGGCATCATCGAGATTACCGCGCGCGGAAACCTGCAGCTTCGCGGCCTGAGCGCGGCTTCGGTGCCAAGGCTGGCGCAGGCGATCGGCGATGCGGAGATCGCCATTGCCGAGGGGCTCGCGATCGAGGTGCCGCCCCTGGCCGGCATCGACCCGGACGAGATCGCCGATCCGCGGCCGATTGCCACTGAGCTTCGTGAAGCGTTGGATGTGCGCCAGGTGCCGTTGAAGCTTGCACCCAAATTATCCGTCGTCATCGATAGCGGTGGCCGGTTTGGTCTCGGCGCTGTCGTCGCCGACATTCGCCTTCAGGCGGTTTCGACTGTCGTGGGGGTGGCCTGGGTGCTGTCGCTTGGCGGCACGTCAACGAAGGCATCGATCGTCGGGACGTTGGCCGGCAACGCGGTCGTGCCGGCCCTGATCACCATTCTCGAGAAACTGGCGAGCCTGGGCACGACGATGCGCGGGCGCGATCTGGACCCGTCGGAAATCCGCGCGCTCTGTCGCTGTGAGACATCGTCCGAACGCCCGGCCGCTCCGCGTTCGGCCGCAATACCCGGCATTCATGCGCTGGGTAACGCCGACACCGTTCTCGGCCTCGGTCTGGCCTTTGCTCAGGTGGAGGCCGCCGCGCTGGCATCCTACCTGCATCAGGTCCAGGCGCTTGGCGCCAATGCGATCCGGCTTGCGCCCGGGCACGCCTTCTTCGTCCTCGGCCTTTGCCCCGAGACCGCGGCTGTGGCGCAGAGCCTGGCAGCGTCACACGGTTTTCGCATTGCCGAGCAGGATCCGCGCAATGCGATCGCCACCTGCGCCGGCAGCAAGGGTTGCGCCTCGGCGTGGATGGAAACCAAGGGCATGGCCGAGCGCCTCGTCGAGACGGCGCCGGAATTGCTCGACGGGTCGCTCACCGTGCATCTCTCCGGCTGCGCCAAGGGTTGCGCCCGGCCGAAGCCGTCCGAACTGACGCTTGTCGGTGCGCCATCAGGATACGGGCTTGTCGTAAATGGGGCTGCCAATGGCTTGCCAAGCGCTTACACCGATGAGAATGGAATGGGATCCGCCCTTGCCCGGCTCGGCCGGCTGGTGCGGCAAAACAAAGACGCTGGCGAATCGGCGCAGTCCTGTCTTACACGGCTCGGAGCTGCGCGCGTCTCGGCAGCGTTCGAACAGGGATAGACATGCCTGAGTATAATTACATTCGCGATGGCAACGCCATCTACGAGCGTTCCTTCGCCATCATCCGCGCCGAGGCCGATCTGTCGCGCTTCTCCGAAGAGGAAGCGGATCTGGCGGTGCGCATGGTGCACGCCTGCGGTTCCGTCGAGGCGACCAGGCAGTTCGTGTTTTCTCCCGATTTCGTAAGCTCGGCCCGTGCGGCGCTGAAAGCCGGTGCGCCGATCCTCTGCGATGCCGAGATGGTTGCGCACGGTGTCACCCGCGCCCGTCTGCCGGCCGGCAACGAGGTGATCTGCACGCTGCGCGATCCTCGCACGCCCGCACTTGCGGCCGAGATCGGCAACACCCGCTCCGCCGCAGCCCTGAAGCTCTGGAGCGAGCGGCTGGCCGGTTCGGTGGTCGCGATCGGCAACGCACCGACGGCGCTGTTCTTCCTCTTGGAAATGCTGCGCGACGGCGCGCCGAAGCCGGCGGCAATCCTCGGCATGCCCGTCGGTTTCGTCGGCGCGGCGGAATCGAAGGATGCGTTGGCCGAGAATTCCTATGGCGTTCCCTTCGCCATCGTGCGCGGCCGGCTCGGCGGCAGCGCCATGACGGCGGCAGCGCTCAACTCGCTCGCGAGGCCGGGCCTGTGAGCGGCGTCGGCGTGGGGCGCCTGATCGGTGTTGGGACCGGCCCCGGTGATCCGGAACTTTTGACGGTCAAGGCGGTGAAGGCGCTCGGGCAAGCCGATGTGCTTGCCTATTTCGCCAAGGCCGGGCGAAGCGGTAACGGCCGCGCGGTGGTCGAGGGTCTGCTGAAGCCCGATCTTGTCGAGCTGCCGCTATACTATCCGGTGACGACCGAAATCGACAAGGACGATGGCGCCTACAAGACCCAGATCACCGACTTCTACAATGCGTCGGCCGAAGCGGTAGCGGCGCATCTTGCCGCCGGGCGCACGGTCGCCGTGCTCAGTGAAGGCGACCCGCTGTTCTATGGTTCCTACATGCATCTGCATGTGCGGCTCGCCAATCGTTTCCCGGTCGAGGTGATCCCCGGCATTACCGCCATGTCCGGCTGTTGGTCGCTTGCCGGCCTGCCGCTGGTGCAGGGCGACGACGTGCTCTCGGTGCTTCCGGGCACCATGGCCGAGGCCGAGCTCGGCCGCAGGCTTGCGGATACCGAAGCCGCCGTGATCATGAAGGTCGGGCGCAATTTGCCGAAGATCCGTCGGGCGCTCGCTGCCTCCGGCCGTCTCGACCAGGCCGTCTATGTCGAACGCGGCACGATGAAGAACGCGGCGATGACGGCTCTTGCGGAAAAGGCCGACGACGAGGCGCCCTATTTCTCGCTGGTGCTCGTTCCCGGCTGGAAGGACCGACCATGACCGGTACGCTCTATGTCGTCGGTACCGGACCGGGCAGCGCCAAGCAGATGACGCCGGAAACGGCGGAAGCCGTTGCGGCCGCTCAGGAGTTTTACGGCTACTTTCCCTATCTCGACCGGCTGAACCTCAGACCGGATCAGATCCGTGTCGCCTCGGACAACCGCGAGGAGCTCGATCGGGCACAGGTCGCGCTGACGCGGGCTGCGGCAGGCGTGAAGGTCTGCATGGTCTCCGGTGGCGATCCCGGTGTCTTTGCCATGGCGGCCGCCGTCTGCGAGGCGATCGACAAAGGACCAGCGGAATGGAAGTCGGTTGAACTGGTGATCACGCCCGGCGTGACCGCGATGCTCGCCGTTGCCGCCCGCATCGGCGCGCCGCTCGGTCATGATTTCTGTGCGATCTCGCTTTCCGACAATCTGAAGCCCTGGGAAGTCATCACCCGGCGCCTCAGGCTGGCGGCGGAAGCGGGCTTCGTCATTGCCCTCTACAATCCGATCAGCAAGGCGCGGCCCTGGCAGCTCGGTGAGGCCTTCGAGCTTCTGCGCAGCGTTCTGCCGGCAACGGTTCCGGTCATCTTCGGCCGTGCGGCCGGGCGGCCGGACGAACGGATCGCGGTGATGCCGCTCGGCGAGGCCGATGCCAACCGCGCCGACATGGCGACATGCGTCATCATCGGCTCGCCGGAGACGCGAATCGTCGAGCGCGACGGCCAACCCGATCTCGTCTACACGCCGCGCTTCTATGCAGGGGCGAGCCAGTGAGCGATGCGGTTGAGTGCCTCGTCGCAACTGCCGACCGTCGGCACGTCCGCGGGCTTGCGCCGCTCGACCATGATCACCTCGATGCCGAGCCGGCGCGCTGCGGCAATCTTGCCGTAGGTGGCGCTGCCGCCACTGTTCTTGGCGACGATCACATCGATCTGCCGGCTCCTGAGCAACGTGGCTTCATCGGCTTCCGCAAAGGGACCGGTCGCCAGGATCGCCTCCTGGTCGGGCAGATTAAGCGGCGGCGTCACCGGATCGACGCTGCGGATGACGTAGCTGTGCTGCGGCGCGACCTCGAAGTGGAAAGCTTCCTGTCGACCTATCGCCAGGAAGACGCGGCGTCGCCGATCACCGAGCGCGCTGACGGCCTCGACAACGCTATCGACAGCAGTCCAGCGGTCGCCAGGCAGGGGCACCCATTCCGGTCGGCGGAGGGCGATAAGCGCAACGCCGGTTCTTTGCGCTGCGTCCGCGGCGTTGTGCGAAATGCGTGCGGCAAAGGGGTGCGTCGCATCGACCAGCAGCGCGATGTTTTCGTCATGCAGGAAATGCGCCAGCCCATCGGCGCCGCCAAAGCCGCCGATGCGCGTCTTGACCGGCTGCGGCCGCGGGTCCGCGGTGCGGCCGGCCAGCGAGATGGCGGTGTCGTAGCGGACATCTTCGGCCAAGCGGCGCGCGAGTTCGCGTGCCTCGGTGGTGCCACCCAAAATCAGAATACGAGGTTTTTCCATGGCTGACGTGTCGAACAGCGAACCCGCCATCGTCTCCCCCTGGCTGACCGTCATCGGTATCGGTGAGGATGGTGTAGCGGGTCTCGGCGACGAGGCCAAGCGGCTGATCGGCGAAGCGCCGGTCGTCTACGGCGGCCATCGTCATCTGGAGCTCGCCGCCTCCCTCATCACCGGCGAAGCGCACAATTGGCTAAGCCCCCTCGAACGCTCGGTCGTCGAGATCGTCGCGCGTCGCGGCAGCCCGGTGGTGGTGCTTGCCTCGGGCGACCCGTTCTTCTTCGGCGTCGGCGTGACGCTGGCGCGCCGCATCGCCTCGGCCGAAATACGCACGCTTCCGGCGCCGTCGTCGATCAGTCTTGCCGCCTCGCGCCTCGGCTGGGCGCTGCAGGATGCGACGCTCGTCTCCGTACATGGGCGGCCGCTGGATCTGGTGCGACCGCATTTGCATCCGGGGGCGCGTGTGCTTACGCTCACGTCGGACGGCGCGGGTCCGCGAGACCTTGCCGAGCTTCTGGTTTCAAGCGGCTTCGGTCAGTCGCGACTGACCGTGCTCGAAGCGCTGGGCGGCGCCGGCGAACGGGTGACGACGCAGATCGCCGCGCGCTTCATGCTCGGCCTCGTGCATCCTTTGAACGTCTGCGCCATTGAGGTGGCGGCCGACGAGGGCGCGCGCATCCTGCCGCTTGCCGCCGGCCGCGACGATGCGCTGTTCGAACATGACGGGCAGATCACCAAGCGCGAGGTCCGGGCGCTGACGCTGTCGGCACTCGCACCGCGCAAGGGCGAACTGCTATGGGACATCGGCGGTGGCTCCGGCTCGATCGGCATCGAATGGATGCTCGCCGATCCGACCATGCAGGCGATCACCATCGAGGTGGAGCCGGAGCGGGCAGCGCGCATCGGCCGCAACGCGACGATGTTCGGCGTGCCCGGGCTGACGGTTGTCGAAGGCGAGGCGCCGGCGGCGCTTGCCGGCCTGCCACAACCGGACGCGATCTTCATCGGCGGCGGCGGCAGCGAAGACGGCGTCATGGAAGCAGCGATCGAGGCGCTCAAGTCAGGCGGACGGCTGGTTGCAAACGCGGTGACGACGGACATGGAAGCGGTGCTGCTCGATCATCACGCGCGGCTCGGCGGTTCGCTGATCCGCATCGATATCGCGCGTGCAGGACCGATCGGTGGCATGACCGGCTGGAAGCCGGCCATGCCGGTCACCCAATGGTCGTGGACGAAGGGCTAAAGCAGTTCCAGCGAAAGTGTGACGCGGTTTTGGGTCCGGAACTGCGCAAGAAAAAGAAAGAGTAACCTATGACGGTACATTTCATCGGCGCCGGCCCGGGAGCCGCAGACCTGATCACGGTGCGCGGTCGCGACCTGATCGGGCGCTGCCCGGTCTGCCTCTACGCCGGCTCGATCGTCTCGCCGGAGCTGCTGCAATATTGCCCGCCGGGCGCCCGCATTGTCGATACGGCACCGATGTCGCTCGACGAGATCGAGGCGGAGTATGTGAAGGCCGAAGCCGAAGGGCTCGACGTGGCGCGGCTTCATTCGGGCGACCTCTCGGTCTGGAGTGCTGTGGCCGAACAGATCCGCCGGCTCGAGAAGCATGGCATCGCCTATACGATGACGCCGGGCGTTCCTTCCTTTGCGGCGGCGGCTTCAGCGCTCGGTCGCGAACTGACCATTCCGGCGGTGGCCCAGAGCCTGGTGCTGACCCGCGTTTCGGGCCGCGCCTCGCCGATGCCGAACTCAGAAACGCTTTCCGCTTTCGGCGCTACTGGATCGACGCTGGCAATCCACCTTGCGATCCATGCGCTTCAGCAGGTGGTCGAGGAACTGACGCCGCTCTACGGTGCCGACTGCCCGGTCGCCATCGTCGTCAAGGCCTCCTGGCCGGACGAACGCGTGGTGCGCGGCACGCTCGGTGACATCGCCGCCAAGGTGGCGGAAGAGCCGATCGAGCGTACGGCACTGATCTTCGTCGGTCCGGGGCTCGAAGCCTCTGATTTCCGTGAAAGCTCGCTCTACGATCCCGCCTATCAGCGGCGCTTCAGAGGGCGCGGCGAATAGGCCGCACTCCCTCGGGGGTCGGCCTAAGTTTCCCGCTGAGAGGGTTTTGAAACCTATTCTGCCGTTTCTTCGCGCGGCGGCCGCTGCTTGAGCGGGACGCCGCGCTTTTCCTCGACGCGGTCGCGGTAGAGCGCTGCCTGTCCAAGCAGCATCAGTGTCACCGGAGTGGTGGCGACGACGAAGACGATGATCAGGATTTCGTGGAATACCCAGCGGCTCTGCAGCACGGCAAAGCAGATGATAGAGGCGGTGCAGATCATCAGTACGCCGCCGCTGGTCGCCAGCGTCGGTGCGTGCAGGCGCTCGTAGAAGCTGGTGAACCGGAGCAGGCCGACTGAGCCGATCAGCGCCACTGCGGCGCCGAGGACGGTGAGCCCGCAGATGAGAACGGCGGCCCAGACGGGAAGGTCGGTGAGGTGGCTCATTCGATGATCTCCCCGCGCATCAGGAACTTGCCGAAGGCGATCGACGAGACGAAGCCGATCAAAGCCACGATCAGGGCGGACTCGAAATAGAGCGAGTTGGCCGTGCGGATGCCGAAGGTCAAGAGCATCAGCATGGCGTTGATATAGAGCGTGTCGAGGCCGAGGATGCGGTCCTGGGCGCGCGGTCCCCTCACCATGCGATAGAAGGCAAAAGCCATCGCCAGGCCGAGCATGATCTGGGCAATCAGGATCGACCAGATGATTGAAAGTTCCATCATCCGAATATCTCCTTCAGGGCGGTCTCATAGCGCTTGACCGTATCGAGCCAGATGTCCTCGTTCTCCATGTCGAGCACGTGGAAGAGCAGGGACTTGCGGCCGCGATCGTATTCGAGCCAGGCCGTTCCCGGCGTCGCTGTCATGACACAGGCAAGCAGCGCCAGGGCGTTTTCGTCTTCCAGATCGAGATCGATGGTCAGGAAGCCCGAGTTCGGCGGTCGGCGCTGGCCACGCAGGATGACGGCGATGACGGCGATGTTCGAGCGGATCACGTCGACGGCGACGGCAAAGCCGAAGCGCACGATCAACAGAACCCGGCGCGGGTGCGAGCGCACGAGGCCAAGCTTCAGCGTCACCCAGCCAAGACCGGTTGCCAGTACCGTCCCCATCAGGAAGGTGCCGGGCGCAACCGACTGATTGAGCAGGAGCCAGATGATGAGCAGCCCGACGGAGAGCAGGGGATAGGGGAGCCAGGTGCGCATCGCCTATTGCCCTCCCGCCCGCGGCGCTGAGAGCACCCGTTCCGTATAACCCGCAGGATCGAACAGCGAATCCGCTGTTGCCTGCATGTAGCGCATCGCCGGCCCGGCCTGCACGCTTAAGAAGATGCAGGCAGCGAGCAACACGACGACGGGGGTGATCTCGATGACCACGACGCGCGGCACGGTGTTTTCGATCGACGCCCAGAAGGTGCGGATGCCGACGCGGTTCATTGCGATCATCGCGGCGAGACCGGAAACGATCAGCAGCGTGACATAGGTCCAGTCGGCGGCGGAGACCGCCGGGGCGGCTTCCGCTCCCGACAGGCCGAAGAGACCGCCGAGGATTGCGAACTTGGCGACGAAGCCGGAGAGCGGCGGCAGGCCGGCGAGCAAGAGGGCGCAAAGGCAGAAGCAGAGGCCGAGGATCGCCATCGTGCCGGGGATCGCCGAGCCGACTTCTTCCTCCTCCTCGTCCTCGTCGGCGTCGCCGTAGGCTTCCATCGTCACCGCCAGAACGTCGGCGCCGGCGTCACGTCCGCGCTCGACCAGTTCGATCAGCAGGAAGAAGGCGGCGATCGTCAGTGTCGAGCTGACGAGGTAAAAGAGCGCACCGGCGATCATGCTTGGGTGGCCGAGGCCGATGGCGGCGAGCAGGGTGCCGGAGGAGACCAGCACCGAATAGGCGGCGAGGCGGCCCATGGCCTGCGATGCGAGCACGCCGATGGCGCCGAAGGCGATCGTCAGCAGGCCGCCGGCAAGCAGGATCGGCTGGCCGAAACCGGCAGACGCGCCGGCACTCGCGCCGAAGACCAGCAGCGACAGCCTGAGGATGACATAGATGCCGACCTTGGTGAGGATCGCAAAGACGGCGGCGACCGGCGGCGTCGCGGCTGCATAGGCCGTCGGCAGCCAGAAGCTCAAGGGCCACATGCCGGCCTTCACCAGGAAGGCGACGCCGAGCACGCCGGCACCGACCTCAACCATCTGGCGATCCTCCGGCGAGAGCGTCGCCAGCTTCATGGAGAGATCGGCCATGTTGAGCGTGCCGGTCGCGCCATAGATCAGGCTGACGCCGATCAGGAAGAGCGAGGAGGCGGCGAGGTTGATCGCGACATAGTGCAGACCGGCCTTGACGCGCAGCGGCCCGGAGCCGTGCAGCAGCAGCCCGTAGGACGCCGCCAGCATGATCTCGAAGAAGACGAAGAGGTTGAAAAGGTCACCGGTCAGGAACGAGCCGTTGAGGCCGGCGATCAAGAGCTGGAACAGCGAATGGAAATGATGGCCCGCGGTGTGCCAGCGCGCGATCGAATAGGCCTGGGCGGCAAGCGCCAGTCCGCTCGTCAGGCACAGCATCAGTGCCGAAAGGCGGTCGAGCACCAGCACGATGCCGAAAGGGGCGGGCCAGTTGCCGAGCTGATAGACGCCGTTGCCTGCGGGCGCCCCATCCATCGAGGCGATCCGCATCAGCACGATCGAGAGGATGAAGAGCGCGAGCGTCGAGACGAAGCTCAGCACACCCTTGAGCGAGCGGTTGCGCTCGTCGATCGGGATCATCGCGGCGCCGACCATCAGCGGCAGCAGGATCGGCAGGATCAGCAGGTGGTGCATCCAGTTAGTCATGGCGCTGCTCCCTGCCGTCGACGTGGTCGGTGCCGGTGAAGCCGCGCGAGGCGAGCAGCACGACGAGGAAGAGCGCGGTCATGGCAAAGCCGATGACGATCGCTGTCAGCACCAGGGCTTGCGGCACCGGATCGGTGAAGCGGCTGAGATCGCCGACACCGCCTGGCTCCAGCACCGGCGGCGCGTTCACGCGAAGGCGCCCCATGCCGAAGATGAAGAGATTGACCGCATAGGAGAGCAGCGAGAGGCCGATGATCACCTGGTAGGTGCGCGGGCGCAAAAGCAGGTAGACGCCGGATGCCGTAAGCACGCCGATTGCGGCAGAGAGAATGATCTCCATCAGCGTGCCTCCTTTCGCAGGGCGCGTGCATGGGCTCGCGGCGCGCGGATCGACTGGTGGGCGAGCGCGATGAGGATCAGCACGGTTGCGCCGAGCACCAGCGAGAAGACGCCGAGATCGAAGAACAGGGCGCTCGCCAGAGGAAACTTGCCGATGATCGGCAGCGTCACGTATTGCGAATGCGACGTCAGGAACGGATAGCCGAAGAACCAGGAGCCGATGCCGGTCGCAGCGGCCACCAGAAGCCCGATGCTCATCCAGCGCAGCGGATGGATGCGCAGGCGCTCCTCGACCCAGCGGGTTCCGCCGGACATGTATTGCAGGATGAAGCCGATCGACATGGCGATGCCGGCAGCAAAGCCTCCGCCCGGCAGGTCATGGCCGCGCAGGAACAGGTAGGCTGCGAGCATGCCGATGACCGGGAACATCCAGCGCATGATCACCGATGGCACGAACAGGTATTCAGCCACGCTGTCACCCTTGTTGCGATCCGGGTGATCGTCGTCGAAGGCGTTCTGGACGCGCTGCTGTTCCGGAGCCTCCAGGCTGTCGGCCTGCGGGCGGAAGCGCAGCAGCAGGGCGAAGACGGTAAGCGCGACGATCGCCAGCACCGCGATCTCGCCGAGCGTGTCGAAGCCGCGGAAGTCGACGAGGATGACGTTGACGACATTGGTGCCGCCGCCCTCCTTGTAGGCGCGCTCGAGGAAGTAGCTCGCGATCGTGTCAGGCATGGGCCGGGTCATGATCGTATAGGCGATCAGCGCCACGCCGCCGCCGGCGACGACCGCCAGCAGGAAGTCACGCAGGCGCCGGAAGCGGACCTTCAGCGACAAGAGCTCGGTTTCCTCGGTGTCCTCGATGCGCTTCGGCAGCCATCGCAGGCCGAGCAGGATCAGCACCGTCGTGACGATCTCGACGAGGAGCTGTGTTACCGCCAGATCCGGCGCCGAAAGCCAGACGAAGGTGAGGCAGGTGGTGAGCCCGGCGCCGCCGAGCAGCACGAGTGCCGCCAGCCGGTGGAACTTCGCCAGGATCGCAGCACCGATGGCACAGGCGATGCCGACCGCCCAGAGGAGGGCAAAGGCCGGATCGATGCTGCGCACGAGAAGCGGCGGCAGCTCGAAATGATTGAGAAGCAGCGGCAGCGCGCCGGCGGCGATCGCGATGAAGACGAGGAAGCGCATCTGCGGCTGCAGCCGCCGCGTGCCGAGGCGCTGCTCCAGCGAACGCGCCCATTTCCAGGAGAGCGTTACCAGCACGCGCTCGAAGATGCGCTGGCCGTGCAGCAGGCGGAAGATCGGTGGCCCCTCGACGCTGGTGGCGAGGTAGTTGCGCATCAGGAAGTAGAGACCGATGCCGCCGGCAAGAGCGACGAAGCTCATGATCAGCGGCAGGTTCCAGCCGTGCCAGACGGAAAGGCTGTAATAGGGCGTGTTGGCGCCGAGAATGGAGACGACAGCCGTGTGCAGGAACGGGCCGATGGTGATCGCCGGAATGATGCCGACGACGAGGCAGGCGAGCACCAGGAACTCGATCGGCACACGCATCCAGCGCGGCGGCTCGTGCGGCACCTTGGGCAGGTCCTCCGGCGTCTTGCCGAAGAAGACGCTGTGGATGAAGCGCAGCGAATAGGTAACGGCAAACATGCCGGCGAGCGTCGCGACATAGGGCGTCATCGTATCGAGAATGTTGGCCTGGTGCGTTTCGATCGCTTCGGCGAAGAACATTTCCTTCGAGATGAAGCCGTTCAAGAGTGGTACGCCAGCCATGGCCGCGCTCGCGACCATGGCGAGTACCGCCGTTCCAGGCATGTACCTGATCAGCCCTCCGAGCTTGCGCATGTCGCGCGTTCCGGTCTCGTGGTCGATGATGCCGGCCGCCATGAACAGCGACGCCTTGAAGGTCGCGTGGTTGACGATGTGGAAGACCGCGGCGACCGCGGCCAGCGGGCTGCCGAGGCTCAGGAGCACGGTGATCAGGCCGAGATGGCTGATAGTGGAATAGGCGAGCAGGCCCTTGAGGTCCTGCTGGAAGATGGCGAAATAGGCGCCGAGCAGCAGCGTCGAAAGACCGGCAAGGCCAACGATCCAGAACCAGGCCTCGGTGCCGGCCATGACCGGCCAGAGGCGCGCCAACAGGAAGACGCCTGCCTTCACCATGGTTGCCGAATGCAGATAGGCCGAAACCGGCGTCGGCGCCGACATCGCGTGCGGCAGCCAGAAATGGAACGGGAACTGCGCGCTCTTCGTCAGCGCCCCGAGCAGCACCAGAATCAGTACCGGCATGTAGAGCGGCGAGTTGCGGATGAGGTCGCCGGAGGCGAGCACCACGTCGAGATCGTAGCTGCCGACGATGCGACCCATCAGCAGAAGGCCGACGAGCATGCAGAGGCCGCCTGTGCCGGTTACGGTCAGCGCCATGCGGGCGCCGTCACGAGCGTGGGCATTGTGGTGCCAGTAGCCGATCAAAAGGAAGGAGACGATGCTCGTCAGTTCCCAGAAGACGGCGAGCAGGATGAGATTGCCTGAAAGCACGACGCCGAGCATCGAGCCCATGAAGGCGAGGAAAAGCGACAGGAAGCGCGGCACCGGGTCTTCCGCGGCCATATAGTAGCGGGCGTAAAGCACCACGAGCACGCCGATCGCGGTTACCAGAACCGTGAAGAGCCAGGCGAAGCCGTCCATCCGGAGCGTGAAGTTGAGGCCGAGTTCCGGCAGCCAGGCGATGTCATAGCGCAGGACGCCGCCCGAGGTGACGAAGGGATAGAGGCCGGCGGCGACGAGGAAACAAAGGAGCGCGATCGCTCCTGCAAACCAGGCTGTCGCACCGCGCTGATCGGGCGGAAAGAAGATTGCAAGGAGGCTTCCCACAAATGGGGCGAGAATGAAGACAGAAAGCAATTTTCCCGCGTATTCGATCGTACCGTTCCCTTCGTTCGGGTTCATGGAGAGCGGGCACCCGAGCGCCGTGCTTTCCAAAAGAATGCACAAGGGACGCACCAGGATTTTGATTCTAGAGCATCTTTTCCGCTTTCAGTGGTTCCACTTGAAGCGGGACACTCTAGAGGCCCGAAAGGGCGGTCGCATCAGCGACTGCCGCAGGTGATGCCGCCATTCCCAAGAATGTGGAGGCAGGCAATTGTTTTTATGGCGATTCGCGGCAGGGCTGCCAAGCCTCAAGCCTGCGAAAAATGCACGCACCTGCGCTTTTTAGCTGTGGCCGAAGCCTCTCAGGCTGCCAGCCACCGACGCTCGAAGGCGAAGGTCGCAAGGTCGTTGGCGCTCATGGGCCGCGCGAAAGCATAACCTTGCAGCCCATGGCAGCCGAGTTCCTTCAGGATGGCCGCGTGTTCGAGGGTCTCGACGCCTTCGGCGATCACTTCGATGCCGAGCGACGTGCCGATGTCGATGATGGACTCGACCAGACGCTTTTCGGCTGGGGATTTGAGGATCGGCAGGACGAGCTGGCGGTCGATCTTCAAGCGCCGCGGCGTCAGCTTCAGCAGGCTGACGATGGATGCATAGCCGGTGCCGAAATCGTCGATCTCGATGGCGATGCCGAGTTCCTTGATCCGGCGGATGTTCGACAGGACCGTCATGTCGCTTTCGTCGAAGGAGATCGATTCCAACAGTTCAAACGACAGGCGGCCGGCCGGGATCTGCAACTGTTCCAGGCGCTCGATCAGATTTTCGTCGTGAAGCCGGGCATAGGAGAGATTGACAGAGACCTTGGGGATACGAATGCCGCTTGCTTCCCAGCGATAGATCTGGAACAGCGCCTGCTCCAGGATCGCCTGGTCGATCGCGGCCACGACATTGATGTCTTCGGCCGTCTTCAGGAACGTGTGTGGGCCGAGCAGGCCCTTGGTCGGATGGTCCCAGCGCGCCAGCGCCTCGACACCGATGATGTCGAGCGAGCGCGGGCAGAACTGCGGCTGGAAATACGCGATGAATTCGTTGTGTTCGAGCCCGCGCAGGATCTCGTCGGCCGTCTGCTTGGTCTTGAAGACGGCCGTCTTCAGTTCGCCGGTAAAGATCTCGTGGCGGTTGCGGCCGCGGCGCTTGGCTTCATAGAGCGCGATGTCGGCGTTGACGAGCACGTGCGACAGCTCTTCGCTCGTCTGGCTTTGGGCGGCGATGCCGATGCTGACGCCGATGCGGCACTCCTGGTCCTTGTAGCGGACGGGCACGCTCATCGCCTCGATGATGCGTGACGCCAGCCGGGCATCCGGCTCGATGCCTCCATCCTGGCGGACGAGCACGAATTCGTCGCCGCCGATGCGGGCGACGAAGTCCTTTTCGTCGGCATTGCCGCGCAGAAGCTCGGCGGCATGCCGCAGGATCTCGTCGCCGGCCGCGTGGCCGAGCGTATCGTTGATCTGCTTGAAGCGGTCGAGGTCCATGTGGAAGATGCTGAGTTTCGCCTCCCGCGCGAAATGCCGGTCGCGATCGGCCAGGACCTGGTCGAGGAAACGCCGGTTTGGCAGGCCGGTCAGCGGATCGTGCAGCGCGTTGAACTCCATGCGATGGCGCGCCGCTTCGAGTTCGACGCTGTGCGCCTCGGCGGTGCGCTTGGCTTCGAAAAGCGTTTCGCGGGTCTCGAAGTCGGCGGTCACGTCCCAGTTGACCCCGACGATCTTCCTGTGGCCGTCGGCGCCGATATAGAACGAGCCGTTGGCCCGGATGTGGCGCGTGCTGCCGTCGGGCAGGCGAACGCGGAAGTCGGAATTGTAGGCGAGCCCGGATTCCAGCGCCTCGGCAAATTCCCGCTCGGCGCGGTCGAGGTCGTCCGGGTGCAGCGCGTCCTTCCAGTCGTCATAGGCCTGACGCAACGACGTCTTTTGCCCATAGAGTTCCTTGGTGCGCTCGTCCCAGAGCAGCTTCTTGCTGGCGATGTCGAGTTCCCAGATGCCGATCTGGGAGGAGTCGAGCGCGATCTTCAGCCGATGGGACAGTTCCTGGAGCTGCGCCTTGCTGTATCTGAGCGCACGAATGTTGCCTTGCCGCTCGCTCAAGAGGCGCCCGGTCAACACCATCGGCAGGATGATCATCAGTCCGCCGATGACGATGAGGCCGCGGATGAGCCAGGCGTTGCCCGCCGTCGTCGGCCAGCCGCCCTTCGGAACGGCTGCGATATGCCAGGAACCGCCGGGTAGGAGCACGGTCATTTCGATCGGCGCGCCACGGAAAATATTGGCGTCGCCGTAAAAGACCGGACCTTGCGCGCCTGTGCCGTCCTGACCGGCAATGGCGACGTCTATGCCGAGTTCATCGGAAGAAAGGCCGCTGTCGCGATAGAGCCGGTCCACGTCGATGATGGCCGAGACGATGCCCCAGAAGCGGTTGCTGCCGCCGCCGGCGTCGATCGATACGGGGAAGCGGCCGATCAGCCCTTTGCCGCCCTGGACGAGATCGACAGGCCCGGCAAGCACCATCTGGCCGGTGTCCTTTACGCGCATGACGGCGGCGCGCTGCGCTTCGTTCCGGCGGTAGTCGAGGCCGAGTGCGCGGCGATTTTGTTCGAGCGGGTAGACAAGCGAGACGATCAGATTGGGCGCAGCCGCGATGCTGCGCAATTGCGAGCGCTCGGTGAAGACGCTGCGCGACAGCGCGGCGAAGCGCTGCTGATCCATTGCCGGCTCGGTGACCAGCGTGCCGATCAGCCCGCGCACGAGCTGGATGTTGCCGTTGACGTTGGCCTCGAGCTTGGAGCGGATGGGATTGAGTTCCTCGGCGACGCGCGCGCGCTGGCGCGCCTCGTCGACCACCTGGTTCTGGTTGTCCGCAAGGATGCCAGCGACCAGAACCACGAAGGCGGCAATGATCGCCGGAAGATAGCTCGGCGTCAAAACCCTGGAGAGCCTCTTCATCCCGAGGTTGAAAGCATGTCTGGCAGGCACGAAACACCCCGGCGGCACGCGAATGGCTATGTCTTGAGCCGGATAATCCCAAAAGGGTCTTAATAAACCTTGTTTTAGGTTCCGCTTTTATTCCTTCGCGTCTCAGTCACCTTTGTGCTCGGGCAGCTTCTTGTGCTTGGTTTCTGCAAGGTCTTCGAGTTCACCTTCACTCATGGATTTCTCCATTTCGCGCGAGGCGCCCTTGAGGCTGGATTTCTTGACGTCGCCGCGCTTGGCGGCAAGGGCAGCGCCGGCTGCACGCTGTTGCGCTTTCGACTTGGCTGGCATGGCACATCGCCTTTCGGTTGGTTGCCCTGGCCAACGCGAGGCAGCGCCGGATGTTCCGCGAAGCTAGGTATTCTCCCGCGCCTCGATCATCGCCTGCAGCGTCTCCAGCCGGTCGGCGTCACGCGGCAGCTTGTCCTGTCTCAGGCGCGCGACGCGCGGGAAGCGCATGGCGACGCCTGACTTGTGCCGGCTCGAGCGGTTGATACCCTCGAAGGCGACCTCGACGACGAAACCGAACTCGGGCTCGGCCCTGACGGCGCGCACCGGCCCGAAGCGCTCGGTCGTATTGTCCCGGACGAAACGGTCGAGAATTTCCAGTTCGGCGTCGGTGAAGCCGAAATAGGCCTTGCCGACCGGTACCAGCGTTTCCTTTCCGTCGATGTCGGTCCAGACGCCGAAGGTGTAATCGGAGTAGTAGCTCGAGCGCTTGCCGTGGCCGCGCTGGGCATACATCAGCACCGCGTCGATGTTGAAGGGCGCGCGCTTCCACTTGAACCACGGGCCTTTGACGCGGCCCGGCGTATAGGGCGAATCCAGCCGTTTCAGCATGATGCCCTCGATCACCGGATCGGGCGGGTCGGCGCGCAGGCTGTCGAGTTCTTGCCAGGACGAGAAGGGCACCAGCGGCGACAGGTCGAAATGCTGCGGCGAGGCGCGGTCGACGACGTCGGCGAGCCGCGCGCGTCGTTCGACGAAACCCAGTGGGCGAACGTCCTCTTCGCCTGAGAAGAGAATGTCATAGGCGCGGACGAAGGCCGGATAGGTCTCTATGAGCTTAGGGCTGACCGTCTTGCGGTTCAGCCGTTGCTGCAGGTCGGCGAAAGTTCGGGTTGCGCGGTTGGTGCGCGCGGTGCCGCCGACGAGCAGTTCGCCATCGATCACCCCGGTGAAGTCGGCGGCCTCCAGGACGTCGGGAAAGGCGCCGGAAATCTCGTCGCCACTGCGGGAATAGAGCCGGCGCACGCCGCCGATATTGGCAAGCTGTACGCGGATCCCGTCCCACTTCCATTCGGCGGCGAAATCCTTGGGGTCGAGCCCGTCGAGATCGCCGTCGCCGACAGGATTGGCGAGCATGACCGAATGGAAGACGGCCGGCGTCGAAAGCTCGGGCTTTTCCGCCTCGCCCGAAAGCCAGCGGAAGAGCGGCAGATAGGGCGGCGACAGGCCGTGCCAGAGGGTCTCGATCTCGGCGACGTCCTTGCCGCCCATGTCGGCGAGCGCCTGCTTGGCGAGCTTCGCCGATACCCCGATGCGAAGGCCGCCCGTCGCAAGTTTGAGGAAGGCGAAGCGCGCCGACGTATCCAATCGGTCGAGCATGTCGCGAACGACGCCGCGCACATCGGCCCGTCCGGTCCTTTGCAGACGCTCGATGGCCTCGCCAAGCGGAATGTCCGCCTCTACGGTGCCGGTAGGCGGCTCCCAGACGAGCGACACCGTTTCGGCGAGGTCACCGACATAGTCGTAGGAATACTGGAAAAGCACCGCGTCCATGCGTTCGAGCAAGAGGTCGCGGATCATCGCCGGCTTGACGGTGTTGAGCGACAGCGTGCCGGCGATCGCCGCGAGCGCATAGCCGCGATCCGGATCCGGCGCGGTCCGGAAGTAATCGACAAGCAGGCGGATCTTGGCATTGCGCTGCGGGCTGAGGACGAGGCGGTCGAGCAGTTCGGCGAAGGCGCGCATCTCGTCACTCTCCCTCGTCGTCGTAGCCGACGAGGTGAAGCGGGCGGGCGGCGATGCCCTTGAGCTCGCACCAGCGCACCAGCGCTTCCTCGCGTCCGTGCGTGACCCAGACCTCGGCCGGTGCGATGTCGGTGATCGTTGCCGTCAGTTCGGCCCAGTCACAATGGTCGGAGATGATCAATGGCAGCTCGACGCCCCGCTGTTTCGCTCGTTGCCGGATCAACATCCAGCCGGAAGCGAAACTGGCAATCGGGTCGGAGAAGCGCCGCGACCAGCGATCGGCGAAGGCGGCGGGCGGGCCGATCACGATCGTGCCCCTGAAATCCTGCTTTTCGTCGGCGGCAAGCGTTGCCGGGCGCAGGTCGCCGAGGTCGATGCCCTGGCTCTGATAGTAGTCGCACAGCCGTTGCAGGGCGCCATGGATGAAGATCGGCTGGTGATACCCCTCTTCGCGCAGGAGTGCGATCAGCCGCTGCGCCTTGCCGAGCGCATAGGCACCGACCACGTGCGTGCGCTCGGGAAACTGGGCGAGCGACGTCAGCAATTTGCGGGTTTCCGCGCGATCGTCCGGGTGGTGGAAGACCGGCAGGCCGAAGGTGGCTTCGGTGATGAAGACATCGCAGGCGACCGGCTCGAAGCCGGCGCAGGTCGGATCCCGCCGTCGCTTGTAGTCGCCAGACGCGACGATGCGCACGCCGTTTGCACGAACGGAGATCTGCGCCGAGCCGAGTACATGACCGGCCGGATGGAAGCCCACGTCGACGCCATTGACGACAAGGGGGTCACCGAGGCTGATCGCCTGGCTCGTGCCGCAGAAGTCGTCGCCGTAGCGGATGCGCATGATGTCGAGGGTCTCGCGGGTGGCGAGCACGTGGCCGTGCCCCGCGCGGGCATGGTCGGAATGGCCGTGTGTGATCAGCGCCCTTTCGACCGGTTGAATCGGGTCGATGTAGAAGTCACCGATCGGGCAATAGAGGCCTTTGGGGGCGGGGTAGAGCAGGGCGTCCGGTTTCATGGACTGAAAGATAGCCGGCGAATGCGCATTCGCCAGCCGTCTTGTTCAAGTTTTTCAAGGCGCAACATTTGCTGCGCCTCGATCAGGTTCAGCCGGGCAGAACCAGCGTGTCGATAATGAGCTTCAGCGTGCGGGCGGCATCGATGTCGATGCAGGCCTTCTGGCTCGGCAGATCGTCCCAGGGGCTTGGCGGGAACAAACGGTTGTCGGGGCTCTGGATCGTCTGGCCGTCGGCAATGCCGCCGCAGACGACACGGATCGATCCGCTCCTGACGGTGAAGAGGTCGGGCGCCACGACATAGGCGCAGGCGCAACTGTCATGCACGACCATGCCGTCGGGCACGTGCTGCTCGTAGAAGGTGACGTAGAATTTCGAGATATCGGCAAGCAGCTTGCCGGCGTCGCCGCCGCGTTCGGCGATATCGGCGATCATCGCCTTGGTCATCACGGTCTGGGTGGTGACGTCGAGGCCAACGACGGTGACCGGCCAGGGGGCCGTCATGACGACGTCTGCAGCTTCCGGGTCGCCGTGGATGTTGGCCTCGGCAGCCGGCGTGATGTTGCCGTTGACGTCGAAGGCGCCACCCATGATGACGACTTCGCGCACGAGCGCTGCGAAATCGGGATCCTCGCGCAGTGCCAGCGCCAAGTTGGTCATGCGGCCAACGGCGATCAGCGTCACTTCGCCGGGATGGGCGCGAACGGTGTCGATGATGAAGCGGTGCGCCGGGCGCGGATCGACCGGCAGGTCGACCGTCTCGGGCACGTCGATGTTGCCGAGGCCATCGTCACCGTGGATGAAGGTCGGCCAGCCGACATGCGGGCGGTCGGGATTGAAAGTCTTGTCGAGACCCTTGGCGACGGGCGCACCGATGCCCCAACGCTGCTTCAGGAACAGCGCGTTGCGGGTAGTGGTTTCGACCGAGGCGTTGCCGAATACGGTGGTAATGCCGATCAGGTCGATGGCCGGGTGACGGTGCAGGAAAAGCAGCGCCATTGCATCGTCGATGCCCGGATCCGTATCAAAGATGACTTTATGCATTCTCGTTCTTCTTTTCTTGTTCTTGTGTTTGACGGCTCGCAATGGAGGCAAGATGGCCGCGAATGTCAATCGCCATCCGGGTTGACGCGGGGAGCGGCCGCGCCTCTGGCCATGGTTTCCATGGGAACATCACCAACCGGGCGAGCATGGCAAGCTTTTGCGTGTGGATGGGAACGGCTCATCCAGTCAACCGGGAGGTAATGTCATGCATAGGCTGGTCCTTGTTTCCATGATCGTCGTCACCGTTGCAACGTCGTTTGCCGCTCCCTCCTTTGCCCAAAGTGCCGGTGGCAAGGGCCGCGGCGGCGGTGGTGGCGGACACGGTTCTTCCGACAGCAGCGACTGGTATGCCGGCATCGGTTCCTTCACCCATGCCAACGACAGCTACAACCGACGGCGCCCCAAGGTCATCCTGACGAAGTCGGGCGCCTATTGCGTTGAAAACCGCCGGTGGATCGATGCCTCGGGCAAGGTGCATCTTTCGCCTTACCGCGAGTGCCGCGACCGGATCGATATCGCCGTCGACTGATCGGCGTGCATGCTTCAGACAGGAGGCCGGCGCACAATCACCGGCCTCCTGTCTGTTGATCTGCCACCCGCCGGTGTCTTGCGGGTTGCCGGAAGATCGCTACCGCAATTTAAACTTTCCGAAAGGTCGCGCGCCTAATGTTGTGCTGCCCGTTCCGGGCTTTCTGCAATTTCTGGATATGATGGCGGAGTCCACGCTCGTGAAGGCTATCCTCGGCAAGATCAGGCCATCAAAGAGACTGCTCGTCATTCTCACGGCGGCTTTCGGTGTTTCCGCCGCTTCGGGCGGTGCTGCCGTCTATGTCAGCCGCGATGCGCTCATGGCGGAACTTTCCAAGCCGAAGGTTTCGGGCCTCGAGTGCACGACCATTCGCACGTTGAAGCTCGGCCACAACGGCCAGCGCTGGATCCGCATGCACGTCAAGACCGACCGCGCCGACGGCCAGGCGCGCATGCGCACGGCGTTGCGCGTCGTGGGCGCCCTCGCGAAGGCCGAGCGGGCAGATCTCTATCAGGTCGTCGTGCTCGATTCCGCCGGTCCCGAAAACCGGGCTGACGTGCGCGGTGCGGCGATCGGTGCGGAGGTGCTCTTCGCCCCCGGTCCGCAGAGCGTTCCGGGCATGAGCGAGACGTTTCGGGCGTTCTACAATGACGGCACGGCAAATTCTGTCGGCGTCTTCCATGGCAAGACCGTCGACCTTTCGATGGACGACATCCGCACGATGATGGCGGCCATGGACGACCATTCGCCATGCATCGACCCATCGGCCGCACCGGCCGATGGCGTGAGCGCCGAGGGCGGCGCCGGTGAGCAGGAGGCCAAGCCGGCCGAGACCGCCGAGGCGCCTGCGGGCCACTAGGCCCGGGTTACGTTCGGTAATCCGTTCTTTCTGAGAATTGAAAAAGGCCCGGCGCGTGAGCGGCGGGCCTTCGTGTTCGTGGGTTTTGCGACCTTGATCAGTCAGCCTTCTGCCGGCGGGCCGGGAAGAGGATGACGTCGCGGATCGACGGTGCGTTGGTGAGCAGCATGATCAGGCGGTCGACGCCGATGCCGAGGCCACCGGCCGGCGGCATGCCCTGGTCGATCGCGTCAAGGAACTCGTCGTCGAGCTGCTTGGCCTTTTCGCCGCGGGCGTGGGCCTGTTCCAGCTGCTCGACCATGCGTGCGCGCTGCTCTTCCGGATCGTTAAGTTCGGAGAAGGCGTTGCCCAGTTCCCAGGCGTTGCAATAGGTCTCGAAACGCTCGACGAGGCGCGGTTCGCCCGGCACTTCCTTGGCAAAGGGCGAGATGTCCTTCGGGAAATGCGTGACGTGGGCCGGCTGGATCAGCGTGCCTTCGACCTTCTCTTCGAAGATGAAGGCGAGGCACTCGCCCCAGGTCCAGTCCTTCTCGACCTCAAAGCCGGCAGCCTTGGCGGCAGCGCGGGCTTCTTCGTCGGTCTTCATCGCCAGGAAGTCGATGCCGGTCGCTTCCTTGACAGCGTCGGGCATCGGCACGCGGCGGAACGGACCCTTGAAGGAGATTTCCTTGTCGCCATAGGCAAACTCGGTCGAGCCGTGGATCGCCATGGCAAGCTCACCGAACAGCCGCTCGACGAGGTCCATGATGTCCTCGTAGTCGGCATAGGCCCAGTAGCACTCCATCATGGTGAATTCCGGATTGTGCCGGGTGGAGACGCCTTCGTTGCGGAAGTTGCGGTTGATCTCGAAGACCTTGTCGGTGAGGCCCGAAACCAGCGTGCGCTTCAGGTACAGTTCCGGCGCGATGCGCAGGAACATGTCGAGCTTCAGCGTGTTGTGATGCGTCTTGAACGGCTCGGCGGTGGCGCCGCCGTAGACCGAGTGCAGCATCGGCGTCTCGACTTCCATGAAGCCGTCGTTTTCCATGAAGCGGCGGATGCCCGAGACGATCTTGCTGCGCTGCTGGAAGCGCAGCTTCGATTCCTCGTTGGTCATGATGTCGAGGTGGCGCTTGCGGTAGCGGATCTCGATGTCCGACAGGCCGTGCCACTTTTCGGGCATCGGCAGCAGCGACTTCGTCAGCATGGTGATTGCCTGGGCGTTGATCGTCAACTCACCACGCTTGGTGCGGCGAACGACGCCGGTCACGCCGATGATGTCGCCGATGTCGATCATCGGCAGCAGCGCGCGGGCGTCTTCCGGCGTGGTGTCCTTATGGCTGAAGATCTGGATCTTGCCGGAGGCGTCATGGATGTCCATGAACATGCCGGAGTTGCGCGAGGAATAGACGCGGCCGGCAACGGTCACGACATCCTGGGTCTCGGTGTCCGGCTCCAGGCTCTCGTACTTTGCGGTCAGCTCGGCATTGCTCATCGTCCGGTGGAAATGCGCCGGATAGACGTCGCCGATCTGCTCACGCAAAAGCTTCAGCTTCTGTGCACGCACTTCCGTGGCGTCGGAGGAGAGGCCAGTGGTCTCGGTCTTGTCGTTCATCGTGCTCTCCTTACTTTCCGCTGCCGACCATGGAGGCGACCACCTGGGACGCGACCTTGAGACGCTGGCGGACCACGGCGCGGCCGAGGATTTCCATGCTGTCGAACAGCGGCAGCGAGCGCTGCGAGCCGGATACAGACACGAAGAGCGGCGCCAGGATCACCTTCAGCTTCTTGCCCATGCGCTCGGCGACCGCGCGCAGTTCGGCTTCGATCGATTCCTTGTTCCATTCGAGGATCTTTTCAAGGTCCGGCTGAACGGTGTTGAGGATCTCGAGCAGTTCTTCGGGCGTCGACTTGACGCCGGCGAAGGCTTCGGGCTTGAGGCCGAGGTCGGACTTCAAAAGGAAGCTTGCGAGATCAGGCAGTTCGCCGAGCTTCGAAATGCGCGACTGGCTGAGCTTCAGGCCCTGTTTCAGGCGGTCGTTTTCCATGGCCCAGGCAAGGACGCGGGCGGCGAATTCTTCTTCCGAAAGCTTCTCGCGGATCCAGCGGGCGTTCAGCCAGTCGAGCTTCTGGATGTCGAAGATCGCGCCGGCCTTGGAGAGGTTCTCCGAGTCGAACTTTGCAGCCAGTTCCTCGATCGTCAGCAACTCCTCGCCTTCGGCGATCTGGATGAAGAACAGGCCGAGGAAGTTCATCAGCGCTTCCGGCAGATAGCCAAGCGCCGTGTAGTACGAGATCGACGTCGGGTTCTTGCGCTTCGACAGCTTCGACTTGTCGGCATTGCGCATTAGCGACAGGTGCATGAAGACCGGCGGCTCGAGGCCGAGATAGCGGTAGATCAGGATGTGCTTTGGCACGGAGGCCAGCCACTCCTCGCCGCGGGCGACGTGGGTGATCTTCATCAGGTGGTCGTCGACGACGTTGGCCATGTGGTAGGTCGGCATGCCGTCGGCCTTCAAGAGGACCTGCATGTCGACGGCATCCCACGGAATTTCCACGTCGCCATAGACGCCGTCGGTAAACTTGCACGAGCCCTCGGTCGGGATCTTCATGCGCACGACATGCGGCTCGCCGGCGGCAACGCGCGAGGTCACTTCTTCGGCGGACAGGTGGAGACACAGGCCGTCATACTTCGACGGCTTGCCGGCGGCGCGCTGGCTCTCGCGCATCTGCTCGAGCCGCTCGGGCGTGCAGAAGCAGCGGAAGCCGTGACCATTCTCGACGATCTTCTCGACGTAGGGGCGGTACATGTCCTTGCGGTCGCTCTGGCGGTAGGGACCATAGGGACCACCGACATCAGGACCTTCCGACCATTCGAGCCCGCACCATTTCAGCGCGTCCAGCACCTTCTGTTCGAACTCGGGCGTCGAGCGGGTGGCATCGGTGTCTTCGATGCGCAGGATGAACTCGCCGCCGTGCTTCTTTGCGAAGAGGTAGTTGAACAGAGCGATGTAGGCGGTGCCGACATGCGGCTCGCCGGTGGGGGAGGGTGCGATGCGTACCCGGACTGCTGAATTTGCCATGGTCTTTGCCCGTCTGACGTGCTTTTCGCCCCTTGCCGGAGAAGAAACCGGCCGCCGGGGGCGCGCATTTTATGGGAAGGAAAGGCCCGCAAGGGTGCCGCAACAACGGTATCGGCAGGCTATTCCAATAGGCTCGCGTGAGACCATAGAACGCCGATCATGTCAACGGAAACCCGATCACGCCGGTTTTTGTTGACACTGCCGCCTGCGGGCGTTAATGAACCGAAAGGTTATTTAACTGAAAGGTTTTTTAGAAAATGCCGGAAGATCGCTTGTCGACGACGCTCTCAGCTCTGGCCGATCCAACGCGAAGGGCCATTCTCGCCCGCCTCGCACTTGGAGAGGCCTCGGTCGGCGAGCTGGCGGAGCCCTTCGAAATGAGCCTGCCGGCAGTCTCCAAGCATCTCAAGGTTCTCGAGCGCGCCGGGCTGATCAGCCGTGGCCGCGAAGCGCAGTGGCGACCATGCAAGCTTGAAGCCGCCCCGCTGAAGGACGTCAACAGCTGGCTCGACGGCTATCGTCGCTTCTGGGAGCAGAAGTTCGACCGTCTCGACGCCTATCTGCAGGAACTCCAGCATGTCGACCCCGGTGCCGGCAAGAACTGATCGCCGGCCCGTCTTCCGTCCTTGGCCGTTCTGCGCTAAGCAGGGGACGTCGAAAAAGGCAGGACCGGATATGGTAAGCCCGGTCCCTTCGGTTTTCTAAACGAAGCTCTGCTCGAACGTCCCGTTCGAACCCGCGACGTGGTTCCGATGCAATCGCATCGGTCCGCGGCGGGGTGTATGCAATCGACGCAGTCCGCCGCGTTTCTCGAACACGGAGACTGTAAACATGCGACTGAACCATATCGACCTCTATAGCCCTGTCGTTGCCGAAACGGCGTCCTTCCTCATCGATCATTTCGGCCTGACGCTGGTCGAAAAACGCGGCAAGGATGCCTTTTTCCGCCTGACGGACGGTTCCGGCCTGGTGCTCGTCGTCAGCCCGCCGATCACTGCGCTCGGCGGCGGCGACCAGGTCAGCCTCGGGACCCAGACCTACCACATAGGCTTTTTGCTGCCGGTGCGGGCCGACGTCGACGATGCCTATCAGCGGGTGCTTGGATCCGGCGCCCAGGTGATCCCGCCTGCCGATCGGCACGGCGCCTATGTTTTCTACGTAGTGATACCCGGCAACATTCTGGTCGAGGTCGGCCATCGCCCGGATGTTTGAGCGGCTGAAACCGGATCGGAACGTTTCCTGAGGAGATGCGTTGTCCAACCAGAAGGCGTGGGGACTGGCCCCGGCAAGCTTGGCGGAAAGAGGAAACGACCCCGTTTGTCTTGCCGCCGATGGCTCGCGGTTGACGGCCGGTCAGCCAGCCTCCGCGTCTTCCAGAACTCCCGCAAGCAGAAGGCCCGCATCTTGGATGCGGGCCCTTCTCATGACGGGATTGTTTTCGGCCCGGCGCGTCAGTCGAGCTTTCCGGCCTTCCTCAGGCGCGCATTGCGCGCGACCATGTTGAGGATTTCGACGAGCGCCGAGAAGGCCATGGCGGCGTAGATGTAACCCTTCGGCACATGCAGGCCCATGCCTTCGGCGATCAGTGTCGTGCCGATCATCAGCAGGAAGGCGAGCGCCAGCATGACGATCGTCGGGTTCTTCTCGATGAAGTTGGCGAGCGGGTTGGCGGCAACGAGCATGACCGTGACGGCGGCGATGACGGCGATGACCATGATCGGCAGGTGCGGTGTCATGCCGACGGCGGTGATGATGCTGTCGACGGAGAAGACGAGGTCGAGCAAAAGGATCTGGGCGATCGCGGCGCCGAAGCTGTTGATCGCCGAGGAGGCGATGAAGTCCTCGCCGTGATCGGCCGGATCGACATTGTGGTGGATTTCCTTGGTCGCCTTCCAGACGAGGAACAGGCCGCCGGCGATCAGGATCATGTCCTTCCAGGAGAAGCCATGGCCGAAGGCCTCGAACACCGGCGTCGTCAGCTTGACGATCCAGGCAACCGTACCGAGCAGCGCAAGGCGCATGACGAGGGCAAGGGCGATACCGATGCGCCGGGCCTTTTCGCGATGCTCGACAGGCAGCTTGTTGGTGAGGATCGAGATGAAGATCAGGTTGTCGATGCCGAGAACCACCTCCATGACGACCAGGGTGACGAGGGCGACCCAGGCGGCGGGGTCTTGAGCAAGCAACAGGATATCCTGCATCGGCGATCTTTCTCTTTCAGCACTTCATAAGTTCCACAGCGCCGCGCGTCCGATGGACGCGCGGCGCTGTGGGGGATGGCGCGTCGACGCGCAAGAATCGCCGAAAGTATTTAAGAAACATTGCGGAAGAGACAAGCGCCGCTGCCCGATTGCAGCGGCGCTTTACCGTTTACGATTTGACAGGAATCCACATTTCGACCACGCCCATGCCCGAATGCGGGTCAAAGCGCGCATCATAGCGTTCGATGAGGTCGGGCGTTTCTCCATGCTGCAGTCCGGATTCGGGCAGCCATGTGCCGAAGACATAGTCGGCGGTTTTGGCGATCGCGGAGATGTGCCCGCGATGCAGAAAGACGGCGTAGCGCTGCTTCGGCAGCCGTAGCGTCGAAAAGCCTTCCGCCAGGTCGTCGGCGTCGCTGATTTCGGCCGCCGCCATGTAGCGGAAGGTGCCAGCCTCGCCGTTGCTGTCGGTGCACACACCGTAGGCGATGTCGCCTCTCTGTCCGGGTATCGCGCCGAAATGGCGATTGAACCGTTGCCAGAGCGACGGGATGCCTTCGGTGCGGCCGTAGGTGTAGGTTTCCGAAAGGCCCGCCAGAAGCAATGGCGGGCTGTCTTCGAAGCGGGGCGGGTCGATCTTGAGAAGGCGGGTATCGTCCATTCTTAAAGGCTCCATCAGCTCGATGTTTCGAATGTGCCTTTGCTTGCGAACCGTTTCGGGTGTCACGCCGAACTGGTCGCGAAAGGCACGGGTGAAAGCCTCGTGCGAGCTGTAGCCCGCATCGAGTGCCACCGAGAGAATGCTGATGGAGCCATCGGCAAGCGCGCTGGCGGCATCGCTGAGACGCCGTCCGCGGATATAGGCGGTGATCGAGCGGCCGGTGACCAGCCCGAAAACGCGCGAAAGATGGAAGCGCGAAAGGCCCGCGGCCCCGGCGATTTCATCCAGCGATATCTCTTTTGCGAAATGGCTCTCGATGAACCAGACCGCCCGTCCGATGGCACTCATCTTCACTCCCCTGGCAACGCCCTTTTGATAGGGGCTCGGCTGAAGGCGCGCTTGATCGAAATTGCTCGATTGAAACGCAGGAGGGCTGAAGGAGGTTCGGCGTCAGTCCGCCTATTTCTTCTTCTTCGGACCGTAGGCGGACATGAAGACGCGGACGGCGGCGGTCACTGTCGCCTCGATCTGCTCTTTCGGCGGTGCCGAACACATGCCGCCGAAAAGCCGGTGCTTGAAGAGGCCGGCTTGGGCCATCTCGATAAACTGGCGGGCGGCCATTTCTGTGTTGTCGATGTCGAGCAAGCCGGTCGGGACCTGGCGGTCGAGATAGGCCTTGAGCACAGTGTAGCCGTTCTCCGGTGCTTCGCTGAAGAAGCGCTCGGCCAGATGCGGCATGCGGTCGATCACCCCGATCACCATGCGCATGGAGCGGATCGTCTCTTCCGCCGTCATGCTCGTCGTCAGCGTCACGCCGAAATCGTAGAGTGATTCTTCGACGTCGTCGTGATCGTTGAGCGCGTGCTTGGCGGTCTGGACCACCCGGGTCTTGCCCTTGATGATCAGTGCCTTGAACAAGTCTTCCTTGTTCTCGAAATAGACGTAGAGCGTGCCCTTGGAGACGCCCGCCTCGCGGGTGATGTCGTTCATGCTGGCGGCATCGAAACCCTGGCTCAGGAACGCGCGTCGCGCGCCTTCGAGGATCTGTTCACGCTTGGCTGGATCCTCGCCGGCGGCGTGACGGCCGCCACCCGAACAGAGATCCTCATCCATGCCGGCTGCCGGCTGCATGACGTCCTGGGTTCCGTTCTTTGCCTCGCTCATGATGGTCGCTTGTTTCCGCCCTGCTCATATTAAATTTAAGTCATCGAACCACGCGGTTCGATTTCCTCTTGATATGCGACCAGAAAGGGCCTATGTCAAGTTCCAATCGAACCGAACGGTTCAGTTCGTTCAGCAATCCTTAACCAGGCCGGTGCCCAATGTCCGCATCCAACACGTCCAGCGCTGCCCGCGTCCGTCCCGTCGACGAGACTTTCGAAGTGCAGCAGGAAACCGCGCTTGAGGCGAAGGCGCCCGCTGCGGAGCAGGCGGTCGCGCCGGCTCCGGCAAAGGAAGCCGCCGCGCCGCAGAAGAAGGCGCGCAAGCCCATCCTTCCCGTACTCGGCCTGGCGCTTCTGGCTGCTGGTGCCTGGTATGGCTACGACTGGTGGACCAATGGCCGCTTCATGATCTCGACCGATGACGCCTATATCGAAGGCGACATCGCGACGATTTCGCCGAAGGTTTCCGGTTATGTCGCCAAGGTCGACGCCGTCGCCAACCAGAAGGTGAAGGCCGGCGACCCGCTGGTCACGCTCGATGACGGCGACTACCGCATCGCCGCCGAGCAGGCCGAGGCGAAGATTGCCACCCAGAAGCTTGCGCTCAGCCGCTTCGATGCGCAGATCGCCGGCGCCAAGGCGAGCCTTGCCCAGACCGAAGCGCAGAAGAAGGCTCTCGAAGCGACGGTGCGCGGCGCCGAACTCGCGCAGAAGCGCGCGAGCGACCTCCAGTCCAAGGCCGTTGGCACCGTCGCTTCGCTTGATAACGCCGATGTGGCGCTCGACCAGGCACGGGCAAATCTTGCCGGGGCAGACGCCAACATCGCCGCTGCCAACGCCAGCATCACCGTTCTCGAAGCGCAGCGCACGGAAGCCGAAAGCGAGATCCGTTCGCTGGAGCTTGCGCGCGACAAGGCCAACCGCGACCTCGGCTTCACCGTGCTGAAGGCGCCCTATGACGGCATCGTCGGCAACGTCGCGGTACAGGTCGGCGACCTCGTGTCGGCCGGCCAGCGGCTTGCCGCCCTGGTTCCGGTCGACCAGCTCTATATCGACGCCAACTTCAAGGAGACCCAGATCGCCCATCTGGTGCCGGGCTCCAAGGTGAAGGTGCATGTCGACGCCTATGAGGATCATGCGATCGAAGGCACGGTCGCCTCGATCTCGCCGGCCTCCGGTTCGGTCTTCTCGCTGCTGCCGGCGGAAAACGCCACCGGCAACTTCACCAAGGTGATCCAGCGCGTGCCGGTGCGCATCACCCTGCCGGCCGACGTGCTGGCTGAAGGTCACCTGCGCGCGGGCTTGAGCGTTGTCGTCGATGTCGACACGCGCACAGCGCCGGATCAGACCAAGGTTGCCGCGACCAAGTAAGCGGACGAAATGCCGGCGCGCCCTTGGGCGCGCCTTTTGTCGAGACCCCGGCGCTACGGAGCGCGGTGAAGTCCGGAACGCCGGCGCGGCGAAACGCGCATGTCCAGAACGCTGGCGCCCAAGCGCGCCCATGCAAGGAGTGGCTGAGATGGCCGCAACGGCAACAGCAGGCTCGGTGGCGGCCGCCGCACCGAAGGTCGAGGAACATATGGACCCGAAGAGGCTGATCGCCTTCTTCGCCATGGTCGTCGGCATGTTCATGGCCATCCTCGACATCCAGATCGTCTCGGCCTCGCTTGCCGAGATCCAGGCCGGCCTTTCGGCCGGTTCCGACGAGATCGGCTGGGTGCAGACCTCCTATCTCATTGCCGAAGTCATCATGATCCCGCTCTCGGGCACGCTGGCGCGCATCGTCTCGACGCGTGTGCTGTTCTCGGTTTCGGCGGCGGGCTTCACCGCGGCAAGCGCGCTTGCGGCGACCGCGACGAACATCGACCAGATGATCGTCTACCGCGCGATCCAGGGCTTCATCGGCGGCGGCATGATCCCGTCGGTCTTTGCGGCCGCCTTCACCATCTTCCCGCCGTCGAAGCGCAACATCGTCTCGCCGATCATCGGCCTGATCGCCACGCTTGCCCCGACGATCGGTCCGACGGTCGGCGGCTATCTCAGCCACGCCTTCTCCTGGCACTGGCTGTTCCTCGTCAACGTCATTCCCGGCATCATCGTTGCGACGCTCACCTGGACCTTCATCGACTTCGACAAGCCGGAGCTTGGCCTGTTCAAGAAGTTCGACTGGTGGGGTCTCGCCTCGATGGCGATCTTCCTCGGCGCGCTCGAATACGTGCTGGAAGAGGGCAACACCAACGACTGGTTCAACGACGAGCACATTGTCATCGGTGCCGTCGCTTCGGCGATTGCCGCCATCGTGTTCTTCTACCGCGCCTTCAAGGTGGAGTTCCCGGTTGTCGACCTCAGGGCTTTTGCCAACCGAAACTTCGCCTTCGGCTCGATGTTCTCCTTCGTGATGGGCATCGGCCTGTATGGTCTCACCTATCTTTATCCGCTCTATCTCGGCCGTATCCGCGGCTACGATTCGCTGATGATCGGCGAGACCATGTTCGTCTCGGGCCTTGCCATGTTCTTCACGGCGCCGGTTGCGGGTATTCTCTCGGGCAAGCTCGATCCGCGCGTGCTGATGACGATCGGCTTCACCAGCTTTGCAAGCGGCACCTGGATCATGGGGCACCTGACGGCCGACTGGGACTTCTACGAGCTGTTCATCCCGCAGATCCTGCGCGGCGTCGGGCTGATGCTGTGCATGGTGCCGATCAACAACATCGCGCTCGGCACCATGCCGCCGGCGCGCATGCGCGGCGCCTCGGGCCTGTTCAACCTGACCCGTAACCTCGGCGGCGCGGTGGGGCTTGCGGTTATCAACACGATCCTGACCCAGCGCCAGGACTTCCACTATGCCCGCCTTGCCGAGCATATCCAGTGGGGTAACCCGGAAGCCATGGAACGCTTCAACAACATGGCCGCCAACTTCAACGCCCATGGTCTCGACGGCACGACGATCGCGATCAAGCAGCTTGCGGGCATGGCGCAGAAGCAGGCGATCATCCTGTCCTTCGGCGACATTTTCATGCTGCTGACGGTGCTGTTCCTGTCGCTGATCCTCGGCGTCATGATGATCAAGAAGCCCGAGGGCGTCGGCCCTAGCGGCGGCGGTCACTAGCTCCCCCTCTTAAGCAGGACGCGACTCTCGATTTACGCGAGCCGCGCCTTGCGGCACACTTCTGTCCCAAGTGTGAGAGGGGGAGCGGCATGCGGCGATCGGGTTCTGACGGCATATCCAGGCGATCATTCGTTGCGGGCCTTGCTGGTCTCGGGGCAGCGCTTGCTGCCTCCCGAAGCCGCGCCGCAGTCCCGGCCATCGACGCGACATTCCTGTTTTCCAACGATATCCATGCCTGCCTCGTTTCGATCGAAGGGCTGGCTCCCAACTGCGCGGCCGAAGGCAAGACGGACGCCAATCTGCTGCGCCACGTCGCGGCGCTGAATGCCGTGCACGCCATGCGCTGGCCGGAGACGGTTGCCGGCAAGCCGAGCGGGCTTGCAAGCGCCGGGCGAGAGATCGGCAAGCCGCTCGGCCTGGTGCTCGGCGGCGATCTCACCGATGACGGCGGCGGCCAGGTGCGCCAGCCGCGCGAGGGGCGGCAGTTGCAGCAATTCTCAAGTCGCTACCAGGAAGGGGCGGGACCCGACCACGTCCACATGCCCGTCTATGTCGGCCTCGGCAACCACGACCTCGACCAGGATGGGCCCCCGCCGCATGTCGACTGGTATCGCCGCGAACTGCGCGACTATGTTGAGCTCAACCACCGCCAGTCGGTGTTCTACAAGCCTCCGGTGCCGGTCACCAACTACGATCCGCTGTCGGATTGCTACTCCTGGGACTGGGGCGGGCTGCATCTGGTGCAGTTGCAGCGCTTCGGCGGCGACGAGACCAAGGGTGCGGTCAATGCGCTGCCCTGGCTGAAACAGGATCTGGCGTCCTATGCCGCCGACGGCCGGCCGGTGATCCTCTTCCAGCACTACGGCTGGGACGCCTTTTCGACGGAGGTCTGGGATGCGAAGGCCAGGACTTTCGACGACGAAGGCGACGGCGCTCCGCATTGGTGGAGCATCCCTCAGCGCCAGGCGCTGCTCGACACCGTCAAAGGCAGCAACGTCATAGGCCTGTTCCACGGGCATCAGCACGAAACCGCAATGATCTACCGGCAGGGCGGGCTCGATCTCATCAAGCCGAAGGCCGCTTACATGGGCGGCTTTGGCGTCGTGCGCGTTACCGATGGCTTCATGGACGTGGCGCTGGCGGAGGCTGGACAGAGCCATGGCGAGGTTGTCTTTACCGATACCTTCAGCAAGCGCCTTTCCTAGGTCGAAAACTCTATCTGAATCAAATATTTAAGGTGTCGAATCCCCTGTCTCCGGACAGCCGTGCGGCGCTCCGTTTTCCACGTCTTGCGGATTTTTGATTTACGTACATCAGAAATTCCTCTAAAGGCAGAACCCGGAGGAAAACATGCGCCCGACAGTTCACGATATCGCTGCTAGAGCCGGGGTCAGCCTCGCGACCGTCGACCGGGTTCTGAACAACCGGCCGGGCGTGCGTGGTGTCACCCGCGACAAGGTCGAGCGCGCCATCGAAGCGCTCGGCTATGTGCGCGACGTCGCCGCCGCCAACCTCGCCAAGAGCCGGATCTACCCGCTGATCTTCATCCTGCCGGAGGGCGACAACACCTTCATGCGCGGTCTTGCGGCCGAGGTGGAGGCGGCGAAGGCGCGCTCGGCAGTCGAGCGCACGGCGATCACGGTCTTGTCCGTCCGGGCCTTCGACCCGGAAGCGTTAGCTGCAGCGCTTCATAAAGCGCGGGCGCTTGACCCGGCCGGCGTCGCGGTCGTTGCGATCGATGCGCCCGAGGTCGTCAGTGCGGTAGATGCGCTGCGTGAAGACGGCGTCGCCGTCGTGACGTTGGTTTCCGACCTGCCGGGGTCGTCGCGCGATCATTTCGCCGGTGTCGACAACGTTGCCGCCGGCCGGACCGCCGGCACCCTGATGGGGCGTTTCCTCGGTGGCCGAAACGGCCCGGTGGCGATCGTAGCCGGCTCGATGCTGGTGCGCGACCATCGCGACCGTCTCGAAGGCTTTGGCGCGGCCATGGCAGAAAGTGCGCCTGGCCGCCGGCTGCTGCCCGTCGTCGAAGGCCATGACGATCCGGCCGAGGTCGATCGCCTCGTCTCCAACCTTCTCGCCGATCAACCGGAGCTTGCCGGCATCTACAGTCTCGGCGCCGGCAATCGCGGCCTGATCGCGGCACTGGAAAAGGCAGGTCGCGAAAAGGCTGTCTGCGCCATCGCCCATGAACTGACGCCGCACAGCCGCGCGGCACTTCTGTCCGGCACGCTCGACGCACTCCTCAATCAGGACGGCGGCCATGAGGTGCGCAGCGCCATCCGGGTGCTGAAGGCCCGCGCCGACGGCCTTTCGGTGATCGGGGCGCAGGAGCGCATCCGCATCGAAATTTTCCTGAAGGACAACCTGCCGGTCGATCCGGCGTAGCGCTTTGAATTTACGCAGTTCTTTCGAAGAATTGCTCAATGGAGGCAAGCATGTATCTCGGACTGGATCTCGGCACCTCGGGCGTCAAGGCAATGTTGATCGATGGCGGCCAGCGCATCGTCGGTTCGGCCTCCGGCGCGCTCGACGTCTCGCGGCCGCATCCCGGCTGGTCGGAACAGGACCCGGCTGATTGGGTGCGCGCCACCGAAGAGGCAATTGCCGGGCTGAAGGCGGCACACCCGGCGGAGCTTTCGGCGGTGCGCGGTATCGGCCTTTCCGGCCAGATGCACGGTGCGACGCTGCTTGATGCCGACGACCGGGTGCTTCGGCCCTGCATCCTCTGGAACGACACCCGCAGCTTCCGAGAGGCGGCAGCGCTCGATGCGGACCCGCAGTTCCGCGCCATCACCGGCAACATCGTCTTCCCCGGCTTCACCGCACCGAAGCTTGCCTGGGTGCGGGCCAACGAGCCCGACATCTTCGCCAAGGTGCGCTGGGTGCTGCTGCCGAAGGATTATCTGCGCCTGTGGCTGACCGGCGAGCACATGTCGGAAATGTCCGACAGCGCCGGCACTGCCTGGCTCGATACCGGCAAGCGGCAGTGGTCGGAAAGCCTGCTTGCCGCCACCGACATGGACGAAAAGCAGATGCCGAGCCTGGTCGAGGGAACCGATGCGGCCGGGAAGCTGCGTTCGGAACTGGCCGCGCGCTGGGG
This sequence comes from Ensifer sp. ENS03, assembly GCF_014852035.1. Taxonomy (NCBI): domain Bacteria; kingdom Pseudomonadati; phylum Pseudomonadota; class Alphaproteobacteria; order Hyphomicrobiales; family Rhizobiaceae; genus Ensifer; species Ensifer sp. ENS03. The sequence goes on along the minus strand of NZ_JACVAV010000005.1, from coordinate 347,164 downwards.
CATTTCCGGTGACGTCGTGGTTGCCGGCGGTGCAGGCGACAATGCGGCTTCTGCGTGTGGCATGGGCACGGTCGGCGAGGGCAATGCCTTCGTCTCGCTCGGTACCTCGGGTGTTCTCTTCGCGGCGAATGCAAGCTACTTGCCCAACCCGGAAAGCGCCGTGCACGCTTTCTGCCACGCGCTGCCGAATACCTGGCACCAGATGGGCGTGATCCTGTCTGCGACCGATGCGTTGAACTGGTACTCCGGCATCGCCGGCCGCAGTGCTGCCGACCTGAGCGCCGAACTCGGCGATCATCTGAAGGCGCCTTCGGGCGTCACTTTCCTTCCCTATCTGTCGGGCGAGCGTACGCCGCACAATGACGCGGCGATCCGTGGCGCCTTTGTCGGACTTGGCCATGAGAGCGGCCGGGTGGTGCTGACCCAGGCGGTGATGGAGGGCGTGTCCTTCGCCATTCGCGACAGCCTGGAAGCCTTGCGCGCCGCCGGCACGACGCTTTCTCGGGTGACGGCGATCGGTGGTGGTTCGCGCTCGCGCTACTGGCTCAAATCGATCGCCACGGCGCTCAACCTGCCGGTCGACCTGCCCGCCGACGGCGATTTCGGCGCTGCCTTCGGGGCGGCCCGCCTCGGCCTGATCGCCGCGACCGGTGCCGATCCCGTTGTCAGCTGCTACGCCCCACAGACGGCCGAGACCATTGCGCCGGAGGCGTCGCTGGTTTCGGCCTATGAGGCGAGCTACCAGCGCTACCGTCGGCTCTATCCGGCGATCAAGGGCGCCGTGTCGTGATACGGCGCCCCCTGTCTCGATCCGCCGCCGCGTGCTCAGCCGGCCGGAACCTTGTCGAGGAAACCGGTGACCGTCTTCAGGCGACCATCTTCGATCTGGCAGACATCGGTGCCTTCGATGACAGAGGGAACGCCGTCCGGACCGAGTGCCCAGGAAAAGCGGATCGTGTCGGCGTAACCGTCGGCGGCACCCTTCAGCGTGAAGCGGAAGCCGGGGAACTGTCCGTGCACGCCGGCAATGAGCGCATCCACGCCGGCATGGCCGTCGCCCTGCATGATCGGGTCGCGATAGGCGACGTCGGCGGTGAAGGCCTTCTCGATCAGGCCGGCGCGGCTTGCGGCGTCGGTCGTGTTCCAGGCGGCGATGTAGGCTCTGGCGATAGCGTTGAAGTCGTGCATCGAAGTGTTCCTTTCGTTTGGCGTTTCGATGCTTCCGGTATCGCCGGACGAGGGAATGAAACCAATTACCTTCCACGTAATGGCCGCGCCTATCGCATGGGCGACGCCGGCCGACACCACTCTTGAAAGAGGAGCAAGACCCGTGAGCACTGGCTTTTTCGGCGATATCGCCAAGATCAAATATGAAGGACCGGATAGCGCCAACCCGCTCGCCTTCCGCCATTACAACAAGGACGAGGTCGTGCTCGGCAAGCGCATGGAAGATCACCTGCGCTTCGCGGTTGCCTACTGGCACACCTTCGTCTGGCCGGGCGGCGACCCCTTCGGCGGACAGACCTTCGAACGTCCCTGGTTCAAGGACGACATGGCTGCGGCCAAGCTGAAGGCCGACGTCGCCTTCGAATTCTTCGACCTGCTCGGCGTCCCGTTCTATTGCTTCCACGATGCCGACGTGCGCCCGGAAGGCAAAAGCTTCGTCGAGAACACGAAGAACCTCAACGAGATTGTCGACTACTTCGAAAAGAAGCAGGCCGAGACCGGTGTCAACCTGCTGTGGGGCACGGCGAACCTCTTCTCCAACCGGCGCTACATGTCGGGTGCGGCGACCAATCCGGATCCGGATGTCTTCGCGTTCGCAGCCGCGACGGTGAAAACCTGCCTTGACGCCACCAAGCGCCTCGGCGGCCAGAACTACGTGCTCTGGGGCGGTCGTGAAGGCTACGAGACGCTGCTCAATACCGACATGAAGCGCGAGCTCGACCAGCTCGGCCGCTTCGTCAACCTCGTCGTCGAGTACAAGCACAAGATCGGCTTCAAGGGCGCGATCCTGATCGAGCCGAAGCCGCAGGAACCGACCAAGCACCAGTACGACTACGACGTCGCGACGGTCTACGGCTTCCTGAAGAACTACGGCCTGGAAAACGAGGTGAAGGTCAACATCGAGCAGGGCCATGCGATCCTCGCCGGCCACTCCTTCGAGCACGAGCTGGCGCTTGCCAACGCGCTCGGCATCTTCGGCTCGATCGACATGAACCGCAACGACTACCAGTCCGGCTGGGATACCGACCAGTTCCCGAACAACGTGCCGGAAATGGCGCTCGCCTATTACCAGGTTCTTGCCGGCGGCGGCTTTGCGACCGGCGGCACGAACTTCGACGCCAAGCTGCGTCGCCAGTCGATCGATCCGGAGGACCTGCTGATCGGCCATATCGGCGGCATGGATTGCTGCGCGCGTGGCCTGAAGGCAGCGGCAAAAATGATCGAGGACAACGCGCTCTCCGCACCGCTCGAAGGCCGCTATGCCGGCTGGCAGGTGCCGGAAGCCAAGAAGATGCTCGACGGCGGCTTCTCGCTGGAAGAGATCGAGGCCTGGGTGCTGAAGTCGGACCTCAACCCGCAGCCGAAGTCCGGCAAGCAGGAGCTGCTCGAAAACGTCGTCAACCGCTACGTCTGAGCGGAGATGGATATCGAAAGGGCGCCTTGAAAGCGCCCTTTCTCTTCGTCGACGCGCACGGGAGGCGATCATTGATGTCGCGGATTTCTGCAGCGAGGGCGTGCCGTGGCTGGTCTAATGCCGTGTGCAATGAAATCGATTACAAAACTTTTCGGAATCCGGTCGTGCGCTGTTGCCCCTCGCTGAAAATCTGCTAGCTTCGGCGCCTGCAACGTTTCAGATCCGGCAGTTCTGGGAGAAAACAAAGGCGTGCAATCGCCTTTCATGCCGGCTGTCAGGACAAGGCCAACACCAATTTCGGCCGTTCCATCGGGAGGAAAATCAGCATGAAGACCATCAAGGGGCCAGGGCTCTTTCTTGCGCAATTCGCCGGCGATGCCGCGCCGTTCAATTCCTGGGATGCGATCACCAAATGGGCGGCCGATTGCGGCTACAAGGGCGTGCAGGTGCCGAGCTGGGACGCGCGGCTGATCGATCTGAAAAAGGCGGCGACCTCGAAAGCCTATTGCGACGAGTTCGCCGGCACGGCGCGCGACAATGGCGTCGAGGTAACCGAGCTTTCGACCCATCTGCAGGGTCAGCTCGTCGCCGTGCATCCGGCCTATGATGAAGCCTTCGAGGGGTTTGCAGCACCCGAGGTGCGCGGCAATCCCAAAGCACGCCAGGCCTGGGCGGTGGAACAGGTGAAGCTGGCGCTGACGGCCTCGAAGAACCTCGGCCTCAACGCCATGGCAAGCTTCTCCGGCGCGCTCGCCTGGCCTTTCGTCTATCCCTGGCCGCAGCGGCCGGCCGGTCTCGTCGAGACCGCCTTCGATGAACTGGCGAAGCGCTGGAAGCCGATCCTCGACCATGCCGAGGATTGTGGCGTCGACGTCTGCTACGAGATCCATCCGGGCGAGGACCTGCACGACGGCATCACCTACGAGATGTTCCTGGAGCGCACCGGCAACCATGCCCGCGCTTGCATGCTCTATGACCCTTCGCACTACGTGCTCCAGTGCCTCGACTATCTCGACAATATCGACATCTACAAGGACCGCATCCGCATGTTCCACGTCAAGGACGCGGAGTTCAATCCGACCGGGCGCCAGGGCGTCTACGGCGGCTACCAGGGTTGGGTCAACCGCGCCGGCCGCTTCCGCTCGCCCGGCGACGGCCAGGTGGATTTCGGTGCGGTGTTCTCGAAGATGGCCGCCAACGATTTCGCCGGCTGGGCGGTGGTCGAGTGGGAATGCGCGCTGAAACATCCGGAGGATGGGGCACGCGAGGGTGCCGATTTCGTCAAGCATCACATCATCCGCGTGACCGAGAAGGCGTTCGACGACTTTGCCGGGGCTGGCACGGACGAGGCGGCCAACCGGCGCATGCTCGGTATCTGAGGCAGGTAGGACCTGAGGGTGCGACTGCCCGCTCTCCTCGGGTTAACCCGAGGACTGGCCCTCTTCCCGCAGGCGGGGAGAGGGGACGTGGATTGCCGCTGACCACGGGCTATCGTGGCTGCTGTTGCTGCGGTTTCGCAAGCGGGTGCGGCATGAGCCCTTCTCCCCGCGTGCGGGGAGAAGGTGCCGGCGGGCGAATGAGGGGCATCCCTTGCGCCAGGAAACGAACAAACAACACGGAACGAACAGGGGAGAAGATCATGGCAATCGAAGGAACGAGCGAGAAGCGCGAGCGTCGCATCCGGCTCGGCATGGTGGGCGGCGGCTCCGGCGCATTCATCGGCGCGGTGCATCGCATCGCAGCCCGTATCGACGATCACTATGAGCTGGTGGCCGGCGCGCTGTCGTCGACGCCGGAAAAGGCGGAAAGCTCAGGCCGAGAGCTCGGGCTCGATCCGTCGCGGGTCTATTCCGACTTCAAGCAGATGGCGATCCGCGAAGCGAAGCTGAAGGATGGTATCGAGGCGGTGGCGATCGTCACGCCAAACCATGTGCACTACGCTGCGGCCAAGGAATTCCTGAAGCGCGGCATCCACGTGATCTGCGACAAGCCGCTGACTTCGACGCTTGGCGACGCGAAGAAGCTGAAGAAAGCGGCGGACGAGAGCGATGCGCTGTTCGTGCTGACGCACAATTACACCGGCTATCCGATGGTACGGCAGGCGCGCGAGATGGTCGCCAATGGCGAGATCGGTGCGGTGCGGCTGGTGCAGATGGAGTACCCGCAAGACTGGCTCACCGAAAACATCGAGCAGTCGGGCCAGAAGCAGGCGGCCTGGCGCACCGATCCGGCGCGCTCGGGTGCCGGCGGCTCGACGGGTGATATCGGCACGCACGCCTATAATCTCGGCGCCTTCGTATCGGGTCTCGAACTCGAAGAACTCGCTGCCGATCTCGACAGCTTCGTTGGCGGCCGCCAGCTCGACGACAACGCCCATGTGATGATGCGCTTCAAGGCGAAGGACGGCGAGCGCGCCAAGGGGCTGCTCTGGTGCAGCCAGGTGGCGCCCGGCCACGAGAATGGCCTGATGGTGCGCGTTTACGGCACCAAGGGCGGGCTTGAATGGACGCAGAAGGACCCGAACTATCTCTGGTACACACCGTTCGGTGAGCCGAAGCGCCTGCTCACTCGCGCCGGCGCCGGGGCGGGTGCGGCCGCAAACCGCGTCAGCCGTATTCCGTCGGGCCATCCGGAAGGCTATCTCGAGGGCTTCGCGAACATCTACACGGAGGCGGCGCGCGCCATCTTTGCCAAGCGCAAGGGCGAGAAGATCGATCCGGCCGTCACTTACCCGACCATCGACGATGGCATGAAGGGCATGGTCTTCGTCGATGCCTGCGTACAGTCATCCAAACGAAATGGGGCGTGGGTAAAGGTATAGCCGCAGGCCAATACCGGCGGAAGGGCGGGGTTTTCCCGCCCTTTTTCGCGAGTTGACATTTGCCGGCATGGATTTAGGTCGGCCCGCTACAAACCGAAAACCAAGGTCCCGCTGGCAGCGGGGCCGGAACGAGACGAGACAAAGATATGACCGATCCCAAGATCCTGGCAGAGCGCTTCCCGGGCGATTTCGTATTCGGGGTGGCGACCGCCTCCTTCCAGATCGAAGGCGCGACCAAAGCTGACGGGCGCAAGCCGTCGATCTGGGATGCCTTTTCGAACATGCCGGGCCGTGTCTTCGGGCGTCACAACGGCGATGTCGCCTGCGATCACTACAATAGGCTCGACGAGGATCTGGACCTGATCAAGAGCCTCGGCGTCGATGCCTATCGGTTTTCCGTTGCCTGGCCGCGGATCATTCCTGAAGGCACCGGCCCGATCAACGAAAAGGGTCTCGATTTCTACGACCGCCTCGTCGACGGTCTGAAGGCGCGTAACATCAAGGCCTTCGCCACGCTTTATCATTGGGATCTGCCGCTGGCACTGATGGGCGATGGCGGCTGGACGGCCCGCACGACGGCCTATGCCTTCCAGCGCTACGCCAAGACCGTGATCGCCCGCCTCGGCGACCGGCTCGACGCGGTCGCGACCTTCAACGAGCCCTGGTGCTCGGTGTGGCTCAGCCACCTCTATGGCATCCACGCGCCGGGCGAGCGCAACATGGACGCAGCCCTGCATGCGCTGCACTTTACCAATCTGGCGCACGGGCTCGGCGTCGACGCCATCCGCTCCGAGCGGCCGAACTTGCCTACGGGCATCGTCATCAATGCGCATTCGGTCTACCCGGGTAGCGACAGCGCGGCCGACAAGAAAGCCGCCGATCGCGCCTTCGACTTCCACAATGGCGTCTTCTTCGGTCCGATCTTCAAGGGGGAGTACCCCGAAAGCTTCATGAGCGCGCTCGGCCATCGCATGCCGGCGATCGAAGACGGCGACATGGAGACGATCTCCCGGCCGCTCGACTGGTGGGGGCTCAACTACTACACGCCGATGCGGGTCAGTGCCGATCCGGCCAAGGGCGCAGAATATCCGGCAACCATCAATGCCAAGCCGGTGAGCCAGACAAAGACGGATATCGGTTGGGAGGTTTACGCTCCGGCGCTCGGCAGCCTGGTCAAGACGCTGAACGCGACCTACCAGCTGCCCGACTGCTACATCACCGAGAACGGCGCCTGCTACAACATGGGCGTCGAGAACGGCATTGTCGACGACCAGCCGCGGCTCGACTATATCGCCGACCACTTGTCGGTGACGGCGGATCTGATCGCCGAGGGTTATCCGATGCGCGGCTATTTCGCCTGGAGCCTGATGGACAATTTCGAATGGGCCGAAGGTTACAAGATGCGTTTCGGCATCGTCCATGTCGACTACGACACTCAGGTCCGCACCATCAAGAAGAGCGGTGAGTGGTACCAGGCTCTGGCCGAGCAGTTCCCGAAGGGCAACCACATCTGACGCTCAAGCGGGCGGGCCCGCCCGCAACGCTTCCGTGCGGCTCGGTCAATTCACCGCCGGACCGGCAGGACTTCCAGGCTCTGCCGGTCGAGCTGGGCCAGCACTTCCTTGAAACCGTAGCGCGGCTTCCAGTCGAGCTTTTCGATCGCAGCACTCGGGTCATACACCCGGTCGATGGTCGCGGGCAGCGGCCAGTCGCGATCGGCAAAGGCCTGCGACAGTTTTGGCGCACGCTCACGCAGGAGCCCCGCGGCATCCTCCGCCAGCCGGCGGCAATCCGTTGGAAGGAACGGCGTTTCGCCCGAGATGATGTAGCGCTGAAAAGCCGGGCCGCCATTGTCGAGTGCTGCCACATGCGCGGCAGCCACGTCGCGCGCATCGATGCCGCGGTGCAGGCGGTAGCTTGCGATACGATCGGCGACCTCCGGGAAACAGCGCGACATGCGCAGCACCCGCACATGCAAAGCACGATCCGCCGCGTTTTCGAGCAGAGCTTCGGCCGCAAGCTTGGTGTGGTGGTAGATGGTGTGCGGCTTCGGCGGCGTCTCCTCGGTGATCCAGGCGCAGCCGCCTTCCGTGACCGCATGACCATAAAGTGCCGTCGTGCTGGTAAAGACGATGCGGCCGACGCCGGCGGCCTGGGCTGCGGCAATCACCAGATGGGTGCCCATCACATTGACGCGCTCGAACTCCTGGTCGGCGACGGCGTCTACATGTGGCGCGTGCAGGGCCGCCGTATGGATGACGGCGTCCGTACCTTCCATCGCGCGCTCCAGCAGTTCGCCATCGACGAGATCGCCGACGATGGCCGTCGTGCCGAAGGGCGCGCGATCGATGCCGATGACGTCATGGTCGGCCGCGGCGAGCGCGTTGTAGATCGCTCTGCCGATGCGGCCGGAACTTCCGGTCAAGACGATGCGCATTTCTCACCTCATAATCCTGTTCCTGCCCGTTAGCATGAAATGCGGTCGGACACAGTCCGCCCGAACAAGGATTTCCAAGATGGCGATTTGCGGGATGACGGCGCGTTGCGAAGCAAAAGAGCATGGTTTTGCCGTTGCTTGGCAAATTCGGAAAAATCATGCCTGTGAAAGGGCGTGGCAATTCTCCATAAGAGCCGTAGATTATGTCGCATGCGGGCCATGCGGCAGCAAAGTTGAACTGACTGGTTGCTTGATGTTAGAGAAGTGCTCCCTGTTCCGAATGCGTTGTCGAATGTCGGCCTGACCAGACGCGCGTTCCATCCCGGCCAGGCCCGGGATCATGAGTTTTGAACATCCGAGAGCACTTATGTACCCGCACATTCCGACTGCGCCTCATTCGGGGAATTCCGAACGATGAGCGTTTCCGCCCAAAACGCCGCGCCATCGGCTGACGCGGCCGTCGTCTTCGACGGCGTTTCCAAGCATTTCCCCGCGTCCGGCACCAGCGGCGCCTTCACTGCGCTCGACAAGGTCTCGCTGACCGTCGACCGTGGTTCGATCACCGGCATCATCGGCCGCTCCGGCGCTGGCAAGTCGACGCTGATCCGACTGGTCAACGGGCTCGAAAAGCCGACGGGCGGCAAGGTGCTGGTTGACGGCGTCGATGTCGGCGGGCTCGACGAGGCGGCGCTGCGCAGCCTTCGCCGCTCCGTCGGCATGATCTTCCAGCACTTCAACCTGCTGTCCTCGCGCACCGTGTTCGGAAACGTCGCGCTGCCGCTCGAAATATCCGGCATGGACAAGCGCGCGATCGAACAGCGCGTTCGGCCGCTGCTCGATCTCGTCGGTCTCGCCGACAAGCACGGGCGCTATCCGGCCGAACTTTCAGGCGGCCAGAAACAGCGCATCGGCATCGCCCGGGCGCTTGCGACCGAGCCGAAGCTCCTGCTCTCCGACGAGGCGACCTCGGCGCTCGATCCGGAAACGACCCAGTCGATCCTGGAGCTTTTGAAGCGCATCAATGCCGATCTCGGCCTGACGGTGCTGCTTATCACCCACGAGATGGAAGTGGTGAAGGCGGTGACCTCAGACGTCGCCGTCATCGATCATGGCCGCATCGTCGAGCGTGGCCACACCTTCGACGTCTTCACCCATCCGAAGCACGAGACGACGCGGGCGCTGCTCTCGGGGCTGCCGGGGTCGAAGCTTCCAGACGCGGTCGCCCGCGCCCTGAAGCCTGCACCCGCGGCCGGCGATCGCGCCGTCGTGCGGCTCACCTTCTTCGGGGCTGCGGCCGAGAAGCCGCTGATCTCGCAGCTGATCAAGTCTGTCGGCGCCGAGGTCAACATCATCGCCGGCACGATCGACGAGATCGGCGGCGCGCCCTATGGCTCGCTGGTCGTCGCCTATGGCGCGGATGCCGAGACGTCCGGCCGCGCCGAACGCTTCTTTGTCGAAAACGGTCTGGTCACGGAGGTGCTCGGTTATGTCGCCTGATATTCTCCTGCGCATCGGCGGGGCCACCGTCGACACGATCTATATGGTCGCCATCGCCGGCCTGATCGGCTCGCTGATCGGCGGGCCAATCGGCATCTTCCTCGCCACCAGCGGCAAGGGTGAACTCTTCCCGGCACCGACGCTCAACCGCATCATCGGGCTGATCGTCAACGCCACGCGCTCGACGCCGTTCATCATCCTCGTCGTCGCCATCATTCCGTTTACCCGACTGCTCACCGGCACCTCCATCGGTACGAAGGCTGCGATTGTGCCCTTGACGATTGCCACCATTCCCTTTGTCGCGCGGCTGGTGGAAGCGGCGATCCGCGAGATCGACAAGGGGCTGATCGAGGCGGCGCGCGCCATGGGCGCGACCCCGATGCAGATCGTCTTCAAGGTGCTGCTCGCCGAAGCGCGGCCCGCGCTCACCTTGGCGCTCACCATGACCGCCGTCAGCCTCATCGGCTATTCGGCGATGGTCGGTGCCGTCGGCGGCGGCGGGCTCGGCGACCTCGGCATCCGCTACGGCTACCAGCGCTTCATGCCCGACGTGATGCTCGTTGTCGTCATCGTGCTGATCGTGCTGGTGCAGCTCGTCCAGAGCGCCGGCGACGGGCTGGCGCGGCGCTTCGACAAGAAAAACCGCAAGACCTGATTCCTCCCAAGACTGAACGTGAACAAGGAGACGACCATGAAGAAGCTTATCATCGCGGCAGCGATTGCCGCTCTTTCCGCCGGCACGGCACTCGCCGAAACCATCAAGGTCGGCGTCACGCCGGGCGAACACGCCCAGATCATGGAGAAGGTGAAGGAAATCGCAGCTCCCAAGGGCCTCGATATCGAGATCCTCGAATTCTCCGACTATGTCGTCCCGAACCAGGCTCTGGCTGACGGCGACCTCAACGCCAACTCGTTCCAGCACCAGCCCTATCTCGACAACCAGATCGCCGATCGTGGTTTCGACATCGTCAGCGTCGGCACCACCATCACCACCCCGATGGGCGTCTATTCGCAGAAGGTGAAGAGCCTCGACGAGCTCAAGGACGGCGCCACGATCGCCATTCCGAACGACCCGACGAACGGCGGCCGCGCGCTGCTGGTTCTGGCGTCGAAGGGCCTGATCAAGGTCAAGGAAGAGGTCGGCCTCAAGGTCACGCCGGCCGACATCACCGAGAACCCGAAGAACATCACGTTTGCCGAGCTTGACGCTGCCCAGTTGCCGCGCTCGCTGCAGGACGTCGATGCCGCCGTCATCAACACCAACTACGCGATGGAAGCCGGCCTGCACCCGAAAAAGGACGCGATCGCGATCGAAGGCGAGAAGTCGCCCTACGCCAACGTCATTGCCGTGCGCAAGGCCGACAAGGATGCTCCGTGGGTGAAGACCCTGGTCGAATCCTACCACGACGAAAAGGTGAAGGCCTTCATCAACGACACCTTCAAGGGCGCGCTGATCCCGAGCTGGTAAGCGTCTCTGGTAAAGAGAAACATGGAACGCGCGCTGCAACTTGCGGCGCGCGGTTTTTCTTTGACCGTGTGGCTTGCTTGGCTATCCTCCTGGCACTTCGAGGAGGACGAACCATGAGCGTCTTGAAAGGCGGATGTCTCTGCGGTGCAATCCGGTATGAGCTGAACCGTGAGCCGCTCTTTTCCGGTTTCTGCCATTGCCGCGATTGCCAGCGCACGACAGGCACCGGTCATTGCTGTTACATGATCTTCGAGCGGGCCGATGTGACGATGTCGGGAACCGGCCGCGGTTACGAGACGCGCGCTGAAAACGGCAATCCTTCGATCCGCTATTTTTGCGAAACCTGCGGCAGCCAGGTTTATGGCTCCGGCCCGCCGGACGATCCGCGTGTGTCGATCTATGCCGGCACGCTCGACGACCCGTCGGTATTTCGACCGACAGACGCCATTTTCACCCGCAGCCGCCATGAATGGGACCGCAGTGCATTGGCACTTGAGGAATGCGAGGCGTTGCCGGGCTGACTGCGTTCGCGAGTGAAACCGCCGCTCACCCCAACCCTCTCCCCGCAAGCGGGGCGAGGGGACGTGCCACGCTGGGGCGCCGCGGAACGCAGCTCTCGGTACCCGGGGAACTGCGTGCAAGTCGCAGCCGTAAGCTGGAGTTAGCGTTGTCGGCTGGGGCGGTGCCACAAGTCCCTTCGCCCCGCTGCGGGGAGAAGGTGCCGGCAGGCGGATGAGGGGTGCTTCCCGCTCGCACGAGCGACGGGCGGATGCCAAAGCGTATGTCAGCTACCGAGGTGGCGCTCGCCGCGCTTCTTGGCAAGTTCGATCTGCCGTTGGCGCTGGCGGTAGCGTTCGCGGTCCTCGTCGGTGCGGACCTCGTGGCAATGGATGCAGGAGACGCCGTCCTCGTGGTGCGGTGAAGCGAGGTCCGCCTTGGTCAGCGGCTGGCGGCAGGCGTGGCAGAGCGTGTGCTCGCCTTCCTCGAGGCCATGGGTGACGGAGACGCGATCGTCGAAGACGAAGCAGGCGCCTTCCCAGAGGCTTTCTTCCTGGGGCACTTCCTCGAGATATTTCAGGATGCCGCCCTTGAGGTGGTACACCTCATCAAAGCCCTGCTCCTTCATGAAGGCGGTCGCCTTCTCGCAGCGGATGCCACCGGTGCAGTACATGGCGATCTTCGGCTTGTTGTGCAGGCCGGTGTTGTTGCGCACCCAATCGGGAAATTCGCGGAAAGTTTTGGTGTTCGGATCGACCGCACCCTTGAAGATGCCGATGGCGGTTTCGTAGTCGTTGCGCGTATCGATGACGATCGTCTCGGGATCGGAGATCAGTGCATTCCAATCCTTCGGATCGACATAGGTGCCGACGATCTTGTTGGGGTCGATATCCTCGACGCCCATGGTGACGATTTCCTTCTTCAACCGCACCTTCATGCGCAGGAACGGCATGGACGATGCACGGCTTTCCTTGTGCTCCAGTGCGCCGAATTCGGGCTGCACGCGCAGGAACGAGAGCACCGCGGCGATGCCGGCATCCGTGCCGGCGATCGTGCCGTTGATGCCTTCATGCGCCAGAAGCAGCGTTCCCTTGACGCCGTTTTCGTCGCAGACGGCCTGCAGCGGTTCGCGAAAATCGGCGAAACGCGGGAAGCGTGCGAAATGATAGAGCGCGGCCACCAGAAACTGGCCATGCGTCTCACCATGGGGCTCAGGGCGCGGGGTCGTGAAAATGTCGGTCATGGCCCGTGCAAATACAGCTTTCGCGCCGCAAGCGCAATCGCGGCGGGGCCCAGGGGCACTCTGTCGCGGCGCGGACAGTCGGTCCGCCCGCCGAAATTTCGCCGAAACATCAGCGCGCGGCGTCGAGCCAGAGCAACCGGATCGTTCGGCTTTCGTCGTCCGGTTCCTCCTGGAAGACCTCGGCGGCGAGATCAAGAGCGTGCTTGCGCAAGCTTCCCTGTCGGTCGATGACGGCCGCGATGAGGTGGGCCTGATCCTGACTGTTACCGGCAAGCCCCGGATCCTCGTTGATCAACTGGGTCATGACCGCGAGATCGTTGAGGTGCCCGAGCGTGTCGACCAGCGCTTTAGCCTCGGCGCGCTTGGCCTGCAGGGCGGAAGGCCAGACCGCGTGCATCAGGCCGAGATGCATGCGGTAGTCCTGCGCCCGCTTTCGCAGCTCGTGGAACGCCGGGGCTTCCGAAGTCTCGCTGCATGCCTGCCTGGCGCGCTTGGCCCGCCTCAGAGTGCGCCGCCATCCCTTCGTCAGCCGGTCTGCGGTCTTGCGGCGTCGATCGTCGAATGTCACTTGGCTGAGGGCCTGCAGTGCCTGCTCGCAGCGCACGATGGTGGCTGCCACGCGGTCCTCGATATCGGTCGCGCTTGCCGTGATGCGGTCCCGGCGTGTCGTCAGCCGCTCGCAGACATGGTCGAGCGCCCGTTCTTCCTCCTCGTTGCACGCGGCTGCCTTGAGGTAATGGGCGTTCTCGACCAGTGCGGCCGCGTCCCGAACGGTTGAGAGGTTGCGGGCCATGTCGCGGATGCGCGCATTCTCATGCTTCTGAAAAAGCGGCACGTCCGCTGCGACGAGACGGTACAGCGAGCGCAGGCGCTTGAAATTCTTGCGGGCGTCATGGATCGCCTCGTGCACCCCGTCAGGCCGATCCTCGAGTGTCATCACCGCCTGTGTGAGCTGTTCGGCGGCGATCGTGCGGAAGTCTTCGGAAAAAGGCCGTCCAGGTTCGAAGGCGTAAGTCATGGTTGCGGTTCCGTCAGTCCTTCTGTGGCGAGGGACTGGTTGGAGTAGCGGCGATCGCCCGTGATTTCCTGCCCGACCCAATCGGGCAGCGCCGGCATGTCGGTTTCGCGCTTCATCTCGACTTCCGCAACGACGAGGCCTTTGAGCGCGCCTCCATAGACGTCGACTTCCCAGGTGAACCCCTTGTGCGGCACCCGGTAGCGCCTCTTCTCGATGACGATCCCGACCGCCTGGGTCAGCATCTCGCGGGCATCGTCCATCGGCAGGTCGTACTCGTATTCGTTTCTGACCAGTGCCGACTTGCCGATCTTGATGGTCAGCCGCGCCCATTTGTCGCCGTGGATGCGCACGCGCAGCGAGCGGTCGTCCATGGTCACGACATAGGCCTGCCTGAGGTCAATGCCCTTGTCCGCACGCTCTCGCCACCCATCGGAAGCGACCAGAAACTTGCGCTCTATTTCCTTCGCCATGGAAAATCCGCCATTTCGAGGGCCCGCGGCCTTCAACCTATCGCTTTCACGCAAAGGCTCAAGTCATCTCTTTGTCGCAAGTTGCATATTACCGTTGCCTTACATGCGAAAGCCGCGCTCCCGCCGCCTTGGGTCTCGACAACCGGTGGCCGGGGGAGTATGCGGAGGGCATATTCAATCGTTTTAAAAAGGACGATCGGCATGAGCGCGAAATCCGACAGGCTTCTTTCAACCCTCAAACTGGCGCCGGTTGTTCCGGTGCTGGTGATCGACGACGTGGCGACCGCCGTTCCCCTGGCGCGCGCGCTCGTTGCCGGCGGGTTGAAGGCGATCGAGATCACATTGCGCACGCCGGCCGCACTCGAAGCGATCCGCGCCGTTGCCAACGAAGTCGAAGGCGCTGTTGCCGGCGCCGGTACGATCCTCAACGCCGCCCAGTTCGAAGCCGCGGTCGAAGCCGGCTCGAAGTTCATCGTCAGCCCCGGCACGACGCAGGAGCTGATCGATGTGGCCAACGACCACGAGGTGCCGCTTTTGCCGGGTGCGGCGACGGCGAGCGAAGTCATGGGTCTGCGTGAAGAAGGCTACGACGTCATGAAGTTCTTCCCGGCCGAGCAGGCCGGCGGCGCCGCCTACCTCAAGTCGCTGTCCTCGCCGCTTGCCGGCACGCTCTTCTGCCCGACGGGCGGCATTTCCCTTGCCAATGCGCGCGACTATCTGACGCTGCCCAACGTCGTTTGTGTCGGCGGCTCCTGGGTTGCGCCGAAGGAACTGGTTGCCAAGGGCGACTGGGCCGGCATCACCAAGCTTGCGGCAGAAGCCTTCGTGCTCAAGGGCTGAGCGGCAAGCAACGCCTTCCGTTTTTTGAAAGGCCGGGTGGAGAGCCCGGCCTTTTTCTTTGGCTGTACGGCGTCGCTCGCCTCTGGCGCGAATTTGTATTTTCCCTGCAACGTTCCTATGTCTCAATCCATTCAGCGACGGGCGCGCGGGCGGCGCACCCTTGAGCTCGCCTTCAACCGCCCGGAACCGACAAGGAGCGAAACCCGATGTTCGACGCGAAGAAATTGCTGGATCAGTTTCTGGGATCGCAGGTGCCCGGTGCCGGCGGCACGGTGCGCGATCGCGCCACCCAGGCGACGCAGCTTGCCAAGGACAATCCACTGGCGAGCGGCGCCATTGCCGCTGTTCTGCTCGGCACCAAGTCGGGTCGCCAGCTGGCCGGCAACGCCGCCGTGCTTGGCGGTCTCGCGGCGATCGCCGGTCTCGGCTACCAAGCCTACAAGAATTATCAGGCCGGCAATACGCCGGGCGGTGCGACGGTTGCCAAGGGCGAGCCGGAACTTCTGCCGCCGCCGGCCGATTCCGGCTTCGCCTCTGCTCCCGAAGCCGTCAGCCATGATTTTGCGCTGACCCTCGTGCGCGCAATGATCGCCGCTTCGCGTGCCGACGGCCATATCGACGAGGCCGAGCGCCAGCACATCATGGACAAGCTGTCGGTCTCGGGCCTCTCGGCCGATGCCGCGGCCTTCCTCGAAGGCGAGCTTGTCAACCCGGTCGATATCGACGCGATCGTCGGCGCGGCAAAGACCGAAGAGGAGCGCGTGGAGATCTACACCGCGTCGCGCCTGACGATCGAGCCGGAAACCCGTGCGGAGCGCGGCTATCTTGACCTGCTCGCCGGACGCCTCGGACTTCCCGACGCGCTGGTCGATCACATCGAGGCGACGGTCTCGGCCGCCAAGGTGCCGGCCACCGCGTAGGATACCGTTCGGCGGGCATGGTTTCATCACCGGTTCGAACAGGGTTCATCACCAGTTTGAATTTGTGTCGGCCGCCACTCTGGCCTATGCCGAAGGGCAGGGATGAAGGAGGAGCGGCCGATGCAGGATCTGAAGAACTGGAAAGGGTGCCCGGCGCCGAAGGGCGTCGCGCTCGAAGGGCGTTTCGTCAAGCTCGAGGCCTATGAGCGCGACCGGCATCTGCAGGACCTCTGGGACGGCCTCGGCGGTATGGCGATCAACCCGCTGCTCAAATACTTCACGCAGCCGGATTTTAGGGATATCGACGCTTTCGATGCCTGGCTGACGGCGGCGCAGGAGAAATCCGGCTGGGTTACAGAGGTCTTCCGCGACAAGGCGACCGGCATCGTCGTCGGCATGGCCAATTACATGCGTGCCGATCCCGCCAACGGCGTCGTCGAAGTCGGCTCCGTGGCACACGGCGCCGCCATGGCCCGCTCGCCGCTCTCGACCGAAGTGCATTACCTGATGGCGAAGCACGCCTTCGAGGGTCTCGGCTATCGCCGCTACGAGTGGAAATGCCATAGCGAGAACATGGCGAGCCGCAAGACCGCCGCCCGGCTCGGTTTTACCTTCGAGGGCATCTTCCGCCAGCACATGATATCCAAGGGCGGCAACCGTGATACGGCCTGGTTTTCGATGATCGACAGCGAATGGCCGCTGCTCAATGCCGCATTCGAAACT
Organism: Ensifer sp. ENS03; assembly: GCF_014852035.1. NCBI lineage: Bacteria > Pseudomonadati > Pseudomonadota > Alphaproteobacteria > Hyphomicrobiales > Rhizobiaceae > Ensifer > Ensifer sp. ENS03. Next base: position 330,588 of record NZ_JACVAV010000005.1, on the reverse strand, counting down.
TGGCTTGCAGCTGATAATTTCGATGAAGACGGTCGCCAGAAGCGGCGCCTTGAAGATATACGTTCGGATCTGGAGCGGCAGGCGTCGAAATAGGCGCAGGCTGCTTAAGCCGCAGCAGACAACAACAGGGAAGTCATGCAGAACAAGGAAAAGTCACCGGCGATCGCCGCTGCGATCATTCTCGTCGTCGCCGGTCTCGGCTTCTTCGTTCTGCCGTCGATCATGCTCAAGCTCGGCGATATCTCGCCCTGGCTGGCCGCCGCCTTCGGCGTGATCTTCGTGCTCGGCTTCTTCCTGCTCTTCTGGCTCCGAGCCCGCTACCAGCGCAAGCGCGGGCTCTGACGGCCCGATCAGGCCGCGTGCGTCAGCTCTGCAGAGCCGCGCCGAGCAGCGCCAATCCCAGCAACAGAACCAGGGCAGCGCCGGCGATCTCGATGCCGTTCGAGATCCGGGCAGCCGCCGCGCCGTTTGCCGCATAGCGCAGCGCAACGCCCTTGGCGGTGACGGCCATGGTCGCGAGGATTGAGACGGTGATCGCCGTACCGATCGACATGGCGAAGACCGAAAGCACGCCGCCGAGGTAAAGCCCGTTCAGGAGTGCGAAGGACAGCACGATGAGTGCGCCGGAGCACGGGCGCAGGCCGACGGCGATGACCGCTGACCAAGCTTCGCGGAGCGCAAAACGATCCCCTTTCAGCATCGACGGGTCGGGCGCATGCGCATGGCCACAGCTTGAGCAGACTTCGCCCGGGCCATGGCTGTGCCCGTGGTGATCATGATGGTGGCTATGATGATGATCGTGATGATCGTGATGGTGATCGTCCGCGAGCTGGACGTGCCCGCCGCCGGCAACGGAAGCCAAGGCAACCGGACGCAGCATCGACCGTAGCTTGCGCAGGAGAAGCCAGCCGCCGAAGGCGGCGATCAGCGCGTAACTTGCGATCTCCAGCCAGCGCGTTGCGCTCGTCATGCTGATCGAGGTACCGCGCAGGATGAGGTAAACGGCGCCGATCAGGAGGATCGCGACCACGCCCTGCAGCAGCGAGGACAGGAAGGAGAGCAGCACGCCGCGCTTCAGTTCCGTCTCGTTGGCGATCATGTAGGACGAGATCACCGCCTTGCCGTGGCCGGGGCCGGCGGCATGCAGTACGCCATAGGTGAAGGACAGGCCGACCAGCGACCAGAGCTGCCAGGGGTTCTCACGCATCCCCTTCAGCGCATTGGTCATCAGCCGGTAGAAGCCCTGCTGCTCCATGTTGATCCAGGCGAAGAAGCCGCCGAGAAAACCGGTCGTCTTGAACGCGGGCTCGGCCGTGCCGATGCCGAGGGGCGACTGCGCCGCGGCGATCGTTGCAGAAAGCGCCGTGACGACGAGCGCGGCCGTGACCAGACGTACGATCCCGCGGGTGTTCAGCATGTGATCTCGATCCTGGTTGCAAACAGCTTCGACATGTCGGTGCCCGTCGGGTCGCTCCAGAAGGCGTCGGTCAAGGTGTCCTTGTTCTCGGCGAGAACTTCGTCGGGATCAGGGCGGACGACCTTGTGCTCACAGGCATTGATCTTGTCGCCGACGACGGTCAGGTCATCGTCGGTGGCGAAGTCCATGGCCGTATACATCGTTGGATCGTAGACGCCGAAGGAGAGCTTGCCCTTGAGCGGCATCGGCTCGGCCGGCTTGACCGCGAACATCATCAGCAATTGCCCGTCCTTGTAGTCGACGGTGATGTGATCCGGCTTTTTGACCTTGATGGTTTTGCCGTTGTCGAGGATCGTCGTGTAATAATTGTACTCGGACAGGGACTCCATCACCGTCTGCCCGACTTCGGCCAATTCATCCGGATCGAGCGTCGCGTTCGAGTTCTTGTCGAAATCGAGCACCACGCTGGAGGAGAACAGTTCGTCGAAGCGCCAGACGTTCCTGAGTTCGCTGATCTCGTCCTTGTCGTCGGAGACGACCTCGAGGCGCGCTTCCGCAAAGATGTGCGGGTGGGCAAAGGCCAGCGACGGGGCAGCCAGGGTGGCAAGGCCGGCCATGACGAGGCGTTTGGTTCTCATGTGGCGGCAATCCTTTCGGCTGGAGCGATCGCTCCGCGATTCGTTTCCGGGAATGTACCGGAAATGGGACGGAATTGGGACTTTGAGGTGCCGGCGCCCGATCACCGTGGCTTGCGAAACCAGGCGTGCAGGAAGTCGACGAGGGTTCTGACTTTGGCCGGGAGGTAGCGGCGATGCGGATAGATCGCATAGATGCCGCGGTCGCGGGGGAGGAAATCGTCGAACAGCGTGACGAGTTCGCCGGTAGCGATTTTCGGGCGGGCGATGAAATCCGGGATGATCGATACGCCGAGGCCGGAGACGGTGGCTCTGAGGGCTGCAAGCGGGCTGTTGACCTCGATCGGGCCGCTGACGGGCACGGTGAAGGCCGAACCATCGGGCTCGACGAAGCGCCAGTTGGAGTAGGAGCGGCCATTGGTATCGAGAATGCAGGGCAGCTTGGAAAGGTCCGTCGGGTGAGCGATGGGGCCAGATTTTTCCAGGAATTCCGGGGCAGCGCAGATCAGCACCTGGAAATCGTCGAGCTTGCGGGCGATCAGCGTCGAATCTTCGAGCCGGGTGATGCGGATGGCGACGTCGAAGCCTTCCTCGACCAGATCGACGAAACGGTCGTCGGAGATGATTTCGAGCGAGAGTTCGGGATGCTGCTTGCCGAAATCGACCAGCGACTGGCCGATGTCGGCATCGACGAAGGTACGCGGCGCAGTGATGCGTAGCCGTCCCTTCAGGTCGGAATTGTTGGCGCGCACGAGATCGGCGAGATTGTCGATCTCCTTCAGGATTTCCGACGCGGTGCGATAGTAGGTGTGGCCAGCCTCGGTCAGCGAGAACTGCCGTGTCGTGCGGTTGAGGAGCAGCGCACCGAGTTCATCCTCGAGCTCGCGCACATATTTCGAAAGCAGCGCCTTCGACTTGCCGACACGCCTTGCGGCGGCCGAGAACCCCTCGGCGTCCACGACATCGATAAAGGCGCGGATGCGGGTGAGTGTGTCCATGGCGATCTTTCTTTCGTGCTCTCAATCGTGCTTCGCCGATTCGCCGGCGAAGGCCTCTTTCCGCGTCGATAATGCAGACGGCAGATTGTCCGTCGCTTGCGTCATTGCGCCGGGTTCTGCCTTCAGTGCCTGTTCTTATAAATAATAGTCTTCTTTCAATGCTTTAGCGTTGTGGACGATCTGGCGCCAAGCGTTCAAAATTTGTGAGCATCGACAGTTTTGCCCGGCTGGAAAAAAATTCAACCGCGGTTGTGAAAAAACTCTTGATTACGACGGGCTTTTTTCTTACCTACGCCCTTGCCCAAAGTCGCACGTGCCTGTGGGTGTCCGCCGACCCTCGATTAGGTGAGGGTATCGGTAAGGTACCTGGAACTAACCCCTCCAGTCGCTATTCCGGCCAACCGGGAAATGCGAGGACATCTTGAAGCAACGACGGTGCGGGCCTTTCTGGTGTCTGCCGGCTTTCCAACAGCCGGGGTTACTGAAGAGGCACACCTTCATTGCCGGAAGTGCGGTTGGGTTATTCCCTCCAATCCATGGCAGACAAAGCCGAATTGAAGCCTAGGCGGGCTTTGATTCACCGTTCGCGCATCGAGCGCATGCATGGTTCCGGGGTCTCCACCGGCTGGTTCCAGAGCATGTGCGCGTATGCCCTTTGTCCTCCGCGAAAGCGGGGCATCTTGGATCAGGGGAATATGGCCATGACCACGGCTCGCATCATCGACTTCATCAACACCCGACGACCGGAAGGCCCGTGCCTTGTTGTCGACCTCGACGTCGTGCGCAACAATTTCAAGGCTTTCCGCCATGCGATGCCGGACAGCTCGATCTATTATGCGGTCAAGGCAAACCCGGCGCCGGAAATCCTGCGCCTGCTCGCCGGTATGGGCTCTTCCTTCGATTGCGCGTCCGTCGCCGAAATCGAAATGGCGCTCGACGCCGGTGCGACCGCGAGCCGCGTCTCCTATGGCAACACCATCAAGAAGGAGCGCGACATTGCCCGCGCCCACGCGCTTGGGGTCAACCTGTTCGCGGTCGACAGCCACGAGGAAGTGGAGAAGGTTGCCCGCGCAGCCCCCGGCGCTCGCGTGTTCTGCCGCGTCCTGACCGATGGTGAAGGCGCCGAATGGCCGCTGTCGCGCAAGTTCGGCTGCGTCCCGCAGATGGCCGTCGACGTGCTCGTCTACGCCCACCAGCATGGCCTCGTTTCCTACGGCGTCTCGTTCCATGTCGGTTCGCAGATGACGAAGCTGGATGCCTGGGATCAGGCCCTTGCCGATGCCAAGCGCGTCTTCGTGCAACTGGCCAAGCAGGGCATCGAGCTCAAGATGGTCAACATGGGCGGTGGCTTCCCGACGAAGTACCTGAAGGACGTGCCGACGGCGGAAGCCTACGGCCAGGCGATCTTCGGCGCGCTGAAGAAGCACTTCGGCAACCACATCCCGGAAACGATCATCGAGCCCGGTCGCGGCATGGTCGGCAACGCCGGCGTGATCAAGGCGGAAGTCGTTCTCGTCTCGAAGAAGTCGGACAACGACGCCCATCGCTGGGTGTTCCTCGACATCGGCAAGTTCGGCGGACTCGCCGAAACCATGGACGAAGCGATCCGCTACCCGATCCGTACGGCGCGCGATGGCGACGAAATGGAGCCTTGCGTGCTCGCCGGCCCGACCTGCGATTCGGCCGACGTGCTCTATGAGAAGAACATGTATCCGCTGCCGATCACCCTTTCGATCGGCGACGAGGTTCTGATCGAAGGTACCGGCGCCTATACGACGACCTACTCGGCCGTCGCCTTCAACGGCTTCGAGCCGCTGAAGGCCTATGTGATCTGATCCGGCCTGCTCCCGTCCTCGGGCGGGAGCGCCACTTCACAATTTTCGTTCGGTCCGCCTGAAGCGGTTTTGATGACGGGAGGCCCCGATGGCCGCTGTTGTTGACGCCCTGCGCGCGTTTTTCGCGCCCACTACATTTGTAATCGATGCCGAGAATCCGGGCGACGTCGTCGCGCGCGAGAACCTGCTCGACCGTGCCATGGGGCCGGAGCGCCGCCGCAAGTCGTCGGAGAAGCTGCGCAGCGGCCGGCTGCCGGCCGAAGGCCTTGCCTTCGTCGCCCGCGATGTCGATGGTCACGTGATCGGCACGGTCCGGCTCTGGAACGTCGAGGCCGGCGTCAGCCGTGAGGGCCATGCCGTGCCGGCGCTGCTGCTCGGTCCGCTCGCAGTCGACCCCGCCCATGAGGGCAAGGGCATCGGCGGCATGCTGATGCGGGCCGCGATCGAAGAGGCCAAGAACCGCGGCCATGGCGCGATCCTGCTCGTCGGTGATGCTGCCTATTACGAGCGCTTCGGCTTCTTTGCCAGCCGCACCCAGCATCTGGTGATGCCAGGGCCGTTCGAACGCGACCGGTTCCTGGCGCTCGAGCTTCGGGACAACTGGCTCGAGGGCACTGCCGGCCTGATCGTCGCCAGCGGCCGCAAGCTCGCCATGCCGCCGGTTCGCCGCGCCGCCTGAGCTCTCTTTCCGCCGCCAACCCTGCGGTGGCGGATTTTTCGCTGCTCCCTCGCTGGTCCGATCTGATCGGCGAGGGGGCAGACGCATGACATGCCGGGCGCTCCCTGCTGATGGGTTTGTGATCTTCCTTGACAATGCGGCACCGCTGACCTGTCCTTGCGGCAAGGCCTCGTTGCAGGCGGATGGAAGTCTCGCGCATGGATCCGTTCATTTTCGGGGCAGCGACCCTGCTGCCCTTTCTACTGACATCCTTCATCATCGAACTGACGCCGGGACCGAACATGGCCTACCTCGCCATGGTCGCGGCCTCGGAGGGGCGCAGGCCCGGCATGGCGACCGTCGCCGGCGTGGCGCTCGGCCTGGCGATCGTCGGCCTTGCCGCATCCTTCGGGGTCGCCGAGTTCGTCGGCCAGTCGGACATGCTCTATGGGGCGCTTCGCTGGGCAGGCGTCGGCTTCCTGCTCTATCTCGCCTTCGAGGCCTGGAACGGTGACGGTGAGGAGGCGGGGCCGAGCGGCAAGCCCGCATCCTTCTATTTCCGGCGTGGCCTGATCACAAATCTGCTCAATCCGAAGGCGGCGCTGTTCTTCGTCACCGTGCTTCCGACCTTCGTCGACGATACACGCCCGCTCTTGCCCCAGAACCTGACGCTTGCCGCGCTCTATGTGGGGGTCGCGACCGCGGTTCATGCCGCGATCGTGCTTCTGGCCGGGGCGTTGGAGCCGGTCCTCAACTCGCCGGCACGCGAACGGTTGGTGCGGCGTGTGCTCGCGCTGATGCTTGCGGCCGTGGCGATCTGGTTCGGCTGGTCGACGCGACGCTAGGACCGATCAGGACGGGCTCTCGACCTCACGGGCGTCGTAGCAGACGAAGGCCAGCTTGTTGCCGTCGGGATCACGCACATAGGCCGCGTAGAAGCCATCGCCATATTGCGGACGGAAGCCTGGTTTTCCCTCTTCGCTGCCGCCGCGCGCCATGGCGGTCTCGAACAGCCGGTCGATGACCTCCGCGCTTTCCACCAGGAAGGCGGTCATCGCACCGTTGCCGACCGAGGCGGCTTTCCCGTCGAAGGGGTGGCAGGCAAAGAAACGCGGCGCCTTGTCATCATCCTTTCGACCCCAGGAGGAAACCTGCTCGTCGCAGTAGCAGCGCTCCTGGCCGATCAGCGCCATCACCGGATCGTAGAAGCGCTCTGCGCGCCTCAGGTCCGCCGTTCCGACCATGGTGTAGCCGATCATGCCTGTCTCCTCGCCTTGCCTGATGGGGGTGGTCCGTTTCGGTGGCAAGTCGTCTCACACCTGCTCTAGGCACGCAACAGCGGCGATCGGGATTGGAAGGAATGACCGATCGTGTCCGCGTCACCGCCCGCTTTTTCACGCGGGCTATTCGCCGTCGAGATAGGCGCGCCCGCGGCCGGACAGGCGATAGCCGACATCGAGGCTTTCGGTGAGGCCGAGCTCCTTCAATTTGCGGATGCGCGCCTTGAGCTTCAGTTTCTCCATGCCGATGGCGGCGCTCAGCTCCGCTGCGGTCGTCCCGTCACGGACGGCGATCAGCTGCAGTACCGGACGCGTCCAGCCCATGCCGGCGCTGTCGTCGAAGCGCGCGAGCTTGCGGTCGATTTCTGCCCGTCCTTCACCGTCGAGGTCAGCCGCTTCCCGCAGGGCGATGCGTGGATCGTCGCCGGCACGGTGGAAGGCGATGCGATAGCAGCGCCCTTCGGTGCGCGCGGTAAGCTCCTTCGCGAGGGCGGCGCGATCGGCAAAGCCGGCTTTGCGGGCATCGCTGTCGGTAATCGCGCCTTCGTCGATCTCGTCGACGGCATCGATGGCGAGAACACCGACTGCGGTGCGCAAGCTACCGCCGGCCTTGACAGTCGGCTTGGTCCAACGCCGGAAGGCCAAGGTTACGTCGCCGCTGGCGATGCCAGCGAGCACGTTTTGGCGAAACAGCATTTCAGGCGGTGGCGCGGCGATAGAGGGCGAGCGAGCCGGCGAGCGCCAGCAACGCGCCGCCGCAGAGGCGGTCGAGCCAGACGGCGCCGGAGCGCTTGAGGAAGGCTGCAGCCTTCGCGCCGAGCAGCGCATAGCCGAACATCACGGTGAAATCGACGACTGCGAAGACGAGCGCAAGCATGGCGTATTGCGACGCCTGTGGTGCCGTCGGATCGATGAACTGCGGCAGGAAGGCGGTGAAGAACAGGTAACCCTTGGGATTGGTGACAGCGACCAGGAAGCTTTTGAGGAAAATCGCGGCAGAGGAAACGGGAGCCGCGCCGCCGGCTTCGTTTGCCACCTGGATCGTCCCTTTCGACCGCAGCAGCATGATGCCGAGAAAGGCCAGATAGCCCGCGCCCAGCCATTTGACGACGGTAAACCAGAATTCGGAGGCCGCCAGCAGCGCGCCGAGGCCAAGCGCGACCGCGCCGATCAGCACGAAATCGGAGAGCACGGCGCCGACCATGCCCGCGGTTGCGCGCCGCACCCCGTAGCGCGATCCGTTGGTGAGTGCGAGGAGGACCGTCGGGCCCGGTGTCGCGATGCCGATGAAGGCAACCAGCGCAAATGCGAGTATCGTCATTTCGGTCATGAGTTCCTCCCTCGTCGTCTCCTTCAGTCGTCCCACAGCTGTTGCGCGTGCGCAATCGTGTTTCGCGCGGACGCAGCCGCATTTCCGGGCCTGGTTTGACAGTCGAGGCGGCATCCCCTATGGAAGCGGCAGGGTGAAGGTCCCTGCCGTCCGCGAGCGTCATGCTTTGGTGAAGTCCTTCTTTTGAGACACGGTCAGCCGAAACGGCATGCGAACCGGTGGCAATGCGGGCTCCCATCTTCAAGGAATGCATGCCGCTGCAGGAGACCTTCTCATGACGCGCGGATCAATCCCGCTTCCCTCGCTCGACGCCCTGAAAGACCAGGCCAAGCGTCTGCGCATCCGCCTCGCATCCGAAGGCGAAACCATCGGCCATTCCCGCTCGCTCGAACTGATCGCCGCCCAGTACGGCTATCGCGACTGGAACACGCTGCATGCCGCCGCCGGCAACCGGCCGCCCTTCAATCCCTGGATGCTCGGGTCCCGCGTGAAGGGGCGCTATCTCGGCCAGGCCTTCGAAGGCGAGATCCTGGGCGTCCAGGCGATCGCGGCGCAGCCGGGACGCTATCGTCTGACGATGAAATTCGACCAGCCGGTCGACGTCGTCACCTTCGAGAGCTTCTCGGCCTTCCGCCAGCGGGTTACCGCGACGGTGGACGAGAGCGGCCGCACGATCGAAAAAACCTCCAACGGGATCCCGCAACTCGAACTTGAATGGTGAGGCGCGAGCACCGCCTTCCGAGGCCCTGCGGACATGTCCGTTTCCGGTCCGGCGCCGAAGTTCAACCCAACGTCCCCGAGGCCGGCGCCTTCCGGGGACGTTTTGGTTTCCGGGATGATGACGGGCGCGCCGTGCTGAGCGCGCGGTCCTGCCGGCCCCTTCGGACATCACGCTTCCCAAGTCAGTTGCGAATGGGATGCATTTGCACTATTGATGTTGTTGCAAATGATTTGCAGAAGCAGGTGGATCGTTGCTGGCCCCAGTCAGGCGCGGTGCGGTGCGTGTTACCCAATGAGGGAGAGGGGCGAATATGGACAAGCCGACAAGACCGGACCTGCTGCGAAGGCGCAGTCTGCTGATGGGCGGGCTGGCGGCAGCCGGTGGAACGGCGATCTGCACCAGCGCCGCCTTGGGTCAACAACAGGCGAGCCATGTCGGTCATGCCGCGCCATCGGGAGCGGCGGGACAGGAGCCGATGCCCGCCATGGGGCATGGCGCGATGATGACGGTCGGCGAGGTCGATAGCGCCGTCAACGGCTTCGACCCGACAGAGATGCTCACAGATTGGGACACGGGCACGGTTTCGACGCTGCCGGACGGACGGACGCTGCGCACCTTCGAGATGACGGCGGAGGATCGAGAGATCGAAATCGCGCCCGGCATCAAATTTCCCGCCTGGACCTATAACGGCCGCGTGCCGGGGCCGGCGCTGCGGGCCAAAGAAGGCGAGCGGCTGCGGATCGTCTTTCGCAACTATGCTTCGCATCCGCACTCGATCCATTTCCACGGTATTCACGCGGCGCGCATGGACGGCGTTCCTGGGGCCGGCGTGGTCGATCCGGGTGACGAATTTATCTATGAGTTCGATGCCAAGCCCTTCGGCTGCCATCTCTACCACTGCCATGCGATGCCGTTGCGCCGGCACATCCACAAGGGCATGTACGGCGCCTTCGTGATCGATCCCGACCCGGAGCGCCGGCCGGAGCATGTGGAGGTCGCCCGCTCCAGGCTGCTCGGCACACCAGAGAATGCCGGCTGGCAGGAACTGGTGATGGTGATGAACGCCTTCGACACCAATTTCGATGCCGAGAACGAATTCTATGCGGTCAACACCATCGCGCACGCCTTCATGAAACGGCCAATCCGGATCGTGAAGGGCAGGCCGGTGCGCATCTATCTCATCAACGTCATCGAATTCGACCCGATCAACTCCTTCCACCTGCACGCCAATTTCTTCGACTATTACGACCAGGGCACGACGTTGACGCCGACCTTGAAAACCGTCGATCTCATCACCCAGTGCCAGGCGCAGCGCGGCATCCTCGAATTCACCTTCGCTGAGCACGAACCCGGCCTCTACATGTTCCACCCGCACCAGACCGAGTTCACTGAGCTCGGTTGGGTCGGCATGTTCGACGTGGTGGAGGCGCTCGCATGAACGAGATGCCAAGAGCTGCCATTCGCGCGGCAAAGACCAACCTGGTGTGGCTGGCGTTGCCCCTTATCGTCTTTGGCATCGCCGTTGCCTGGCTCGTATCGACCGATCCGTTGTCGGGCTTTCGCAACGGTGCGCCGCCGGTCGAAAACCTCACCTTCGAAAGAACCGTTCTCGACGATAGTGGTCTCAGTCTGCTTGTTCGCGCCGGCGGATCGGAACCGATGACGGTGGCACAGGTCCAGGTGGACGACGCCTATTGGCAATTCGCCCAGGACCCGCCGGGGCCGATCGCACGCGGTGGGGCCGCATGGCTGAAACTGCCATTTCCCTGGATGCTCGGTGAGGCGCATGCCGTGAAGGTGGTGACCAACACCGGCGCCACCTTTGCGCATGACATTGCGGTTGCCGTGCCGACGCCCCAGGCGACGACGGGCCAATTGCGGCTGCAAGCCCTGGTCGGCATCATCGTCGGCATCGTGCCCGTGGCCGTCGGGCTGATGTTCTATCCGGTGCTGCGTGGTGTTGGGCGCGAGGGCATGGCCTTTCTGCTGTCGCTGACGATCGGCCTGCTCGGCTTCCTGCTGGTCGATGCGAGTGGCGAGGCGCTCGAGCTTGCCGGCGAAGCCGCGGCGATCTTCCAGGGGCCAGTCATGGTGGTGCTGGCGGCTTTAAGCAGTTTCCTCCTGCTGATGGCAATCGGCCGGCGAAGCGGTGCGCCGACCGGGCTGGCGCTCTCCACCTACATCGCGCTCGGCATCGGCCTGCACAATCTTGGCGAGGGGCTGGCGATCGGGGCCGCCTTTGCGGCCGGCTCGGCCGGGCTCGGCACCTTCCTCGTGCTCGGCTTTGCGCTCCACAATGTCACAGAAGGCATCGGCATCGCCGCGCCGATCCTGAAGAAGAGGCCGCCGCTCTCGGTCTTCGTCGGTTTGACGCTGCTGGCGGGCAGCCCGGCCGTCATCGGCATGTGGCTCGGGAGCCTTGCCGCCTCGGCGCAATGGTCCGCCTTGGCGCTGGCGATCGGGGCGGGCGCGATCCTGCAGGTGATCGTCGAAGTGGGCGCCTATCTGATGCGCCAGAGCGAGCGCAGGAGCGACGTGTTCCTGACGCCGCCGGTTCTGGCCGGCCTCGCAGCCGGTGCGGCATTCATGTATGCCACCGCGGCGCTGGTGAAGATCTGACAGGCAACAGGATGGGTCAGACGATCGTCTGGTCCATCTCCGCTGCCGGAATTTCATCGACGCGATGGATGCGCACGACGGTTGCCGGCACGCCCGCGACGGTGGTGCGCGGCGGAACGGTCTTGAGGACGACGCTGCCGGCGGCGACCTTGCTATAGGCGCCGACCTCGATATTGCCGAGGATCTTGGCTCCGGCGCCGAGCATCACGCCGCGGCCGATCTTCGGGTGGCGGTCTCCGGTTTCCTTGCCGGTACCGCCGAGCGTGACGTTCTGCAGGATCGAGACCTGATCTTCGATGACCGAGGTTTCTCCGATGACGATGCCGGAGCCATGGTCGAGCATGACAGCCTTGCCGATGCAGGCGGCCGGATGAATGTCAGGTCCGAAGACGAGCGAGGCGAGGTTCGAAAGCCAGCTCGCGACCTCACGGCGGCCGTCGACCCAGAGCTGGTGAGCAGCGCGGTAGGTCTGCAGTGCCTGAAAGCCCTTGAGGTTCACCAGCACATGCTTGAGGCCCGGGCAGGCCGGGTCACGCTCTTTCACCGCCTGAAGATCGGCTTCGGTCGCCAGCAGGATCTGAGGGTTTGCCTTGAAGACGTCGGCGAGCAGCTGCGCAAGCGAGCGTTCGTCGACGCGCGCGACGGCCAAGCCGGCTGAGAGCACGCCGGCCAGCAATTCGGCATCCGATCCGGCATCGATGATCGGCATCAGGGCGGGCGCCATGACCGGTTCACGTGCGGCAAGCGCGCGCGCTTCCGCCCGGATCAGGCTCCAGACCGCGCCATCGGCGAGCGGTGCCGCAAGCGAGCCTTCGTACCGTAGCGTCTCAATCAATGCGGTCATGCCCACCGTTTATCCCGCGATATCGACGACGCCGCAGTCGCCCTCGGCCGAGCCGAAGGCCAGCTGCCGGCCATCCTTGTTCCACGCCATGGCGGTGATTGCGCCCTTGCCGGGACGGCGCAGCAGCACTTCCTTGCTGTCGGCAAAGCGTGCGCCGAGGATCATGCCGTCCTGATAGCCGATGGCGACGATATCTTCAGCCGGATGGCAGCAGACGGAGGTCACCATGATGTCGGCGCGGGTGCCGAGTTCGAGCGGCGCCTTGCCCATCGGGCCGTCCTTGCCCTGGAAGGGCCATACGATGGCAGCTGGCGCGCCCGAGGATGCGAGCCACTTGCCCTTGGCCGACCAGGAAAAGGACTTCACCTTGGCCGGATAGCCGGTCATGCGCATGTGGCGCGCTTCGGCGCCGGGCTTGGCGTCGAGCTTCCAGCCGTGGAGCGCGTTTTCCTGCATCGTGGTGACGAGGAAGCGGCCGTCGGGCGAGAAGGTGACGCCGGTGTGGGCGCCCTTCCATTCGAGGTCGATCGGCTGGCCCGATGTGCCGACCCAATGCAACGACACGCCGTTGTAGCGCGCTGCGGCGACGCGAAGGCCTTTCGGCGCGAAGGCGAGGCCTTCGACCGTGCGTTGCTCGGCGAATTCCTTCGTCGTGCCGTCGGCAAGCTTCACGTGCGTGGTCTTGCCATAGGCATAGCCAACGGCACCTTGCGGGCCGGCGGCAACCTGGGCGATCCACTTGCGCGGCGCTTCGGCGACCAGCGCCGTGGTACCGTCGGCGGCCGTGCGCATGACCTTGCCATCTTCGCCGCCGGTCAGCAGCGTATCGTTGGCTTCGTCGACCACGAGCGAGAGCAGGCCTTCGTGGACCTCCGTCGTCTTGTGGCCGAGGTCGAGGCGGTGGATGGCGCCGGTGGCTTCGGCGAAGAAGGGGACGCCTTTGAGAAAGGCCACGCCGACGACGTGACCTTCGAGATCGAGGGGAGCGACAGTCGGCATCAGTTCGGCTGCGCCTCGCAGGCCTTGAAGGTGCGCTCGAGCTTTTCGCGGTCGAGGTCACGGCCGATGAAGACGAGGCGGCTTTCGCGCTTTTCGCCTTCCTTCCACGCACGCTGGTGATCGCCCTCGATGATCATGTGCACGCCCTGAACGACGTAACGCTCGGCGTCGCCAGCAAAGGCGATGATGCCCTTCAGGCGCAGGATGTTCGGGCCGTCCGTCTGGGTGATCTTCTGGATCCAGGGGAAGAAGCGATCCGGGTTCATCTCGCCGCCGCGCAGCGAGATCGACTGCACCGTCACGTCGTGGATCGGCGAGGGGGCATCGTGGTGGTGATGATGGTCGTGATCGTGGTCATGATCATGATGATGGTGGTCGTGATCATGATCATGGTGGTGATGGTGATGATCGTGGCCGCAATCCGGACCGCAGGTGTGATCGTGTTCGTGATCGTCCTGGTCGAGGAAGTGCGGATCGTTTTCCAGCGCCTTTTCGAGATTGAAGGCGCCCTGGTCGAGGACCTTGGCGAGATCGATCTCGGAGCGCTGGGTGCGATAGATGCGGGCCGACGGATTGATGACGCGCACGGTCGCCTCGATGCGCTCCAGTTCCTCGGGCGTGACGAGGTCGGTCTTGTTGAGCAGAACGACATCGGCGAAGGCGATCTGGTCTTCGGCCTCGCGGCTGTCCTTGAGGCGCAGCGGCAGGTGCTTGGCGTCGACCAGCGCGACGACGGCGTCAAGCTCGGTCTTGGCGCGCACGTCGTCGTCCATGAAGAAGGTCTGGGCGACCGGGACCGGGTCGGCAAGGCCCGTGGTCTCGACGATGATCGCATCGAAGCGGCCGGGGCGGCGCATCAGGCCTTCCACCACGCGGATCAGGTCGCCGCGCACGGTGCAGCAGACGCAGCCGTTGTTCATCTCGTAGATTTCCTCGTCGGATTCCACGATCAAGTCGTTGTCGATGCCGATCTCGCCGAACTCGTTGACGATGACCGCGTATTTGCGGCCATGGTTCTCGCTGAGGATGCGGTTCAAAAGCGTCGTCTTGCCGGCGCCGAGATAGCCGGTGAGCACGGTGACGGGGATCGGCTTCTGCGGGGATGTTTCGGTCATGGGAACCTCTGGGATTTCCGGATGCGGGAGCAGGCATCCTAGTCGCGTCTCATATAGGAGATGCGGCGGCGATGCGCAAATGGCGCAGGCGATTTTGCCGGTCGGGCGGCGTTGATCGCTGCGATCCCGATAACCCTCCTTTCATCAAGATCGGCGAGAGTGCGCAGCACATCGAAGGGGTGCGCACGTGAAGACGATTTCCATCAACGGCCGGTTCCTGACCCAGCCGCTTACGGGCGTGCAGCGCTTCGCCCGCGAGATGATCCGGGCGCTCGATCAGCGCATCGCTTCGGGTGCCGTGCCGCATGCGCTGAAGGGCGTGCGCTGGCGGCTCCTTTCTCCCGGCAAGGCTGTCGATGATCTCGGCCTCAAGGCGATTTCGGTGGAGCACTTCGGCTCCGGCCCGGGCCATCTGTGGGAGCAGGGGCCACTCTTCTGGCGGTCACGCCGCGACACGCTCATCGGCTTCGGCGGCAGCGGGCCGGTGCTGCATGGCGACCAGGTGGTGGTGATCCACGACGTTACGCTATTTCGCCATCCGGCCTCCTTTGGCCGCGGCTACCGACTGTTCCACGGAACGCTCGGCTATCTTCTTGCGCGGAGGGCGAAGATCGGCACGGTCTCGAACTTCTCGCGCAAGGAACTAGCCGACGTCTTCCGCGTGCCTTCGGCCGGTATCGACGTGATCTACAATGCAACCGATCACTTCGCCGGCCTTCAGCCGGACGACGGTGTCATCGCGCGGCTCGGGCTGACCGATACACCCTTCTTCCTTCTGGTCGGCACGCTGAAACCCAACAAGAATGTCGAGTTTGCCGTGCGCGCCTTCGAGGCCTTGGGTGCCGGTGACCACAAGCTGGTCGTGGTGGGCGGCACCGATCCCAACGTGTTTCGCGCGATCGCGCCGACGTCGAAGGGCAATCTGATCTTTCCGGGGCGCCTGACCGACGCGGAGATCGCCGGGCTGCAACGCCGCGCTGTCGCCTTCGTCTTTCCGAGCCTCTACGAAGGTTTCGGCATCCCGCCGCTCGAAGCGATGACGCAAGGCTGCCCGGTGCTGGCCGCCGACATTCCACCGGTGCGCGAGGCCTGCGGCGATGCGGTGCGCTACTTCGATCCGTTGAAGACGGAAACGCTGGTCGAGGCCATGCGGACGATCTCCGTCGACGCGACTTTGCGCCGTGAGTTGACGCATGCCGGTTACGACAATGCCAAGCGCTTTTCCTGGGATGGAAGCGCGGTCCTGCTGCTCAACATGCTGGCTGCCAGCCGGGCTTGATGGCTGCGGAGGGCGTTAGAGGTCGAGCACGCGCATCGGGTCCAACCGTCCGCGCAGCATATCCAAGACGGCGATGACGTTGCCCTTCAGCCGACCGCGGCGGTCGATGAGGCCTTGCGACCTGACGCTGCCGAGGATGTTGGCAGCGACGTTGCCCCCCATCAGACGCAGCGCCCATTTGAGGCCGACCGTGCCCTTGTTGCGCAGATAGAGCGGATTGGCGACCTGCGAGTAGCCGAAACGCAAACCCGAGGTGCGGCCGCGCTTGTTGCCGAGATGGACGCCGCGCAATCTCGGCGACTTGACGATGCGCCCGCGTGACGCAAGCTGCCGGCAGAAATCGACGTCCTCCTGCCAGCCGTAGAGCGGCAGGCGCTCGTCGAAGCGGGTGTGCTCGACGGCGATCGCCGCAACACGGAAGGCCATGTTGCAGCCGTAGGCATTGAAGGCGGGCGTGATTTGATCCTCGGGCGCGGGACCGGCGTCGCCATCGAGGATCGCCTTCGCATCGGCCACCGAAATGCCGGGTCCGTGAATGCCGTCTGCCAGAACCAGGCCGGTTGCAACGACGATATCCGCCTCGCGCGCAAACAATCGCTCGGTCTCTGCGAGAAAGTCGTGGTGTGGCAGGAAGTCGTCGTCGAAGAAGACGATCAGGTCGGCGGTCGTCGCGTGGTCGAGGATCGCATTGCGCTGCGCGCTCGAGCCTTTGCTGCCCTTAACGACGCGGACGTCGACTGCGAGGGCACTGAGGCGGTTTTCGTCGATGTCCTCGGGCGCGCTCGGGCAGACCAGGATGGAGTCCGGCAAGCGGGTCTGCCGCGTCAGATGCAGCAGGGTCTCCGAAAGGACTTCGCGGCGGCCTGCGGTCGCTATGCCGACGACGATGTTCATGGCGGACTCTCCGAACGTTTCGGCGGCGATCTAACCGGAAATTCGTGCAGTTTTTCTTAGCGCAATTGTTTCCAGCCCTATGGGGCCGGAGCCCGCATCATCAGCCGCAATTGGTTGAGTGCGAGCAGGCACAGGACGCCGCCCCCGAGGATGCCGGCGCCGATCGCGAGATAGCTGGTTTCGCCGGCGAGCGCGAAGGCGAAACCAGCCGTGGCGAGCCCTGCGGCGGCAAGAAGCACCGGCGACCAGGGGAGGTCGAAGGGAAGCACCGCCATCAGGCGCAGACCGAAGGCGGTCGCAAGGACCGCGCCGATCGCACCACCGGTCGCAAGCGCCGTATCGCTCGGGCCTGCGACAACCAGCGCCGCGAGCGCCCCGAGGTTCAGCAGCAGGCAGTCGATGACGGCGAGCAGAAGGATCAGCGCAAGACGCTGCTTCAGGTGCAGCGGCGTCGGCAACATGATCTGCGTCAGCGTGCGGGCAAGCGAAATGAGGATGATCGCGGGCGCCGTGGCGAGGAACCCCTGCTGCAGGTCCGGGCTGATGACGACCCACGTGACCGGCAGGAGCACTGCAAAGATGCCGGCCGCCATCATCAGCGCGAAGCTGGCAAGCAGGGCATAGTATTGCCCGAGCGTCCGGGCGAGGTCCGCGCGGTTGTCGGTCCGGTCGTGGGCGGCGACGATTTCGGGGTACTGGATCGCCTGAAGCGCCGAAACGATGAGCACGAAGGGCCGCTGCAAAAGGTCGAGCGCCAACAGCGCGCCGGCGGCACCCGTCGCTCCGAGAACGGATGTCAGCAGCGTCTTGAGGGCGAGCGGCGCGAACATGGCGGCCGTTGCAGCGCCGGCCGAAACGCTGCCATAGACGAGGTGCTTGCGGAAGCGCGCAGTCTCCAGTGCAACGGTCGGTCGCGCTGCCGGGCTGCGGGAAAGAACCGAGGCGAGCAGGCCGTAGGCAGCGTAGCCGGCCAGAAGCCCCGTGACCGTTGAGAGGAAGGTGGGCGAGGCCAATGCCCCGGCGAGCGTGCCGACTGCGAGAATTGTGGCGCGTGATCCCTGCAACACGGAAAAGGCGCGAAAGTCCTGACGAAACCGCAGCATCGTCAGATGCAGGTCGCTGCCCCCTTGCGCGATCGACACTAGACCGCCGACAAGGGCGACGACCGGCGGCACGCCGAAGAACACGGCTATCGAGGCTGCGGCCAGGCAGAGTGCTGCGCAGACCGTCGCTTCAACGAGGATCGTGCGCCGCTCAGCCGCCTCGCTGTCAGCGTCCGGCCCCGGATAGAAGCGGGTGCAGGCGAAGCGCACCCATTCGAAAGCGGCGATCGCTGCGAATTGGCAGATCGAGACGAACAGCGAATAGCTGGCGTAGTCCGCAGGCGCCAGCCAATGGGCGACGATGATCAGCAGGCCGAAGGCGATGACGGCCTGATAAAAATAGGCGCCGAGCGCTATGATCTTCGCCATGGGTTCTCTGCTCTTCCAACGGACGTCCTTGATAGCGCAAAACCGCAAAGAAAGTGTTTGCCGGGCGTCGGTTCACGCGTCAGGCGAGTTCAGACGGGTCGAAATCCCTGACGTCTTCGAGCAGTTCGACAAGGCCTTTGACGGCATGGGCAAGCAGCGCCTCGCCGCGCGCAGCCGTTGCGGCTGACGCGTTGCCGGCAACGCCATCGGCGTTGAGGTCGCGCATCTTCCAGCCGAAGGCATGCGGGCCGTAGGCACGCAGATGCTTGAAGCGACCGGCAAAGTCGCGCTGACGCGAGGGGAAATCGGACGCTTTTGTCGTGTCCACCTTGTCGGGATGCAGCGCCAGCATCACCGAAGTCTCGATATCGCCGCCGTGAATGTCGAAGGCCTTGTCTTCTGGCGCGATCCAGCCGTCCGGCTGGCCGAAGCGGGTCCAGCTGGTCGCGACCGCCAGCATGTTCAAGCGCACGCGCGCTTCGGTCGCGACGATCGTCATCAACGGCGAATTGCCGCCGTGGGCGTTCAGCATCACGAGCTTGCGAATACCAAGGCCATGGAGATCCCCGGCGATGCCGAGCCAGCGCTCCACGGCCTCGTCATAGGCGAGCGTGCGGGTGCCGGCGACATCCATGTGCTCGATCGAGTAGCCGACCGGCTCGGCCGGCAGGAAGGTTACAGGCAGATCGGCGGGAAGGACGGCGATGGTGCGGGA
The DNA here is from genome assembly GCF_014852035.1 of Ensifer sp. ENS03. NCBI lineage: Bacteria > Pseudomonadati > Pseudomonadota > Alphaproteobacteria > Hyphomicrobiales > Rhizobiaceae > Ensifer > Ensifer sp. ENS03. The sequence goes on along the minus strand of NZ_JACVAV010000005.1, from coordinate 311,777 downwards.
GACGATCCCCTCGGCAATCAGCGTGTCGGTTTCGAAGGGCAGGTGAGGTCCGTGCTGCTCATGCGCGCCGAGCGGCAGCACCGCGATCCAGTCGCGACGGGCGTCAGGCGGAAGATCGGCCGGATTGTCCTGCCATCGCGGCTCGGGCATCGACATTTCTCTTCGATCCTCCACGTCAATTGTCGTAAAATTGTTATTTGAGTCATACAGTTCGTAATCGCAAGCTGTATTGTTATAAGTGTTCGAGACGGGATTCGGCAGGAGGTCCAATGGGCAAGAAGAACAAGGCCGAAAAGAAGGGCAAGAACGGCAAGAAGAAGGACGAGCTCCTGATCGAGCCGCACGATCTTGCCGCCGTCCTTGTCCAGGCTGCGCGGTCCATGCGCACCGTGCTCTCCCGCAATTTGCTTGAAAGCGGCCTCTATGCCGGACAGGATGGCGTCATGCTGGCGCTGGCCGAGACCGATGGCCTGACGGCCGGCGGGCTCGCGGTCAAGCTCGGCGTCAAGGCGCCGACCATGACCCGCACCATCGGCCGCATGGAAGCGCAGGGCTTTCTCGAGCGGCGTCCGGACGACGATGATGCCCGGCTCACGAAGGTCTATCTCACTGAGCCCGGCCGCAACCGGCTGCAGACGATCGCCGAGGCCGGACAGCACTCGGAAAAGCTCGCGACCCGCGGCCTGACCGATAAGCAGGTTCGCACGCTGATGAAGCTGCTGCGCGCCGTCGACAGCAATCTTCAGGCTGCGCGCGCGGCCGATTGAACCGGATTTGCCGCATATTGCCGCGGCGATTTAAACAGTTTAAATAGGGATTTAAATTTATGGCACGCGTGCCGTCTCAAAGGCGCGCGAAGGATGTCGAACGGCTTGACGCACCGCTCCTGGCTGGGGTTCGTGCGGATGGGGCGAAACAGGGCTTACAGGTGGCATCGTGGCGCAAAAGGTGAAGCTTTCGACGATCGCGGAAACACTCGGTCTTTCGACGGCGACGGTATCCCTGGCCCTGCGTGACAGCCCGCTGGTGGCGACCGTCACCCGCGACAAGATCAAGGAACAGGCGCGCGCGCTCGGCTATATCTACAACCGCCGCGCTGCCAGTCTCAGGACATCGCGATCGGGCATCATCGGCGTCGTCGTGCACGACATCATGAACCCGTTCTACGGGGAAATCCTCAAGGCGATCGAGGCCGAACTCGACCGCGACAAGCAGACCTTCATTCTTTCCAATCACTACGATTCCGTCGACAAGCAGCGCGATTTCATCGAGACGCTGCTGCAGCTCGGCGGCGACGGCGTCATCATGTCGCCGGCGATCGGCACGCCGCTGGAGGATATCCAGCTTGCCGAGGACAACGGCATGCCGGCGATCCTGATCGCCCGCTCGATCGAGGGTGTGGACGTGCCGATCTTCCGCGGCGACGACGCCTACGGCATCTCGCTTGCCGCCAACCACCTGATCGGCCTTGGCCACCGCTGCATCGCCATGGTCGGCGGCACGGACGAGACCTCCACCGGACGCGACCGCTACCAGGGCTACGTCAACGCGCTGCGCAAGGCGAACATCGAGGTCGATCCGGAACTGCGCATTCCCGGGCCCCGCACGAAGCAGGGCGGCTTCGAGGCCGCAGTGCACCTGCTTTCGTTGCCGCAGAAGCCGACCGCGGTCGTCTGTTGGAACGACCTCGTGGCGATCGGCATGATGAACGGCATCGCGCGCGCCGGTCTCGTGCCGGGCGTCGACATCTCGGTTACCGGCTACGACGACCTGGAAGAGGCGTCGATCGCGACGCCGGCGCTCACCACCGTCTGGAATGGGCAGGCCGATGTCGGCCGCAGTGCTGCCCGCGCACTACTCGACAAGCTCTCCGGCAGCCATGAGCCGGACGGAATTCACCTGATCAAGCCGGAGATGCGCATCCGGCAGTCGACCGGCCCCTTGCGGGTCATCGCCTGAGGCCCATCACCCGCAAGGAAAATTGCCATGTCTGCCCGCATTCGCGTTCTCGTGCCCGGAAAAATCAATCCGCGGGTGATCGATCGTCTGGCGGAACGGTTCGACGTGGTGCGGATCGAAGGTGCCGATGCGACGCTGGTGACGCCGCAGATGCAGGACGTCAAGGCGATCGCCGTTTCCGGGCGCGTGCCGGCTGCACTGATGGACGCCCTGCCTGAACTTGAGATCATCGCCAATTTCGGCGTCGGCTACGACGGGGTGGAGGTCGGGCATGCCGCGGCCAAGGGAATTGCCGTCAGCAACACGCCCGACGTCCTGACGGAAGAAGTGGCCGATACCGCGGTCGGGCTGCTGCTCAACACGCTCCGTCAATTGCCGCAGGCGGAGCAATGGCTGCGCCAGGGTCGCTGGAGCCGCGAGGGCGCGTTCCCGCTATCGCCGCTGTCGCTGCGGGGTCGAAGCGTCGGTCTTTACGGTCTCGGACGCATCGGTCTTGCGATTGCCAAGCGGCTCGAAGCCTTCGGCGTATCGATCGCCTATCATACGCGCAGCCCGCGCGAAGGCCTTGCCTATGCCTACCATTCGACGCTGACGGGGCTCGCAGCTGCGGTCGACACGCTTGTTGTCATCGTACCCGGCACCGAGGCGACGCGGCGGACGGTCAATGCGGAGGTGCTTGCCGCGCTTGGCGGCAATGGGGTGCTGATCAATGTCGGACGCGGCTCGACGGTCGACGAACAGGCCTTGATCGCGGCGCTTCAGGCGGGCGTGATCGCCGGTGCCGGTCTCGATGTCTTCGAGAACGAGCCGCAGGTGCCGGAGGCGCTTGTGGCGCTGCCGAATGTTTCGCTCCTGCCGCACGTGGCCTCTGCCTCGGTGGTGACGCGCAACGCCATGGCCGACCTCGTCGCCGACAACGTCGTGGCGTGGTTCTCGACCGGCAAAGCGCTGACGCCCGTGCCGGAAACACCGTTCACGCGACGCGCGGACTAAGGCCCGACGTCGACGCGCCAGGCGCACGGTCAAACAGATAGCTCAGGCGGCCAGACGACCGGCGGCGTAGGTTCTGACCGCATCGCCGAACGCCTTGAACAGGCTCGCGGACGGCGTGTCCGTGCGCACCCAATATTCCGGATGCCATTGCACGCCGACGGCAAAGGCCTTGGAGCCGATCACCGAGACGGCTTCGATCGTGCCGTCGTCGGCAACCGCTTCGACCGCAAGACGGGGCGCGGCAGCGCCGATCGCCTGGCGATGGAGCGAGTTGACGCGGATGCGGCCGGCGCCGAGCACCGGTGCGAGGCAGCTTCCTTCCTTGACGATCACGTCCTGGCGGATGCCGTAGGCGACGTCGAGTTCCTTCACGTCGGGCTTGCGGTGATCCCAGATGCCCGGTTGGTCCTGAATTTCGGAGGCGAGCGTGCCGCCGAGTGCGACGTTCAGTTCCTGAATGCCGCGACAGATGGCAAGAAGCGGCACGCCGCGCTCCAGCGCGCGGGTGATGAGCGGCAGGCTGGTCGCGTCGCGGCCGGGATCGAAGGGGCCATCACTCTCCTTGGCCTCGGCTCCATAGAGCGAGGGATGGACGTTCGAGCGGGCGCCACTTGCCAGCACGCCGTCGACCCGGTCGAGGATCTCGTCGATGTCGTTGCCGGTCTCGAGTGCCGGGATGAGGAAGGGCATGACGCCGGCGCCTTCGACGGCGGCGCGGACATATTGATGGGCAACGACATGCCAGACATTGCCGTCGAATTCGCGGAAATCGCACGGGATGGCAACGACAGGTTTCGACATCATCAGGCTCCGTTGGATGCTTGAGAAAAGCCTTGCCTTCAGTTGCAGATGAAAGTCAACTGAGAAGGTGGTGAGCGCGATCGTCGCGCCGATCCCGGGCAGCGAGACAGGAGGAGCGATCCGAAACGGCAGGAAATCGCAGGTATTTCTTCAAGAACGAGTAACCATCACAGGCGCAAGTTTGGGATCATCTACGGGCGTCGCAGAATTGTCGAAGTTGCGATCAAGCCGTTTTATTGTGCGAATGCCTATGTTTGGTTGTAGAAACCGAGTATTGTCCCGTGCGGTTCGCACTACTGAGTTGAACTCTTGGGCGATGCCGGTGAAGACCCGTGGTTTTGCTGGGATTCGGTACATTTTTCGGGGCGTTAGACGAAATCTTTCGTTAAGTCATCACCCCTAACAATCCGGTAAACCGGAGCTTGGTTCATGATGCGACTTGGACAGAGCGCTCTTCCGACTGACGTGTATCTGTCATCCGTGAGCTCGCTCTACGAACATCGCAAAACGCTGGTGATCGGCATGCTGTCGCATGTCGTGACGTTCCTGCTCGTCTATCTGAAAACCAGTGATCCGCTCTATCTCGCCTGCTCCGGTGTGATCTTCGTCCTCTGGGCGCTGCGCAATCTCGACATGGCGCGGTTCGACCGGCAGGATTTCTCCAATGCCGATCGGGCGATGGTCCGCAAGTGGGAGAACCGCTACATCGTCGGCGGCGTCAGCGTCACGCTCACCTGCGGTATTGCCTGTGGCTACGCCATCGCCATCAGCCAGGACTCCTTTTCCGAGCTCGCCACCATTTCGGTGACGCTTGCGTCGATGATTTCGCTCGTCGGGCGCAATTACGGCTCCGAGCGGGCCGTGCTCCTCTTGTCTTCCTCGGCCTGCCTGCCGATCGTCATCGGCCTGATCACGCTGCAGGACGTGTTCATGCTGGCGCTTGCCGTGCTGATCCTGCCCTTCATCCTGTCCACCTGGATGATGGCCAACAATGTGCGCGCCTTCCTCTATGAAAACGTGATGGCAGCGCGCGAGATCGCCACGATCGCCGGCCAGTTCGACACGGCGCTCAACAACATGACGCATGGGCTGTTCATGCTTGATGCCGATGGCCGGGTGGTCGTCGCCAACGAGCGGGCCTGCGAATTGCTGGCCCTCGGCGACCGCACCGAACTCAAGGGCTGGTTGCTCGATGATGTGATCCGGCGCGGCGCCCGGCGCATGCGGCTCGATCCGGACAAGACCAAGGTCATTTCGCGCCAGCTCGACCTCCTGCTCAAGGGCAAGCGGCCGCAGGTGCTGATCCCCGTCAGCGAAGAGCTGCATCTGGAATTTTCGGCGAGCCGCCGCGATAACGGCGACACGGTGCTGATTTTTGAAGACGTGACCGCGCGCGTCCAGGCGGAAAAGCAGATCCTGCATATGGTGCGGTTCGACAAGCTGACGCAGCTGCCGAGCCGCGACTATTTCGGGGAGCTGGTGCAGGCGACGGTGAGCGCGGACGACACGGCCGAACGGTTGGTCGGGTTGATGGTTCTCGACGTAACGGAATTCAAGCACGTCAATGACATGCGCGGCCATATCGTCGGCGACAGACTGCTTCATGCGATTGCCGGCCGGCTAAGGGTGCTTGCCGGTGACGATGCGATCGTCGCGCGGCTGATGGGCGACGAGTTCGTCGTGTTCATTCCCGGTGGCAGTGACGCTATTGCACTCGAAGAGCGGATGCGCGGACTTCATGCCGATCTGCGCGATACTTACGAAGCCGGCGGCTTCACCTTCAGCATGACGATGAGCGCTGGCATCGTCATCGCTTCGAGCCTCGACCTCAAGCTCGAGGACTTGCAGATCAAGGCGGATCTTGCGCTTTCGGAAACAAAGCTGCGCAACCGCGGTGGCTGCACGGCCTTCGAGGCCGAGATGGATGCGCGCTACGTCGATCGCCAGAAGCTGAAGGCGGACCTGCGCGAGGCGATCAACGCCCGCAGCCTGACGCTCTCCTACCAGCCGATGTTCGCCCCGAACGGCGGGCGCGTGGAGTGCTGCGAGGCGTTGGCGCGGTGGACCCATCCCGAACGCGGGCCGGTGCCGCCGAACGTATTCATCCAGCTTGCCGAAGAGCTCGGGCTGGTCACGGAAATCACCCGCTTTGTTCTCGACCAGGCGTGCCGGGACTGCATGAACTGGCCGGGCGACGTATCGGTGTCGGTCAACCTGTCGGTGCTCGACCTTCGCAGCAGCGAAATCGTGGTCATGGTCACGGACGCACTTCGCGTAACCGGTCTCGATGCCGCGCGGCTGCATCTGGAAGTGACGGAAAGCTGCCTGATGGACGAGCCGCTGAAGGTGCAGGCGATCCTGCGCGAACTGCGCGGACTGGGCATCACGATCGCCATCGACGATTTCGGCACCGGCTACTCGAGCCTCAGCTATCTCGATGCCCTGCCGGTCGACATCATCAAGATCGACCGTTCCTTCGTGCGCAACATCCGCGAGGATTCTCGGCGCTTCAAGCTTCTGCGCGGGACCGCCAACCTTGCCCGCGCGCTCGGCCTGCGCATCGTCGTCGAAGGTGTCGAGACGGCGGACCAGCTACAACTTATCAACGAGCACAATTGTGCCGATCTGATACAGGGCTTCGTCTTTGCCGCACCCATGCCGGCTTCGGCCATTGCTACGCTTTGCAAGAATGGTGTGCCAAAACGAGGCACAAAAACCACCAGCAAGCGCATCGCCTAACCCCTGAAATCTTCTTGAAACTGTCCTGTTTTACTACTGGTTTTCCGGTAGCAAGTCATTGATTAGGTGCGCCAAATTGATCCCGCTTTGGTGCGCTTGATTTCAAATCGAGCAAATAAGTTCACGAATTTTTATGGTTAACGAAAAGTTAACGGTGAACTGTTTCGATTTGCGGTTGCCGCCCCATCACCCGTCAATAGGTTAACGATTTGTTAACCATGAGGTGTTGAGTATGGGTGAGACGGTTCACCAGGCTGAGCCTGGGCGCTTTTCTGAAAAACTGATGCAATTGCTCGATCGCGTCGAATACAGGCGGGTCGAAACCGGCGAGGACATGGAGGACATCGCGCGGCTGCGCTACAAGTCCTACAAGTCCGTCAATCTGATGGAGTTGACCGGCTCGACGCTGATCGACGATCTCGATTTCGACAGTCACGCCTATGTCTTCGGTCTCTATCTAGACGAAGTGCTTGTCAGCACCGTGCGCGTTCATCATGTGACGCCGGATCATCGCGCCAGCACGTCGGGCATGATCTTCGCTCCTGAGATCGACGCGTTCCTCGATGCCGGCATGGTGCTGGTCGATCCCGGCCGGTTGGCGGTCGATCCTGACGTGATCGGCGACGAGATGCGGGCGCTTCCCTATCTGACGCTGCGACCGGTCGCGATGGCCTGCGAGTATTTCGCTGCCGACCGCTGCCTGACGGCCTGCCGTCCGCGCCACGCGGCTTTCTACAAGCGCATCTTTGCGTCGGAGACGGTTGTCGCCAAGCGCGAGAACCTCGGTGTCTACAATGCCGACGGCGCGCTTCTGGTGGCACAGGTGCGGGGGCAGCGGCCGTCGATCCTCGACCGCTACCCGGTCTTCGATTCCGAACCGTTCGAACGCCGCATGATGTTTGCCGACCGCAGCGAGGTGCCGTTTGCGCCGCTGACGATCCTGCCGACCGCGCGCATGGCGCAGACCGGCTACGGCCGCTCCTACCGGATGTCCGTCTTCCGGTAAGCGGCCTTGATTGCGCATGCGAATTCGGGGCGCGTCGAGGCGCGCCGCACCTTGCTGTGTGGCGTGACATTTCGCCCCATCAGGTACGGCTAAAGAACGGGTTTTCGTTGCGCCAGCCGTGCGCATTGTGTAAGGGCAGCTATAAGGGTTTCGCGGCTTTTCGCGAGACCATGCTTCGATAGGGGCGGCGATGACCCCAAGGTGGCGCCGCGGCATTCAGGGAGAATTTTGAACGATGGCTGAGCATCATTCTGGACCGGTCGATGTGGGCGCTCCGATGGACTATCCGGAACACGAGAAGACCTACCTCATGTTCCTGAGTGCCTCGAAGTACGGCACGCTTTTCTGCGTCGCCCTGCTGATCGCGATGGCTGCCGGCTTCTTCACGACGATGGGCCTGATCTCCTCGATCGTGCTTTTCATTCTGATCAACGTCGCCGGTTTCTTCTTCCTTCGCTAATCGGCGCGACCAAACCGACTGTTGAGGGAGCGCAGACCGTGCTTCCTCGGCGACCGGGCGTTTGCCCGGAAGAAGCTGCATGTCGCCGGCTGGAGGTGCCGACGCATATGGCTTGAGGCCCGGATGCCCGTCGTAGGGCAGGGGTGGATAATCCTCACCCGAGTGAGGGAGGAGTGGACAGCAGGCCCGCAGAGCCCGATTGCGGCTCGATGCCGGTGGATCGCCAAAGGTCCCGCATCCAGGCGATGGCTTGCTCCAGACGATTGCGCCGGGCACAGGTGTGCCGCGCACATGAGGGCGTGTCGGCCCGGTAGGCCACCCGCTTTGCAGTCGGAGAGAATGCCCGCATTCCGGCCCTGGCTCGATTGCGGCCAGGAGGGGGGACTTGTGAGCGAGATCGTCTTCGTCGCCAAGGAAACGGATCCGAACGAGGGTCGCGTTGCCGCATCACCGGATACTGTGAAGAAACTGAAAGGTCTCGGCTTCGACGTCGTCGTCGAGGCGGGCGCCGGGTTTCTGTCGCGCATTCCGGATGCCGAGTTCGAAAAGTCCGGAGCCCGGATCGGCACGACGGCAGACGCCAGGACGGCGGATGTCGTGCTCAAGGTCCGTCGGCCGACGAGTGCCGAGATTGCCGGCTACAGGTCCGGCGCCATCGTCATCGCCATCATGGATCCCTACGGCAACGAGGCGGCGATCGCCGAGATGGCGAATGCCGGATTGACCGCTTTTGCGATGGAACTGATGCCGCGCATCACGCGCGCGCAGTCGATGGACGTGCTGTCCAGCCAGGCCAACCTCGCCGGCTATCAGGCGGTCATCGACGCGGCCTACGAATATGACCGGGCGCTGCCGATGATGATGACGGCGGCCGGCACGGTTCCTGCCGCCAAGGTCTTCGTCATGGGCGCCGGCGTTGCCGGTCTGCAGGCGATCGCGACGGCCCGCCGTCTCGGGGCTGTGGTCTCGGCAACCGACGTGCGTCCCGCCGCCAAGGAGCAGGTCGCCTCGCTCGGGGCCAAGTTCATCGCCGTCGAGGACGACGAGTTCAAGGCGGCTGAGACCGCCGGCGGCTACGCCAAGGAAATGTCCAAGGACTATCAGGCCAAGCAGGCAGCACTTGTCGCCGAGCATATCGCCAAGCAGGACATCGTTATTACCACGGCGCTTATCCCCGGCCGCCCGGCGCCGCGGCTCGTTACCCGCGAGATGCTGAAGAGCATGAAGCCCGGTTCGATCGCGGTCGATCTTGCGGTCGAGCGCGGCGGCAACGTCGAGGGGGCAGAGGCCGGCAAGGTCGCCGAGGTCGAAGGCGTCAAGGTTATCGGCCATCTGAATGTGCCGGGCCGCATCGCCGCTTCCGCCTCCGGGCTTTATGCCAAGAACCTCGTCACCTTCCTGGAGACGATGGTCTCCAAGGAGACCAAGGCGCTCGCGCTCAACATGGAAGACGAGCTCGTCAAGGCGACGGCGCTCACCCATGGCGGTCAAGTCGTGCATCCGAACTTCGGCGCCAGCAAGGGGGACAAGTGATGGCGAATGAACTTCTCGACAAGGCGCTCGCCGATCTCGACAGGGCTGTGGAAGCGGTCCGCACCGCCGCCGAATACGTGCCGGATGCGGCCGGTGCCGTCGCCCATGGCGCCACCGGCGGGGCGATCGACCCCTTCGTCTTTCGCCTGGCGATCTTCGTGCTGGCGATCTTCGTCGGCTATTACGTCGTCTGGTCGGTGACGCCGGCGCTGCACACGCCGCTGATGGCGGTCACCAACGCGATCTCCTCGGTCATCGTCGTCGGCGCCCTGCTGGCGGTCGGCATTTCCGCCTCGGGGCTGGCGACCGGCTTTGGCTTCATCGCGCTGGTGCTCGCCTCGGTCAACATCTTCGGCGGCTTCCTCGTCACCCAGCGCATGCTCGCCATGTACAAGAAAAAAGACAAGTGAGGCCGGCCCGATGAACGCCAACTTCGCAGCCTTCCTCTATCTCGTCTCCGGCGTCCTGTTCATCATGGCGCTGCGCGGCCTCTCGCATCCGACCACCAGCCGCAAGGGCAACACCTACGGCATGGTCGGCATGGGCATTGCCATCGTCACGACGCTGCTGCTTGCCAAGCCGAGCTTCGGTGGCCTGATGCTGATCGTGCTCGGCCTTGCCATCGGCGGCGGTATCGGTGCGTTCATCGCCCGCCGCATCGCCATGACGTCGATGCCGCAACTTGTTGCTGCCTTTCACTCGCTGGTCGGTCTTGCGGCCGTCATGGTGGCGGCTGCCGCCATGTATGCGCCGGAAAGCTTCGGCATCGGTACGATCGGTGACATCCACGCGCAGGCGCTGGTCGAAATGTCGCTCGGCGTCGCCATCGGCGCGATCACCTTTACCGGCTCGGTCATCGCCTTCCTAAAGCTCGACGGTCGCATGTCCGGCAAGCCGATCATGCTTTCGGGTCGGCATGCGATCAATGCCGGCCTGGCCGCCGCGCTCGTCGTGCTGGTGATCATGCTGGTCCTGACCCAAAGCACGACGGTGTTCTGGCTGATCGTCGTACTGTCGCTGGCGCTCGGCGTGTTGATCATCATTCCGATCGGCGGCGCCGACATGCCGGTGGTGGTCTCGATGCTCAACTCCTATTCGGGTTGGGCGGCGGCCGGCATCGGCTTTACGCTCGGCAACCTGGCGCTGATCATCACCGGGGCGCTCGTCGGTTCGTCCGGTGCGATCCTCTCCTACATCATGTGCAAGGGCATGAACCGCTCGTTCATCTCGGTCATCCTCGGCGGCTTCGGCGGTGAGACAGCAGCGGCCGGCAGTGACGACGGCGTCCAGCGCACGGTCAAGCAGGGCTCGGCCGATGACGCGGCCTTCCTGATGGCGAACGCCTCCAAAGTGATCATCGTGCCCGGCTACGGCATGGCGGTTGCTCAGGCGCAGCATGCGCTGCGCGAAATGGCCGATCAGCTGAAGGCGGCCGGCGTCGAGGTCAAATATGCGATCCATCCGGTCGCGGGCCGCATGCCCGGCCATATGAACGTTCTGCTGGCGGAAGCAAACGTTCCCTATGACGAAGTGTTCGAGCTCGAGGATATCAATTCCGAGTTCGCGCAGGCCGATGTCGCCTATGTCATCGGCGCCAATGACGTTACCAACCCGGCGGCGCGCGACGACAAGTCCTCGCCGATCTACGGCATGCCGATCCTTGACGTCGACAAGGCCAAGACCTGCCTGTTCGTCAAGCGTTCGCTCGGCTCCGGCTATGCCGGCATCGACAACACGCTGTTCTACAAGGACGGCACGATGATGCTGCTCGGCGACGCCAAGAAGGTGACGGAAGACATCGTCAAGGCGCTGCACGCCTGAGGGCTGCTCGCATCGACCGATAAAGAAACGCCCGCCTTTCGGCGGGCGTTTTGCGTTGAAGGAGATGCGCGCGCCGTATGCGGCGATGTGTCGAGCTTTAGTCCAGGTCGACTTAGCCAGCCGGTGCCAGTGTCAGCTCGTCAATGCCGACGGCGAGGTTCAGGCCTTCCTGCACCTGGACATTGACCGGCTGTAGCATAAACGCCTTGTTGGTGCCGCCGCCGATCACCTTGGCGCCACCGCCGACGGCGAGACTCGCATCGGCGCCGACGCCGTAATACTCACCGGCAAGCGCGAATTCGCTGATCGGTGTGCCTGTCTTGGCAAGCACGTCCCAGATCATCGTGCTCTTTCCCGTCTTGCCGATGTCGATGCCGATCTTGCGGATCGTGCCGGCATAGACGGCCTTCGGTGCGCCATTGGTGGGCGTGAAGGTGCACATCAGGTTCTTGGTTGAGGTCAGGATCATGCCAGTGCCGCCTTCCGAACCACAAACGAGGCGGCCAAGGGCGACATAGTTTTGCGCGGCGGCCGGGCCCGTGGCAAGCGCGGCGAGCGCCAGCGCAGTGACGAGGGTTCGTTTGATCATGGCTAGTCTCCGTTCTTGATGCTTCAAGCAAACGGATGGCGGGCAGGAAGGTTCCGCTGTGCAGGGGGCAATGCCTGCAAACGAAAACGCCCGCGATGCGGTCGCGGGCGTTTCGAAATGCGTGATCGGGTTGGCTCAGGATGCCTTGACGCGGGCAAGGCCTGCGCGGGCCGGCTCGTATTTCGGGTCGAGCTGCAGCGCGTGCGAATAGGATTTCGACGCTTTGGCCTTGTCGCCCTTGCGCTCGTAGATCAGCGCCTGGTTGGCCCAGGATTCGGCGACCTTGCCGTTCAGGTTGATCGCGGTGTTGAAGTCGGAGAAGGCGTTGTCGTCGTCGCCTTGTGCGACATAGGAGATGCCGCGGCCGTTATAGGGTTCCGGCGAGCTCGGCGACAGCGAGATCGCGGTCGAGAAGTCTTCGATCGCCTGACCGTGCTGGTTGCGTGCCTGGTAGATCAGGCCGCGATTGTGATAGGCGCGCGGATCGGTGGTATCGAGCTGGATGGCCTTGTTGAAATCGTTGAAGGCGGAATCGAGCTGGCCGGCCTGGCGGTAGAGATTGCCGCGGCCGATATAGGCGACGTCGTAGTTGGCGTTGAGCTGCAGGGCCGTGTTGTAGTCGGCAAGCGCTGCCTGGGTATTGCCCATGTTGCGATGAACGAGCGCCCGGTTGGCATAGGCCTGGTAGAAGCGCGGGTTCAGCTTGATCGCCTGGTCGAAATCGGCAATCGCGCGGCGGTATTCGCCGGCGCGGCCGTAAGCCGAGCCGCGGACATTGTAGCCTTCCGGATCGCTCGGGTTGGAGGCGATGACGCTCGAAAGCGAGGCGATGTTTTCCTGCGAGCCCTGTTCGCGCTCGACCTTGTTGGTGACGGAGTCCGGACCGTCGGTCGTGCAGCCGGCGATGAGGAGGGCCGAGCCGAGAAGCAGCATGGCGGCAAGCCTCGGCTTGCGCTGGTGGCGGCGAGACGCCTCATGGACATTAAAACCGGAGACGTCCGCAGTCATGGCAGCAAGTGTCAAAGGTTGATCCCTCAAATCGACAAGGTCTCGAAAGCCATCGGCTTTCCGTTTCTGGAGCCGCTGAACTCCCTGCGGGCTCCTCAAGCCGGGCCAAAGTCGGCCTTGGCAGACCACCGGTCCAAACACTCCGGTCGGTCGTCCGTCGGTGGCAGCGTCGAGCACGCTAGCCTGTCGGCGGAAAAGATGTCCATACCAAAAAAAGGCGGTGGCGATATTTCGCCCCCGCCACGACTTACATCGAATAGCGTCGAAAAAACGACAAATCAGCGAGCCAGGAGGCCTTCGCGCTGTGCACGCTTGCGTGCCAGCTTGCGGACGCGGCGAACGGCTTCAGCCTTTTCGCGAGCGCGCTTCTGGGACGGCTTCTCGTAGTAGTCACGCATCTTCATTTCGCGGAAAATGCCTTCGCGCTGCATCTTCTTCTTGAGAGCGCGGAGCGCCTGATCGACATTGTTATCGCGGACTAGTACCTGCACGTGAATCCCGTTCCTTGGTTCGTGTTGTTTGCTGCTCCGTCAGGTGCGGAGGCAAAAGAGTGACATTCGCTAAGCTGGAAGCTTTACGATTAGATGAGCGGATACCAGATCATCAGGCGAAAGTCCAGCGACGACATGAGGCGGCGCTGAAAAAAACCTGAGATACGAGTGTCGCGCGACTTATCCCCCGCCGCTTAACCGATCCATAGTCATGTCGCAACTGCGCGCAAGTCCACGCAAATGCGTCGCAAAAGAAACGTTGCGCAGGTCTCGGATTTGCGATTTCTAACTCCAACGAGAATGATCACCGGGAGTAACGGGCCGATGCGCAAATATTCAGTTTTCGCCGTGGCGCGCGAGGCGCTGCGCGGCCACAAGGGATGGGGCCCGCACTGGGCATCGCCGGAGCCGCGCAAGGAGTATGACGCCATCATCATCGGCGGCGGCGGCCATGGCTTGGGAGCAGCCTATTACCTTGCCAAGGAGCACGGCATCACAAATGTCGCGGTGCTCGAAAAGGGATGGATCGGCGGCGGCAATACCGGCCGCAACACGACGATCATCCGGTCCAACTATCTCTATGAAGAGAGCATGGACATCTACGAGCATTCGCTGAAGCTCTGGGAAAACCTCTCGCAGGATCTGAACTACAACGTCATGTATTCGCCCCGCGGCGTGATGATGCTGTCGCACAACATCCATGACCAGCAGTCGTTCAAGCGCCACATCAATGCCAACCGTCTCTACGGCATCGACAACGAGTGGCTGACGCCGGAGCAGGCCAAGGCCTATTGCCCGCCGCTCGATATCGCCAAGACTGCGCGCTACCCGATCAACGGGGCGGCCCTGCAGCGCCGTGGCGGCACGGCCCGCCACGATGCGGTTGCCTGGGGCTATGCGCGTGCGGCCTCCGACCGCGGCGTGCACATCATCCAGAACTGCGAAGTGACCGGGATCCGCCGCGACGAGACCGGCCGGGTCGTCGGGGTCGACACCAATCGCGGCTATATCGGCGCTAAGAAGGTCGGCATTTCCGCCGCCGGCCACACCTCGGTGCTGATGCAGATGGCCGATGTGCGCGTGCCGCTGCAGAGCCAGCCGCTGCAGGCGCTGGTCTCCGAACCGCTGAAGCCGATCTTCCCCTGCGTCGTCATGTCGAACTCGGTGCATGCCTATATCTCGCAGTCCGACAAGGGCGAGTTCGTCATCGGCGCCGGCACCGACCAGTACAATTCCTATTCGCAGACCGGCGGCCTGCAGATCATTACTCATACGCTCGATGCGATCTGCGAGCTCTTCCCGATGTTCCGCCGCGTCAAGATGATGCGGCAGTGGGGCGGCATCGTCGACGTCACCCAGGACCGCTCGCCGATCCAGGGCGTCACGCCGGTTCCGGGCCTCTACCTGAACGCCGGCTGGGGTACGGGCGGCTTCAAGGCGACGCCGGGCTCGGCCCATCTCTTCGCCCATCTGATCGCCAAGGGCGAGCCGCATCGTCTCGCCGCAGGGTTGACGCTGGAGCGCTTCCGCACCGGCCGGCTCATCGACGAAGCGGCTGCCGCCGCCGTTGCGCACTGAGGATTTCGAGATGCTTCTGATCTACTGCCCCTATTGCGAGGAAGAGCGTTCCGAGCTCGAGTTCCGCGGTGCCGGCGACGCCCATATCGCCCGCCCGGAAAACATCGCCGACATCACCGACGAACAGTTTGAGGAATATTTCTTCCTGCGTCAGAACCCCAAGGGTCTGATCTTCGAACGCTGGCGCCACATCCATGGCTGCGGCCGATTCTTCAACGCCGCCCGCGACACGGTCAGCGACCGTTTCTACACCACCTACAAGGCTGGCGAACCGAAGCCTGACATCGCCACCATTCTTCAAAGCGAGCAGGACAAGAACGGCCAGGATAAGGGAGCCGCGAAATGATGGGCGCCAATCGCATTCCAGGCGTCGGCCGCCTGACCCCCGCCCGCACCGCGCGCTTCACCTTCGATGGCCGCACGCTGACGGCGCTCGAGGGCGACACGGTCGCCTCGGCACTGCTTGCCAACGGCATCCATCTCGTCGGCCGCTCGTTCAAGTACCACCGCCCGCGCGGCATTCTTTCGGCCGGTGCCGAGGAGCCGAACGCGTTGCTCGACGTCTCGCGGGATGCCGCCCGCCGCCAGCCGAACGTGCGCGCCACGGTGCAGGAAGTCTTCGACGGCATGAAGGTGGAATCGCAGAACCGCTGGCCGTCGCTCGCCTTCGACGTAGGCGGTCTCAATGATCTCATGTCACCGTTCTTCGCCGCCGGTTTCTACTACAAGACCTTCATGTGGCCGAAGGCCGCCTGGCACGCGATCTACGAACCCTTCATCCGCCGTGCTGCCGGCCTCGGCGTTACGCCGACGGAAGCCGATCCGGATCACTATGCCAGCCGCTACGCGCATTGCGATGTGCTTGTCATCGGTGCGGGTGTTGCCGGTCTATCCGCAGCACTTGCCGCTGCCAAGGCCGGCGCCAAGGTGATCATCTGCGACGAGCAGCCGGAAGTCGGTGGTGCGCTTCGCTACGAGAGCGGCACGACCATCGACGGCAAGGATGGCTGGGACTGGGCGCAGGAGACCGGCAAGACGCTTGCCTCCATGGACAACGTCACGGTGCTCACTCGCACCACCGGCTTCGGCTACTACAACCACAATTTCGTCGGTCTCGTCGAGCGCGTGACCGATCATCTGGCGGCCCTCGACAAGTCGCTGCCGCGCGAGCGGCTGTGGCAGGTGCGCGCCAAGAAGGTGATCCTCGCCAACGGCCAGATCGAGCGGCACATGGTGTTCGCCAACAACGACCGCCCGGGCATCATGCTCGCTTCGGCCGGCCGCACCTATCTCAATCACTTCGGCGTCGCAGTCGGCTCCAAGGTTGGCGTCTACACGGCGCATGACTCGGCCTATGAAGCGGCCTTCGACCTGAAGCGGGCCGGTGTTTCGGTTCCTGTTATCGTCGACTGCCGCGAAAATCCGGGCGAGGCGGTGCTGGCCGAAGCGCGCAAGCTCGGCATCGAGGTGCTGACCGGGCATTCGGTGATCAAGGCCGGCGGCAAGCTCCGCGTCAACTCGATCAGTGTCGCCCGCAATGGCGGCGGCTCGGCCCGCAAGTTCGCCGTCGACGCGCTTTTGGTCTCGGCCGGCTGGACACCGTCGGTGCACCTGTTCTCGCAGTCGCGCGGCAAGGTGAAGTTCGATGCGGCGACGCAGCGCTTCCTGCCAGGCACGTACCTGCAGGATTGCCTGTCGATCGGCGCCTGCAACGGCACCGACGACCTGCAGGCAACCATCGACGAGGCGCTTGCGGCCGGCGAACTGACCGCGCGTGCGGCCGGTACAGAGGGCGGTGCGCAGGTGACGCTTTCGGGCGAAAACCGCTACGGCTGGACCGGCGGCATGATCGGCGCTGCAGAAGGCGCTGGTCCCGATACCACGGTTAAGGCCTTCATCGACTTCCAGCACGACGTCTGCGCCAAGGACATTCGTCTGGCGGTGCGCGAAGGCATGCACTCGATCGAGCACATCAAGCGCTTCACCACCAACGGCATGGCGTCCGACCAGGGCAAGCTTTCCAACATGCATGGTCTGGCGATCGCCGCCGAAGCGCTTGGCAAGGACATTCCGCAGGTGGGTCTGACGACCTTCCGCCAGCCCTACACGCCGGTGACCTTCGGAGCGATCGTCAACCACTCGCGTGGTGCCCTGTTCGACCCCGCGCGCAAGACGCCGATCCATGCCTGGGAGGAGGCGCATGGCGCCGAGTTCGAGGATGTCGGCAACTGGAAGCGCGCCTGGTTCTACCCGCGCTCTGGCGAAGACATGCATGAGGCGGTCGCGCGCGAGTGCAAGACGGTGCGCGACGTGGCTGGTGTCTTCGACGCCTCGACGCTCGGCAAGATCGAGGTTGTTGGCCCGGATGCGGCGCAGTTCCTCAATCTCATGTACACCAACGCCTGGGACAACCTGAAGCCCGGCCGCTGCCGCTACGGCATCATGCTGCGCGACGACGGCTTCGTCTATGACGACGGCGTGGTCGGTCGCCTGGCGGAGGATCGCTTCCACGTGACGACGACGACCGGCGGTGCGCCGCGCGTCATGAACCACATGGAAGACTATCTGCAGACCGAGTTCCCGCACCTGAAGGTGTGGCTGACCTCGACGACGGAACAGTGGGCCGTCATCGCCGTGCAGGGACCGAAGGCGCGCGAGATCATCGCGCCGCTCGTCGAGGGCATCGACCTCTCCAACGAGGCCTTCCCGCACATGAGCGTCGCCGAGGGCAGGATCTGCGGCGTGCCGACACGGCTCTTCCGCATGTCGTTCACCGGCGAGCTGGGCTTCGAAGTCAACGTGCCGGCGGACTATGGCCAGGCGGTATGGGAAGCGATCTGGGCGCGGGCCGAGCCGATGGGCGCCTGCGCCTATGGCACGGAAACCATGCACGTGCTGCGCGCCGAGAAGGGCTACATCATCGTCGGCCAGGACACCGACGGTACGCTGACGCCGGACGATGCCGGCCTCTCCTGGGCCGTCTCGAAGAAGAAGCCCGACTTCGTCGGTATCCGCGGCCTGAAACGCCCGGATCTCGTCAAGGATGGCCGCAAGCAGCTCGTCGGTCTTCTCACCAAGGATCCGAAGGTGGTGCTGGAGGAAGGCGCGCAGATCGTCGCCGACCCGAACCAGCCGAAGCCGATGACCATGCTCGGTCACGTGACGTCGTCCTACTGGTCGGCAAACTGCGGTCGCTCGATTGCGCTGGCCATGGTGGCCGGTGGCCGCGAGCGCCTCGGCCAGACGCTCTACGTGCCGATGACCGATCGCACCATTGCCGTCGAAGTGAGCGACATGGTGTTCTTTGACAAGGAAGGGGGCCGCCTCCATGGCTGACCAGGTTACTGCAAGCCGCAAGGCGGCACTCACCGCGCGCGGGGGCTCGGCCGAGGCGATCCTGACGCCTGCACCGGCAGCAACGCGCATTTCGCTGCGCGCCGGCGCCGACGCACTGCCGGCCCTTTCGGCCGCACTTGGCGTGACGCTGCCGACCCGGCCGAAGACCTCGGCCTCTTCCGGCCAGCGCCATGCGCTGTGGATCGGCCCGGACGAGTGGCTGGTCATCGACGAAAGCGAGGCCGACCTGTTGGCGGCCGCGGCGTCGAGCGGCACGCTGCATTCGGCGGTCGACATTTCTCATCGCAACGTCGCCGTCATTGTCAGCGGTCCGGGCGCCGACGTGGCTATCAACAGCGGCTGCCCGCAGGATCTGTCGCTGGCGATCTTCCCGGTTGGTGGCTGCTCGCGCACGATCCTCGGCAAGGCGGAGATCATCCTCTTCCGCACTGCTGAGGATCAGTTCCGGGTCGAGTGCTGGCGGTCGTTCTCGCCCTTCGTCTTCGGACTGCTTTCCGAGGGTGCTGCTGACGCCGGCCACTAAATGAAAAAGCCGGGAGGTGCGAGCAAGCACCTCCCGGCATTCGAAGACTGTTTGAAACAGCTCGCTCTCATTGCCGAGCGAGCAAGATGCCTTTTTCGAGGAGCGTGCGCTTCGTCGCTTCGTTCAGGTCGTAATCCTGAAGGTGCTCGGGTTCGACCCAGGCATGTTCGACGAACTCGTCGTTGAGGCTGACGTCGCGATTTTCGGCCTCACAGTCAAAGATCAGATAGATCATATGAAGCTGCTCGGTTGAGCCGTCGGCATAGGACTTTGTCCGGATGTCGTCCCGGAAGGTCCAGGGCTTGATCGTTCCGATCTCCAGACGGTCTCCGAGCTCTTCCCGGATTTCACGGCGCAAGCCCTCATCGAGACGTTCGCCCGGCTCGAGGCCGCCACCCGAAAGCGCCCATTGCCCGGGAAACACGCCGCGATCGGGCGGCATCTTGCAGAGCAAGTAGGCGCCCTTGTTCTGAATGAGCGGGCAGACGATGATACGCTGGCGCAATGACTTCTCCATTTACTGATCTTGCGACCACGACAGCCGCCTTGCTTTTTTACGCGAAGCGCAAGTACCAGAAGAGCGCAATCTCGTGCGCTCCCGGCGTCAATGCCGAATAGAGGTGTCGGTCGTGGCCGGCGAGCTCGAAGCCGTAGAGCTCGTAAAAGCGGCAGGCGGCGACATTGTTCGATTGGGTCTCAAGCCTGATCCCCGGCAGGCCCCGTTCCCGCGCCCATGACACTGCCCTGTCCATGAGAGCTCGCGCGACGCCGGCGCGGCGCGCGTCCTTGTCGACGGCGATATCGTCCACCTCGGCATAGCCGTTCCACGCCTTCGAGAGTGCAATGTAACCGGCGAGCTGGCCGTCGAGACGCGCTGTGAAGAGGGCGGCATCCGGCCCAGCCGCGGTCTCCACAAGCTCGTCCGGGTCGGATCCATAGGTCTTGATGTAGCTCTCGACCGGAGCGACGTCGCCGAGACCGGGGCCGGTGAAGGGCGGCAGTGCCTCGGACGTGACCTCGAAGGAAAAGTCGCAGCCGGCAAAGTCGCTGACGAAACGCCCGTCGGCCGGCTCGACGATGACTGCTGCTGTCATGGGATCTGCCTGCTCAAACCGCCTCAGGCATCGGCGGGGCGATCCTTGGGATCGAACTGGATGATCGTCTGCCAGGTTGCCGTCAGCGCCGGCTTGCGCTCGCCTTCGATCTCGACGCTGACGTCGTAGGTGATCATCAGCATGCTGGCGCCGCGGAAGCGGGCATCGGCCATGGTGAAGTGGCCGCGCACCTTGGCGCCGCTCTTCACCGGCGCGATGAAGCGCACTTTCTCGAAGCCGTAATTGATGCCCATGGTTTGTTCGCGGATTTTCGGCAGGCAATTGTAGTTCATCGCCGAGAGCAATGAGAGCGATAGGAAGCCATGCGCGATCGTGCCGCCGAAGGGCGTTTCGGCAGCGGCCCGCACCGGGTCGACGTGAATATACTGATAGTCGCTGGTTGCCTCGGCGAATTTGTCGATTGTTTCCTGCGTGACCGTGATCCAGTCGGAAACGCCGACCTCCTTGCCGACCAGCACCTTGATCTCAGAAAGTGAAATGTCGTGCAGCATGTAAACGCCTCGAAACAAGCCCCCCAAGCGATCTATAGGCTCGCCCGTTGCAACCTGCAAGTGGTGGAAAAGCTTTAGAAAACCTCGACGAAGAAGGCAACGGAGCGCGGCGCCACGTGATCGGCGGGGGATGACGCTGCGAGCGCATCCTGCCATTTTCCATTGACGCTGTCGGGCAGGCGGAGGGGATGCGGCGCATGGCTGCGATTGATGACGACGGCAAGCCGCGTTGCCCGCTTCTGGGTGCGGTCGGGGGTGGTCAACACCATTGTCAGATTGTCCGTTGCCGGATGCTCCCAGTCGCTCACGGTCATCGGGTGACCGTCGAGACGGCACCACTCGACGTCGCCGTTTCCGGTCAGGAAGGTGGTCTCGTCGAAAACGCCGAAGCGTGAGCGCATGGCTGACAGGGCCGCAGTACGGGCGACGATCTCGTCGTCCATCGCCGTCCAGTCGAGCCAGGTGATGGCGTTGTCCTGGCAGTAGGCGTTGTTGTTGCCTTGCTGGCTGCGCCCGGCTTCGTCGCCGGCGGTCAGCATGATCGTGCCGCGGGTGGCAAAGAGCGTGCCGATGAGCGCCATTACGTCATGGCGGCGAGCCGCCTTGATTTCCGGATCCGCGGTCGGCCCTTCGGCGCCATTGTTCCAGGAATGGTTCTCGTTGTGGCCGTCGCGATTTTCCTCGCCGTTCGCCTCGTTGTGCTTGCCGGCATAGGAGACGAGATCGGCCAGCGTGAAGCCGTCATGGGCGGCGATGAAGTTGACCGTGCGCGTGCCGCTCTCACCCCAGCGGACGAAACTGCCTGAGGAGCCGGCAAGCGCTGTCGCCAGCGCGCCGATCGAATGGCGGTCGCCGCGCCAGTAGATGCGGAGGTCGTCGCGGGCGCGGTCGTTCCACTCGAGGAAGGGCGCGGGGAAATTGCCGAGCTGGTAGCCACCGGGACCGATATCCCAGGGCTCGGCGATCAGCACCCGGTCGGCAAGCAGCGGATCGGCCGCAATCGCCTGGAAGAGTGGGGCATCGCGGTGGAAGCCGCCCATGTCGCGGCCGAGGATCGAAGCGAGATCGAAGCGGAAGCCGTCGACGCCGGCAGCGCTGACGAAGTGGCGCAGGCTGTCGAGGATCAGTGCCTCGACCACCGGATTGTCGCAGGCGATCGTGTTGCCGCAGCCGGTATCGTTGATCAGCTCGCCCGGGCGGTCGGTGGCGTGACGATAATAAGTCAGGTTGTCGAGGCCGCGCATCGACAGCGTTGTGCCGAAGCGATCGCTTTCACCGGAGTGGTTGAAAACGAGATCGAGGATGACGCCGATGCCGGCCTTGCGCAGCGCCTCGACGGTCTTTCGCAGCTCCTTGATGCCACCCGGCACCAGGCTCGGATCGAGTGCCATAGGGGCGATCGGATTGTAACCCCAGCCGTTCTTCAGACCGAGCGGTGGCAGATGGCGTTCGTCGATCCAGGCGACGATCGGCATCAGCTCGATGGCCGAGACACCGAGGCGCTTCAGATGTTCGATGATGGCGGGCTCGGCGAGGGCGGCCACCGTGCCGCGCTTGGCTTCGGGTACGTCGGGATGGAGGATGGTGAAAGGCTTGACGGCGATTTCGTAGACAAGGCCGCCGGCGCGAAAGAGCGGCGCCTTCACCTTGGCAGCCTTCACCTCGGTGACGATCGCTTTCGGTACGAGGTCGGCGGTGTCTTCGCCAAAGATCGTCAGGCGCGGATCATGGCCAAACGGGCGGTCGAGTTCGATGGCATAGGGATCGACGAGAAGCTTGGATGGATCGAACCAGAGACCGTGATCGGGCGAATAGACGCCATCGGCCCGGAAGCCGTAGCGCGTTCCTTTCGGCGCGTCGGCAACCTTCAAGCTGTGAATGTCGCCGTTCCGCGTCATCGGCAGCTGGCGCAGCTGTTTGGCGCCTGATTTGTCGAAAAGGCAGAGATCGATACGGGCGGCATTGTGCGACCAGACCGAAAACACGGTGCCTTCGGAGGTGATGGTGGCACCGAGGGGTGGGTTTCCTTTGGTCGGCATGAAGGCGGCCCTCTTCGTGGTGTCGTCGGTGTGTGTGACCCACCCCCCTCTGCCCGGCCGGGCATCTGCCCCACAAGGGGGAGGTCGACTTGTGGCATCCTCCCATTCCACCGATAAACCGATGCGTTGGTTTACGGGCGAGGGGATCCCTGCGACGTCAACGCCATCTTAGGGCAAGGCCGTGCCGCAGATCGATCTCCCCCTTGTGGGGGAGATGCCCGGCAGGGCAGAGGGGGGTAAGCGGCAAACGAAAAAGGGCCGCATCAAGCGGCCCCGATAGTGCGGTATCTCAGGTAATGACGCTCGGCTCGGTGCGGCCGGTGCGGGTCTTGATGCTGGCGATCTCTTCGGCAACGGCGATGAGATCGGCGAGCGCCGTCTGCGTCTCGATATCGTGACGCGAGGCGTCCGGCTCGAAGCGCTCGATATAGACGCGCAACGTTGCTCCCGATGTGCCGGTGCCCGACAGGCGGAAGACGACGCGGGAGCCGCCTTCGAACAAGATGCGGATGCCCTGGTTCTTGCTGACGGAATGGTCGACCGGATCGTTGTAGGCGAAGTCGTCCGCGGTCGCGACCTTGAGCGCGCCGAAGGACTTGCCGGGCAGCGTGGCAAGCTGGTCGCGCAGGTTGGCGATCAGGCCATTGGCCGCATCAGAATCGACCTCTTCGTAGTCGTGGCGCGAATAGTAGTTGCGGCCGTAGGTCGCCCAATGGTTCTTGACGATGTTGAGCGCGCTTTCCTTGCGCACGGCCAGAATGTTGAGCCACAGCAGGACTGCCCAGAGCCCGTCCTTCTCGCGCACGTGGTTGGAGCCGGTGCCCGCACTTTCCTCGCCGCAGATCGTCGCCATGCCCTCGTCGAGCAGGTTGCCGAAGAACTTCCAGCCGGTCGGCGTCTCGTAGATGCCGATGCCGAGCTTTTCGGCGACACGGTCGGCAGCACCACTGGTCGGCATCGAACGGGCGATACCTGCAAGACCCTTGGCATAGCCGGGTGCCAGATGCGCGTTGGCGGCGAGCATGGCCAGACTGTCGGACGGTGTGATGAAGATGCCGCGGCCGATGACGAGGTTGCGGTCGCCGTCGCCGTCGGAAGCGGCGCCGAAATCCGGTGCGTCGGGCGCCATCATCGTCTCATAGAGTGCGCGGGCATGAACCAGGTTCGGGTCCGGGTGGTGGCCGCCGAAATCGGGCAGCGGGATGAAGTTCATCACCGAGCCCTTAGGCGCGCCGAGTCGCTTTTCGATGATCTCCTTGGCATAGGGACCGGTAACGGCGCTCATCGCATCGAAGACGACGCGGAAGCCACCTTCAATCATTTTGCGGATCGCGCTGAAGTCGAACAGGCTTTCCATCAACTCGGCATAATCGGCGACGGGATCGATGACGGTGATCGTCATGCCGTCGATGTCCTGCGTGCCTTCGGCATCAAGGTTGATGTCGGCGACATCGGAGATCTTGTAGCTGTCGATCACCTTGCTGCGCGCGAAGATCGCGTCAGTGATCTTCTCCGGTGCCGGGCCGCCATTGCCGATGTTGTACTTGATGCCGAAGTCTTCGGTCGGGCCGCCAGGATTGTGGCTGGCCGACAACACGATGCCGCCAAAGGCTTTGTACTTGCGGATGACGTTGGAGGCAGCCGGCGTCGACAGGATGCCGCCGCGGCCGACGAGCACGCGGCCGAAGCCGTTGGCCGCCGCCATCTTGATGGCGATCTGGATGACTTCGCGGTTGTAGAAGCGACCGTCGCCGCCGATGACAAGCGTTTCGCCCTGAAAGCCTTCGAGCGAATCGAAGATCGACTGGATGAAGTTCTCGGCATAGTTCTTCTGCTGGAAGACCGGGACCTTCTTGCGCAGCCCTGACGTGCCAGGCTTCTGGTCGCCGTAGGGAGTTGTGGTAACCGTTCTTATCATGCTGACTTAACCTTTCCCGAGAAGTCCGGAATAAAGAGAGACGTAACGCTCGGCACTTGTGGCCCAGGAAACGTCCGATTTCATGCCCTGGGTCTGAATTTTCGACCAGACTTTGGGCTCGCTGTATGCACGCAGCACCCGCCGGATCGCAAGCCGCAACCCATCGGCATTGACAGGCGTGAACTGGAAGCCGGTCGCGACCTTGGCCGCAAGCCCGGCCTCGTTGGCGTCGATGATGGTATCGGCAAGCCCGCCGGTGCGGGCGACGACCGGCACGCAGCCGTAGCGCAGGCCATAGAGCTGGGTAAGCCCGCAGGGCTCGAAGCGCGACGGAATGAGGATGGCGTCGGAGCCCGCCTGCATCAGATGCGACAGCGGCTCGTTGTAGCCGGTGACCATGCCGATATGGCCGCGATGGCGGGAGGCAGCGGCGAGCAGCGCGCCTTCGAGCGCCGCGTCGCCGGAGCCGAGCACCACGAGCTTGCCGCCCATGGAGACGAGCTCGTCGGCGATCTCGGCGACCAGATCCATGCCCTTCTGCCAGGTGAGCCGGCTGACGACGCAGAAGATCGGGCCGTTGCCTTTTTCAAGGCCGAAGCGTTCCTCGAGCGCACGCCGGTTGGCAGCGCGCTGCCTCAGGCTCGTTGCGCTGAAATGCTGGGCGATGTGCGGGTCGGTCTGCGGATCCCAGATGTCGGCGTCGATGCCGTTGACGATGCCAGAGAGGTCGGCGACGCGGCTCTTCAACAGGCCTTCGAGGCCCATGCCGAATTCGGGCGTCAGGATTTCCTGCGCATAGGAGGGGCTGACGGTGGTAATGGCGTCGGCGGTCTGCAGGCCGCCCTTCAGGAAGCCGACGTCGCCGTAATATTCGACGAACTGCATCGAGAAGGCTTCGGCGGGAAGGGCAAGCTCGGGGAAGATTAAGGCGCCGAACTGGCCCTGGAAGGCGATGTTGTGGATCGTCATCACCGTCGGCGTTGCGGCCGCCGGGCCGAAATGCATGTAGACCGGCGTCAGCGCCGTCTGCCAGTCATGGGCGTGAACGATATCGGGTTTCCAGCCCGAGACGACATCGCCGCCGGCAATTTCGGCCGCCGCAAGCGAGAGTGCGGCAAAGCGGCGGAAATTGTCGACGTAGTCGCGGCCGGTGGCATCGACATAGGGGCCGCCGTCTCGGGCGTAGAGTTCAGGCTGGTCGAGGACCAGCAGATCGAGCCCGTCGATTTCGGCGGCGAGAACTGTCGCCGGATTGCCGAACAGGTTTTCGAAACTGCCGACCTTCTTTTTCTTCTTCAGCTTCTGCAGCACGGCCGGATAGCCGGGCACCAGCGTGCGGGTCTTGACGCCGTGCGGCAAAAGCGCTGCCGGAAGCGCGCCGACGACATCGGCAAGCCCCCCGGTCTTGATCAGCGGATAGACTTCGGACGCAACGGAGAGGACGTTCATGGATGCCTACATTCCCAGTTTGTCGATCATCGTTTGCGTGATCAGGCAGACGCCGTTTTCCGAACGCCGGAAACGCTTGGCATCGAGCACCGGATCGTCCCCGACGACGAGGCCCTCGGGGATCACGACACGGCTGTCGATGACCACGTTGCGCAGCGTCGCGTGGCGACCGATCTTCACATCGGGAAGAACTACGGCATTCTCCAGACGGGAATATGAATTTACGCGGACACCTGTGAACAACAGGCTGCGGTTGAGCGCGGCGCCTGAGATAATGCAGTCGCCGGAGATCAGCGACGAGGTTGCCGAGCCGCGGCGGTTTTCATCGTCATGCACGAATTTCGCCGGCGGCTTGATCTCGGCAAAGGTCCAGATCGGCCAGGTGCTGTCGTAGATGTCGAGCTCCGGCGTCACGTGGGTCAGGTCGATATTGGCCTGCCAATAGGCATCGATCGTGCCGACGTCGCGCCAGTAGGCCTCGCGCTCGAAGTCCGACCGCACGCAGGACTCTGCGAAACGGTGGGCGACGGCTTTGCCGTTATCGACGATGTAGGGGATGATGTCCTTGCCGAAGTCGCGGCTCGATTTCGGATCGGCGGCGTCGCGGCGCAGAAGATCCATCAGGAACTTCGTGTGGAAGACATAGATGCCCATGGAGGCAAGCGCCATCTCCGGATTGCCGGGAATGCCCGGCGGATCGGCCGGCTTCTCGACGAAGGCGATGATGCGGTCCTTTTCGTCGACATGCATCACGCCGAAGCCGGTTGCTTCCATGCGCGGCACCTCGAGGCAGCCGATGGTGACGTCGGCGCCGGAATCGACGTGCTGCTGCAGCATCAATTCGTAGTCCATCTTGTAAATATGGTCGCCAGCAAGGATCACCATGTATTCGACGCCATGGTCCTCGATGATGTCGATGTTCTGGTAAACGGCGTCGGCCGTGCCTTCGTACCATTGCGTTTCGGAAACGCGCTGGCTGGCCGGGAGAATATCGAAGCTTTCGTTTCGCTCCGGGCGGAAGAAGTTCCAGCCACGCTGCAGGTGGCGGATCAGCGAATGCGCCTTGTACTGGGTGGCGACGCCGATGCGGCGGATACCGGAGTTGAGCGCGTTCGACAGCGCGAAGTCGATGATACGGGCCTTGCCGCCGAAATAGACCGCCGGCTTCGCCCGTCGGTCGGTCAGTTCCTTCAGGCGACTGCCGCGACCGCCGGCGAGAACATAGGCCATGGCATCACGTGCCAGAGGTTGCGTACGCTTTTCCACCATTTGTCCTCCCCATTCATTGACCTTAAGGGGTCGTCACGGCGGCCTTCTGCGACGCCTTGCGGCCCTCGATATTTGCAGTCTTCCGCCGCCTTCGGCTGGCGGATCGGATAAATTACTCCTGTTCCAGCATCAGTGTCGCGAGCGGCGGCAGGGTGATGTTGGCCATGATCGCTCCCGTGCTGTTCTTCTCGGCAAAAACCGCGCCGCCATTGCCCTTGCCGCTTCCTCCATAGATTTCCGCGTCGCTGTTGAGGATCTCCTTCCAGCGACCCTTGACTGGCAGCGGGATGGCGTAGCTTTCCCGGTAGACGGGGGTGAAATTGGT
The DNA here is from genome assembly GCF_014852035.1 of Ensifer sp. ENS03. NCBI lineage: Bacteria > Pseudomonadati > Pseudomonadota > Alphaproteobacteria > Hyphomicrobiales > Rhizobiaceae > Ensifer > Ensifer sp. ENS03. Next base: position 284,313 of record NZ_JACVAV010000005.1, on the reverse strand, counting down.
GATGACGGCGACGAGTTTTTCGCCGGGCGCCTTGCGCAGCCAGGCAAAGACCGAGTTGTCGCGGTCGTCGGCCAGCAGCCATTCGAAACCTTCGCCTTCGCAATCGCGCGCATGCAGCGCCGGCTTGGCGCGGTAGGTGCCGTTCAAGTCACGCACCAGCCGTCGCATGCCCTCGTGCAGATGGTATTCGAGCAGGTTCCAGTCGAGCGCTCGATCCTCGGACCATTCGCGCCATTGCGCGAACTCCTGACCCATGAACAAGAGCTTCTTGCCGGGATAGCCCCACATGAAGGCATAGTAGGCCCGGAGATTGGCGAACTTCTGCCAGTCGTCGCCGGCCATCTTGGCGATCAGCGAGCCCTTGCCGTGCACGACCTCGTCATGGGACAGCGGCAGCACGAAGTTCTCGTTGAAGGCATAAAGCAGGCCGAATGTCAGGTCGTTGTGGTGGAACTTGCGGTGCACCGGCTCGCGCGACAGATATTGCAGCGTGTCGTGCATGAAGCCCATGTTCCACTTGAAGCCGAACCCGAGACCCCCCGCATGGACCGGATGGGAGACCTTCGGCCAGGAGGTCGATTCCTCGGCGATCGTCAGGATACCCCTGTGAGAGCCGTATATTTCCGTGTTCAGCGTCTGCAGGAAACGGACGGCCTCGAGGTTCTCGTTGCCGCCATATTCGTTCGGCACCCACTCGCCGTGCTTGCGCGAGTAGTCGAGGTAGAGCATCGAGGCGACCGCATCGACGCGCAGGCCGTCGACATGGAATTTTTCCGCCCAGTAGAGCGCATTGTTGACGAGGAACGACAGCACTTCCTGGCGGCCGAAATTGTAGATCGCCGTGTTCCAGTCGGGGTGGAAGCCTTGGCGCGGATCCTCGTGTTCGTAGAGTGCGGTGCCGTCGAACCAGCGCAGGCCGTGCTCGTCGGTCGGGAAATGTGCCGGCACCCAGTCGAGGATGACGCCGATGCCGACCTTGTGGCAGCCGTTGACGAAGCGGGCAAAACCTTCGGGCTCGCCGAAACGGGCGGTCGGCGCATAAAGACCGGTTGTCTGGTAGCCCCAGGAGGGGTCGAAAGGAAACTCCGAGATCGGCAGAAACTCGATATGAGTAAAGCCCATGTCGACGCAGTAGGGGATCAGCCGGTCGGCAAGCTCGTCCCAGGAGAGCATCTCGCCATTGTCGCGGCGCTGCCAGGAACCAGCGTGCACTTCGTAGATCGAGATCGGTTGCCGTCTTGCGTCGGCCGAGGCCCAATGCTTGCGGTGTGCCTCGTCGTCCCAGGTCTGCGCGATTTCCGGCGTGGTCATCGAGGCCGTGTTCGGGCGCAGTTCGGAGCGCCGGGCAAAGGGATCGGCCTTGAGCGGCAGACGCGTGCCGTTGCGGTCGAGGATCTCGTACTTGTAGACAAGGCCCGCATCGACGCCGGGAATGAAGATTTCCCAAATGCCGGTGTCGGTGCGCAGCCGCATGACGTGGCGACGGCCGTCCCAGTCGTTGAACTGGCCGACGACCGAAACACGCTTCGCATTGGGTGCCCAGACGGCGAAATGGTAGCCGCTGGCACCGTCATGCTCGATCGGGTGCGCCCCCATCTTGTCGAAGAGCCTGAGATGCGAGCCTTCGCGAATGTAATAATCGTCCATCGGTCCGAGAACCGGACCGAAGCTGTAGGGATCGACGACCACCCATTCGCCGCCCTGATTGCGGGCGCGGTAGCGGACGGGTTGTGGCTTCTTCAGCGCCACCGGGCCTTCGAAGAAGCCGGCATCGTCGCGCCGTTCGATCGCCCCCAGGTCCTTGCCCGAGAGCGTTTCGACTGTCACCGTCTCGGCATCGGGGACGAAGCAGCGGGCAAGGACGGTCTTGCCGACGGGGTGCACGCCAAGAACCGCAAAGGGGTCGTCATGCGTGCCCTTGAGGATGGCCGCGATATCCGGGGCTGACAGCAGACCTGAAGCTGCGGGTTCCGGGTCCTTGCCGGCCGAGGGCGTCATCCAGCTCTCCAGATTTCCCCGGCATATTGCCGGATGGTGCGATCGGACGAGAACCAGCCCATCCGTGCGGTGTTGCGGATTGCCTGCGCGTGCCAGTCGGACGGCGTCGTCCAGAGCTGGTCGAGCTCGCGCTGCGCCTTGGCGTAGGCTTCGAAATCGGCAGCGACCATGAACCAGTCGTGATTGTAGAGCCCTTCGACGAGGCTTGCGAAGCGATTGCGGTCATCGGGCGAGAACACGCCGGACGCAATCGCCTGCAGCGCCTGCGACAGCTCGCGCGAGCCTTCGATGATGGCGCGCGGATTGTGACCTTCGGCGCGTGCCCTGGTCACCTCTTCGGCGGTCATGCCGAAGATCTTGATGTTTTCCTCGCCGATCCAGTCGCGCATCTCGACATTGGCGCCGTCGAGCGTACCGATCGTCAAGGCGCCGTTCAGCGCGAACTTCATGTTGCCGGTGCCCGATGCTTCCATGCCGGCCGTCGAGATCTGCTCGGAAAGGTCGGCAGCCGGAACCATGATCTCGGCGAGCGAGACGTTGTAGTTCGGCACGAAGACGATCTTCAGGAGGCCGCGCACCGCCGGATCATTGTTGACGACACGGGCGACGTCGTTGGCCAGTTTGATGATCAGCTTGGCATTGTGATAGCTCGGCGCCGCCTTGCCGGCAAAGAGCTTGACGCGCGGCACCCAGTCGAGCTCCGGATGGGAGCGGATCTGGTCGTAGAGCGCCACCGCCTCGATGATGTTGAGGAGCTGGCGCTTGTACTCGTGGATGCGCTTGATCTGGATGTCGAACATCGCCGACGGATCGAGCCGGATGCCGAGGCGGCTCTGCACGAGCTGCGCGAGGCGCACCTTGTTGGCGCGTTTGACCGCGGCGAAATGCTCCTGGAAGTCCGCCTTGTCGGCGAAGACGTCGAGCGCCTGCAGCGCCTCGGTATTGTCCATGAACTCGTCGCCGATCGCGTCGCGGATCAGTCCGAAGAGACCGGGATTGCACTGCATCAGCCAGCGGCGCGGCGTAATGCCGTTGGTCTTGTTGTTGATGCGGTCCGGGTAGAGCTTGTGCAGGTCGGCAAATACCGTTTCCTTCATCAGCTCGGTGTGCAGTGCCGAAACGCCGTTGATCGAGTGCGAGCCGACAAAGGCGAGATTGCCCATGCGCACGCGTCGTTCGCCGCTTTCGTCGATCAGCGAGATGTTGCGGATTTCGTCGTCCGTGGCGCCCTTCTGGCGGCGGGCCTCGATCAGGATCTTGGCGTTGATCGCATAGACGATCTGCATGTGGCGCGGCAGCAGGCGCTCGATCAGCGGTACCGGCCAGCTTTCGAGCGCTTCGGGCAGAAGCGTGTGGTTGGTGTAGGAGATCGTGCGGCGGGTGATGTCCCAGGCCTGCTCGAAATCGAGGCCGTGCAGGTCGGTCAAGAGCCGCACCAGTTCGGCAATGGAAATGGCTGGATGGGTGTCATTGAGCTGGATGGCGACGGCGTCCGGCAGCGAGTTGAAGTCCGGGTATTGCTGCAGGTGACGGCGCAGGATGTCCTGCAGCGAGGCCGAGGAAAAGAAGTATTCCTGGCGTAGGCGCAGCTCCTGGCCCGCTGGCGTCGCGTCGGCCGGATAGAGAACACGCGTCAGGCTTTCCGCCTTGTTGCTTTCGCGAAGGGCGCCGATGTGGTCGCCGGCGTTGAAGGCGGCCAGCAGGATCGGGTCAATCGGCTGCGCGGTCCACAGGCGCAGCGTGTTGACGCGTTTTGCCCGCCAGCCGACGGCGGGCGTGTCGAAGGCGGTGGCGATGACGCGCTCGGCCGGTTTCCACACGAAACGCTGGATTTCCTCGTCGACATTGGCGGTTTCGACCACGCCGCCGAAGCCGATTTCGTAAGAGCTTTCGCGGCGTTCGAATTCCCAGGGGTTGCCGTGGGCAAGCCAGGTTTCGGGTAGTTCCACCTGCCAGCCATCGGCCATCTGCTGGCGGAAGAGGCCATGCATGTAGCGGATGCCGTAGCCATAGGCGGGTACGTCGACGGTCGCCATCGATTCCATGAAACAGGCAGCCAGCCGTCCGAGACCGCCATTGCCGAGGGCCGCATCCGGCTCGAGCTGGGCGACGACATCGATATCGACGCCGAGGGAGGCGAGTGCGTCGCGCATCTCGTCCATCAGGCCGATATTGGTCATCGCATCGCGCATCAGCCGGCCGATGAGGAATTCGAGCGAGAGATAATAAACGCGCTTGGCGCCGGTTGCGTAGGTCTTGCGGGTGGAGTCCATCCACTTGTCGGTGATGCGGTCACGCGCAACCAGGATCGCCGCCGTCAGCCAGTCATGGGGCTTGGCGACCTTCGGGTCCTTGCCGATGCGGTACTTCAGACGTTCGAGGATTTCGACGGCGAGCTGGCTAGGTTCAGACGACCTTGGGGCGGGCTGCGGCACGTCGTTGGTGGAGAGCCTGTTCATCATGAAACTGTCTTTACCCTTTTGCGTTGGGAGATCGCAGGCCGGACCCGACCGGGGATAAAGCCAATTTATGCATCGATCCGAAGCGCTTGCAACAGATGTTTTTAAATGGATTAGACTTGTCTCAGACGGTGGAGAACGTATCCCGCCGAAACGCAAAATGCCGCCCGGCGGGGCCGGGCGGCATCGTCAGCGATGTGGTCTGTCTTACCTTGTCAGGCGTGCCATCTTGCCCGAGGTGGTGGCGCCGATTTCACCGAAAACCTTGACCAGAGCTGCGGCATCTTCCGGCGACTTGTAGTCGGCTGTGCTGCTGGCGCATCGGCTGAGCACCGATTTTCCCTGGATCGGCGCCATGAAGGCGATGGTGAAGACGCGAATGCCGGCGTCCTTGGCATCCTGGCACGCCTGGAGCGTTGCCGTGTCGGATTTGGAATCCTGGGCTTTGTATTTGTCGAGTTCCGGTTCCGGCTTTGGCGCCGCCGGGATGGTCAACGCCTTTCCTTCGAAATGTGTGTTCGCCCCATCGGTCATGAAGACGATGTACTTTTTCGGCGTCAGGCCGTTGGATGCCGTGTGCGCGTCGTTTTCGCCCTTGAGCTTCAGATCCGTGACGGCCTTGGCGAAGGCGCCGCTCGAATCCGTGCCGCCGTTCGCCTCCAGGTTCTTGACGTAGGTACTGGCCTTCGTCGTGCCCCAGGCCAGTTTCTCTTCCGGGAAGATGGAGCTGCTATAGGAAACAGCGCCGACACGGACATACTTGTTGTCGGGGTCCATCTCGGTGAGTGGCTTCAGCAGCGTCTCAACCGCGGATTTCAAGGTCGTGATCTTGTCGATCATGCAAGGGCTGGTCTCAGAGATGCTCTTGCCCCAGTTCTCCGCCGTCCAGTTCTTGCACTTGGTGCGCTTCTCGTCCTTCACATTCGTCACGAAGGCCATCGAGCCCGAGCGGTCGAGCACGAGATACATCGACATGGCGTTCTTGGTTTCCGTCGCGCTCTCGGCAACGGCTACCGTTTCCAGATTGACGGACTTCTGTCCGAGCAACCGCGTCATGGGGTTGAGCTGAATTGTCTGCTTGTTGACGATCGTGACCTTGAAGGCCTTGTCGCTCTTGCCGACAGTCGTCATGACGATGTCGACCGTCGGCTGAACCTGGGTCTCCGTCGGGTCGGTCACGCCGCCCGCGGAAGCGCTGCTGGTGCCCGGGTCGCTGCCGCCGGCTCCACCGGGCAGATCGGTCGAGCTTGCGCCCGACTGCGCCTTCAGGAAGTTCAAGGCGATTTCCTTGGCCTTCTCGGTCGCCAGCGTATCCTTGTTTGCAACCAGTGCGGACGCAGCCGCAAGTGCTGCCGCGTCGGCTGCATCCTGCATCTGGTTTTTCGTCGTCATCATGGTGGCCAGATCGACGGCGACGCCGCCGGCTGCCAACACCAATGGCGCCGCGAGTGCTGCCATGATGCCAAAATTGCCACCCCGGTCCTTGAGCATGGCTACGAAGGACCGGCCTACCGTGTATCGTCTTCCCATCTTTGCACACCCCAAAGGAACACGTTGCAAGCTTGGGGGCATCAATAGCGGCGATGGCTTACGATATCGTTCCGGCAATCCTTGCAATTTTAATGGATTGCCGGAAAACCGGTTGTTGTAAGGGGTTCTGCGGCACCCTGTCTGTTCCGAAGCGGGAATCGGCCTGTGCCAAATCGGGTCACGGTACCGGAATGACGTCGACCGCCTGTTTCGTCGTTTGGCTGCCGTAGCTTTTCAGGACCCCGATGACGGGCGCGACATCGCCGTAGTCGCGGCCATGACCGACGACTATATGGTCGGTTCCAGCCGGAATATTGTTGGTCGGATCGAGTTCGAGCCACCCACCGGTTGTGCCGCACCAGACGCGCACCCAAGCGTGCATGGCATCGGCCCCCTCCAGGCGCTCCTTGCCGGGCGGGGGGATCGTCCTTAGGAAACCGCTAACATAGCCGGCAGGGATGCCGAGGCTTCTGAGCGCCACGATCATGACATGGGCGAAATCCTGGCAGACGCCGCGCTTGAGCTTGAACGCTTCTGCCGGCGTCGTGTTCACGGTTGTCGCCTCGCCGTCATAGGCGAAGTCGCGATGGATGCGGTCGCACAATGCGACGGCGATCTGGCGCACCGTCATCGTGTCGGTAATGGTGTCACGCGCGTAGGCGGCAATGTTGGCGACCTCGGGCAAGAGTGGGCTCGGGCCGGCGAAGTGATGCGGCGCGTCGGCATCGACGGACCAGCAGGCCGCAAGCTCTGCCGGCAGGCCGGTGAGGTCAGGGGAGAAGTCCGCGGTCAGGGCCTGTGCTTCCACCTGCACGCGCGCCTGCATGCGGATTGTCAGGTCGGCATGCGAGGTGCGAAAGAGGATCGACGTAAACGGGTTGGCGAAGAAGTCGATGCTCTCGGTACGTTCGGCCGGCATGGGATGGCAGCTGAGCGAGCCGACGACGAGACGCTGGCGACCGGGCAGCGTCGCCGGCAGCACGCGCACGAGGTGGCGGCCGCCGGACACCGGCACTTCGTAGTCATAGATGATCTTCAGGCTGATGTCGTAAAGCATGGCTAGCCGAGATAGGTGCGCGCGAGCAGATCGGACAGGCTTTCGAGATCCCGCTCCAACCGATTGTAGACGCCGAGGTTCATGGCTTCCGGTGTCATCACCGCCAGGCCCGAATGCAGCCGCATCGCCTCGCGGTAGAAGGAGGACATCTGGCCGTTGACGAAGGCGTTCGGCAAGAGCTCGACCTCGGTCTTGATCTCATTCAACTGGTAAAGCACCGAGCGCGGATTGAGCGGATCGAGCGCCAGGAGGTCGGTGACCGTCAAGGCGGCGGTGCTGACATTGTAGCGCCGGCGATGGGTCATGACGCTGTCGCCGATTTCGAGCAGCATGTCATAGGCGCCATCGGGCGCATCCGGCCCCGACATGTGGCCGAGCAGCCGGGTCATGTGCAGGCCGCGCTCGATATAGCGGCCGATCGAAAGAAAGCGCCAGCCGGTGAAGCGGTACATGTTTTCATGCACGAGACCGGCAAAGCCGGCGAGCTTGCGCAGGAGCACGGTGATCGCGCGGGTCGCGTCGTCGCCGGCCTGCACCGTCGCGTGGAACTTGCGCGCCGTCTGCGACAGGTCGTTCAGTGCCAGCCAGCCGTCTGGCGAGAACCGGTCGCGGATGTTGCCGGCGCTGAAGAGGGCGCTTGCGATATTGGCGAGCAGGCTGTCGGGCACCGGCTGGCGCGCATCGATGTCGAGGGCTGCGAGATAGTCGCCGACATCCTTAAGGAGCGGCAGGTCCGGATCGGCGGTTTCGGCGAAGCGGCCGTGCCAGGCGCGCAGGATGCGCAGCGCCCCTTCCGCACGCTCGATATAGCGGCCGAGCCAGAAGAGATTGTCGGCCGCCCGGCTCGGCAGGCTTCCCGGCATGTTGCGGGTGAAACTTTCCTCGGCCGGAAGCAGCGTCGTGCGCTCGACCGGTCGATCGCTGACGATCCAGACATCGGCGGCGGTGCCGCCCGCCTGCATCGCGATCGCGGCGACATCGTCGCCGGAGCCGATGCGGGCAAAGCCCCCTGGCATAATCTGCCAGCCGTCGCGGGTGCGTGCCGCAAACACCCGCAGGCTCATCGGCCGCGGCGTCAGCCGCCCGCGCACCCAGGCAGGGGTGGTCGAGAGCGTGACCACCTCCTGGCCCACGAGCTTGCCGCCCTCGGCGCTAAGCCAATCTGCGATCGAGGCCCGGGCCTTCTCATCGAGCGTACGGCCGAGTACCGACTGGCCATTGTCGTCGAAGAAGGGGCGGGTCTGGTAGGCGGGGCCGATGACCATGCGGTCGAGGTTGGCGGCGACCTGTTCGCGTTCGGCGCCCTGGCCGCACCACCAGGTGGCGATCGAGGGCAGCTTCTGTTCCTCGCCCAGCAGATGGCGGCAGATCGCCGGCATGAAGGCGAGGAAGGCGCGGGTTTCAACGATGCCGGTGCCGAGCGCGTTCACGATTGAGACCGAGCCGGCCCTGAGCGCCTCGACAATGCCGGGTGTGCCGATATGCGAGGACTGATTGAGCTCGAGCGGATCGGCAAAGGCCGCGTCGAGACGACGCCAGAGCACGCCGATGGGCTTGAGGCCGGCGACGGTGCGCACCATCACCCGGCCGCCGATCACGGTCAGATCCTCGCCTTCAAGCAGCATGAAGCCCAGATAGCGGGCGATATAGGCATGTTCGAAATAGGTCTCGTTGGCGATCCCCGGCGAAAGAACGGCGATGCGGTCGTCCGGGTGCAGCCGGCGGCTCTGGAGCGTGTCGCGGAACTCGCCAAAGAAGCCGGCCAGCCGGTGGACGTGGCTTTCGGCATAAAGATTGGAGAAGGCACGCGTGGTCGCGACCCGGTTCTCCAGGGCGAAGCCGGCGCCCGAAGGTGCCTCGGTGCGATCGGACAGGACCCACCAGTTACCGTCGGGGCCACGGCCGATCTCGAAGGAGACGAAATGCAGGAAGTGGCCGTCGGCCGGTTTCACGCCGACGAGAGGGCGCAGGAACTCCGGATTGGAGGCGACCAGCGCCGGCGGCAGCAGCCCTTCGCGCACCAGCCGGTTCTCGCCATAGATGTCGGCGACCACCTTTTCCAGAAGTTCGGCGCGCTGCACGAGGCCTTGCGAGACGTGCGCCCATTCCTTTTCGTCGATCAGAACCGGAATGTGCGACAGCGGCCAGCTTCGCTCGGAACTCTCCTTGGCGCCATAGACGCGATAGAACACGCCGGCGTCGCGCAGATAGCGGTCGGCGCGCGCGAAGCGGTTGGCAAGTTCGGTCTCGTCGAGCCGCCCAAGCGTCGCGAGCAACCGCTGCCAGACCGGGCGGACATTGCCCTCCTGATCGAGCATTTCGTCGGCAATGCCCGGTAGGGCACGGTAGCCGAAGACCGGATCGTCGTCGGTGCCCGGATGGTTTGCGGCCGCTGTCTGCTTCTTCGGCATTTACGCTCCTGGTGGACGCCTGAGATCAAGCGTCATCGGGAATTCCGTCGACGGGCTTTCGGGGCGCAGCGGATAGCCTCCCGGCGTATGGCCCCAAGGCTCGAACCGCGCCAGGCGCCGCGCCTCCGCCTCGTTGCCGTTGACCGGAAACGTGTCGTAGTGGCGCCCACCCGGGTGGGCGACATGGTAGATGCAACCGCCGATCGCCCGATTCGACCATGTATCATAGATATCGAATGTGAGGGGAGTGTTGACCGGTAGCACCGGATGTAGCCCAGAGGCCGGCTGCCACGCCTTGTAGCGGACGCCGGCCACCGCCGTGCCATTCGAACCAGTGCGTGTGAGCGGCACGGGCCGACCGTTGCAGGCGACCGTATATCGCTCGGGATTGGCGGTATCGAGCTTGACCTGCAGCCGTTCGATCGAGCTGTCGACATAGCGCACGGTGCCGCCGATCGCGCCCTGTTCGCCCATCACGTGCCAGGGTTCGAGCGCCTGGCGGATTTCGAGCTTTGCACCCTCGTACTCGACCTCGCCGCAGAAGGGGAAGCGGAACTCGAGCTGGGCCTCGAACCATTCCGGTTTCAGATCGAAGCCATGCGCCCGGAGATCGGCGAGCACGTCGAGAAAGTCCTGCCAGACGTGGTGCGGCAGCATGAAACGATCGTGCAAAGCTGTGCCCCAGCGCACGAAGCGACCGTCGACCGGGTGTTTCCAGAAGCGGGCGATGAGGGCGCGCACCAGCAATTGCTGGGCGAGCGACATGCGGGCGTTCGGCGGCATCTCGAAACCGCGGAACTCGACGAGGCCGAGGCGGCCGGTGGGCCCGTCAGGCGAAAACAGCTTGTCGATGCAGATCTCCGCCCGATGGGTGTTGCCGGTGACATCGACGAGCAGGTTGCGGAACAGCCGGTCGACGAGCCAGGGCGGGGGCGGCGGCGTTGCAGAGCCCGGCATCGGCACCTGCGCCAGGGCGATTTCGAGTTCATAGAGCTGGTCGTGCCGGGCTTCGTCGATACGCGGCGCCTGCGAGGTCGGGCCGATGAAGAGGCCGGAGAACAGGTAGGAGAGCGAGGGATGCCGCTGCCAGTGCAGCACCATGCTTTTTAGCAGATCCGGGCGGCGCAGGAACGGGCTGTCATTCGGATTGGCGCCGCCGACGACCACGTGATTGCCGCCGCCGGTGCCGGTGTGACGGCCGTCGATCATGAACTTGTCGGCACCGAGCCGGCTCTGGCGCGCCTCCTCGTAGATCGCCGTGGTGATATCGACGCAGTCCTGCCAATGGGCGGCCGGATGAATGTTGACCTCGATCACGCCGGGATCGGGCGCGACGCGGATGACGTTGATGCGCTCGTCCTGCGGCGGTGCATAGCCTTCGATGTGCACGGGCAGGCCGATCGCAGCGGCAGCGCGCTCCGCAGACGCGATCAGATCGAGATACTCCTCGACGCTTGTCGTCGGCGGCATGAAGACGCAGAGCCGGCCGTCGCGCGGCTCGACGCTGATGGCGGTGCGCACCAATCCGGCGATCTCGTCGCGAGGCGCCGGGAGCGGCGTTTCCGGAACTTCCGAGGCCTGGAAGCGTGCATGCTGCGTGCGGGCGCTGCTTTCGCTGAAGTCCGGCAAATCGTCGCGCGGGACCGTCGGATCGACCGGATGGATATAGGGGTAAGCGGAGGGCGCGACATAGGGCAGGGCGCCGAGCGGAAGGCGATAGCCGACGGCGCTGTCGCCGGGAACGAGGAAGATGCGGCCACGGCGCGTCTGCCATTTCTCGCTCATCCACTTCACGCCGGTGGCGCGCGTGTTCCAGGCTTGCACCGGCAGAACATAGCCGGTCGGCGCCGTCAGGCCGCGCTCGAACACGCGGGCCATGCGGCTGCGCTCCTCGGGATCCTTCAGCTTGGAGTTGGCAGGATCGACGTTGTCGGGGAGGTTTGCCTCCTTCAGCAGCCAGTCGGCCGGGTCTTCGAAGGCCGGCACGACCATTTCGGTCGGCAGGCTCAATTCGCCTGCGACCAGATGCAGCAGGCGTTCGGCATCCGCTACCGTCACGTCGTGGCGGCCGGTCTCCTCGGCGATCAGGTCCGGCCGGCGCCAGATCGGCACGCCGTCCTTGCGCCAGTAGAGGGAGAAGGTCCAGCGCGGCAGGGTTTCGCCCGGATACCATTTGCCCTGGCCATAATGCAGGAAGCCACCGGGGGCGAAGCGTTCACGCAGCCGGCGGATCAGTGTGTCGGCCTTCTCGCGCTTGGTTGGTCCGACGGCCTCCGTGTTCCATTCCTCGGACTCGAAGTCGTCGATCGAAACGAAGGTGGGCTCGCCGCCCATCGTCAGGCGGATGTCGTTTTCCTCAAGCTCCCGGTCAACCTTCCCGCCGAGTGCATTCAGCGCATCCCAGCTTTCGTCGGAGAAGGGTTTGGTGATGCGCGGGTGCTCGGCGACGCGCCTCACCTTCATGTCGAAAGCGAAGTCGGTGCGGGTCTCGGGATCGCCGAAAAATTCTCCGGAGATCGGCGCGGCGTTGCGGTAATGGGGCGTTGCGGCAAGCGGAATGTGGCTCTCGCCGGTCAGCAGGCCCGAGGTCGGGTCGAGCCCGACCCAGCCGGCGCCGGGCAGGTAGACTTCGGCCCAGGCATGCAGGTCGGTGAAGTCGTGGTCGGTGCCGGAGGGGCCGTCGAGGGCTTTCAGATCCGGCGTCAGCTGAATGAGATAGCCGGAGACGAAGCGGGCGGCGAAGCCGAGATTGCGCAGGATCTGTACGAGCAGCCAGCTGGAATCGCGGCAGGATCCTCTTGCCGATGTCAGCGTCTGCTCCGGGTCCTGCACGCCCGGCTCCATGCGGATCACATAGCCGACTTCCTTCTGCAGGCGTGCGTTGAGCCCGACGACCATGTCTATGGTGCGCTGGCGGGAACGGTCGACCGTTGCCATGAAGGCGGAGAGCGCCGGGCCGAGCGGCTCCGGCGTCATATAGATCCGGAGATCGTCGCTGAGATCCTCGGGGTAGGGGAAGGGCCAATGTTCGGCCTCTTCCTCGACGAAAAAGTCAAAGGGGTTGTAGACGGTCATGTCGGCGACGAGATCGACTTCGATTTTCAGCTCGCTCACCGGATCGGGAAAGACGAAACGGGCGAGGTAGTTGCCGTAGGGGTCCTGCTGCAGGTTGACGAAATGGTTGCCGGGCGAAACCTTCAGCGAGTGGCTGATGACCTTGGTCTTGGAATGGGCAGCGGGCTTCAGCCGGATGATCTGCGGCGAGAGGCTTACGGGACGGTCATAGATATAGTGGGTCAGGTGATAGATACTGGCCTTGATCGACATGCCGGATTTGATCCCCTTCGTGGCGGGTCTGACGCCCCCCATCGCCACGAAGTTTGTGCAATGCAAATCGAGAATGCAAGCGCGAAAGCGCCCGCAGAAAATCAGGGCGGCGCAACGCATTCGCACGCCCGGACGGGCGTGCGAAACATTGGCCATCCTCGGTCAGACGATCGGCGGATTGATGCGGGCAAAACCCTCCTGGCGGTAGTAGGGGAAGTAGGGGTAGGCCGGCGTCGTTCGGCTCGCCGCGTCGAGTCGGGCGATCTGGTCCGCTGACAACGACCAGCCGACGGCGCCGAGGTTCTGGCGAAGCTGCTCCTCGTTGCGGGCGCCGATGATGACGCTCGAGACCGTCGGGCGCTGCAGCAGCCAGTTGATGGCGATCTGAGGGATCGTCTTGCCGGTTTCCTCCGCGAGCTGGTCGAGCACGTCGACGACATCGTAGAGCTTCTCATCATCGACCGGTGGGCCGAAGGCCGCGGTGTCGTGCAGGCGGCTGCCTTCGGGCCACGGCTTGCCGCGGCGGATCTTGCCGGTGAGACGTCCCCAGCCGAGCGGGCTCCAGACAAGAGCGCCGACGCCTTGGTCGGCGCCCAGCGGCATCAGTTCCCATTCGTAGTCGCGTCCAACCAGCGAATAGTAGACCTGGTGGGCGACGTGGCGCACGAGGCCGTGCTTCTCCGAGACAGCCAGCGATTTCATCAATTGCCAGCCGGCAAAGTTTGAGGCACCGACGTAGCGCAGCTTGCCGGCGGCAACCAGACTGTCGAGTGTCGAAAGCACCTCCTCGACCGGCGTTCCCGCGTCGAAGGCGTGCAGTTGCAAAAGGTCGATGTAGTCGGTGCCGAGCCGCTTCAAGGCATCGTCGACGCCCTTGACGAGACGCGTGCGCGACGTGCCGGCGTCGTTCGGTCCGTCGCCCATCGGCAATGCCATCTTGGTGGAGAGAAGCACGGCATCACGCCGGCCCTTGATGGCCGCGCCGAGCACGCTCTCGGACGCACCGTCGGAGTAAACGTCTGCGGTATCGAAGAGATTGACGCCGGCTTCGAGCGAGATGTCGATCAGCCGCCGGGCTTCCGCGGCGTCGCTGTTGCCCCACGCGCTGAAGAGCGGCCCCTTGCCGCCGAAGGTGCCGGCGCCGAAGCTCAAGGCAGGCACTTTCAGTCCCGATGATCCAAGCCGTCTGTATTCCATGTCGCCAAACTCCTCGTTGGTTTTGTCTTTGCGAGAGCGGAAGTCCGCTCGCCCACCAGGAGAAGGTGGTGTCGCGGCCATTTGCGATGTAGACCGGATGAAAGAACATCATTTGTGAGTTGAAGTCACATGTCGCGCTTGTCTATCAACCGTTCGGGGGAGATGGCGGTTTTCGCCAAGGCGGTGCAGCTCGGCGGCTTTTCGGCCGCGGCAAAGGTCTGCTGCATGACACCCTCGGCCGTCAGCAAGCTCGTGCAGAGGCTGGAGGAAAGGCTCGGCGTCCGGCTCGTCAACCGCTCGACGCGGCGGCTGCAGCTGACGGCGGAAGGCTGTGCCTTCTATGAGCGGGCGGTGCGCATCCTTGCCGATATCGACGAGGCGGAGCGCGAGGCGGGTTCAGGCGAAACGCCCGAGGGCCGCGTGCGGCTAAACGTCAGCGCTTCCTATGCGGTGCATGTGCTGATGCCGGTGCTGCCGGAGTTTCTCTCGGCCTTTCCGTCGGTCTCGCTCGACATCCTGCAGACCGATGCCGTGGTCGATCTGATGGCGGAGCGGGCCGACATCGCCGTGCGTGCCGGTCCTCTGAAGTCTTCGAGCCTGATCGCCCGCAAGCTCGGCAGCACGTCGATGACGATCGTGGGCGCGCCGTCCTATCTTCAACGGTTCGGCATGCCCGAGGGTGTCGGCGACCTCGAAGCGATGAACAGGCTGAGCCATAGCTATGCGCGTTCGATCGATGGCTGGCCGCTCCTGTCGAACGGGGAGCCTTTCACGCTGGCGCCGACGGAGCAGGTCCGCGTGAGCGACGGCGAGGGTTTGCGCCAGCTTACGCTCGCCGGTGTCGGCCTGGCGCGACTGCCCACGTTTACGGTCAAGGAGGATATCCGTTGCGGCCGGCTGACGGCGGTCGCCGAGCACTTGAACCCGGGCGACATCGAGGCATTCCATGCGGTGTTCCACGGGCAGGGTGGAGCCCTGCCGGCGCGCGTGCGGGTGGTACTTGATTTCCTGGCTAAGCGCGCGCGGATTTCATCGCCTTGAACGGCTGGTGCGTCGCTTCGGCCGGCTGGCCGCAGACGCGATTGCGGCCCTCGGACTTGGCGCGATAGAGCTCGTTATCGGCAAGTTCGATCAGGTGCTTCCAGCCACCGTTCGCGCTGCGGCCTTCGGCCACGCCAAAGCTGGCGGTGACGTTCAGCTTCCGTCCGTCGGCAAGGACGATCGGTTCGTGCGCGAGGTTGACCCTGATCCTTTCGGCAAGGGCTAGGGCGGACTCGATGCTGTCGCCGGGCGTGATCACGGCAAACTCCTCACCGCCGAAGCGGGCGACGAGATCGGAATTGCGCACGGAATTGCGGATGATGCGGGCGGTTTCCTGAAGCACGATGTCGCCGATCAGATGGCCGTGGGTATCGTTGATCTGCTTGAAATGGTCGATGTCCATCAGGATCAGACAGGCGTCCTGATCCTTGCCGTCCGTGTCTTCCGCGCCGCCGATCAGCTCCAGCGCGCGGCGGTTGAGCAGGCCGGTCAGTTCGTCGGTTTCCGCCTGGCGTTCGAGATGCTGCATCAGCAGCGTGCGCTCGTCGAGGCGCTGGCGCAGAATATCGATCGCATCGAACAGGCGTCCCATTTCGCCTTCTCCGCCCTTGCCCTGAAGGCGCGCGATCGGGCGATCATTGGCAAGCTCGATGATGCTGTGGCGCGCAAGAAGCAGCGGTTCGAACACCAGCGATCGGGCGCGCCGCATCAAGATCAGCAACATCAGGAAGAGCGAGAAGGTCGCAAGGCTCGCCACGGCGAGCTTGATCGACGCGCGGGTCTTGTTGGCGGACAGGCGCTCGACGGTCGAATCCATGAAGGCGCGACGCAGATCTTCGAGCGGTTTCATCTTCGGGACGAAAAGGTCGGTGAGCTGTTCGGCGGTCATCGGGTAGTCGCCCGAGCGTTTACCGACGGCGACGATGTTGTCGATGATTGCAAAACCTTCGGCAAAGAACTCGCGGTCGATCTTGGCGAGATCGCCGATCTTCGACGGATCCAAGCCTGGAAGCGCGCCCGGCTTGCCGACGATCGCCCAGACCTCCTGCAGCCTGCCGCGCGTGCGCTCGCTGTCGGCGAGATTCTTGATCGCGAGCGGCTTGCCGACGGCAACGGGCGCCATGACGTGCGAGCCGAGGCGCCCTCCGTCCTCACGCAGATTGGCAAGCATCTGGGCTGCAAGGGCAATGCCCGCAAGGTTCGGGTCGGTGTTGGTCAGGCGCTGAATGTTCCAGTCGATCGCGGGGCGAAGCGCATCGATCACGCCGAACATGGCCTCGATCGTCGCTTCGATTTCGGCAAGGTTCCGCCGTTCCGGCGGAAGGGCCGCAATGCGATCGACTTCCGCACGCGCAAGCATCAGCCGACGATGGACCTCGACCAGGATGGGCGAAAGCGCGCCGGCCGGTTCGGAGCGGCTGGCATTGTCGATGTCGGCGATGATCTGAGCCAATGCCGCGTCGCTGCGGGCACGAAACTCCGCCAGCCGCGCCTGGACAGTCGAGCCGGGCGCTACGCCAAGGCCGAGCACACCGTTGGACGGGCCACGTTCGGCCGAGAGGTAGTTTGCGGCGTCGAGGACGCGGCAAAAGGCCATGACTTCCGTCAGGTTGCGGCGCGCGACGACAAAGTCGCTATAGGATGCGGCGATGATTTCGGTCGCAAGAATGCCCGTGCAGGCAACGACGATCGCCACCAGCCATTGGAGCTTGCGTCGCAGGGCCCTGGCCGTACGCGCTTCCCCCACGCCCATCTGAGGGGACGCATAGGTGCTGCCCTTATTGCTCATATGCGCGAAGTTGCTCCACTCATGTCGCCGCCCGTCTGCTCGACAATCGCGACAAATTCTTGCCACCCGACAAGAAACCCATCCGAAATCAGTGTGCTTGCCGCCCCTGCTATCGTATAAGATGTTAAATAAGCTTGAAATACCCTGAAATACTAGGGGCTAATCCGCAACCGAGGGATGCGCCCGGCGCACGGCAGACCCCAGCTTTGCGGCCCCCGTATTCGCTTTCCGGTCCATGATCGCAATAAATCCGGCCCGCCTTCTTGCCGAAAGCGGGCCTGGACTTGGTTGGTCGTCATTTTACTTCAGCAAACTCTTCACGGCAACGTGATCTGTGCTGCGGCCTAAAGCGTCGCGCGTCTTATCAGACGGGCTAAGGTCGCTGTAACACTTTGATTTTCTGCAAGTCTGTTCCCTTACGTCGAGGACGATTTAAGGAGACATGCAGTCGTCTCAGCGCTTCGGCCCGACCAGTGCGAAGAGGGCGCCCTGCGGGTCGAGCGCCTGAACGATCCAGGCGCCTCCGGGGACCTCCATCGGCTCCAGCACGATCTTGCCGCCGCCAGCCTTGATGCGTTCGATGGCGGCATCGATGGCCGGTACGTTGATGTAGTAGAGCCAGTAAGGCGCGGGCACTTCCTTCGGCTTGGTCATCATCCCGCCGATCGGGGCGCCGCCATGGGCGAAGATCTGGTAGATGCCCATTTCGCCCATGTCCATGCCCTGGTCCTTCGTCCAGCCGAAGAGTTCGGAATAGAAGGGAAAGGCGGTGTCGAGGTCGCCCGAGGCAAGCTCGTGCCAGCCGATCAGTCCGGGGGCCATCGGGTCGGTGACCGGCGGCGGATCGCCCGTACCCTTGAAGATCGAGAAGACCGCGCCGTGCGGATCGGTGACGACGGCGAAGCGCCCTATACCCGGGATATCGTCCGGCGCCCGGTGCACCTTGCCGCCCTTGGCGGCGATGCTGGCGGCGCTCACATCGACATCGTCGACGCCGACATAGCCGAGCCAGGCGGGCGGCACGTTCATTTCGAGCGCGCCTTCCGGCATGGTCATCAATCCCGCCACCGGAATCTCGCCGACGTTGAACAGCGTGTAGCTGATACCGGCCATGCCGGCATCGCTGGCGGCCCAGCCGACCACGTCCTTGTAGAACGTCTCGGCGGCCGCCATGTCGGTGGTCATCAGTTCGTACCAAACGAATTTGCCGTGATCTGCCATTGCCTTCCTCCGGTTTGCTCTGGCGCGGCGCATCTGGCGCCACTTGTTTGCCTGTTCGAATGAACTGTCGTCGGGTCAGCCTGACATGATGCGTGGCCGAACAGCCAAGGCCGTCGTCAGCGCGGCTTTCAATCCCGACGTAGGTATTCCGCCGTCATCAAGTCTTTCCAGTTTCCGTCCGCTGTCTGCGCCTGCGCCGTCAGCAGCCGACGGGATGGCCCGGCAAGCGTGATGACGTCGCGGTAGCGCATGGTCCTGCCGGGGTTCTCGAAATCCGGTCCCTTGCAGTGGAGGGAGAGGGACGTGCCGTCCGCGTCCAGTTCTCCGTCATAGATCCACATGTGGCTCATCATCGAGCCGACCCAGGTGCCGACGTAACGTTTTGTCTGCGGATTGAAGCCGAGCGCCATCAGCGTCTGGCCGAAACTGCCGCCCGGCATCGTTCCCTGACCCTCGCAGACGATCCAGAGGCCTTCGAGTGACCGGACATGCTCGGTCCAGGGCCCGCTGCCATCGGGCTTGCCATCGGAGCCGGCCGTGCGAACGTGCCAGTCGCCCAGCAATTGCTCGAGCCAGCGGTGCGCTTCTTCCGGTTCTGCTCTCACGGGATTTCCTTCTTGACCGGGCGCAGACGTTCGGCCCGGCACGCGAGCGTTCTCAAAACGATTTTGCGGGCGAAAAGTTCCGTCCGCTGGGGTGCGGAATTCAGCCCGCCTTGCGTCCGGGCTCCCGATCATATTCGTCGTGGCGGCGAACGAAGCTCATGGTCCCGTCCTCGTTGCGCCCCTTGGGTGCGCGGTCGAGCAGCATCAGTGTGCCCACGAGTTCCTCGAGCCCGCGGGCATAGGACGAATAGGTGTGGTAGATCGTGCCGTCCTCGCCCTTCTGGAAGGCGCTGAGACCGGGCAGTTCCTCATGCGCATTGGCGCTTTCTATGTCGGTGAAGTTGTACCCGACTTTGCCGCTTGCGAGCTCGTCTGGCGAAAAGGCCACGTGGAAGTCATGGTTGAAGCCGTTGCCTTCCGCCGAGACCCAGGGGAAATCCCACTCCATGCGTTTCTTGTAGGTTTCGATCTTTGCGAGCGGCGCGTTCGATGCGGCGACCAGCGTCACGTCGTGATGGTTGAGGTGCGGCAGCATGCCGGCGAAATGATCGACCAGGAAGGAGCAGCCGGGGCAACCGGCCTCCCAGGTGGGGCCGAACATGAAATGGTAGACCATGAGCTGGCTGCGGCCGTCGAAAAGCTCGGACAGGGATTTGCGGCCCGCCCGCGTATCGAAGACGTAGGTCTTTTCCATCTTCACCCAGGGCAAGGCCAGCCGGGCGGCATTGACCTTGTCGCGTGCGTGGGTGTGTTCCTTTTCCAGCGCAAGCAGATCTTTGCGCGCTTTCAGCCACTCTCCAGGCGATACCACTGCGTGATCCTGTCTCATGCCCGTTCCTCCTTCCAACGTTGCACTTGACTATTTACGTTGATATCAACATTAATCGGGCATGTCAAAAATGCCACTTGTTTCGTTCGACACTACCCTGCATGTGAAGGACACCTGCCTCTGCCTGCATGTGCAACGCGCCGCGCGCGCCATTGCCCGTCGGTTCGACGAGGCGCTGCGCCCGCTCGATATCACCAACGGACAGTTCTCTCTCCTGATGTCGCTCAACCGCCCGGCGCCGCCCAATATGGGCTCGGTGGCATCGCTTCTCGCCATGGACCGGACGACCTTGACCGCGGCGTTGAAGCCGCTGGAACGGCGCGGCCTGGTCGAAAGCTTCCCGGATGCCGACGACCGGCGGTCGCGGCGATTGCGGCTGACGACCGAAGGGCAGGCGCTGCTGGCGCGCGCCGTGCCGATCTGGCGGAACCTGCATGAGGCGCTCGATCCGGTGCTCGATGACGGCGGTTCGGACCGCCTGCGTGCCGATCTCTTAAGGCTGGCTTGACGGACGGCCGGTCAGTCCTCGGACGGCTCTGGCGCGGGGCGCTCCTTGAGCACCTCGATCACCTCGGCGATCAAGGCAGAGGCCTGCCGCAGCCGTCGTTCGCCGAGTGCGCCGCCCAGGCCGTCCGCCCAGGCCGCCTGCCGCTCCTTGATGTCGTCCAGTGCCGTTTCTCCCGCCGCAGTCAGAACCATGAGCTTTGCCCTCTGGTGGGTCGGGTTGTCCCTGTAGGCGATCAGCCCTTCGGCCTCCAAGAGATCGGCGATGCGCTGCACCCCCTGACGCGCAAGGCCGAGCGCGCGTGCCGCATCGGCAACCGACATCGGCGCATGGTTTGCCGCGGCCAGCACCTGCCAGCGGGCGCTCGTCTGTCCGGAAGGTTTGGCGAGTGCGTCGCCGGCCTGCGTCAACGGGCCGGCTAGCCGCAGTACCGATATGGCGAACTCCGCAAAGGCGTCTCCGGCGGGTGTCCGATCGGGATCTTTCATGTTGACAGCACCACCGTCGTGTGAATGTTTGTATGACATCATGTTGTCATGATGCGGTCGTTTCAGCAAGTCAATTTAGCAAGGGAGATGAGAGCATGGCGAGAAGGACTTACAGCGGCGGTTGCCATTGCGGCAAGGTCAGATACGAAGCGACTCTCGATCTCGATGCGGGGACGACGCGATGCAATTGCTCGTTCTGTGGCAAGGCCCGCTACTGGGGTGCACAGGTCCAGCCGGAGGATTTTCGCCTCCTGTCACCGGAAGATCAGGTTGGGCTCTATCAGTTTGGCGCCAAGGTTGGCAACCACCGCTTCTGCCCTGCCTGCGGCATCGCCTCCTATAGCCATGGTTATGTCGAGGAACTCGGCGGCGCCTATTGCAGCATCAATGTCGCAACGCTGGACGATGTTGATCCGACGGTCCTGGCTAAGGTGTCGGTGCAATATCTGGATGGCCGGAATGACCGCTGGGATGAAACGCCTGCCGAATTCCGTCATCTCTGACGCGTGCGAGATCTCGCTCCTATTTGACAATATGTTGTCAATATGGCATATGGACTGCATGAGTTTCACCTGGCAGCATATCGCCTGCCGGGTGGGCGGCAATAGGGGGCCTGCCTGGCCCGCCACGCAGGAGCGACGGGTATGAAACTGACCTATAAGGGAAGCTGCCATTGCGGAAACATCCGCTATGAGGCCGACATCGACCTCGATGCCGGCACCGGCAAATGCAACTGCTCGATTTGCTGGAAGCGGCGCTACTGGGGGGGCGGTCGTGAAGCCCGACGCCTTCCGGCTGCAGTGCGACGAAGCCAATATCGCCGACTACCAGTTCGGCAGCGACAGCGTGCATCACCGCTTCTGCAGGACCTGCAGCGTTGCCGCCTTCGGCCACGGCTATATCGAGGAGATTGGCGGCGCCTATTACTCCGTCAACCTCGCCTGCCTCGACGACCTCGATCCGGCGGTGCTGGCCGAAGCACCGGTGCAGTACATGGACGGGCGCAACAACAACTGGTTCCACGCGCCAGCCGAGACCCGTCACCTCTAAAGCCCACAGCGAAGCTGGTTACATCTTGCGAAATTCGAGGTGGTAGATGACCTCCTCGCCGGTTGCCGGGTCCACGCCCGGCGCGCCGTAGATCACCAGCTTATCCCCTTGCAGGACAAAGGGGCGGATCAGGTCGGAGACGCCCCAGGCCGGGTTCCAGCTTGCCTCGACATGATGGATGATCCGGCCGTCCTTGAGCGAATAGGAGCCGGAATAGGCGAGCATGGAGTCAAACAGTGCCGCTTTTTCGTCGTGAGACGGCACGAGTCCTTTGAGCTGCGGTCGATCGCGTTTCACCACAACGGCGGTCATCCGGCCATCGGGAAAGTACGAGAGATAGCCGATAGGATCGGGGCCCATGGCATCGGTGACTTCGCCAGTGGCGACGACCTCGCGCGTCCAGGAAAGCATCTTCCAGGTGCCGAGCAATCCAGACTCGTCCGCCATGACCCACCTGTTTGATTTTAGGGTAAACTAAAATAGCAGATGCTTCCTGTCCGGCAAAGTCGGGCCGATCCCTAGGATGAGATCAAAGAAAAGGGCCCCCGACGCGCAGGAGCCCTTCGTCGTTCCTTGCGCCGCTCGGGCGCTGCCAGAACGTAGCTGTCAGTGTTCGCCGAGGTCGCGCACAGCACCGCGGTCGGCGGAGGTGGCAAAGGCGGCATAGGCCTTGAGCGCCGTCGTCACCTTGCGCTTGCGCTGTTCGGTCGGCTTCCAGCCCTGGGCGTCCTGCTCAGTGCGGCGACGGCTAAGTTCCGCCTCGTCGACGCGCAGGCTGATCGTGCGGTTCGGGATGTCGATGTCGATCATGTCGCCTTCGCGCACCAGGCCGATCGTGCCGCCATTGGCCGCTTCCGGCGAAACGTGGCCGATCGACAGGCCCGAGGTGCCACCGGAGAAGCGGCCGTCGGTGATCAGCGCGCAGGCTTTGCCGAGGCCCTTCGATTTCAGGTAGCTCGTCGGATAGAGCATTTCCTGCATGCCCGGGCCGCCCTTGGGGCCTTCATAGCGGATGACGACGACGTCGCCGGCCTTGATCTCGTTGCCGAGGATCGCCTTGACCGACGCATCCTGGCTTTCGAAGACGCGGGCCGGGCCGGAGAACTTCAGGATGCTCTCGTCGACGCCCGCGGTCTTCACGATGCAGCCGTCGATCGCGATGTTGCCCTTCAAGACGGCGAGGCCGCCATCCTTGGAGAAGGGATGTTCGACCGAGCGGATGACGCCCTTTTCGCGGTCGGTGTCGAGCTCGTCCCAGCGCGCTTCCTGGCTGAAGGCCACCTGGGTCGGGATGCCGCCCGGTGCCGCGCGGAAGAAGTTGCGAACGGTTTCGCTGGTCGTGCGGGTGATGTCCCAGCGGTCGATGGCGTCGCCGAGCGTGGCGCTGTGGACCGTCGGGCAATCGCGGTTGATGAGGCCGCCCTTCTCGAGTTCGCCGAGGATCGACATGATGCCGCCGGCACGGTGCACGTCTTCCATGTGCACGTCGCTTTTCGCCGGAGCGACCTTCGACAGGCAGGGAACCTTGCGCGACAGGCGGTCGATATCCGCCATGGTGAAATCGACCTCGCCCTCATGGGCGGCGGCGAGAATGTGCAGCACGGTGTTGGTCGAACCGCCCATGGCGATATCGAGCGCCATGGCGTTTTCAAACGCCTTCTTCGAGGCGACCTTGCGCGGCAGCACGTTCTCGTCTTCCTGCTCGTAATAGCGGCGGGCGAGATCGACGACCAGGTGGCCGGCCTCGACGAAGAGGCGCTTGCGGTCGGCGTGGGTGGCGAGCGTCGAGCCGTTGCCGGGCAGCGACAGGCCGAGCGCTTCGGTCAGACAGTTCATCGAGTTGGCGGTGAACATGCCGGAGCAAGAGCCGCAGGTCGGGCAGGCCGAGCGTTCGATGACCTTGACGTCCTCGTCCGAGACGTTGTCGTCGGCTGCGGCGACCATGGCGTCGACCAGGTCGAGTGCATGCGTCTTGCCGTGCAGCACGACCTTGCCGGCTTCCATCGGGCCGCCGGAAACGAAGACGGCGGGGATGTTGAGGCGCAGCGCCGCCATCAGCATGCCGGGCGTGATCTTGTCGCAGTTGGAGATGCAGACCATGGCGTCGGCGCAGTGGGCGTTGACCATGTACTCGACGCTATCGGCGATGATTTCGCGCGACGGCAACGAATAGAGCATGCCGTCGTGACCCATGGCGATGCCGTCGTCGACGGCGATGGTGTTGAATTCCTTGGCGACGCCGCCGGCAGCCTCGATCTCGCGGGCGACGAGCTGGCCAAGATCCTTAAGGTGCACGTGGCCGGGCACGAACTGGGTGAACGAGTTCACCACCGCAATAATCGGCTTGCCAAAATCGCTGTCCTTCATGCCCGTCGCGCGCCAGAGGCCGCGGGCACCGGCCATGTTGCGGCCGTGGGTGGTGGTACGTGAGCGATAGGCAGGCATGGCATGTTCCTTCACGGACAAGGGGTATTGCTCGGGAATGGCGATCCCTGATCGCCACCGAAGGGGCTACCTAGCGCAAAATTGCGCGCGCGTCATCTTTTGCGTCAGATTATTTCGACGCTGCGCGCGCTGTCGCGCCAGGCTTTCGCCGCTTCGGAAATCAAATCTAGACCGCGGCCGGCGCCTTGGACAACACCCGCCGAAGCGCTTTACGGAAATCTTATGTCGAGCGCCTGAAGTCGCAATCGAAACTGGACGCCTGACGGGTCTAGCCTTGCCGCATCGAATAGGGATGCGTGCCATGTCTCTCCAGGATTTCAACATCCACCGTCATTTGCCCGGGGCTCTACGCGAGGTCGATGCGGGCCCTGAGCTCACCGGTGGCGAAAGGGCTCCGGAGGCGCTCGATGCGCTCATGCTGCGGCTCACCGCCGTTCGCCGCCTGCGCGAGCACCATGTCTGGGAGGCGGTGCGGGTGATCGCGGACCTGCCGGATCTGGCGGCTGGAGAATGGCCGTCGCGTCGGTACCGTGAACTGATGGCCGCCGATGCACTGGTCGATGCCGTCATTCACCTGACGTCGGCGACCGAAGCGAAACTGTGCCTTCGAACGCTCAGTCACGAGTTCGGGCTGTGGACCTGCGCGCTGCGCTATCAGCCACCCGGAGCCGGCCGCATCACCTTCAAGGCACGGCATGCCGACCTTGCCGCGGCGATCCTTGGCGCCTTCCTGCGCTCCTGCCGCGGCCATCAGCTTGCGGCTGCTGCCGGCCGTGGCCAACTTCCCACCTGAAGGATATTTCCATGAACATACATTCGCTGCGCCTCGAAGGCGCGATCACGGCGCTCGTCACACCGTTCCGGGACGGCAAGGTTGATGTCGTCGGCCTGATGTCGCTCGTGGAATGGCAGATCCGACACGGCATTTCCGGCATCGTCGCCTGCGGCACCACCGGCGAGGCGCCGACGCTCTCGCGGGCGGAACGGGCCATGGTGATCGAACGCTGCGTCGAGGTGGCGGAACGCAAGATCCCGGTTATCGCCGGAACCGGCACCAACAGTACTGCGACGACGATCGAACTGACGGCGGAAGCCAGGACGCTCGGCGCCGACGCGGCGCTCGTCGTTGCGCCCTATTACAGCAAGCCTTCGCAGGAGGGGCTCTATCGCCACTTCGAGGCGGTCGCCCGGGCGGTGGATCTTCCCATCATCATCTACAATGTGCCCTCGCGCACCGGGGTCGATCTCGCCGCGCGGACGATCGAGCGGCTGGCGGAGCTTCAAAATGTCGTCGGCATCAAGGATGCCACCGGCGACGTCGGTCGCTTCCAGTCTTCGTCGCCAGCCCTCAAGGCCAGACTCATGCAGCTCTCGGGTCACGACCAGACGGCGCTGCCGTTCAATCTCTGCGGCGGTCACGGCACTATCTCGGTGGCGTCCAATGTCGTGCCGCGGCTGGTGGTCGCCATGCACCAGGCTGTCACGACCGGAAATGTCGCAGCGGCGCTCGCCCTTCATGAGCGGCTCCGCCCGCTGCTCACGGCGCTCGAGCGCGAGACCAATCCGGGGCCGGTGAAATACGCATTGCACCTGGTGCGGGCGCTCAGCCCGGAGGTGCGTCTGCCGTTGACGCAGGTGGCGCCGGAGACGGCGGCCGAGATCCGCGCGGCGCTCGAACCGCTGACCGAGCTTCCAGCGTCCACCCAGATCGGCCGCGGGGTGCGCATCGCGCTTGCTGGCTGACGGTTCGTCCTCGCACGGATCTGTCGTGCCCGATTGCCGCGGCGGCTCCCGCCGTCCGCATCCATCTCACCCGAAAGGAAAGACCATGTCCCGTTTCCCCCATCTTGCCGCGCGCGCCGCTGAGCGCCGGCGCGTCGAAAGCAGCGAGCGCGCTGAGCGCCTTCCGCCCAGGGACAGCGCCGTTCGCGATGCCTTTCTCGGCATCGGCATCAGGCTCGCCGTCGTCCTCGGCCTTGCCTACGGCATCCAGGCCGCACTTCCGTGGATTGCCGGCTAAGGCTTCGCTTTCGTCAACAAGGATTGTTCGATCATGGGCAGTATGCAGCAGATCCGTCGTGGTTTCCTGGCGCGCGCGCGTTTCGTCGTCGGCCGCGACCGGCACGGCTGGTGGGTCGTATCCGACCGCAAGGGTCTCGTCGGCGGCCTCTTTACCAATGAGAGCGCCGCAATCCATTTCGCCGTCGAAGCGAGCGACCGGCATCCGGAGGAGGTGTGCCGCGCGCCGGAAGGGGCGGCCATCGATCTTGATACGTTTTCGCGCCGGCCGAGGGCCATGCGACAGCGCCGGCGCGGCGCCTATGCCTGACGCCGCATCCTGATGCAGGCGTAAGGAAGAAACCCCACCAGCTCGGCGCTGGCGGGTTTTCTCTTGTCGGGGTGCTGCGCTGGCGGACGCTCAGCCGAGCGAAGCGATCGCCTCGTCGATCAGCGCCACGATCTCCTTGGCGTGCGAGGCAAGGGAGGCGTGGCTGGCATCGAGCGTGATGATCTTCTTCGCCTTGATACGCTCGGCCATCCATTGTTCGGTTTCCGGCGGGATCATGTGGTCGTGGCGCGAGACCTGGTACCAACTGGGCTTCGTCTTCCAGGCGGGAGCCCCGGCCTTGTCCTCGAAGCAACGCCCGGCGATCGGTTTCTGTGCGACCGCCATGACCAGTGCTTCGGTCTCGCTCAGGTCCTGGCCGAAACTCTCACGGAACGTATCCTGCGCCAGCCAGAGGAAGCCGTCCTTGTCGGGACGGATGCTGGCGGCGCCGGATGGCGGCTCGCGCCTTGCAAAGATGCTGCCGAGGCTGTCGCCTTCATCCGGCGCGAAGGCCGCGACATAGACGAGCCCGACGACGTTGGCCGCATGACCGGCGCCGCTGATAACAGCACCACCATAGGAGTGGCCGACGAGCAGGGTCGGACCCTCGAGCGATTCGACCAGCTTGCGGGTGCGCTCGACGTCGTCGGCAAGCGAGGTCAGCGGGTTCTGAACCGCGGCAATTCTGTAGCCCTTGGCGTGGAGCGGCGGAATGACGTGGCGCCAATGGGAGGCATCGCCCCAGGCGCCGTGCACAAGCACGATGTTCTTGACTGCCGGCATGATCAGTTCCTTTCGCTCGAATGGAGAGGTGCTCGGTTCGGCATCACACCCGCTCGTGGTGAGGCGAGGCATACTGCCCGTCGTCGGTTTTGGTGGGTTCCCTTGCTTTGCGCCTGGCGCGTGGCAAGGCGTTGAGATTGCAGACGTAAATTAGGGCGGGAAGGCGTGCGTTCCATGACGCAAACCACAAATTTTCGTGACGGAAGACCAACCCTGCGCGTCCCCGCAGGCGGTGGCCGCGATGGCAGGCCGATGGCGACAGGATGAGGAGAAGACGGGGTCCCAGAGCGGCGTATTGGGGCTACGGGGCATCGCTCTGGGACCGGTTGCGCCCAGGAGGCGGGCTGTGCTTCCGGGCGCATCGGCATCAAGTCACTGCGAAGCCGATTCGACAATGCGCCCCGGACCTTTGCCGGCCCTCGTCGGACCAAAGTCTGAGCGTTGGCTGTGGGCAACTTGGCGCACAGCGTTTTGATCAAGGCCGCGGCGAGCGGGCCGTTCGTCTGTTGCTGCCAGAAAGAAATCGAGGGAAACGAAAAAGGCCTTTCGATTTCTCGAAAGGCCTTTGAATTCGAATGGTGGGCGTGACAAGGATCGAACTTGTGACCCCTACGATGTCAACGTAGTGCTCTCCCGCTGAGCTACACGCCCATCCGATGTGGCGCATAGACCACAAAAGCCGTTGTCGCGTCAATAGGGTTTTCGAAGGTTTTTTGACAGAAATTTAGAGGCGGTGATTTTCCCCATGGGGGCGGCGTCGATGAGACACCGGCAAGACGCCGGATTTGCTGGGTTTCTGCTAAGGTATTGAAACGAAAAGACCGCCGGAGATCCCTGTGGATCGCGGCGGTCGGTTCTAAGTCGCATTCTTTACAGTCGCGGGACGTCGCGCCTGTGGAAAACTGCCTTGATCAGGCAGCAGCCAGCATCTTGTTGACCTCGTCGACGAGGTCACGCAGGTGGAAGGGCTTGGACAGCACCTTGGCATCCTTCGGCGCCTTGCTGTCGGGGTTGAGCGCAACGGCGGCAAAGCCGGTGATGAACATGACCTTGAGGTCCGGGTCGAGTTCCGTCGCGCGCCGCGCCAGTTCGATGCCGTCCATCTCAGGCATGACGATGTCGGTCAAAAGGAGCGAGAACGGTTCTTCGCGAAGCCGGTCGTAAGCGCTGGCGCCGTTGTCATAGGACATGACCTTGTAGCCGGCCTTTTCCAGCGCCTTCACCAGGAACCGGCGCATGTCGTTGTCGTCTTCGGCAAGAAGGATTTTCGCAGTCATGAATTGGGCCGTGCTTCTCTTTATTCAGTTCATTGCGCGTAGATTGCGGCGTTTTATCCAAACCGCAACGCGGTAAATATCTCGTGAACGCGGGACGTCAATTCCCCGGGATGCTGTGATTGGCCACTATGGACACAGAGCGGGCCAACTGGCAACATGATGACAATTGCAAGTACCGCATATGGTAAAAAAGGGTTCAGATGGGGGAAATTGCGGAGAGGGAACTGTTCGAGGTCCTTGAACCTCCAATCCAGCGCATTCCCTTTGTGTTCAATTCGCCGCACAGCGGCCGCTCCTATCCCCAGAGTTTTCTCGACCAGTCCAGGCTCGACGCGCTTTCGATTCGCCGGTCGGAAGACCACTATGTCGATGAGCTGTTCCAGAACGCGACGTTCCTCGCCGCGCCGATGCTGCTTGCGCATTTCCCGCGCGCCTTCCTCGACGTCAACCGCGAGCCATACGAACTCGATCCGCGCATGTTCGACGGGCCGCTACCGCCGCATGCCAACATCAGCTCGATGCGCGTCGCAGGCGGGCTCGGAACGATCCCGCGGCTGGTGGCCGAGAACATGGAAATCTATCGCGGACGGTTCCCGGTCGAGGACGCGCTGACGCGGATCGAGACGATCTACAAGCCCTATCACGCCACCTTGCGCAAGCTGATCGCCCGCACCCATGTGCAGTTCGGCCTCTCGGTGCTGATCGACTGCCATTCGATGCCGGGCAACGTGCATTTGCCGGGCAGCGCCCAGCGGCCCGACTTCATCATCGGCGATCGTTACGGTACCAGTGCTGCCGGTGAGCTTTCGCGCGCTGCGGTCGATCTGCTGCAGCAGCTCGGCTACAGCGTCGTGCGCAACAAGCCCTATGCCGGCGGCTTCATCACCGAGCACTACGGCCGGCCGACGCGCGGGCTGCATGCGCTGCAGATCGAGATCAACCGGGCGCTCTATGTCGACGAGGCGACGCTGGTGCGCAAACCTGGCTTCGGTGCGCTGGTTGCCGATCTCACGACCTTCATCGGCTCGCTTGCCCGCCACGTCGAGGACTACGGCGCTTACCTGCCGCTGGCGGCCGAGTAGCCTTTCCCAAAAATCAGGAACAACCGGCAAAGCGGGATGGCGTCCAGCAAGGTACTGGCGACGCTTGGTATTTTGCTGTCGGGGAGGTTCAAAAAAAACCGCGCCAACGGCGCGGTCAAGTCTAGGGAGGAAACACCCAAGGAGGGTATTTACAGTCACAGGTGACTGTAGGAAAACCATAATATTGCACTGCACAAATGTCAAGTTTGCTGGTGAAAACTTTTGCGTCGCGTCAAAAGTTTTTCAGCCGGAAATGGCGAATCAACCGATTGAATTCGCCAAAGTCGCGTTTGAAGTGCGAAGCGGTCGTGGTGCAGTGCGAAATGCTCCGGCCCTGACGCCGACGACGCCCGCAGGTGGGCGTGCTCGGTCGTTTGCCTTTCGACAAATTTCGTCTATGCAGGACGTACCTTCCTCCATGTTTTTCAGAGAGATCGCCATGTTGCCTGACCGCGCCTTCTTCGATCGCCTTGCAGATGCCGCCAAGGCGGAAACCCTGCCGCGCTTTCGGATCGGGACCAGCGTGGTCAACAAGCTGGAGAGCGGCTTCGATCCGGTAACGGAAGCGGACCAATCGGCGGAAGCGGCGATCCGCGCGCTGATCGAGGCGCATTTCCCGGACCATGGCATTCTTGGCGAAGAGCACGGCAATATTGGCCTCGACCGCGAGTATGTCTGGGTCATCGACCCGATCGACGGCACGCGCGCCTTCATTTCCGGCTTGCCGGTCTGGGGCACGCTGGTCGGCCTCTATCGCAATGGCGATGCGGTCATGGGCCTGATGGACCAGCCTTTCACCGGCGAGCGCTATTTCGCCGACGGCACGAAATCGGTCTACCGCGGGCCGGGTGGCGAGCAGGTGCTTTCGACCCGCGCCTGCAGATCGCTTGACGACGCGGTGCTTTTCACCACCTCGCCGCATCTCTATTCCGGCGATCTCAAGACCCGCTATGAGACGGTGCAAAGCAAGGTGCGTCTGTTCCGCTACGGCTGCGATTGCTACGCATTCGCACTTCTGGCCGCCGGCCATGTCGATCTGGTAATCGAATGCGGGCTGAAGCCCTATGATGTCGGCGGGCTCATCCCTCTGATCGAGCAGGCCGGCGGCATCGTCACCAACTGGCAGGGCGGTCCGGCGGAAATGGGCGGCGAAGTTATTGCTGCCGGCAATGCCGAACTGCACGCGCAGGCGCTGGAAATCCTGAAGGGCTGATGCGCCGTGCGCCTCGCGCGGCGGTCCAGACATCCGTAAAATCAACGTGTTACAGTGACCTTTGCGCGTCTGATAGGACGTGCGGCGCTGTGTAGCGCGAGCGACCGCTTGCTTCAGGCGGCGGTGGTTTCGCGCGCGTCGCCTTCTTCGGGGATGACGAAGGCGAGGATCGCCGCCATCGCCTGGGCGCGGTAGCGGTCCGCCTCGTGCAGCAGCTCGTGTCGGGCGCCGTCGATCGGGATCATCTGGGCGGCGCGGAAATTGCGCGCCAGCCATTCGACCGCGATATGGGGTACCAGCCGATCGGCCGTCGGTGCCAGGATGATCGTCGGCAGGGTGATGCGGGTCAGATGCTCGCGGCGGATGACCCGGCGCATGGCGTGGAAAGCCTCGCTCAGCCAGCGCGCCGTCGGGGGGCCGAGCCGCAGTTCCGGATGCGCATCGGTTAGCGCGATGTTGCGGGCGTAGCGGCGGCGATCGGCCGTCAGCACGTTGTTTTCGAAGGGGCGGTTGCCCTTGTCGGGGTGTGCCGGCAGGGCGCCGAGGCCGACCAGCCGCATGAAGGTCGCAACCGTCGCGATGCTCTTTTCGCCGAGCGCCTGGCCGCCAAGGCCGACGAAGGGTGCGAGCACCACCAGCCGATCGATGCGGCTTGCCAGCATCGGGGCGAGGGAGAGGGCAACGAGAGCGCCCATGGAATGGGCGACGATCGAGAAGGGCAGGCGGGTATCGGGCAGCACGATCTGTTCGAGGAAGGTGCTGAGGTCGCGCTCATAGTCGGAAAAGTGGTCGACATAACCGCGTCCGGGGTGCGCCAGCAGCCGCTCGGAGCCGGCCTGGCCGCGCCAGTCGAAGGTGGCGACCCAGAGGCCGGCCGCAGTCAGATCGGCAATCGTCTCGAAGTACTTCTCGATCGATTCGTTGCGGCCCTGCAGCAGAACGACCGTGCCGCGCGCCACCGGCTGCTTCGTCTTGAAGATCGCATAGCGGATCTTGCGGCCGCCGATGCCATCGAAAAAGCCAGCGACATGATTGTCCGGGATCGGATTGTCCGGTGTCGCGTGGAGGATCGAGGTCATGGGGTCGTGGCCGGAGGTGAAAGCGTGTTGATCGGTAGCATCAAGGGATAGGCGGCAGGGTCTTCGCCGTCAAAGAAAAAAGCCGGAAACGGTGGGTGAAATCCGGACGATCACCGTTTCCGGCCGCTGAAGGGGAAGGGACATGTCACTTCAGCCTGGGCGTTGCGGCCCAGGATTTTGTTTTAGTCCCGTCGGGCTGAACGGAAGCCGAAGCCGGCGTTCATGTCGGGTTCACGGAAAAATCGTCGGCGGGGGCGTCTTGAAGTCGTCAAATCGCCTCCCCAAATCAGGGTCACGGGCGCCGAAGACGGGTCCGTTCACCGGTCCTGCCACTGCCAGAATGGGGTGGCCGACCAGACATCGCAAAAAGTTGCTCCAAGGAGGACACCATGCGTCACTTCGATTTCTCTCCCCTTTACCGCTCCACCGTCGGATTCGACCGCCTGTTCACCATGCTCGACAGCCTCGGCCAGCCGGGTGAAGCCCAGACCTATCCGCCCTACAACATCGAGCGCACCGGCGAAAACGCCTACCGCATCACCATGGCCGTTGCCGGTTTCGACGAGAGCGAGCTTTCGATCGAGGCGCGTGAACACACGCTGACGGTCAAGGGCGAAAAGGCCGAGGACAAGGGCGAAGAAAGCCAGTTTCTCCATCGCGGCATTGCCAAGCGCGCCTTCGAACGCCGCTTCCAGCTCGCCGATCACGTGGAGATCAAGTCCGCTTCGCTGAAGAATGGCTTGCTGCACATCGATCTTACCCGCGAGATCCCGGAAGCCGCCAAGCCCCGCCGGATCGAAATCGCGTCGGTCGCATCGCAGCCGAAGCAGATCGAGGCTCAGACCCTCTAAACATCACGCCCGAACAGGGCATGAAACAGACCTCCCACAAAGAACGGCGTCCTCTACGGGCGCCGTTTTTTGTTGTCGGATCAATCAGGGCTGGGCCGGTACCGGCATGGCGGAAGCCGCCGCTTTCCTTGCTGCATAGCGCTGTGCAATCACCGCGCAGGCCATCAGCTGGATCTGGTGAAACAGCATGACGGGCAGTACGATTGCGCCGATGTTCTGGCCGGCGAAGATGGCGCTTGCCATGGGGACGCCGCTCGCAAGGCTCTTCTTCGAGCCGCAGAAGGTGATGGCGATCTCGTCGGCCTTGTCGAAACCGAGCAGGCGGCTGCCGTACATGGTGACGGCAAGCACGAGCGCCAGCATGACGATCTCGATGACGACGAGCACGCCGAGATCGGTCAGAGAAAACGTCTGCCACAGGCCGGAGGTGACCGCCTGGCTGAAGGCGAGGTAGACGACCATCAGGATCGAGCCGCGATCGACCGGCGCCAACAGTCCCTTGCGGGAGCGGATCCAGTTGCCGATCACGGGCTGCAGCATCTGGCCGACGACGAAGGGGGCAAGCAGCTGCAGCAGGATCTGCTTGACCGCATCGAGCGTGACGGTGCCATGGCCGCCGGCGGAAAACAGCAACCCGACGAGCAGCGGCGTCAGGAACATGCCGAAAATGTTGGAGGCCGACGCGGAGCAGATCGCGGCCGGCACATTGCCACCGGCCATGGAGGTGAATGCGATCGACGACTGCACCGTCGAGGGCAGCACGCAGAGGAAGAGGATGCCGGTATAGAGCGATTGCGGCAGGATCGAATCCGGCACGAAGCCGACCGCAAGGCCGATGAGCGGGAAGAGCACGAAGGTCGAGGCAAGGATGGTCAGGTGCAGGCGCCAATGCAGGATGCCGGCGATCACCACGTCGCGCGACAGGCGCGCCCCGTGCAGGAAGAAGACCATTCCGACAGCCACCTTCGTCGCCAATCCGAACCATTCGGTTGCCTCGCCATGGATCGGCAGGACGGATGCAAGCAGCACCGTCGCCAGAAGCAGGATCGTGAAGGTATCGGGAAGGTAGCGGCGCATATCAGCTCACTTGCTCGTTATCGAACGTCTTGCGGGGATCGCTCATTGTGAAGCAGGATGCAAGGAATAACAGTTATCACGAAATGAGATGAGCTATGTTGGATCTCGTGCAGTTGCGCAGTTTCGTCGCCCTCGAACAGATGGGCAGCTTCACGCTTGCAGCGGAAAAACTATCGCTCGGGCAATCGACGGTCAGCCAGCATATCCAGCGGCTCGAAGCCTCGCTCGGACGCACGCTCGTCGACCGCGATACGCACCGCGTTTCGCTGACGGCAGACGGGCAGGCGCTGCTTGCCCACGCGCGCTCGATGCTGGCGATCGACGGCGAGGTCCGGGCGCTGTTTGCCGAAAGCAGTTTGCGCGGCCGTCTCCGCCTCGGGGTCTCCGAGGACTTCGTCATGAGCCGGCTGCCGGCGGTGCTGGAAGACTTCGTCCGCGCCCATCCGTCGGTCGATCTGGAACTCACGGTGGCCTTGAGCGGCGTGCTCTACCAGATGCAGGACAATGGCGAGATCGATCTGGTGCTTGCCAAGCGCAGGCTCGGCGACCTCAGAGGCGAGCTCGTCTATCGCGAACCACTGGTTTGGCTCGCGCGCGATCCCGAGAGGATCAAGCGCGACAAGGTGCTGCCGCTGATCGCCTTTCCGCCGCCGAGCATCACCCGCAGCGTTGCGCTCGAAGTGCTCGACCGCCACCGCCTGCCGTGGCGGATCGTATGCACCTGTGGCAGCCTCAGCGGCCTGACGGCGGCGGCCCGTGCCGGCATGGGCGTGCTCGTGCAGCCGCGCAGCATGGTGCCCTCGGGGCTGAAGGAAATCCCGGCCGGGCTCCTGCCGCCGCTCGAAGACGTGGAATTCGTGCTGGTGCCGAGCAAGGGCGTCGACCGAAAGCTGAGTGCGGCGCTCTCGGTCGAAATCCTCGCCAATCTGAGGACCCTGCAAGGGCAGTCTTGAAGGCAGGGCTGATACCGATACCGCTCAGCAGCCGGCGACGAAGCGGTCGACGTCCTCGGCCTTGGTCGCAAAGCTGGTGACGAGGCGATAGAGGCCCTCGTTCTTAGCAAGCTTGCCCTCGAGGTCGTGCGGCACTGGCCAGTCGTAGAAGACGGCGCCATCCTGCCTGAGCTTCGCCGCCACATCCTTGCTGATGATGGCGAAGACCTCGTTGGCACCGGCCTGCCAGGCAAGCCGGCTCGTCTTTGCGGCGGCAATGCCCTCGGCCAGGCGTGTGGCCATGGCGTTGGCGTGACGGGCGAGATTCAGCCAGAGATCGCCGGCGAAATAGGCGTCGAACTGCGCCGAGACGAAACGCGACTTGGAGAAAAGCTGGGCGGAGCGCTTGCGCAGGAAGTGCATCTCGTGGGCCCTGGAGAGGTCGAACAGCACCAGCGCCTCGGCGCACCAGCAGCCGTTCTTGGTGCCGCCGAAGGAGACGAGGTCGACGCCGCGCTTCCAGGTCATTTCGGCGGGCGTTACGTCGAGGCTGACCAGCGCGTTGGCGAAGCGCGCACCATCCATGTGCAGCGGCAGCTTGTGTCCCTTGGCGACGGCCGAGATCGCTTCGATTTCGGCGAGCGAATAGACCGTGCCGCTTTCCGTCGCCTGCGTCAGCGATACCGCACTCGGCTGGCCGCCATGGACGTTATCGAGCGGGAAGCGCCGGATCTCGGCTTCAAGGCGGGAGGCCTCCATCTTGCCCCGCGGTCCGTCGACGGGTTTCAGTCGGGCGCCATGCGAAAAGAATTCGGGCGCGCCGCATTCGTCGGCGATGACATGGGCCTCGCGATGGCAGAAGGCGACGCCGCCGGCGCGGTTGGCTGTTGCCAGTGCCAGCGAATTGGCGGCTGTTCCGGTGCCGACGAAGAAGACGGCGACGTCCCTTTCGAAGATGTCCGCGAACTTCTTCTCCACCTTCCGGTCAAGCTCGCTGGTGCCATAGGCCGACGCGTAGCCGCCGGCATGGGCCATCAGGCTTTCGGCAATCGCGGGATGGGCGCCAGCCCAGTTATCAGACGAAAAAATCATCACTTCTCACCCTGTTTCACCGTCAATTCGACGGCTTTTGCCGACCTTAGCCGAGTTTAAAGCCGGATCAATCACGGTCAGCGGCCGAAAGGCCAACAGGAGACCAGTTTGAAACCAAAATGAAGAAAACGACGATATGCCGTAATTAAATTATAAAAGCCGGAAATTTCCGGCAATGTTCGGCAAAATCTTCTCCATTATTTGCTGATATGCCTCTTGCAGAGGGGGGTCGTTTCTGGCATAGAGCACATGAAATAGGACAGGTTTGCTGTCCTATTTCGGTCTAGGGACCGGAACAATCGCCGTGAGTGCCTAAAAAAGTGGCATCCGGCGTGGGAAGCGGGAGGATTGGCCGGATTTCATCCGGTTGTTATCGCCTGCCGTCAGGATGGTCGCAGACATCAGTGCCTGATGATGCCGTGCTTATTTGCGACCTGATCAGGATCATGAGACGATGAGTGCCCCGGCTTTTCGGCGTGTCTTTGCACGCAACGAAGAGTCATGCGCGGGCGGTGCCATGCCCGGCGGTGCCGGGTTCAACAGGAGGGAAAACGATGACGGATCATTCGCCATCACAGCAATCTGGGCTCAACCTCGCACACAGCGTTGCGACGGCTGAAAAAACGCCCGCATTCCCGACTGGCCTGCCGCGAAAACAGGGGCTCTACGATCCGCGCAACGAACATGACGCCTGCGGTGTCGGCTTCGTCGCCCATATGAAGGGTCAGAAGTCGCACCAGATCGTGCGCGACGGTCTCTTCATGCTTGAAAACCTGACGCACCGTGGTGCCGTCGGCGCCGACCCGCTGATGGGAGATGGCGCGGGCATCCTCGTGCAAATTCCCGACCGTTTCTTCCGCGAGGAGATGGCCAAGCAGGGCATCACCCTGCCGAAGGCGGGCGAATATGCCGTCGGTCACATCTTCATGCCGCAGGACGATGCGCTCGTCGAACACTTCAAGCAGGTGATCAAGGACGTCGTCACCGAAGAGGGCCAGGTGCTCATCGGCTACCGCGACGTGCCCGTCGACAACGCGTCGCTGTCGAAGGCGCCGGAAATCGCCGCGACCGAGCCGCGCCATGTCCAGATCTTCATCGGTGCCGGCCGTGACGCCGCTACGAACCCGGAGTTCGAGCGCCGTCTCTTCACGCTGCGCAAGGTGATCTCCAACCGCATCTATGACGAATACAAGGGCGAGGAGAGCAACTTCTACCCCGTGTCGCTGTCGTCCTCGACGATCGTCTACAAGGGCATGTTCCTCGCTTACCAGGTCGGCGCCTATTACAAGGATCTGTCCGACCCGCGGTTCGAAAGTGCGGTGGCGCTCGTTCACCAGCGCTTCTCGACCAACACCTTCCCGTCGTGGAAGCTCGCGCATCCCTACCGCATGGTCGCCCACAACGGCGAAATCAACACGCTACGCGGCAACGTCAACTGGATGGCGGCGCGCCAGGCGTCGGTTTCCTCGCCGCTCTTCGGCGACGACATCTCCAAGCTCTGGCCGATCTCCTATGAAGGCCAGTCGGACACCGCCTGCTTCGACAACGCACTCGAGTTCCTGGTGCAGGGGGGCTATTCGCTGTCGCACGCCGTCATGATGCTGATCCCCGAGGCGTGGGCCGGCAACCAGTTGATGTCGCCTGAGCGAAAGGCGTTCTACGAATACCACGCAGCGCTGATGGAGCCGTGGGACGGTCCGGCAGCTGTCGCCTTTACCGACGGTCGCCAGGTCGGTGCGACGCTCGACCGCAACGGTTTGCGTCCGGCCCGCTACATCGTCACCTCGGACGACCGCGTCATCCTCGCGTCGGAAGCCGGCGTGCTGCCGGTCGACGAAGACAAGATCGTCAAGAAGTGGCGCCTGCAGCCGGGCAAGATGCTGCTCATCGATATGGAACAGGGCCGCATCATCTCCGACGAGGAGGTGAAGTCCTCGCTCGCGCAAAAGCACCCCTACAGCAAGTGGCTCGAAGACACCCAGCTGATCCTCGAGGAGCTGAAGCCGGTGGAGCCGCGTGCGCTCCGCCGTGACGTTTCCCTGATCGATCGCCAGCAGGCCTTTGGCTACACGCTCGAAGACACCAAGATCCTGATGTCGCCGATGGCGACGACCGGCCAGGAAGCGATCGGCTCGATGGGCACCGACACGCCGATCTCGGCGATGTCGGACAAGCGCAAGCTGCTTTACACCTATTTCAAGCAGAACTTTGCGCAGGTCACCAACCCGCCGATCGACCCGATCCGCGAGGAGCTGGTGATGAGCCTCGTCTCTTTCATCGGTCCGCGTCCGAACATCCTCGACCACGAGGGCATGGCGCATGCCAAGCGGCTCGAGGTGCGCCAGCCGATCCTGACCAACGGCGATCTCGAAAAGATCCGCTCGATCGGTCACACCGAGGATCGTTTCGACACCAAGACGCTCGACTTTACCTATGACATTTCGCGCGGCGCCGAAGGCATGCCGGAAATGCTCGACCGGCTCTGCGAGCGTGCCGAGGCGGCGGTGAAGGGCGGCTACAACATCATCGTGCTCTCCGACCGCCAGGTCGGACCGGACCGCGTGGCGATCCCGGCGCTGCTCGCGACCGCCGCCGTGCACCACCACCTGATCCGCAAAGGTCTGCGCACGTCGGTCGGCATCGTGCTTGAATCCGGCGAACCGCGCGAAGTGCATCAGTTCTGCCTGCTCGCCGGCTACGGCGCCGAGGCGATCAACCCCTATCTCGCCTTCGATACGCTCACCGACATGCACAAGCGTGGCGAGTTCCCCAAGGAAGTCGACGGCAGCGAAGTGGTCTACCGCTACATCAAGGCCGTCGGTAAGGGCATCCTCAAGGTCATGTCCAAGATGGGCATCTCGACCTACCAGTCCTATTGTGGCGCGCAGATCTTCGACGCCGTCGGCCTGTCGTCGAAGCTTGTCGACCAGTTCTTCTTCGGCACGGCGACGACGATCGAAGGCATCGGCCTCGAAGAGATCGCCGCCGAAACCGTCGCCCGCCACAAGGCGGCCTTCGGCGCCGACCCGGTTCTCGCCAACTCGCTCGATATCGGTGGCGAATATGCCTTCCGCATGCGCGGCGAAAGCCATGCCTGGACGCCCGACGCAATCGCCTCGCTGCAGCACGCAGTTCGTGGCAACGCAGAGGACCGCTACCGCGAGTTCGCCGAGATGGTGAACAACTCGGCGCTGCGCATGAACACCATCCGTGGCCTGTTCACGATCAAGAGCGCCGAGGCCCTTGGCCGCAAGCCGATCTCGGTCGACGAGGTCGAACCGGCCGTCGATATCGTCAAGCGCTTCTCGACCGGGGCCATGTCCTTCGGCTCGATCAGCCGCGAGGCACATACGACGCTGGCGATTGCCATGAACCGGATCGGCGGCAAGTCGAACACCGGCGAAGGGGGCGAGGAAAGCGACCGCTACCTGCCGCTGCCCGATGGTTCGATGAACCCGGAACGTTCGGCGATCAAGCAGATCGCGTCCGGCCGCTTCGGCGTGACCACCGAGTATCTGGTCAATGCCGACATGCTGCAGATCAAGGTGGCGCAAGGGGCCAAGCCTGGTGAAGGCGGGCAGCTGCCCGGCCACAAGGTCGATGCGACGGTTGCCAAGACCAGGCATTCGACCCCGGGCGTCGGCCTGATTTCGCCGCCGCCGCACCATGACATCTACTCGATCGAAGACCTGGCGCAGCTGATCTACGATCTGAAGAACGTCAATCCGGAAGCCGACGTTTCGGTCAAACTCGTCTCGGAAGTCGGCGTCGGCACGGTTGCCGCCGGCGTTGCCAAGGCGCGTGCCGACCATATCACTGTCGCCGGCTTCGACGGCGGTACCGGCGCTTCGCCACTCACCTCGCTGAAGCACGCCGGCAGCCCCTGGGAAATCGGTCTGGCCGAGACCCAGCAGACGCTGGTGCTGAACGGCCTGCGTTCGCGCGTCGCCCTTCAGGTCGATGGTGGTCTGAAGAC
The DNA here is from genome assembly GCF_014852035.1 of Ensifer sp. ENS03. Lineage (NCBI taxonomy): Bacteria > Pseudomonadati > Pseudomonadota > Alphaproteobacteria > Hyphomicrobiales > Rhizobiaceae > Ensifer > Ensifer sp. ENS03. The sequence continues at coordinate 244,670 of NZ_JACVAV010000005.1, read as the reverse complement.
CGGCCGCGACGTCATCATCGGCGCGCTGCTCGGTGCCGACGAATTCGGCTTCGCCACCGCACCGCTGATCGCCGCCGGCTGCATCATGATGCGCAAGTGCCACCTCAACACCTGTCCCGTCGGCGTTGCGACCCAGGATCCGGTGCTGCGCAAGCGCTTCAAGGGCACGGCCGAGCACGTCATCAACTACTTCTTCTTCGTGGCCGAAGAAGTGCGCGAGATCCTGGCGTCGCTCGGCGTCAGGAAGCTCAACGACATCGTCGGCGCTTCGGAACTGCTCGAAAAGGACGGTGCGCTCGCGCACTGGAAGGCCAACGGCCTCGACTTCTCGAAGATCTTCCACAAGGTGGAAGCCAAGAAGGAAGAGACCTACTGGACCACGCGCCAGCAGCACCCGATCGACGATGTTCTCGATCGCAAGCTGATCAAGGAAGCGGCGGTCGCGCTCGAAACCAAGGCTCCGGTCAAGATCGAAGCCGAGATCAAGAACGTCGACCGTTCGGCCGGCGCGATGCTTGCCGGTGCTCTTGCCAAGCGCTGGGGCCACAAGGGCCTGAAGGACGACACCATCCACGTGACCCTCAAGGGCACGGCTGGCCAGTCCTTCGGCGCGTTCCTCGCACGCGGCATCACCTTCGATCTCGTGGGTGACGGTAACGACTATGTCGGCAAGGGTCTTTCGGGCGGTCGCATCATCGTCCGGCCGCCGGAAAATGCGACGATCGTTCCGCAAGAATCGATCATCGTCGGCAACACCGTGCTTTACGGCGCGATCTCGGGCGAGTGCTACTTCAACGGCGTTGCCGGCGAACGTTTCGCCGTGCGCAACTCCGGCGCGGTCGCGGTCGTCGAGGGCGTGGGTGACCACGGCTGCGAATACATGACCGGCGGCGTCGTCGTCGTGCTCGGCGGAACGGGCCGCAACTTTGCGGCCGGCATGTCGGGCGGTGTCGCCTATGTGCTCGACGAGGAAGGCGATTTCGCCCGTCGCTGCAACATGGCGATGGTCGAGCTGCAACCGGTTCCGGAAGAGGACGACATGCTGGAGAAGCTGCACCACCACGGCGGCGACATCATGCACAAGGGCATGGTCGACGTGTCGGGCGACATGACGCGCCACGACGAGGAGCGGCTTTATCAGCTCATCTCCAACCACCTTCACCACACGGGTTCGCCCCGGGCGAAGGAGATCCTCGATCACTGGACGGATTATCGGCCGAAATTCCGCAAGGTCATGCCGGTCGAGTACCGCCGTGCGCTCGAGGATATGGAACGCATGAAAATGGCAGAGGCGGCCGAATAGGAGGCCCCGGTGACCAAGGCTCCCGGTTCATCACAGATCGGTTCGGGGGCCCCTCACGCGCGCTCGCAAAAAGCGCCTGTTCAGACGCACAGCTTTCAGGATGAAACGATGGGTAAGGTAACTGGATTTCTCGAGATCGACCGGCAAGTGGCAAAGTACCAGCCGGCGTCCGACCGCATCCGCCATTTTCGCGAATTCACCATTCCGATGTCAGAACCGGAAGTGCAGAAGCAGGCTGCTCGCTGCATGGACTGTGGCATCCCCTATTGCCACGGCCCGACCGGCTGCCCGGTGCACAACCAGATCCCGGACTGGAACGATCTCGTCTACAACGGCAACTGGGACGAGGCGATCCGCAACCTGCATTCGACCAACAACTTCCCGGAATTCACCGGCCGCGTCTGCCCGGCGCCGTGCGAGGAAGCCTGCACGCTGAACCTCGAAGACACCCCGGTCGCGATCAAGACCGTCGAACAGGCGATCGCCGACAAGGCCTATGAAATGGGCTATATCGTGCCGCAGCCGGCCGTCACCAAGACCGGCAAGAAGGTCGCGATCATCGGCTCGGGACCTGCCGGCATGGCCGCGGCCCAGCAGCTTGCCCGCGCCGGCCACGAGGTGCACGTCTACGAGCGCGAAACCAAGCCCGGCGGCCTGCTGCGCTACGGCATTCCGGACTTCAAGATGGAGAAGAACTTCATCGATCGCCGCGTCGACCAGATGCGCGGCGAAGGCGTCACTTTCCACTGCGGCATCAATGTCGGCGTCGACGTTCCGATGCAGCGCCTGCTCGACGAGCATGACGCCGTGCTCTACTGCGGTGGCTCCGAGACCCCGCGCGACGCGGGCATCCCCGGCGTCCAGTTCGCCGGCGTGCATGACGCGATGCCCTATCTCGTCCAGCAGAACCGCCGCGTCGGCCGCGAGAACATCGACAGCGTCGGCTGGCCGTCGCAGCCGATCCTTGCCGGCGGCAAGCATATCGTCGTCGTCGGTGGTGGTGATACCGCGTCCGACTGTGTCGGCACCGCTTTCCGCCAAGGCGCCGTCAAGGTGACCCAACTCGACATCCGCCCGCAGCCGCCGGAAAAGGAAGACAAGCTCGCCGTCTGGCCGTTCTGGGCGACGAAGATGCGCACCTCTTCCAGCCAGGCCGAAGGCGCCATCCGCGAGTTCCAGGTGGCGACCCTTGAGTTCATCGGCGACGAGGACGGCAACCTGACCGGCGTGAAGTGCTGCCAGGTGGATGATCGCCGCAAGCCGGTCGCCGGCACGGAGTTCATCATCAAGGCGGATCTTGCCTTCATCGCCATCGGTTTCAGCGGTCCCTTCACCAACAGCGTGATCAAGGACCTCGGCGACAAGCTGACGCTCAACACCGACCGCCGCGGCTCGACCAACGTCGTCGCCAACGAGCGCGACTACAAGACCTCGGTCGACAAGCTCTGGACGGCCGGCGACGTGCGCCGCGGCCAGTCGCTCGTCGTCTGGGCGATCCGCGAAGGCCGCCAGGCGGCACGTGCGATCGACGAAGCGCTGATGGGTTCGACCACGCTGCCGCGCTAAGGCATTACTCCCAAGCATGAAAAAAGCCCCGCAGCGATGCGGGGCTTTTTTTGTGGCAGGGCCAGAAGGCTGAATGGGGATCGTCGGCCTAGTTGCGGATCACCGGGTTGCTGATGACCGTGTTTGGCTTCGAGAGGCGGAAGTCATCGACGCGGCCGGCCGGAGCGGCGGCGACGTCACCCTTGCCAACCAGCAGGTCGCGTGGGCTCTTGCCGTTGCCCTTGTCCGGTGCGGCGCTGCCGAGCAGGGACGCGGCGCCATCCAGCGCCGGATCGGTCAGCCCGATCGGCTGGGTCTTGACGATATCCTCGTTGCCGAGCGGTGCGGTCACCACCAGGTCCTTGAGCTCGTCGGCGCCCGGCACGTTCTTGTCGGTGGCGGCGGCATCGCCGAGCAGCCGCCGGATGTCCTTTTCGACGTAGAAGGCAAGCTTGCGCTTGCCGGCCTTGGTGAGGTTGACGCCGTCGGCGCCGCGCAGGCGCACCTGCTGGCCGTTGATATCGGAGCCGGTCAGAACGAACTTGCCGCCCTCATCGACGAAGCCGTCCCAGATGTCGACGAACTGTCCGCCGACCTTCTCGATCTCCTCGCGATAGATGCCGTTGAAGGTGACCATGTCGGCGGTCATCGCGGCCGACTGGAACGGCGGCATGCCGACCCAGAGAACCGGCAGCTTTTCCTTGCGCGCAAGGGCTGCCAGCGCGTTGACACGCTTGCGATATTCTTCCGTCCAGAGGTCGGAGCGGAACTTCTCCTTGGTGCTGCCGATCTGCATCTGCTGGCGATCGTTGGCGCCGAGGCTGATGATGATGACCGACGGCTTCACGTCGCCGACATAGCCCGGCAGCGTGCCCGGCCAATTGAAATAGTCTTCGCGCACGAGACCGGACGAACCGTTCGCCCGCGTCTCGATGGTGATGCCGGGCGTCATCTCGAAGGCGGTCTTCAGGCCGTCGCCGAGGCTGCCGGCCATGAAGTCGCCGACGACGAGCACCTTCTTGGCATCCGGCGCCTTCTCCACCACTACCGGCGCCGGGGCAGGGGTGTCGGCAACCTTTGGCTTCTGCTTCTGCTGCCCCTGGCCCTTCTGCCGCTGCTGCGGCTGGCGCTGGCGCTTCGGGCGCGGCTGTTCGGGATAATAGTCGCGATCCTGGTAGGTCGGCCGTTCGCGGGTCAAGCCGCCGAAGAGCATCTGAAACAAGGTGCGGCGTTGAACGCGCTCCTGCGCCTCGGCAAAGCTTGCAAAAAGGCTGACGGTGAGCATCGCCACAAGGGCAATACAGATCGTCGCAATCCCGAACGGCGTACGGCTATCGTGCCTGCGGCGCCTGCTGATCATCTGCTTTCTGCCCCGTTCATCGCGTATTCGGGCGGCCTTGCCGCGCCAAAGTTTCAGCGCGCCGCACGGGGGGGTGCAGCGCGCTTGCCCTATTGTATCTCACGGATACTCAGATCGTGAAACCGTTTCGAACCTGCTTAGTTGCGGAGCGCCCGCAGCAGCATCTGCGTGGGCTCACCATCCGGCGCCAGTCCGTTCTTCGACTGGAACGCCTGGATCGCGGCCTTGGAGCCGGAGCCGAAGTTGCCGTCGACTTCGCCACTGTAGTAGCCAAGCTCCTTCAGCCGGTTCTGCAGCTCGAACTTCTCGCTGATGTCAAGTGAACCGTCCGGACGCGGCCAGCGCTGCTGCATGCCCTGGTAGCCGGCGATCTGGTCGGCAAGCAGGCCGACGCCGAGCGCGTAGCTGTCCGAAGCGTTGTAGCGCTTGATGACGAAGAAGTTCTTGGTCATCAGGAAGCCGGGGCCGTTGCCACCGCTCGGCAGCTTGAGCTCGGCGCGCGTGCTGCCGTTGCGGAAGCCCTTGCCGTTCGGCCGGGCAAAACCGAGCGACGCCCATTCCTTGAGCGTCTTCGTCTGGCCCGAATACTTCGCGGCGTTGGCCGGCGGGGCGACTTCGTAGCCCCAGGTCTCGCCCGGCTGCCAGCCATTTTTCTTCAGAAGGTTGGCGGCGGTCGCCAGCGCGTCTGGCACCGAGTTCCAGATGTCGCGGTGACCGTTTCCGTCTGCGTCGACCGCATAGAGCAGGTAGCTCGTGGGGATGAACTGGGTGTGGCCCATGGCGCCCGCCCAGGAGCCGGTCAGCTCACGTGGGGTGATATCGCCCTTCTGCAGGATTTTCAGCGCGGCGATCAGTTGCTTCTTGGCATAGTTCGACCGCTTCGGATCCGCGTAGGCAAGGGTTGCGAGCGCGCGCGGCACGTAGTGCAGGCGGTCGTCCTTCTCCAGCACGGCGCCGTAGTTGGACTCCATCGACCAGATGGCCAGCAGGATGGTCTTGTCGACGCCGAAGTGTTTCTCCAGCGCGTTCAGCGTGCGGGCGTGCTTGGTGGCCATCTCCTGGCCGACGCGCTTGGTGTAGGGGTTCACGCGGGAATCGATATATTCCCAGATCTTGTGCTTGAACTCCGGCTGGTAGTTGGCCTTGTCGATCACCGTCTGGTCGGGCGACTTCACGCCGGCAAAGGCCTGCCGATAGGTTGACTTGGTAATGCCGGCCTGGGCGGCGGTCGCGTAAAACTCGTTGATCCAGTTCTGGAACCCGGTATCGGCGCGCGCGGGGGAGGTGCCGAGCGTGGCGGCGGATAGGACGAGGGCGGCTGCGATATGACGGAAAAACGTCCTGCGGTTTCTGATCATCAGCTGTCGGTTCCGTTTCTCTGCGGAGCTTCGGCCGTCATGGCCCGAATCACTCCGCAAGGTGGCAGTCTGGGGCCAGCCTGGACGGTGGGGGCAGTCGTCGGCGGCTCCTGTTTCGGATCCGGCCGCGCTTGTTGCATTGCCGGATTGCAACGAATCTACAGAAACGTGGTCAACAAACCCTTTACCATGAAAATGTGGTGGCGTCTTCGGCCACAGAAAATGTCAAGCGTTGGTCGTGGAGTTCGCATATGCATTTGTTTCGTCGGTTCATGCTGTGTTCAGCTGACGGCATAGAGATTGCGGCTCCATTACGGAGCGCTGTATGGTTCGGGACGGATTGACGTCCAGGACCATTCGGCAAGAGTTATGAGTGAAATCCTTTCAAGGAGGTATCGATGACCGACAAGCGTAAAGTCCGCAAAGCCGTGTTCCCGGTCGCAGGACTGGGCACCCGTTTCCTGCCGGCGACCAAGGCCGTGCCGAAGGAAATGCTGACGGTGGTGGACAAGCCGGTCATTCAATATGTGGTCGACGAAGCGCTGGAAGCCGGTATCGAGCATCTGATCTTCGTGACCGGCCGCAGCAAGGCTGTCATCGAGGACTATTTCGACATTCAGGTCGAGCTCGACCAGACGCTGCGCGAGCGCAACAAGAAGGCCGAGATCGCGCTGCTCGACGGCATCCTGCCGAAGGCTGGCACCACCAGCTTCACCCGCCAGCAGGCGCCGCTCGGCCTTGGCCACGCGGTCTGGTGCGCCCGTGAACTCGTCGGCAACGAGCCCTTCGCGCTGCTCCTGCCCGACATGATCATGAAGGGTGAGAAGGGCTGCCTGAAGGGCATGGTGGAGCTCTATGAGCAGAGCGGCGGCAACGTCATCGCGGTTGAGGAATGCGCGCCGGACCAGGCGCACAAATACGGCATCGTCGGCGTCGGCGACAAGGTCGGCGAAGGTTTCAAGATCACCAAGATGGTCGAGAAGCCAGCACCGGGCACTGCCCCCTCCAACTTCTTCATCAACGGCCGCTACATCCTGCAGCCGGAGATCTTCCCGATTCTCGAAAAGCAGGAGCGCGGCGCCGGCAACGAGATCCAGCTGACCGACGGCATGCTCAAGCTTTCCGACAACCAGCAGTTCGCCGCTTACCACTTCCGTGGCGATACCTACGACTGTGGCGCCAAGGACGGCTTCATCCTGGCCAACGTCGCCTTCGCGCTCGAGCGTGGCGATATCCGTCCGACCGTCGAAGGCCCGCTGAAGAGCCTGCTCGGCAGCCTGAAGTAATCGGCCTTCTCTTCTCGAAGGCAAGAAAGGCCGCGTCCATCGGGCGCGGCCTTTTTTAATCTGGATGATGGGATTGCCTCAGCGGCGCAGCGTCAACCCGACGCCGACGCGGGTGATGTCGGTGGTGTCGCCCTGATCGCGGGTGGTGCGCTCGTAGCTGACGTCGCCCGTCAGCGCCAGGTAGCGGTTGATGTCGTAGGTGAGGCCGGCGCCGGTGCGCCAGGTGGTCTCGTCCGACGAGCGGGCGTTCGAGGGGTAGTTGCGCAGCGTCAGGCTGTTCGTCAGCCGCGCGACCAGATCCGAGCGCATCTGGTGGGTGATGATGTTGGTGAGGTTGTAATCGATCGAACCAGCGTCGCCGGGCGTCGTCGACGGGTTGAGGTCGGTCGACACGGCGAAGAGCACGTCGGTGCCGCGTTGCGGCGACCAGTTGAGGCGGCCATCGACCGACAGGCCGCGGAGTTCGCCAAGCCGGTCATCCTCGAAATTGTAGGTTTCGTAGCCGAGGCCGAGCTCGCCATAGAGCTTCTCGCCGAGGTCGAGCTCGATACCGCCGCGTGCGGCATAGGTCTGATAGGAGCGTTCGAAGCCGAGCGGATCTTCGCGCAGATCGTAGAGCGACTTGCCGACGGAGGCTTCGAGGAACGGGATCAATGCCGGCGACAGTTCGTAGCCGACGCGGGCCGTGAGCACACCGGTGTTGCGGTTTCGATACTTGACCGAAAGGTTCGTGCCGTTTTCGAGTTCGACATCACCATAGGTGCGCCGGTCGAAATCGATGCCGACCGAGCCGCGGATCAGACCGAAATCACGCTCAACGGCCGCGCCGAGGCGGTAGGTGTTGACCGCGGACTGGTTTTTGGCGTTGGAGATCGCGTTCGGGTCGTCGGCGTCCTCGCGCTCGAAACTGTAGCCGGCGCGCAGACGGGCGATCGTTTCGTCCCAGAGATCGAGCCGCAGTTCCGCATCGACATTGGCGCGGGGCTCTTCCTCGCCCTCGCCGGAGATGTTGTTCTGCAACACGCCTTCGCCGGTGACGGTCAGCTGATGCCGCGACCAGTCCGAGGTCAAGGTGCCGCGGATTCCGGTTTCGAGATAGCCGCGGTTGGTCTTGGTGTCGCCGTCCTTGCGCCATTCGTGGTTGATGGTCTCGCTGACGCTGGGGCGCAGCGTGAAGGTGCCGATTCGGATGCCCGGGGCGCGATCGTATTCGGGGTTATCGGTCCGCAACCGCAGACCGTCGATCGTCGGCTCGCGCTGGTTCAGGCGAAGGTAATCCTCGTTAGAGGCCGGGGTCAGGTCGTCAGCGCTGACGGCGCCGGTGGTCTGCGGATCGGTGATTGCGGGCGTCGCGGCCGGAACGGCTGAAGGCGCTGTGCCCGCGCCATAGGTGGTCGTCGTCGGAGCGGTGGCGGGTGCGGTCGTGGCGGTCTGGGCGTTCAAGGATGCGGGGGCAAGCATCGCCGTGCCGGCCAGCAGCAACGCCAGCGACGTCGAACGCCGCGCGCCTCCTTTGATCGAGCGAGATGAGCCTGGCACCATATGCCGTTTGTCCACGAGCCTGATTGCAATCCTTTCGCAACCGTAAAGCGACGTGGTTAATCAATCGTTTCCAAACGGAAAAAACGTCGTGGCATCAGCCGCTTGCGGTTACACTTTCGACGGTCAGGTTGCGGCCGTGGGTGGAAACGACGCGCACCCTTGTACCGGCCGGCAGGTCCGGTCCCTCAACGACCCAGAACGTGTCGTCGAGCCGGATGCGCCCTCGGCCTTCGGCGATCGGTTTTTCCAGCACCGCGGTGCGGCCGACGAGGCTTTCGGCGCGCTGGTTCAAAAGCGGCTCGTCGGTGGTCTCGGATGTGGAGAGAACGAAGCGGCGGCCAAGGAGAACGGCCGCCACCGAGAGCAGCGCGAACAGCACGAGCTGGACCTGCCACGTCCAGAAGCCGACCTCCCAAAGCATGAGGGAGAGGATGCCGACTGCCAAGGCGGCGACACCGATCCAGATCAGGAACACGCCGGGGGCGACGAGCTCGGCGGCGAGAAGCACGAAGCCCAGAACCCACCAGCTCCAGGGCCCGAGTTCTTGAATGGCGCGTTCGATCATCGTCTACTTCCCTTGCGCGGGATCGGTCGGGAAAGCCGGCGTGGTCCGCGGCGTCGACTGGCGCGGGCGGGTCGCTGGCGCCGTCTGGCTGTCGCCAAAGACTTCCTTGGCGATGGCGCCGATGCCACCGAGCGAACCGATCAGCGCGGAAGCTTCCATCGGCATCAGCACGATCTTCTGGTTGTTGGCGGTGCCGATCGAGGCGAGTGCTTCGGTGTACTTCTGGGCGACGAAGTAGTTGATCGCCTGCACGTCGCCGGCCGCAATGGCCTCGGAGACCATCTTGGTTGCCTTCGCCTCTGCCTCGGCCAGGCGCTCGCGCGCTTCGGCGTCACGAAACGCCGCTTCGCGCTGGCCCTCGGCCTGCAGGATCGCCGACTGCTTGGCGCCTTCGGCGCGCAGGATCTGGGCGTTTCTGGCGCCTTCGGCTTCGAGCACCTGCGCGCGTTTCTCGCGCTCGGCCTTCATCTGGCGCGCCATGGCATCGACGAGATCCTTCGGCGGGGCGATATCCTTGATCTCGATGCGGGTGATCTTGATGCCCCAGGGGCTGGCAGCTTCGTCGACGACGTGCAGCAGCCTGTCGTTGATCGTATCACGGTTGGAGAGCAGTTCGTCGAGGTCCATCGAACCCATGACCGAGCGGATGTTGGTCATCGTCAGGTTGAGGATGGCGTTTTCCAGATGCGCGACCTGGTAGGCGGCCTGCGCCGCATTCAGGATCTGATAGAAGGCGACGGCATCGGCCGAAACGCTGGCATTGTCCTTGGTGATGACTTCCTGGGTCGGAACGTCGAGCACCTGTTCCATCACGTTCATCTTGGCGCCGATGCGGTCGATGAACGGCACGATCAGATTGAGGCCCGGCTCCAGCGTTTTGGTGTAGCGACCGAAGCGCTCGATCGTATAGCGGTAGCCCTGCGGCACCGTCTTGATCCCCATGAAGAGGACCAGGATGATGAGCACCACGAAGCCAATGACGACGATATCCATTCCGCCCAAGACTTACCCCCTTAAATTGCAATCTCGACCTGTGGCTGCAGTCTAGCGTATTCCGTTTCCCTTCGGAATCGGTTTTCCGCGGATTGCGCGTAAATTCAAAATGTTAGATTGCCGCGCTCGCCGGTGGGCAAGAGCGCGGCTCCTTCATCCTGAGTTGGCGGCCAGCGCGCCGTTCAAGTGGGGTGATGGGACGCTTAAAGCCAGCCGGCAAGCTCCCGGCGCACGACGTGTTCGAGCACGGCCATGCCTTCGGCGCTGTCGTTTAGACAGGGGATGTGGGTGAACTTCTCGCCGCCATTGTGATGGAAGCTTTCGGCCGCCTGCTCTGCGATCTCTTCCAACGTTTCCAGACAGTCGGAGACGAAGCCCGGGTTGAGGACGGCAATGCGCTTGACACCGTCCTGCGCAAGTTTTTCGACCGTCTTGTCGGTATAGGGCTGCAGCCATTCCTCAGGCCCGAAGCGCGACTGAAAGGTGACCTGCAGCTTCTCCTTCGACCAGCCGAGCTTTTCGCGCAAAAGCCGCGCGGTCTTCTGGCACTGGCAGTAGTAGGGATCGCCCTTGTCGAAATAGCTCTTCGGAATGCCGTGGAAGGAGGTCAGAACCACCTCCGGCTCCCAGTCGAGCGTCGCCAGGTGACGCTCGATCGAGGTTGCCAGAGCGTCGATGTAGACGGGATCGTCGTGGTAGGGCGGAACGGTGCGCAGTGCCGGCTGCCAGCGCATCTTCAGAAGCGCCTCGAAGGCCTTGTCATTAACGGTGGCGGTGGTGGCGGCGGCATATTGCGGATAGAGCGGGAAGACGAGAATGCGTTCACAGCCGGCCTTCTGCAGTGCGTCCATGCGCGAGGCGATCGACGGCTGGCCGTAGCGCATGCCCCAGTCGACGATGACGTTAGGCTGGTCGGCGAAGGACTTCGCCATCAGTTCGGACTGGTTGCGGGTGTAGGTCCGGAGGTAGCTTTCGTTCAAGTCCTTGTTCCAGATCGTCTCATAGGCCTTGCCGACCTTGCCGGGGCGGGTGTTGAGCACGATGCCGAACAGGATCGGGTACCAGAACAGTCGCGACCACTCGATCACCCGGCGGTCGGTCAGAAACTCCTTCAGGTAGCGGCGCATCGAGGTGTAGTCGGTGCCATCAGGCGTGCCGAGATTGACCAGCAGGATACCGACCTTTCCGGATTTGACGGACGGGTGGCTGGCAGGGGTGGTCACGGCAAGCTGATCGGTCATCTTCATCCTCGTCGGGTCCCCGTATCGGGACGCCGCTTTCGTTCCTTCGGTTTCCAGTCCTTCTAAAAAGAAAAGCCGGCGCGGGGAAGCCGCGCCGGCTCTGAAAGTAGAGGCAAATTGTCTTACTTTGCGGGAATCTCCAGTTCCTTGCCGACATGCAGGTGGCGCGGCGCCGGCTTGCCGTTGGCGTCGGAGATCTTCTTCCAGAGCGCGCCTTCGCCGTAGAAGGCCTTGGCGAGATCCCAGAGCGTGTCGCCCTTGGTGATCACGTGCTTCTGCGGGCCGCTCGCTGCCGCCGTGCCGCCGGCCGTTGCCGCCGGCTGGGCTGCCGTGGCGTCGGCAGCAGGCTTTGCGTCCGCCGCCGGCTCGGCCGTTGCCGCACCGGCCGCCGAAGCGACCTCGGTGATGCGGCCGTCGGTATAGGGCTTGAACGGCTGGTGGGCGGCAAGGTAGTCGGCAAGCACGGTTTCGAGGCCCGGACCGTAGTCGTAGGCGTTTTCACCCTTCTCCTTGAAGACGTCGTAGCCGTCGCCGCCATTGCGCATGTAGTTGTTGGTGACGAGCGAATAGGTCTTGGCCGGATCGAGCGGGACGTAGGCCTCGCCTTCCTTCACCTCGACCGAGACGACGCGGCTGCCGACCGGCTTCGACTTGTCGAAGGAGAACTTCATGCCGGCCACCTGCGGGAAACGGCCGCCGCCTTCCTCAAGCTTGCTGAGACCGTTTTCCAGGGCTTCACGAATGCCGTCGCCCTTCATCTGGAAGGTCGCAACCGTGTTCTGGAACGGAAGGACCGTAATGGCTTCGCCCATCGAAACGTCGCCGGCATCGATGGAGGCGCGCAGACCGCCGCCGTTGGTGATGGCGATGGTCACACCCTGGCCCTTGACGCGGTCGAGCATGGCGTCGGTGAGCAGGCTGCCCATTTCGCACTCTTTGGTGCGGCAATTCTCGCGCGAGCCGTCGATCGGCGCCTCGGTCTTGGCGATGATCTTCGAGCGCAGCTCTTCGATCGGCTTGCCGAGTTCGGCGACGCGGGCGAGCACGGCCTCATCCGGCTTGACCGAGCTGTCGACGAGGATCGGGTCGCCCTTGGCGGCCTTGACCACGCCCTTGTCGTCGAAGGTAACGACGAGATCGCCGAGATATTTGGTGTAGGAGCCGGCCTGGACGACCGGAACCTTGTAGCCGCCTGGGTTGTCGACCATCGTCGGGTAAGGACCCTCGGCTTTTGCATCGGTGTTGGAGAGCAGGCTGTGCGAGTGGCCGCCGACGACGACGTCGACATCCGGGATCTTGGCGATGGCCGCGAGGTCGCGCGGATAGCCGACATGGGTGAGCGCTATGATCTTGTCGACGCCCTGCTTCTTCAGCTCCTCGACGGCTGCCGTGGTGGTGGCGACGTCGTCGCCGATCAGGATGTCCGGGCCGGGGGAAGAGAGTTCCGGCGTGTCGTTGGCAACCGCGCCGACGATGCCGACCTTCTGGCCACCGACGTCGAGCACGATCGACGGCTTGATGCGGTCGCCGATCTTCGACTTCTGGCTCGGCAGCACGTTGGCGGTGACGACCGGGAAGGCGATCTTGTCGAGGAAGCCGGCAAGGCCGTCCTCGCTCTCGTCGAACTCATGGTTGCCGACGGTCATCGCGTCGAACTTCATCAGGTTGAGGAATTCGGCTTCCGCGAGACCCTTGTAGGTGGTGAAGAACAGCGAACCCTGGAAGTTGTCGCCGGCGTTGAGCAGCAGCACGTTCTTGCCGGAGAGGTCCTGGCGCTTCTGGTCGATCAAGGCCTTGAGGCGCGCGACGCCGCCGAAGCACTCGTTCTTGCCCTCCTCTTCCGCCGAGCAGGTGGAATCGAACTTGTTGATCGATTCGATGCGGGAATGGAGGTCGTTGATATGCAGGATGTTCAATTCATAATCGGCGAAGGCTGCGCCCGAGGAGAGGGCAAGAATGGACGCGGTCATCAGGCCGGTCCGCACGTGTCTGATCATGATGTTCTCCTGTTTTGCCGGTTGTCGCCCGACCGCATCCGGTCCGCCGAAACGGATCCGGTCCCCACGGTCGGGGTGGCTTTGCCGGGCCGGATGTTTTCATCACTTGAAGGCGACTTCAAGCGCTAAAACCATGCCCCGGTTGTCGGGTTTACCGTTAAGGTTAAGTCGTGGCCCGCAAACGAAAAAAGCCTCCGGACGGAGGCTTTTGCAATTTCGTGTTTTCTGTTTTAGCCGCGACGCGCGAGCGAGAACTGTGCCCCGGCGTCGGTGGTGCAGTTGAGCTGGTTCTGCGTGACCAGAGCGCAAGCGACCTTCGACTGGGTGTTGCGCACCAGCGAGGTCATATTGATCTCGACAAGCGTCGGGCTCGTCTTGACGTAGTTGCCCGAGGCGAGCAACTGGTTGGTGTCGGTCGTGCGCGTGGAGAAGGTACCGCCGGCAAATGTCGAGACGATACCGTTCGGGTCTACCCAGGAGCCCTCGACGCCCGAAGCCTGGCGTGCCGGCTGCCCACCCTCATCGATGATCCGTGGCGACGACTGGCAGGAGGCAAGCGCGGCCGCGGTTGCGATTAGGGTCAGAACGGCGAATGGCTTCATAGGCGATTTCCCCCGCGTTTGGGTCGAGCGGATTGTTTCATTCCGGCAGACCATGCCGCGATCATGAGTTGAAAGCAAGAGCGGCAGGTCGCGGCCTCGGGCTTTTCCGCCAGAGATGAAAAGGCCCGGGGCACGTTCGTGTCCCGGGCCGGATGCGCTTACGTCTCAGCAGCTTAGCGAACGAGGATGTTCTTGAACTGCCACGGATCCTTGGTGTCGATGTCTTCCGGGAACAGGCCCGGGCGACCGTCGAGGGGGGTCCAGTCGGTGTAGTGACCTTCGACCGGGCCGAGGTAGGGCAGCTGGACTTCGAGGCAACGCTTGTAGTCCATCTCGTCGGCTTCGACGATGCCGGCCTTCGGGTTCTCGAGAGCCCAGACCATGCCGGCGAGAACGGCCGAAGTGACCTGCAGACCGGTCGCGTTCTGGTAAGGCGCGATGCGGCGGGTTTCTTCGAGCGACAGGCGCGAGCCGAACCAGTAGGCGTTCTTGTCGTGGCCGTAGAGCAGCACGCCGAGTTCGTCGACGCCGTCGACCAGTTCCTTTTCGTCAAGGACGTGGTGCACCGGCTGGGCGTTGCCGCCGTTGCCGAACATTTCGTGCAGCGACAGAACGGCGTCGTTGGCCGGATGGTAGGCGTAGTGGCAGGTCGGGCGATAGGTGACTTCGCCTTCCTTGTCGCGAACCGTGAAGAAGTCGGCGATCGAGATCGCCTCGTTGTGGGTCACGAGGAAGCCATACTGCGGGCCGGGGGTCGGGCACCAGCTGCGCACGCGGGTGTTGGCGCCCGGCTGCTCCAGATAGATCGCTGCCTTGCAACCCTTCTTGTGCTTCTTGGCGTTCTTCGGCATCCAGTTTTCATGGGTGCCCCAGCCGAGTTCGGCCGGCTGCAGGCCTTCCGAGATGAAGCCTTCGACCGACCAGGTGTTCCAGAAGGTGTTGAAGGGCTTCGGGTTCTTGGTGCGCTGGGTGTCGCGCTCGGCGATGTGCACGCCCTTGACGCCGACCTTCTTCATCAGCTTGGCCCAGCCTTCGCGGTCGTCCTGATGCGGCTCTTCGAACTTCACGCCAAGGTCGTTGGCGAGGTTGAGGAGGCCCTGCTTGACGAACCAGGAGACCATGCCGGGGTTGGCGCCGCAGGTGGAAACCGCGGTCGTGCCGCCCGGGTTCTTTTCCTTTTCCTTGCGCACGGTTTCACGCAGCGCATAGTTGGTGCGCTCGGAATTGTCCATTTCGGCGTCGAAGTAGAAGCCGAGCCACGGCTCGACGACCGTGTCGACGTAGAGCACGTCGAGCTTGCGGCACATCTTCATCAGGTCGAGCGAGCCGGTGTCGACCGACAGGTTGACGCAGAAGCCCTGGCCTTCGCCTTCGGTCAGAAGCGGCTTCAGCAGTTCCTTGTAGTTGTCCTTGGTCACATGCGCGCGAACGTGACGAACGCCATGGCGTTCGAAGATCTCGTTGTCGGCAGCATCCTCACGGGGCTCGACCACGATCAACCGGTTCTTGTCGTATTTGAAGTGGCGCTCGATCAGCGGCAAGGTGCCGCGACCGATCGAACCGAAACCGATCATCACGATCGGACCGGTGATCTCGCCATAAACCGGATAGGTGGTATCTGCCATTTTTGTCTTACTCCTGAGAAAACTTTCCCTGTGGCGGTGGGTGACTAAGCATGAGGAAGCGGCTGTGGCCGCTGTTCTGGCTCGTATGAATGTGCCGACGGCCGCGATGCCCGTGGGGCACGCGGCGCTGTAGAGCATAGATTGCTGTCACAATAAAGAGCCGGCGGGTCAACCGCTATTTGCGTCTGTGCTTAACCGGCGATCGTGAGAAGTGCTTCAATCAGCCCGTCCCGCTTGCTGACAAGCCCCTTGTAGGCGGCCTGCGGCAAGGTCAGGGCGCGCAGCTGCTCGACGAAGGACGCGGCCAGGGCTGCGGCATCCGGCCGCTTGCGCAGCATCGTCAGCGGGTCCGAATAGATGCGGATAGTGAAGACGAGCGCACCGGTCTCAGGCAGCTTGCGCAGCGTCTGCCGTTCGATGCGGATGAAGGTCCGCTCCTCGGTCATCTCGATCGCACCGGCGGCGATGCCTTCGGATTTCGATTTCGGCAGGTGCAGCGCGCCGTCGACATTGACCGCCCAGTTGAAGCGCTCGACGAAGCGACCCGGCGGCAGGTTGTCGAACATGCGGGCAATCAGTTCGGCATTGCGGGTGCCATGCTCGAAACCCGGGACGGGGCCATGGATCTCGTTCATGGTGCGGCCGTATTTTTCGGCGAGCGACCAGGACGAGGGAAAGGCGACATAGGCAGCGTTGAGACGCCAGCCGTCGTCGGTCTTTTGCATGATGGCGAGATCGTCCTGGACAAGCGATCCCGAAACGGCCAGTGGATCATCGCCGTCGAGTGGCACGGGCTCGCCGCCGACGATCATGCTGTCGCCGTCGCGGCGGTAGATCTCTGGGTAGGCGGCCGGCAGGTAGTCGACCAGAATGCCGAGCAGTTCGCGCTGGGCGTCCTGCGTACCGTCGGCTGCGGCAAACACGGTACCGCGCGCTTGCGCAAGCAGCAGCTTCTTTTCGGAGAGATAGTGCTGCAGCTGGTCGTCCGGCTCAATCCAGCGATCGGGGTCGAGCTGGGCAAGGCCGATGGTGAAAGGTTTTGAAGAACCGTCGTAAGGCGTATGCTTCATGCGGAGCGACCGGTCTAGGTTGCGATTTAACCATATTCCCTATCGTTTCGCACGGTGAAACGCTTGTCACAAGCGGTTCGTGCTATAGCTACGGTAGAAGCATCCGCTTCGCGCCATAATTGATTAGTTCCCGGAGGCGTGACAGACCGTGACCGGTAGTCATCTCAAGGCTCTTGCGGCCCTACAGAGTAAAACACCCGTGCTGATCGCACTTTATGATCAGCACGATCGACTGCGCTTCGCCAATCCGGCGTTTCGCGCGGCCTACCATGTCGGTCCGGACGAGAGCCCGACCTGGGAAGAGATCATGCGTCGGAACCATGCCGCCGGACAGGGCACCATCCTGAAGTCGGAAGACATCGATGCCTGGATCGCCTCGACATTGCACCGGCGCGGCAAGGTGCCGTTCCGCGCCATGGAAACAGACCTGCACGACGGTCGCTGGCTGTGGATGACGGAGACGGTGGATGCGGATGGCTGCATGCTGTGCATCGCCGTCGACGTCACGACGATCCATGCCGAAGAACGGGAACTGCGCCAGGACCGCGACTTTGCGCTTCGGGCCGCCCAGGTCGACGAGCTGACGAGCGTGCCCAACCGCCGCTACACGATGGGGCGTCTCACCGAGTTCATCGCCAACTGCGCCGAGAACCCGCATATGTGGGGCTGTGTCGCGATCATCGATATCGATTACTTCAAGGCGATCAATGACCGCCACGGCCACCAGCGCGGCGACGAGGTTTTACTCGACTTTGCGCGCCAGATGCAGGAGTTCGTGCGCCGTTCGGACTGCTTCGGCCGGATTGGCGGCGAGGAATTCATGCTCATCCTGCCTGATACCACCATCAGCGAGGGCCACCGCATTCTCGATCGTCTGCTCGAACGGGTGCGCAATTCCCGCCCGCTCGAGAACATCCCGGAGTTCTTCTACACCTGTTCGGTCGGGGTTGCGGAGTATCGCGACGGGGACACGGTCAGCGACCTCTATGCACGCGCCGATCAGGCGCTCTATCTCGCCAAGCGCGATGGACGGGACCAGGTCAGGCGCCACACGCTTCCCGGCTCAGACCAGGAGGTTCACCCGGATCAGGCCCCGTAGCGAGTTGCCGAGATAAAGGTCGCCGCGGGCGAGGTCGTTAAGCGAAAGCCGCGCAACTCGCGCGCGGCGCTGGCAGATGAGCTCGGTACGCAGCACGCCGGCAAGCAGGCCGCAGGCGATCGGCGGCGTCTTGAGGATGCGGCTGCCGTCGTCGAGGAAGACGGAGGTGATCGTGCCTTCGCAGACCTCATCCTTCTCGTTCAGAAGCAGAACTTCGTCGGCCTCGCTCGGGCCGAACTCGCCGCGGGCTGCCTCATAGGCGGCGCGGCGACTGGTCTTGTAGCGCAGCAGCGGATCGCCCGACTTGAGCCGGGTGCTGGCAACCCGTACCCGCCAGACCGTATCTTGGGGGAGCGGCGCGAAGGGGGCGGTCTTCACCTCGATATGGCCGTCCGGGAAGAGCTCGAGGCGAACGCGAAGCGCGGCGCCGCCATCGCCGGCCTTGACCGCTGCAAGCAGCGCGGCCTGCGCGCCATCGGCGCCCGAAATGCCGAGACGGCGGGCGGATCGGACCAGCCGGGCGAGGTGCAGACGCAGGCGGATGAAACCGGCTTCGGGCTCGTAGCGCAGGGTTTCGATCAACGAGAAATCCGTCATCGGACGACCGCGTCATCGGCGGGCGCGACATCGCCTTCGCCGAGCGCGATCCTGTCGTCGCCAACGGCAAAGCGGGCCTTCAGGAGGCACTCTTCGTATTCGGACTGGGCGGTGCTGTCGAAGACGATACCGCCGCCGACATTAAAGACGGCATCGCCATTTTCGAAGAGCGATATCGTCCGGATCGCGACGCTGAACCGCATCACGCCGTTCGGGGCGATGAAACCGATGGCGCCGCAATAGGCGTCGCGGGGACCGTCTTCCAGGTCGTGCAGGATTTCCATGGCGCGCATCTTCGGCGCCCCGGTGATCGAGCCGCAGGGGAAGAGCGCCGTGAAAATATCCTTGAGGCTGATCTCGGGCAGGAGCTTTGCTCGGACGTGGCTCACCATCTGGTGCACGGTCGGGTAGGTCTCGATGTCGAAGAGCTTGGGGACATCAAGCGTGCCGACCTCGGTGATGCGCGAGATGTCATTGCGCAGGAGATCGACGATCATTCGGTTTTCGGCCTGGGTCTTTTCGTCGGTGCGCATGGCGGCGATGATCACGGCGTCTTCCGCGGCCGACGCGCCGCGCTTGGCCGTGCCCTTCATCGGGTGGGTCTCGATCCAGCCGTCCGCATCGACACGGAAGAAAAGCTCCGGCGAGCGCGACAGGAGCACTGGCCCGTCGAGCGCGACGAGCGCGCCGTATTTGACCGGCTGTCGGTCGATCAGCGACCAGAAGGCTGCGCGCGGGTCGCCGGACCAGCGGGCATGGATCGGCATCGTCAGGTTTGCCTGGTAACAATCGCCCTTTCGCAGATGCAGGTGCAGGCGGTCGAAACGTTCGCGGTAGGTATCGAAATCCCAGCCGGCGCGCGGTTCGCTCAAGAAGGGTTCGTTCTCGGTTCGCCGCTGCGGCTCGGCGAGGGGATGATCCTCGCTCGGCGCATCGAAGATGCCGAATGACATCAGCGGCGTCTTGCGATTTTCCTCGGCAAAGCCTTCGAGCTTCTCCTCGAAGAGATGGCCGGCCTCATAGGACATGAAGCCGGCAATCCATTTGCCTGATTTGTGCGCGCGTTCAAGCGCGGCAAGGCCGCGGACAAATTCGGCCTTCGTGCGGGCCGTAATGACGCGCGAAGGCGATGCGAAAACCGTGGTGCGGCTTTCGCTGTCGTCCCGGAACAGCACATAGGGTGCAGTGTCGCTCATAAAGTCGTCTTGTCGATCGCGCCGCGATCCGGACCCTTGTCCGGATCAGGCCTTATCAAGCGCTTCGAGTTCGTCGATGAGCCCTTCGATCATCGACAGTCCCTGTGCCCAGAACGACGGATCGGTGGCATCGAGGCCGAAGGGGGCGAGCAGTTCGGAATGGTGCTTGGTGCCGCCGGCCTTCAGAAGCTCGAAGTACTTGTCCTGGAAGCCCTGTTCGGCGTTCTGGTAGACCGCGTAGAGCGAGTTCACCAGGCAGTCGCCGAAGGCATAGGCATAGACGTAGAAGGGCGAATGGATGAAGTGCGGGATATAGGCCCAGTAGGTCTCGTAGCCTTCGGAAATCCGGATGGCCGGGCCAAGGCTCTCGTTCTGCACCGACAGCCACAGCTTACCGATATCGTCGGCCGTCAGCTCGCCTTCCTTCCGCGCGGTGTGCACCTTGCGCTCGAACTCGTAGAAGGCGATCTGGCGCACGACCGTGTTGATCATGTCCTCGACCTTCTGGGAGAGCATGGCCTTGCGCTCGCGCTTGTCCTTCGTCTGGTCGAGAAGCGCGCGGAAGGTCAGCATCTCGCCGAAGACAGACGCGGTTTCGGCGAGCGTCAGCGGCGTCGAGGCCATCAACGCGCCCTGTCCGCCGGCAAGCACCTGGTGCACGCCGTGGCCGAGCTCGTGGGCGAGCGTCATCACGTCGCGCGGCTTGCCCATGTAGTTGACGAGCACATAGGGGTGAGCCGACGGCACCGTCGGGTGGGCGAAGGCGCCCGGCGCCTTGCCGGGCCGGACCGGCGCGTCGATCCAGCGCTCGTCGAAGAAACGGCGGGCGATATCAGCCATTTCCGGCGCGAAGGCATTATAGGCGGAGAGCACCGTGTCCTTGGCCTCGTCCCAGGAGATCAGCGCGTTCGGCGTTTCCGGCAGCGGCGCGTTGCGGTCCCAGAAATCCATCTGCTCCATGCCGAGCCACTTTGCCTTCAGCGAATAGTAGCGGTGCGACAGGCGCGGATAGGCGGACTTGACCGCTTCGGCGAGTGCATCGACGACCTCGCGCTCGACGCGGTTGGCCAGATGCCGGCTGTCGGCAATATCCTTGAAGCCGCGCCAGCGGTCGGAGATTTCCTTGTCCTTGGCGAGCGTGTTGGTGATCAGCGTGAAGGTGCGGATATTGGCCTTGAAGGTTTCCGCCAGCGCCATCGCCGCCTTCTTGCGAACGTCGCTCGACGGGTCCTGCAGCAGGTTCAGGGTGACCTCGAGCGGCAGCGCTTCACCGTCGACAGTGAAGGTGAGGCTTGCCATAGTCTCGTCGAACAGCCGGTTGAAGGCGGCGGCACCGGTCATCGATTTTTCCAGGAAAAGCTGCTCCAGCTTGTCGTCGAGCTGATAGGGCTTGTCCATGCGCAGGTCGGTCAGCCAGGGCTTGTAATGGGCGGCGATCGCGTCTGTTTCGAGTGCCTTGTCGAGGATCGCGTCGTCGATCCGGTTCAGCTCTAGGGAGAAGAACAGGAGATGCGCCGACATGTCGGTGAGCTTCGACTGCACATCGCCGTAAAGCTTGCCATTCTCCGGCTTGGACGTGTCCGAAAAATAGGTGAGGCCGGCAAACGAGGCGATGCGGCCCATGATGTCTTCGAGCGCTTCGAATTCCCGCACGGCAGCGCCGATGCCGGCTTCGCCGCTCTTCGTCGCCGCTTCGGCCAGCTTGCCCTTCCACTTGGTCTCGAAGGCGATCGCGTCGGCATCGGCCTTCGTCATATCGTTGCGAAACGCATCCGAGGAAGCGGAGGCATAAAGATCCTCCAGCCGCCAGGAGGGCAGGTCACCGAGGTCGGCAGCGGCGCCATGGCTCTGGCCGGCGGCGGCGCGGACAACAAATTGCTCGGGGGCGAAGGGGCGGAAGGTCATCGTCGGATTTCTCTCGTTCGTGACAGGAAGAGGCAGCGATATGGGCCCCATTGCTATCGCCGGCAATGGATAAAATGCAAGCATTTCTCAAAACATGATGTTCAGCCCTTTATGGCACAGATGCCTGACGTGATTTGGCACATGAGGTTGGCCAAAGAGTACCGCGTGTCCAGAGCAGGAGGCTTCCGTGACATCACACATTCTGGTCATTGATGACGATCCGGTGCAGCGCCGGTTGCTGACGAACATGATCGAGCGTCTCGGTCATGTGGCGCATCTCGCCGATAACGGCCGCAGCGGTCTGGAACTGCTGGAGCGCAAGGGCGGCATGATCAATGTCATCCTTCTCGATCTCCTGATGCCGGAAATGAACGGCCACGGCTTCCTCGAAGCGCTGGCCGAGCGCGGCGTTGACACGCCGGTCATCGTCCAGACCGGACAGGGCGGCATCGAGACCGTGGTGCACGCGATGCAGGCCGGCGCCTTCGACTTCCTGGTCAAGCCGGTCTCTCCGGAACGGCTGTCCGTGGCCATCAGCAATGCGCTGAAAATGGCAAGCCGTGACGGCAAGGTCAAAACCTCGCGCCGTCCGCGCGGTGGCGCCGTCGGCTTCGATGATATCGTCTCGGCAAGCCCGGCGATGATCCGGGTGATCGACCTTGCACGCCGTGCCGCGCAGTCCAACATCCCGATCGTGCTCGAGGGCGAATCCGGCGTCGGCAAGGAAATGGTGGCGCGCGCCATCCAGTCGGCAAGCGACAGGGTCGGCAAGCCGTTCATCACCGTCAACTGTGGCGCCATCCCGCACAATCTGGTCGAGAGCATTCTCTTCGGTCACGAAAAGGGTGCCTTTACCGGCGCGACCGAAAAGCACACCGGCAAATTTGTCGATGCGGACGGAGGAACCCTGTTCCTCGACGAGATTGGCGACTTGCCGCTCGAGGTTCAGGTGAAGCTGCTGCGCGCGGTTCAGCAGGGCGAGGTCGAGACGATCGGCGCGCGCCATCCGCAGAAGGTGAACGTGCGGCTGATCTCGGCCACCAACAAGGACCTGATCAACGAAGTGCGCGAAGGGCGGTTCCGCGAGGATCTCTACTACCGCCTCAATGTTTTCCCGATCACCATTCCGGCGCTTCGCCGACGCAAGGAAGATATCCCGGTGCTGGTGCGCTCCTTCGTCGAGCGCTTCGCCGCCGAGCAGCGGCTGAACCAGCCGCTGACGGTATCGAGCGGTGCGCTCGCGCTTCTGACCGCCTATGATTGGCCGGGCAACATTCGCCAGCTCGAGAACGCGATCTTCCGCGCCGTCGTGCTTGCCGAGGGCAACGAACTGACGGTGAAGGATTTCCCGCAGATCGCCACTCAGATACCCGGCTACGTGGTTTCCGATCGTTCGGGCTTCTCCTGGGGCGAGGGCGGACCGGAGCGGGCGCCGGCTGGCGGCGAGACGGCATCAAGCGTCTATCCAGACTTCGCGAGTGCGGCGAAATCCATGGAGGCGGAAACCTCCAGCGACCCGCGCATGGAGAATGCGATCGCCAGCGTCGACGAGGGCGGAGACGTGCGCAAGCTTGCCGAAGTCGAGGAGGAATTGATTCGTTTTGCGCTGAAATTCTACCGCGGCCAGATGAGTCAGGTGGCCCGAAAGCTCGGTATCGGCCGGTCTACCCTCTACCGCAAGCTGAAGGATTATGGCATCGATCCCGATAACCCTTTGAGAGAGGCGGCATAAAATCGACGCATTCACGATTCATTAGCCGTGCTATTCAGTCACCGCCGTTTAGACCTTGTTAGTGAAGTATTCACTATATTATAAGGGGCGGTGACGACTGTGGCAAATTTGCCATGCTGTCACCTTATTTGACAGTCATCTGAGACAGCGAAGCACGGTTGTCCGTCGGACGGGGATTGAATGCCAAATTTGTTCGGTTTTAAGAAGCCGCTCGGCTCCTTAGCGAGAGTCTGCGCGGCGGTCACCCGCCGGGTGCCGCAGGTTCTGACATCCGTTGCTCTTGCGGCTGCCCTCGTTACGCCTGGTTTTGCTCCTCCCGTGGAGGCCGCAGGCCAGACCCGGACACTGAAGCTCTATTTCATTCATACTCAGGAAAAGGCGCAGATCACCTTCAAGCGCAATGGCCGCTACGACGCCAAGGGTCTGCAGGAAATCAACCGTTTCCTGCGCGACTGGCGTCGCAACGAGCCGACGAAGATGGACCCGCGCCTGCTCGATCTCGTCTGGGAAGTCTACCAGAAGAGCGGATCGCGCGATTACATCCACGTCGTTTCGGCCTATCGTTCGCCGGCGACCAACGGCATGCTGCGTTCGCGTTCGAAGGGCGTCGCCAAGAAGAGCCAGCACATGCTCGGCAAGGCGATGGACTTCTATCTGCCGGATGTGAAGCTGAAGACGCTGCGTGAAATCGGCGTGAAATTCCAGGTGGGCGGCGTCGGTTACTACCCGACTTCCGGCTCGCCTTTCGTCCATATGGATGTCGGTGGCGTTCGCGCCTGGCCGCGCATGAGCCGTGCCGAGTTGGCGCGCCTCTTCCCCGACGGCAAGACCATGCATCTGCCGTCCGACGGCAAGCCGCTTCCGGGTTATGACCAGGCGGTTGCCGACTACAAGCGTCGCGTCGGCGCGTCGGCGATCCAGGTCGCTGGTGGCGGCGATACGGGCCCGGGCGATACGGCGAGCGGCAAGCGCCGCGGCAACCTGTTCGCCATGCTCTTTGGCGGCGGCGGTGACGAGGATGAAGAACCTTCGGCAATCGCAGCCGGCCCCGGTGCCGACGATGAAGGTGGCGCAGCTCCTGCTGCCAAGGTGCAGACGGCTGCCGCGCCCGCCGCTCAGGAAGCGCTGCCCGGCGTCGCCGGTTCTGTCGCCGCCGAGCCGACGGTTGCTGCCGAACAGAACATCAATGCGCCGGTCCCGGCGGTGCGGCCTGCCTTCAAGCAAGCGCCTGCCGATGGTGGCGTAGCCGTCGCCCTGGTGGCGCCGGAGAAGAACCCGGCGCAGGAAGCCCTTGCTGCCGCCCTGCCGCCAACCTCGGAAATGCCGAGCGAGTTTGCCGACCTCGGCTCGATGAAGGTTCCTGTGCCGCAAATGCTTGACCGCCGCGACATGAACACGCTCGTCGCATCCGCCGATGCCGAGCCGGACATGCAGGCGCTCGGTTTCGTGCCGGTTCCGGCCGTGCGGCCCGCGGGTGACGCGGCGCTTGCCGCCGTTGCCGATGCACAGGTCGTGATCCCCTCCTTCGCGGAGCGCCCGGTCGTGGCATCCGCCGAACCGCCGCGCGACGTGGCGGCTGAAGCCAAGACCCGTGTCGCGCTTGCCCAGCCGACGCCAGCTGAACGTCAGCCGGTTGCCCAGCCGCAGCCGATCGAGATGGCAGCCTATGCGCCGCAGTCGGGCACGAATGCGCGCGCCGCGATCTTCGACAGCGCCTTCGACACGCAGGCGGAAGCTCCGGCCAAGGGCGGCCGACCGAAGAAGAACGACGCCGATGCCGCGACCCGCTCATCGGTGCGCGCCGAGCCGAAGTTGACCCAGAAGATCATTTCCGAATGGGCGCTTTCGACCGGCCGCGTCGCAACGCTTTCCAAGCCGGTGAAGGCGCCGCGCTTCGTCAGCAAGTCTCTGCGTACTGCTCCGACGACAGTCTATGCCGCCGGCTTCTCCAGCAGCGCCGGACCAAACGTCGACACGGCCCGGTTCAGCGGCAATGCCGTCAACTTCATGGAAGTGAAGAAGTTCAGCACCAACTGAGCTTCCACCAAACCATAGACACGAAAAAGCCCGCCGACCTGGCGGGCTTTTTCGTGTCTATATTCTGCCTTATGTCGGCTCCCGGCATCTCGGCTCCCGGCTGCATTGAGAGCCTCTGCTGCCAGCGTTCACGCGCGGAAGGCGAAGGCCGCCGACAGGCGGCCTTCAAAAAGGCTCGCTTATTCCTCGTCGGCTGCCGGCACCATGCCGAGCGCCTGGAGGTAGGTGTCGAGGATCGCTTCCTGTTCCATGCGCTCGTCGTGGTCCTGCTTGCGGATCGAAATGACCTTGCGCAGGATCTTGGCGTCGAAACCTGTGGACTTGGCTTCGCCATAGACGTCCTTGATGTCGTCGGCGATGGTCTTCTTTTCTTCTTCCAGGCGTTCGATCCGTTCGATGAAAGCACGAAGCTGATCGCGTGCGACGCCGTGAGCATCCGACATGGTCTTCTCCTTGATAGGGGGAATGGAATTTCTTGGGTGCCGTGACGTGCCGCGAACGGCCGCCAAGGTCAAGGGTGATTGCGCAACAACGCGGTCATTTCCGTGGCAGAGGCGGGCGAAACGACCCTATTCCTTTGATCACGACGGTTTGCGTCGGCTCGATCCAGCCATCATTTTGAAGCGGCTTACGAGTTAGAGCGGAATGCCGCGGAAAACCGCATACGCCTTTCCTCACTCAGCTTTGGGCCGGTTGAGCTCGAACGCCGCCTTTTGTTCTGCGGATGCTTCCCTCTGGTTGCGCTCGCGCCATTCCTCGTAGGGCATGCCATAGATGATCTCGCGCGATTCCTCCTTGGCAAGCGGAACGCCCGCCTGTTCGGCGGCTTCGCGATACCAATTGGACAGGCAGTTGCGGCAGAAGCCGGCGAGGTTCATCAGGTCGATGTTCTGGACGTCGCTGCGCTCGCGCAGATGGTTGACCAGCCGGCGAAAGGCTGCGGCCTCGAAGGCGATCTGTTGCTCCGGGGTCAGTTCGGTCATGGTCGCTCGTCCTCTTCATCATAGGCGCCGGTGCGCGAGATGTGCCGCTCGTACCGATGCAGTTCGGGCATGGCGTTGAGGCTTGCCAGGATCGGCGCCAGCCGCTCGGCCCAGGCGGCAACGCCTTCGGCGTCGGCGATCAGATCCTGCCGCACCTCGATCAGGGCATGCGCAATGCCCGGCACCATGCAGTGCCGGAACATGGTATCGCCGCGCAACGCGCCGTCATAGGGTTCATTGTTGCCGACGACGATATCGCCCGGTGCCTCGAGCCTGTCGATCAGTGGCCGAACGGCGCGGCCGTCGCTGTCCCAGAGGACGGCGGCGTGCCAGGGACGGGCGACGCCCTTCCAGGCCGGCGTGTAGGAATGGATGGAGATGACCAGCGGTGCTGCGCCATGCGCCTCGGCGCTTCGGCCGATGGTCTCGGAGACGGCGCGGTGATAGGGACGATGGAACCGGTTCAGCCGGTTCTCCCACTCCTTCTCGGTGATGGGATGGTTTCCCGGAATGATCGCTCCGTCGGAAATCCGCATGATCAGCGTCGGGTCGTCCTCGCCGCGATTGGGATCGATCAGCAAGCGCGAGAAGCAGCCGAGAACGGCCGGCGCATCGAGCATCGCCGACAGGCGCCGCACGAGCGCTTCGACACCGATATCGTAGGCGATGTGCCGCTCGAAGGCCGCAGCGGGAAGGCCGAGACTGCCATACTCGGCAGGCAGCCGGTTCATCGCGTGATCGGCAAGGAGCACGAGCCCGGTTGTGGGCTTGGCTTCGATAATCTCATAGGGAGAATAGTGTTGCATGCCGTTCCAGTCCGTTTCAGCGCCCCGTCTCGCTGATCGCACGCGAGGGCGTCAATCGCAAGAAAAACGCAACTGTTTATCGAAATCCGAAAGCAATTTACCGATTGTAATCGATTAGAGTTGCGTTGACTTTCGGGCCCACCCGTCGCAAGAAAGTGCCACGCAAATCAAAACGGAGTTCCATCGGAAACCGTGTCCAGATATCCTTTTTCCAAAGCGAAGCCGGGGCTGACGACACTGGGAGGCATCCTCCTGTTTCTCCTGGCAACATCAAGCTCATTTCTTTTCGCCAGCGACGCACGCGCCGACTTCCGTGTGTGCAACGGCACCCAGACACTGGTCGGCGTAGCCATCGGCTACCGGGCCAAGGACGGCTGGATGACGGAAGGCTGGTGGCAGGTGCCTGCCAACACCTGCGCGACCCTGATCGAGGGCGAGCTTCAGTCACGATATTATTATCTTTACGCGGAAGATGCGGCCCGTGGCGGCCGCTGGACCGGTGACGTCAACATGTGCGTTGCCGAGAACGAATTCAAAATCACGGGCGTGCAGGACTGCTTCGCCCGCGGCTTCCAGCGCATGGGATTCAAAGAGTACGACACGGGACGGCAGGGAAGCTGGATGGTTCAGCTTTCGGATCCGTCCGGCACGCAGGAAAGCCAGAATTGATGAAGCGGAACAGAAAAGTCAAAATCCTCGCAACGCTCGGACCGGCGTCTTCGGACGAGCAGATGATCCAGAAGCTGCACGAGGCCGGGGCCGATCTGTTCCGCATCAACATGAGCCACGCGAGCCACGACGTGATGCGCACGCTGGTGCAGCGCATCCGCGCGGTCGAGGCGCGCTGCGGCCGGCCGATCGGCATTCTCGGCGACCTGCAGGGACCGAAGCTGCGTGTCGGCAAGTTCGCCGAAGGCAAGGTCGATCTCAAGGTCGGCCAGACCTTCACGCTCGACAACAAGGACGAGCCTGGCGACAACACCCGTGTCTATCTGCCCCATCCGGAGATCCTCGAAGCGGTCAAGCCCGGCCATCGCCTGCTGATCGACGACGGCAAGCTGCACCTCAAGGCCGAGAAGACCGACGGCAAGAGCATCGTCACGACCGTTGTCGCCGGCACCAAGATCTCCGACCGCAAGGGCGTCAGCCTGCCCGACACGCTGCTTGCCGTCGGTGTGCTGACCGACAAGGACCGTGCCGACCTCGACGCCGTTCTGGCGACCGGTGAATTCGACTGGGTGGCGCTCTCCTTCGTGCAGCGCCCGGAAGACCTAGCCGAAGTTCGCAAGATCGCCCGCGGCCGCGTCGGCCTCATGTCGAAGATCGAGAAGCCACAGGCATTGGACCGGATCGACGAGATCATCGAACTCTCGGACGCGCTGATGGTTGCCCGCGGTGACCTCGGCGTCGAGATGCCGCTGGAATCGGTGCCGGGCCTGCAGAAGCAGCTGACGCGCGCATGTCGCCGCGCCGGCAAGCCGGTGGTGGTCGCCACCCAGATGCTGGAATCGATGATTTCGGCTCCGGTCCCGACGCGTGCCGAAGTCTCCGACGTCGCGACAGCCGTGTTCGAAGGTGCGGACGCCGTCATGCTTTCGGCAGAATCGGCCTCGGGCGAATATCCGGTGGAAGCCGTTTCGACCATGGCGTCGATCGCCAGCAACGTCGAGCGCGACCCGCATTATTCCAGCATCATCTACGCGCAGCGCACGCCGCCGGAAGCCACCGGTGCCGACGCGATTTCGCTTGCGGCCCACCAGATCGCCGAGACGCTGCGGCTCTCTGCCATCGTCTGCTACACCTCGTCGGGTACGACGGGTCTGCGCGCCGCCCGCGAGCGGCCGCAGGTGCCGATCATCGCGCTGTCGCCGATCGTGCAGACGGCGCGCCGCCTTTCGGTCGTCTGGGGCCTGCATTGCGTCGTCACCGAGGATGCGACAGACCTCGACGACATGGTCAACCGCGCATGCCGCATCGTTGCCTCGGAAGGCTTCGGCAAGCCGGGCGAACGCATCATCATTTCGGCCGGCGTGCCGCTCGGTACCCCCGGCGCGACCAACATGCTGCGTATCGCCTATATCGGCTCGGACGGCATGAGCGGCGTCTGACGCCCGCTCTCTTTTTCGGACTGCAACGAAACCCCCGGAGCGCTGATCCGCTCCTGGGGTTTCGTGTTTTGTTGATGATGGCAGCTAGCGGGATAACGGGCGCGCCGAGAAAGGCTGCCAGATGAGGTGCGGCCCCAACGGATGGCCTGGCACGATCAGGGTGTCTTGGCGGCGGCAAGCCTTTCTTCGGCGCGCTTTACTGCCGCATCCAGATCCCCGGGCTTGCCGGCCAGCTTCTCCACCGCGGCGACGATGACATCAGTGACCACATAGTCGGGCTTATGGCCGAGATTGCCGATCCAGAGCAACTCGGCGCCGGGGATATCGCGCGCCAGCCCGCGTGAGTGGACATCGGCCAGCACGATGCCATCGCTGTCGCCGGTGATGATCACCGTCGGTGCGGCGATCTCCCGGTAGCGCGGCGCGGTCGCGGTCAGATAGGCGTGCAGGTTGGCGATGTCGCGGGCATTGCTGAGGAAGGTCGAGGGACGCAGCACGAGATGCGGGCCGGTCTTGTCGATGTAGTCGGCCGGCCGTGGATTGGGCGAAAAGATCGAGTGCGTGCCGCCCTCGATGCGCCGCTGCCCAAGCGGCGTCACCAGCGTGTGGGCGAAGAGCCAGCCGACGAAGGGCAGGGCCGTCAGGCGGTAATACCAGTCGATGCCGCCGGGCCAGGGATGGGTCGCCGGCGCCAGCAGGACGAGGCCGGCGGTCTTGTCCGGGTGGTTGAGGGCGAAGCTCGCTGCAATCGCGCCGCCGAAGGAGTGGCCGACGATCACGGCGCGACGGATGCCGCGCTTGTCCATCAGCTTTGCGGTCGCATCCGCCTGACCGTCCGGCAAGTCGTTTTCCGGCCCGCCGCGCTCCGAGTAGCCGTGGCCCGGGCGATCGACGAACAGCATCTCGGCGCGGCCGTCAAGGGCCGGTGCGAAGGCATGCAGCTGGTCGAGCAGGTTGCCGCTGGCGCCATGGATGAAGACGACGGGCAAGAGGTCGGCTTGTCCGCCGGCGGGCAGGTGTACGCTGTTCATGCGGTAGCCGCCGATGTCGATCAGTTCGCCGACATTGGGAAAGCGCCGGGCGAAGCTACGCGCGTGCCAGAGGCTGTAGGCGACGCCGGCGAGTATCAGTGCAAGGAACAGGAGCGCAACTGGGAACATCGTCTCTATTTGTCTTCCGGCGCCCGGCTTTCAAGGCGTAAGCGAACCCTTGGGGCCACTGGCACTTATCCTTTGCCATTGCGGCCAGATGTCGTCCACGGCGCGCCGGCGGGCCAGTACGAACTCTGGCAGCGCCCCATCCCGGTTGCCTTTGTTGTAGCGGTTGTCCGTGCGATCGACAACGAGGACTGGAGGCGCGCCGAATTGATCGGCTGTGATGTCGACGATGAAATCGCCGCATTCGACCCAGGCATGGCTTTGCCAGCTCTTCCCGCAGTTGAAGCCGAACGGTCCGATTTCAGGCTCCAACGGCCCGCTGCGCGGCGTTCCGCAGACCCAGTCGGCGCTGAAGCCTTGGGTCTTCAAGACGCGCTGCAGGAACAGGCTCGTGCGGCCGCAGGTGCCTTGCGAGGCGATCGTAGGGCGGTCCACGCCGGCGTGACGATGCCATTCCATCCAGATCGGTGCGATGAAACGGCGCGCGGCTGTCGCGATCTTCAGAAGCGACGTCCTGTCGGAGGGGATGGGCGTTGGCGGGCTTGGCAATCGACTGGAACACGCGTTGTCAGGTCTTGCTGCCGGCGAGTTTTTCGGCAAGTTCGCCCAGTTGTTCCTGCGCCTTGCGATCGGCGGGATAAATGTCCAGGAACTGTTCCCAGGCCCGCATGGCAAGCTCATCCTTGCCGGAGGCGCCGAGGATCGCCGCCATGCCGGCAAGCGCGCCAAAGTGGCGGGGCTCGATCGACAGCACGCGATTGATGTCCGACATGGATTTCCGGTAGTTGCCCATCGCGTAATGCAGTGTCGCGCGGCGGTTCCAGCCTTCGACATAATTGGGTGCAAGGGCGATAACCTGGTCGAGGATATCGAGAGCGGCCGGCTGCTTGTTGTCGGTGATCGCCTTGTCGGCCCATTGCATCAGCAGGTTGACGGTGGCGCTGCCGGAATCCTGCCACTCGATGCGGATCTGGTTGGAGAGCTCGCGTGCCTTGTCGGGGTCGCGTTCCTTTTTCAGGTCGGCGAACAGGGTGTCGAGGCGCTGCTTCGGGGTGGTGAGGCTGGTTGCTTCCGGTTGGGTCGAGGCTTCCGCCGCGAAGGAAACATTGCCAGCTCCCGTGGAGGTGGCGAGCAGGGCGGAACACGCCAGAATCAAGGGTATAAAAACTCGCATGGCGAGCATGTTAGCTCGCCACGGAATAACTTCAAAATCAATTCTGGGACATCGCTTGAGCGCTGTCCCCAAGTCCCCTGTCGGGTCTCAGCCCTGACGAGCCTTGAAGCGCGGGTTGGACTTGTTGATGATGTAGATGCGGCCCTTGCGACGAACCAGACGGTTTTCGCGGTGGCGGGTCTTGAGCGACTTGAGCGAATTCTTGATCTTCATTTTCCTGATCCGCAGGTTTCGGGGAATGAAAATTCGCCCGGTATCTCTAACAATCAAAAGCGCGCCCGTGAGCGCGCTCCTTTAAGGTGGGATGGCAAATACCGTGTCACCCCTGGTGTGTCAACCACAAGACGCCCCATTTTGGTGTCTTGCCCCGCATTTCTATGGTCCTCAGCCGCGGACGAGCCGCGTGACGTGGCCCATTTTGCGACCGGCGCGGGCCTCGGTCTTGCCGTAGAGGTGCACCAGCACGTCATCCTCGGCAAGCCATGCGGGGACCGTGTCGAGGTCGTCGCCGATCAGGTTCTGCATGACGCAGTCCGAATGGCGACGCGGATTGCCAAGCGGCAGTCCGGCGACGGCACGGATATGCTGCTCGAACTGCGAGACGACGCAGGCAGCTTCCGTCCAGTGGCCGGAATTGTGCACGCGGGGCGCCATCTCGTTGACGATCAGGCTGCCGTCGGCGAGCACGAAGAACTCGACGCCGATGACGCCGACATAGCCGAGCGCATCGAGGATCGCCTTGGCGGCAACCCGTGCCGCTTCGCCGGCCGCAGCACCGATCTCTGCCGGGACCGTCGAGGTATGGAGGATGCCGTTGCGATGCACGTTTTCCGCCGGATCGAAACAGGCAACGGCGCCATCGGGCGCGCGGGCGGCGATGATCGAGATTTCGCGCTCGAAGGGCACGAAGCTTTCGAGGATCAGCGGTACGCCGCCGAGTGCTGCGAAAGCGCCCGCCGGGCTGTCTGCCGTCGAGCGGAAGACGCGCTGTCCCTTGCCGTCATAGCCGAGGCGACGGGTTTTCAGCACGCCAGTCCCGCCGAAATCCGCAAGGGCCGCTTCAAGGTCGGCCTGGCTGTCGACGGCATGGAAGCGCGCCGTGGCAATGCCGCAGCCGTTGATGAAGCGCTTCTCGGTGAGGCGGTCCTGCGCGACTTCCAGCGCTTTCGGTGGCGGGAAGACGGGGCGTTTTGCCGCCAGTCGCTCGGCAGCCGCGACCGGAACGTTCTCGAATTCATAGGTTATGATGTCGCTGACTTCAGCAAGCTTTCCGAGCGCGGCTTCGTCGTCATAGGCAGCGACGATCTGGTCGTTTGCGACCTGGGCAGCCGGACAGTCGACCTGCGGCTCGAGGATGACCGTGCGGAAGTTCAGTCGGGCGGCTGCCATCGCCAGCATGCGGCCGAGCTGGCCGCCGCCGATAATGCCGATGGTGGTCATGCCTCGTCCACCGGATACTCGGCAACGGCAATGGTCTGCTGTTCGCGCCAGTCGTCGAGCCGGTCGGCGAGGTCCTCGTCGCCAAGCGCAAGGACGGCTGCGGCAAGGAGGGCTGCGTTGACGGCACCGGCGCGGCCGATCGCCAGCGTTCCGACCGGGATGCCGGCCGGCATCTGGACGATCGACAGCAGGCTGTCCTGGCCGGACAGTGCCTTCGACTGCACGGGGACGCCGAAGACCGGCAGCGGCGTCATCGAGGCACACATGCCGGGCAGGTGCGCAGCACCTCCGGCACCGGCGATGATGACCTTGAAGCCCTCGTCGCGGGCGCCCTTGGCGAAGCTGACCAGCCGATCGGGCGTGCGATGGGCCGAAACGATGCGTGCCTCATAGGGAATGTCGAGCGCGTCGAGCGTATCGGCGGCGTTTTTCATCGTCTCCCAGTCCGACTGGCTTCCCATGATGATGGCGACGGGTGGGGTCGTGGTGTCGATCACGTCTGTCCTGTTCCGCGTTCAGGCGATGATATCGGGAATGATCTGGTCTTCGATCTTGCTGATCTTGTCCTTGATCGCCAGCTTCTTCTTCTTCATGCGCTGCACTCTGAGCGCGTCGCAGCCGGTCTCGATCATGGCGTTGATGGCAGCATCATAGTCTTCATGTTCCTGCCTCAGCCGCGCGGCGGTCAGTCTGAGTTCGGCCTGGTCCTGGTCCGGCATGCAAAGCGATCCCCATCAGCCCGGTTGCGAAGTCCTCCTCGAACCGGAATTTCATGCGCCGCTCTATCACATCTTGGGCGGTAACGGGAAGTTATCCCTCGTCATCATTTCGCCTTCGACAAATGAAAAATGGCATGGCACAGTAGTAAGGTTACAACCATGAAACATCCGGCATTTGCGTGCCGGATGCAAGCAAAAGGAAGGGACTGCCAAATGACTGTTGAGGCTCATCTTGCAACGCTTGAGAAAAAACATGGCGCCCTGGAGCAGGAGCTCCACGTAGCGATGAATCAGCCGTCCGTGGAAGACGAACTGATTACCGATATCAAGCGAAGGAAGCTGCGCATCAAGGACGAAATCGAAAGGCTTCGCTCCTCGACTCACTGATTATCAACGGTATTTCCCAGAACCATCGGGAAGCGCCATCTCCCCTCTGAGTAGGCGCAACAAGGTTTAGAACCAATCCCCCACAGTGGAATATACGGAATTTCGGGCCGGGCTTGACGCCCGGTCCTCTTGTTTTCCGGGTCGTCGCTTCCAAGCTCAAGACCAGAACTGGTCGAGCCAGAGGTTGAGGCGGTCAAACCCCGGCCGGTTGATCGCATAGATCCGCCGCGTGCCGCTCGCCGAGACCGAGACCAAATTGCAGTCCAGCAAGGCTTTCAGGTGCTGCGATACGGCCGGACGGCTGATCGGCAAGCCTTCGGCCAGTTCGTTCACGGTTTTCGGCGCGCGCCGCAATTCCTCCAGCAGGTGGCGCCGGTTCGGGTCCGCAATGGCATCGAAAGGGTCCGCGATCGTCATGGGCGGACGTTAGGCGAATTTTTGCAAGGCAGCAAGAATTTTGTGCGGTGCGAAACGCTAATTTTGCATTGCAATATTTCCGTAATACTTGGGTGGCGGCTCAGCCGCCCGCAGCGAGGCCGACGATACCGTCCCAGAGCAGCTTCGAGCCCGCGATGAAGGCCATGCTATACATGAAGGGGTAGAAGATCTGCGGCTTCATGCGGCGAACGATAAAGGCGCCGCACACGGTCGCGACGATCGCCAGCGGAAAGAGCGTCGCCGAGATTTTCAGGTTGCTGAGGTCGAGTTGCCCGAGCGCGAAATAGGGAATGAGCTTCACCGCGTTCAGGATCGCGAAGAAGCGCACGATCGTGCCGGTATATTCGCGCGGGTCGAGCTGCAGTGGCAGCGCGTAGATCTGGAACGGCGGGCCGCCGGCATGCGCAACGAAGCTGCCATAGCCGGCGAACGAGCCCCAAAGCGCTGCCGGCCCGGCCCGCTGCGTCTTCGGCGCGATGGTGATGCCGAGGCGCATGCGCCAGATGTTGTAGACGTAGCGAAGCACGAAGAGCACGGTGATCAGGCCGATGATCAGGCGGAGCAGGTCACGCGAGACATAGGCGGAGGTTGCCCAGCCGATGACGATGCCGGCAATGGCGCCGGGCAAAAGCATGAAAAGGGTCTTGCGGTCGCCATGCTTGCGCCACATCCAGAGCGATACAAGATCCATCGCGATCAGGATCGGCAGGAGAAGGGCGGCGGCCTGGACGGGCGACACCGCCATCGACAAGATCGGTACACCCATGAGCGAAAGTGCTTCCCCCATGCCGCCCTTGCTGAGGCCGACAAGCAGAACGGCCGGGATGGCGATAAGGTAGAAGTCGAGATCCGGAAGCATGGGTGGCTGTTGATCCTTTTGCAGTCTCCGTCTATCGGTTTTCGGAAATGAAATCGAGCGCTGGTTTCGCGGCTTACGCGGCACAGCCGGAAATGGATATCTGAGCATGACAACAGAACGCTGCCGCCTGGTGCTGATCGCGCCCGACATGCCCGATGCGGCGGAACGTGCCAAGGTACTAGCCGACGCGCTCAAGGGTGGCGACGTCGCCTCGGTGATCGTGCCGCAATACGGGCTCGACGATAGCGAGTTCCAGAAGCATGCCGAGCGCCTGGTGCCGGTCATCCAGGAGGCGGGCGCCGCAGCACTGATCGCGGGTGACTCGCGCGTTGCCGGTCGCGCCAAGGCGGATGGCCTGCATGTTGCCGGCAATGCCGAAGTGCTCGGTGAGGCGGTCGAGAAGCACACGCCGAAGCTGATCGTCGGCGGCGGCAACGCGGCCGACCGCCACCATGCGCTGGAGATCGGCGAAGTGCGCCCGGACTACGTGTTCTTCGGCAGGACCGACGGCGACATCAAGCCGGAGGCGCATTCGAAGAACCTCGCGCTTGCCGAATGGTGGGCGTCGATGATCGAGATCCCGTGCATCGTCATGGGCGGCACCGATCCGCAATCGGCGCTTGCAGTGGCGGAGACCGGCGCCGAGTTTGTGGCGCTTCGTCTGGCCGTCTTCGGTGAGCCGGAACAGGCGCCCTCCGTCGTTGCCGCGGTCAACGCGTTGCTTGACGAAAAAGCGCCACGGTTTGAAGATTAAGACGTTTCGATGTTGAACCGTCCGTCTTCCAGATTGAGTCGAGGTCTTTCCCTTGTCGCCCTGGCCGTTGCCCTGGCGCTGCCGGCGCATGCGCAGGAGAAGCCGTCCGCAAGCGACGATGCCGGCGTCGAAAAGCGTGGCCGCATCACGCCCTTCAACGGCGCGGCGATGCCCGAAGGAGCCGAGACTGGCGACAAGTCGAACTCGGCTCCGGACAAGAAGCCGGCGGACGGCACGGCGCCATCTGGAGGCGTGGGTGTCTTTGATCGCATGGGCGCCGAATTGCCGGCGCTGCCGGCCGAAAAACCCTTCGCCGGCAAGGTCGACGACGCCTACGGCGCGTTTCAGCGCGGCTATTACCTGACCGCGATGGATCTGGCGCTGCCACGGGCGCAGCTCGGCGATCCTGCGGCACAGACGCTCATTGCCGAAATCTTGCAGCAGGGGCTTGGCGTCGTGCGCAACCCGCAGCAGGCTGCCTTCTGGTATGGCCAGGCGGCGGAAAAAGGCGACCCGGCGGCGATGTTCAAATATGCCCTGATCCTGATGGAGGGGCGCTACGCCAAGCGTGACCGGAAAAAGTCCGAAGAGCTGATGAAGAAGGCGGCCGATCTCGGCAATGGCTCGGCACAGTTCAATTACGGCCAGACGCTCGTTGCCGACAATCCCGGGCCGAAGGGATTGAAGCTGGCGATGCCCTATTACGAGAAGTCGGCCGAACAGGGCATTGCCGACGCGCAATATGCGTTGTCGCAGATCCTGGTCAATGTCGACGGCATCGAGGAAAGCAAGCGGGCGCGTGCCCGCGAATGGCTGATCCGTGCGGCGCGGGCGGGCTTCGATACCGCCCAGTTGGACATCGCGATCTGGATGATCGAAGGCATTGCCGGTGATCGGAACCTGGAGGACGGCTTCGGCTGGATGCGCCGGGCGGCCGAGGGCGGCAACGTGGTGGCGCAGAACCGTCTCTCGCATCTCTATGTCAATGCCATCGGCACGAGGCCCAACCCGGTCGAGGCGGCGAAATGGTATGTGCTGTCACGCCGTGCCGGTCTCAAGGACGATGCGCTCGAGGACTTCTACCTCGGTCTCAATGAAGAGCAGCAGAAGCAGGCGCTGAGTGCGGCCAACAGGTATCGCCGGAGCTGAGCGAGGCGGAATCCCGTCGCCGCCGGCCGGCAAAAATGCTATTTCGCTTGAACTCGCGGGGCTTTTGTGGTTCTGAGGCCGCGGTTTTGCTCGTGGCGCCATGACAGTGGCAGCAATGCGCGAGCGGAGTGAGACTTCACTCGGTTTTTTGACGACGGAACACGGTTTGCAGCTTGCTCTTGGGGCCGGCAATGCGCCTATGTTTCGTCAAGCAGGTTCAACGTCCGATCGAACGCGTTCGATCGGCCTTCGTTTTTCAAGGGATCGCCAGATGGCCCGTTCAGCACTTCTCAATGTCATGGTTCAGGCCGCCTTCAAGGCGGGCAAGTCGTTGTCCCGCGATTTCGGCGAAGTCCAGAACCTGCAGGTCTCGCTCAAGGGACCGGGCGACTATGTTTCGCAGGCCGATCGTAAGGCCGAAAAGCTCATTCGCGAAGAACTCCTGAAGGCTCGCCCGACCTATGGCTTCCTCGGCGAGGAAGGCGAAGAGATCATCGGCACCGACGGTGCGCACCGCTGGATCGTCGATCCGCTCGACGGCACCACCAACTTCCTGCACGGCATTCCGCATTTCGCAGTTTCGATCGCACTGGAGCGCCAGGGCGAGATCGTCGGCGCTGTCGTCTTCAACCCGGCAACCGATGAACTCTACACGGCCGAGCGCGGCGGTGGCGCCTTCCTCAACGACCGTCGTCTGCGCGTCGCTGCGCGCAAGCATCTTTCCGATGCCGTCATCGCCACCGGCACGCCGCATCTTGGCCGCGGCAACCACGGCAAGTACCTGATCGAACTGCGCCATGTGATGGGCGAAGTTGCAGGTATCCGCCGCATGGGTTCGGCTGCGCTCGATCTTGCCTATGTCGCTGCCGGCCGTTTCGACGGCTACTGGGAGCGCGACCTTGCCGCTTGGGATATTGCCGCCGGTGTGCTTCTCATTCGCGAAGCCGGTGGTTGGACGCACGATATCAACGGCGGCGCCCGCCCGGTCGATGACGGTTCGGTCATCTGCGGCAACGAATACATCGTCAAGGCGCTGACGGAAGTCGTTCACCGCCCGGTGCCGACGAAGTAAGTCGCAATCCCGTTTGTTCCGAAGCCTCCGATGCGCATCCCGCATCGGAGGCTTTGTTTTTGGCGCGAAGCTGGGCGGTGCAACACGACACCGCCACAGGCCTGTGCCTAACTGGCGACCTGCAGGCCGTGGCGTGATCCCGGCTGCATACACAAATTGGCCCTTGAATCGATTTCGGTTTCAGGAATTATGCGATAGGCTCCGGGCCGGCGCGGCGCCGTTCCGTCAAGTGAAGCGGGAGATACTCATACCCATGACGAAACTGCATCTGTCCGGGTGGAACGGTCGGGAAGGTATGGAAGACGGCTACAACCCGCACAAGCTCTCGAGCCCCATGCACTATTTCTGGACGATGGTGGTCTTTCTGATCATCGTCGGCTTCGTGGGTGCAATCCTCTTCCGTCAGGCCCAAAACGCCTTTCTCGCCAATCCGGGCCTCAACGGCCTGATCCTCGGTGTCCTTCTGATCGGCATCCTGCTCGTCTTCAACCACGTGCTGGGCTTGCGCCCCGAGGTGCGCTGGTTCAACTCGTTTCGTGCCGCCGGCAACGCGGACAAGGTCGGGCGCGATCCGGTGCTGCTTGCG
Source organism: Ensifer sp. ENS03 (assembly GCF_014852035.1). Classification (NCBI taxonomy): domain Bacteria; kingdom Pseudomonadati; phylum Pseudomonadota; class Alphaproteobacteria; order Hyphomicrobiales; family Rhizobiaceae; genus Ensifer; species Ensifer sp. ENS03. The sequence goes on along the minus strand of NZ_JACVAV010000005.1, from coordinate 205,985 downwards.
CCGATGCGGGCGCTGATCGGCGGTCGCCAGACGGCGATCTCGACCACGGCGCTGCGGTCGATCCTCGATTCCATCGCCACCCGCCTCGACGAATCGCGCGACATTTCGCGTTACCTGACCGGGCTTCTGGTGTTTCTCGGCCTGCTCGGCACCTTCTGGGGCCTTCTTGGAACGATCGGCTCGATCAACACGGTCATCCAGTCTCTGGATGCCGGATCGGGAACGACGGAAGACATCCTCTCGGCGCTGAAGAATGGCCTGTCGGCACCGCTCACCGGCATGGGCACGGCGTTTTCGACGTCGCTTTTCGGCCTTTCCGGTTCGCTGATCCTCGGCTTTCTCGATCTGCAGGCCGGGCGCGCGCAGAACCGCTTCTACACCGAGCTTGAAAACTGGCTCTCCTCCGTGACGGACGTCGGCTCGGAACTTTCGCCGGCGCTCGATCTGCCCGCCGGCGCGCCGGTCGAGGAGCTGAAGAGGCTCACCGACCAGCTCGTCCGCCTCAACCATGAGGGCGGCGCGAACCAGCGCACGACCGCGGCCATGGCGAGCCTCGCCGAAGGCATTCAGGGGCTGGTCAAGAACATGCGCGGCGAACAGCAGATGCTGCGGGATTGGATCGAGGCTCAGCAGGACGAAGCCAAGGCGATGCGCAAGACGCTCGACAAGCTGGCATCGCGGGTCGGCATCTCCGACCGGTCGCCTGCGCATGACAAGCCGGCCGTGTCGGCCAAGGCGCGCGTGGAAGAGGCCGGAGGAGAGTAATCCATGGCGCTTGCCCGAAAAGGCCGCTCTCAGCGCACGATCGACTATTGGCCGGGCTTCGTCGACGCACTGTCGACGCTGCTGCTGTCGATCATGTTCCTGCTGACCGTCTTCGTCCTTGCACAGTTTCTGCTCAGTCGCGAAATCAGCGGCAAGGACGAGGTGCTGACGCGGCTGAACAGCCAGATCAACGAACTCACCCAGCTTCTGGCGCTCGAAAAGAGCGGCAAGCAGGATCTCGAGGATTCGCTTGCCAATCTGCAGGCGTCGCTCGCCACGTCCGAAGGCGAACGTTCACGGCTGCAGGCCCTGCTCGACCAGGGCGCCGGGAGCACGGACGCCGCCAACCAGAAGATCGGCCGTCTCGGCTCTGAGCTTGAGACCGAGCGTGAAGTCAGCGCCCGAGCCATGAGCCAGATCGAGCTGCTGAACCAGCAGATCGCCGCGCTCCGCAGCCAGATCGCCGCCATCGAAGTCGCGCTTCAGGCGTCGGAAGCCAAGGACCAGCAGTCGCAGACCAAGATCGCCGATCTCGGACGCCGGCTGAACGTGGCGCTTGCCCAGCGGGTGCAGGAACTCAACCGCTACCGCTCGGACTTCTTCGGACGCCTCCGGGAAATTCTTTCCGACCGTGAAAACATCCGCATCGTCGGCGACCGCTTCGTCTTCCAGTCGGAGGTGCTGTTTCCCTCTGGTGGCAACGACCTCAATCCGGAAGGGCAGGCGGAAATGGCCAAGCTCGCCACCGCGCTGCTCGACCTCGCCAAGGAAATCCCCGCCGAAATCAACTGGGTGCTGCGCGTCGACGGCCACACGGACAATGTGCAGCTTTCAGGCGCCGGGCGCTTCGCCGACAACTGGGAGCTTTCGTCGGCGCGTGCGACCTCCGTGGTCAAGTTCCTGATCTCGAAGGGCGTGCCAGCAGATCGGCTGGTGGCTGCGGGCTTTGGCGAGTACCAGCCGATTGCACCGGGTGAAACCCCTGAGGCGCGCGCGCAGAACCGCCGCATCGAGCTCAAGCTGACCGAGAAATAGACTTCGCTCTCCGCGTATCCCGTCGTCGGGCGACGCAGCCTGACGCTTGAATTGACCTTGACGTACGCGTAACAATTTCTGCAGCCATTCAGATGGCTGCGGCGGCCTTTGCGTGTCAGTGCGTGGGGGGCCGGATGGGATGCGAGGGAGAGAGCATTTCATGGATTGCGACGTTTTGGTTATCGGCGCGGGGCTTGCCGGCCTTGTCGCCACAGCGGAGGCGGCGGCACTCGGCCGCAGGGTCATCGTGCTCGACCAGGAAGGGGAACAGAACCTTGGTGGACAGGCCTTCTGGTCGCTTGGCGGCCTGTTCTTTGTCGACAGCCCTGAACAGCGCCGCATAGGCATCCGCGACACCCGCGAGCTTGCCGGGCAGGACTGGGTGGGCTCCTCGCAGTTCGACCGTCCGGAGGATCACTGGCCACGGCTCTGGGCCGAAGCCTATCTCGACTTTGCCGCGGGCGAGAAGCGCTCCTGGCTGCACTCGCTCGGCATGCGCTGGTTTCCCGTGGTCGGCTGGGCGGAGCGCGGCGGTGGGCTCGCCCACGGGCACGGCAATTCGGTGCCGCGCTTTCACGTCACCTGGGGTACCGGCCCGGCGGTGCTCGAACCGTTCATCCGGTTGACGCGGGAGGCGGAAAGTCGTGGTCTCGTACGCTTCCGCTTCCGCCATCGGGTGGATGAACTTGTGACCACCGAAGGCCGCGTGACGGGTGCGCGCGGTGCGCTGCTCAAGGACGATCCGGTCGGGCGCGGTGAACGCAGCTCCCGCGACATCGTCGGCGATTTCGAGATTTCGGCGGGCGCGGTCGTCGTCACGTCAGGCGGTATCGGCGGAAACCATGATCTGGTGCGCCGCAACTGGCCGCGCAAGCGGCTCGGCCAGCCGCCGGCGACGATGGTTGCGGGTGTGCCCCACCATGTCGACGGGCGCATGCTGGAGATCGCCAGCCAGGCGCGCGGCGCGGTCATCAATGCGGATCGCATGTGGCACTATACGGAGGGGTTGAAGAACTTCGATCCGATCTGGCCGGACCATGGCATCCGCATCCTGCCGGGGCCTTCGTCCTTCTGGTGCGACGCCGACGGCAACCGTTTTCCGGCGCCGGCCATGCCCGGCTTCGATACGCTCGGCACGTTGAAGGCGATTCGCGACAGCGGTCATGATTACAGCTGGTTCGTGCTGACGCGGGCGATCATCAAAAAGGAGTTCGCGCTTTCCGGTTCGGAGCAGAATCCCGATCTCACCGGCAAGAGCATCACCCTTCTGTTAAAGCGGCTCGGCAAGAACCCGCCGGGGCCGGTCCAGGCGTTCATGGACAAGGGCGAGGATTTCATCGTCCGCGATCGTCTCGAAGACCTGGTGCCGGCGATGAATGCGCTGACCGGTGAGAACCGGCTGTCACTGGAGCACTTGCGGCAGCAGATCGTGGCGCGCGACCGGGAAATTACCAACGCATTCTCCAAGGACGCGCAGGTGACCGCGATCCGCGGTGCGCGCGCCTATCGCGGCGACCGGCTGCTACGCACGGCCAAACCGCATCGGCTGCTCGATCCCAAAGCCGGCCCACTGATTGCCGTTCGGCTGCATATCCTGACGCGCAAGACGCTGGGCGGGCTTCAAACCAACCTGTCAGGCCAGGTGTTGGAGCAATCGGGCGAGCCGGTGCCCGGTCTCTACGCTGCCGGCGAAGTCGCCGGCTTCGGCGGGGGCGGCATGCATGGCTACAACGCGCTCGAAGGCACGTTCCTCGGCGGCTGCATCTTTTCCGGCCGGGCCGCGGGGCGGGGTGCTGCCGGGGCGTGATGGCTCCTTGCCGCGTATTTGCCCCTCATCCTAGCCCTCTTCTCGTCAAGCGGGGAGGTGACGGTCGATTGTGCAACGATACCCTCACGTGTAATCGCCGCCGAGGCGGCGCGGTACATCGAGGTTCAGGCAACCGAGTAACATCGTATGTGCTTGGCGCATACGCACGGAGCGCGCCACAAGTACCTTCTCCCCGCCTGCGGGGAGAAGGTGGCGGCAGCCGAATGAGGGGCCTCGCTCGTTCTGATCGTCAATCCATCTGCACATTGGCATCACGAACGACCGGCGTCCACTTCGCCAGTTCGGCTTTCACATGGGCTTCCAGCTCTTCCGGCGTCGAGCCGACGATCGTGGCGCTGAATTCCTTCATGCGCTCGACGACAGCGGGATCCTTCAGCGCCTTGTTGGCCGCCTCGTTGAGGCGGGCGACGACCGGCTGAGGCGTGTTGGCCGGGGCAAAGAGCGCATTCCAAGTGTAGGTCTCGTAGCCCGGAATGCCGGCCTCGGCGACTGTCGGCACATCCGGGAAGGACGGTGCCCGTTCCGCCGTGGTCACCGCAAGCGCCCTCAGCGTTCCCGCCTTGATGTGGCTGGAGGAGGAGGGGAGGTTGTCGAACATGATCGGCACCTGGTTGCCGATGACATCGTTCAGCGCCGGGCCTGCGCCCTTGTAGGGGATGTGCTGCATGCTGACGCCGGCCATCTTCTTGAAGAGTTCGCCGGAGAGGTGCAGCGGCGTGCCGTTGCCGGAAGACGCATAGCTGTACTCGTCGGGCTTGGCCTTCAGGAGTGCCAGCAGTTCCGCAACGTCCTTGGCCGGGAGTTCCGGATTGACGACGAGCACGTTGGGCACGACGACGAGCAGGGAGATCGGCGCGAAATCCTTTTCGGGATCGTAGGGCTTGGTCTTCAGGATCAGCGGATTGAGCGCGTGGGTGGCGACCGTGCCCATCAGGATCGTATAGCCGTCCGGATCGGCGCGGGCGACATTGTCTGCGCCGAGATTGCCACCGGCGCCGGCAACGTTCTGGACGATCACCTGTTGGCCGAGGTCCTCCGACATTTTCTGCGCGACGATGCGGGCAACCACGTCGGTGGAACCGCCGGCGGCAAAGGGAACGACGAGCGTTATCGGCCGGTCGGGGAAGTCCTGGGCCAGTGCCGTCGAGCCAAGGGGCAGCGCCGTCAGCGCCATCAGGCCCAGCGCCAGAGTGGCACGCCGGGTCAGGTGCGAAAATGCCATGCGGTAGTCCTCCCGATCAATTCAGCAGAAAGCGATACCGGCCTCCTCGGCCGGCCCCCTAACAATAGGGCTCGGCCTCCCGTCGGCAACCGCTTTACGGCAAATCGGAGGACGCTTTTCGCGCCGTGCGGTGCGTTTAGCTCTGCACGTTGACGAACAGGGCCTCTGCGCCATGGTTGAACTGCAGCCGCGCAAGCTTGGCGTAGAGTCCGCCTTGACGGATGAGGGAGGCGTGGGTTCCTTCCTCGACGATGCGGCCATGGTCCAGCACCAGGATACGATCGGCCTTCAGCACGGTCGCCAGCCGATGGGCGATGATGATGGTCGAGCGCTCGTGCAGCAGGCCGTCGAGCGCCTTCTGGACCAGCGTCTCGCTCTCGGCGTCGAGGGCCGAGGTTGCTTCGTCGAGAAGCAGCACCGGCGCGTTCTTGAGGATGGCGCGGGCGATGGCGATGCGCTGGCGCTGGCCGCCGGAAAGTGTAACGCCACGTTCGCCGACATAGGTGTCGTAACCCTTGTCGAGCCTGTTGATGAACTCGTCCGCCTGCGCGGCGACGGCGGCGGCACGCACCGCCTCGCGGCTGGCATTCGGCATGCCGAAGGCGATGTTGTCATGCACGGACGAGGCGAACATCGTCACATCCTGCGGCACGATCGCAATGCGGTCGCGCAGATCCTTCGGATCGACGGTGCGAATGTCGACGCCATCAACGCGCACTGCGCCCTTGGCAGGGTCGTAGAAGCGAAGCAGCATGGAGAACACAGTGCTCTTGCCGGCGCCGGACGGTCCGACGATCGCAACGGTCTCGCCGGGCGCGATGTTGAAGCTGAGGCCGTTGAGGCTCTTGTAGTCGGGTCGCGACGGGTAGGCGAAATGAACGTCGTCGAAGGCGATGGCGCCGGTCGCCGGGATCGGCATGGCGACCGGATTTTCCGGCGCCTGGATCTCGGGGATTTCGGTAAGAAGCTCGTTCAGCCGCTCGGCAGCACCCGCTGCCTGCGAAAGCTCGCCCCAGACTTCCGAGAGCGAACCGAGGCTGCCCGCGGCAAAGACCGAGTAGAGCAGGAACTGGCTGAGCGTGCCGGCGGAGAGATTGCCTGACAGCACGTCGTGCGCGCCGAACCAGAGCACGGCGACGACGCTGCCGAACACCATGGTGATGGCGAAAGCGGTCAGCACCGAGCGCGCCTTGATCGCGGCGCGCGCGGCGCCATAGGCATCCTCGACGGCGGCTCCGAAGTGGCTGTTGGCAAGCCCTTCGCCGTTAAAGGCCTGGACTGTGCGCGATGCGGCAATCGCCTCGCCGGCATAGGCCGAGGCGGCAGCGAGCGTGTCCTGCGCCTGGCGCGAGCGGCGGCGGACGGAACGGCCGAAGCCGACGAGCGGGAAGACGATGATCGGAATGGCGATCAGTACCAAGCTCGACAGCTTGGGGCTGGTATAGACCATCATGCCGATGGCGCCGAGACACAGGATCAGGTTGCGCAGCGCGACCGAGGCGGTGGCGCCGACCGCGGATTTTACCTGCGTGGTGTCGGCGGTCAGCCGCGAGACGATCTCGCCGGACTGGTTGACGTCGAAGAAGGAGGCGGAAAGGCGGGTGACGCGATCGAAGACATTGCGCCTCAAGTCGGCAACGATGCGCTCGCCGAGCGTGATGACGAAGTAGTAGCGCGCCGCACTCGCCAGCGCGAGCACGATGGCGAGCATCATCAGCATCGAGAAGTAGGTGTTGATGAAGCCGCTGTCGGGACTGGAGAAACCGTTGTCGACCATCCGCCTAACAGCGAGCGGCAGCGCCAGCGTGGTCACGGCAGCGAGGATCAGCGAAATGCCGGCGCCGACGACCAGATGGCGGTAGCGGGCGAGATAGGGGAGGAGCGTGGCGAGCGGGCGGATGGACTTGCGCGCAGGCGCCTGGTTTTCTCTTGACGACACTTGACCCCTTTCGCCAGACACGGAGGAAGGGATTGCCCATGAGTCTTCCGTGCGGCACTTGTTATCGCGCAGACCTTGATGTATAGGCACGGCATCGAATTGGGAAGCCGTGGCCGTTCAGCCGGTGCGCGGCTTCATTTACGTGTTCGGTCTCGAAGTCGCAATGCCTTGCGACAATTGGACCCTGGAACTCTAGGAAGATCGTTATGAAGGCAGACATCCATCCCGATTACCACGTCATCAAGGTAGTCATGACCGACGGCACCGAATACGAAACCCGCTCGACCTGGGGTTCTGAAGGCGCCACCATGAACCTGGAAATCGACCCCAAGTCGCACCCGGCCTGGACCGGCGGTAACCAGCAGCTCATGGACCGCGGCGGCCGCGTCTCCAAGTTCAAGAAGCGCTTCGAAGGCCTCGGCCTCTAATCGAGCGCCTCTTCGGCAGATTCAAAAAGCCCGGGTCATTTGGCCCGGGCTTTTTTCTGTCTTGGTTCTGGGGGATAGGCCGGGCGAGGCGGTGACATGGCGCCGTGCCATGGACGCGCTGTGGCCACTGGCGCTCCGTCGCTGTGCCAGGCAGGGAGCAGGATGACGGCGTTATGTCGCGGTTCCTGACCCGACCAGCCGGCGCTTTTCGCAAGCGGTAACGCCTCTTCCGTCAGGAGATCGAGATGCCCTTGTGTGGCGTCGATCGGATAGGCGCCCTCGGTGAGGTTTCTCCAGGAGTTTTCGCAGTCGAGGCCAGGGCGCGCCAGCGCCGCCATGTGCTGCCGGTCGCAACGAAAAACCCGCCGGCAAATGCTGTTGCGGCGGGTTTGATTTCTCAGGTCTATTTTCTGCGCGGCGTCAGTTGGTTCCGAAGGCCGTCTGCAGCAGCTTGATCTGCGCCTTGACGCCGTTCTGGTTGTCCGGGACGATCGCGGCCGCTTCGTTCGGGCGATAGATCTCGCGGTCGAGCAGGGCGACGCGGTTCTGCAGGCGCAACGAGCGCTCGATCAGGTCGCGGAAGGATTCCGGCAGTTCGGCCCAGCCGGGCGCCGCCTTGTCGACGTTGAAGCTGTCGAGGCGAACCTTGCTCTTTTCCGACATCACCTGATCGCGGCTCATCTCGCCGTTGTTGACGGCGCGCTGCAGGAGCAGCCAGGAAGCCATCTGCATCAGGCGGGTGGTGAGCCGCATGGATTCGGCTGCATAGAGAACCGATGCCATGCGCGGCAGGACCTTGGAAGCGGCGCGGCCGGGTCCGTCGAGATAGGTGGCCGTTTCCTCGACCAGTCCCATGCCTTCCGAATAGAGGGTCTTGAATTGTGCCGAGGACGCCGCGTGTCCTGCGAAACTGACCGTATTCAATCCTCTCTCGGACATGACCTGTTTTTCCCTGGTTCAAACGCATCACGACAGTCAGGTAGGGTACGGTTTTGGGAAATAAATCCTTGCCCGTCTCTATGCTTGAAGAATGATCCGATAGCGCATTTCGCGCAAGAGCATTCTTAAGAAAGGGTTAATCTCCACAGTTCTTTGGATAAACCTATGCCAAAACAAAAAAAGAGCCGCGGAAAGCGGCTCTCAAGGTAAAACAGGGAGAAAAATCAGACCCATTCGCCAGTCGGTGAAATTGTCTGAAACCGGAAAGCTCCGGATGCCCTGACAATCGCAGATAATGCTTAATGCCGCGTTAAACGCGCTTCGTTTTGCTGCGGTGCGACCTTACGCCGCCGGATCAGCGAAACAGGTTCTCGGCGGCCGAGCGGCTGGCGGACTTGCGTGTCCGCTCCGCCTCCAGCCGTGCAATCTCCTCGGTCAGAAGGGTGATGCGTTGCGTCAACTCGTCAACCGACAGCAGCGCGAGATCGCTGCCAATTTCATGGGCCACCTTCTTTTGCGGCCGATCGTCGTCAAACAGGCTCATCGGACTGATCCTCCCATTCCGGACCTTTGTCTGGCTCGTTGCGTGTTTCGTCAAACGGGGCCGCGCGCGGCGAAAGCTGCAGGCTTTCCGGCGTCGTCGGCGTGCCGGCGTTGACCGGCGAGAAGGCGTCGCGGTCGGATACCGGCACGGGTGCGCGCATCCGGCTGCGGATGATGGCGTAGGCGGTGATCAGGATATGGGCGCAGGCGGTGATCATGAACAGGCCGTAGGGGCCCGCCGCCGTCATGACCGGGCCGCCGATCGTCGGCCCGATGATGGTGCCGATGCCGTAGAGCAGCAGCAGGCCGCCGGAGACCTTGACGAAGTCCTCGGCCGTCGCGAAGTCGTTGGCGTGCGACACGGCGATCGGATAGAGCGCGTTGGCCGCCGCACCGTAGATCGCAATCAGCGTCAGCACGATCCAGACCTGGGTCGGCTCGACCAGGAAGATCAGCAAGCCTGCGAGAGCGCCGACCCCGGCAAGTGCTGCCAGGACGTAGCGCCGGTCGATGCGGTCGGACAGCCGCCCGGCCGGCAACTGCATGACGGCGCCGGCAAAGATCGCCACGCTCATCATGGCGGCGACGGTGCTGTCGGAAAGTCCCGCCTGGCGGCCAAAGACGGCGCCGAGCGTGCCGAACGCGCCGTTGGCAATACCGACGAGCAGGATGCCGAGGAAGGAAACCGGCGAGTTGCGGTAAAGGCCGCGCAGGTCGAGGCTCACCTTCTTCAGCGGTTGCGGCGAGGCAGCCGTGGACAGAAGCGTCGGCAGCATGGCGACGCAGTAGAGGATGCCGCAGATCATGAATAAGATGGTGGTGGAGGTATCGCCGAAGGGGATCATCATCTGGCCGCCGACGACGCCGAAGAGCGTGATGGCAATATAGAGCGAGAAGATGACGCCGCGGCTCTCGTTGGTGGCGCGCTCGTTCAGCCAGCTTTCGATGATCATCGAGGTGCCGGCAGTGGAGAAGCCTGTCAGCGCCCTGAGGATCAGCCACCAGGTCGGATCGATCAGGATGCCGGTCATTAGCGCGACGATGGCGATGAGCGAGGCAAAGACGCTGAAGGCGCGCACGTGGCCGATGCGCTTGACGACCGTGGGCGCAAAGAAGCAGCCGAGAACGAAGCCAGCAGCCCAGGATGTGCCGATCAGCCCGAGGATGGTGGTGGGATAACCTTCAGCGGTGCCGCGCACGGGAAGAAGAAGCCCCTGCAGACCATTGCCCAGAAAGAGAAACAGCGTGCCGAGCAGGAGGGCGGCGACCGGGAGCAGGTTCTTTCTCATCATTCATCCGAAATTCGTTCTGCCGTCAGCAAGTTAGGGCGGTGCCTGGTGAATTGCCAGCCGGTTTCTGATTGCAGCGTCTGGCATTGCCGCAGGTTTTGTCCTTCGATGGGAGACGAATGACGCAACATGCGGCGGCCGGTCATTGCAAATCGCCCGCGGAAACACTAGCCCTTTTTGCCAAGCGCAACGTATCGCTAGTCCTCGGGGGAGGCGGTGCTGCGTGCGACGAAGAGTGCCGGTGTTACGAACGCTTCACCGGTTGAGGCAGCCTCCCGGTAGACGAGGGCAACATGCAGAAGGCGATCGCCCTTTTTCTGCTTCTGATCATGGCCATTCAGCTCCTCTGGCCGATCGGCATTCCGGGGCTGCGCCGCCGTCGCGATTTCTGGAAGGTCGCGGTCTTCGCCATCGTGATGATGATGGTGACGGTGTTGATCCGTCCCTGACCCGGCCGCCCCGCCGCAACTCCCCGTTACCTTTGGAACTCCATCGCCTCCGGCTCGCCGCTACCTTGGTTGCGAAACCTGTCGTTTCAACCAGAAAAGGGCGCAGGACAGATGGGAAAGAAAGCGCTAAAGTGCGAACCTCATTCGGGAGATGACTTCGAGGGTTTCTTGGAACGCCGGCTTGCTGCCATTCTCGCTGCCGATGTCGTGGGGTACAGTCGCCTGATCGGCGCTGACGAAACCGGCACGCTGGCCGCCATGAAACGGCACAAGAGCGAACTCGTCGATCCGAAGATCACCCGTCACAAGGGACGCATCGTCAAGCTCACCGGCGACGGCATCCTGGTCGAGTTCGCAAGCGTCGTGCACGCGGTCGCCTGCGCCGTCGATATCCAGCGCGGCATGCTGCTGCGCAACGAAAGCGTGTCGCCGCTGAAGCGCATCGAGCTCAGGATCGGCGTGCACCTCGGCGACATCATCGTCGAGGATGGCGACATCTTCGGGGACGGCGTCAATGTCGCGGCGCGTCTCGAAGGCCTCGCAGAGCCGTCGGGCATCGCCGTCTCGGCTTCCGTGCGCGATCATGTAGGGTCGCGCCTGGATGTCGGCTTCGTCGACAAGGGCGAACACACGCTGAAGAACATCGCCGCCGGCGTTCACGTCTATTCGGTGGCGCTCGGCGCCCCGACGAAGGTCGCGTCGGCACCGAACGGATCGTGCCCGGTGGTGCTCGACGATGGCTACGGGCTCTCGGTCGGCGTGCTTCCCTTCACCAATATGAGCCACGATCCGGAGCAGGAATACTTCTCCGACGGCATCACCGAAGACATCATCACCGATCTTTCGAAGATCTCGAAGCTGCACGTCGTCGCCCGCAACACCGTGTTCACCTACAAGGGTCGGTCGGTGAAGGTGAAGCAGGTGGCCCAGGAATTGGGCGTCCGCTACATCCTCGAGGGGAGCGTGCGCAAGGCGGGCGCGCGGGTGCGCATCACCGGCCAGTTGATCGATGCGCTGACCGGCACGCATCTCTGGGCCGACCGCTACGACCGGGACCTGACTGATATCTTCGCGATCCAGGACGAAATCACCCATGCGATCGTCGACCAGTTGAAGATCAAGCTGCTGCCGGCGGAGAGGCGGGCGATCGAAAGCGACCCGACGACAAGCGTCGAGGCCTATACCTACTATCTGCGTGGCCGGCAGTTTTCCCACGCCTGGACGCGCTCCTATCTCCTGCTCGCGCGGCGCATGTTCATGAAGGCGGTGGAGCTCGATCCGGATTTTGCCCGCGCCTATGCCGGCATTGCCGACTGCGAGTCGGCGCTTCGCGACTGGCACGAGGATGAATTTCCGCTGCAAGGCATCCTGTCCATGACCGACAAGGCGCTGGCGCTCGACCCAGACCTCGCGGAGGCCCATGCGTCTCGCGGTCTCGTGCTGCACCAGGACGGCCAATGCGACGAAGCCGTCGCCGCCTTCGAGCAGGCGCTGGCGCTGGATGCCGGGCTCTACGAGGCGAATTTCCACTATGGCCGCTTCCTGTTCATGCAGGGCGCGTTCGAAATGGCGATTCAGTTCTTCAAGCGTGCCGCCGATATCCGGCCGGACGACTACCTGTCACCGATCCACCTGATGAGCGCCTATCGCACGCTCGGCCGGGATACTGAACGCAAGCAGTGGGCGCGCATCGGCATCGCTCGGGCGGAGCGGGCGCTGGAGCTCAACCCGGAAAACTCGGGCCCGGCCCACCGCGGCGCGCTGGCGCTTGCCCATATGGGCGAGGCCGACCGTGCGCGCGAATGGGCAGCGCGGGCGCTGGCAATCGATCCCGATGACGTGGTCGCCCGCTACAACACGGCCTGCGTCTTCTGCATCCTTGGCGATATCGACGCGGCCCTCGATCTTCTCGAAACCTTGCTGCCGCAGAGCTCCTGCTACCAACTGCTCTGGTTCAAGCAGGATTCCGACCTCGACGCGGTGCGCCACCATGTTCGCTTCCAGGCGATGGTCGAGGCGATCGCGAAATGCGAAGCCGGATTGCGCTGACCGCCGGACAGTCGTTTCCATCCGGCGGCTCGAAGCTTGCTGTTAGTGGTGGCCCGCCTGGCGGGATCCCTGAGGGGTGCTGACGCGCCCGGCCGTCAGCCACCAAATGGCCGCCCCGGTCACGAACAGCATTGCTGTTGCCACCATCACGACCGCGGTAAACGCTCCTTCGAAGGCGAGGCGGGCACGGCTCACCAGTTCGCTCGCCACATCCGCCGGCAGCTTCTCGGCGAGGAGCAGGGCTTCATCGAGGCTGTCGCGCGCCATCGGCGGGATTGCAGCCCCCTCCGGCAGGACGAGGAAGGCGGTGTAGACGACCGACATGACTGTGCCAAGCACGGCAATGCCGATCGCACCGCCAAGCTCGAACGAGACCTCCTCGATCGATGCTGCCATGCCGGCCCGTTCCGGCGGGGCGTTGAACATGATGGCGCTGGAGGCGGCGGTCATGGAGGCACCGATGCCGAGGCCGAGGACGACGAGGGTGACGATCTGGGCGAGCGCGCCGGTTTCATGGACGAGCAGATAGCCGCCAAGACCGAGAGCCGCCAGGATGAGGCCCGAGCGCAGCACCACTTCGGCGCCCAGGCGCGGCAGCAGGGTGCCGGTCAGCGGGCCGGCGACGAAAGCCGCAAGCGGGATCGGCAGAATGAAGACACCCGCCTCGAGCGGCGAAAAGCCCTCGACGAGCTGCAGCTGCTGGCTCAGCACCAGTTCGATGCCGACGATCGAGGCGGATGCCACGAGCGCTGCGGCAACGCCGGAGGAAAACACCGCATTGCGGAAGAGGCTGAAGTCGATCAGCGGATGCGGGCTGCGGCGCTGGCGGCGCACGAAGAGAAAGAGCGCGATAGCGCCGATCACGGCGGCAGCGAGACCCGCTTCCAGCGACGGCTCGCGCTTGCTCGTTTCCTTGACGGCATAGGCAAGGCCGATGAGGCCGACCATGATCTGCAGCGAACCGATCGCGTCCCAGGGGTGTTTCGGATTGCCGGCGTTGTTCGGCAGCACGACGAGGCCGAGCACGAGGGCCATCGCGACGACCGGCACGTTGATGAGGAAGACCGAGCCCCACCAGAAGTATTCGAGCAGGAAACCGCCGAGCACCGGGCCGATCGCGGCACCGCCCGAAGCGATCGCTGCCCAAACGCCGATCGCCAGCGCGCGTTCGCGTTCGTCGGTGAAAGTGAGCCGGATGATCGACAGCGTCGCCGGCATCATGAGGGCAGCGCCGACGGCGAGCAGGACGCGACCACCGATCAGGATCGCCGGTGTCGGCGCATAGGCGGCGATCAGCGAGGCGATGCCGAAGACGGCAAGGCCGACGATGAAGGGCTTCTTGTGGCCGAGCCGGTCGCCGAGCGTGCCGAGGCCGGGTAGAAGACCAGCGACGACGAGAGCATAGGCGTTGACGATCCAGAGCTTCTCCGACGCGGTGGCGCCGAGATCGTGGGTCAGGCGGGGCAGGGCGGTATAGAGCACCGTCATGTCGACGACGATCAGAAAGAGCGCGCTCGATACTATGGCCAGAATGAGCCAGCGATTTTGCGGAAGCATGGTACACCTCGGTGGCCGCCACTGGGAAATGGGGGCTGGGCCTTGTTTAAATCAGGGGCGTTGGTTATTTGAATACGTACGTATGGATTTGAAATAGGAAGTCAAGATGGGACGGCGACGAACAATCGATCGGGACAAGGTTCTGGACGCGGCGGAGGCGGTGGTGAATTCCGTCGGCGCGGCCGGCCTGACGATCGATGCCGTCGCCAAGGCTTCCGGCATCACCAAGGGCGGCGTGCAATATTGCTTCGGCAACAAGGACGGCCTGATCGACGCGATGATGCAGCGTTGGTTCGACGAGTTCGATACCGCGGTAGCGGCGGAGGGTGGCGACGATCCTGATCCGATCAAGGCGATGCGTGCCCATGCATCGGTGACCGCCCGGATGAACACGGCCGACAATGCCCGCACATCCGGCATGATGGCGGCGCTGCTGCAGCGGGAAGAGCACATGGCGAAGAACCGCGCCTGGTACCGCGCCCGCCTCGATGGTCTCGACCTCTCGACGGAGGAGGGGCGCAGGGCGCGAATGGTGTTTCTCGCGACCGAAGGCGTCTTCCTGCTGCGCGGCTTCGGCTTCCTCGAGATGGACAACGCCGAATGGCAGGATATGTTTGCCGATATCTTGAAGCTTCTGCCGGAGCGCGACCGCGCCTGAGGGCGAGGAAGGACGCTCTAGAGGTCGATCAGCCCGCGCATGGCGCTGACGCACTGGCCGGAAAGGCTGACCTTGCGAACGACACCACCCTGCTTTCGGACATGCGCGCCGATGAGGCTGCGGCGCCCCATCTCCACACCCTGCTCGATGATGATCTCGACATCGATATCCTGCTCCTGGATGAGCGAGACGAGATGGGCGGAAAGTGCTGCCGAGGCGCTGCCGGTTGCCGGGTCCTCGTTGACATTGTCGAGCGGCGCGAACATGCGTGCCCGGATCTGCCATGGCGCCTCTGCCGAGCGAGCGTAGAGGAACAGGCTGAAACTGTCTTCCTCGGGTTTGTAGCGCGCGTTGGCCGCCTGGAAGGCGGTGACATTGGGTTGGGCGGACGACAGCGTCGCGACATCCTTGATTTCGGCGACGGCGAAGGGCAGCCCGACGGAAAGCCGGGTCGGCGCATGCACGCGTCTGCTGACGGCTTCAGGCGCGAGCGACGCGCAGGCGGCGATGGTGTCGGCGTCGATTTCGGGGCCGACGGTCAGGCTGCGCGGTACGACGATGGTGGCGCCCACCACTACACCGCCTTCCCGCAGCAATGTGGCCTCGACAAGGCCGGCCTTTTCCTCGAACCGCAGGATTTCACCGGGCGCGCGGCCGAAGATTTCCTTTTGCCCGCCGAGCACGAAGGCCGTGCCGACATTGGGATGACCGGCAAAGGGGATCTCCGTCGTCGGCGTGAAGATCCGGACTTCCGCCGTGTTGGCGGGGTCGCGCGGCGGCAAAACGAAGGTGACTTCGGAATAGCCGAATTCGGTCGCGATCGCCTGCATCTGACGATCGCTCAAGCCGCGGGCGTCGGACATGACAGCCAACTGGTTGCCGGCGAAGCGCTCGTCGGTGAAGACGTCGACGGTGACATAGGCAACGGATTTCGGCGCGGTGTCAGAGGTCATGGTCCTGGCTTTCGCTGGTTGGGCGCCGTTGGCGCTCATCGTGTCGGCTCTGAAGCCAAGGCTTAAGGCAGCCGACACACCGCACAAAGACGCGAACTTGTCCGGGTGACAAGTTCCCCGACGCCGACGAAGCCGTCACCTCGCAGGCGCGCCAACCCTTTGGCAAAAAAAAGGGCCGGCGGACGGCCCCTTCTCATCCGGTAGACCTGGCTTAGGCAGCCTTCTCGAGTTCCTTCTTCCACGTACCCCTGGCGGCAAGGCTGCACATCTCGGCGCGATGCGAGAAGGCGCGCTGGCCGGCGCCGATGTTGTCGGCCTTGCCGTGCCAAGCATTGAGCGCCTCCTGCTGCAGCGCGCGGCCATAGGAGAAGGTGAGCTTCCAGGGCAGGTCGTGGCTGGCATTCATTGCCGAGAGGTGGGCGGTCGCTTCCTCGGTCGACTGGCCGCCCGAGAGGAAGGCGATGCCCGGTACCGCCGAAGGCACCGTGCGCTTCAGCACCCGGATGGTGCGCTCGGCCACTTCGGCGACGGAGGCATTGCGGGCCTTCTTGCCGTCGATCACCATGCTCGGTTTCAGGATCATGCCTTCGAGCTTGACGCGCATGGCCGCCAATTCTTCGAAGGTTGTCCGCAGCGTCCACTCGGTCACCTGTTCGGAGCGATCGATCGAGTGATCGCCCGGCGCGCCGTCCATCAGCACTTCCGGCTCGACGATCGGGACGATGCCGGCGTCCTGGCACAGGGCGGCGTAGCGGGCGAGCGCATGGGCATTGGCGCGAACCGCACCGGCGGTGGGCAGCGTATCGGAGATGGAGATCACGCCGCGCCACTTGGCAAAGCGTGCGCCGGCCTCGTGATATCTCGCCAACCGCTGGGCAAGGCCGTCGAGGCCTTCGGTGATTGTCTCGGCCGGGAAGTTCGTCATCGGCTTGGCGCCCGCATCGACCTTGATGCCGGGGATCGAGCCGGCCGCCCGGATGATGTCGACGAGCTGGGTGCCGTCGACCGCATGCTGGAACAGGGTTTCCTCGTAGAGGATGACGCCGGAGATGTATTTGCGCATCGCCTTTTCGGCGCGCAGCAGCATCTCGCGGTAATCGCGCCTGGAGGTTTCGGTGGATTCGAGACCGATCGTATCGAAGCGCTTCTTGATCGTTGCCGTGGACTCGTCAGCGGCAAGCAGTCCGCGGCCATTGGCGACCATGGCGACGGCGATGTCTTCCAGTTTTTCCGTCATGCTTTTTCTCTCCCTAGACAGCGCCGATCATCAGGATCAGGCGAACACTGAAACAGTTGCAGGGCCGACGGTGCACGGGGCAACCGCCACGCTCCCAACAGGAGCGCGAGTAACAGGTGAAATTGTCCAGGAAAATGGCGGGAAAATCGACTGAAACGATTTAAAATTTTTTAATCGTTTGAATAAATGAGGTTTTTTCTTGATGGCCGGCGCGTGAGAGTGCTTCCCACGCGCCGGTTGTATGACTTACTTCTGCTTCAGGATGTCGACGCCCGGAAGCGGCTTGCCTTCCATCCACTCCAGGAATGCGCCGCCGGCGGTCGAGACGTAGCTGAAATCGTCGGCGACTTCGGCATGGTTCAGCGCCGCGACGGTATCACCACCGCCGGCAACCGAGACCAGCGAACCCTGACGGGTGCGGGCAGCCGCATGCTTGGCAACGGCAACGGTGGCCTTGTCGAAAGGCGCGATTTCGAAGGCGCCGAGCGGACCGTTCCAGACCAGCGTTTCGGCCTTGGAGATCCAGTCATTGACGGCCGCGATCGACTTCGGGCCGACGTCGAGAACCATGGCATCGGCGGGAATGGCGTTGATGTCGACGACTTCGTTGTCGGCGCCGGCCTTGAACTCACGGGCGATCACGCCGTCTTCCGGCAGCACGATGGCGCAGCCGGCCTTGTCGGCAGCGGCGATGATCGCCTTGGCGGTGTCGGCGAGGTCATGCTCGCACAGCGACTTGCCGACATTGATGCCCTTGGCAGCGATGAAGGTGTTGGCCATGCCGCCGCCGATGACGAGCGCATTGACCTTGGTCACGAGGTTCTGCAACAGGTCGATCTTGGTCGAGACCTTGGCGCCGCCGACGATGGCGACGACCGGGCGCTTCGGCTGGCCGAGACCCTTTTCGAGCGCTTCGAGTTCGGCCTGCATGGTGCGGCCGGCATAGGCCGGCAGGTGATGGGCAAGACCTTCCGTCGAAGCATGGGCGCGGTGGGCGGCCGAGAAGGCGTCGTTGACGTAGATGTCGCCATTGGCGGCGAGCGCCTTGACGAATTCGGCCTCGTTCTTTTCCTCGCCCTTGTGGAAGCGGGTGTTTTCCAAGAGCAGCACGTCGCCGTCGCTCATTTCGGCGATCGCGTTCTTGGCCTTGTCGCCGATGCAGTCGGCGCCGAAATGAACGCGCTGGTCGAGCACGTCCTCGACGGCAGGAGCGATCGTCTTCAGCGACATGTCGGCGACCGGCTCACCCTTCGGACGGCCGAAATGGGCGAGCAGGATGACCTTGGCGCCCTTCTCGGACAATTCGCGGATGGTCGGCGCGACGCGCTCGATGCGGGTCGCGTCGGTGACCACGCCGTCCTTGACCGGCACGTTGAGATCGACGCGCACCAGAACGCGCTTGCCGGCGATGTCGGTCAGATCGTCGAGGGTCTTGAAAGTCATCAGATAGTCTCCGGTGATAGTCTTTGGAAAAGGGTGGGGTAGTCGATGACGAGGCCGTCCTCGTCTACGGGCAGTTCCGCGGCAAAACTGCGGTCCTCGGCCTCGTAGCGATAGAGCCTGAAATCATCGAGGCAGGTGTAGTGCTGGCCGTCCACAACAGGCTGAAACGTGTCGAACGGCACGTAGAGCATCTTCAGTCTGGCGGTGCCGGACTGGCTCACAAGGCCGAGGCGGCGGATCGGCAGCGTGTTGGTGAAGGGCGTTCCCGCGAGGTCGATATCGATACAGCCGTCGAATTCGGGGAGGGGCGTGCCGCGTGCCGTCGCCCATTCGCCCGGAACGTCCGAGCGCAGATGCAGGCTGCGGCCATCGGTGGTGTCGACCATCAATTTGCGAACGTGCCAGCTGTCGTCGCAGTCGATCCGGTAGCGCGCGCCATAGGGCGTGCCGCCGCGGCTGCCGATCAGAACGCCGACGGCGCGGATGACCGCGCCGTCGGTGGTGTCGATTTTTGTCAGCGTCAGGTGTTCGAGCCCTTCCCCTTCCAGCGGACGCCAGCGGACCGTCGTTGAGGAGAGGGCGCGAAACATCTGTCTTAGATGAGCTTGGCGAACGCGACCGCCGTGTCGGCCATGCGGTTCGAGAAGCCCCACTCGTTGTCGTACCAGGTGAGGATACGCACGAAGTTGCCTTCGACGACCTTGGTCTGGTCGATCGCGAAGATCGAGGAGTGGCTGTCATGGTTGAAGTCGCGCGAAACGAGCGGCTCTTCCGTGTAGCCCAGAACGCCCTTGAGCGCGCCATTGGAGGCGGCCTTGATGGCGTTGGTGATTTCCTCGACCGAGGTGTTGCGCTTGGCGACGAACTTGAAGTCGACGACGGAGACGTTCGGGGTCGGGACGCGGATCGACGTGCCGTCGAGCTTGCCCTTCAGTTCCGGCAGAACCAGGCCAACGGCCTTGGCGGCACCGGTCGAGGTCGGGATCATCGACAGAGCGGCAGCGCGGGCGCGGTACAGATCCTTGTGCATCTGGTCGAGCGACGGCTGGTCGTTGGTGTAGGAGTGGATCGTGGTCATGAAGCCGTGGTTGATGCCGATGGTATCGTTCAGGACCTTGACGACCGGAACCAGGCAGTTCGTCGTGCAGGATGCGTTGGAGATGACCAGGTGGTCCTTGGTCAGCTGGTCGTGGTTGACGCCGTAGACGACCGTCAGGTCGGCGCCGTCGGCCGGAGCCGAGACGATGACGCGGTTGGCGCCGGCGGTGAGGTGGGCTGCAGCCTTGTCGCGGGCGGTGAAGATGCCGGTGCACTCCATCGCGATGTCGATGCCGAGTTCCTTGTGCGGCAGCGTTGCCGGATCCTTGATCGCGGTCACCTTGATCGGCTTGCCGCCGTTGATGGTGATCGTGTCGCCTTCGACCTTGACCTCGGCCGGGAAGCGACCGTGGATCGAGTCATAGCGCAGCAGGTGAGCGTTGGTCTCAACGGGGCCAAGGTCGTTGATCGCAACGACTTCGATGTCGGTGCGGCCGGATTCGACGATCGCGCGGAGCACGTTGCGGCCGATGCGGCCAAAACCGTTGATGGCGACTTTCACTGTCATGGGTCTCTCCCTGTCTGACTGACGTGGTACGAAAAAAAGCGGGGCGCACCTTTCGGCGCGCCCCGCAGATTGATCAGGCGAGCTTCGTTTCCGCGGCGGCGACCACCGCCTCGGGCGTGATGCCGAAGTGCTTGTAAAGCTCCTTGTAGGGGCCGGAAGCGCCGAAGCTCGACATGCCGATGAAGGTGCCATCGCTGCCGATGAAGTGATCCCAGCCCTGACGGATGCCGGCTTCGACGGCGATCTTGACCGGCGAGTTGCCGATGATCGCCTGCTGGTAGTCTTCGCTCTGCTCGGCGAAAAGCTCGAAGCAGGGAACGGAGACGACACGGGTCGAGATGCCCTTGGCGGTCAGCGTCTGGCAGGCCTTGACGGCGATTTCGACTTCCGAGCCAGTGGCGAAGATCGTGACCTTGGCGTCGGCGGCCGAGATCAGGTCATAGGCGCCGCGGGCGCAGAGGTTTTCTTCCTCATACTCGGTGCGAACGGCCATCAGGTTCTGGCGCGTCAGCGCGATGCCGGACGGACGGTTGTGGCTTTCGAGCGCCAGCTGCCAGCACTCGGCCGTTTCCGTGGCGTCGGCCGGACGGAACATCAGGAGGTTCGGGATGGCGCGCAGCGCTGCCATATGCTCGACAGGCTGGTGCGTCGGGCCGTCTTCGCCAAGGCCGATGGAATCGTGCGTCAGCACGTGGATGACGCGGATGCCCATCAGAGCGGCAAGGCGGATCGACGGACGGCAATAGTCCGAGAAGATCAGGAAGCCGCCGGAATAGGGGATGACGCCGCCATGCAGCGCCATGCCGTTCATGGCAGCGGCCATGCCGTGCTCGCGAACACCCCAATGGATGTAGCGGCCGGAGAAGTCGTCAGGGGTGATCGACTTGGTCTGGCTCGTCTTGGTGTTGTTCGAGCCGGTCAGGTCGGCCGAGCCGCCGATGGTTTCGGCCAGAACGCCGTTGATGACCTCGAGCGCGTCTTCGGAAGCCTTGCGGGTTGCCGGCGACGGCTTGGTTTCGGCGAGCTTCTTCTTGTAGTCGTCGATGGCGGAGGACAGACGGCCTTCGAGCTCGCCGGAGAAGCGGCGAACGAACTGGGCCTTCTTCTCGGCCTCGCTCTTTTCAAGACGGTCTTCCCACTCCTTGCGCGCCTTGGTCGAGCGCAGGCCGGCCAGACGCCAGGCGTCGAGAACGTCCGAAGGAACGACGAAAGCTTCGGCTTCCCAGCCGAGTGCCTTGCGGGTGGCGGCGATTTCCTCGGCGCCGAGCGGCGAGCCGTGAACCTTGTGGGTGCCGGCCTTGTTCGGTGCGCCGAAACCGATCGTCGTCTTGCAGGCGATCATCGTCGGCTTGTCGGACTTCTGAGCCTGGTCGATCGCAGCGGCGATCGCTTCCGGATCATGGCCGTCGACGGCAATGGTGTTCCAGTTGCTGGCGCGGAAGCGGGCGTGCTGGTCGGTCGAGTCGGCGATCGAGATCGGGCCGTCGATCGAGATGTTGTTGTCGTCCCAGAAGACGATCAGCTTGTTGAGCTTCAGGTGGCCGGCGAGCGAAATCGCTTCCTGGCTGATGCCTTCCATGAGGCAGCCGTCACCGGCGAGCACGTAGGTATAGTGCTCCATCAGGTCGGAGCCGAATTCGTCGCGCAGCTTGCGCTCGGCGATCGCCATGCCGACGGCATTGGCAATGCCCTGGCCGAGCGGACCGGTGGTCGTCTCGATGCCGGCGGCGTGGCCGTATTCCGGGTGGCCGGCGGTGCGGGCGCCAAGCTGGCGGAAGTTCTTGATCTCGTCGATGGAGATGTCTTCGTAGCCCGTCAAATAGAGCAGCGAATAGAGCAGCATCGAGCCGTGGCCGGCCGACAGCACGAAGCGGTCGCGGTTCGGCCAGGAGGGGTTCTTGGGGTCAAAGCTCAGATAGCGCGTGAAGAGGACTGTCGCTATGTCGGCTGCACCCATGGGCAGGCCAGGGTGGCCGGAATTTGCCTTCTCGACGGCATCCATGGAGAGGAAACGGATCGCATTTGCCATCCGGTCGTGTTTTTCGCGAGAGATCATGACTGTTCCGTTTGCGTTCGGTGGTCAGGGAACGGTCTCTATCCTCCAAAGACCGCGCAAGAAGCGGCTGACACATAGCAGGTGCGCCGTGCGAGTCAATAAATACGGGGCTTCCGCGGCCATTTGACGGCAGCTTGCTTCGGTCCCTGCCCGAGTGCTTGTTCCGCAATGCAATAAGCCTGCTGCACTGCCGTTGAAGAAAGCCGGCTACGCAATCCATCCACAGCTTCCGCTGTTGTTTGCTGTACTTGGCATTGTTGAGACTTACGTAATAGGTTTAAAAAAGATCGAGCCGAAGCGGCGGACGGGATTCGGGCGATTCGGCCTCATGGGCGAGGTATTCGGAACACATGCCGGCAAAGACTGTCAAAGCGGCGATCGACGAACTGCGAAACGCAGTGCAATCCCTGGAGAATGCGATCGACGGTCGGTTTGACAGGGAGCGGGACTTCAGCGAGTTCGAGGGCGAGGTGCGACGCGTCAACACCGACCGGTCGCGGCTGGCGCAGGAACTCGATCAGTCGCAGTTCCGGGCAAACCGGCTCGAGGAGGTCAACCGTGAGGTTTCCCGTCGCCTCGTGACGGCGATGGAAACCATTCGGGCGGTGCTCGACCGCTAGGAACAAGCGACATGGCGCAGGTGACAGTTTCGATCGATGGCAAGGCCTATCGCATGGCCTGCGAGGAAGGGCAGGAAGATCATCTGATCGAGCTTGCCACCAATTTCGATCAGTATGTCGGACACCTCAAGACCCAGTTTGGCGAGATCGGCGATCTGCGCCTGACCGTCATGGCCGGCATCATGGTCATGGACGAGCTCAGCGAGGTCAATCGCCGGCTGAAGAACCTCGAAGCCGAGGTCGGCAACCTGACCAACGGGCGCGACGCCGCGCTTTCGGATCAGCTGAAGAACGAGGAGGCGCTGGCCTCGGCGCTCAGCGAAGTGACCCAGCAGATCCACGGTATCGCCGCCAAGCTGAACGGCCGCCCCACGACGCCGTCGAGCTGACAAGGTTTCGTCGGCGAGCCACTGGCGCGAAGCACCGAGACACTTTATATATCGAATGCGGTCTGCGCTCCCCGACAGGAACCACAATCCCCGGGGCCATACTCGATCCTAAGGGAGCTGTCCCTGTCCGGACCCGTGGGTTCGGACACATGGCGCCCACCTACTTTGTAGGCACCCGGGATCGTAAAATATCCATCGGTTGTGTGGATCGCACTTCTCCCTCTTTCCGTTGCTCATTCACTCCCCGGCAAAGGCCCGGCGGATGGCGTCGGCCATGGCCTCGACGATCCGGTCCTTGCCGTTTCCGGCCTTTGAAATCCGCAGCACGACATTCGAGTGATCGATGACGGTGTAGCCGTCATCGGCGGTCAGTTCGCGGCAGCCGGCCGGAATGCTGCTGCGGGCAAGCGGCGCGATGGCGAGGCCGGATACCACCGCCGCCATCAGGCCGCCGCTGGTGCGGCTGACATAGGCGACGCGGTTGTCGATGCGGCATTTCCTCAAGTTGCGCTGGGCGAGGTCGTCGCACCAACCGCCTTCGAGATAGGTATAGGTCGCGATCGGTACCGGGCGGCGCTCGTCGGTCCGGTGCTGCTCCGACGTCACCCAGACGGTCGGATCCATCATTAGCACCTCGTTCCTCGTCTTTCCGCCGGGCTCGAAGACGACGGCAAGGTCGATCTCGCCAGCTTCCAGCGCTGCGACATTGGTCATCGACGCGCCCTGCTGCACGGTCACTTCGACGCCCGGGTGGATGGCGGCGAAACTGCCGAGCGCCTTCGGCAAGGTCGAGTTGATGTATTCCTCCGGCAATCCGATCCGGACCGCGCCGTCGAGCGCGGGTTGGCGGAGCGCGGCGGCCGTGTCGTCAAGCAGGGTAACGATGCGCCTGGCATTGTCGACGAGCCGCAGTCCCTGCGGCGTCAGCACCACACCGCGCGAATGGCGCTCGAACAGGGCGTCGCCGAGCACATCCTCGAGCTTCCTGATCTGCATGCTGACGGCCGACTGGGTGCGCCCGACGATGTCTGCGGCGCGCGTGACGCTGCTGGTATCGACAACCGCGAGAAAGGTTCTGAGCAGATCGCTATCGAGGGGAAGGGGCATGGCTTCAACCATCAGATTTTCTGATGACAGTTATGCTTGCAATTCGTTTGTCAGATGTCAATGCGAGGACGAAGATCGTCCCGTCAGATCATCTTGCGCCCGAGTCCTTGCCATGAGCGTGCTTGCCGTTCTCGCCTTTTCCGAAACGTTCGTTACCGCCCGACGCAGGGCAAGGCAATGGACTGTCGATTTGCTGTTTGTCGAGGCGCCCGTCGAGGTGCCGGCAGACAAGCCGTTGCTGCTGCGCGACGTCGGGATCTCGGCAGGCGACCCTGACCTTCGGCAGCGGGAGCGGATCTTGGGGCAGGCGGTCTATCGGTCGCACTGGATGCTCTAGGCCGTCCCCGCGCCAATCCTTACGAGATGAGATCGAGCCTTGCGGCACGAAAGACGGCTTCGGCCAGATTGCCGGCCTGCAACTTGCGCATGGCGTCTTCCAGCGCGCGGTCGATCCGGTCGAGCGGAATGTCGGTTTCGCGCATCATGTCCTGGCGCGTGCGGCCGCGGGCTGCAAGCGTCAGGCAACGCAGTTCCAACGGTTCGAGTTCTTTCATCTGGTCCTTCATGGACGTCGGCTTTTCCACTGCTGCCTGCAGGAGCGCGTCCATACATCGAACACGGGCATTAGTTCCTGCTAATTATTTGAAATCGCGTCTTTATTTGCATGCGCTCGCCAATGCGCGAAAGCGGAACCGTCGTCCATGATGAACGGAACGCTAATGCTGTGCCGAACCGGGAAGGCGCTGGCAGTGCTGTCGCAAACCGCGGCAAAAGCGGCGATGCGGGTGAATGTGCACGGGCGACATCGGGTACATAGGCTGGTGATTGAGCCGGGAATCGGCGAGAAAGTGACGGGTTGTGCCATTTCGGGAGGAGAATTCGTCCGCGACGATGGCATGAGGCAGGAGAGGGCACGATGTCACCGAAAGACCTGAAGGCGGCGCTGCGCAACGAGCGGCTGGCATTGCGCGATGCGATGCCCGCGGAGATACGGATCGAGGCGAGCCTGACCATGGCCGACCATGCCGGCGACGTCATTGCGCTCGATCCGGGCCACATCGTTTCCGGCTTCTGGCCCATCCGCTCCGAGGTCGATATCCGGCCGCTGATGGCGCGGCTGAAGAGTCGCGGCGCCCGGCTCTGCCTGCCTGTGATCATGGACAAGAAGACGATCGTCTTTCGCGAACTTCTCGATGGCGTCGACATCATCTCAACCGGCTTCGGCACGACGGGGCCTGGCCCGGATGCTCCGGTGCTCGACCCGGATATCATGCTCGTGCCGCTTTCTGCCTTTGACGCGACCGGTCACCGGATCGGCTACGGTGCCGGTTATTACGACCGGGCCATCGACCGGTTGCGCAACAAGGGGCATCTGCCGAAACTGATCGGCATCGCGTTCGACTGCCAGGAGGTGGCTGCCGTGCCGGCCGAACCGCACGATGTGGCGCTGGATGCCGTTCTCACCGAGAGCGGATTCCGGCATTTCTAGGTCATTGACGAAGCTGAGCGACGGCCCGGCGCTTTGAAATCGCGCGGGCCGAGGCGGAAGATTGGTTCGCGATCCCACGCGGAATCGATCTTGGGCGTTTCCTGTCGGCCCAGGATCGTGTAGACGCTCTACCTCTTTGTTTTACGCAGGTCCGGCCGCCACAACCGCTGACGCGCTTCCGCCGGAACTGCCCTGGTGGGATTTGAGCGAGCATGAGGCTTCTGTTTCTGGGAGATATGGTGGGCAAGACGGGCCGCACGGCGGTCTGGGAGCGGCTTCCGGGACTGATCGGCGACCTTAAGCTCGATTTCGTCATCGTCAACGGCGAGAACGCCGCGGGCGGCTTCGGTATTACCGAAGACATCTTCCTCGAGACGATCAACGCCGGCGCCGACGTGGTGACCACCGGCAACCACGTCTGGGACCAGAAGGAAGCGGTGGTCTTCTGCGAGCGGCACGACCAGTTCCTGCGCCCGGCCAACTATCCGGCCGGCACGCCCGGCCGCGGATCCAACCTGTTCTTTGCCCGCAATGGCGCGCGCGTGCTGGTCGCCAACGTCATGGGCCGCGTCTTCATGCATCCCGAACTCGACGACCCCTTCAAGTCGGCCGAGGCCATCCTCGATGCCTGCCCGCTCGGCGAGCAGGCGGATGCGATCGTGTTCGACTTCCATGCGGAGGCGACCAGCGAGAAGCAGTGCTTCGGCCATTTCGTCGACGGTCGCGCCAGCCTCGTCGTCGGAACGCATACGCACGTGCCGACCGCCGACCACCAGATCCTCAACGGCGGCACCGCCTATATGAGCGATGCCGGCATGTGCGGCGACTACGATTCCTCGCTCGGCATGGACAAGGAGGAGCCGCTCAACCGCTTCATCTCGAAGATGCCGAAGGGGCGCTTCGAGGCGGCCTCGGGTCCGGCCACCATCTGCGGTCTCGGGGTCGAGATCTCCGATCGCACCGGGCTTGCCGAGAAGATCGCGCCGCTGCGACTGGGGCCGAGACTGGCGGAAACGATCCCGGATTTCTGGTCTTAAGGCCGGTCAGGCGGCATTCTGAACGCAGCGCGAAGCTGCGCGCGGGCACCTTTGGTTGTCCCGTATCGCCTTATTGGAATTGATTTTTTTCAAGGTGACAACCCCATCAAATGATGGCAGGTTATCGCGAAATCACGCCGGGCCGGGGCGTGATGTATTCGTGGGTTTTTGCAGAATGAATGGTGTGCGCAGTCCTGGATTGCGGGCATGTGCTGTTGTCGCTGCGCCACGGGCAATTGCTCGCTGCCCAGCGAATTTGACCTGACAGCGTTCGCGGGCCGAAGGGCGCAAGGCCGCTGTATCATTTGATTGCTTGTGTGACTTTGCCTCTCGGATCGCTGCCGATCCGAGGATTTGTGCGGAGCGGGACGGGTAATGCGGCTGTTTTGCGCACAGGCCCCGCTCTGAAATATTCAAAGCGATCGCGGTGGTCTGGTCGATTGGCTGCCCCTCGTGATCCAAGTGCATTCGGAGGGCATGCATGTTGTCTCAGTGGCATTTGCCGATGATCGTCGGCGCTTCTCTTTCCCTTCTATCCGCAATCGGTGCCCAGGCGCAGGACGCGCAACTGCCCGTGGTGACCGTCGCCAAGCCGGTCGTGCGGGACGTCATCGACAGCGACGAGTTCATCGGCCGTTTCGAGCCCGTCGACGAGGTGCAGGTTCGCGCCCGCATCGGCGGCTATCTCGACGAGGTCAATTTCACCGATGGCGCCCTGGTGAAGAAGGGCGACAAGCTCTTCGTCATCGACCAGCGGCCCTATCGTACGGCTCTCTCCCAGGCCGAATCGACGCTGGAATCGGCGCGCTCGTCTCTGGAATTCGCCGAGGCCCAGTTCAAGCGGACGCAATCGCTGACGGGCACCGGCACGCTTTCGGTCTCGACGCTCGACGATCACCGCCGCGAACTCCTGTCGGCGCAGGCGCTGGTGCGCGGCGCGGAAGCGGCGGTCGAGCGTGCCAAGCTCGACCTCGACTACACCACCATCACCGCGCCGCTCAGCGGCCGCGTCGACCGGCGCCTGCTGTCGACGGGCAACCTCGTCCAGGCTGACCAGACGGTGCTGACGACGATCGTGTCGCTCGACCCGATCGATTTCTACTTCGACGTCGACGAACGGCGGCTGCTTTCCTATGCACGGGTCGCGCGCGAGCGCGGCAGCGCGCTGCAGGAAGGCGGCGGCTCGCTCGAAGTGCTGGTCACCATCGCCGACTCGCAAGAGGAGCCGTTCAAGGGCAAGCTCGACTTCGCCGAAAACCGCGTGGATCCGCAGAGCGGCACAATGCGCGTGCGCGCCCGTCTCGATAACCCGAGCCTCGTGCTGCAGCCCGGTCTCTTCGGCCGTGTGCAGATCGAAGGCTCGAACACCTACAAGGCCGTCCTCATTCCGGACGAAGCGATCGGCGCCGACCAGAACGAGCGCATCGTCTATGAGGTGACCGGGGATGGAACGGTGGTGACCAAGCCCGTGCGTCTCGGCCCGAAGCTGCATGGCTACCGCGTCATCCGCTCCGGCATGACCGGCGACGAGACCATTGTCGTCAACGGTCTGATGCGGGCGCGGCCCGGCACCAAGGTGAAGCCCGAGACGGTGCAGCTTCCCCCCGAAGCGCAAGCAGCGGGGGCGGCGCAATGAGGTTTGCTCACTTCTTCGTCGACCGGCCGATCTTCGCGTCGGTGCTGTCGATCGTGCTGCTGATCGTCGGCAGTATCGCCTATTTTCAGCTTCCCGTGGCGCAGTACCCGGAAATCGCCCCGCCGACCATCGTCGTTCGCGCCGCCTATCCGGGTGCTGACGCCGATACCGTTGCCAACACCGTCGCGACGCCGCTCGAACAGGAAATCAACGGCGTCGAGAACATGCTCTATATGTCCTCCTATTCGACCGCCGACGGCTCGATGGCGCTGACGATCACCTTCAAGCTCGGCACCGACCTCGACCAGGCACAAGTGCTGGTACAGAACCGCGTGTCGATCGCGGAGCCCCGGCTGCCGGAAGAAGTCCGGCGGATCGGCATCACCACGGCCAAGAGTTCGCCCGACCTGATGATGGTCGTGCATCTCCTGTCGCCGACCGAACGCTATGACCAGCTCTACGTCTCGAACTATGCGCGCACCCGCATTCGCGACCTGCTCGTCCGGCTCGATGGCGTCGGCGACGTCATCCTGTTCGGCGAGCGCGAATATGCGCTGCGTGTCTGGCTCGATCCGGAGAAGCTGTCGGCCTATGGTATGACGGCCGGTGACGTGGTGCAGGCTTTGCGCGAGCAGAACGTGCAGGTCTCCGGCGGTTCGATCGGTGGTCCGCCGGCGCCGGGCGACAGCGCGTTCCAATACACGGTCACGACGGACGGCCGCTTCAGCGACGCGCGGCAGTTCCGCTATGTCATCGTCAAGGCGACGGAAAGCGGTCGCCTCGTGCAGCTGCAGGACGTCGCGCGTGTCGAACTCGGTGCTCGCGAATACGTCAACAACAGCTATCTCGACGGCAGCCCGGCGGTGGCGCTCGGCATCTTCTCGCGGCCGGGCACCAATGCGCTCGACGCCGCCGAGCAGATCCAGAAGGTGATGACCGACGTTTCCAAGGACTTCCCCGACGGGCTCGAATACCGCATCGTCTACAACCCGACAGAGTTCATCTCGGAATCGATCAACGAGGTCTACAAGACGATCGCCGAGGCGGCCATTCTCGTTGCCATCGTCGTTCTCGTCTTCCTGCAATCGTGGCGCACAGCGATCATCCCGATCGTCGCCATCCCCGTGTCACTCGTCGGCACCTTCGCCTTCCTCTATGCCTTCGGTTTCTCGCTGAACATGCTGACGCTGTTCGGCCTGGTGCTGGCGATCGGTATCGTCGTCGACGATGCGATCGTGGTGGTCGAGAATGTCGAGCGAAATCTCGCGCGAGGGATGACCCCGCGCGAGGCGTCGCATGTGACCATGGACGAGGTGGGGGCGGCCGTCATCGCGATCTCGCTGGTGTTGACCGCGGTGTTCGTGCCGACGGCTTTCATCCCCGGCATCGCCGGCCAGTTCTACCTGCAGTTCGCCGTGACGATCTCGGTCGCAACGGTGATTTCCGCCTTCAACTCGCTGACACTGTCACCGGCGCTGGCGGCTATCCTGTTGAAGCCGCACGAGAACGGCCATCATGAAAGCCGCAATCCGCTGACGCGCTTCGGCAAGGCCTTGGCGAACGGCTTCAACAATGGTTTCGACCGGATGGCGTCGGGCTATGCATGGGTCGTGCGCAAGCTCGTCTCGACGAAGGTGGCGCTGGCCGCGGCCCTTCTCGTCTTCGTCGGGCTGCTGGGGGCCACCTGGTACATGGCGCAGATCGTGCCGCGCGGCTTCGTGCCGACCATGGACCAGGGCTATGCGATCGTCGTCATCCAGCTGCCGGACGGCGCTTCGCTCGACCGGACGGACGCCGTCGTCAAGCGGGCCTCGAAGATCATCCAGGACGTGCCGGGCGTGAAAAGTGCTGTTGCCTTTGCCGGCTTCAACGGTGCGACCTTTACCAACGCGTCCAATTCGGGCGTGGTCTTCGCCTCCTTCGAAAGCTTCGAAGAGCGGCTGAAGAACGGGCAGGGGGCCAACCAGATCATCGGCCAGCTCTATGGCAGCCTGCAGAGCATCCAGGAAGCCTTCATCATCGCCGTGCCGCCGCCCTCCGTGCGCGGCATCGGCAACTCCGGCGGCTTCAAGATGCAAATCATGGACCGACAGAGCTCCGACATGCGCCGCGCGCTCGGGCTTGCCTACCAGATGATGGGCGCTGCCAACCAGACGGAAGGGTTGACCGGGGTCTTCACCACCTTCTCGGCCTCCAGTCCGCAATACTTCCTGGCGATCGACCGCGACAAGGCGCGCACACTCAACGTGCCGATCCCCAACATCTTCGAGGCGCTGTCGATCAACCTCGGTACGTCCTACGTCAACGACTTCAACGCCTTCGGCCGCGTCTACCAGGTGCGGGCGCAGGCCGACCAGCAGTACCGCGTCGAGCGCGACAACATCCTGGCGCTGAAGGTGCGCTCGGCGACCGGTGCGCTGGTGCCGATGGGTACGCTCGTCGAGATCCAGGATACGGCCGGTCCGACGCTGGTGCAGCGCTACAACATGTACGTCTCGGTGCCGATCCAGGGTAACCCTGCGGTCGGTGTCTCGACCGGTACGGCTCTCGACAAGATGGAGGCGCTCGCCGCCCAGATCCTGCCGCAAGGCACGACCTTCGAGTGGACGGAACTCGCCTACCAGGAGCGCCAGACAGGCAACACCGCGGTGTTCATCTTCGCACTGTCGGTCGTCTTCGTGTTCCTGGCGCTGTCGGCCCAGTACGAAAGCTGGGTTCTGCCGCTGGCGATCATCCTGATCGTGCCGCTCGGCGTGCTGGCCGCATTGGTCGGCGTGTTCATCCGTGGGCTCG
Organism: Ensifer sp. ENS03; assembly: GCF_014852035.1. Taxonomy (NCBI): domain Bacteria; kingdom Pseudomonadati; phylum Pseudomonadota; class Alphaproteobacteria; order Hyphomicrobiales; family Rhizobiaceae; genus Ensifer; species Ensifer sp. ENS03. The sequence continues at coordinate 174,918 of NZ_JACVAV010000005.1, read as the reverse complement.
ACAACAACGTGCTGACCCAGATCGGGCTCATCGTTCTGATCGGTCTTGCAGCCAAGAACGCGATCCTGATCGTCGAGTTCGCGCGGCAGGGCGAAGACGAGGGCAAGACGCCGATCGAGGCGGCGGTGGAGGCGAGCCAGCTTCGCCTGCGTCCGATCCTGATGACCGCCTTTGCCTTCATCCTCGGCGTGGTGCCGCTGATGATCGCGACCGGCCCGGGTGCCGAAATGCGCCAGTCGCTCGGCACGGCGGTGTTTTCGGGCATGCTCGGGGTAACGTTCCTCGGCCTGTTCCTGACGCCGGTGTTCTACGTCGCGCTCCGGTCGTTCCGGCGACGCAAGGCGGCGGTGAGCGAGCCGGCGCCGCACCCGGCCGAATAGGGAAGGCCCGACGACAATCTGACGAATGCCCCGGCAGCAATGCCGGGGCATTTGGCTTTGAAGAGGCTATCATTGCCTTATCGGTCTCAGGGCCGGTGACGTAAACGTGAGCACCGCCTGCCGTTTGTAACTGGACGTGGCCGGGCCCTTGAACAATTCTTTCCGCGCCCCGTGACGCCACCGTTCGGTCGAGCGAAGGCAAAGGCTTCCATTCGCTGTTCAATACCTGCCCGCCGCGTGCCCCCAAGGCCCGAGGTCAGGCGGCAAGTGAGAGAGGTGAAGGCTGATGCTCCGGTACTTTGTCTACACATTTGCCGCCATATGGTTCATCCACGCGTTCTGGCCATCGGTCGCCCATGCGCAGCAACAGCCGCGCCCTGTCAGCCAATGCCAGGCGATCGCCGAAGCGCTCCCCCAGGCAACCTTTGCCAGTTTCACGCCCGCGGCTGCCACCAAGGGGCAGACGACGGCCGGCGAGGTGACGATCAGCTATCTCGGCCATTCCACCTTCCTGATCGAGACGCCCGGCGGCGTCTCGATCGCAACCGACTATAGCGGCTGGTATGCACCGTCGATGCCGCCGACGGTCGCGACCATGAACAAGGCGCATTCGAGCCACTACACGCTGACGCCGGATCCGGCGATCAAGACCGTGCTGCACGGCTGGAGCGATAGCGGCCAACCGGCGCGCCACGATCTCGTGGTCGGCGACGCCTACATCCGCAACGTGACGACCGACATCCGCGCCGGCGGCGGCGCCATGGAGCACGACGGGAACTCGATCTTCATCTTTGAGGTGGCGGATCTCTGCATCGGCCATCTCGGCCATCTGCACCATGAACTCGATGACAGCCACTACAGCCAGATCGGCCGGCTGGACGTGCTCATGGTGCCTGTCGATGGCGGCCTGACCATGGGTGCCGAGAGCATGAGCCGGGTGGTCAGCCGGCTGCGCGCCTCGCTGATCCTGCCGATGCACCGCCGTGGCCCGCCGATCGACGCCTTTCTGGACATGTTCGGGGACGACTACGACAAGCGTTACGCCGACAGCGCCAGTATCAAAGTATCCCTGCGTTCCTTGCCAAGCAAACCACTGATTTATATCCTCAAGGGCGTTTGAACATCCTGGGATCGCCCGATGAAGTTGCTCGTGGTTGGCGTATCGTTCTTTCTCTCCTTCTCGACTCTTGCCGAGGCCGGTGGCGCGCCGCCGCCGCGCATGCCGTCTCCCGAGGGGCAACAGCCGCAAAGCCAGCCGGAGACCACGGTCCGACCGGCGGGTGAGCCGGAGATCTTCGCGATGCCCTCGGGCAATATCGGCTGTATCTACACGCCGGCTGGCGGCACGTCCGTCTATCAGCCCGCCGATGGCGGTCCGGAGCTGGCCTGCGATATCGTCGCGCCGCGTTATGTCAGGGCGACCCTTGGCCGGGCGGGAGCCGCCACGCTCAATCACGCCGTCGGCGATCCCAGCTGCTGTTCGACTGGGACTGTGCTCGACTATGGGCAAAGCTGGTCGCGAGGGCCGTTCTCCTGCGTGTCGGAACGCACTGGCCTTTCCTGCCGCCGTGACGACGGACACAGCTTCCTCTTGAGCCGCGCGCAGGTCTCGGCCAACTGAAAAACCGCCCCCCGGCTGGACGGAAAGCGGCAATAAAACTATAAGGCGCCCCATTCCATTCAAATTAATGCATGCAGAGGGTGCCATGGCTGGCCATTCACAGTTCAAGAACATCATGCACCGCAAGGGCCGTCAGGATGCGGTGCGCTCGAAAATGTTTTCCAAGCTCGCGCGCGAAATCACGGTTGCCGCCAAGTCGGGCATGCCCGATCCCGCGATGAACGCGCGCCTGCGCCTGGCGATCCAGAACGCCAAGGCGCAGTCGATGCCGAAGGACAACATCGAACGGGCGATCAAGAAGGCCTCCGGCGGCGACGCGGAGAACTACGAAGAAGTCCGCTACGAGGGGTATGGCCCGGGCGGCGTTGCCGTCATCGTCGAAGCCTTGACCGACAACCGCAACCGCACCGCCTCGAACGTGCGCTCGACCTTCACCAAGGCCGGCGGCGCGCTCGGCGAAACCGGCTCGGTTTCCTTCTCCTTCGATCGCGTCGGCGAGATCACCTACAAGCTCTCCGTCGGTGACGCCGACAAGGTGATGGATGCGGCGATCGAAGCGGGTGCCGACGACGTCACCACTGACGAGGACGGCCACACGATCATCTGCGGTTTCGAGGCGATCGGCGAAGTGTCCAAGGCGCTCGAAGACACGCTCGGCGAAGCCGAGACGGTCAAGGCGATCTGGAAGGCACAGAACACCGTTCCGGTCGATGAAGAAAAGGCGCAGTCGCTGATGAAGCTCATCGACATCCTTGAAGACGACGACGACGTCCAGAACGTCTATTCGAACTTCGAAGTCTCGGACGAGATCCTGGCGAAGCTGTCGGCCTGATTGGGACGACCGTCGCTCGCAGAATTTTCACCCGCGTCCGAAAGGCCGCGGGTTTTTCTTTGGATGGCCCGATGACCTATGAATTCGCGATCTTCGATTTCGACGGCACGCTTGCCGATACGGCGGCGAGTTTCATGACGGCGTGCAACGCGGCTGCACGGCGCTACGGCTTCCGCGAACTCTCGGTCGAGGAGTTCCAGTCGTTGCGCACCATGGGCAGCCGCGAGATCATCGCGCATCTCGGCGTGCCCGTTTGGAAACTGCCGCAGATCGCCACCTTCATGCGCCGTGCTATGGCGACTGAAGCGGCAAGCGTCCGGCTGTTTCCGGGCGCCGCTGAGCTTCTCTGGAAATTGAAGGCGGCGGGCATCGGCATTGCGATCGTGAGTTCGAACGCGGAGCAGGGTATTCGCGCCGCACTCGGCGAGGCGGCAGCGACGATTGATCTCTTCGAATGCGGTGCCGCGCTTTTCGGCAAGGCACAGCACTTCAAGCGTGCGATCCGGCACTCCGGCCTCGATGCGGCTCGCATCCTGGCGATCGGCGACGAGGCGCGCGATATCGATGCGGCGCGAAAGGCGGGCGTGGCGGCCGGTGCGGTTGCCTGGGGCTATGCCGACCCGGTCTTCCTGCAAGGGCTCGGGCCGGATCGGTTCTTTGCCAATCTGGAAGAGATCGCACCCGCTTTCGGGGCAATCTGATCGGCCGGCTTTACGCCGCCTTGGCGAGATCGCGCTGGGCGTCGGCGAAGAGGCGAAGCGAATTCAGCCGCGCCTGCATGTCGAAGATCGGCATGGAGATGATCAGTTCGTCGGCCTTTGTCTGCTCGAGGAACGCCCCGATCTTGCGCCGGATCGTCTCTGGCCCTCCGACCACCGCATACATCATCGAATGGTCGACGAAGATCTTCTCGTCATAGCTCCAGAGCCCATCCATCGACTGGACCGGCGGCGGAAACTGCCCGCGCGCGTTGCGGCGCAGGGCCACGAAGGATTGCTGCATGGAGGTGAAGAGGTAGTTCGCCTCCTCGTCCGTATCGGCGGCAACCCCCATGACGCCGACCATCACCTGCGGCTTGGCAAGGGTCTCGGAGGGGGTAAAGCGCTCGCGGTAGATCTCCAGCGCCGAGAGCAGCATGTCCGGCGCGAAATGCGAGGCGAAGGCGAAGGGCAGGCCGAGCATGCCGGCGAGATGGGCGCTGAAATGGCTTGAGCCGAGCAGCCAGATCGGCACATTGGTGTCGGCGCCGGGCACGGCGATGATCTTCTGGTCCTCGGCGACGGGGCCGAGCAGTGCCTGCAGTTCGACGACGTCGTTCGGGAAGTTGTTGCCGCTCGCCTCCATGTTGCGTCGGAGGGCCTGGGCGGTGCGCATGTCGGTTCCGGGCGCACGGCCGAGGCCGAGGTCGATGCGGCCGGGGTAGAGGGCGGCGAGCGTTCCGAACTGTTCGGCGATGACAAGCGGCGAGTGGTTCGGCAGCATGATGCCGCCGGAGCCGACACGGATCGTCTTCGTCGCTGCCGCCACGTGCGAGATCACGATCGAGGTCGCCGCACTGGCGATGCCCTTCATGCCGTGATGTTCGGCCAGCCAGAAGCGGGTGTAGCCGTTCTCCTCGGCCGCCTGGGCCAGACGACGCGAATTCTCCAGCGATTGGGCGACGCTGCCGCCTTCAGTGATCGGGGAAAGATCGAGGACGGAGAAAGTCGCCATGGCAAAGGCCTTTATTGAGAGAAATTGATGCAAGGCTATGTAAGCTCAATTTTCCTCAATCCAAGGCCGGTGCCGAAGAAAACCTGAGGCCGCGCCTCAACTGTGCGTATGTTTTTGTTTTGTTCACTTTTTGCTGGCAGCGTCCGGACTGACATCATAGGGTGAAATTCATGCAGACCACGATTCGCATCATCGGCATCGATCCGGGGCTCCGTCGTACCGGCTGGGGCATCATCGAGACGCTCGGCAATTCGTTGCGTTTCGTCGCCTCGGGCACGGTGACGTCGGATGGTGACATGGACCTCGCCTCCAGACTTTGCCAGCTGCATGACGGCCTTGCCGAGGTGGTGCACAGCTATCAGCCACACGAGGCGGCGGTGGAGCAGACCTTCGTCAACAAGGACGCGACAGCGACGCTGAAACTCGGCCAGGCGCGCGGCATCGCCATGCTGGTGCCGGCACGCGCAGGCCTCAGGGTCGCCGAATATGCGCCGAACGCGGTCAAGAAGGCGGTGATCGGTGTCGGCCATGGCGAGAAGCAGCAGATCCACATGATGCTGAAGGTTCTGATGCCGAAGGCCGAGTTCAAGGGCAACGATGCGGCGGACGCACTGGCGATCGCTATCTGCCATGCCCACAACCGGCAATCGGTGACGAGCCGGCTTGCCGCATTGATGGCGTAGTTGCGCCCGACACGATAATTTCCGATGGTCCGATGACCATCCAGAACCCACCGCGAGAGACGCCACATGATCGGCAAATTGAAGGGTACCATCGACGAGATCGCCGAGGATCACGTCGTGCTCGATGTGCATGGCGTCGGCTACGTTGCCTTTTGTTCGGCGCGCACGCTGTCCAGGCTCGGATCGGCGGGCGAGGCGGCGGTGCTCTTCATCGAGACGTATGTGCGCGAAGACCAGTTGAAGCTGTTCGGCTTCCTGACGGCGCTGGAGCGGGAATGGTTCCGGCTGTTGCAGAGCGTGCAGGGGGTCGGCTCGAAAGTGGCGCTGGCCGTGCTTTCCACCCTGACGCCGGGGGAATTGGCCAATGCGATCGCGCTGCAGGACAAGACCTCCGTCTCCCGTGCGCCCGGTGTCGGGCCCAAGGTGGCGGTGCGCATCGTCACGGAACTGAAGAACAAGGCGCCGTCCTTCGCCGGCGAGATGTCGGCCTCGATCGGCCTCAAGCAGGAGCTTGGCGAAGGCGTCGCCTCCGCGCCGGTTTCCGATGCGGTTTCGGCGCTCACCAATCTCGGCTACTCGCGCGACCAGGCGGCCAATGCCGTTGCGGCGGCCTTGAAGAACGGCGGCGAAGGCGGCGACAGCGCCAAGCTCATTCGCCTTGGCCTGAAAGAACTGGCGCGATGAACGCTTGCCTTGGCTGGGCACAGAAGGCAGAACGCATCGTGCCCGGCATGATGACGGGTTGCAGCGCTGAGCTGCCCGACCGAATGGAACGAACGCATGACTGACTCCGCACGCCTGATAACGCCGGAAAAGCGCGGTGAAGACCTCGATGCGACCATGCGCCCGCAGACGCTGGATGACTTCACCGGCCAGGCGGAAGCGCGCGCCAACCTGAAGATCTTCATCGAGGCGGCGAAAAACCGCGGCGAGGCGCTGGACCACGTGCTCTTCGTCGGCCCTCCCGGTCTCGGCAAGACGACGCTGGCGCAGATCATGGCCAAGGAGCTCGGCGTCAATTTCCGCTCGACTTCCGGCCCTGTGATCGCCAAGGCCGGCGATCTCGCGGCCCTGCTCACCAATCTCGAAGAGCGCGACGTGCTCTTCATCGACGAAATCCACCGGCTCAATCCGGCCGTCGAGGAAATCCTCTATCCTGCGATGGAGGACTTCCAGCTCGACCTCATCATCGGCGAAGGCCCGGCGGCGCGGTCGGTGAAGATCGACCTTTCGAAGTTCACGCTGGTGGCGGCAACCACCCGCCTCGGGCTTCTGACGACGCCGCTTCGCGACCGTTTCGGCATTCCGGTGCGGCTCAATTTCTACACGGTCGAAGAGCTGGAATCGATCGTCCGGCGTGGCGCCCGGCTGATGGGCCTCGGCATGACCGACGACGGCGCCCGCGAGATCGCCCGCCGCGCCCGCGGTACGCCGCGCATCGCCGGCCGGCTGTTGCGCCGCGTGCGCGACTTCGCCGAAGTGGCGCGTGCCGAAGCCGTGACCAAGGAGCTCGCGGACGAGGCGCTGACGCGGCTGCTCGTCGACAATATGGGCCTCGACCAGCTCGACCGGCGCTACCTCTTCATGATCGCGCAGAACTTCGGCGGCGGTCCCGTCGGCATCGAGACCATAGCGGCGGGCCTTTCGGAGCCGCGTGATGCGATCGAAGACATCATCGAGCCCTATCTGATCCAGCAGGGCTTCATCCAACGCACGCCGCGCGGCCGTATTTTGACCGCCAATGCCTGGAAACATATCGGCCTTAATCCCCCCAAGGAGATGGAGGCGACCCAGTTTCGCCTGACATTAGAGGACGACGACTAGATGATCAGCCGCCGCGGATTGTTGAAACTGATCGGCGGCGGTATCGTCAGCATGGCGGCACTGGGCGGCTACGCCTTTGCCGTCGAACCTCTGGCCCGGCTGAACGTCACCCGATACAAATTGACGCCACCCAATTGGACACCGGGCCTCAAGCTGCGCGCCGTCGTGCTCACCGACATCCACGCGTGCGAGCCCTGGATGCCGGCAAGCCGTATCGCTTCGATCTGCCGGCAGGCCAACAGCCTTGGCGGCGATATCACGCTGCTGCTCGGCGACTATGTGGCCGGGATGAACCTCGTCACCAGCTATGTGCATTCCAGCGAATGGTCGAAGGCGCTGGCCACACTCGAGGCGCCGCTCGGCGTCCACGCAGTCATGGGCAATCATGACTGGTGGGAAGACCGGACCGCGCAGAAGAACGGCGGCGGGCCGACCTTCGGGCACAAGGCGCTGCAGGACGTCGGCATCAACGTCTATAGCAACCGGGCGGTGAGACTGGAGAAGGAGGGGCAGGGCTTCTGGATCGCTGGCCTCGAAGATCAGCTTGCCTTGGTGCCCGGCAAGAAGTGGCAACGCAAGCGCATGAGCGGTCTCGACGATCTCGACGGTACGCTCGCCCAGGTGAGCGATACTGATCCGGTCATCCTCATGGCGCATGAGCCGGATGTGTTCCCGCGTGTTCCGTCGCGTGTCGCGCTGACACTGTCGGGCCATACCCATGGCGGCCAGGTGCGGTTTCTCGGCTATGCGCCGGTCGTGCCCTCGCGTTTCGGCGAGCGTTACGCCTACGGCCATGTGACCGAGAACGATTGCAATCTGATCGTTTCCGGCGGTCTCGGCTGCTCGCTTGCGCCGGTTCGCTTCGGCATGCCGCCGGAGATCGTGGTGATCGATCTCGGCTGAGCGACAAATTCCGGGTTCGTCCGGTCTTGCGCTGAAAGAGCCTGGCATCAAGACGACGCCAGGTCTGTTTGCTTCCGCCCGCCCGCTCTGTTGAGCCGAGCAGGGCGCCCGTTTGTCACGGTGCGTCAGGCGGCCCTGATGGCTCCGCTTCGCACTGCGCCCCGCAGGCCGGACGCCACCTCATAGGTGTCGGTGACCAGCAGCAGGCCGTCCGCGCACTGGTACCATTCTCCCTCGCTCATGCTCTTTACCGACGCACTGAGTGTTGCCAGTTCAACAGAGCCGGGCGGTGTGCTGATGATCCGTTCGGCGACCCAGCTATCGAGCCAGGCCTGGTTTGCCGGCGAAACGGCCTCGAGCGCGATTTGCGGGTGCTGGTCGAAGTAGGTCTGGACGGCCAGGTTGGTTGGCGCGATGACGATCTGGTCAAGATTGCTGTCGCCGAGCGCATCGATCACACGAGAGTTTTCCAGCGCTGCCAGGAAGGTGTCGGTCTTGCCGTCCCGACCGGTCGAAGAGGCGAGAGAGCGCAATGTCTCCAGTATCGTCGGCAGCGGCGGAATAACCTCGATGTCGCTGGTGCCCGTCCTGGTAAGGGACTGGTAGACGAGATCGATCTCGGGCGTGAACGACCGCTTGCGAATGCCGCGCGTCCAATTGAACTCGAAGTCCACTTCGAAGCGCCCTTTGAAGTTGGGCGTCGCGCCTTGCGGAACCTCGATGATCGCGGCCGCATTCCAGATGTAACCGGCATAGGACGGGCGACCGGGATTTGCCGGCACTCCCGCCGAAACCCAGCCGACATGGGGCAATCTCGCCTGCCACTCGATCGATTGCGTTGCGGGGCGTGCCGCAAACGAAACCTCGGAGGCCGTGAAGCTGACACCGACATTGGCGCTGAGCGAGGCGCCGCCCTTCGGGCCTTCCTTGCTGTATTCGGCGCTGAGCTCGCCGCCGATCGAGAAACTGATCGTCGCTTGCTCGACGGTGCTGTTCGGCCCGAACGTTACGAGCCGCGCCTGCTGCGAGTTCGTCTCGAGGCGCAGCTTCATGTGATTGGCGTAAAAGCCGACCGATACCCAGTTGGACGACGGAGTGGATGGCGAACCCTGGATGCCGTGATAGACATCCCCGACGACGAGGTAGTAGTCGCGCGTCAGATTCTGGTTGCCGCGCATCAGCTTGTAGACCGAAAGCAAGGCGTTTGCAGTCAAGGTTTGCGATGAGGTCTTGACCGTGCCCCAGCCGAAATCCTTGCCGCCATTCGTTTTCCATTCACCGTTCAAAGTGCCGACAAGCTTCCAGACTTCAGGATTCAACGTCTCGATAGGCATGATTGATTTCCTTCGAAGCGCCGTCGATCGACGGGAGGGTTGAGCTTTTTGCACGGACCGGAACCGTTCCGCGCAGCCAACATAGCTCGGATTTTCGGTAGCAACCTGGGGTATTAAATTGTAAATTAATACTCCTTAAAGGAGTCTTTGATCGACACAGAACGGCTCTACGCAGCGTCTCAGCCGAGCAGCTTTTCGATCGTCTCGTGCAGCCGCGGGAGCCCGCCCGGCGTCCAGCCGAGCGCGCGCAGACGGCCACAGTCCATCGCGTTGAATTCGGTCAATGCGGCCGGTTCGGGCAGGTCGTTCGTACAACCGGTGATTTGGCGAACAATTTCCAGAATGATGCTGTTGTCGACGAGGATATCGGAGACGTTGAAGACCGAAACCGGTGAGCGGCGCGTTTCCGCTTCGAGCACGAGGCGCACGGCGGCTGCGACATCGTCGCCATGCACTTCCGTGCCGGCCCGCGGTGTAACCGGGCGGCCCTGCAGATAGTCGTCGAACAGAGCCTGCCATTTGTGCGACGCCCCGTTGCCCGGTGCTCCGTAGACGCCGGTGACGCGTAGGCTTGCTGTCCTGAAGTTGTCGGTGCCCAGCAGTTCTAGTTGCCGCTCCGCCGCAAGCTTGAGCGCGCCATAGAGGCTCTCGGGATGGCAGGTCGATCCCTCCGACAGCACGGCGCCTGCTGGGTGCGTTCCGTAGACCGCGCGGCTCGACAGGAAGATGCAGCGCCCTACGCCCTGTTCGCGTGCCGTTTCGAAAAGCCGGACCGAACCATCGAGATTGGCGCGGCGGAAGCTCTCGGGATCATCGCCTTCGCCGCCTCGATATCGGCCAGGGATGTGCTGGAAGGCGGCATGGACGAAACACTGGACATTGCCAAAGGCCGCGCTGTGATCGCTCGTCGGATCGAGCGACAGGGGCACGAAACCAACAGGCCCGCTGAAGAAGGTGTTTGGGGCCCGCGTGCGACCGCCGATCACAACCTCGTACCCCGCCTGCAGCAGATGCTCGACGATGAAGCGGCCGACGAAGCCCGTGCCGCCGGAGACAAGCACGCGGGTCATCGGCGGACCGGGTTGGTGAGCGATGCGATGTCCGGAATATCGTCTCCTGTCAGGTAGCCATGCCAGAGATCGATAAGCGGCTGCAGGGCCTCCCGGCGCGGATGATCCGTCTCCCAGGGCTTTTCATACTGGTAATGCAGCACGCCGATTGAGCCCCAGTCCCAGAGTTCGGGCAGGTTGAACCAGACATATTGCAGCATGTTCATCGTCACTGGCAGACCGTGCCAGTCCGGGAAGAAGGCTTGCAGGAAGGTCTGGTCGGTGCGCGGCCAGAAGGCGTCCGGCGCATCAAGCTGGGTGATCATCCTGTCGAAGGTCGCCATTGACGGTTCGGCGACGAAGACGCCGGAATTCAGCCGATGAAAGTCCGCAAGGCTTTCGTAGACATTGGGGGCAGCGGAGAATTCCGGATAGGCAAACAGCCGGTCGATGTTCCGGAGCACGACCGCATCGGCGTCGATGAAGACGCAGCGCCGATATTCGGTAAGCTGCCAGAGCCGGAGCTTGCAGAAGTTGTCGAGCGGCGAGTGGAAGTCGGGCTTTCGGCCTTTCGTGAAGGGCGCCTTATCATGCACGTTCCGGCGCTGGTGGCGCGCGTTGAAGGCGTCGGAAAGCGGCAGAAGGTCGGTCTCCACCAGCCGGCAGCCGAATTCGGCAAGCGGCGCCAGTACATCGACAGAAACGCCGCCCGTGTGCAGCACGACGATATCGGCCTTCGTGCCCGTGCGTGTTATGGAGCGCGCCAGTGCGCGGGCGCCAAGCGCATAATCGGCATTGGTGACGAGCGTCACATAGGCATGGTCGGCTTGGGGAGGCGAGGAGGGGCGGAGCCCCTCCGAAGGATCGTTCGATGTCATGAAACGGATTTCAGCCGCTTGCCTTCTGGGTCGTGGTTGATCAGCGGCGCGATGTCCTTGGTCCAGGCGGAGACGGCGGGCACGCGCGTTCTGTCGACACGATAGGCGAATTTCTTGGCGACATCGACGATTTCCGAAAGCAATCCGTCCTGCAGCCGCGTCGGGTTGAGACCGAGGCTCAGGAATTTCTCGTTGTGCACGACGAGTTCGTTCTCGGCAGCTTCCTTGCGCGGATTCGGCAACCGGGCGATCTCAGCCCCCGATATCGAGGCGATCATTTCGGCGAGATCGCGCACCCGGTGGGTCTCGGTCATCTGGTTGAAGATCTCGACACGGCTGCCGCGCGCCGGTGGGTTCGTGAGTGCCAGCTCGATGCATCGCACCGAATCCTGGATGTGAATGAAGGCGCGGGTCTGGCCGCCGGTGCCGTGCACGGTCAGCGGATAACCGATTGCCGCCTGGATGAGGAAACGATTGAGCACGGTGCCATAGTCGCCGTCATAGTCGAAGCGGTTGATGAGCTGGGCGTGGCGGCGCGTCTGCTCGGTATGCGTACCCCAGACGATGCCCTGGTGCAGGTCGGTGATCCGAAGCCCGTCGTTCTTGGCATAGAACTGGAAGAGCAACTGATCCAGGCACTTGGTCATGTGGTAGATCGAGCCGGGATTGGAGGGGTAGAGGATCTCTTGGCTGACGGTCTCGCCGCCCATCGTTTCGATGCCGACAGGCAGATAGCCCTCGGGGATCGCCGCGCCGATGGTGGAGTAGCCGTAGACGCCCATGGTGCCGAGATGCACGAGGTGGGCGTCGAGGCTGAGTTCGACCAGCGCGTTCAGAAGATTGTGCGTGGCGTTGACGTTGTTGTTGACCGTGTAGTTCTTGTGGCGGTCGCTCTTCATCGAATAGGGCGCGGCACGCTGTTCGGCAAAATGCACGATGGCGTCAGGGCGATGGTCGGCGAGCCAGTTCTTCAGGAGTTCGTAGTCGCGGGCGAGATCGATCAGGTTGAAATGGATGCGCCGGCCGGTTTCGGCATGCCAGATACGCGTGCGTTCCTGGATCGAATCCATCGGCGTCAGCGATTGTACGCCCAGTTCCGTATCGATCCAGCGGCGGGAGAGATTGTCGAGGATATGAACGTCGTGACCGGCATCGGACAAATGAAGGGCCGTGGGCCAACCGACGAAACCGTCGCCGCCGAGAATCGCAATCTTCATGCACGTTCTCCTGATCGCAAAGGAAGTCCGTCACGTGATAGGATAGGATTGTGACAAGGCTGCAATGCTTGCAAACGGCTTTTTGTTCCTGCACAGGAAACGGGAAATTCTTTCGGAGAAAAGTATGTCCCTGATTTCGCTCGCAGGCGAACTGACCGAAAACGGCCATCAGCTGATCCAGCGCGTCTATTACGAAGACACCGACTTTTCCGGCGTCGTCTATCACGCCCGCTACCTGCATTTCATGGAGCGCGCCCGTACCGATTTCCTGCGGCTGCTCGGCGTCGAGCAGGCAACGCTGGCGATCGAGGGCGACAGCGAAGGCCTCGTCTTCGTCGTTCATCGCATGGAGATCGATTTCAAGCTGCCGGCGCGCATGGATGACATCCTGACGATTACCACCGTCACCGAGAAGGCCGGCGGCGCCAAGATGGTGCTGCAGCAGGAGATCCGCCGCGGCGAGCAGTTGCTGATCGCCGCCAAGGTGATCATCGCCGTGATCAACGGCCAGGGTCGGCCACGGCGGCTGCCCGAGGCGCTCGCCTACAAATTCCATCATGCGAAGGAGAGCGCGGGCTAGAGCTCTCCTTCAGTCGCACGGAGACACGGCGCCCCTTCCAGGGGCGTTTTTCGTTGGTGGACGCGCGTTTTCACTGCATTCGATTCAGTGCATTGACAATAATACGTACGTACGTATTATTTCGCCATGTCCAGAAAATCGATACGCGAAAATCTTCTGAAGGCGGGCGATCAGCTCGTATGGAACACAGGCTACGCCGGGACCGGCGTACGCGACATCGTCGAGGCTGCGGGCGCCCGTCCTGGGTCCTTCACCAATCACTTCACGTCCAAGGAAGACTTCGTCATCGAGGTGCTCGATCGCTACTTCGCCTATGTCTCGGGCCTCGTGGAAGAGGCGCTTGGCGACAGAAGCGTGCGCTCCGTCGACCGGTTGCGTCGCTACATCGACCTCATCACCGGCAAGCTGGCTGACGCCGACTACAGCCGCGGCTGCATGATCGGCAATCTCAGCCTCGAAGCCTCCTTCGACAATGAACGGCTCAGGGCACATCTGTCGAAACTCTTTGCGATCTGGCGCGGTCCCTTCGAGGCCTGCATCGCCGAAGGGCTGGAGAAGGGCGAAATCGCTCCGCTCGGCTCGGCGGCCGAGCTTGCCGACTTCCTGCTCAGCGCCTGGCAGGGGGCCATGCTGCGCATGAAGGTCGATCGCAGCCCGGCGCCGCTTGCAACGTTCAGGACGATCGTTTTTTCAACCGTGTTTGATGGAGGGAAGCATGCGTGAAGAGGCATTTGCAGCGGGCAAGTCATTCGTCGACATTTTCGGATCGTCGATGGCCTATATCGAAAAAGGCACGGGACCGACGGTCCTGTTTCTCCACGGCAACCCGACGTCGTCCTATATCTGGCGGAACATCTTGCCGCATGTGACACCGGTCGGGCGCTGCGTTGCACCGGATCTGATCGGCTATGGCCAATCCGACAAGCCCGACATCGACTACACCTTCCTCGACCAGTTCCGCTATCTCGAAGCCTTCATCGAAAAGGTCGCCCCCGGTCCACTTTTCCTGGTCGCGCAGGATTGGGGAACAGCGCTTGCCTTCCACTTTGCCGCACTCAATCCGGAGAAGGTGCTCGGCCTCGCCTTCATGGAATATATCCGGCCGGCTGAAACTTATGAGGCGTTTCATCAAAAGCCTCAGGCCCGCGAACTGTTCAGGGCGTTCCGAACTAAAGGCGTCGGCGAGCGGCTGATCCTGGAGGAAAACGTCTTCATCGAACGGGTCGTACCGAACGCGATCCTGCGTCAACTGAACGACGAGGAAATGGCTGCTTATCGGGCACCGTTTCCGAATCCATCTTCCCGCCGCCCCGTGCTGCGCCTGCCGCGTGAACTGCCGATCGAGGGCGCGCCTTCTGAGTTCTACGCTATCAGTACGGCAGATCACGCCACGCTTCGCGCCTCAGGATATCCCAAGCTATTGTTCTCGGGCGACCCTGGTGCGCTCATCTCGCCGGCGGAGGCGGAAGCTTATGCCGACGAGCTTGCGAATTGCCGCCTGGTGAAACTCGGCGCGGGCGCGCACTACCTGCAGGAGGATCATCCGCACGCGATCGGGACGGCATTACGTTCGTGGATCGAGGGATTGCGCGGGGCGTCGGCGGCCTAGTCCGCCTCGTTCACGCCGATTTTGCCCAGGATCGTCTTGGTCAGGGATTGCCTGATCTTGGACACATCCTGCCAGGGGTCTGCGCCATTTTCGATCCGCTCGAGGATGTCCGGGATGTGGAAGCTGTTGGCCGACTTGAGATCGGCAAGTTCATCCCAGTTGATGGGCGTCGCCACCGGTCCGTCAGCGCGCGCCCGGGTCGAGTAGGGGGCAATGGCGGTTGCGCCGCGCTCATTCCTCATCCAGTCGATGAAGATGCGTCCTTTGCGCTTTTCCTTCGACATAGTGGCGATGAACCGGTCCGGTTCGCGATCGGCGAAACCTTGCGCAAAGGTCTTGGCGAAGGCCTTGGCTTCCGGCCAGCTGGCGCGGGCCGTCAGCGGCACGATGACATGGACGCCCTTGCCGCCCGTGACCATCGGAGCCGATTTCAGCCCGATCTCGTCGAGCGCATCGCGCAAGGCCACGGCCGCACCTTTGACCATCTCGAAGTCGAGACCCTCGTCAGGATCAAGGTCGAAGACCAGTCGATCGGGGATCTCCAGCTTGTCGACATGCGATCCCCAGATATGGAACTCCAGCGTGCCCATCTGGACCGCAGCGACCAGCCCCTTGGCGTCGCGCACATACATGTAGCTTTCCGTTTCGCCGGAGCTTTCCTCGACGGGGACTTCCTTGATCTCGTCGGGAAAACCGTCGCTCGCATGTTTCTGGTAGAAGCGCGGACCCTTCACGCCCTGCGGCGCACGCACGAGCGACAGGAGACGCTCGGCCGCATGGGGCAATATGCGATCGGCGACGACGGCGTAGTAGCGGGCGAGATCGAGCTTGCTGATGCCCTGGTCGGCAAACAGGACGCGATCCGGATGGGTGATGCGCACCCCAAGCACGGTTTCGTCCGACATGGCTTGCTTCGCCTTTGCCGGCTTTGCTGCTCTGTCCTTGGGCTTCGTTGCGGTTTTGGATGTTTTGACTGTCACGGCCTTCGCCTCCTTGTCCTCCCCCTTGGAGGTCCAGACATGCTTCTTGCGTTCGCCCTTCCCATCGGCAATCTCGGCCATGGTGCGGCCGGTGCTGACGCTCGTCAGATGGTCCTCCAGCAGAACGTCGCCATCCTCGGCGGCAATTTCGTCACCCTCCTTGATCAGCAGCCAGTTCTCGCGCTTTTCACCGGGGCGTGACCGCATCCGCACCAATGCCCACCCGCCTTGCATCCGCTGACCGTGAAGATGGAATGTCAGCTTGCCCTCGCGCAAGCCCTCGTCCGGATCGTTTTCCGGCTCCCACCAGCCGCTGTCCCACAACATGACGGTGCCGCCGCCATATTGCTTTTCGGGGATTGTGCCTTCGAAATCGCCATAGGCCAGCGGATGATCCTCGGTTCTCACGGCAAGTCGTTTGTCTTCCGGATTGAGGCTTGGTCCGCGGGTGACCGCCCAGCTCTTCAAGACACCGTCCCATTCCAGCCGCAAGTCGTAGTGGAGCCGGGTGGCGTCATGCTTCTGCACGAGAAAGCGCATGCGGCCGGACCGGCCGCGACCAAGCTTGCCCTTTGGTTCGCGCGTCTCGCCGAAGTTGCGGCGTTTGTTGTATTCGGCAAGCGGGCTGCGAAGGGACGCCATCACCCGCCTCCACGGAGACCCCGGACGGTCGGCGCGTCCTTAGCCAGAATAGCGGACCTGGCCGCATCGAGGGCGAGGACCCGTTCGATGCGAACAATGTCCTCCTCGGTCACCACGGGAACTGGATCGGAGATGATGGCCTGGAGGATTTCCAGCGACACGACGCCGTGGGCGAGTGCGTCCTCCAGGGCGGCGCGGGTTTCCCGCTCGGCCTTGAGCTCGGCGTAAAGGGCGAGGATCAATCGGTCCCGGGGATCAAAGTCCGGTGAGGACTTTCCTTCGCTTCGTTGTCCTGTCGTTCGCTGGGCCATCCCTAGGAACGTACTCGGCAACGCTAAGTTCCGACCGCCGGGTGATACTGCAAAGACACACGACGGTAACGGTCTCTTAACCATAATGGTGTCTTAATCATCGCATCAGGATTTGTGCAGTGCACGTCATCCTTTGACCAAAATTGACGGCAAGAAGGCAACCTAAAGCTAATTAAGGTCGCGATGGTGCGATCTGCGGCGGTGCCGGGCACTCTTGCAAACAGGACGTTTGGGCTACCCGGTCACGAGCATGAACCGCTCTTGCCGGGTGTTTGGATTCGGGGACTGAAGACGATGGAACAGGTTGGATTGGCCGCGGCAACACACGATGTGAGCCTTTGGTCGCTATTCATGCAAGCGGGCTTCGTCGTGAAGCTGGTCATGCTGGGGCTGGTCGCAGCCTCCGTCTGGACCTGGGCGATCGTCGTCGACAAGACGCTGAACTACGGCCGCGTCCGCCGCCAGCTCGACAGCTTCGAGCAGGTGTTCTGGTCCGGCCAGTCGCTGGAAGAACTCTACCGCACGCTCGCCGACCGCCAGACGGCCGGCATGGGTGCGATCTTCGTGTCCGCCATGCGCGAATGGAAGAAGAGCTTCGAGCGCGGCGCCCGTTCGCCGATCGGCCTGCAGATGCGTATCGACCGCGCCATGGACGTGACGCTCGCCCGGGAATCGGAATCGCTGGAAGCCCGTCTCGGCTCGCTCGCGACCATCGGTTCGGCCGCCCCGTTCATCGGCCTTTTCGGTACGGTCGTCGGTATCATGACCTCGTTCCAGGCGATCGCCGGTTCGAAGTCGACCAACCTTGCGGTCGTGGCGCCCGGTATCGCCGAAGCACTGCTCGCCACCGCGATCGGCCTGCTCGCCGCTATCCCCGCGGTTATCGCCTACAACAAGTTCTCGGCCGACGCCGGCAAGCTGTCGGCACGCATGGAAGCTTTCGCCGACGAATTCTCCGCCATCCTGTCGCGGCAGATCGACGAGAAGCTGCAGAACCCGCGCCAGGCCGCGCAGTAATCGCCAGAGAGTACGGAGACCACGCTGATGGGTATGTCGGTTGGCGGAGCCAAGGGTTCGGGTGGCGGACGTCGTCGCCGCGGCGGCAAGAAAGCCATGATGAGCGAGATCAACGTGACGCCGTTCGTCGACGTCATGCTCGTGCTCCTGATCATCTTCATGGTGGCAGCACCGATGATGACGGTCGGCGTGCCGATCGATCTGCCGGAAACGCAGGCAAAGGCGCTCAATTCCGATACGCAGCCGATCACTGTCTCGGTCAACCCGGCAGGCGAGATCTACCTGCAGGAAACCGCGATCGCCATCGACGAAGTGGTGCCGAAGCTCGAGGCGATCGCCACCACCGGCTACAACGAGCGCATCTATGTGCGCGGTGACACCAATGCCGACTACGGCACGGTCATGAAGGTCATGGCCCGCATCTCGGCCGCCGGTTTCAAGAACCTCGGCCTCGTCACGCTGCAAGAACAGGAAAAGTGATCGTCCACGATGAAGGGCAGTCTCGCTACATCTGCTGTCCTCCACGCCATGGTCTTGACCTGGGCGCTGGTGTCGCTTGGCAGCCCGGCTGACTTCCAGGTCGCCGACGTCGAGGCTTTGCCTGTCGACATCGTTCCCTATTCGGAGATGACGCAGGTTCAGCAGGGCGACAAGAAGGCGCCGAAGAAGGAGACCTCGTCGCCGGTTCCGACCAAGCGGCCGGAGACCAACCAGCCTGCCGAAAACATCGGCGACAACGATACCGACCTGAAGACGCCGCCGACGCCGAACGCCAAGCCGTCGAAGAGCGAAGCCACGGCCTCTCCGGAAAAGAACGAGAAGCCCGAGCCGACGCCCGATCCGGTCGAGCAAGAGATCAAGAAAGTCGAGGAATCCAAGCCCGCCTCCGAACCTGCGACCGAAGTTGCCGCCCTGCCCGAACCGAAGCAGGAAGTGAAGCCGGAGACGAAGCCGGAGCCGGCACCCGCCGAGGAAAAGCCGGCCGAGA
The DNA here is from genome assembly GCF_014852035.1 of Ensifer sp. ENS03. Classification (NCBI taxonomy): domain Bacteria; kingdom Pseudomonadati; phylum Pseudomonadota; class Alphaproteobacteria; order Hyphomicrobiales; family Rhizobiaceae; genus Ensifer; species Ensifer sp. ENS03. The sequence continues at coordinate 156,357 of NZ_JACVAV010000005.1, read as the reverse complement.
ACCCGGAAGCCGAAGCGCTGCCTGAGAAGGTGCCGACGCCGGCGGCAAAGCCGAAGGTCGAAAAGCCCGCCCAGAGCGCCAAGACGCCAGACCGCAAGAACGAGGCGACGCCGAAGGAACAGAAGAAAGCTGCCTCCACCGAGGAAAGCAAGTTCAACGCCGACGAGATCGCCGCCCTTCTCAACCGGCAGGATCCCTCCGCCGGTGGTGCCAAGCGCTCGACACAGGAAGCGGCGCTCGGCGGCAAGAAAACCATTGGTGTGGGCTTGAGCGCCAACGAGATCGATGGCGTCAAGGGCCAGATCCAGGGCAACTGGTCGCTGACGCCAGGCCTGACCGGCGTCGAGGAAGTGCGTGTCACGGTGCGCGTGCAGCTGGATCCCGCCGGCAATATCGTCGGCACACCCGAGGTTACCGCAACCGGCGGTCCGGAAGGTACGCGCCGTGCCGTTGAAAGCAGCACCTTGCGCGCGATCCGCCGTTCGGCCCCGCTACAGAACCTCCCGCCTGAAAAATATGAGGGCGAAAAAGGATGGAATACCCTCGTGCTGAATTTCGACCCCTCGGAATTCGCACTCTAGAGCTGCCGGGATTGGAACCCATGCCGGATAGCAAACCACCCCTGCAAACCCTTCGTACGAAGCTGAAAGGCTTGTCCCTATGATCAAGGTCTCTCTTTTCCGCGCCCTGATGGTGGCCGCGGGCATGTTAGCCGCCGTCGTGGCGGCGGTGACACCGGCAAATGCTGAAGTTGAAATCAACATCAACAAGGGCAACGTCGAACCGCTGCCGATCGCTGTCACGGACTTTCTCCAGGGCGAACTCGGCCAGAAGATTTCGGACGTGGTTGCGGCGGACCTGAAGCGTTCGGGCCTGTTCGCGCCGATCAACAAGGGAGCGTTCATCGAGAAGATCAGCAATCCGGATGCGACGCCGCGTTTCGAGGACTGGAAGGTCATCAACGCGCAGGCGCTCGTCACCGGCCGCGTGACGCAGGAAGGCGACGGCAGGCTGAAGGCCGAGTTCCGCCTGTGGGATACGTTCGGTAACAAGCAGATGACCGGCCAGCAGTTCTTCACCCAGCCGGAAAACTGGCGCCGCGTGGCCCACATCATCGCCGACGCCATCTATCAGAGCGTCACCGGTGAAAAGGGCTACTTCGACACCCGCATCGTCTATGTCGCCGAGAGCGGCCCGAAGACGGCACGCAAGCGTCAGCTCGCCATCATGGACCAGGACGGCTTCAACGCCCGTGCGCTCACCAATTCCAACGACATCGTTCTGACGCCGCGCTTCTCGCCGAACCGCCAGGAAGTCACCTACATGTCGTTCGAAAACCAGCAGCCGCGCGTTTACCTGCTGCAGCTGGAAACCGGACAGCGCGAGGTCGTCGGCAATTTCCCCGGCATGACCTTCTCGCCGCGCTTCTCGCCGGATGGCCAGCGGGTCATCATGAGCCTGCAGCAGGACGGCAACGCCAACATCTACACAATGGACCTGCGCTCGCGGACCACGACGCGCCTGACCAACACCGCCGCGATCGATACCGCCCCGTCCTATTCGCCGGATGGCAGCCAGATCGCCTTTGAAAGCGACCGCGGTGGCCGCCAGCAAATCTACGTCATGGGTGCCGACGGCTCCGGCCAGCGCCGCATCTCCTTCGGCGACGGCTCCTATTCGACGCCGGTCTGGTCTCCGCGTGGCGACCTCATCGCCTTCACCAAGCAGTCGGGCGGCAAGTTCTCGATCGGCGTGATGAAGACCGACGGTTCGGGCGAACGTATCCTGACCACCGGCTTCCACAACGAAGGCCCGACCTGGGCGCCGAACGGCCGTGTCCTGATGTTCTTCCGCCAGGGCGCCGGTTCCGGCGGACCGCAGCTCTATTCGATCGATCTGTCGGGTTACAACGAGCAACTGATCCAGACGCAGGGCTTCGCATCGGACCCGGCCTGGTCGCCGCTGCTCGAGTAGTTCACGTGGCTTTGGGTCGCCCGATCCAAAGCCAGTAACGTGATCGCCCTCTCGTCCGCTTAAGGGCGGGAGGCCGGCGGAAAGCCGCCTCCTTTTTTCCTGATCCCGCTGCAGGCTGATCCGATTTGCGGCGGGAAAATGTGGCAATGATGCCGCTTTCTCGCCGCAAAGTGCTGGTCTAGCAGGGCCCGAGCCGAAATTATCGATTTGTTAACCATAACTGTTGAATAGCGATTAACCGCTTCCGGTTACAGTCTGGCAACCGTGAATTCAGACACTTCTCAAGGAGACCGGCGTATGAGCCGAATTGACACCCCGGCCGCAGGCCGCATGCAGACCATCGCTCGCAACCCGGTCATGATCGCCCTGGTCATGACGCTTGCCCTGGCTGGCTGTGCATCGAAGAAGAACCTGCCGGGCAGCGCTGGCGAACTCGGTCTCGGTGGCGCCGGTTCGGCAACGCCGGGCTCGCAGCAGGACTTCACCGTCAATGTCGGCGACCGCATCTTCTTTGACACCGACTCCACCTCTATCCGCGCCGACGCGCAGCAGACGCTCGCTCGTCAGGCCCAGTGGCTTGCCAAGTACCCGAACTACGCGATCACCATCGAAGGCCATGCCGACGAACGCGGCACGCGCGAGTACAACCTGGCGCTCGGCGCCCGCCGTGCGGCCTCGACCCGCGACTACCTGATCAGCCAGGGCGTTCCGTCGAACCGCATGAAGACGATCTCCTACGGCAAGGAAAAGCCGGTCGCCGTTTGCGACGACATTTCCTGCTGGTCGCAGAACCGCCGCGCCGTTACCGTTCTCGGTGGCGCCGGCATGTAATGATGCCGCGGCCGCGCGCATTGTGTGGCCCGCAATCACGACTTGATCCCAGGAGGCGTTGCGTGTTCCGGAGATCACAGATCGCTAAATTAAAAGGGCGGCCCTTGGCCGCCCTTTGCTTTTTTACCACACTTTGGCCGAACTCCGTTGCTTTTTCAGGGCAATTGGAAAACTGTGCGGCAATCACCCAGATGACTCGGCGAGATGTATTGCGGGCCCCTGGTCAAGGGTGGGACAACCGGTATTCGAACAGGACAAATGAAATGAAGAAATTTGTCGTGGCGGGCCTGATCGGTCTTGCGACCCTTGCGGGTCTCGGCCAGACGGCGAACGCCATGCCTCTTTCAGGGCTGCTGGCCCGAACGACTGAGACCAACAGCGGCGCGCAGAACCTGCCCGTCGTAAAGGTGCAGTCGGCCGAAACCGCACGGATTGGCCAGCTCGAAGAACAGATCCGCTCGCTTAACGGGCGTATCGAGGAAATGAGCTTCCAGCTCTTGCAGATGCAGGAGCAGATCCGGAAGTTCCAGGAGGACAACGAGTTCCGCTTCCAGGATCTGGAAAGCGGTAAGGCCTCCCCCAAGAAGAGCGGCGCTCTGCAGACGCCGAAAACCAGCGATCAGGCGTCCGTCACCCCGGGGGTGACGGATAGCCAGACCATGGCGCCCGCAGCCGGCGGCAACGACATGGCGTCTTCGGGCGTTTCGCCCGGAGGAAGCCTGGGCGGCAACGGCGCGGCCCCGCCGTCGACACTCGGACAGATCGTGTTCGACGAGAACGGCAATCCGGTCGCAGCGACGACGGATGGGCGGCCGGGCGCAAACGCCACGCTTCCCGGCGTCGATTCCGGCGCACCGGCCGACGGCGGCTTGAACAGCAATCCCGGCAGCCAGCAGACTGCATCGCTCGACAATCCCGGCGACCTCTACCAGTCGGCCTACGGTCATGTCCTTTCGGGCGACTACAGCACTGCCGAGCAGGAATTCGGCGACTACCTGGCCGCGTTTCCGAAGGGCGACAAGGCAGCCGATGCCAGCTTCTGGCTGGGTGAAGCCCAATATTCGCAAGGCAAATACAGCGACGCCGCCAAGACCTTCCTGAACGCGCATCAGGCCCACGGCAAATCGCCGAAGGCGCCCGAAATGCTCTTGAAGCTCGGCATGTCGCTCGGTGCGCTCGACAACAAGGAAACCGCCTGCGCGACGCTGGGCGAGGTCAACAAGCGCTATCCCAAGGCCTCGCCTGCGGTGAAGGCGAAGGTGACGAGCGAGCAGAGCCGCTTTGGCTGCTGAGGCTCCAGCGCCGACAGCCGTTGTCGAAACGGCAAAACGATTTCTCGCCTCCTGTCTTCGCCCGATGCGTATCCTCGTTGCCGTCTCCGGCGGGAGCGATTCCAAGGGTTTGCTTCTCGCCCTGAACGAGGCGATCGAGGCAAGCGACCCCAACAGATTTTCCCTGGCCGCATGTACGGTCGATCACGCCCTGCGGCCGGAATCGGCTGCGGAAGCGAAAGGCGTTGCCGCCTTCTGCGCAAGCATCGGCGTTCCGCACCTCATCAAGCGTTGGAATGGCCCCAAACCGCTGACCGGCATTCAGGCGGCGGCGCGCGAGGCGCGCTATCGGCTACTGGCGGATGCCGCCGAGCGGCTTGAGGCCGGCTGTATCGTCACCGGCCACACCAGCGACGACCAGCGCGAAACGATCCTGATGCGGATGCAAAGGGCGCAGGGGCCGGGCGCTTCCGGCATGGCGAGTGCCACCCTTTATGACCGCCGGATCTGGGTGGTGCGGCCGTTCCTCGACCTAGACCGAGCGTCGATCCGCGCCTATCTCGCGACGCGCGACGTGACCTGGTTCGATGATCCGAGCAACGCCAACCCGACCTTCGAGCGGGTCCGCGTCCGGGCCGAACTGGCGCAATCACCGCGGGCGGAAGGGGGTGTATGGGATGCTGGAGCCAGGGCCCAGTCGTCGGCAAGGGCTGCCGCCTTCATCACCCGCCATGTGCGCGTGCATGCAGGCCTGGTGGTGGAGATCCCGCTTGCTCTCGACGACCATCGCGACAACGTCGATTGGCAGCGGGCGCTGCTCGCGCTGGTGGCCGTGGTCGGCGGCCGCGCGCATATCCCCGCCGCAGATACGGTGAAGCGGGTGGCGGCGTTTCTGCGAGAGACAACGCTCGGTAGGATGACGGCCGGAAGATGCGTGTTCGACCGCCGCGCAAGCGGGCTCTACCTCTATCGCGAGGCGCGGGGCCTGACGACTTTGACGCTTGCAGGCGGCGAGACCGCAACATGGGATGGCCGCTTCCATGTGCGAAATGGCGGAAGCGCGCCCATCTCCGTCGCGGCAGAGGGCCGAGGCGGGCCACAACAGCAGAGACTTATTGCCGCAGGCTTGCCACCGGGCGTTGCCGGTCGTGCATCGCTTACGGTGCCGAGGGTCCTGTCTGAGAACGGCGAAAGTGTCGCATCCATCACAATCGAGCCGCGGATCGGGCTCTACGACACCTTTTTGCCGGGTTTCGACCGGATCATGGCCGATCGGATCGCCGGATTGTTCGGACGAGAGCCTTATCCTCCGCCGCCGGTTCACGATCTATTGACAGAAATGGAACGGTAGCCGGCGGTTTGCCTTGGCAATACGTCACCAGAACCCTATGTTAGGGAGCAAGACAGCGGCTCGCGAAATGCGCGGGTCGTGACAGGTTCCGGGGAGTTCGATGAACCCTAATTTTCGTAATCTTGCCCTTTGGGCAATCATAGCGCTTCTGCTGATCGCGCTGTTCAGCATGTTCCAACAGCCGACGGAGCGCACCGGCTCGCGCGAGATTCCGTTCTCGCAATTCCTCAAGGACGTGGATGCGAGCCGCGTCAAGGAAGTCGTGATCACCGGCTCGAAAGTGATCGGCAGCTATTCCGAAAGCGGCGCAACCTTCCAGACCTACGCGCCATCAGTCGATACGGCGCTGACTGAGCGCCTCGAAGCCAAGGACGTGACGGTCACGGTTCGCCCGGAAACCGACGGTTCGTCCGGGTTCCTCAGCTATATCGGTACCCTGCTTCCGATGCTTCTGATCCTCGGCGTCTGGCTGTTCTTCATGCGCCAGATGCAGGGCGGCTCGCGTGGGGCGATGGGTTTTGGCAAGTCCAAGGCCAAGCTTCTGACCGAAGCGCATGGCCGTGTTACCTTTGACGACGTCGCCGGCGTCGACGAAGCCAAGCAGGACCTGGAAGAAATCGTCGAATTCCTGCGCGACCCGCAGAAGTTCCAGCGCCTCGGCGGTCGCATTCCGCGCGGCGTGCTGCTCGTCGGTCCTCCCGGTACCGGTAAGACGCTGCTGGCCCGCTCGGTTGCCGGCGAAGCCAACGTGCCGTTCTTCACGATCTCCGGTTCGGACTTCGTGGAAATGTTCGTCGGCGTCGGCGCCAGCCGTGTGCGCGACATGTTCGAACAGGCCAAGAAGAATGCGCCCTGCATCATCTTCATCGACGAAATCGACGCTGTCGGTCGTCATCGCGGCGCCGGTCTCGGCGGCGGCAACGACGAGCGCGAACAGACGCTCAACCAGCTGCTGGTCGAGATGGACGGCTTTGAAGCCAACGAAGGCATCATCCTGATCGCCGCGACCAACCGTCCTGACGTTCTCGACCCGGCCCTTCTGCGTCCGGGCCGCTTCGACCGCCAGGTCGTCGTGCCGAACCCGGATATCAACGGCCGCGAACGCATCCTCAAGGTGCATGTGCGCAACGTGCCGCTGGCGCCGAACGTCGATCTCAAGGTGCTCGCCCGTGGTACGCCCGGCTTCTCCGGTGCCGACCTCATGAACCTCGTCAACGAGGCCGCCCTGATGGCCGCCCGTCGCAACAAGCGTCTTGTCACCATGCTCGAGTTCGAGGATGCCAAGGACAAGATCATGATGGGCGCGGAGCGTCGTTCGTCGGCGATGACCGAGGCCGAGAAGAAGCTGACCGCCTATCACGAAGCCGGTCACGCGATCCTCGCGCTCAACGTTCCCTCGGCCGATCCGCTGCACAAGGCGACGATCATCCCGCGCGGTCGCGCGCTCGGCATGGTCATGCAGCTGCCGGAAGGCGACCGCTACTCGATGAGCTACAAGTGGATGGTCTCGCGTCTTGCCATCATGATGGGTGGACGCGTCGCCGAAGAACTGACCTTCGGCAAGGAGAACATCACTTCGGGCGCATCCTCGGATATCGAGCAGGCCACCAAGCTTGCCCGTGCGATGGTGACGCAATGGGGCTTCTCCGACCAGCTCGGCCAGGTTTCCTATGGCGAGAACCAGCAGGAAGTCTTCCTCGGCCACTCCGTTGCTCAGCAGAAGAACGTGTCGGAGGCGACCGCCCAGAAGATCGACAACGAAATTCGTCGTCTGATCGATGAGGCCTACGAGACCGCGCGCAAAATCCTGACGGAGAAGAACCACGAGTTCGTGGCGCTTGCCGAAGGGTTGCTCGAATACGAAACGCTGACTGGCGAAGAAATCAAGGCGCTGATCCGCGGGGAGAAGCCGGCACGTGATCTCGGCGACGACACGCCGCCGCATCGTGGCTCGGCCGTTCCCTCGGCCGGTGCCAAGAAGGAAGGCTCGGCGGGCAAGGGCGAAGAGTCCGAAGGCGGGTTCGAGCCGCAGCCGCAATAACCGACAGCTGTCGGCCATGTATTGAAGCCGCCGTTCCTTGAGTGGAGCGGCGGTTTTTCGTTGGCGATTTTGCACCTGGCATTTGGTAACGGGATGTAATGATTTCTGATGCTAGGCTCGCTGCCGTTTGCTGCGCTTTTGTGTCAAAGAAGACTCATGTGTTGCGATCGCATGGCCATTGGCGGGCACGACGATCCGAGGCGTACGGCAACCGCCGATATGAAATGAGGTCCGGTCAATGAAACCCAGTCGCGCACCCCGCAGACAGGCGAAACTGGCAAAGCCAGCGCTGACCCGGCAGAACGATGGAGCTCTTATGAAGCGCAAGTATTTCGGCACCGACGGTATTCGCGGCCAGTCCAATATGTTTCCGATGACACCGGATCTGGCGATGCGGGTCGGTATCGCCGTCGGTACGATCTTTCGCAATGGCGCCCATCGCCACCGGGTGGTGATTGGCAAGGACACGCGTCTTTCCGGCTACATGCTCGAAAACGCGATGGTGGCGGGCTTCACCGCGGCCGGTCTCGACGTCTTCCTGCTCGGGCCAATCCCGACGCCGGGTGTGGCCATGCTCACCCGCTCGCTGCGCGCCGATATCGGCGTGATGATTTCGGCGTCCCACAATCCCTTCCAGGACAACGGTATCAAGCTGTTCGGCCCCGATGGCTACAAGCTCTCCGACGACATCGAACAGAAGATCGAGGCGTTGCTCGACCAGGATCTCTCGGGCCAGCTGGCGAAGTCGGAAGACATCGGCCGCGCGAAGCGCGTCGATGGCGACATCTATCGCTATCTCGAACATGCCAAGCGCACGCTGCCGCGCGATGTCACGCTGCAGGGCCTGAGGATCGCCGTCGATTGCGCCAATGGCGCGGCCTACAAGGTGGCGCCGACCGCCCTTTGGGAACTGGGTGCCGAAGTCGTTACCATCGGTACGGAGCCGAACGGCCTCAACATCAACCTCGACTGCGGCTCGACGCATCCGGCTGCTCTTTCCAAGAAGGTCCATGAAGTGCGCGCCGATATCGGCATCGCGCTCGACGGCGACGCCGACCGCGTGCTGATCGTCGACGAGAACGGTACCGTCATCGATGGCGATCAACTGATGGCCGTCATTGCCGACAGCTGGGCCGAGGACGGCATGCTGCGCGGCGGTGCCGTTGCGGCGACCGTGATGTCCAATCTCGGTCTCGAGCGTTACCTTAAAGGGCGCGGCATCGACCTGCGCCGCACCAAGGTCGGCGACCGCTATGTCGTCGAGCAGATGCGCCAGGACGGACTGAACGTCGGCGGCGAACAGTCGGGGCATATCGTGCTTTCCGATTTCGGCACCACCGGCGACGGTCTTGTTGCGGCCTTGCAGATCCTCGCGGTGATCAAGCGTCAGGGCAAGACGGTGAGCGAGGTCTGCCACCGCTTCGAGCCAGTGCCGCAGGTGCTGAAGAACGTGCGCATTTCGGCCGGCAAGCCGCTTGAAGACGCGACCGTGCGCCAGGCGATTGCGGATGCGGAAGCGGAGCTTGCGAAATCCGGTCGTCTGCTGATCCGCCCGTCCGGCACGGAGCCGCTTATCCGCGTGATGGCGGAAGGCGACGATCGCGGCCAGGTCGAGCGCATCGTCGACGAACTGGTCAATGTCATCGGCAGCGTGCGCAACGCCGCCTAAGCCGGTACCAATCGACTTCCCTCCAGGGCCGGTGCGAAGCGCCGGCCTCTTTTTTCCCGTTGCCTGTTGCTTTTGCCCGGTAGTGTCGCCGCGGCCCGGGCCATTTTCCCGTTAGAACTCCGCTGGGGAACAGAACCTGCAACCATCACGACAAAAGAGAGTGTTGTTCTGCCGTTCTATTTAGCTCTACCTTATGTGATCTCGGGCAGCAGGCAGTAAACTGCACGACAACTACAAGAATATGCCGATTCCTTAACAAACGCGGTAAACGTTTGTAGTTAATCGGAACTTAACCTTTGCTCCTCATTATCCACAACAACAACGGGATTTGGGCACCGCTTTCACGGTGATCCAAGCAACGGAATCTATTGGAGTGGGCCATGAAGAGAATTTTGAGTGGCGTTGTTGCGATCTTACTCAGCGGCACGGCAGCTTTTGCTGCGGATGTCTATCAACCGCCTATCGAGCCGGTGCCGGAACAGCCGGTCGAAGTCATCCAGACCAGCGGCTGGTACCTGCGCGGCGATGTCGGTTACGCCTGGAACAATCTGCGCGGCGCGAACTACTACCAAGGGGGGCCTGGCGGCTCCATCACCAGTTTCGAAACGGCCGATATCGATGATTCCTGGGTCGCGGGCGTTGGTGTCGGTTACCAGTTCAACAACTATCTGCGCGCCGACATCACGGCCGACTACTGGGGCGGCGGCGACTTCACTGGCTCGACTTTGGGCAACTGCGGCAGCGTGGTCGGTCCTTGCCGGTCGCGCGACGTCACATCGGTTTCCGCCTGGAGCCTGATGGCCAATGCCTATGTCGACATCGGCACCTACGGCGCCTTCACGCCTTACGTCGGTGCCGGTATCGGTGCCACCCACGTCAAGTGGGACAAGCTGCGCAACACCAGCTGCAGCATCGCCGATCCCAGTCAATGCGACCCGACGACCGGTCATGACGGCGAGAGCAAGTGGCGCTTTACCTACGCGCTGATGGCCGGTACAGCCATCGACCTCACCTGCAATCTCAAAGCCGACGTCGGCTACCGCTTCCGCCAGGTCGACGATGGCGACATGTTCGGCTACGCCAACGGTGGCGGTCCGGGCTCCGACGAAGGCTTCTACATCCACGAGGCGCGCGCTGGTCTGCGCTACTCGTTCGGCAGTGTCTGCGAAGTGCCCTACGAGCCGGAGCCGATCGTCTACAAGTGATCGGCCAGACCAGATGATACAAAAGGCCACCTTCGGGTGGCCTTTTTCGTTGCCGCCATTCTTTGCTTGTTTCCTAACAGGCATGGTTAACCGGGGGTTAACCAGTCGCTGCCAATAGTTAACGCTGAACGAAGCGGTGACGGCAGCGCGCCATCCCGCACCGATAGCAGTGGTGAAAGGGCATGGGCATGGATTGGCGAAACGGGTTCTGCGGGGCCGCTTTTGGTGCCGGCCTGCTCCTTTCCGGCGCGGCATTCGCTGCCGATGAGGATCTCCTGAATGCGCCGGAGATCACCATCGAAAAAGAATCGGCTGGCGCGAGTGCGATCTATCTGCGCGGCGATATCGGCTATGCGCCTTGGCGTAGCGAAGGCGATCCCTATTACCGGACCTTCGATGCGGGCACGTCGACCTACGACAGCACCACCTTCGACAACGCCCGTTTCGACAAGCCGTTTTCCGGGTCGCTTGGCGTCGGCTACCAGTTTACCGACACGTTCCGCGCTGACCTGACGGCGGAGTATTTCGAGGGCCGGTTCAACGGTTCATCCTCATCGGCAAGCCCGTGCGCGGGGCAAGGGGCGGGAACATCCTGCGCGTTTTCGACCGGGGCCGACTATTCCGCTTTCGGCCTGATGGCGAATGCCTATGTCGATTTCGGCACGCTTGCCGGCTTCACGCCTTATGTCGGCGCTGGTCTCGGCGCGACGCGTCTCAACTGGGATACGGCGGTTGAAAAGGCGACCTGCGTTGCCGGTGGCGGCGCGTGCGCCGGAGCGGCCGGCTCCATCTCTTACGAGGGGCGCGACAGTTGGCGGTTCACCTATGCGCTGATGGCCGGCGTTTCCTACGACCTCAGCGATCAGCTGAAGCTCGATGTCGGCTACCGCTACTCCCATATCGCCGACGGCGAGATGTTCGGCTTCGGCACTGAGGCGCTTGCGGGCGCACGTGGCGGCAAGGACTTTGACGATGGTCTTTCCCGTCACGAAATCCGAGCGGGCCTGCGCTTCTCGTTCTAGCGCCATCGGCCGCGGGAAAGTCGAGCAGGTTCGCTGCGTTCTTTCCCCAAGTGATTCAACCTGTTGCCCACATGAAGGCGTTGTCTGGCAACAATCGTTCGGCGGTGGCCGCCTGTCTTTTCATATGTTGCCCGCTACGCCATTAATTTTGTCGATTGCGACAAAGCGCTTGACTTCCGATCCCGCCGCCAATATCGACGACGGCGGGACACCCTTCCCCAACGAAGGGCTATCTATCTGGAAGGATAGCACATGGCAAAGCCTGCACAGCCGGACCTCCGTCCGAACAATACCCATTTCTCTTCTGGCCCTTGCTCGAAGCGCCCCGGTTGGACGCTCGACGCTCTCTCCGATGCTCCGCTCGGTCGTTCGCACCGCGCCAAGATCGGCAAGACGAAGCTGAAGCAGGCCATCGATCTTACCCGTGACATTCTTGAAGTGCCGGCCGACTACCGTATCGGTATCGTGCCCGCTTCCGACACCGGCGCCGTCGAAATGGCGCTCTGGTCGCTGCTCGGTCCGCGCGGCGTCGACATGGTCGCCTGGGAAAGCTTTGGCGCCGGCTGGGTGACCGACGTGGTCAAGCAGCTGAAGCTCGCCGACGTACGCAAGTTCGAAGCCGGTTACGGCGAACTTCCCGATCTTTCCAAGGTCGATTTCGACCGCGACGTGGTCTTCACCTGGAACGGCACGACCTCGGGCGTGCGTGTGCCCAACGGCGACTTCATCCCGGCTGACCGCAAGGGCCTGACGATCTGCGATGCGACCTCGGCCGCCTTCGCGCAGAACCTCGATTTCGCCAAGCTCGACGTCGTCACTTTCTCCTGGCAGAAGGTTCTTGGCGGCGAGGGCGCCCATGGCGTCATCATCTTGTCGCCGCGCGCCGTCGAACGGCTGCTGACCTACGTGCCGGCCTGGCCGCTGCCGAAGATCTTCCGCATGACCTCGGGCGGAAAGCTGATTGAAGGCATCTTTACCGGCGAAACCATCAACACGCCGTCGATGCTTTGCGTCGAAGATTACATCGATGCGCTGCTTTGGGCGCAGCAGGTCGGCGGGCTCAAGGGCCTGATGGCCCGGGCTGATGCCAATGCGCAGGCAATCTTCGATTTCGTCGCCGCCAACGATTGGATCGCAAACCTGGCGGTCAAGGACGAGACCCGCTCCAACACCTCGGTCTGCTTGAAGATCGTCGACAAGGACGTGCTCGCGCTCGACGCCGACGGACAGGCGGCCTTTGCCAAGGGCGTGGTTGCGCTCCTCGAAAAGGAAGGCGTCGCCTTCGACATCGGCCATTACCGCGATGCCCCGTCCGGTCTTCGCATCTGGGCCGGCGCCACGATCGAGGCCGCCGACATGAAGGCGCTGATGCCGTGGCTGACCTGGGCTTTCGGGACCCAGAAGGCAACGCTGGCACAGGCCGCGGCCTGATCGGACAAAGGGTGAGGACAATGAACTTCGCCCGCATCTCACACTGATTTGAGTGATCCGCTTCGCTCCCCATGGGAGCGAGGCCTGGCTACCCGCATTCCCATTCAGACCTGATCTTTAAGGAGGCCTCCCATGGCACCTCGTGTTCTCGTATCCGACGAACTGTCGGAAACCGCCGTCCAGATCTTCCGCGACCGCGGCGTCGAAGTCGATTTCCAGCCGAAGCTCGGCAAGGACAAGGACAAGCTCGCCGAAATCATCGGTAACTATGACGGTCTTGCCATCCGTTCCGCCACCAAGGCGACGGAAAAGCTGATCGCCGCTGCGACCAACCTCAAGGTCATCGGCCGCGCCGGCATCGGCGTCGACAATGTCGACATCCCGGCCGCTTCGCGCCGCGGTATCATCGTGATGAACACGCCCTTCGGCAACTCGATCACGACCGCCGAACATGCGATTGCGCTGCTCTTTGCCGTTGCCCGCCAGCTTCCGGCCGCCGACACCTCGACGCAGGCCGGCAAGTGGGAGAAGTCCCGCTTCATGGGTGTCGAAATCACCGGCAAGACGCTCGGCGTCATCGGCGCCGGCAACATCGGCTCGATCGTCTGCTCGCGCGCCATCGGTCTGAAGATGCATGTGCTTGCCTACGACCCGTTCCTCTCCAAGGAGCGTGCCGAAGAAATGGGCGTCACCAAGGTCGAACTCGACGAACTGCTCGCCCAGGCTGACTTCATCACCCTGCACGTGCCGCTGACCGACAAGACCCGCAACATCCTGAGCGCCGAAGCGCTTGCCAAGGCCAAGCCGGGCGTGCGCATCGTCAACTGCGCCCGTGGTGGTCTGGTCGACGAGAAGGCGCTTGCCGAAGCGATCAAGTCGGGCCATGTCGCCGGCGCCGGTTTCGATGTTTTCGAGGTCGAACCCGCAACGGAAAGCCCGCTTTTCGGCCTGCCGAACGTCGTCTGCACGCCGCATCTCGGCGCTTCGACCACGGAAGCCCAGGAGAACGTCGCGCTGCAGGTGGCCGAACAGATGTCGGACTATCTGGTCAAGGGTGCGGTCTCCAACGCCATCAACATGCCGTCGATCACCGCTGAGGAAGCACCGATCCTGAAGCCGTTCATCCGGCTTGCCGATGTTCTCGGCGCCTTCGTCGGTCAGGTGACCGAAAGCGCGATCAAGGAAATCGAGATCCTCTATGACGGCTCGACCGCCGGCATGAACACCAAGGCGCTGACGAGTGCCGTGCTTGCCGGTCTGATCCGGCCGCAGGTCGCCGACGTCAACATGGTTTCGGCGCCGGTCATGATCAAGGAAAAGGGCATCATCCTGTCCGAGGTCAAGCGTGACAAGACCGGCGTCTTCGACGGCTACATAAAGCTGACGGTGAAGACGGCGAACCAGACACGTTCGGTCGCCGGCACGGTGTTCTCGGACGGCAAGCCGCGTTTCATCCAGATCAAGGGCATCAACCTCGATGCGGATGTCGGCAACCACATGGTCTACATCACCAACACCGACGTTCCCGGCATGATCGGCTTCATCGGCATGACGCTCGGCGATGCGGGCGTCAACATCGCCAACTTCCAGCTCGGCCGCGAGAAGGAAGCCGGCGACGCGATCGCGCTGCTCTACGTCGATGGCGCTGTTTCCGAGGCCGTGCTTGACAAGCTGCGTGCCAATCCGGCAATTCGCCAGGCAAAGCCGCTGGTCTTCAACATCGATTGATGCCAGCCACAGCAAGGGGCAGCACGGTCTGCCACTTTGCCGACCCACTCACGGGACATATCGAGGACGCACCGGCCGACCGCCGGTGCGTTTTCCTGTTTCGAACGCATGTGACGAGAAATGACCGAAATGACATTCCGCTGGCGTGAGGCAAGCCTGCCCGACCTCGCATCCGTATCGGAGATCCAGCTCGTGGTTCACCAGGCCTTTCCCGAGGATGACGCCGTGCTCGCCGACCGCATCGCGCTCAGCCCTGCCGGTTGTTTCATGCTGGACTCAAAGGGCCTGTCGCGCGGCTATGTGTTGAGCCACCCCTGGCTTCGCGGTGCGCCGCCGTCGCTGAACAGCATGCTTGGCGAAATCCCTGAGGCCGCCGATACCTGGTACATCCATGACCTCGCCCTTCTGCCCGAAATGCGTGGCTCCGGGGCAGGGGGCGGCGTGTTGCCGATGCTTGCCGATGTTGCACGGACGGAAGGGTTCCGGTCGATGTCGCTCGTTTCCGTCAACGGATCCCGCCGCTTCTGGGAGCGACAGGGCTTCGAGGTTCGCATGGACGAACGGCTGGTGCAGAAGCTTTCAAGTTATGGCGATGATGCGCTCTATATGGAGCGGCATCTCGTCTGAATGAAAATGGCGCCGATTGGCGCCATTTTCGTCTCGGGATGGATCAAGCTGCGCGCTGCGCAGCGGACCGCCACACCTTCTCCTCGACGGTAAACTGGGCGAGCCGACCGGATAGCACGTTGCTTTCGCCGGCGAGCGCCTGGCTTGCGGCGGAGGTCTGCTCGACCATGGCGGCGTTCTGCTGGGTCATCTGGTCCATCTGGTTGACGGCGGTGTTGATCTCCCGCAGCCCGACCGACTGTTCGCGGGCGGCTGTCGCAATGGCGACGATGCGGTCGTTGATCTCGTTGACCCGCCGCTCTATGTCGCCGAGCGCCGAGCCGGTCGCCTCGACCAGACGCACGCCGGCCGAAACCTCGACACCCGACGCGGTAATGAGCCCCTTGATCTCCTTGGCCGCCGTTGCCGAACGCTGCGCCAGTTCCCGCACCTCCTGCGCGACGACGGCAAAGCCCTTGCCGGCATCACCGGCGCGTGCCGCCTCGACGCCGGCGTTCAGCGCCAGGAGGTTCGTCTGGAAGGCGATGTCGTCGATGACGCCGATGATCTCGCCAATCTTCGAAGACGAGTTTTCGATGCGGCCCATGGCGGTGATCGCGTCGCGAACGACCTCGCTCGAGGTGGCCGCACCCTTGCGGGCCTCGGCGACCATGCGGGTCGCCTCCTCGGCGCGGTTGGTGGAGTTCTGAACCGCTGACGTGATCTCGTCGAGGGCGGCTGCGGTTTCTTCGAGCGACGCTGCCTGCTGCTCGGTGCGCTGCGACAGGTCGTTGGCTGCCCTGCTGATCTCATTGGCATTGCCGGTGACAACTGAGGTGGAATCGGCGATCGCGCTCACCGTCGAGCGAAGTGCGGCGACGGCGGTGTTGAAGTCCTGGCGCAGCTTTTCGTAGTCTGCGCCGAGATCCGGCACATGGGTCGTCAGGTCGCCGCTCGCCAGCCGCTCGAGCGCACCGCCGATTGTGCTGACGACATGGGCCTGCACGCGGGCGGTCGCCTGCTGCATTTCCTCGTTGGCGCTGCGCTCGCCGTCGAGCGCCACCTGCTGTTCGCGCTGGCGAACTTCAAGCGCGTTGCGTTCGATCACCGAGGCGCGCAACACGACGAGGGCATCGGCCATGTGGCCGATCTCGTCGCGGCGGTCGGTATCCGGAACTTCCGAACGGGTGTCGTTGTTCGATACTTCGAGCATCACGTCTTTCAGCCGGTTGATCGGCCGGCTGATCGAGCGGCCGATCGCCATGGCGGCAGCAAGCGTCGCGATCGCGGCGGTCGCCGTGGTGATGATCGTCATCAGCAGAGACGCATTGTACTTGGCGGCGAGATCGTCGGCATAGACACCGGTGCCGACGCCCCAACCCCAGGGCTTGAAGCCCTGAATGTAGGAGTACTTCTCGACCGGCTGCTCATGGCCGGGCTTGTCCCAATAGTAGTTGACGATGCCGCTGCCGGGGTTCTGCGCCAACGCGATGAGCTCGACGTTAAAGGCTTTGCCGTTGGTATCCTTGAGGGCGCGCACGTCGGTGCCGACGAGCTTCTTGGCGAGCGGGTGGGCGATCATCATGCCGTCGAAGCCGTTGATGAAGAAGTAGCCGTCCTGGCCGAAGCGCATGGCCATAACGGCAGAAATAGCGCGGCTCTGGGCTTCCTCATGCGAGAGCGTGCCATTGCGCTCCTGCTCCTCGAAGCTTGCGATCGTCGAGATCGCCGCTTCGGTGACGTTGCGCAGCATCTGCCGGCGCTCGTCGCTGACTTCCGAGTTGGCGACTTGAGTCTTGTAGGCCATGGCGGCTGCCATGAAGACCAGCGCCATCGCCGTCAATAAGTAGATACGTGTCGAAATTCTAATATTTTTCACTGCCTTAGCCCCAAGGAAAATCCTGGCGGCGACAGAAACACCCATCTGCTAATCAAGCCTTAAGTCGCCTCCCGAGTTCTAGCGATTGCATCGCCCGAAACTTGCCCGGCAGGCGCGAGACTTCTCTAGCGCGGGCGACCTTTTTCGGCGATCGCGATCCCGCCGAGCACCAAGAGCAGGGCGACGAGGTGGAAGAGGTGGAAGGTCTCGCCGATCAGCATCACCGACAGCAGCGTGCCGAAAACGGGAATGGCGTTGATGAACAGGCCGGCGCGGTTGGCGCCGATCATCTCGACACCGCGCACATAAAGCACCTGCGACATCAGCGACGGGAAGATCGCGGCATAGAGAACGATGACCCAGCCCGTGGTATCTGGGACTATCGCCGTGCCTGTGCCGATCTCCCAGAACAACAGCGGGATGGCGCTCAACAGCGCGCCGAAGGCGGGGGCGGCGATGAAGCTCTGCCAGTGCATGGTCGGCTTGTAGCGCAGCGCCACGGTGTAGCCGGCATAAACGATGCAGGCCGCGATCATCAGCGCATCGCCGAAGTTGAATTCGAGCGACAGCAGACTGGTGACGTCGCCATGGGCCGCCGTCACCAGCACGCCGACGAGGGTGACGGTAAAGCCGATCACTTGGGCGATCGACGCCTTGGTGCGGAAGAGCACGAAGTTGAAGAGAAAGATCAGCATCGGGATGCCGGCCTGCAGAATGACGGCATTGATGGCGCTCGTATATTTGAGCGCAGAGTAGAGCAGGGCATTGAAGGTGGTGAAGCCGATCGCGCCATAGGCAAGAAGTTGCAGCCAGTGCTTGCGGATCTTGTCCCAGTCGCGGCGGATCTGCGGCGTCATCAGCACCAGGATGACGATGAGCGCGAAGACCCAGCGCAGGGTCGTCAGCATCATTGGGCTCACATGGCCAACGGCCATCTTTCCGGCGACGGAGTTGCCGCCCCAGAAGAGAGCGGTGATGCACAGATAGAAGTAGGCCCTGGAATTCACGATGGTCAGACCTGCATGGGGATGGCGACCGGTTGTCGCGATGGCGGGAGAGTGGAAGATATAGGCTCTATATCCCGGCCTTGTCATGCAAAAAGGGCGGAACGCCCGACATAACGGGGTCGCTTTCCAGATGACAACACAGTATAGATGCGCGGGTTTGAGAACAGCGCAGCCTCGGTTGCGCGCCTGAACAGGAAGAGAATTATGACGAATGTCGTAGTGGTCGGCTCCCAATGGGGTGACGAAGGCAAAGGCAAGATTGTGGATTGGCTCTCCGAGCGCGCGGATATCGTCGTGCGCTTTCAGGGCGGTCACAATGCCGGCCATACCCTGGTGATCGACGGCGTCAGCTACAAGCTGTCGCTCCTGCCCTCCGGCGTCGTGCGTCCCGGCAAGCTTGCCGTCATCGGCAACGGCGTCGTGATCGATCCGCACGCGCTGATCGCCGAAATCGACAAGCTCGGCAAGCAGGGCATTGCGATCACGCCGGACAATCTGCGCATCGCCGACAATGCCACCCTGATCCTGTCGCTGCACCGCGAGCTCGACGGCATCCGCGAGGACGCCGCCTCCAACAGCGGTACGAAGATCGGCACCACGCGCCGCGGCATCGGTCCGGCTTACGAAGACAAGGTCGGCCGTCGCGCCATCCGCGTCATGGATCTTGCTGACCTTGACACGCTGCCGGCCAAGGTCGATCGCCTGCTGACGCACCACAACGCGCTGCGCCGCGGCCTCGGCGAAGCCGAGATCAGCCATGACGCGATCATGCAGGAGCTTTCGTCGGTCGCCGCCAAGGTGCTGCCGTTCATGGACACCGTCTGGGTGCTGCTCGACAAGGCTCGCCGCAAGGGCGCCCGCATCCTGTTCGAAGGCGCGCAGGGCACGCTGCTCGACATCGACCACGGCACCTATCCGTTCGTCACCTCGTCGAACACGGTCGCCGGCCAGGCTGCCGCCGGCTCGGGCATGGGTCCCGGTTCGCTCGGCTATATCCTCGGCATCACCAAGGCCTATACGACGCGTGTCGGCGAAGGTCCGTTCCCGACCGAGCTTACCGATGAAATCGGCCAGTTCCTCGGCGAGAAGGGCCATGAGTTCGGCACGGTCACGGGTCGCAAGCGTCGCTGCGGCTGGTTCGATGCGGCTCTGGTGCGCCAGTCGGTCGCCGCCAACGGCATCACCGGCATCGCGCTTACCAAGCTCGACGTTCTCGATGGTCTCGACGAACTGAAGATCTGCATCGGCTATACTCTGGATGGGCAGCAGATCGACCATCTGCCGGCAAGCCAGGCGCAGCAAGCTTCGGCAAAGCCAGTGTATGTTACGCTTGAAGGATGGAAAGAATCGACGGTTGGCGCGCGCAGCTGGGCAGATCTTCCGGCGCAAGCGATCAAGTATGTCCGCCAGGTGGAAGAACTGATCGGTGCACCGGTTGCTCTTCTTTCGACCAGCCCGGAGCGGGACGACACAATACTTGTGACGGACCCCTTTGAGGACTAGTGTCGGCGAACTGACATTGCGTCGTGATCGCAAAGACATACCTGGGCGTATGAGAAAGTACTAATGGCGGACTTTGTTGCAGTTATTCGCAGGACCGTTGACGGCCTGTCGGAAAACACACCTGAAATGCGGGACAGGGTATACGAGAAGGCGCGCGCAGCCGTGCGCCGCCAACTCGAAAACATGAACCCGCGTCCGTCGGACGACATGATCAATCGCCAGCTGGCGAAGCTCGAAAATGCGATCGCCGAGGTCGACAGCGAACATGCCGAGGCCCTGCCGGCGCTCGACGAGCCGGAGGTAGCCGAGGCGGAGACCGTCGAACCGGTTGCCTCGGACGCTGCAGTAGACGAGCCCGTTCCGGAACCGGAACCGGAACCGGAACCGGAACCGGAACCGGAACCGGAACCTGAAGCTCAGTCTGCGCCGGTTGCCGAAAGCGAACCTGTGGCCGTTGCCGAACAGGTCGAACAGCCGGCCGCGGAACCGGAAAGCGCCGCCGAGCCCTACCACCATGTCGAGGCTTATGAGGAACCGACGCATGTCGTCGAGCCTCATGCTGAACTGGCCGAGGAAACTCCGGTCGAGCCGGTAGAATACGAACCGGTCGTTGAGCCTGCCGAAGCCGTTGCGGCGCCGCTGGACGAAAGTCCCGTCGTGGCTCAGCCGCAAGAAGACGCGCCAGCCTACGAAGCGCCCGAGTATTCGGAGCCGGTGGCAGAAACGCAGGACACATCGGAGCCTTCCCCGTCGGTCGAGGCGCTGCACCATGCCGCGCATGAGCCGGCCTGGGAGGAAGCGCCGGCGGCAAGCGCCGAGCAGAAGCCGGCACTCTCGGAGTGGGACCTGCCCGAGTGGGAGACCGTTGGTCCGACTTCGACCGTCGCCCCGGTTGCCGAACACCTCAGCGACGAACGTGCCGCCGAGGCCCACGAACCGGATAACGCGCCCGAGCTCCTGGGGATGCACCCGGTTACCGAGCCGGACCAACATGCGCCTGAGGCGACGCCGAAGGCGGACCCGGTGCGCGGCTGGTCGTTTGACGACAATGACCCCTTCGCGGCGATCGAAGAGCGGCGGGCCGAGAAGACTTCCGAACCGGAGATCAGCGACTGGTCATGGCCGGTCGAAAAGCCAGTTCAGGCTACTGCCGCACCGGCGGCACAGAACCAGCAGGAACGCGCTGGTACCGCCTGGGATCATATCGATGACCTGCTCGGTTTCGAGGACGCGGCCAATACTGCTGCGGCGGGAGCCGGAGCTGCGGCCGCAGCACGCGAGCCGGAACGGGCTGGCGAAGCAACCCCGGTGGCGCCGAGGCCGACATCTTACCGGGCCACGCCGAAGCCGTCGCGCTTCAGCATTAAGCGTCTCGCGATTGCGGGTGTCGCCCTGCTGGCGCTTGGCGGCGGCGGGTTTGCCTACTGGCAGAACCGCGAGGCCGGCAATGCCTGGATCTCCGGCATGGTGGCGTCGATAACCTCGGTGGTGTCAAACATCGGCGGAGCGCCGGCAGAACAAAGCACGCCGCCGCAGCCCGCTGGCGAAACCGCCACGCAGGAACCGGCTGCGCACGACGATACCGTCGCTCCGGACAACAGCTCGACCAAGTTCACGCAGCGCCTGATGGCGGACGGATCGGAGACCGACGACGGCCCGGCGAACCCAACCGGCGAGAGCGCGGCGCAGGAAGGCAAGTCCGTGGCGCCGCAGACGGAGGCAGGCAAGCCTGTCGAAGCGGCCGCCGGGCAGGGCGGCACGGCCGGCCAGGCCGGAGCGCCGGCGACAGGACAGCCGTCGGGCCAGCCGAACCAGCCTGAAGTCGCGCTTGCGACCGGCGAGAAGATGTTCCTCTACGAGGAGCGCCTTGGCCAGTCTTCGCCCACGGCCGTTCCGGGAACCGTGGCATGGACGGTGAAGGAGGAGTCGCCTGGCGGCGATGCCAAGCCCGAACCGGCAATCCAGGCCCAGATCACCGTTCCCGACCGTGGCCTCACCGCGCTGATGACGATCAAGCGGAATGCGGATCCGTCGCTGCCGGCAAGTCACGTCATCGAATTCGTGTTCTCGCTGCCGTCGAACTTCGAAGGCGGCGCTATCGACAGCGTCCAGCGCGTATCGATGAAGCGGACCGAGCAGGACCGGGGAGACGCCTTGATCGCGGTTCCGGCCAAGATCACCGACGATTTCCACATGATCGCGCTGAACGATGCGACGGACGCCATCGGCAACAACACCGAACTGCTGCGCAGCCGCAGCTGGATCGATATTCCGCTCACCTATCGCAACGGCCGCCGCGCGCTGCTGACGCTTGAAAAGGGGCAGAGCGGTACGGATGCCTTCAACCAGGCGATGCGCGCCTGGTCGACGACGGGAACGGCTGCCGAAAGCAACAGCCAGTAAGCTCGATAAGAGCGGTAGATACAGAAAACCCGGCGGAAGCAACCGCCGGGTTTTTTGTTGGTTTTCGCGCTCTGTTGAAGTGCTGCAGTCGCCTCAGGCGCCTTCGACGACGCGCAAGGAATTGGCGCGCTCCAGCGCTGCCTTGCGCACGGCATCCTGAACCTTTTCGAAGGCGCGAACTTCGATCTGTCGGACGCGCTCGCGGCTGATGTCGAACTCGGCCGAAAGATCCTCAAGCGTCAGCGGATCTTCGGTCAGACGGCGTGCTTCGAAGATGCGACGCTCACGGTCGTTGAGCACCTTCATCGCGTTTGCCAGCAGCGCCCTGCGGCTTTCGAGCTCGTCCTGCTCGATCAGGATTTCTTCCTGGTTGTCGTGATCGTCGACGAGCCAGTCCTGCCATTGGCCGGAATCGCCCTCGCTCGCCTTGATCGGCGCATTGAGCGAGGCGTCGCCGGACAGGCGGCGGTTCATCGACACGACCTCGTCCTCGCTCACCTTGAGCGTGGTGGCGATTTCCTTGACCTGCTCCGGCTTCAGGTCACCCTCATCGAGTGCCTGGATCTTGCCCTTGAGGCGGCGCAGGTTGAAGAACAGCCGCTTCTGGTTGGCGGTCGTGCCCATCTTGACCAGCGACCACGAGCGCAGGATGTACTCCTGGATCGCCGCCTTGATCCACCACATTGCGTAGGTGGCGAGACGGAAGCCGCGATCGGGTTCGAACTTCTTCACGGCCTGCATCAGGCCGACGTTGCCCTCCGACACGACTTCGCCGATCGGCAGGCCGTAGCCGCGATAACCCATCGCGATCTTGGCGACGAGGCGAAGGTGGCTTGTGACGAGCTTGTGTGCCGCTTTGCGGTCGTCATGTTCCTGGTACCGCTTGGCGAGCATGTACTCTTCCTGCGGCTCCAGCATCGGGAACTTGCGAATTTCGTCGAGGTAACGATTGAGGCCGCCTTCTCCAGCGGCAATGGACGGCAAATTGTTTCGGGCCATATGAAGCACCCCCCTTTTTAGTCTCCGGCCTCCGGTCGGCAAGCCGGGCATGTGGGTCTTCGTCAAGACCCCACGAACGTAGAAAATAAGTACGGCGAAAGCATGATTCAAGGAGTCCGGTTCACAAGCATGTGACGCCGGAGCGACGGAAATGTCACGAATAGAGGCTCGCCTTAGATCGGAGTTCTTTCGCCGGATTTCAAGGGGCGGTCACTCCCCGCTGCGCAGCGCGTCGATCAGCGCTGCCATGTCGGCCGGCATCGGTGCTTCGAAATGCATGGTCTCGCCGGTCGAAGGGTGTTCGAACTGCAGCATGAAGGCATGCAGCGCCTGGCGGTGAAACTGGTTGACGACGGTTTTGGCGGCCTCCGGCAGAAGGTTCGCCTTGGTTCTGAAGGCGGCGCCGTATTCGGGATCGCCGATCAGCGGGTGGCCGATATGAGCCATGTGCACGCGGATCTGGTGGGTCCGGCCCGTTTCCAGGTGGCATTCGATGGTCGAGGCGAGCGAGGTGCCGTCGGGCTTTTCGAGATAGCGCTCGACCACCTCGTAATGGGTAATCGCCTCGCGGGCGTCGTCGCTGTCCTCGCGCTTGACCGCGCGCTTCGTCCGGTCGCCGGCGCGGCCGAGCGGCGCGTCGATCGTACCCTTCAGTTGCCGTGGCCGCCCCCAGACGACCGCCCGGTAGGCGCGCTCGAGCGGGCCGGTGCGGCCGTGGTCGGCAAACTGGTCCGAGAGATGGCGATGGGCCGCATCGTTCTTGGCGACGACCATGACGCCGCTCGTCTCCTTGTCGAGGCGATGGACGATGCCGGGGCGCTTGACGCCGCCGATGCCCGACAGGCTGCTGCCGCAATGGTGGATCAGGGCGTTGACCAGCGTGCCGGTCCAGTTGCCGGCGCCCGGATGCACGACAAGGCCGGCCGGCTTGCACAGCACGATCAGGTCGCTGTCCTCATAGAGCACGTCGAGGGGGATGTTCTCGCCCTTCGGCTCGGGATCTTCCGGCTCGGGCAGGTCGATCTCGAAAACGTCGCCCGGTTGTACCTTCTTTTTCGGTTCGCTCACCGGCCTGCCGTTGACCGACACCGCACCCTGTTCGATCAGGGCCTTGATGCGGTTGCGGGAGAATTCACCCGAAAGTGCGTCCGTCAGGAAGGAATCGAGCCGCCCTGCGGCATCCTCGCCCGCCGTCAGGACTTTCCTATTGGCCGTTGCTTGTTTAAAGGGGTCGTTCATTCCGCTAAAAATCCGAAAAAAGGCCAGCCATGACCGCAATCGAGCCCGACGACCAGGAAGACAAGCCGCTAGATCCGGCGATGGAAAATGTCCGCCGCAAGATGGTGAAGCTGCAGCTCGTCTCGGCCGGCGTCATGTTGGTCATGCTTATGGCTGTCCTTGGAACGATTGTCTACAAGCTGACACGCACGGATGAGAAAGCGCCGGCCCAGACGTCCGCTGCCGTCGTCCCGAGCGAGGCACCGCTCAACGCCGTTGCCGCGCTGCCCGCAGGCTTCACCGTGACAAATGTCGCGCTTTCGGGCTCGCAGGTGCTGTTCTACGGCAACCTGCCCGGCGCCGAGCCGCGCGCCATCGTCTTCGACATCGGCACCGGCCGCATCGTTGCGGATATTACCGTTCGGACGAACTGACGGCATGCCAGGCGCCCTCCCGCCCGTCTTGCGCATCGACGATCCCGCCGATCCCCGGATCGCCGGTTTCGTCTCGATCAAGGAGCGCGATCTGACGGGGCGGCAGGGTCGCTTCATCGCCGAAGGCACCGTGGTGCTGCGCATGCTGGCTGCCGCGCACGAGACCGGCCGTGGCTTTGCGGCCGAGGCCCTCCTGCTTCTGGAAAACCGTCTGGAGGGCGTTGGCGACATTCTTCGGCGTTTCCCGCCTGACGTGCCGGTCTATGTGGCGAATGCGCAGGTGTTCGACGCGATCGCCGGCTTCAACATGCATCGCGGCGTGCTGGCACTGGGGCGCCGCGAAGGCGAGCCGGATCGCGACGCGCTGATCGCGTCGCTACCCGCGTCGAGCCTGGTGCTGGCGGCCTGCGGCATCTCCAACCACGACAATATGGGTGCGCTTTTCCGAAACGCCGCGGCCTTCGGGGTCGATGCGGTGCTGATGGACGAGACGAGCTGCGATCCGATGTACCGCAAGGCGATCCGCGTTTCCGTCGGTTCCGTGCTGACGGTGCCTTTTGCCCGCGAAGGGTCCGTTGCCGTCATGCTGCAGCAGCTGCAGGATGCGGGCTTTGCAATCTGGGGCCTGTCGCCGGCGGGAACGATCGACATCGGGGCGATCCCGGCGGCGCAGCGCACGGCGCTTCTGATGGGGACCGAGGGCGAGGGGCTGCCGCAATCGGTGATGACGGCGATCCAGACGGCGCGCATCCGCCAGCGTCCTGGGCTCGACAGCCTCAATGTGTCGACCGCGGCGGGCATCGCATTGCACCAGGTGGCATTGATCAACGGCCGGATCTGACGGTTCGCACTGGTGGAAGGGCAGATGATTCCGACGGCTGCGTGCACTACTCGCGCGGCAGGATGTCCTTGACGCGCTTTGCCAGGCTCTTCCTGTTACCGGTGCCTTCATCCTCGCCCGAGAGCAGGCCGAGGATGGGGGAGGCGGCGCCTTCGTTCGTCGCCGTCAGTGCGACCATGCCCGCGGCGATTGCTGCGACTTCATCACGAAGCGCCTCGTCATGGGCTGCGGACTTGGAGTTGGTCAGGCGCTCCGAAAGGGCGGTGGCGCGATTGCGCAGGTCGTCGGCGGCGACGATGGAGCCGGGCTCCCCTCCTGCGGATTGGGCCGGTTCCGCGGCGCCGTTGGCGGCCGGTTCGGATGCCGGCTTGCGGTCGCGGCGCAGGGGAAAGGCGACGCCCGCGGCGCGGAGAGCCTTGGCGGCGTCACGCATTTCCTGGTTGGTGTCCTTGACCTTGGCTTTCAATCTCTCGATTTCCCCGGCGCGCCTTTCGAGCGCGCTCTCGCGATCAGCGCTGGTCGCCATTTCGCGCGCAAGCTTGTCTTCCAACCGGTGCAGGCGGGTCCCGTCGCGCGACAGCCGGAGCTCCATTTCCTTTGCATGGGCGGTCTCGGTCTTCAAGTCGCTGCGCAGGGCTTCGCGTTCGTCGCGCAGCGTGGCAATCCGGCTCTTCAGATGCTCGACCTCGGTCTCGCGCGCAGCCAGATCGATCCGCAGATTGTCGGTCTGGGCCGCATCCTGGGCGAGCTGGGCGTCGCGCTTTCTGACCTCGTCAGCCTTGCCGGCGTTGTCCCGCTCGACGCTGTCGAGGGTCGCCTTCATGCGTTCCAGCCGCTGTTCGAACTGGCGGATGGCCGAGCGCATGTCTGCCGCCTCAACGTTCATGTCGGCCAGCTGGGCGTGCAGATCGGCGTTTTCGCCACTGAGGCGACGGGCTTCCTGCAAGCTCTTCTCATTTGTGAGCATCAGTGACACGCCCTTGTCCCGTTCGCGCTTCAGGGCCTGAAGCGTGCGGGCATTCTCGGCGGCAAAGGCGGCGCGGGCAGCATCCTTTTGCGCGCGCACCTCCTGAGGGCTGAGCGGCATCGTCGCTTTCAGCCGGTCCTCGGCGAAACGCACGATCCGGCGGTGGATCGCCGGTGCGACCAGGAGACCGATGATGATCGCCGTCAGAAAGCCCAGGGCAAAGAGAAGCGAGAATTGGATCACGAGCTGGCCGTTTCGAAACTGGACCGGAAACCGAACCGCCTGCCCGGCCACAAAGGGCACGGCAGGCGCTCCATCTTCCGCTTCCTTGCACTAAACATGACGTTTCGTGCGCTGCAAGTCTATGGTGCCGGATTTTGCGACAGGCAGGTCCGGCAACGGTCTTAGAAGGGATTCCAGGTGGGGGTCTGGGTCATCTTGAGGTAGCCGACATTGACGCCGAGGCGCGCGCCGATGCCGGTGCGGATCGGCACCACGACGATGTTCTCGTCGGTCAGCACCGTCATGCCGACGCCGGCAACCACATAGGCCGAGCCGGAGACGCCGCCGAAGCGCTTGTAGAGCGCCGGCACGCTCGGCAGATTGTAGACGAGCATCATCGCGCGGCTGCCCTGGCCACCCCAGTCGATGCCGAGCGACGGACCCTGCCAGAAGACGCTGTGCTGTCCGGCATTCTTGGTGTTGAGCTCGCCTTCGCCATAGGTGAGGCCGGCGATGAACGCGCCTGAGCCTTCCTGCCCGAGAATGTAGCCGTTCGGCAGGCCGTAGCGTTCAAAGGCACGTTCGACGACCTTGGCAAGGCCGCCCGAGGTTTCGCCGAAGAAGCCGTGACCGGCATCGACGATTTCCTGCATTGTGTATTGGCTGTTGTTGTTCGCCGACTGGGCGTGCGCAGCGGACAGGGCGCCGGCGACCAGAAACATCGTGGCCAGGACAACACGGCCAGCCGATGTGGCTGCCTTCATGATCTGATGCATCATATCCTCCGTCAGGCGCGAAAATTGCTCGCTTGCGGGTTTGCAGTGGCCGACAGTCAGATCACTGCTCGGCCAGTTGGGGTCTGGACCAATGCCATGCAATTTGAACTGATGGTCTTAACAATCGGTTTACCAAATGTGGTGTCATTATGTTCCACTGATGAACGGCTGCGCCGGGCAGCTCATGACTTGCGTCTTCACGCGTGAGGGTTTACCGGCGTGACCACGGCGCGTGCTCCAGGCGACGGCCGATGGCACCAAACAAGGAACTAAGATGGCAACGAATCCGAACCTGACATTGACGGGACCCGATCTGGCCGCGCTTCTGTGCAGCCGGGTTTGCCACGACATCATTTCCCCGGTCGGCGCCATCAACAACGGCCTGGAACTGCTCGACGAGGGCGGCGCCGATGCCGATGCGATGGACCTCATCCGCACGAGCGCGCTCAACGCCTCTGTCCGGCTGAAGTTTGCGCGCCTTGCCTTCGGTGCCTCGGGTTCGGTCGGCGCGTCGATCGACACCGGCGAAGCGGAAAAGGCCGCCAAGGATTTTGCCGCTGCCGAGAAGAAGACCGAGGTCAATTGGCACGGCCCGCGGGCGATCATCGCCAAGAACCGGGTCAAGCTGCTTCTGAACCTCTTCCTGATTGCCTACGGCGCCATTCCGCGCGGCGGCTCGATCGACGTGACGCTCGAGAATCCGGAATTCGACGCCGCGTTCACGCTCGTTGCGAAGGGCCGGATGATGCGGGTACCGCCGAGGCTGGTGGAACTCCTGTCCGGCACGCCGGAAGAGGCGGTCGATGCCCATTCGATCCAGCCCTATTACACCGTGCTTCTCGGCGAGGAGGCGCGCATGGAAATCGCCGTTACCTCGACCGGCGAGGAAATCATCTTTACGGCCAAAATGCAGCCTGAGGTTTAATTAGGCTGCGCCAGGTATTCCGATTTCTTGACTTCTCGACAGCCGCCGGGTGCCATCGCATCCGGCGGAAACGTATCTGCCATATGCGTTTCGATCTCGCTCGCATTCTGGAAAATTTAATGTTTTCAGAGTGTTGATCCCGCATGAAAAAGCTTCGTTAAGCAAACTCCGTAACGAAATCTTTCCCAAATTTGTATAGAGTTGTTTCCGGAATGCCGATACGCGTATAGGTAAGTGGCGAAGGGAGTTGGACATGCGACGTTTGATGATTGCCGACGGCTCGGATGTCGTGCGGAAAGTTGGAAAACGTATCCTCTCCGGCATGGGCTTCATGGTTTACGAGGCGTCGAACAGCCTCGAGGCGCTTGTGCGCTGCGAAGCGGAACTCCCGAACATCCTGATCATCGACGCGGGCCTCGAAGGCGCGCTCGAGCTCATCGGCAATATTCGCCGGTTGCCGAACGGCCCTTCGGTGCGGATCTATTACTGCGTCGTCGAGGCAGACCTGAAGAAGATGATGGCCGGCAAGCGCGCTGGCGCGGACGACTTCCTGCTGAAGCCTTTCGACCGCAAGATCCTGACCAGCGTTTTCGCGAGCCAGTCGATGGCGGCCTGAGCCGCCTTATCCTGATCTGTTTGCAGCAAAATCAAGCCGTGGCGTTTGCCGCGGCTTTTTGTTGTGTGCGGAGCGGGCGAGCGGATCAGATTTTCGAGCGTCGGGGAAGGGGAGGGTGCAGGCGCGCGCAACCCTGGCATCCGCCGGGCATTGCAGGACCGGCAAGCGTGGTCGTTTGCGCGCAAAACAAAACCCGCCTCATAGGCGGGTTTTGCGAAACTCTTGAATGTCGGGCCCGCATCATGCGGGGATCGGTGCAAGCCCTGGCGGGGAATCAGGCAGTTTCGGCGTATTCGGCACCATCCGGCTCGCGCAGCACATAGCCGCGGCCCCAGACGGTTTCGATGTAGTTGGCGCCGCCGGCGGCGTTTGCAAGCTTCTTGCGCAGCTTGCAGATGAAGACGTCGATGATCTTCAGTTCCGGCTCGTCCATGCCGCCGTAGAGGTGGTTCAGGAACATTTCCTTGGTGAGCGTCGTGCCCTTGCGCAGCGAGAGCAGCTCGAGCATCTGGTATTCCTTGCCGGTCAGGTGGACGCGCTGTCCGCCGACTTCAACCGTCTTGGCATCCAGGTTGACGATGAGCTCGCCGGTGGAGATGACCGACTGGGCGTGGCCCTTGGAGCGGCGGACGATCGCATGAATGCGAGCGACCAGTTCGTCCTTGTGGAACGGCTTGGTCATGTAGTCGTCTGCGCCGAAGCCCAGGCCGCGAACCTTGTCTTCGATGCCGGCCATACCCGAAAGAATCAGGATGGGTGTCTTCACCTTGGAAAGACGCAGCGTTCTCAAGACTTCGTAGCCGGACATGTCCGGCAGATTGAGGTCGAGAAGGATGATGTCATAGTCATAAAGTTTGCCGAGATCGACGCCTTCTTCACCGAGATCGGTGGTGTAGACGTTGAAACTCTCGGACTTGAGCATCAGCTCAATGCTCTGAGCCGTTGCACTGTCGTCTTCAATTAATAGAACCCGCATATTCTTCCCCTTTTCCGCCGCCCAAGGTTGTCGTGGCACCCTTACGCGATACGGATCCAGTCGTTGCCTGATTTGGAGGCTGCCACCAAATGGTTAACAAATTCTGATTCCCTCTGGCAAGGTGTATCGAGTTTGTTAAATATTTTTAGCAGTCTCCTGATTTCAAACGTGAATCCAGAACGGCTAATCTCATGTGAAACATGAGGAAATGCCGTTATCTGACTCTTCTGACTCGTTAATGCCGGGGCGGTCACATTTCGTGCCTCAGCATTTACGGAGCCTTAAATCATCACGCCTATGATTAACGATGCCCGTAAACGAAAGGTTACCAGCGGTAGGCTTTTGTTAATATCGCTGAAGATTTTTCGTTTCCGGCCCTGTTCGGGCCGGCTCGCGGGCAAATCAGTAACCGGGGTCTCGTTATCCACGGGAGTATTGCGTATGAAAGCACGTGAGAGCCTTGTCCGCCTGAAGGAATTTCAGGTCCGGGAGAAGCAGCGTCAGCTGAACCAGCTTCAGATGATGATGGCTGAGTTCGAACGGATGACCAAGGATCTGGAAAATCAGATTATTTTCGAGGAGAAGAAGTCGGGTATCTCCGATCCCCAGCACTTCGCCTATCCCACCTTTGCCAAGGCCGCACGTCAAAGAGCCGACAATCTTCAGGTTTCCATTCGCGAACTGAAGACGCAGCAGGATGCTGCCGAACTCGCGCTCGAAGAAGTGCAGGCCGAATACGCGAAGGCGGCGGCCCTCGAAGAGCGGGACACGTCGACCCGCCTGCGGGCATAGCTGCGGCTCCTGCGCCATAATCCGGCGCAGCGGGCCGTAACGCCTTGTTCCAAAGGGCGATTTGAACCCCGAGCCCGATCTGGCAAGGGGGATTTGTCCGTTGGACGGGCCGATAGCCCGTTTCGGAGCAGATGGTTCCATCCTTGACGGATCATGCGGCTGGCATGATCCGATCCGGCACGATCGTGACAAGACAAAAAGACCCGCCCGATGCCTCGGCATCCGGGCGGGTCTTCTCATTTCGGGACCGACAGCGCCGCGCGTCTTGAAAGACGCGCCAAGGTCGCGAATTCGATTAAGATTATGCCGTGGCTGCCGCGGGTGTCTCAACCCTGGATGACATCCTGCCATTCGGGATGCCGCATCGCCTGGGCCTTCATGAAAGGGCAGAGCGGAATGATCTTCCAGCCGCCCTTGCGGGCTTCCTCGATCGCATGCTTGGCCAGCGCCTGGCCGACACCCTTGCCGCGCAGAGCATCCGGAACGAGCGTATGATCGACGATGATCAGTTGAGGCGAGGTGCGCGAATAGGTCATTTCACCGGTATGGCCTTCGACTGACGTCGAATAGCGGCCGTGCGATCCGGTTTCCTCGTGCATAATTTCCATGGCAGCCTTCCTTGATGAACGGGTTCGTCTGCGTGGAAGCTAGCGCAGTTTTCCCCAAATCGGAATCGCCTGCCCCGCCATCGCCGGAGGACAGAGCGTTCGTTAAACGCAACCAATGCCGGTGCGCGCGGGACCTGGAAAAACGACGGCGGCGGCCCCGGGAAACCCGGAGCCGCCGCGCGACCTATGGCCCTGTGATGGGCGAACTAGTGGCGATACTGCTGGATGCGAGTGGTGCGCAGGCCGGCGAGACCGTGATCGTTGATCGAGGACTGCCAGGACAGGAACTCCTCGACGGTAAGGGTATAGCGTTCGCACGCCTCTTCCAGGCTCAACAGGCCACCGCGCACGGCGGCAACAACCTCAGCCTTCCTGCGGATCACCCAGCGCCGGGTATTAGCCGGCGGAAGATCCGCAATCGTCAGAGGGCTGCCATCGGGGCCGATGACATATTTCACGCGTGGTCGCATCATTTCGGTCATGGGACTCTCTACACAAACTCAAGACCATATGACCGTGACCTTAGCCTGCCACATTTAACATTTGCCTAAGCGTCAAGTAACAATTTGCTCATAATTTGAGACACTTCCGGTGGGCTTTTATCCGCGTGTGGCGCCCCTTAGATCTTGGGGCAATATTTCCCCGACTTGTGGAAACGCTTGAGAACAATCCGGATTCTCGCGGAATTGACATGGGAGCCATGCAAATACCACATTTCACTTTAACTAAAATTTTTGGTAACGAAGCCCCGAAATAAGGATGAGCGTCGTATGTACGCTCCCGCATTCATTCTTGGTGCATCGTCATAGTTTTCACAACCGGGCGCGTTTCTTTCGCGGGCAGGCCGGGAGCGGCAGTTTTATTTCGCCTGTCGGGTGAATTTCATGCTCCTGAAGATGTGGGGCGTTGTTTGTATTTCTCTCGACCGGTGCGGTGGCGCCGGGGATGTGGTGATCGCAGATGAAGGAATCGCATGAACCGGCCTTGCTGCGCGAGGCTGAAACGGTGGAGATGTTTTCGGACATCGATACGGCCACCGTCCGCACCGAGTACGAACTTCTGCATCTCATGCGGCGGTTGATCGCGCGCTATGGCTTCGGCCATTTCATGATCGCGCGCATGCCGCTGGCCGAACAGCAGCGCTTTTCCGAGCGGCTGGTGCTCAGCAACTGGCCGTCCGAACTGGTGCGCCAGTACGACGCCTGCGAGACTTTCCAGTCGAGCGGGCTGGTCGAAAAGTTGCGGTTCACCAAGCTGCCGGTGACCGGCGGGGCCGAGCTGCTCGATGTTGCGGCCAAGCCCGCGGACGAGGCCATGGTGCACCGCCTGCTGGCCCATCCGGAGATGGCGCGCCATTTCGCGGTGCTGCTGCACACGAGTGGCGGCGATCCCTTCATCGCCATGCTTTCGGGCCGTCGCGAGGCACCTGCCGGCGTCGAGCGGGCGACGCTGTATCTCACGCTGGTCCAGCTTTTCGAATGCCTGGAGCGCACCTTCGACACGGGCAATACGGCACGTGAAAAACTCTCGAGCCGCGAGTTGGAATGTCTGCGCTGGGCGGCTGCCGGCAAGAGCAGCGACGAGATCGGCATCATCCTGGGGATCTCGACCTACACGGTCAGCAGCTACTTCAAGAGCGCGACCCGCAAGCTCGATGCCGTCAACCGCATGCAGGCGATTGCCCGCGCCATGCGATTGAAGCTGATCTGACGCCTTTAAGGCCGGGCAGCGGCAGCGGCCGGCCTTGCCGCCGGACGGACAAGTTTCTATATGTCGCGGAACTGAAAGTACTGCGGCGCGCTCTATGCATCCGATTGATGCCGGCCGCCGCGGAGCCGAAGATGCCGTGGGCCGAGAGTTCCTCGGCAAAGCATCGCATGAAGCGTGAAACAGGGCAGGCGCAAGGTTGCCGCCCGAAGGCCGGATTGGATCCCGTGAACAGTCTCGATTTTGACCGCAAGCCCGAAGATACGCGTGTCGTCGTTGCCATGTCCGGTGGCGTCGATAGTTCCGTCGTTGCCGGCCTGCTCAAACGCGAGGGCTACGACGTTCTCGGCATCACGCTGCAGCTCTACGATCACGGCGCCGCCGTGCACCGTGCCGGCTCCTGCTGTGCCGGCCAGGACATCGACGATGCACGCCGCGTTTGCGAAACCCTCGGCATTCCCCACTACGTGCTCGACTACGAAGCGCGCTTCCGCGAAACGGTGATCAATCCCTTCGCCGAAAGCTATATCGCCGGCGAAACGCCGATCCCTTGCGTTGCCTGCAACCAGACGGTCAAGTTTGCCGACCTGCTTTTGACCGCCAAGGAGCTTGGCGCCGATGCGCTGGCGACCGGCCACTACATCCGCTCGCGCCCGAGCCCAAAACCGCGCTATGCCGGCCAGCGGGCGCTCTACCGGCCGACGGATGCCGATCGCGACCAGAGCTACTTCCTCTTTGCAACGACGCAGGAGCAGATCGACTATCTGCGCTTCCCCTTGGGGCATCTCTCCAAGGCCGAGACCCGCAAGCTCGCCGAGGAGATGGGCCTCGTCGTCGCCCAGAAGGCAGACAGCCAGGACATCTGTTTCGTGCCCCAGGGCAAGTACAGTGACATCGTGTCGAAGCTGAAGCCGAATGCAGCGCTTTCCGGCGAGATCGTGCATCTCGACGGCCGCGTGCTCGGCACGCATGAGGGCATCCTGCACTACACGATCGGCCAGCGCCGCGGCATCGGCGTTGCGACCGGCGAGCCGCTCTACGTCGTCTATCTCGACGCCCGCTCGCGCCGCGTCATCGTCGGCCCCAAGGAGGCGCTGGAAACGCGCCGCGTCTACCTGCGCGACGTCAACTGGCTGGGTGATGAGGACGTCGAAGTGGCCGCTGCGCGGGGCTTTGAATGTTTCGCCAAGGTGCGCTCCACCCGCCAGCCGGCGCCTGCCGTGCTCGCGATGGACGAAGAGGGCATCTATGTGGAGCTTGCGGAAGGCGAAGCCGGTATTGCACCCGGCCAGGCCTGCGCGCTCTATTCCGGCGTCGGCGAGGACGCGCGCGTCTACGGCGGTGGATTTATTCGTAAATCGGAACGCGAAGCCGGCGCAGAAGCCGCGCTGAAGGCGCTGCTTTCGGCGCAGGCAGCCGCCTGAAGCCCTTGATTTCCGGGCTGTTGTGAAAACTTCACATTTTCCCGGAGACTTGGGTTGACAGTGGACGGAAGCGGGCCGTATAAGCCGCCCGTCCAGTCAAGACGGCTTCCACTTCAAAGCCCTGACGCGGTACCCGGCGGAGTAGCTCAGTAGGTTAGAGCAGAGGAATCATAATCCTTGTGTCGGGGGTTCGAATCCCTCCTCCGCTACCATTTGTTCCCGAGTGAATCGATAATAGTTTGCTTGTGCGGCATGCGTTACCACCTCGTGGCGAATGAGGTGGTCGATTCATTACGCGCGCTGAATAAGTTGCTGAAAAGGCGCCAAGCGGGCACTCTGTTTGAATGCTCTTAGCCATCCGCTGTGTGCAAATGTACACGTGCTGCGGTGTTCGGCAGGAAATCGATGACGGGTACCCTCAGCCTAAAATCAATTGGTCTTTCCGTACCGTCTTCATATTGTGCGTTTACAATGATCTCAGCGATCGTTGCAGTGCTAAGACCCCCAATGAGATCGATGAAGTCTTCAACTTCTTCCTGGAAGAGCAGTTGGAAGTCGAAGATATCTGGACGACCTTGTCTGTCTATCCAGCCTTCTACGCCAGGCACTGTGTAGAGCCATCCTGCCGCATTGATCCCGCAGTCGTTGACGACTCCGCCGGGCGTGAATTGGTCCTCAGACCAGCGAAACTTGATCGGCATGGGAATTGCGACATCCGCGCACCGGATCCTGATCCGGTGAATGGCGAGGGTACGCCTGTTCCAATTGATGAAGCGCAGAACCGCACGTGTGTGGTCGAAAGCGTAGACGTGGACCTGAAAGACGGGATCGCCATCTCCGAGCGCGAATGCAGTTTGTCGCCTTTGTTCCGCCAATTGGTGATAAACGAAGTATGCGCCGACTGCGGCTGCGAGAAATCCCACCCAGCCGGCCGTCGCTGCCAGCCAATCCTGTACGGTGCATCTCGACGCTTCGCAGAGCTCCCAGTTCGTCACATCTGGAAAGAAGCGAATAAGCAGTACAAAGGCGGCCAAGGTCAGCGCGCTTAGAACCGGAATGTAGAAGCCTCTGTCGTTCATAGGCATATCCCCCATCCTACGCATGGTAAGCGGGGACGGTTCCATTCCGCAATCTGGAGATGACTGCTCGTGGCTGGCCGGTTACGGCATCAATCTCTAACGATTTTAAGATTGCAATGATTGATGAGGTAGATCTGACGCGAAAGCGCTCGTCTGAGGCACGCACAATCGCCGTCAATGGTGCGGCGGCTTCAAGGGCAATGTCAGCGCCGGTCCGCTCTTGACCCCGAACTGTCTGCGGAACTGCCTTGATGCGCTGCCGTCAAAGAGCGATTGCGGCAGCGGGGCGCCGATGGCCCATTTGTATTTGGCGTCGGGATCGTTGCTCAGCGCCTGATGCGCCACGGCGCTCAGGGGCAGGACGTATTCCGGCTTGCGCAGGCCTCTTTCGGAATTGCCGAGCCAGGTCAGTACCACCAGGATTTCGCCGCCGAGTTCCAACGCATCGAGTGCGAGCGGTTTTCCGCCGACGGAGGCGCGGACGGCCTGCTCGTGGAACTTGAACGCGCTGAGTTTCAGTTCGTTTTGCGGATCCGTCATTTCGGGCCTTCCTGGATATGTTGCTACGCTGTCTTGAGCGGCGATTCGTTCAGTCAGCGTCCCCTATCATAATCCCTCTGGCCATACATGGAGCTGATGATCGATGCAAAAAGGCGCCGCCATCGTCGATGGCAGCGCCTGCAGATGCGGCTTGAGAGGGTGTGCGTAGAAACCAGTCAGGCATGCTGCCCGGCTGCCGCCGCGGGGTAGGTCGCTTCAGCGATGAATCGACGAAGTGATCGTCGTGTAGTCCGGCAGGTCGATGTTGGCGATTTCGGCTGCGCGATATTGGGACAGGGCGAAGTGCATGATGGCGATCACGGTGATCGAGAAGACCAGTACGGTGACGTTGACGCCGAAAGCGGTTTTGATCATGTCCTTGTCCTCCAGTCCCTGCGTTCGTTGATGTGTGGCTAAGAACCGTGACATGGAGACTATCGTGTGGCGTCAATCGTGCTGTTCCCCGGGGAACATGGAATATGGTTGCTGAATTCTTAACCGGCGTGGCCTGAAAACCGCAGGTGCGGAGATCGCTTGCGATCGTCGGGGCTGCGGATAAGGTGCGCGGTCCGGGACCGGATCAGGACCGGACATCTTCACAGGCTGACGCCCTCGCAGAGTCGCGTTGGCCACAGCCGGACGCGCGGCACGCCTCGCGCTGCCGCATTTTCAGAAGCGATTGCATCATGACCATCTCCATCCGCCCCTCCCGTCCATCCGATTTTCCGCGCACCTTCGAGATCTGGCGCAGCGCCGTTGTCGCCACCCATGATTTCCTGACGCCGGAGGATTTTGCTGCGATCGAGGTGCTGGTGCGCGACCAGTATCTGCCGGCCGCCGAGTTCTGGATCGCCGCGGATGAAAATGACCTGGCGCTCGGTTTAATGGGCATGAGTGGGGCGCAGATCGACTCGCTCTTCGTCCAGGCCGAGGCGCGCGGCGCTGGCGTCGGTCGGCGGCTTGTCGAGCATGCGATGAGCCTGCATCCGGTGCTGACGGTTGACGTCAACGAGCAGAATGTGTCCGGCGCCGGTTTCTATCGGCGAATGGGTTTTGAGGTGGTCGGGCGTTCGCCTGTCGACGATGCAGGCCGGCCCTATCCCCTGCTGCATCTGAGGCGCGGCTGAACGACGCGAGACGGCGCCCGATCAGGCGGCCGGCTTGTCGATGGTGATCAGGAAGAGGACGGCAGAGGCCGCCGGTTCGATGGTTAAGGAGGCTGCACCCGTCAGCACGGCCGTGTCGCCCGCTGCCAGTTCGGCCGTGGCGTCACTTGCGGTCAACCGCACGGCGCCGCCGTGGCAAAGCACGAGGGTCGTGCCCCCCAGGCTTTCTGCCCTGTGCGGATGATCGAGTGCCAGTCGCTGAACCGAGTGCGTGAGCCTGCCGCGCCGTGTCATGACGTTGAGGTCGACGATCGGACCGTCGACGAGGGTCGCTGATGTTGCGACGTCGGCCGGGAAGGGGAGCGGCGCCGTCTCGCCGGTCATCAAAGCGGGCTTGCGACCCTCGATCATCAGCCGCATACCCTTGCCCTGAAGGATCGACAGCGTGCGGTCGATACCGGGGAAGCTGGAGAAGGGGCCATCGGTGGCGACGGTCGCCATGCTGACGCGCCAGTCGAAATCGGCAAGCGACGCCTTCTCGGGGAAAATGGCGATCTCCACCGTCTCACCGCCGCCGTTCTTCCAGGGCATGCGCTTGTAGTCTTTCGCGCGCAGCACCTTCATGGCGTGCCTCCTTCGATCAGTGTGCGCATGCGGGCGAAGTCGCCGTTGAGCGGCCGGTCGTCGGCATAGGTGGGGATTTCCGAGCGAATGCGCCGGTAAAGCGCGTCGGTGCGTGCGGCGCGGCCACGCGGCTGCAGGTCATAGGCCTGCGACGCCGCAAGCAGTTCGATCGAAAGGATCGTTTCGAGGTTGTCGGCGATGGCAAGTGCCTTCCAGGCGGCCGGCGTCGCATGGGTCAGGATGTCCTCCTGCAGCGCCGAGGTGATTCCGCCATCGAGGCTGGCGGGGGCGGCCAGGCGTCGGTTTTCAGCGGCAAGTGAGGCGGCGGTGTACTGGGCGATCATCAAGCCGGAGGCAACACCGCTATCGCCGGCGAGGAAGGCCGGCAGGCGGCTCACCAGCGGATTGACGAGCCGGTCGATGCGGCGCTCGGAGATGGCAGCGACTTCGGCAACGGCGACGGCCAGGCTGTCCATGGCAAGGCCGAGAGCAGCGCCCACCGCATGGGCCTGCGAATGCACCTCCGGCGCCTCAGACGTGCCCGACACGGCCGGGTTGTCGGTGAGGCTTGCAAGCTCGCGGTCAACGACTTCGGCGACGTGGGCCAGTGCATCGCGGGCAGCGCCATGGACATGCGGCACGGCACGAAGGCTTAAAGGATCCTGCGTGCGGGTGCCCGCGGTCTCGGCGAGCATCGGGCTGCCGGCAAGAAAATCGCGCAGGGATGCTCCGACCTCATCCAGCCCCTTGGAGCGGCGAAGCGCCAATGGACCGGCGGCAAAGGCATTCGCCTGGCTGCCGAGGTTTTCATAGGTCATCGCGGCGGCGGCATCCGCCCAGTCGAAGAGGTGCGTAGCGCGCGACAGTGCCAATGCCGCAAGGCCGGTGGCGCAGGGCGTGCCGTTGACAAGGCTCAAGCCCTCCTTGGCTTCGAGCCTGAGCGGCTTGAGGCCGATCCGCGCGAGCGCCTCGACGCCGCTGATCTTGCCCTTGCCGTCATCGACGGTGCCGTGGCCGATCAGCACGAGGCCGATCGCGGCCGCATGGGTGAGATAGCCGACCGAGCCGCGCGAGGGGATGTCGGGGATGAGGTTGGCGTTGAGCAGTGCCAGCAGCGCCTCGACCGTCTCGATGCGCACGCCGGAATAGCCGTGGGCGAAGTTGGCGATCTGGGCGGCGATCACCGCCCGGGCTTCGGGCCGGGCGAGAGGTTCGCCAACGCCGCAGGAATGGCTGAGGATGATGTTGCGCGATAGCGCCTGCTGGTTCTCGCGGTCGATGACGACGTCGCAGAGCGCGCCGACACCGGTGTTGATGCCGTAGCCGCGGATGCCGCGCTCGACCAGAGCGTCGACGACCCGGCGAGCGTGGACGATGCGCTGGCGTGCTGCATCGGAAAGCGCGAGCGGTGCGCCATTGGCGACCGCTGCGATTTGCTTCCAGGTCAGTGGTGCATCGAGGACTACATTCTCACTCATGGGCTTCCGGTCGTCCCTGTCGGCGTTGCACGAAGCGGGCAACGTAATCGTTGGCCGGCCGTCCCAGAATATCGTCCGGCGTGCCGACCTGCACCACCTGGCCGTCCTTGAGGATGGCGATTTCCGAACCGATGCGCAGCGCCTCGTCGAGATCATGGGTGATGAAGACGATGGTCTTTGAAAGGTTCTGCTGCAACTGCAGCAACTGGTCCTGCATGTCGGCGCGGATCAAGGGGTCGAGTGCCGAGAAGGCCTCGTCCATCAGGATCACATCGGTATCGGCGGCCAGCGCCCTAGCCAAGCCGACGCGCTGCTTCATGCCGCCGGAAAGCTGATGAGGGTACTTGGCGTCGTAGCCGGCAAGGCCGACGGTCTCGATCCATTTCATGCCGATGTCGCGGGCCTCGGCCTTGGGCAGGCCGCGCACGCGCTGGCCGTAGACGACGTTCTGCAGCACAGTGCGATGCGGCATCAGCGCAAAACTCTGGAACACCATGCTGACGCGGTGCATGCGGAAGGTGCGCAGCGCCTTGGCGTCGAGGTCCAGGATGTTGCTGCCGTCGAAGGCCACTTCGCCGCTGGTCGGCTCGATCAGCCGGTTGATGTGGCGCACCAGCGTCGACTTGCCGGAGCCGGAAAGCCCCATGATTACAAAGATCTTGCCGGCGCCGATCGTCAGGCTGACATTGTTGAGGCCGACGCTGCAACCGGAGCGGGCGAGGATTTCGGACTTGTTGAGCCCTTCCTTGGCCATGGCGAGCGCGGCTTTCGCGTCCTGCCCGAAGATCTTGTAGACGTTGCGGATCTCGATATCAGCCATTGCGGGGATCCTCCGTCCGGCTCTTGCCGAAGCCTTGCGTGATGCGGTCGAGAACGATCGCGAGAATGACGATGCCGATACCGGCTTCCAGCCCCTTGCCGACGTCGAGCGTCTGGATGCCGTTCAGCACCTGCTCGCCGAGGCCGCGGGCGCCGATCATCGAGGCGACGACCACCATCGACAGCGCCATCATGATCGTCTGGTTGAGGCCGGCCATGATTGTCGGCGTGGCGAGTGGCAGCTCGACACCGAAGAGGATCTGGTTGGGGCTGCCGCCGAAAGCGGTCGCTGCTTCCACCACCTCATGGTCGACCTGGCGGATGCCAAGATCGGTAAGGCGAATGAGTGGCGGCACGGCATAGATGATGGTGGCGAGGATCGCCGGGACCTTGCCGAGGCCGAAGAGCATCAAGGCCGGGATCAGGTAGACGAAGCTCGGCATGGTCTGCATGACGTCGAGCACCGGCAGGGTGATGCTGCGCACTGTCCGGCTCTTGGCGACGAAGATGCCCATCGGCACACCGATGACGACGGAGACGATCGTTGCCATCAGCATCAGGGCGAGCGTCTGCATCGTCAGGTCCCAGAGGCCGAGCACGCCGACGAAGAACAGCAGCACGCCGACGGCGACCGTCAGGGTCCAGCGCTTCGAGCTTTGCCAGGCGAGCGCCATGAAGATCAGGATGACGACCCACCAGGGCAGGCCGCGCAGGATCCATTCGATGAATAGAACCGCTTTCAGAATGACGGCGCTGATCGCCTTGAAGACCCAGCCATAACCGCTGACCAGCGCCTGGATGAAATCGTTCACCGGCCCGCGAATGGAGAGATTGAGAGAATCCGGAAACATCGGATGCGTTCCTTGCTCGGGCTGCCAGCGGACACAGATCGGCCGCCGGCGGCACTTGCCACGGGTATGTGGCCGGCCGCCGGATCAGGCTTCATCGCCGCGCTAGACGCGGCGATGAAGCCCAAGTCAGCGGCTGGTCGCGATTACTTGAGGCTGGCTTCGATCTTGCCGCGGGCTTCGTCCGAAACCCACTTGCCCCAGACATCGGCCTTGGTTTTCAGGAACTCGGCGGCCGCTGCCGTCGCGTCGACCTTGTTGTCGGCCATGTAGGCGAGGCTGCCGTTGACGGCGTCGAGCGGGAAAGTCGCCTTTTCGAGGATGGCGATGATTTCAGGGGCTTCCTGCGCGAAGGTGCTGTTGACGCCGTAGGAGACGTCGACCGACGGGAAGGCGCAGCCCTGCTCGCGCTTGCCGTTGGCGCTCGAAAGCTCCTTCCAGCACTCTTCGCTATAGGCCGGCTCTTCGAGTTGCACGAGCTTGAACTTGCCCATGATCGCCGTCGGCGACCAGTAGTAGAAGAGGATCGGTTCGCCCTGGAGGTAAGCGGACGTGATGGCGGAATCGAGCGCCGTGCCGGTGCCCGGGCGGAAGTTCACATAGGTTTCGCCGAGCTTGTAGGCTTCGAGCTTGGCGGAGCTGACGCCCTCGCAGGTCCAACCCGAAGGGCAGTTGAGGAAGCGGCCCTTGCTGGGCTCTTCCGGATCGGCAAAGAGCTCGATGATCTTCGGATCGGAGAGCTGCGACACGCTCTTCAGGTCCGGCGCCTTGGCTTCAAGGCTGCGCGACGCATCGCCCTTGATGACGTATTCCGGCACGAACCAGCCTTCGCTGGCGCCGACGAAGGTCTTGCCGACGGCGACGACCTTCTTTTCCTCGACCGCCTTGTTCCAGACGTCCGAACGGCCGAGCCATTCCTCGGCGAAGATCTGGACGTCGTTATTGGCGGTTGCCTGTTCCAGCGTCACCGAGTTGCCGGGGATCGAATCCACCTGGCAGTCGTAGCCCTTGGCAAGAATGGTCTTCATCACTTCGGTGATGAAAGCGCCGCTTTCCCAATCGATGCCGGCGAACATGACGGTCTTGCCGTCGCCGCAATACGAAGCGCTGGCGCTGCCGGTGGAGGCCGCGAGCACGAGGCCGGTTGCGGCCAGGGTGAGTTTCAATTTGTTGATCGACATTAAGCTGTTCCCTGATTTGATTTTTGGCTTTGACGATTACTTCAGTTTCATCAGCACCCGCGCAAAGGCGCGGTCGATATCGTCCTCCCGGTCGTGGCGTCCGTTCCGGATCTTCCACGCGCCCGCGACCATGACGTCGCGGACAGTCTCGCCGCCGAGTGCAAAGAGCCAGCGGTCGAGGATCTGGTTGTCGGTGGCGGCGGCGATGTAGGGATTGCTGCCGTCAAGCACGACGAAATCGGCGCGCGCGCCGACGGTGATGCCGGCCGCCTTCTGACCGGCGGCCTGGGCGCCGCCCTTGAGCGCCGCGTCGAAGATGGTTCGGCCGATCGAGGCGCCCGGCCCGGTGGCCAGCCGGTTGCGGCGGCGGTCGCGCAGGCGCTGGCCGTATTCGAGCAGCCGCAACTCCTCGGCGACGCTGGTCGCCACGTGGCTGTCGGTGCCGACGCCGATGACGCCGCCTTCGGCCATGAAATCGACCGCCGGGAAAATGCCGTCGCCGAGATTGGCCTCGGTCGCCGGGCAGAGGCCGGCAACGGCGCCCGAACGCGCCAGACGCTGCCGTTCGCTTTCCGTCAGATGCGTTGCGTGGATTGCGCACCAGCGTGCGTCGACCGGCATTTCATCGAGCAGCCACTCGACCGGGCGGCGGCCGCTCCAGGCGAGGCTGTCGTCGACTTCCTTGGTCTGCTCGGCCACATGGATGTGGATCGGACCGGCAACAGGTGCGGCATCGAGGATGATGCGCATCTCCTCGGGCGTTGCGGCGCGCAGCGAATGGATGGCGTAGCCGAGCGTATGGCCGGCGTCGCGGCAGAGCGGCGCGAGCCGCTCAAGCAGTGCGAGGAAACGATCAGGATCGTGCAGGAACGGCCGCTGGCCGGGATTGGGCGCGACGCCGCCGAAATTGGCGTGGGCGTAGAAGACAGGCAAATGCGTGAGGCCGATGCCGGTCGTGCGGGCAGCAGCGAGAATGCGCTGCGACATCTCGGCCGGGTCGGCATAGGGGGTGCCGTCGGCCTGGTGGTGCAGATAGTGGAACTCGGCGACGTGGCCGAAACCGCCCTTCAGCATTTCCATATAGAGCTTGGCGGCGATCGCCTCGACGTCGTCAGGGTTTACCAGCCCGACGGTGCGATACATTTCCTCGCGCCAGGTCCAGAAGCTGTCGTCGCCGCTGCCGGCCACTTCGGCAAGGCCGGCCATGGCGCGCTGGAAGGCGTGGGAGTGAAGGTTGGCGATCGCCGGGATCAGCGGCCCGGCCGTGCGCTCGTCGCTGCTAGCGGCGGTGGTGCCGGTTTCGATCGCTGCGATGCGACCGGAAGCGTCGAGCGAAATCGCGACGTTTTCGGCCCAGCCGCCGGGCAGGAGAGCCCGTTCTGCGAAGATCCGGTTGACGGGAAAACTAGCCATGTGCATTTTCCTGTACGTAGTTGTATATGGAACTATAGATATTTTACGCTGGCGCGCAAGCGTGAAATGAACGAAAAGATTCGAGGGCGAATGCGCATGATTTGTTCGGCGGCGCGGAAAGGCGGGGCTTGAGTTGATGACGGCACTGGGAAAACGGAACGAGACAATCGCTTTCGAAGACGGCCCGATGCCGCGCTACGAGGCGGTCAAGCAGTTCATCCGCAGCCGTATCGAGAGCGGTGAATGGCCCGCCCATCATCGGATCCCCTCGGAAAACGAGATCGTTGCCGACCTCGGCGTCAGCCGCATGACCGCCAACCGGGCGCTGAGGGAACTGGCAACCGAAGGCGCGATCACGCGGGTGCAGGGCGTCGGTTCTTTCGTCGCCGCGCACAAGGGCAGCACCGCGCTGCTCGAAGTCCGCAACATTGCCGACGAGATCCATGAACGTGGCCACGCCCATACGTCGTTGATGACGCTGCTCAAGGAAG
The DNA here is from genome assembly GCF_014852035.1 of Ensifer sp. ENS03. NCBI lineage: Bacteria > Pseudomonadati > Pseudomonadota > Alphaproteobacteria > Hyphomicrobiales > Rhizobiaceae > Ensifer > Ensifer sp. ENS03. The sequence continues at coordinate 112,352 of NZ_JACVAV010000005.1, read as the reverse complement.
AGGTCGCGACGCCTGACATCGGCTATGCACTCGGGCTTGCCACCGGCGCCCGCGTCTTCCATTCGATCATGGTGCACTCGGAAAACGGCCTGCCGATCCAGATCGAGGATCGTTTCGTCAATCCGGCGATCTGCCCGCGCTATCTGGAACAGGATTTCCAGGCGATGACGCCGAACGCCTATCTGACGGCGATGGCGCCGATCACCCGCACCGAGCAGATCGTCGAAGCGGTCGCACCGCAACTCTGGGAATGCAAGTTGCTCGGCATCGACCGCAACGAACCGTGCCTGATGATCCGGCGCCGCACGTGGTCGGACGCAGGCAATGTGACGACAGCGCGGCTGCTTTATCCCGGCACGCGCTATCGGCTCGAAGGCATGTCGCAGTAGGTTGCGGGTGGGTGTAATCGGGAAACCGCACATCTTTTCCTTGATCCCGCTCTATTCTCGACAACATTCCGGTCGATTCGGAGGATCGACCGCCTAAGGGGAGGATGACGAGATCATGGTTGAGGACCCGCTGAAGCTTCGCACCGAGCTCCCGAGACCCGATGTCGGCGCCGAGGAGGCGCGTTCGCTGCTCGCCGAACACTATGGCCTGTCGGGCACGATCAGCGAACTCGGCAGCCAGCAGGACCGCAACTACCGTCTCGACACCGGCGAGCGGCGCTATGTGCTGAAGATCTGCCGGGCGGAATACGAGCCGCTGGAACTGGAAGCGCAGAATGCGGCCTTGCGGCACCTTGGCAAACGTCTGCCGACGGCACGCGTTGCGGAGGTCGTGCCCTCTCTCAAGGGCGAGGCGATCGAGAGCGTTGCCGTCCGCGGCGCGGATTATCGCATCCGCTTGCTCACCTATCTCGAAGGCGAACCGCTCACCCGGCGCAAACATCTTTCGCGCGAAGCCGTGGCTGCCCTCGGCGGCCTGGCGGGTCAGCTCGCGTCGGCATTGGAGGACTTCGAGCATCCGGGGCTCGAGCGGGAACTGCAATGGGATCTGAGGCGCGCCGGCCCCGTCGTCCTGCATCTGCTTACCGATATGGCGGACCAGCAGCGCAAGAAGCGCATCGCTGAAGTGATGGTCGGCGCCATGCGGCGGTTGCAGCCGCTTACCCCTGAACTCAGGACCCAGGCGATCCACCATGACGTCACCGACGACAATGTGGTCAGCCGGCTCGACGCCGCCGGCCGGGCGATGCCGGACGGCGTCATCGATTTCGGCGATATCCTCAATGGCTGGCTGGCTGCAGAACTCGCCGTTACCTGCGCCTCGCTGCTGCATCATGCGGATGGAGACCCCTGGTTCATCCTACCCGCGGTCAAGGCGTTTCATGCGGCATGCCCGTTGACCGAGGTGGAACTGAAGGCGCTTTGGCCGCTGATCGTGGCGCGCGCTGCGGTGCTGGTCGCAAGCTCCGAACACCAGCTCTCCCGCGAGCCCGACAATGCTTACGTCGAGGGCAATGCCGCGCATGAGCGGGAGATCTTCGAGGTCGCGTCGTCGGTGCCTTCTGCGCTGATGGAGCACGCCATTCTTTCGGCCGTCGGCTTTGCGCCGGTATCGGCCTGGGTGACCGGGGAGAGCCTGATCCAGGGGCTCGGCCCCACCGACGTGCGCCAGATCGACCTCTCGGTCCTGAGCCCGCTGTTGCCGGAGGAGCGCTGGCAGCACCAGGGATTGCCGATCTCGCTGCTGCAACACGCCGCCCACGCAATCGGCATCGCGACCACGCGCTATGGCGAATACCGGATGACGGAGACCCAACTGCGGTCACCGAAGCCCGATGCCACCTTCGCACTGCATGTCGATATCTGCCTGGAGGCCGGTCGCGAGATTGTCGCTCCCTTTGCCGCCCGCATCGTCCGGCAGGACGGGCTGCTGGTGCTCGAAGGGGCCGAAACCAGCCTGTTTCTCGAGGGCGTGGAAGCCGGTGCCGACCTCGAGGAGACGATCGTTGCTGGTGCCGTGCTGGGCGTCGTCTCCGGCGAGCAGCACTCCTACGGCCTGATCCGCGTCCAGCTTTGCCGCGAGCATGGTCTCGTGCCTCCGCTTTTCGTCGTGCCGCGTCAGGCGGCGGCGTGGAAGCACCTGTGCCCGTCGCCGGCCGGCGTCCTCGGCTTCGAATGCGATGGGCCGGAGCCGCACAGCGAAACACTGCTTGCCCGCCGCCAGCAGCACTTCGCCAGGCCGCAGAAGAACTACTACCTGAAACCACCGCAGATCGAGCGCGGCTGGAAGGACCATTTGTTCGACATCGAGGGCCGCAGCTATCTCGACATGGTCAACAACGTGACCATTCTCGGCCATGGGCATCCGCGGCTTGCAGCCGCGGTGGGGCGGCAATGGTCGCTGCTCAACACCAATTCGCGTTTTCACTATGCCTCCGTCGCCGAACTCTCGACGCGGCTTGCAGCGCTCGCGCCGGATGGGCTCGACACGGTGTTTCTGGTCAACAGCGGCTCGGAGGCGAACGATCTGGCACTGCGGCTCGCCTGGGCCTATTCCGGCGCGCGCAACATCGTGAGCCTGCTCGAGGCCTATCACGGCTGGACGGTCGCGAGCGACGCAGTGTCGACCTCGATCGCCGACAATCCGCAGGCGCTCGAAACCCGCCCGGCCTGGGTACATCCGGTCACCGCGCCCAACACCTATCGTGGCGAGTTCCGCGGCGCCGACACGACCGACAGCTATGTGCGCTCCGTCGTCAAGAAACTGACCGAGCTGGACGCGGCGGACGAGAAGCTCGCGGGCTTCATCTGCGAACCGGTCTACGGCAATGCCGGCGGTATTCCGCTGCCGAAGGGCTATCTCGACGCGGTCTATGCCATGGTGCGGGCCCGCGGCGGCGTGTGCATCGCCGACGAGGTGCAGGTCGGGTACGGCCGCCTCGGCGATTATTTCTGGGGCTTCGAGGAGCAGGGCGTCGTGCCTGATATCATTACCGTCGCCAAGGGCATGGGTAACGGCCATCCGCTCGGCGCCGTCATAACCCGCCGCGAGATCGCCGATGCGCTGGAGAAGGAGGGGTACTTCTTCTCGTCCTCGGGCGGCAGCCCGGTGAGCTCCGTCGTCGGGCAGGTGGTCCTGGATATCCTGACCGAAGAACGGTTGCCGGAAAACGCACAGGTGGTCGGCGGCTATCTGAAGGCGCGGCTCGAAGCGCTAGGGCAGCACTTCCCGCTGATCGGCGCGGTGCACGGCATGGGACTCTATCTCGGCGTCGAATTCGTGCGCGATCGGGAGACCCTGTCGCCGGCGACCGAGGAGACGGCGGCGATCTGCGACCGCCTGCTCGAGCTCGGCGTCATCATGCAGCCGACCGGCGACCACCTGAACGTGCTGAAGATCAAGCCGCCGCTCTGCCTATCCCGCGAGAGCGCCGACTTTTTCGCCGACATGCTGGGCCGGGTGCTGGAGGAAGGCTGGTAAAGGCGAAAACGCCGCGGGGAGGGCCGCGGCGTCTCGTTGGCGCTTTTCCTTGGATGAGCAATTCCAAACGGGAGACTTTGCCGGAACTGCTCCTGGGGATCAGCGTGCCGGCGGGGCGTACATCAGGCCGCCCTGGCTCCAGAGTTTGTTGAGACCGCGATCGATCTTCAGCGGGCTGTCCTTGCCGAGGTGGCGTTCGAAGACTTCGCCATAGTTGCCGACGGCGGAAACCACCTGGTAGGCCCACTTCGGATCGAGCCCCAGCGACTTGCCGGCTTCGTTCTCGATGCCGAGGAAGCGCTTCTGGGCGTTCGTGCCGCTTTCGAGAAGCTTTGCGGCATTGTCCTTGGTGATGCCGAGTTCTTCGGCTTCGGTCAGCGCGAACAGCGTCCAGCGCACGATCTTGAACCACTGATCGTCACCCTGGCGGACGGCCGGACCGAGCGGCTCCTTGGAGATGACTTCCGGCAGCACGACGAAACGATCGGGGTCGTTCAGCGTCAGGCGCTGGGCATAAAGTGCAGAAGCGTCGGTCGAATAGACGTCGCAGCGGGCGGTGTTGAAGGCCTGGATCGTTTGGTCGGCCTTTTCGAAGGCGACGACCTGGTACTGGATGTTGTTGGCGCCGAAATAGTCGGCCATGTTCTGTTCGGTCGTCGTGCCGGTCTCGGTGCAGACGGAGGCGCCCGAGAGTTCCTTGACGCTCTTCACGCCGAGGTCGTTGCGCACCATGAAGGCCTGGCCGTCATAGTAGTTGACGCCGACGAAGCTCATGCCGAGATCGGTGTCGCGCGACAGCGTCCAGGTGGTCTGGCGCGACAGAAGGTCGGCCTCGCCCGACTGCAGGGCGGTGAACCGCTCCTTGGTCGACAGCGGTACGTATTTCACCTTGTCGGGATTGCCGAGCGCTGCGGCAGCCACAGCGCGGCAGAAATCGATGTCGAAACCGGTCCATTCGCCCTTGTCGTTGGGCGCGGAAAAGCCGAGCACGCCCTGGCTGACACCGCAGCGAAGTTCGCCGCGTTCCTTGATGACGTCGAGCATGCCGGCGTTGGCGGCGGTGCCGGCAAGAAACGCCGTGCTCGCCAGTGCCAGAACTCCAAGTTTCACTCCAAGTTTCATTGTCCTGTTCTCCTCATTGATGTTTTTAGGGCATGCGTCTTCGTGCCGGGATGCGTGTCGGGCACCCCGGTCATTGCGTTTGGTTTTTCTGCTGTTCGACCCGACCTTAACCGAGCGTCCTTGCGACGTCCGCAAAAGTCTCTTCGAGCACGGCGAGCAGGTGATCGGCATCGCGTTTCGAGAAGATCATCGGCGGGCGCATCTTCAAGATGTTGTCATGCGGGCCTTCGGTGCCCATCAGCACGCCGCGGCGGCGGGCGCCGTTGGAGACGGCGCGGGCGAATTCGGTTGCCGGTGCCTTGGTCTTGCGGTCGGTGACAAGTTCGATGCCGAGGAAGAGACCCATGCCGCGCACATCGCCGATCACCTCGTAGCGGGCCTGCATGGCGCGGAAGGCATCTATCAGATAGTTGCCGACCGAAAGCGCATTGCCGCGCAGATCCTGCCCTTCGATCACGTCGAGCACCGCGAGACCGACGGCGCAGGAGACCGGGTTGCCGCCGAAGGTGTTGAAATACTCCATGCCGTTGTTGAAGCTGTCGGTCACCTCGCGGGTGGTGACGACGGCTGCGAGCGGATGGCCGTCGCCGATCGGTTTGCCCATGGTGACGACGTCAGGCACGACGCCTTGGGTCTCGAAGGCCCACCAATGGCTGCCGACGCGGCCGAAACCGACCTGCACTTCGTCTGCGATGCAGACGCCGCCGGCCTCGCGTACGAGGCGATAGACTTCCTTCAGGTAGCCCTCCGGCAGGAACACCTGGCCGGCGACGCTCGGGATCGATTCCGCGATGAAGAAGCCCGGGCCTTCGCCCTTGGCCTTCATCGTCGCGATCAGTTCGGCGACGCTTTCGGCAAACCGCTTGCCGTGTTCCTCGACCGGCCAGTCGGCCGGCGCATGGTAGCTGTCGGGAATGGTTGCCACATGCACATGCGGCTTCGGACCCTTGCCGCCCTTGCGGCGGAACTTGTAGGGGCTGATGTCGATCAGCTCCTGCGTCGTGCCGTGATAGGACCAGTCGAGCGTAATGGCGTTTTCCCGGCCGGTATGGGCGCGCATCAGGCGCAGCGCCAGGCTATTGGCCTCCGAACCGCTGTTGACGAAACCGGCGACCGTCAATTCCTTCGGCAGCGTTGCCGTCAGCCGCTCGGCATAGGCGACGATGTTGTCGTGCAGGTAGCGGGTGTTGGTGTTGAGGATCGCCGCTTGCTTTGCCATCGCCTCGACCACTGCCGGATGGGCGTGACCGATGTGGCAGACGTTGTTGAAGCAATCGAGATAGGCGCGGCCGCTGTCGTCGATCAGCCAGACGCCTTCGCCGCGCACGAACTTGATCGGCTTGTCGTAGGAGATCGAAAGGTTCGGCAGGAGCAATTCCTTGCGGCGCTTGACGATCTCCTCGTGCGAACGACCTTTCTTCTCGTAGAACTCCTCGGCGATGCCGGCGAAAGTGCGCGCATCGGGGAAGAGTTCGGTCCAGACGTTGAGGAACTGCGGCTCGCCGACGCCGAGGATTTCGGTCGCCGACAGAGCGGTGTCGGTCGAAAGCTGCAGGTGCAGATGCGGCGCCCAGCCGCCATTTTCCTTCGGCGCTCCCATCTCGCCGACAAGCGCGCCGGCCGCAAGCCGGTCGCCGGCCTTGATGCGTCCCATGGCTTCGTGCGCCATATGACCCCAGAGCGTGACGAAGGGCGGGCATCCCTCGGGCTCATGGCGAAGTGCTATCAGGCAGCCATAACCGAGCGGGTCCTTCTCGATCTCGACGCTGACGACGGTTGCGGCAAGCGGGGTGTAGAGCCTGGTGCCGGCGGCCATGAACAGGTCGAGCCCGAGATGGCGAGTGCGGCGGGTGTGGTCGATGAAGCGCGAGACGAACATCTCGCCGGCATAGACGGTGCGTTCCTCGCCAAAAGGTCCGATGCCGAGTTCGACGCCATGCGCGCGACAATAGTCTTCCCAGATCGCCTGGGCTTCATCCGGCTGTTCGCCAGCGGATTTTATCGTCATCGGGTGGGTGGGGTCGCCATAGGGGACGAGCGCTGCCGGATAGGTGGCGGCGGGGCGTTCGAGCAGTGGCTTCAGCGACTTGCGGTTCGCGTTGATCCAGGCGGAAACCTTGCGGGCACCGGATGTTGCCTCGAAGCCGCAGGCATGCCGCAGGATGGCGGTGGCGAAACGCGGATTCATCCGGTCGAGCTTGCGCAAAAGCGTCCAGGCCGGCCGTTCGCTGATGGCGAGATAGGGATTGTCGTCGGTGTGGGCGCGACGGGACGCCGAGATCGTGACCGACGTGACGAGGCGCATCGCGATGAGATCGAAGAGCAGGTCGACCTCTTCTTCCGCCAGCGGATACTCCGCATGGAAGCCACGGGCGATTGCCGCAGCGGCGCCGATCGGATCGGGATGGTCGAGCCCGGCATAGGCGGCGGCGATCGCCACCTCTGCAATCACGGGCGCATGCAGGGCGTCGCCGAAATCGATGAGGCCGGAAATGGTGTCGTGATCGACTTTATCGACCAGGACGTTCCAATCGTTGGCGTCGTTGTGAATGACGGCGGCGCGGAGGGTTGCAAGCCGTGGCGCCACGGTCTTTTCGAAGCGGACAAGGAAGCGTTCGAGCAAGGCACGGTCTTCGGCCGAGGTGACGTGGTGCAGCCGGTCGGTCGAGCGGCCGGCATGGCGGATATCCCAGTCGAGATCGCGCAACGCGCCCGGATGCATGAAGCCCTTGAGCGAGGCATCGAAGCGGCCGAGCATCCGTCCGAGCGACTGTAGCGCCGCATCGTTGCGCCCGGTTTCGGCAAGCGGCAGGCCCTCGACCCAGCTGACGAGCCGCAGGCGGTGGGTGACGCCGCGCGTGCTCGTGGTCGAAGCAAGGCTCGCGCCTGACAGCGTCGGGCGGATATGCGGCACCGGCAGGTCGGCGGCATGGGCGCCGACGTGGCTGAGCAGTGCGGTCTGGAAATCGCTTTCGACCTCGGGCTCGGCACCATTGATGATCTTCAGAATGGAGATGCTGCCGTCCTCAGCCTCGACCTTGAAGTTCTGATCGCGTTCGCTGGTAAGCAGCGAGAGTGCGCCGGAGAGGCCGTAATGCTCCTTCAGCAAGGCGGCTGCCGCTTCGGTCGAAAAGTCGGGCGTGGTCTTCAGCATATCGTTCATGGGGATCCTCATCTCGATGACGAGATTTGCATGGGCTGTGCTCCGATGCATCCGGCAATATGCCGGTTGCACCGGCACTATGTTTATAATAACCGTCATCTTGTCGGGCGGGCACGGAGGAGGGGACATGCAGGACATCGACGCGATCGACCGCACCATCCTCAGCATTCTGTCGCAGGAGGCGCGGATCCCGATGAAGTCGCTGGCGGGCCGGATCGGGCTCTCCAGAAGCGCGACGACCGAGAGGGTCACGCGACTGGAAAAGGCCGGCGTCATTCGCGGCTATCGCGCCGATATCGGCCAGCTGGACGAGGGCACGATTCAGGCCTTTCTGCTGGTGACGCTGAAGCGCACGCCATCGATCGGCGTGCTCGACCGGCTTGCCGGTTTCTCTGCGGTCCGCAAGGTGTCCTCCGTCAGCGGCCAGCTGGATCTCGTCGTCGAGGTCGAGGTCGGCTCGATCAATGCGCTCAACGAGCTGCGCAATGAGGTGGCGACGATGGACAATGTCGAGGATCTGACCACCTCGATCGTGCTTAGGCGGGATATCGAGCGAAGCTGATACGCCGCCAGCGGAACCGAGGGCGCCTCGTCAGCCCTCGCTCAGCATCTCCGCTTGCGGAGCAAGCCGTTCGAGCAGCGAGCGGCGCACGCGGCCGATGTCGCGCATCGGTGGCTCGCCGAAATGGCGGGCATATTCGCGACTGAACTGCGACTGGCTTTCATAACCCACCTGATGGCCGGCATCGCCGGCGTCGAGGCTCTCCTCCAGCATCAGCCGCCGGGCCTCCTGCAACCGAAGCTGTTTCTGGTATTGCAGGGGGCTCATCGCGGTGATCGCCTTGAAGTGATGGTGTAGCGACGAGACGCTCATGGAGACACGGTTGGCGAGATCGTCGATCCGGAGCGGCCGCGAATAGTGTTCCTTCAGCCAGGCGACTGCGCGGCCGACCTGATGCGGCTGGCTGTCGGTCGTCGCCATCTGTCTGAGGCGATGGCCGTGCGGCCCGGTCAAAAGCCGGTAGAGGATTTCCTGCTCGATCAGTGGCAGCAGCGCCGGTATATCGTCCGGCCGTTCGAGCAGGCGCAGCAGGCGAAGTGCGGCATCTTCGAGTTCGACAGTGATCTTGCTGACGCTCATGCCGCGCACGGAGGCGGCGGGTGCCGGCAGCTGCGACAGCGACGCAAGCAGCGCCTGGATCTTACCGGGATCGAGCGTGAAGGCCATGCTGAGATAGGGCTCGTCTGCAGAGGCCTGGCAGACTTGGGACAGAACCGGCAGGTCGATCTACGTCAGCAGATAATCCGAGGCGCCGTAGATCAGCGTCTCTTCGCCGAGCACCACGCGCTTGGCGCCTTGCACGATGATCGCCAAACTCGGCCTGTAGGCGGAGCAGTTAACCGGGGCATCGCCGCCGTGGCGGTGCAGGCTCAGGCCGGCAATCTGCGTCATGTGATCACCGTCGGTTTTGGCAAACCGGGCAATGACGTCGATCATCTCGGGACGGGCAGTCTGTCGCGTGGCTGTCATAATCTCAGGTCTTTCCAGCGGCTTAGCGTTGTGTGAGGCAACGCTCAGATAGGGTCTCGACGTGTCATCTCCAGGATGTCGCTGTCAATCTTGTAGGATCGTGCAAAAACTTTGCAGGATCGCTCTAACGCTTGCAGCGTGCGCACCCTCATAGTCCTGATGCGTCAGGCCGGGCTCCCTCCGGACCTGCACCCTTTCCCAAAATGAGGACAGACTGATGGCCATTGCAAGAGGATATGCGGCGACCGATGCGTCGAAGCCGCTGACGCCCTTCACCTTCGAACGCCGCGAACCGCGCGACGACGACGTGGTGATCGAGATCAAATATTGCGGCGTCTGCCACTCGGACATCCACCAGGCCCGCAACGAATGGGGCAACTCGGCGTTCCCGATGGTTCCGGGCCACGAGATCGTCGGCATCGTCACGGCGGTCGGCTCCAAGGTGACCAAGTTCAAGGTCGGCGACCGCGCCGGCGTCGGCTGCTTCGTCGATTCCTGCACCACCTGCGCTACCCGCGATCTGGATCTGGAACACTACATGCCCGGCCTGGTCGTGACCTATAACGGCGTCGAAGCCGACGGCAAGACACCGACCCAGGGCGGCTACTCCGACAGCATCGTCGTCAAGGAAGGCTACGTTCTGTCGATCCCCGAGAACCTGCCGCTCGACGCTGCGGCACCGCTGCTTTGCGCCGGCATCACGCTCTATTCGCCGCTGCGCCACTGGAAGGCCGGTCCCGGCAAGAAGGTCGCGATCGTCGGCATGGGCGGTCTCGGACATATGGGCGTCAAACTGGCGCATGCCATGGGCGCAGACGTGACCGTTCTCAGCCAGACGCTTTCCAAAAAGGAAGACGGGCTGAAGCTCGGCGCCGATCACTACTATGCCACCAACGACCCCGAGACCTTCACGGCGCTGGCGGGCACGTTTGACCTGATCATCTGCACGGTTGCCGCCGAGACCGACTGGAACGCCTACCTCAACCTGCTCAAGGTCGATGGCGATCTGGTGCTGGTCGGCATTCCGGAGAACGCCGTGCCGGTGCATGCCTTCTCGCTGGTGCCGGCGCGCCGCAGCATTTCCGGCTCGATGATCGGCTCGATCAAGGAGACCCAGGAAATGCTCGACTTCTGCGGCGAGCACAACATCGTTTCGGAAATCGAAACGATCCGCATCCAAGAGATCAACGAAGCCTATGAACGCGTCGTCAAGAGCGACGTGCGTTATCGATTTGTCATCGACATGGCATCGCTGCAGGACGCCGCCTAAGCTGAAAGCAGACGGCCCGGGATCTGTGTAGATCCCGGGCCGTTCCTTTATTTTTCTGCGACAGAGGCTCACACCAGCGGCAGCGGCCCGTCGTTCTTGATCTCTTCCATGACAGCATAGGTGCGGGTCTCCTTGACGCCCGGGAGCGTCCAGAGAACCTGGCCGAGGAAGTTGCGGTAGGCCGCCATGTCCTCGAACCGCGTCTTGACCAGATAGTCGAAGCCGCCTGCCACCATGTGACATTCGAGCACGGCCGGCGCCTGTTTGACGGCGGCGGCGAACTGGTCGAAGACGTCGGGCGTCGTCTTGTCGAGCATGACCTCGATGAAGACCAGCAGCCCAAAGCCGAGCTTCTGCGGGTCCAATCGCGCGCCGAAGCCCGAGACGTATCCCTCCTTCAACAGCCGGCGCAGGCGTTCGCTGGTCGCGGTCGGCGACAGGCCGATGCGATCGGCAAGCTCCAGATTGGTGATGCGGCCGTCCGCCTGGAGAATGTTGAGAATTCGTCGGTCAATCTTGTCGATCTGATGCATCGTGCCTCCCAACCGTGCCTCAGGCGGCAAGCCGCGTTTCCGCGAGCTTCACCCAGTAGGAAATGCCGTGGGGGATCGCCTCGTCGTTGAAGTCATAGGCCGGGTGATGCAGCCCGGCGGTGTCACCGTTGCCCATGAAGATAAAGGCGCCGGGGCGGGCAAGCAGCATGTAGGAGAAATCCTCACCGCCCATCATCGGATCGAGCGACGGCTGGACATTGCCGGCACCGGCAATCTCGGCTGCCGCCTGCAAGGCATAACCGGTCTCGTCGGCATGGTTCACCGTTACCGGATAGTTGCGGTTGTAGGAGACCTGGACGGTCGCGCCGTAGATCTGGGCAACACCCTCGGCAATCGTGCGGATGCGGCTTTCGCCGATCTCGCGCACCTCAGGCATGAGGGTGCGCACGGTGCCGCCAAGCACGGCTTCCTGCGGAATGACGTTGTGGGCGAAACCGGCATTGAACTTGGTGACGGAGACGACGACGGAGGCGAGCGGATCGACTGTGCGCGACGCAATCGTCTGCAAGGCGGTCACGATCTGCGTTCCGACGATGATCGGGTCGATCGTCTTGTGCGGCTGGGCCGCATGGCCGCCGCGGCCCTTGATGGTGATGGTGAACTCGTCGGTCGAGGCCATGATCGGGCCGACGCGGCTGCCGAACTGGCCGACGGGCATGCCCGGCATGTTGTGCATGCCGTAGACTTCGGCAATGGCAAAGCGCTCCATCATGCCGTCCTTGACCATCTCGTTGCCGCCGCCGCCGCCTTCTTCTGCAGGCTGGAAGATGACCGCGACTTGGCCGGCGAAGTTGCGGGTCTCGGCGAGATACTTCGCCGCGCCGAGAAGCATGGCCGTGTGGCCGTCGTGGCCGCAGGCATGCATCTTGCCGGATGTCTCAGAGGCCCAGTCCTTGCCGCTCGTCTCGGTGATCGGCAGCGCGTCCATGTCGGCGCGCAGACCGATGGTGCGGCCCGCGCCGAGATTGCCGCGGATGAGGCCGACGACGCCCGTGCGGCCAAGCCCCGTCACGATTTCGTCAACGCCGAACTCCTTCAGTTTCTTTTCGACGAAGGCTGCCGTATTTTCGACCGCGAACAGGAGCTCCGGATTCCTGTGCAGGTGGCGCCGCCATTCGGTGACTTCATTCTGGAGCTCGGCGGCACGGTTAAGTATCGGCATCGTTTCGTCCTGTCGGTCTGTTCGATCACTAATTGTATCTGCGTATCGGTGTGGATTGGCACGACTGCCCGTGAATGGGCTTTGCCATCTCCTCGCCATATAGGCTAAATAGCCGGACGAGACGAGGCAACAGCGGATTTTCGAGGTCCTATCGTGGTGACAGCAGGATTTTTCACGCGTGGCAAGATGAAGGCGCTCGGAGTGACGGCGGCGACATGCGCCACGCTTCTTGCGGCGCTGCCGGCTGCGGCCAATCCAAGGCTGGTCGTCGACGTCAATTCGCTGAAGGTTTACGAGCACCAGGATATCTTCCAGAAATGGTATCCGGCGTCGCTGACCAAGCTGATGACGGCCTATACGGCCTTCCGCGCCATCAAGTCCGGTCAGCTCACGCTCGAGAGCCCGGTCATCATGACCAAGAACGCCGCCGCCGAGCCGCCGAGCAAGATGTTCTACAAGCCCGGCCAGGCGATGACGCTCGACAGCGCGCTGAAAATGATGCTGGTGAAGTCGGCAAACGATGTTGCGGTCGCGATCGCCGAGACGGTCGCCGGTTCGGAGCCCGCCTTCATCGAGCGGATGAATGCCGAGGCCCGCCGCATCGGCATGACCTCCTCGAACTTCATCAATCCCAACGGTCTGCCCGGTCCCGGCCAGTACACGACCGCCCGCGACCTTGCGGTGCTCGCGATCACACTCAAGCGCGAGTTTCCGCAATACGCCTCCTATTTCTCGCTGGAAGGTTTTACCACCGGCAAGAAGGATTATCCGAACTACAACATGCTGATCGGCCGCTTCGAAGGCGCTGACGGCATGAAGACCGGCTTCATCTGCGCCTCCGGCTTCAACCAGGTTTCATCCGCCACCCGCGAGGGGCGCAGCGTCGTCTCGGTTGTGCTCGGCGAGGACAGCCTCGGTGCGCGTGCGGATGAGTCCGCACGGCTCCTGCAGATGGCACTGACGACGAACGGCAACGGCAAGCCGTCGCTGGTGCAGATCCCGGCCTATGGCGAGACGCGCGACATGGTGGCCGATGTCAGCAAGCAGATCTGCTCGAAGGCGGCCGCGAAGGTTCGCAGCGAGGGCCGCGACGAAGCCGGCCGCCAGAAGCTGCTCTCGCCCTATATCCACGAAATCAACCGGCCGCTGAAGCTTGCCTTCGCCGGGCTGATCGCCGGCAGCGGCGAAAAAGCGCCGAAGCTTGCCGGCGACCCGGTCGGCCAGGGCGATGTCGCCAATGTGCCGATCCCGGTGCCGCGGCCGACCTTCTGATCGGAGTGCATGATGGTTAGTCCCTTGTCGGCGGTGCCGGTCTCGATCCTTACCGGCTTCCTCGGTGCGGGCAAGACGACGCTGCTCAACCGGCTGCTGAAGGATCCCGATCTCTCGGATACGGCCGTTATCATCAACGAGTTCGGCGACGTGTCGATCGATCATCTGCTGGTGGAAGCCTCCAGCGACGGGGTCATCGAGCTTTCCGACGGCTGCCTCTGCTGCACCGTGCGTGGCGAACTGGTCGATACGCTTGCCGATCTCATGGACCGCATGCAGACCGGCAAGATCAGGCCGCTGAAGCGCGTCGTTATCGAAACCACCGGCCTTGCCGACCCGGCGCCAGTGCTGCAATCGGTGATCGGCAATCCGGTCATTGCGCAGAACTTCCGGCTGGATGGCGTGGTCACCGTCGTTGACGCCGTCAACGGCCTGCAGACGATCGCCAACCACGAGGAAGCGCTAAAGCAGATTGCCGTTGCCGATCGCATCGTCATCAGCAAGACCGGCCTTGCCGAAACGTCGGAGCGTGATGCGCTGACGGCGCGGATCCGCGCGCTCAATCCGCGCGCGCCGCTGATCGATGGCGACAGCGCCGAAGCAGGGCGCGCAGAGCTGTTCGATTGTGGCCTCTACGACCCGTCGTCGAAGATCGCTGATGTCGGCCGCTGGCTGCAGGACGAGGCGCACCACGACCACCATCATCATGATCATGACCACGGTCACGATCATCACGACCACGATCACCACCATGATCATGGGCACGATCATCATCACCATCACGATGTGACGCGACATGGCGGCGACATCCGCTCCTTCAGCATCGTGCACGACCGGCCGATCGAGCCTATGGCGCTCGACATGTTCATCGATCTCCTGCGCTCGGCGCATGGCGAGAAGCTGCTCCGGATGAAGGCGATCGTCGCGGTTGCCGACAGGCCGGACCGGCCGCTGGTGCTGCATGGCGTGCAGAACGTCTTCCACACGCCGGAGCGGCTCGCCGCCTGGCCGGACCCGAACGACCGTCGCACGCGCATGGTGCTGATCACCAAGGGGTTGGAAGAGGCCTTCGTCCGCGACCTCTTCGACGCGTTCACCGGCAAGCCGCGCATCGACCGGCCAGACGCCCAAGCTTTGTCCGACAATCCGCTCGCCGTGCCAGGCATGCGGTTCTAAATCACCTCAGTAATCGAAGCGTTGCCGCGCGGCAGACGTGGCGTCTTACGCGCCCTTGCGGATGAGGAACCGGTGGCCGCCGTCGGCGGGTGCGGCCTCTACAAGCTTGTGGCCGTCCTCGTTGCAGAAATGTGGAATGTCGATCACCGCCAGCGGATCGGTGGTCTCAATCTCCAGCAAAGCGCCCGGCGCCAGCGAAGTCATGCGTTTACGCGTCTTCAAAACGGGAAGGGGGCATTTAAGCCCCCTCAGGTCATAGACGATCTTCTGTTCGTCCGGCATCAATTGCCCCAGATCTTCCAGAACGGCCGCTTCTTCGGCGGCTCTTCCGTCATAACAGGCGCTTCGGCGGCCGCATCGGCTGACGGTGTCGTTGCCGTGGTCACGGCAGCGGCCTGCTGCTGGGCGGCAGGGGCCGGCGCCTTCGCCTGCTTTGCGGTCGTTGCCGGGGCGGCTTGCGTCTGCGGCGCGGCAGTAGCCTGCTGTTCAGGCGTGATGACGACCGGAGCCGGCATCTGCAATTCCGGCTCGCTCTTGGAGAACAGGCTCCAGAAGGATTTCTTCGGCTGCTCGACGGCTGCCTGCATCACCGGCTGCGGAATGGGATTGGCGGCCGGGACCGGGACGTGCTTGCCGCCATCGGTCGCCTTTTCGAGTTCCTTCTTCTGGATCTCGACGGCCTGCTTGGTTTCTTCCGCTTCCTTCTGCAAGGCGATCTTCTTTTCGAGATCGCTCGCCTTCATCATCTTGCCGGCGTCAAGCGAGTTTCCGGTCGGCGCATAGGCGAGTTCGCGGCCGACGCGCTGCTTGGCAACGATCGCCTTGCGCTCGGCTTCGCTTGGCTCGTACCAGACCATGCCGTCATACTTCTTCATCGCCTTGTCGTAGTCGGTCTGGTAGCTCTTTTCGAAGCTCGCCATCGCCACCTGCAGGGCCGGCGGCGTCGACATGGCGGGGCACTGGCCACCCGGATTGAACGGGCCGGAGGCCTGCTGGTTGAAGACGTACTTCTTCTCGCAGACATTGACTTCCGGCGGACGCTTGGTGACTTCGAACTGGTCGTAGCCGACCTTCAGCATCTTCCAGAAGTCGATATTCGGATTGTCGCGGTGCCGCGCCATGTTCTCCGCGGTCATGCGGAAGGGGAAGGCCTGCAGCTGAACGCTTTCCTGGCCGCCCTTGAAGCTATCGCGGGCGAGCGCAAAGATCTCGATCATCTGCTCGTCGGTCATCGAGTAGCAGCCCGACGACGAGCAGGCGCCGTGGATCATCAGGTGTGTGCCCTGGCGACCGTTCGCCTTGTCGTAGGCGTTGGGGTAGCCGGTGTTGATCGCCAGATAGTAGTTGGAATTGGGGTTCATCTGGCGCGGGAAGAGCGGGTAGAAGCCCTCCGGCGCCTGCCGGTCGCCTTCCTTCACCTTAGGCCCAAGCTTGCCGGACCAGGCGCAGATCTTGTAGGTCTTCAAAAGCTGGAAGCGGTTGGCGGTATTGGCCTTCCAGACCTCGAGCGTGCCTTCTTCCTTGAAGATGCGCAGCGCGATCGGGGCTTGCTTCTGCATCCCGAGCTCGCTCATCTTTTTGACCATCGGGGCAGAGACCTGATACTCGGTCTTGTTCCTGACGGACTTGATATCGACCGATGTCGTCGCATCCAGCGTTTCGTTGGTGCAGCCGGCAAGCGCGGCGACAATGGCGGCGGAAGCTAAAAGGTTCCAGAAACGCATCAGCAGAGGCCCGTTCAAACCCAAACTCGACTAGGAAAGCCCAAGTCCGCGAGGGTGGGCCTTTTAGAGAATCACTAAGCGATTATACTTCACGAATTCTTAACCCTGCAGGGTGGCCCTGCCGATGCGCTGTTCATGACCTCATGAATATGGCCAAGATTTGGCCACACTCCGCTTTGCAGTTGCGAAATCCGCTTCCGCAATCGCGGGCCATCAGATCGGGCGAGGGGAAGGTCGTGGGATTTCCGCCCCGCTCCCGCTTAAGGACTGCCGATCCGGCTTAGAGGTTACGGCCGATATTCAGATATTTTTGTCGGCGATCGGTGCGCAACTGGTCGCCATCGCGTCCGGAAAGTTCCTTGAGCGCGTCGGCGATCACGGTTCCGGTGCGGCCGATGACCGCGTTCGGGTCGCGGTGCGCGCCGCCGACCGGTTCCTGAATGATGCCGTCGATGACGCCGAGCGCTTTCAGATCCTCGGACGTGATCTTCATGTTGCTGGCCGCTTCCTTGGCGCGGGTGGAATCGCGCCACAGGATCGAGGCTGCACCTTCCGGCGAGATGACGCTGTAGATCGCATGCTCGAGCATGTAGACGCGGTTGCCGGTGGCGATCGCAATCGCGCCGCCGGAGCCGCCTTCGCCGATGACGACGGTGACGATCGGCACGCGAACGTTGAGGCACATCTCGGTGGAGCGGGCAATCGCTTCCGCCTGGCCGCGCTCTTCGGCGTTAACGCCCGGGTAGGCGCCTGCGGTATCGACCAGCGTGATCAGCGGCAGGCCGAAGCGGTCAGCCATTTCCATGACGCGGATCGCCTTGCGGTAGCCTTCCGGACGGGGGCTGCCGAAATTGTGCTTGATGCGCGACTTGGTGTCGTTGCCCTTTTCCTGGCCGAGAACGGCGACCGGCATGCCGCGGAAGCGCGCAAGGCCGGCCTGGATGGCGTCGTCGTTGGCGAAGTTGCGGTCGCCGGCAAGCGGCGTGAACTCGGTGAAGAGCTCGGCGGCATAATCCAGGAAGTGCGGGCGCGAGGGGTGGCGGGCGACCTGGGTCTTCTGCCACGGCGTCAGCTTGGAATAGATCTCGACCATCGCGTCGCGGACGCGCGTCTCCAGGCGTTCGATCTCATCCGAAGTGTTCACACTCTCGTCTTCGCCGGCGAGCTTCTTCAATTCGAGAATCTTGCCTTCGAGGTCGGAGATGGGTTTTTCGAAATCGAGATAGTTGTGCATGAGATGCGTTTCCGATCATTTTGCGACAAGGGTCTGCGGGCCGAAACCAGCCTGCCCGGCGGTCCTAATCCTGTTTTTTCGCCTGTTTGGCAAGAGGGTGATGGTTTTGCACCAGGTTGTGCAGCCGTTCTTCCAGAACATGTGTATAGATTTGTGTCGTTGAAATGTCCGAGTGACCGAGCAGTTCCTGCACCGCGCGAAGGTCGGCGCCATTGGCTAGCAGGTGGCTGGCGAAGGCATGTCTAAGCACGTGCGGGGAGATCGTGGCGACGCGAATGCTGGCGCGCGCGGCCAGCGATTTCAGATCGCGGGCAAAAACCTGGCGCGGCAGGAACCCCTGCTTGCCCGAGGAGGGGAAGAGCCACGGGCTCTCTCGGTTGCCACTTTCCTCGCGCGCAATCTCCTCGGCGAGCGCCTCGCCATAGGCCCGCATGGCCCGGATCGCTGCCTGTGATAGCGGAACGAGGCGGTCCTTGTTGCCCTTGCCGCGGATGACGAGGAAGCGGCCGTTCTGGGCGAGCACGCTTGCCGGCAGCGACACGAGTTCGCTGACGCGCATGCCGGTCGCATAGAGCAGTTCGATCAGCGCATGCATGCGCAATTTGGCGAGGTGGTCGGTACCGCCGGCTGCCGCCTCGGTCTCCGCCTGGCCGATCAGGCGCGAGACGTCGTCGACGCTCAGCGTCTTCGGCAGGCTACGTCCCTTCTTCGGCGCGTCGAGGATCCCGGTCGGGTCGTCGCCGCGCATGCCTTCGGCGTAGAGGAATTTGTAGAACTGCCTGAGCGCCGAAAGCCGCCGCGCTTGCGAGGAGGCCTTGAAGCCCTGACCGGCGAGATGGGCGAGATACCCGCGAAGGTCATCTGGTGTCGCCCCGGTCAGCCCGGTTCCGAGCGTGCGCAGATGCGAGGAGGCATCTTCGAGGTCACGCTCGTAGGATTGCAGCGTATTGACCGCTGCACCCCGCTCGGCGCTCATCATTTCGAGGAAAGCCTCGACATGGGCGGCGGAAAGATCGCTCATTGGGTCTTGTTCACCCGTTCGGACGGGATCTTCACGGTGACGTCGCGCTCCGTCGGCTCGACGAAGGTGACGAGAGAGATCATCGTGCCGTACACTATCCCGGCAATTACGGCGCAGAAGAACAGGAACCGGAAGAGGGTCGGCATTTCAATCTCCTCTGCATGTGCCTTTCGATCGAAGCGGACGTAAGGATACATGCAGGCGTTCAAACGGCCAGTGCGTTTCAGGCGCTCGGAATGAGCGCGCGACGCTGTGGCGGGTGCCAGACCTATATGAACGCCGCTTCCGCCGAGTTCAAGAACCGTGAGCGGACGCGCGCGACGACTTGACGCTACACCCCGATTTGTCGATACCGAAAGGGAATGGGGAATAAGAAGTCCAATGAACGACGTGATCGAACCGGTTTCCGCAACGCTTGCCGAGCGGGCGAAGCTTGTACTCGGTAAACGTAATCTCGTCTTCATCGGCCTGATGGGCGCCGGCAAATCGGCAATCGGTCGTTTGACGGCTCAGGCGCTTGGCATTCCCTTCGTCGATTCCGACCATGAGATCGAGCGCGTCTCGCGCATGACGATCAGCGATCTCTTTGCCCGCTATGGCGAAGACGAGTTCCGGGCGCTTGAAACGCGGGTGCTGAAGCGGCTCTTGCGCAGCGGTCCGCGCGTGGTCTCGACCGGCGGCGGCGCCTATATCAACGAGCGCTCGCGCCGCCAGATCAAGAAGGGTGGCCTGACGGTCTGGCTGAACGCCGAGCTCGACGTGCTCTGGGAGCGGGTCAACAAGCGCGACACCCGGCCGCTGCTGAAGACCGAGAACCCGAAGCAGACGCTCGAAAACCTGATGAATGCGCGTTACCCGATCTACGCCGAAGCGGACCTGACGGTGCTGTCGCGCGATGTGAAGAAAGAGACGATGGTCGAGGATGTCCTCACCGCCGTCATCGAGTATCAGGACAAGAAGACCCATGAATAGCCATGCGATGCCTGCCGCCGAACGCAAGGTCCGTGTCGACCTCGGTGACCGTTCCTACGACATCCTGATCGGTCCCGGGCTGATTGCTGCGGCCGGTGAGGAAATCGCCGCCCGCCTCAAGGGGCGCAAGATGGCCGTCATCACCGATGAGAACGTCGCGCCGCGCTACCTTGAGCCGCTGATGGCGAGCCTTGGGGAGTGCGACATCGACGCCGTGTCGCTGGTGCTTCCCGCCGGCGAAAAGACCAAGAGCTTCGAACATCTGATTCCGGTCTGCGAAACGGTGCTTGGCGCCCGGATCGAGCGCAACGATGCGGTGATCGCGCTTGGCGGCGGCGTCATCGGTGATCTCACCGGCTTTGCCGCCGGCATCGTGCGCCGCGGCTCGCGCTTCATCCAGATACCGACCTCGCTCTTGGCGCAGGTGGATTCCTCCGTCGGCGGCAAGACCGGCATCAATTCGCCGCACGGCAAGAACCTGATCGGCGTCTTCCACCAGCCGGACCTGGTGCTGGCCGACACCGACGTGCTCGACACCTTGAGCGAGCGCGAATTCCGCGCCGGTTATGCCGAGGTCGCGAAATACGGGCTGATCGACAAACCGGACTTCTTTGCCTGGCTCGAAAACAACTGGCAGGCGGTCTTTGCGGGGGGTAGCGCCCGCATCGAGGCGATCGCAGTCAGTTGCCAGGCCAAGGCGGACGTCGTGGCGGCGGACGAACGCGAAAATGGCCTGCGCGCGCTGCTCAATCTCGGCCACACGTTCGGCCATGCGCTGGAGGCGGCGACCGAATACGACAGCGCCCGGCTGGTGCACGGTGAGGGCGTTTCGATCGGCATGGTGCTGGCGCATCAGTTCTCGACGCGCATGAACCTTGCGAGCGCCGACGATGCAACCCGTGTCGAGGCGCATCTGAGGGCGGTCGGCCTGCCGACGCGCATGTCGGAAATTCCCGGTACACTGCCTCCGGCAGAACGGCTGATGGACGCGATTGCCCAGGACAAGAAGGTCAAGGGCGGCAAGCTCACCTTCATCCTGACGAAGGGTATTGGCCAGTCCTTCGTCGCTGATGACGTCCCATCCTCCGAGGTTCTGAGCTTCCTGAGGGAAAAGCACCCGCAATGACCGGCGAAGCCTTCATTGCCTTTCTGGCGGAGTACTGGCTGTCGATCCTGTCAGTCTTCTGCCTGCTTGTGCTTTCGGGCTTCTTTTCGGGTTCGGAGACGGCGCTGACCGCCGCGTCGCGCTCGCGTATGCATACGCTGGAAAACAACGGCGAAGAGCGCGCCGGCATCGTCAACCGGCTGATCGAGCGTCGCGACCGGCTGATCGGCGCGCTGCTGATCGGCAACAATCTCGTCAACATTCTTGCCTCGTCACTGACGACGAGCCTGCTGATCGGTCTCTTCGGCGACAGCGGCGTGGCGATCGCCACACTCGCCATGACCGTGCTGCTCGTCATCTTCTCGGAAGTACTGCCGAAGAGCTGGGCGATTGCCTCGCCGGATCGTTTCGCGATTGCCGTGGCACCGCTCGTCCGTCTCTTCGTCGCCGTCGTCGGCCCGGTTTCGAGCCTCGTCAACGGCATCGTCCGGCGCCTGCTCAACATCTTCGGCATTAACCTGGCCTCCGACATGTCTATGCTGTCGGCGCATGAGGAACTGCGCGGCGCCGTGGACCTGCTGCACCGCGAGGGCTCGGTGATCAAGGCCGACCGTGATCGGCTCGGCGGCGTGCTCGATCTTGGCGAGCTTGAAATCTCCGATATTATGATCCACCGCACCAGCATGCGGGCGATCAATGCCGACGAGCCGCCGGAAACCTGCGTCCGCGATATTCTCGAAAGCCCGTTCACGCGGCTGCCGCTCTGGCGCGGGTCGACCGACAACATCATCGGCGTCGTGCATTCCAAGGATTTGCTGAGGGCGCTGGCCGAACCCAATGTCGAGCCGGAAAACCTCGATATCGTCAAGATCGCGCAAAAACCCTGGTTCGTGCCGGACACGACCAACCTCAAGGATCAGCTCAACGCGTTCCTGCGTCGCAAGCTGCATCTGGCGATCGTCGTCGACGAGTATGGTCAGGTTCAGGGTCTGGTGACGCTGGAGGACATTCTGGAGGAAATCGTCGGCGATATCGCCGATGAGCACGACCTCGACATTCAGGGCGTGCGCCAGGAAGCCGATGGCTCGATTGTCGTCGATGGCTCGGTGCCGATCCGCGATCTCAACCGCGCGCTCGACTGGTCGCTGCCGGACGAGGAGGCGACGACGGTGGCCGGTCTGGTCATCCACGAGTCCAAGAGCATTCCGGAGGAGCGCCAGGCCTTCACCTTCCACGGCAAACGCTTCATCGTGATGAAGCGGGTGAAGAACCGCATTACCAAGCTGCGCATCCGTCCGGCGGAAGAGGGTGCTCCGCCGGCCTGATGGCCGCGATTGCCTCTACCAGCGGGTCGGCTCGCCGGGGGCTGCCGGCTCGACGGCGAGCGCATGCAGGCCGGCGTCGAGTTCTGGCTTCAGGAGATCATTGATGGCGCGGTGGCGGGCGACACGGCTCATGCCGGCAAAGGCGCTAGAAACGATACGCACGCGCATGTGGGACTCGCCGGTACCATCGAACCCCGGCTGATGGCCGGCATGCTGATGGCTCTCGTTGATGACCTCGAGCCGTTCAGGGTGGAAGGCCTCGATCAGCTTCTTTTCGATGGTCTCGGTGAGCGACATTCTTCCGTCCCATTTTGCTGTTTGCTTGGCGCCCCCTCGCAGTTAAGAACCCGGTAATCGCTGGCACGGCGGCGCAAAATGCCCGCACAAAGCCAGCAACATTCCGCTTTGTCAATTCTTGTTGTGACTCCCGCCAAACCCCATAATGAGCGCCATGAGACTCGATTCAAAATACTTCGATCGCATTCGAACCCGGCGCAAGGTCGAGCCGCAGGCAGAGCCGGCTGCTCCCGTCTGTCAGTGGGACGGCTGCGATCAGAAGGGTGTGCACCGGGCGCCCGTCGGTCGCAACGCCGAGGGGCAGTACTTCATGTTCTGCTTCGAGCATGTGAAGGAATACAACAAGGGCTACAACTTCTTCTCCGGCCTCTCCGACAGCGAGGTCGCCCGCTACCAGAAGGAAGCGATCACCGGTCATCGGCCCACCTGGACCGTCGGCGTCAACAAGAACGCCAAGAACGGCCCGACCCAGTCGCAGACGCGGTCTGGCTCCGCCGGCGCCCAGGCCCGCATGCGCGATCCCTTCGGCTTTGTCAGCGAGGCGCGGGCGCGATCCGGTCGTCCCGAGCCACGCCAGCGCAAGCTGAAGACGCTCGAGGCGAAGGCCTTCGAAACGCTTGGTCTCGGAGCCTCGGCGACCACTGCCGACATCAAGGCTGCCTACAAGGACCTCGTCAAGAAGCATCACCCCGATGCCAATGGCGGAGATAGAGGATCGGAAGAGCGTTTTCGCGCGGTTATTCAGGCCTACCAATTGTTAAAACAGGCTGGTTTCTGCTAACAACCCGGATTAATACAGAAGCACTTTTGCAGGCGAATGCGCGGGTGCCGTCCGGTGGCCGCTCTGGAGACATGATGAGCAAGATTGACCTCGACATTTCCAACCTCCCCGACACCACGATTTCGGTCAGGGAGGTTTTCGGCATTGATACGGATTTGCGCGTTCCTGCCTATTCGAAGGGCGACGCCTATGTCCCGGATCTGGATCCGGACTACCTCTTCGACCGCGAAACGACGCTCGCCATTCTCGCAGGCTTCGCCCACAACCGACGCGTGATGGTGTCGGGCTATCACGGCACCGGCAAGTCCACCCATATCGAGCAGGTCGCCGCGCGCCTCAACTGGCCGTGCGTGCGCGTCAACCTCGATAGCCATGTCAGCCGTATCGACCTCGTCGGCAAGGACGCGATCGTCGTCAAGGACGGCCTGCAGGTCACCGAATTCAAGGACGGCATCCTGCCCTGGGCCTACCAGCACAATGTCGCGCTCGTCTTCGACGAATACGATGCCGGCCGCCCGGACGTCATGTTCGTCATCCAGCGCGTGCTGGAATCCTCCGGCCGCCTGACGCTGCTCGACCAGAGCCGTGTCATCCGTCCGCACCCGGCCTTCCGCCTGTTTGCGACCGCCAACACAGTCGGCCTCGGCGACACGACCGGCCTCTATCACGGCACGCAGCAGATCAACCAGGCGCAGATGGACCGCTGGTCGATCGTCACCACACTGAACTACCTGCCGCACGACAAGGAAGTCGACATCGTCGCCGCCAAGGTCAAGGGCTTCACCGCCGACAAGGGCCGCGAGACCGTCTCCAAGATGGTACGTGTCGCCGACCTCACGCGCGCAGCCTTCATCAATGGCGATCTCTCGACTGTCATGAGCCCGCGTACGGTCATCACCTGGGCCGAGAACGCCCACATCTTCGGCGACATCGCTTTCGCCTTCCGCGTGACCTTCCTCAACAAGTGCGACGAGCTGGAGCGGGCGCTGGTCGCCGAGCACTACCAGCGCGCCTTCGGCATCGAGCTGAAGGAAAGCGCTGCCAACATCGTGCTCGAAGCCACCGCCTGATCCCACGGCCTGCCGTCCCCTTTGGGAGGGCGGGCCATGACGCTGTGGCAAACCGGATGACGCCCCACTGGGGCGCCGTCGCCTCTGGCTGAAGAAGGAACTGTCGTGAGCTCGAATTCGAAGGCAAAGCCAACCACGCGCGAGAATGCTGCGGAACCGTTCAAGCGGGCGCTTTCCGGCTGCATCCGATCGATCGCGGGCGATGCCGAGGTGGAAGTCGCCTTCGCCAACGAGCGGCCGGGCATGACCGGCGAACGTATCCGTCTGCCGGAACTTTCCAAGCGCCCGACCCTGCAGGAACTTGCGGTGACCCGCGGGCTCGGTGACAGCATGGCGCTGCGCAAGGCCTGTCACGATGCGCGGATCCACGCGACCATGTCGCCGCAAGGGGCGGACGCCCGCGCGATCTTCGATGCGGTGGAGCAGGCTCGTGTCGAGGCGATCGGGTCGTTGCGCATGGCGGGTGTCGCCAAGAACCTCAACGTCATGCTCGAAGAGAAATACGCCAAGGCGAATTTCGCAACGATCGAGCGCCAGGCGGACGCGCCGCTCGGCGAGGCCGTAGCGCTGCTGGTGCGCGAGAAGCTGACGGGCCAGAAGCCGCCGGCGTCTGCCGGCAAGGTGCTCGACCTCTGGCGCGAGTTCATCGAGGGCAAGGCTGCCGGCGACATTGAGCACCTGTCGTCGACGATCAACAACCAGCAGGCCTTTGCCCGGGTCGTTCGCGACATGCTGACCTCGATGGAAGTTGCCGAGAAATACGGTGACGACGACAACGAGCCGGACGAGCAGGAAAGCGAGACCGACGAAGACCAGCCGCGCAGCCAGGAGCAGGACGAGAACGCCAGCGACGAGGAAGCCGGCGACGATGCCGCACCCGCCGACGAGAACCAGGCTGCCGAAGAGCAGATGGAAGAAGGCGAGATGGACGGCGCGGAGATCTCCGACGACGATCTCCAGGACGAAGGCGACGAGGACAGCGAAACGCCCGGCGAGGTCAAGCGTCCGAACCAGCCCTTCGCCGACTTCAACGAGAAGGTCGACTACGCCGTCTTCACCCGCGAGTTCGACGAGACCATCGCCTCGGAAGAGCTTTGCGACGAGGCCGAGCTCGACCGGCTGCGCGCCTTCCTCGACAAGCAGCTTGCCCATCTGCAGGGTGCGGTCGGCCGGCTTGCCAATCGGCTGCAGCGCCGCCTGATGGCGCAGCAGAACCGCTCCTGGGAGTTCGATCTCGAAGAGGGCTATCTCGACTCGGCGCGACTTCAGCGCATCATCATCGATCCGATGCAGCCGCTCTCCTTCAAGCGCGAAAAGGACACTAACTTCCGCGATACCGTCGTGACGCTGCTGATCGACAATTCCGGCTCGATGCGAGGCCGCCCGATCACGGTTGCCGCCACTTGCGCCGATATCCTGGCGCGCACGCTCGAGCGCTGCGGCGTCAAGGTCGAGATCCTCGGTTTTACCACCAAGGCGTGGAAGGGTGGGCAGTCACGCGAGAAGTGGCTGGCCGGCGGCAAGCCACAGGCCCCGGGTCGCCTCAACGACCTGCGACACATCGTCTACAAGTCTGCCGACGCTCCGTGGCGCCGGGCACGACGCAATCTCGGCCTGATGATGCGGGAAGGCCTGCTCAAGGAAAACATCGACGGCGAGGCGCTGATTTGGGCGCATGAGCGGCTGATGGCGCGACGCGAACAGCGGCGCATCCTGATGATGATTTCGGACGGCGCGCCGGTCGACGACTCGACGCTGTCGGTCAATCCCGGAAACTATCTGGAGCGTCACCTGCGCGCGGTCATCGAGCAGATCGAAACGCGCTCGCCGGTGGAACTGCTGGCAATCGGTATCGGCCACGACGTGACGCGCTACTATCGCCGTGCCGTCACGATCGTCGATGCCGATGAGCTTGCCGGCGCGATGACCGAACAGCTGGCCGCACTCTTCGAGGACGAAAGCCAGCGCCGCGGTTCTTCGCGTCTTCGCCGCGCCGGGTGATGCTTCCCCCTTGGGGGCGGTGGAGCATCGCCTCCGAGCTGCCAATCGGCACCTGCACGCATCGCTGGCGGCCGAAGTCAATTTACGGACATAGTTTTACAGTCTACCAAGCTACCATGCGTGGCGGGCTCACTGTGAGCGCACGCCGCGTCATTCCCGATGCCCCCCTGAAGGTACTTCTCTTGATGCTTGGCCGCGGTCTCCTAGCCCTTTTCCTCCTGGCTTCGGCCTGCCCGGCATGGTCCGCTTCCGATAGCGAAGACCTGCCGATCCGCAGCCGCCAGATCAGTAATTTCGCTGTCGGCTCCAGCGCCACCCGGTTTGGCGCCCTGGAGTTTCTCGGCGGTCTGGAGATGACCTCGTCAAATCCGCTGTTCGGCGCGGTTTCGGCAATCCGCTTTCGTCCTGACGGCAGCTCTTTCGTCGCCGTCATGGATACCGGCCACTGGCTGGAAGGTGCGGTAACCCGCGACGAGCAGGGTCGGCTTTCCGGTATCACCAACCTGACCGCCACGCCGATGGCGGATCGTAACGGTGATGTCGGCCTGGCGAAATGGAAGGTGGATTCCGAAGGGCTTGCCCTTCGTGAAGGCCAGGCGATCGTCAGTTACGAGCAGGCCCATCGCATCGACATCTATCCGGATCCAGGTTTTGCCGGTTCTAAGCCGATCGGAAGCCTGGCATTGCCGTTTCCGATCAGCGAGCTGCGCAGCAATGCCGGCATCGAAACGATTGCAGTCTCGCCGAAAGACAGCCCCCTCGCGGGCGCCATGATCGCCATTGCCGAACGCAGCGTCGACAAGGCGGACAATCTTTTGGCCGGCATCCTCGACGGGCCACAGCGCGGCGCATTCAGCGTCGTGCGCAAGGATCCCTATGCGGCAACCGATGGCGCCTTCCTGCCGAACGGCGATCTCTTGCTGCTGGAGCGACGTTTCTCCTTCGGCTCCGGTCTCGGCATGCAGATCCGTCGGATCCCAGGCGATAAGATCAAGCCCGGCGCGGTCGTCGACGGCGAAGTCCTCTTCGAGGCGGACATGGGCTACCAGATCGACAACATGGAAGGCCTCGACGTCGTCGTGCGTCCCGACGGCGACGTGCGGGTCATCGTCGTCTCCGACGACAACCATTCGATCCTCGAGCGCAACCTGATGCTGGAGTTCCGGCTTAACACCGCGCTGACACAATAAGCCCGCCAACTCCAGAATAGTGCGATCCGCCCGATCGTGTGGAGATCCGGCCAAGAGCCGGTGAAGGATCGAGCCGACTCGCTCGGCGCGGCTGCGCAGAGGCCCGAACAAGCCCGTCCGATGCTTGACGGTGTCCCGGCAAAGGCCTATTGGCCGATTGTCCGTTGAAGGAGATTTATGCGCAGAGGCTGAAAATTTACCCGCATTCGCGGTTGTTCAAGGCGCCGAACAGGCGTCCCTCTTGACGCATATCTATTGAACGAAAAACCATGAAAAAAATGGATGTGATGATCCGCGCCTATCGGGCTGCGGATTTGGAAGAACTGTCGGCCATCTGGTTCGAGGCCTCGATAACGGCGCACGCATTTGTCGGCGAGGCGCGGTTGCGTGAACAGCGCCTGTTGATCGAGACCGTCTATCTGCCGAACGCGGAGACTTGGGTCGCCATCCGGGGCGGCGAACCGGCCGGGTTCGTCAGCTTGCTCGACGATTTTATCGGCGGGCTCTTCGTCTCGCCGCGACACCAGGGTGCCGGCATCGGCCGCTTGCTGGTTTCGCATGCCCTGCAGCTGAAGGGGCAGCTCCGCTTGGAGGTCTACACCGCCAATTCGCAGGCCTATGCCTTCTACGAGAACCTCGGCTTTGAAGAACAGTCCCGGCGGTCGGAAGACGACGAAGGGCTGCCATTCGAAAACGCTCAGATGCTTTTGAAGCAGGGCTAGAAGGTGAGGCGCGGGGAAGGGTGGCTGCCGCTCTTCCCCGCGCCTTGCAATCGACGCCCGGTCGCCCCTTCGGCGCGGGCCGAGGCGTGCCGGCAAGCGGCCCTTAGGCCGCCTGCTTTTCCGCAGCGGGCATGGGCTTCACGATGCTCATCAGCGCGCCATAGGGGAGCAGCATGACGAGGCCGCAGAGGATCTTCACGCTCAAGTCACCGACCGCCCAGGAGATCCAGCGCGGTGCTTCAGCCGCAAGTATGCCGAGGAGCGGTGCGGTTTCCAGCGCAAAGCTGTCGTTCGGGCCGAAGAACACGAAGAACGGTGCGAACGCAAAGGAGAAGAACATTGCGGTATCGAGCGCCGAGCCAATCAGCGAGCCTGCGAGCGGCGCATGCCACCAGCTCTGACGGCGGAGCCGGTTGAACACCGAGATGTCCAGGAGTTGACCGAACAGGAAGGCCGAGCCCGACGCGATAGCGATGCGCGGCGTGGCGGCGACGATGGAGAGCAGAATGGCGACGATGAAGCCTGCGACTACCACGCGGCGCGCGATGCGCGGCCCGAACTGGCGGTTGGTAAGGTCGGTCACCAGGAAGGCGAAGGGATAGCTGAAGGCGCCCCAGGTGAGGAGATCGCCGAGCTGCATACCGGCAATCGAGCCCGGTAGCGGAAACTGAACGAGGATGTTCGAGGCGACGACCACGAGGGTCATCAGCGCGACATAGACGAAGAATGTGCGGTTGATCAGCATTTTTTTATCCTGGGGTATGCCACCAGCTAGAGGGATGAAAGCAGGGCAGTGCACCCGGCCGATGAAGGCAAAAGCGCGTATCGGTTAAGAAACGTGCGCACGAGAAAAAGGCTTGCCGGATGAACCCGCAAGCCTTTTAAACGCGTGTCAAAGACGGTGCGCTGGCGCCGATTAGGCGGCTTCAGCAACCTTCTTGACGATCTGGCGACGCAGCAGGCGAGCGCGCATGCTCAGCTCGTTCTCGTCCGACTTCAGCAGGAAGGCGTCGAGGCCGCCACGGTGTTCAACCGAGCGGAGAGCAGCTGCGGAAACGCGCAGGCGGTAGCGCTGGCCGAGAGCATCGGAAATCAGCGTGACGTTGCACAGGTTCGGAAGGAACCGGCGCTTGGTCTTGTTGTTGGCGTGGCTTACATTGTTGCCCGACTGGACGCCCTTGCCGGTCAATTCGCAACTACGGGACATGGTACACCTATTCTCTTTATCGCCGCCGGACAATGCGGTAGCGGGCCCAGAGCCCAGGCCGCGTTCCTAGGCCATTATTGGAAAGTCGCGGTTCTATAGTCAGAGACGGCCCGCCCGTCAAGCCAAACCTCTTGCATTCTCGGAAAACCGCGGTTTTTCCCGGCCGATCTGCCCATGCGAAGCGCTGTCTGGGCAACAATAATGGTGCGTGAGACCCATTCCAAGCGGTTTTGCTATGCGCTATTTCTTGACCGAGGACACACGACGGTTTGGTTCCGTGATTGGACCGACCGCGTAGCCGGCGACAGCGAAATGGCGCAGAAAAGCCGTAAACACCCTGCATTTCAGGGTATTGCGGCGATATTCAAGTGATGGATTCCTAAAGGCATGAAGTTGCGAAATGGCTTTCGCGGGGCAATGCTGCTTTCGGCGGTCTTGTTTTCCACAGCATCATCGGCCGCCGATGCCGAGCATCTGACGGATTACAGCATCTCGCTGTCCGGTCTGCCGGTGGCGCGCGCCTCATTCCACACCGAGGTTCAGAAGAATCGCTACACGATATCGGGGACGCTGAAATCGGCGGGCCTGCTCGATATCCTCAGCCGCACGTCGGGCCAGACACAGGTTTCCGGCGTTGTCGACAAGGATTACCTGCGCGCGTCGCAATATTCGATGTCCTATCGCAGTGGCTCGAAGAGCCGGGCGATCAGCGTTACCTACCGCAACGGCAATGTCGTGCATGCGAGCATGACGCCGAAGCGCACGCCTTTGCCGAAGAATTGGGTGCCGGTCACCTCGCGTGACATGCGCAACGTTCTCGATCCGCTTTCGGGGCTGATCATTCCGGCGCAAGCGCGCGTCTGCCCCAACACCCTGCCGATTTTCGACGGCGAGTCGCGGCTCGACATCAAGCTTTCGCCGAAGGGCACCAGGCCTTTCAAGACGAAGGGCTTCGAAGGCGAGGTGATCGTCTGCGGCATCCGCTTCGTGCCGAAGGCCGGCTACAAGAAGGGCCGCGAGGACGTCGAATATCTGCGGCGACTGCAGACGATGGAAATCTGGTTCGCCAAGGCTGAGACCATGAATGTCTATGCCCCCGTCTATGTCCGCATCCCCACCAAGCTCGGGCCGGTCACGGTCTCGGCGACGCGATTTGGTGGTTGACGCGCGATCGCGTGCAACTAAAAGGTTAAATACCAGCAAGCACCGTGATTTTGACGGCGCAGGTTTCCGTTGAGAGAAATCGCGCCCGGGGACGACTATGAAACTCAAGGCAACTCTGATCGGTTTTTCGGCCATCCTGATGTGGTCGCTGCTCGCGCTGTTCACGGCGGCATCGGGCAAGATGCCGCCGTTCCAGCTTTCGGCAATCTGTTTCCTGATCGGCAGCCTGCCCGGCCTTGCGGTGCTTGTGGCAAAACCGGAGCGCCTGGCGTTGCTCAAGCAGCCGGCGAAGGTCTGGATTACGGGCATTGCCGGCCTTTTCGGCTATCACTTCCTCTACTTCACGGCGCTGCGCAATGCGCCGGCGGTGGAGGCCGGGCTGATCGCCTATCTCTGGCCGCTCTTGATCGTTGTCGGTTCGGCACTGCTGCCGGGGGAGCGGCTGCGCTGGTATCACATCGCCGGCGCGCTTGCGGGCCTCGTCGGCACGATCCTGATCGTCGCGCGCAACGGCGTCGCCTTCGACGATGCCTATCTCATCGGCTATGGCGCGGCCTTCCTCTGCGCCTTTACCTGGTCGGGTTATTCGCTGATCACACGCCGCTTCGAGGCGGTTTCGACCGATGTGGTCACCGGCTTCTGCCTTGCCACCTCGATCCTGTCCTTCGTCTGCCATCTCGCGCTCGAAACGACGGTCTGGCCGGCGACGACCTTCGAGTGGCTGGCGGTCGCGGGCCTCGGCCTCTTGCCGGTGGGGGCGGCCTTCTATGCCTGGGACTTCGGGGTGAAGAACGGCGACATCCAGCTTCTCGGCGTTTCGAGCTATGCAGCACCGGTGCTCTCGACGCTGATCCTGATCCTCTTCGGCTTTGCAGAGCCATCCTGGCGCATAGCGCTTGCCTGCCTGTTCGTCACCGGCGGGGCGGTGCTCGCCGCCCAGGATCTGATTTTGCGCAAGGATGCCGCGGCCACCCAGCCGGCGGAGTAGTCCGAAAGATCGCTATCGGGTCGGCGGCTGCCAGTCGGGGGCTGCCATCTCGAAGGCGGCAAAATCGAAGGCTGGCGCGACCGTGCAGCCGACCAGCGTCCAATCGCCGAGCGAGGCAGCCGACTGCCACCAGTTGGCCGGTACTACGCCCTGCGGCCGCTCACCGTCCCGGATGTCGGGCCCAAGCCGCAACGTCTCGGCGGGCTTGCCGTCCTCGGCAATGCTGAGTTCGAGCGGCGCGCCGGCGTGGTAGTGCCAGATCTCGACGGCGTCGCGGACGCGGTGCCAGTGCGAACGGTCGCCACGCTCAAGCAGATAATAGATCGCCGTCGAATGGCCCCGCGGGCCGCCGGCCGTGTCACGGAAGGTTTCGATGTACCAGCCGCCCTCCGGATGGCGTGTGAGGCCGAGCGCCTCGATGACCTCTTCCGCCGTCTGTGCTTCAGCCATCAGAAGTTATCCTTCCGCTTGCGGATTTCCGCAAAGACCGCGGCATCGTCGGCATCTCGCAGGCCGAGATGGGCGCGAATGCCGGGATCGGCGGCGCGCAGGAACGGGTTCGTACGCTTCTCCAGGCCGATTGTCGTCGGCGCGGTGAAGCCGCCGTCGCAGCGGATTTCCTCGATCTCGGCAGCGCGTGCCTTGAGTTCGGCATTGTCGGGATCGACGGTGACCGCGAAGCGGGCATTGGAGAGCGTGTATTCGTGGCCGAAATAGACGGTCGTGTCGTCCGGCAAGGCCATCAGCCGGCTGAGAGACTGCCACATGGTCGCCGGCGTCCCCTCGAACAGACGGCCGCAGCCGAGCGCAAAAAGCGTGTCGGCGGCAAAGAGCAGCTTGTCCTGTGGAAAATGGAAGCAGATATGGCCGGCGGTATGGCCGGGTGTTTCGATCACCTCGACGTTGCGGCCCGCAAACTCGAAGCGTTCGCCATGACGCACCGTCTTGTCGAGGCCCGGAATTTTCGCGGCCTCGTTGAACGGACCGATGATGATGGCGCCGAAGCGGGCTTTCAACGCGTCATTGGCTGCGACGTGGTCGCCATGATGGTGCGTCGTGAGAATATGGGTGAGCGTCCAGCCGCGGCGTTCCAGCGCCTCCAGGATTGGCGCCTCCTCGGGCGCGTCGATCGAGGCGGTCAGGCCGCTTTCGGGGTCGTGGATCAGCACGCCGAAATTGTCGGTGCGGCAGAGGAAAAGATCGAGTTCGAGCGCGGCCATGGCAGGTCCTCCGGTCAGGAGAGGGGAGATGCTGCCGAATGTAGCGAGCCTTACCTTGAAGTCTACCGCTTCGAAGCTAACATGTTGCGAATGCATACCGATATTGTCGACCTTCGCGAATTCTATCA
Organism: Ensifer sp. ENS03; assembly: GCF_014852035.1. Taxonomy (NCBI): domain Bacteria; kingdom Pseudomonadati; phylum Pseudomonadota; class Alphaproteobacteria; order Hyphomicrobiales; family Rhizobiaceae; genus Ensifer; species Ensifer sp. ENS03. The sequence continues at coordinate 79,524 of NZ_JACVAV010000005.1, read as the reverse complement.
CTCCGAGCTTGGCCGGATGGCGGAGCAATCCGTCACCATGGCGCTTTCGTCCGTCTGGGCGCGGCTGCCGGACGAGCGGCTGGTCGGCCTCGGCTATGCCGTTCCCTATCTCGAGCGGTTCCGCAAGGACACGGAGCGCACCTTCGCCTTCATGCCTGCGGGCCAGGGCGCGGTGAACTGGCCGGTTGCCGAGCTTTCCTCGACGGCGCTGGTGTTCGACGAGGAATTGCCGCTGCCGGACGCATCGATCGACCGGGTGCTGATGGTGCATTCGCTGGAATTTGCCGAAAGTCCGCGCGAGACGATGAAGGAGATCTGGCGGGTGCTGGCGCCGGGCGGCCGGCTCGTGATCGTCGTGCCCAATCGGCGCGGCGTCTGGGCACGCATGGAGCATACGCCCTTCGGCTCCGGCCGACCCTATTCGCGCGGACAGTTGACGGCGCTGTTGCGCGAGACCAACTTCACGCCGGGGGCTACGGCCGACGCGCTGTTCTTCCCGCCGTCGAAGCTCCGGGCGATCCTGCGGCTGCGCCGAGGCTTTGAGCGGCTCGGCCGCTGGCTCTGGCCAGTGTTCTCAGGTGTCATCGTCGTCGAGGCGCAGAAGCGGCTTTACCAGGGGCTGCCGGTCGCAGCGCGCGCGTCCCGCCGTGTCTTCGTGCCGGTGCTGGCGCCGCAGGGCGTGCCGAGCACACGCGAACGGCCACGCCTCACCCGATAAGGCGCTGCGTACAGGCGGCGGACCCTCGACAAAAGCCGCTTGCGCCGGTAATGGCTTGACCTCTTTTCCTGCCTATAGCGCCCCGCGCCTTCCAAGGCGCGACAAAGGTCGCTGTGGCATTTTGATGGCCATAGAAAGCTGACCCGATGAGCCTTGCTTCGAAGAGCCCTGAGCCGCGTCCCGGCATCCTTGACATTGCCGCCTATGTGCCGGGCAAGGAGCATGCGCCGGGTGTCGCCAAGGTGCATAAGCTCTCGTCGAACGAGACGCCGCTCGGTGCCAGCCCGAAGGCGATAGAAGCCTTCCAGGCGATGGCCTTCAATCTGGAGCGCTATCCGGACGGCCAGGCGCGGGTACTGCGGGAGGCGATCGGGGCCGTTCACGGGCTCAATCCGGCAAACATCATGTGCGGCAACGGCTCGGACGAATTGCTCGGGCTGCTGTGCCACACCTATCTCGGCCCCGGCGACGAAGGCATCATCACCGAGCACGGTTTCCTGGTCTACAAGATCCAGATCCTGGCGGCCGGTGCGACGCCCGTGACCGTCGAGGAAAAAGATGCACGCGTCGATGTGGACGCCATCCTTTCCGCGGTCACCGAGCGGACCAAAATGGTCTTTCTCGCCAATCCCGCCAATCCGACCGGCACCTATATCCCGGTCGACGAAGTCCGCCGGCTGCATGCGGGCCTGCCCGAGGGCGTGCTCCTGGTGCTCGACGCCGCCTATGCCGAGTATGTGCGCCGCAACGACTATGCCGCCGGTCTTGAGCTCGTCTCGGCCAGCCGCAACGTGGTAATGACCCGCACCTTCTCGAAGATCTATGGTCTTGCCGGCCTGCGCATCGGCTGGATGTATGCGCCGCCGGAGGTGATCGACGCTGTCGATCGCGTCCGTGGCCCTTTCAACCTCAGCGCGCCTTCCATTGCGGCGGGGGCTGCGGCGATCCGCGACCAGGCTTTCGTGGCAACCGCGGTCGATCACAACCTCACCTGGCTTGCCCGCGTTGCCGAAGCGCTCGAGGCGATCGGGCTCCGCATCACGCCGTCGGTCACGAATTTCGTGCTGATCCATTTCCCCGACGAGGCCGGCAAGCGGGCGGAGGAGGCCGATGAGTTCCTGACCCGCCGCGGCTATATCCTCAGGGCAGTCCGCAGCTACGGCTTCCCGAATGCCTTGCGCATGACCATCGGCTCCGCGGAAGCCAACGAGGGCGTCATCGCGGCGCTGACCGAATTCATGGGACGGAAATAATGGCTCAGCAGTTTGAAACGATCGCCCTCATCGGCATTGGTCTGATCGGCTCGTCGATCGCGCGCGAAATCCGCGAGAAGCAGCTCGCCGGCACGCTCGTGGTCTCCACGCGCAGCGAGGCGACGCTGAAGCGGACGCAGGAACTCGGGCTCGGCGATCGCTATACGCTGTCTGCGGCGGATGCCGTTCGCGACGCGGATCTCGTCATCGTCTCGGTACCGGTCGGCGCGTCCGGCGCTGTTGCCGCCGAGATCTCAGCCCATCTGAAGCCAGGCGCCATCGTCACCGACGTTGGTTCGACCAAGGGTTCGGTGATCGCACAGATGGCGCCGCACTTGCCCAAGAACGTGCATTTCGTGCCGGGGCATCCGATTGCCGGTACCGAGCATTCCGGCCCGGATGCCGGCTTCGTCGGCCTCTTCCGCGGCCGCTGGTGCATCCTGACGCCGCCCCCTGGCGCGGATGAGGAAGCGGTGGCGCGGCTGCGGCTTTTCTGGGAAACGCTCGGCTCGATGGTCGAGGAGATGGACGCCGAACACCACGACAAGGTGCTGGCAATCGTTTCGCACCTGCCGCACATCATTGCCTACAACATCGTCGGCACGGCTGACGATCTCGAGACCGTTACCGAATCCGAAGTCATCAAATATTCGGCTTCGGGCTTCCGCGACTTCACGCGTCTGGCGGCATCCGACCCGACCATGTGGCGCGACGTCTGCCTGCACAACAAGGATGCGATCCTGGAGATGCTGGCGCGGTTTTCGGAAGATCTCGCCTACCTCCAGCGGGCGATCCGCTGGGGCGACGGCGACAAGCTGTTCGATCTCTTTACCCGCACCCGGGCCATTCGCCGCTCGATCATTCAGGCCGGCCAGGACACGGCGATGCCGGACTTCGGTCGCCATGCCATGGATCAGAAATAGCCTGAGCAGATCAAGGAAGACCGTGGAGCGGTCTTCCTTCCTATGAGGCGTATGATCGTAGCCTAGAGGGTCGGCAGGACGCCGATCGGGATGAAGGCGAGGAATGCCGTGCCGTCGCGCACGTTGAGCTTCACGGTCGCCTCGTTCTTGCCGTTGGCGAGAGCCTTCAGCATGTTGGCGGTGTTGTCGACGAGGTTGGCATCATCCGGGATCAGGGTGACCAGATTGGCGCGCCAGGCCTCGATATTGGTCATCGTCAGCGAGAACTCGCCAGAAATCAGTCCCTGATCATTGACCGAGAACGGCCCGGAAAGCTTGGCGTTCATGCCTGAGCCGAGGTCGAGGGTGAGCTGTCGCAGCTCGCCCTTGCTGCCGCGAAACATCTCAGGCGTCGGCGGGGTTGTCATCCATCCGGCCCGGTCGGTGAAGGTCAGGTCGGCGGCGACGGTCGCCGGCGGTGCGAGGCTCGGGCCTTCCTCGGGCCGAACGTCCAGTTTGTCGACGCTCAAGGCGGCGTCGAGATCCGCGCCGTTCTGGCGCAGGTGCAATTCGCCGTGGCTGGCGCCGAAGCCAAATCCGTCGCCTTCAAGCGGCAATCGCAACCGGCCCGTCAGGTTGTCGTAGGTTAGCGACGTGCGGTCAACGCCGGACAGGGTCGCGCGCACGCTCGCATGCAGCAACGTCCAGTCGGCGAAGATGTTGAGGCCGGGGGAAGCCCGGATCTCGGCCGGGCCGTCAAGCTCGATCACCGCATGGCCCGGCTGGTAGACCTGGGCAGCGGTCCTCAGCGCTCCGAACGAGGCCGAGGTGCCGTTGCGGGTGTCGTCCAGATGGACCTTGTCGCAGAAGAGGCCGATGCGGAACGGGAAGCCGCGCACGTCCATGTTGGTGCATTCGCCGCCGAGGCCGGCCGCCTGTCCTTCAGCGAGGCGGGTCGCAAGCCGCTTCTCGATCTGGTCGGCGGCGAGAAACCAGCCGGCCGAATAAACGCCGGTGACAAGCACGATGCCTGCCAGGAGCCAGCGGAATTTCCGGCTGACCGGCGATGGGTTGGAGACTGCGGTTGCCGACATGGGCGGGGGTACCTCACTCAAAACAGGATGGAGGCTGCCTTTCGGGTGGCGCCATCGATCCGCAAAACTATTCTTTCCTTCGGCCGCAGGAGGACGACCTTGTCTCTTTCGTGCCGGGATGCTGTGCCGTAGAAACCGAAAATGGCTCACCGTCCCACGCGACCGATCGTGATTCGGCAGTGAGAACAGCAGCGCGGGTTGAATGACAGTGGATATGGACGAATTTTGGGTCTTTGGCTACGGCTCGCTGATGTGGAACCCGGGCTTTGCCTTCGAGGAGAAGCTCACGGCACGTGCCTTCGGTTTTCGCCGCTCACTCTGCGTGCATTCCTGGGTTCACCGTGGCACCGAACAGCGGCCGGGGCTGGTGCTTGGGCTCGACCGCGGCGGCTCCTGCATCGGGACGGCGTTTCGCGTCCAGCGCGGACAGCAGGCGGATGTCGTCGACTATCTGCGCGAGCGTGAACTGGTGACCCACGTCTACAAGGAACGCACCATGCCGGTGCTGCTTGCCGACGGCCGCCGCGTTCCGGCGCTCGCCTACGTCATCGACCGCGCCCACGTCCAGTATGCGGGCTCGCTGACCACCACGGAGGCGGCCGGCATCGTTGCGGTTTCGACGGGAAAATCCGGGCCGAACAGCGAATACGTGTTCAACACGCTCGCCCATCTCAAGGAGATGGGCATCCGCGATCACTGGCTGGAAGAGGTGGTCGGATTGCTGCGGCAGGCGCCGCGTTCAGCCCGGGCCTGAAGGTTCAGGCCCGGCCTTCTGCCTTCAGTTCCTTCAGCCGCTGCTCGGCGGTCGGCGGCAGCGGCAGGTGCGGATTGGCCTTCACGGTTTCGACGAGCAACTCGTCGCTCGCCCTCTCGGTTACCTCGACGAGCTTCGCCAGGAAAGCGTCCGGGTCCATGCCGGCCTCGATGGGCGGCAGGATGCGAACCTTGAAGTGGCCGGGAAAGCGCAGGAACTTGCGGCGCGGCCAGAAGAGGCCGGGATGCATGGCGACCGGCACCACCGGCACGCTGAGGTCGCGGTAGAGGCGGGCGATGCCGTATTTGTATTCCGGCGGAGCGCCCGGCGGGCGACGCGTGCCTTCCGGGTAGATGATGAGCTCGCGGCCGGTTGCCATTTCCTGCTTGGTGCGGTCCATCACGCCGGTCATCGCCTTGCCGCGCGCCGCGCGATTTACCGGAACCATGCGTTGCTTGAGCACATACCAGCCGAAGAGCGGGATCCAGGTGAGCTCGCGCTTCAGGATATAAAAGGGATCGCTGAGCCAGGGGAGCAGCGCATAGGCATCCCAGAAGGACTGGTGCTTGGGAGCGAAGATATAGGGAACCTCGGGGATATTCTCCAAGCCTTCGATCTCGAAGGTCGTGCCGACCATCTTTTCCATGAGCCAGTGGTTGCTGCGCACCCAGTTCTTCGGCACGAACCACGCCTTCTTGCGCGGCAGCAGGAAGTAGATCGGGGTCAGCACGATCATCTGCACGATCAGGTTGGCGTAGAACACCATGTTGAAAAGGATCGAACGCAAGACGATCATCAGGCACGCTCTCGTAGGCGAGGTCTCAAGGGGACCGGCGTCTTTGAGCCGGTTGATCGCTGCCTACACGATTAAGTGCTGAAGGAAAACTGCTCTGTTTCACTTTGCAGCGGCGAAGGCTGTTCCTGCCGGCCCTTATTCTTCGGCGGGCGTCGCGCGCGATGCGTCGGTGCGCAGGCCGCTGGTCGGGCGGGCGCCGGCGAAGTCGCGTATCGAAGCCACCGTATACTTGCCGAATTCCAGAAGGATCGACTTCAGCACCATCGGATTGCGCAGCCAGTTTGTGGTCTTCAGATCGGAGTTGACGACCGGGTAGGGGATGAACTCCGTTTCCGGCCGGGCGCGGCGCAGTTCCAGGAGGCTGCGCGGCATGTGATAGTTGTTGGTGACGACGAGCACGCTCGCATAGCCGCGATCATGGATCCATTGCGCCGCTTCCGTGGCATTTCCGATGGTATCGATCGCCTCATGGCCGATGTCTACGCAGCACTTGAAAAGGTCGGCCGAGCTCTGGGTGTTGCGGCGGATCTGGCTGCCTGTGGTCGCCGGGTGAACCCCGGAGATCAGCAGGCGCTTGCCGGCGCCACCCTTCAGAAGATCGACCGCCTGGTCGATGCGCTGGAAACCGCCGGTCAGGACCACGATCGCGTCGGCCTTCGGATGACCCGGCGGCTGCAGGGAGGCGACCGTGTCGGCAAAGTTCAGGAAGGCGGCGATCAGGATTGCCAGCGGCAGGAGCAGGACGAAGAAGGTTCGGCGGAGGATTTTGCGCAGGAGACTGCGGGACCGCCGGCGATCGTCGGCTTGCCCGTGCCATTTATCTCCTCCGGCCATTCCGTTCCCGCGTAGCTCTCGCGCCATCATGATTCTCTTCACATAGCCGCAGATTGCGGCAAGGAATAGATCGAGTGGCGGCGAAACATCAGGCGGCTCAGCTTTGGTAGAGGTCGGTACGGCCGGGGTCCGAGCGGATGAGGTCGATTTCGTAGATCGTGCGGGTAACCGTCAGCCGCGCCGTAACGGTCGTCAGGATGGCGATGACGACGATGATCGCGGCAATGCCGAGATAGCCACCATAGCCGATGGTGAAGGTACCGAAGAGGGCGGTGGCCTGATCTGTCTCGGGGGTCGCCAAGGTCCGTGACTGCCAGAAACCCGCGAGCGCAAAGAAAAGTGCTGCGAGCAGACCGCCGGCGCCGGCGCCCTTGAGGCTGATCCTGAGGAAGTGCTTCTGGAATTCCGACGCGACGAAGCCGGCTTCGGCACCGACGAAATGCAGCACCTCGACGATATGGCGATTGCCCGACAGCGCGCCGCGCGTTGCGAAGACCACTGTCAGCACCATGGCGGAAAAGACCAGGGTCAGCACGCCGGTGCCGATCATGGCCGTGGTGTTGGCCATGGCGACCAGCCGGTCGACCCAGGTGCGGTGGTCATCGAGGAAAGCCTGCGGGATTATTTCTGTCAGCGCCTTGCGCATGGCCGCAAAGTCCGGCGGATTGCTTTCGTCGATGGTGATGATGACGAGGCGCGGCACGGGCAATTCGTCAAGATCGAGGCCTTCGCCGAGCCAGGGTTCGAGCAGGCGGGCGGTGGCGGCCCGGTCGACGATCTTGCCGTCCGTCGTGCCACTGAAGGTCAGCGCCAGGTCGCGGGCATCCGCCAGCGCCTTTTCCATGTCGAGATTGTCGTCGGGCTTGATCTGGATGGTGATCTCGCGGGAGATCTGCGACTGCCAGCTCTGGGCCGTGGCTCGCACCATGCTGACGCCGCCGAGCGTCAGGCAGGCGAGGAACGACATGATGGCGATGACGCACATCAGCGCATGGCCCGACACATTGCTCGACGGCACGATCGGGCCGGTCGGGCGCACGCGCATTTCCGTCCGGCGCTGTTGTGCCTCCGGTGCCTGTTCGGGCACATCCTTTTGGCGTTTGGTGCGGCTGTCACTCATAGATGTCGAGCCGCCCTTGCGAAAGGATCATGCGCCGCGCCTCCACCTGGTCCATCAGCGACAGATCGTGGGTGGCGATCACGACCGCCGTGCCGAGCCGGTTGAGCTCGAGGAAAAGATTGAGCAGGCGCCTTGCCATCGGCGGATCGACGTTGCCGGTCGGCTCGTCGGCAAGCAGGATCTCCGGCCGGTCGATCAGCGCCCGAGCGATGGCGGCGCGCTGTTTTTCACCGCCGGAAAGGACCGGTGGCAGCACGTTGATGCGCTCGCCGAGACCCACCCATTTCAAAAGCTCCAGCACGTCTGCACGGTAGCTCGTCTCCTCCTTGCCGCGCACGCGCAACGGCAGCGCGACGTTCTCGTAGGTGGTGAGATGATCGAGCAGGCGAAAGTCCTGGAAGACGATGCCGACGCGCCGGCGCAGCATCGGGAATTCTTCGCGCGGGATCGACGAAATGTTGCGGTCGAACATCCGGATCAGGCCGCGTGTCGGCTGCAGCGAGAGGAAAAGAAGCCGCAGCAACGTGGTCTTGCCGGCGCCCGACGGACCCGTCAGGAACTGGAATGAACGGCGTGGAATGTCGAAGGTCAGGTCCCGGAGGATTTCCGGTCCCATGCCATAGCGCAGTCCGACGTTCTCAAAGTGAATCAAGCGGCAGCCCAGTCTCTCTCACGGCCCTGCAACCGACGGCCGGTTCCGGTCCTCCGCGCATAGGACGACCAGCCAAGAAAGGCAAAACCGCCAGCGGAATCATGGTTAAGTGACGGTTAATTTTTCATGAAAAGGCGCCGCTTTCGCGACGTCTTTCCGAAACATTAACCATTCCGGTTTACGTGTCGGAAAGATTTGATGCAATGCCTAGTTCTTGCACCGCATGAGGCTTGGCATTGCCCGAGGGTTTCGCAGACAAACTGGCCGCATGCGGCCGTGTTCTCTTGCGGGACAGGAGGAAATGATCATGCAGGCATTCCGGACCAAATCCGCCAGCAACAACGCCGATACAGATTTTCTGCCGCCCGAGCGCGGCGGACGCAACGGGGCTTCAGCGCCGAGGCGCCCCGACTATGTGGATGTGGAATTCGAGGTGATATCCGCTTCGTCGCGCCGCACGCCCTATCCTGTTTTCAACGACAATGCACAAACGGGCAGCCGCAGGCGGCCGACGCTGACGGTCGTGGAGCAGGAGCCGTCGCTCGGCGCTCGATTGTTGCGTCTTGCCGAAACGCGGCTGCGCGACATGCCGGCACGCCGCTTTGCCGGGATGGTCGCGGGCGTTGCGCTTGCTTCCTTCCTGGCGATCGTCGGCTTTGCCGGCGATGGACAGGCCGACGTCCAGCCGCTGACGATATCGGGGATCAAGAGTGGGCTCGACTACTCCGGCGGCATGCGTGTGCTGTCCGTCTATGGATCGATCGACAATCGCTCCGATATCGAGCAGCGATTGCCGCTCGTCGTGGTGGAGATTGCCGCCAACGGGCGCAAGGTCACGACGACACGGGTGATGCCCGAGGGTGCTGCCGTCGCGCCCGGTGAGAGCCGTCATTTCATGACGAGACTGCCCTATGCGGGTGGAAAAATGCCGGATGTGACGGTTTCCTTCGCCGAAAACGGTGTTTCGGCCCGCTGATTGTGCTAAGCGGCGCCAAAGGGAAGGCTTAAGGTCTTCCGGATGAAACGCTGGAGAAGCCTTGATGCCCGTTGTTCGCGGTAAGAATATCGAACCTCTCTATACGGCCGAAACCATCGCTGCCCGCAACAGCGAGCTCGCCGGAATGATCGTCAACGGCCCGCACAAGGATCTGCTGGTGATCGCGGTGCTCAAGGGATCGTTCATCTTCGCGGCCGATCTGATCCGCTCGATGCATACGGCCGGTCTGGCACCGGAAGTCGAGTTCATCACGCTGTCGAGCTACGGCACCGGCACCGTTTCGCAGGGCGTCAAGATCACCAAGGATATCGACAGCGACGTGCATGGGCGCGACGTTCTGCTGATCGACGACATTCTCGAATCCGGCCGCACGCTGCGTTTCGCCAAGGAACTGATGTACGAGCGCGGCGCCCGCAACGTCACGATCGCCGTGCTGCTCGACAAGCGGGTCAAGCGCAAGGTCGAGCTCGAGGCGGATTATGTCGGCTTCGAATGCCCCGATCACTTCGTCGTCGGCTACGGCATGGACGTCGCCTATGCCTTCCGCGAGCTGCCTTTTGTCGGTGTTGTCACCGGCGACGCCGAGTAAACGTCTCGATTTGGGGCATGCGCCCTGAAATCCAGTCGTTCGGCGTTTACCGAACACAAACGAAAAACTGGTTGTTTTGGTGCGTGCCGCAGTGATTCTCGACGGGGATCGGCGGCGCTGCAGCGCCAGTGTGTCTCCCGATGATCCACGCCCGCTGTACTTTTGGATCAGGTGCGGGTGCCGGCGTGAACGCCGGACTCGGAAGCGAACGCGGAGGCCATGATGGCGAAGATCCTGATTACCGAGGACGAGGATGCATTGCGTTCCTTCGTTGCGCGGGCCCTGAGGCTCGACGGCCACGAGACGGTCGAAGCGGGCGATGGGGCCGATGGCCTTGCCTGCCTGGAGGCCGAGGCGTTCGACCTTCTGCTCTCCGATATCCGTATGCCCGTGATGGACGGCATCGAGCTGACGCACCAGGCGTCGGCGGCCTTTCCGGCCATGAAGATCCTGCTGATGACCGGCTATGCCGAGCAGCGCGAGCGGGCTGACGATCTCACCGACAAAATCGTCGACGTCATCTCCAAGCCCTTCTCCCTTCCCGATATCCGCAAGGCAGTCGCGCTGGCGTTGGCCGCCTGACGGCCAGACCTGCCGGCCCACAGCAACAGGACTGCGACCCGGCGCATCGATTGGATGCGACGGGAGCCGTTGTCATGTTCTGCCGTGATGAGGCAAAGGGCTGAGCCGGGCGCTCGGCTCAGCGCATGTCGAGCAGGCGTTCGAGGTACTGGCGCTCCTGCTCCGGCGACAGGCTGTCGCCCAGCCTGCGGCGAATCTCGTCAAGGATTTGTCGGGCGCGCTGAGAATCGATCTCGTCTGGAACCTTGACCTGGTCGCCGAAATTCGGGCCGAGATTCTGTTGCCGTCGTCCCAAAGGATCGCGGCCGTTTTGACCGTATTGCGGAACACCCATGCCAGGGCCGCCCTGACCTTGGCCCTGCATCTGGTTCATCATATCCTGGGCGCCTTGGCGCAGGGCCTGTAGCGCGCGGCCCTGATTGCCGACGGCTTGTTCGCCCTGGCCCTTGCCGAGCGCGCCGGAAGCGCCGTCCATTTCGCGCTTGGCTTCGCCGAAGCCCTTGCCGGGCTTGATGCCCATGCTTTCCAGGCCCTTGTTCAGCTCACCGAGCTGTTTTCCGAGCGCGTCCTGCTGCTCTTTCAGCTGTTTCAGTGCATCCTTGAGCTGTTCGGCGGTCATGTTGTCGAGTGGGTTGGGCTGACCATTCGGATCGCCCTGCTGACCTGGGTCCTGCGGCATTTCCTGACCGAAGAGCTCGTTGTCTTCGCCCTGCAGCGGGTCGCCCCGCTGCATCCGGTCACGCAGGGCCTGGTCGAACTTGAAGGTCTCGTCCATCAACTGCTGCTGTTGCTGCATCAGCTTGCCGAGCTTGTCCATCTGCTGGCGCATGGCGTCGTTCTGCTCGCCCATCTGCTGCTGGCTACGGCCAGCCTGCAGGTTGTTCATCATGCGCTGCAGTTCCGAGAGCATCTGCTGTGCCTGATCGCGCGCGCCCGAGCGCGCCAGATTCTCGATCTGGTTCATCATCTTCTCGAGGTCCTGCTGGCGCAGGATGTTGTTCGGGTCGAGCTTGCCGGTCATGCGTGGATTTTTCATCGCCTGCTCGGCGAGCGCCTGCATGTATTCCTGCATCGCCTGGCGCAGTTCCTGCATCAGCTTGGCGATTTCCTGGTCCGAAGCGTTGCGCTCCAAGGCGTCCGACAGCGCCTGCTGGGCTTCGCGCAGGCGGCGCTCGGCAAGCGACAGGTCGCCGTCCTCGATGCCGAGCGCGATCTCCCAGAGGTATCCGGCGGCATCGCGCAACATGTCGTCGTTATAGGCGAGCGCCATCCGGGTGCGCGCCGATTTCAACAGCAGGAAATGAGTGAGGTTCGGGATCCAGTCCTCGGCAAGTGAGGTGACGGCGTCGTTGAGGTCGATGGCGCGCGGCAGGTCGTTGGCATTGAGCGCGAAAACCTGACGCTGTTCGGCGACGGCGCCGGCGAGCGGCTGCGAGAACTGGCGGGCAGGCAGGATCATGTCGTGCGGCGGGCTGCGGCCTTCCTGTCCGGCAGCATCCCGGGCGACGAGCGTCACCGCTACCCGCTTGCCGGCGAGCGGATGCTCGCTGAGGTTTCGGCTGGTCGTGCCCTTTGCCTCGCGCGCGTTACGGCGCGGCAGATCGAGCCGGTATTCCGGTAGCGGATAGAGCGCGCGGGCGCCTTCCGCCGGTTCGTCGAGCGGCTTGATCTCCGCCCACGCCTGGGCGATGCCGTAATCGTCGTTGGCCGTAAACGTGATTTCGAGCGCCGCGTTGATGGTCGGATGGGGGATTCCGTCAAAGGCGATCTGAGGCACGCCGTCCGGGGTGATCTTGAACGCCCAGCGCTGGCTGCCGACGATAAGTTCGCCATCCTTGACGACCTTGTAGACGTGGTTGCGCACGGCATTCGGATTGCGCGCCGGCTCCGTTGCAACCATTTCGGCTACCTTCGGGCCGGCATCGTCCACTTTCGGCTTGCTCTGTTTCTCTTCGGCCTTTTCGCCGGCCACCGGAATGGCGATCGGCTTGCTCCCGCCGGTTTCCGCGTAGCGCACTGGCGCGTCCGCACCGGCGCCGGTGATCCGTACGGTGATGTCGCTGAACTGCGGGATGGTGATCGCCGCGGCGTCTTCATTCACGGCAGCGGCGGCTTCCGGCTTGCCCGTCAGGAAGATTGGCGCCCGCCCGGTATAGGGCGGCGGCGTCACCCAGGCATCGACGCGGATGTTGGCAGCCTCGATCGACGTCTGCGGCAGCCGGAACGCATCGCTCAGCAATCCGGCGCGGTTGGAATAGGAATAGGCAAAGGCGACGCAAGCGAGCAGCACAGGCACGGCCCTGAGCGCGAAGGGATCGTGCCTGGCGATATCGGGCCGCGGCAGGCCAGTCTCGAGGGTGCCGATCATGCGTGCCATGCGCGCCTGGTGTTCGCGCCAGAGCGCCTCGCCCAGAGGGGTGTCGGTCGCGGGGCGATCGTCCTGGACGCGGATGGCCTGATGCGGCAGCGCATTGCGCTCTTCGAGCATGCGATCGGCATCGGCATTACCGGGAAGCCGCAACCGGCTGAGCGGTAAGAGAGAGGCGAGGAAGGTTAGCGCAAAGGCAAAGAGCGCCACCGCATGCAGCCAGAAAGGTGCAGCGCGAAAGAAGCCGAGCCAGGCGAAGGCAAGAAACAGAAGGGCGATCGCACCGGGCAGAAGGATACGCGGCAGGACCTGCTCGGCGACCAGCACCGCGCGCGCCAGCCATCTCTTCAGCGCCAGAGTTCTCGAAAACGGCTTCGGTTGTGGCGTTTCATCCTGCCGGAATTGCGTCATCCGCCCAAGTTTCCTTTCGGTCGCCCATCAACGCTTGTGGCTGACCCAATGTAGTGAGGCGACGGCCGAGCTCAAAAATGCACGCAACTTCGCCTATCCCGCTTGCGTTCAGGATACCATCGTTTGTGGCGAAGACGAGGGCGCAAACACAATCGTGATCGGCCGGGCGGCCGATCCACAGATTGTCGTTGTCGCGCCCGGACGGGTCAGTCGAGCCAGTCCGGCACCGAATCGAGACCGATCAACGCGTCATAGTCCTGACGCGGGCGAACGACGTGGAAACGGTCGCCCTTGACCAGAACTTCCGGGATCAGGAGGCGTGAATTGTAGGTGCTGGCCTGCACGGCGCCGTAGGCGCCGGCCGAGCTGATGGCAAAGAGATCGCCAGGCTTCGGCATCGCCATCTCGCGGTCGAGCGCCAGATAGTCGCCGGTTTCGCAGACCGGGCCCACGACGTCGGCGCGGATGCGCGGCGCGTTGGCGGCGGAGATGCGGACCGGGCGGATCTCGTGATAGGCCTCATAGAGGGTCGGGCGGATGAGATCGTTCATCGCACCGTCGACGATGACGAAGGTCTTGTCGCCACCGTCCTTCACGTAGATGACTTCGGTCACCAGAATGCCGGCATTGCCGACGATCAGCCGGCCCGGTTCGGTGACGATCTTGCAGCCGAGCGACTGCAGCTGGCTCTTGACGATTTCCGCATAGGCGTCCGGCAGCGGCGGCGGATTGTTGTCGTCCTTGTAGGGAATGCCGAGGCCGCCGCCGATGTCGACGTGATCGATCGAGTGGCCGTCGGAGCGCAGCGTATCGACCAGTTCGCGCAGCAGCTTGAAGGCGTCGTCGAAGGGCTGCAGCTCGGTGATCTGGCTGCCGATATGCATGTCGATGCCGGTCACCTCAATGCCGGGCAGCGTTGCGGCATGGGCGTAGACCGCACGGGCGCGCTCCCAGGAAATGCCGAACTTGTTTTCCTTCTTGCCCGTGGAAATCTTGGAATGGGTCTTCGCGTCAACATCAGGGTTGATGCGGAAGGACACATGGGCGCGCTTGCCGGCACGAACGGCGCGCTGGTTAAGGACCTCAAGTTCCGGCTCGGACTCGACGTTGAAGCAGTAGATGCCGGCTTCCAGTGCGAGATCCATTTCCAGCGGCGTCTTGCCGACGCCGGAGAACATGATGCGGTTTGCCGGGATGCCGGCCGCCAGCGCCCGGCGCAGCTCACCGCCAGAGACCACGTCGACGCCGGCGCCGAGGCGGCCGAGCGTCTTCAGTACCGCCTGGTTCGAGTTGGCCTTCATCGCATAGCAAACCATCGCATCCACATCGGCGAAAGCCTTGGAGAACACCGTGTAGTGGCGCTCGAGCGTGGCGGTCGAGTAGCAGTAGAAGGGTGTGCCGACGGCGCGGGCGATATCGGTCACCGGCACATCTTCGGCGTAGAGAATTCCGTCGCGGTATTGAAAATGGTTCACGTCACGCAGCTCGACTTTGAGCAATTCCAGGAAAGTGCGAAGCGGCTTCCGTTCGGAATTGCGTAATTTCTACTAGAGGAGGGGATCGAGCGGGAACGAACGCTCGTCTGCTTTTTCCTTCTGCTCGACAGTTCCTGCCGGCGCCTTGGTGTTGATCGGCGCGGTCGAGCCGGGGCGATCGAGGTCGCCCTTGCGTCCACAACCGACAAGAACCAGCCCGGGGATCGCCAGCAGAAGTGCAAGCCGGGCCGCCTTCGTGAATGTCATCGTGATTTTCCTTCGCGGGAACTGATGCAGGTGCGATGTCTTACCGATTTTTCAGGCACTTGTGCACCCTGTTTCTGCGGGCGAAGAGCCGCCCGCAGCGGGCTTGGGAGCAGATGTCTTAGTTGCGGGCGCGCCACCAGGCGATCTGCTTGCGAACCTCGTTGGGCGCCGTACCGCCGAAGGAGGTACGGCTGGCCACGGAGGCTTCGACCGTCAGGACATCGAAGACCTTCTCGGTGATGTCGGCGTGGATCGACTGCAGGTCGGCAAGCGAAAGATCCGCGAGGTCGCAGCCCTTCTGTTCAGCAAGCGCCACGGCGCGGCCGGTCACATGGTGGGCGTCGCGGAAGGGCAGGCCTGCCTCACGCACCAGCCAGTCGGCAAGGTCGGTCGCGGTCGAATAGCCGGAGCCGGCGGCGGCCTTCATGCGATCGCTACGGATGGTCATGTCACGAACCATGCCGGTCATGGCGGCGATCGCCAGCTCGAGGCTTTCGGCTGAGTCGAAGACCTGTTCCTTGTCTTCCTGCATGTCTTTGGAATAGGCGAGCGGCAGACCCTTCATGACCGTGAGCAGCGCGATCAACGAACCGTTGATGCGGCCGGTCTTGGCGCGCACCAGTTCAGCGGCATCGGGATTCTTCTTTTGCGGCATGATCGAGGAGCCGGTCGAAAATGCATCCGACAGGCGGATGAAGCCGAACTGCGGCGTCGACCAGATGACGATCTCTTCGGCCAGCCGCGACAGGTGAATGGCAGTGATCGAGGCCATCGACAGGAATTCGAGCGCGAAGTCGCGGTCCGATACCGTGTCGATCGAGTTGCGGGTCGGGCCGGCAAAGCCGAGCGCCTTGGCGGTCATGTGACGGTCGATCGGGAAACCGGTGCCGGCAAGGGCGGCGGCGCCGATCGGGCTCTCGTCCATGTGCTCGATGGCGTGACGCACGCGCGAGCGGTCACGGCCGAACATCTCGACATAGGCCATGCAGTGATGGCCGAAGGTGACGGGCTGCGCGGTCTGCAGATGGGTGAAGCCGGGCATGACGGTATCTGCATGTTCCTCGGCGCGGTCGAGGAAGGCGGCGATCAGCGCCGTCAGCGCTTTCTCGGTGCGCTGCAGCTCTTCCTTGACCCAGAGGCGGAAGTCGAGCGCCACCTGATCGTTGCGCGAGCGGGCGGTGTGGAGGCGGCCGGCAGCCGGACCGATCAGGGTCGCGAGCCGGGCCTCGATGTTCATGTGGATGTCTTCGAGGCGGCGCGAGAACTCGAACGCACCACTTTCGATCTCTGACAGGATCGTGTTCAGGCCGTGAACGATCTTGTCTTTGTCGTCGGCCGAAATGATGCCTTGATGCGCCAGCATCGTCGCATGCGCTATTGAGCCGCGGATGTCCTGGGCATAGAGCTTCTTGTCGAAGCCGATCGAGGCATTTATTTCCTCCATGATCGCGTCCGGACCCGAGGCAAAGCGACCGCCCCACATCTGGTTGGAGGATTTCGTCTCGGAATTGCCGTCAGCCATGAAGAATGCCCGCCTTGGAGAATGAAATGCCCGACCAGAAGAAATCCCCCCCGGCCGTGAAACTGTTCGCGCTCGCCGCCCTGTTTGGCGTGATCGTCGGTGCGGCAGCGGTATACGTGAAGGAGACCGGGTCTGGCAATGGTGAGGCAACCGAAACGGCCTCCGCCAGTTGCCCGCTGACCTCGGCCAAGGTCGCTGCGCTGACACCCTTCATGAAGGGGCAGGTCGCCGCGATGTCGCCGGCGTCGTCGCCGCGGCCGATCGGGCTCGACTTCAACGGTCCGGACGGCAAGCCGACCAATGTCTCGGCCTTTGCCGGCAAGACACTGCTCGTCAATCTCTGGGCGACGTGGTGCGTTCCCTGCCGCGAGGAAATGCCGGCCTTGAACGCCCTGCAGAAGTCGCTCGGCAGCGACAAGTTCGAAGTGGTGGCGATCAACATCGACGTCGGCGACGACGAGAAGCCAAAGGCTTTCCTCGACGAGACGGCCGTGCACGAGCTTGGCTATTATCGCGACGCCTCGATGGGCGTGTTCAACAACATGAAGAAGGAAGGCCTGGCCTTCGGCCTGCCGGCAACCTTGCTGCTCGACGACAAGGGCTGCCTGATCGGCTCGATGAACGGGCCGGCCGCCTGGGACAGCGACGACGCCAAGGCGCTGATCAGCGCGGCGCTTGCTCCTGCTGCGGGAAGCTGAAGGAGACTAGATCTGGACAAAGAAAAACCCGGCGGATCGCCGGGTTTTTCTTGTCAAATGCTGACGGAATTAGCGGGTGGGAACCGGCACTTCGCCGCGATAGTCGTAGAAGCCGCGTCCGGACTTGCGGCCGAGCCAGCCGGCTTCGACATATTTCACCAGCAGCGGGCAGGGGCGATACTTCGAGTCCGCCAGGCCGTCATAGAGCACCTGCATGATCGACAGGCAGGTGTCGAGGCCGATGAAGTCGGCAAGCTGCAGCGGGCCCATGGGATGGTTGGCGCCGAGCTTCATGGCGGTATCGATCGCCTCGACACTGCCGACGCCTTCATAAAGCGTATAGATCGCCTCGTTGATCATCGGCAGCAGAATGCGGTTGACGATGAAGGCCGGAAAATCTTCGGCGACTGTCACGGTCTTGTCGAGCGTCGCGACGAATTCCTTGGCGGTCTTGAAGGTCTGTTCGTCCGTGGCGATGCCGCGCACGAGCTCGACCAGCTTCATCACCGGAACCGGGTTCATGAAGTGGATGCCCATGAAGTGCTCGGGGCGATCGGTGGCGGAGGCCAGGCGCGTGATCGACAGGGACGAGGTATTCGTCGCGAGAATCGCTTCCGGCTTCAGGATCGGACAAACCTGACCGTAGATCTTGCGCTTGATCGTTTCGTCTTCGGTGACGGCTTCAATCACAAGATCGGCCTGGGACAGGTCGTTGATATCGGAAGAGCCCTTGATCAGGGCAAGGGCTGCCTTGCGGGCCTCGTCGGTCATCTTGCCGGAGGAGACCTGACGGGCAAGGTTGCCGTTGACGGTTGCAAGGCCCGCTTCGATCCGTTCGGCGGCCAGATCATAGATCTGCACCTTGTATCCGGCGATTGCCGAAACATGTGCGATGCCACAGCCCATTTGCCCGGCACCAATAATTCCGACCGTCTTGATCATCGCGGCGAACATCCATCTTCAAGGGTTGGCGGCAAGGCCGCCATCAGACACGCAAACCGGGCCGGTTTGGCCGGCCCGGTAGATTGTTAATGCCAAGTCCCCGCTTTTGCCAGCCCTTTTCATGGGTGCGGAGGGTGGCATCGATTTGGGCTTACAGCGCCTTCTGCAACTCCGGCAGAGCGTCGAAGAGATCGGCAACCAGGCCGTAGTCGGCGACCTGGAAGATCGGCGCCTCTTCGTCCTTGTTGATGGCGACGATGACCTTCGAGTCCTTCATGCCGGCGAGGTGCTGGATGGCACCGGAAATGCCGCAGGCGATGTAGAGATCGGGCGCAACGACCTTGCCGGTCTGGCCGACCTGCCAGTCGTTCGGAGCGTAACCGGCGTCGACCGCAGCGCGCGAAGCGCCGACGGCAGCGCCGAGCTTGTCGGCCACCGGCAGGATCACTTCCTGGAACTTTTCCGACGAGCCGAGCGCACGACCGCCCGAGATGATGATCTTGGCAGACGTCAGCTCCGGGCGGTCCGACGACGACAGCGCGTCGGCGACGAAGGAGGAAACGCCAGGGTTGGCGGCAGCCGAGACGGTCTCGATCGCCGCCGAACCGCCTTCAGCGGCAGAGGCGAAGGAGGCGGTGCGCACGGTGATGACGCGCTTGGCTTCGGTCGTCTGCACCGTCTGGATGGCGTTGCCGGCATAGATCGGACGCTTGAAGGTATCGGCCGAGACGACCTCGATGATTTCGGACACCTGGGAAACGTCGAGCAGCGCTGCAACGCGCGGCATCACGTTCTTGCCGACCGAGGTGGCGGCGCTCACGATCGTGTCGTAGCTGCCAGCGAGCGAGACGATCAGGGCAGCGAGCGGCTCGGCAAGGTTGTTGGCAAGCGAGGCGTCGTCGGCAACGAGCACCTTGGAAACGCCTGCAAGCTTGGACGCCTGTTCGGCAGCCTGCTTCGCGCCGGCGCCGGCAACGAGAACATGCACATCGGCTCCAGTCCCACTGGCGATTTTCGAGGCCGCGCTCAGCGCCTTGGCGGTCTGGTCGGAAAGGTGGTTGCTGTCGTGGTCAGCCAGAAGAAGAATGGCCATGATAAAATCTCCCTTCCTTAAATCAGAGCACGCCGGCTTCGGTTTTGAGCTTTTCGACGAGCTCGGCGACCGACTTGACCTTGATGCCGGCCTTGCGGCCCGACGGCTCCTCGGTCTTCAGCACCTTGAGGCGGGCGGCGGTGTCGACGCCGAAGTCGGCCGGCGACTTCTTGTCGAGCGGCTTCTTCTTCGCCTTCATGATGTTCGGCAGTGAGGCGTAGCGCGGCTCGTTCAGGCGCAGGTCGGTGGTAACGACCGCCGGCAGCTTGATGTCGATCGTCTGCAGACCGCCGTCGACTTCGCGCGTCACGGTTGCTTTGCCATCGCCGATCTCGACCTTGGAGGCGAAGGTGCCTTGCGCCCAGCCGAGCAGGGCCGACAGCATCTGGCCGGTCTGGTTCGAATCGTCGTCGATTGCCTGCTTGCCGACGATGATCAGGCCCGGCTGTTCAGCCTCGGCCACACCCTTGACGATCTTGGCGACGGCGAGTGGCTCGACCTGGTCTTCGGTCTCAACCAGGATGGCGCGGTCAGCCCCCATGGCGAGCGCCGTGCGCAGGGTTTCTTCGGCCTTGGCCGGACCAACGGAAACGACGACGACCTCCTCAGCCTTGCCGGCTTCCTTCAGCCTGAGCGCCTCTTCGACCGAGATTTCGTCGAAGGGGTTCATCGACATCTTCACGTTCGCAAGCTCGACGCCCGAACCGTCTGCCTTCACCCGGATCTTGACGTTGTAGTCAACGACCCGCTTCACCGTCACAAGTATTTTCATGGATTCTTCCCTCCAAGAGCTTTCGCAGGAAAATGCGCCTTAACGGAGCCGCCTGATTGTCGGTTGGCGACATCGATACGCGTTTTTTCTCCAATTACAATCGCTGTACATGGCGCTAAATCGATATAATCCCGAGAATTGGAATTACGTTTACGTACACGTAAGAATGATCGATGGCAAGTGGCTTGGGGCCTGATGCGGCACTGTCCCGGCAGGGCCGGGCGCGCTTCAGGCAAGCCATTGAAATAACGGATCATCCTCGTTGAAGGCTGGCGATTGCCGGTGTCAGGATCCGGTCTGGCGTCCCCAGGGAACGGGCGATCTTGTCGCATCTGACGACGGCAGTTGGCTTGCGGTGACCGGTTCGGCCTTGTGCCGGACGGCGCGCGGCGTGACGATCGTGCGGTCGAAAAGCGGCACATCGCGGCGTCGCAAAATGACAACCAGAACCAAGCCCGCGACGATGCCGCCGACATGGGCGCTCCAGGACACGCCGCTGCCGGGATCGACGACCAGCATGAAGAACTGCTGGCCGATCCAGAAGGCAAGCGGGATGGCCGCGGGCAAGGGCAGCGGGATGCGGAAGAAGACAAGCACCCAGACGCGCACCTTCGGGTGCAGCAGGAAATAGGCGGCAACGACGCCGGAGATCGCGCCCGATGCGCCGATCAACGGCGCCTCGGAGGCCGGGTCGAGAAGCCCATGCGCCAGTGCGCCTGCAGCCGCGCAGAGAAGATAGAAGGCGAGATAGCGGAAGTGCCCGAGCGCATCCTCGACATTGTCGCCGAACACCCAGAGGAACAGCATGTTCATGGCGAGGTGCATGAAGTCGCCATGCAGGAAGGAATAGGTGACGAAGGTGAAGCCGTCGGGGACGACGACGAGCGAGGGATCAAGCTGCGCGTAGTCGAAAATGAGCGCCGGGATATAGCCGAAGCCCAGCAGCGCGGCGTTGGTGAATTGCTCGGAGGCAATCGGTCCGGTGATCAGCCAGACGGCAATGTTGATGACGATCAGGCTGATCGTGACGTACTGGACCTTGATGTGCTTCAGGGTGTTCGTATCGTGAAGCGGTATGAACATGCGGTCTCCCGAAGCACAGGTTATTGCCCGTTTCTCCCGCCGAATCTCGATCGGGCGCGACAATGCGCGAGCCGACGTTATCTGTTTTTTCCGGGAATCCAAAGGACGTCGGCTTGACCTTTGTCATTCGCAAAGCGCGCCGCGACGAACAGAAAATCCGACAGGCGATTGATATAGGCGATGGCTTCCGTGCTGACGACTTCGCCTTCGATCTGGGCAAGGGCGACCACCTGGCGTTCCGCACGGCGTGCGACCGTGCGGGCAACGTGGAGGGCTGCGGAGGCGGGGCTGCCGGCCGGAAGCACGAAGGAGCGCAAGGGATCGAGTTCGCTATTCAGCCGATCGATTTCGGTTTCGAGCCAGGTCACCTGCGCTGCGACGATGCGCAGCGGTTCGTATTGCGGCGGCTCGCCGGTGTCGGGTGTTGCGAGATCCGCGCCGAGATCGAAGAGATCGTTCTGGATCCGCATCAGCGCGGCGTCGAGATCGACGTTGCCGGCCGTATTCTGCCGCGCCAGTCCGACGAAGGCATTGGTTTCGTCCACTGCGCCATAGGCATCGACGCGCAGATCGCTTTTCAGACGGCGCGGTCCGGAGACGAGCCCGGTGGTGCCGTTGTCACCCGTCCGGGTATAGATCTTGTTGAGCTTCACCATGGGTGGACGCAGTCCTCTCGCGCAATTTCAGGAGCGGTGTGGAACGGTTGTCCGTTCGGAATTTGCGTCAGGTCGGACGGCCGCCGCCGGTGATCCAAAGGGTCACCATGATGAGCACGATCGCGATTGCCTGCAGCAGTACACGCGCCTGCATCAACTTGTTGGACGTGTTGCCGCTGCCACCCTTTGCCATGTTCACGAGGCCGCGGATCAAAACGATCACGACCAGGCCCATGACGAACAGGGTCAAGCCGGTAAAGAAGCTGGACATCGAACTTTTCCTTGCAATTCTTGCTTCAGCCAAGTCGGCCGATGATGCGATAAAACAGTGCCGCCGGCAGGAGCTTCTTCAGAAGCGCGCCCTGTCTGGCTGGCCTTGTTACAATATAGTGCGGTTTCGGTTTCTTTGCTGTCAGTGCGTGCTTCAAAACCGCATAAACCGCCTCCGGGCCGAGCTTTCCGGCTGCGGGTTTGCTTTCGCCTTTCAGGCGTCGCATCTGCCGCTCGTATTCGACGCGGTGCACCGAATTCTTGAGGTCGATGAAGCGCTCGATATAGGTGACGGCATTGGCGGTGAATTTCGATGTGATCGGCCCTGGCTCGATCAGGCTCACCTCGATGCCGCTGCCGGCCAGCTCCATCTTGAGGGTGAGGGACAGGCCCTCGATCGCAAACTTGGAGGCGTTGTAGGCGCCGCGCCAGCGATAGGGCACGATGCCGAGGATGGAGGAGCACTGCACGATGCGGCCGCTGCCGCGCGCCCGCATCGCGGGGATCACCCGCCGCGTCAGGTCGTGCCAGCCAATCACGTTGGTCTCAAGCTGGAGCCTCAGCGCCTCGGTCGGCAGATCCTCGACCGCACCCGCCTGGCCATAGGCGCCGTTGTTGAACAGCGCGTCGATGCGCCCGCCGGAAAGCGCCAGCACCGTATCAGCCAGGGCAGCGATGCTCTCCGGCTTGGTGTAGTCCATCAGAAAGGTCTCGATGCCCTCGCTTTCAAGCGATTGCCGGTCCTCTTCCCGGCGCACGGTCGCAAAGACCCGCCAGCCGTCGGCATGAAGCGCGCGTGCGCAATGGGCGCCGATTCCGGAGGAGCATCCGGTGACAATGATTGTGGGGCGATCCGTCATCCGGTCGAATCCTGTAGAAATCCTGCCTCGGTTTCCCATATTCATCGGCGGGATACAATTGAATTGCGCAAGCCGGAACCCGCCAGCGTTGTCGCCGTTGGGGTCATGCGAAGCCAAGGAAACGGCGCCGAGACGGACGTACTGATCGGGTAGTCCCGGCGCCTCGTAGGATTGGAATGGAATGCCAGCGTTTATACGCATCACCTGGAAAGTCGTGTTCGATGCGCTCTGGCACTTCAGCCTCGACGACGGTTGGGCGATGGCGAGCCATGTGGCGCTGTCGTCGCTGCTCGCCGTCTTTCCCTTCCTGATTTTCGGCACGGCGCTCGGCAGCTTTCTCGGGGCCGACCAGTTTGCCGAAACGGCGGTGCATCTGATTTTCGATGCCTGGCCGGAATCGATCGCCAAGCCCATCGCCGACGAAATCGTGCGGGTGCTGACGATCCCGCGCGGTGGGCTCTTGACCGTTTCGGTGCTGGCCGCCGCCTATTTCGCCTCCAACGGCGTCGAGGCGCTGCGCGTCTCGCTCAATCGCGCCTATCGAGTGACCGAGAGCCGCTACTGGTACGTCACTCGGCTTGCGAGCCTCGGCTTCGTGCTTGCCGGCGTCCTGATCCTGGCCGCACTCAGCATTCTGCTCGTCGCCGTGCCCCTGGCGGTGCGTTATGCCGGACAGTGGCTCCCCTGGCTTGGTGGCGTGCTTGCGACCGTCGACAACTGGAGCCTGCCGCTCGCTCTCGTCGTGCTGACCAGCGGATTGCTCGTGTCCCATCTCTGGCTGCCGGATGGGCACCGTAAAGTGATCGACGTTTTGCCGGGCATCGCGCTGACGCTCGTTTGCTGGACGATCGGCGCTTATGCCTTTGCTTCGTACCTCGCGACCTTCGCCACCTATGTGTCTACCTATGCTGGCCTGGCGTCGATCATGATCGTGCTGGTGTTTCTCTACATGATCGCTGCAATCTTCATCATCGGCGCCGAGATCAATGCGGCGATCCTCAAATACAGGGTCAAGAGCATGGTGCGGCGCAGCTTCCAGCTGCGCAATGGCAACGACGCGGCCCGCGAGGAGCAGGACCTAGCCGATTAGCGCGCGGATTTCCTCCGCTGTGCGACCGGCGGCGCGGAAAGCGGCGATGCCGGTATCCTGGTTGCTCTTCGACAGCTTGCGCCCATCCGGGCCGAGGATCAGCCGGTGATGGTGATAGAGCGGTTCCGGCAGATCGAGAAGCCGCTGCAGCAGCCGGTGCACGGATGTCGCATGATAGAGGTCGCGGCCGCGCACCACATGGGTGATGCCCTGCAACGCGTCGTCGACGACGACGGATAGATGGTAGCTTGACGGCGCATCGGAGCGCGACAGGATCACGTCGCCCCAGGCGGCGGGGTCGGCGATGATGGTGCCGGTTTCGTCCTCAGGACCATGGCCGCTCTCCGTCCAGCTCAAGTGGTCTTTTCCCAAAAGCGCGATGGCCTTCTCCATGTCGAGCCGCCAGGCATAGGCCTTGCCGCTCGCGGTGAGAGCCGCGCGCTCGGTTTGGGGCAATTCGCGCTCGCGGCCGGGATAGAGCGGGCTGCCGTCCGGATCGCGCGGCCAGGTCTGGCCGCCGGCTTCCGCATCGGCAACGGCGGCCTTGATTTCGCCGCGGGTCATGACCGAGGGGTAGATGACACCCAGCATGTTCAGCCGTTGAAGCGCCGACGCGTAGGCGTCGAGATGTTCCGATTGCCGGCGCACCGGGCGCTCCCAGTCGAGGCCGAGCCAGGCAAGGTCTTCGAAGATCGCCGCCTCGAATTCCGGGCGGCAGCGGGTCTGGTCGATATCCTCGATGCGCAGCAGGAAACGCCCGTTCGCGGCCTTCGCCATGTCATGGTTCAGCACCGCGGAAAGCGCGTGGCCGAGATGGAGCAGCCCGTTGGGGCTCGGGGCAAAACGGAAAACGGGTGGCGTGTCAGGCATGCTTTCCCTTTGCCATGGAAGGGGTATAAAAATCATCCGCTTTTTGGAGGCGTCATGCGGATCATCCGGACACATGAGGATATCGAGGCCGGGCTGTCAGGCCTGGTGATGCTCGATGCGCGCCTCGGGCACGTCGTTGCGAGAGCCGGCCCGGTGCCGCTCCGGCGCACCGATCCCGGCTATCGCGGCCTTGCCAGCATCATCGTCTCGCAAATGGTCTCGAAGGCAAGTGCGGCTGCGATCTGGCGGCGCATGGAAGGAAAGGTCGGCGAGGTCACGGCGGCAAGCGTCAATTCGCTGAGCGACGAGGATTGCCGGGCGATCGGGCTGTCGCGGGCGAAGGCCGAGGCGCTGAGGCGCGTGGCCGAGGTGGTCGTCAGCGGTCAGATCGATCTCGACGCGATCTGCAACATCGAAGGATCGGAGGCGATCCGGGAGCTGACGGCGATCAAGGGGGTGGGGCGCTGGACGGCGGAAGTCTATCTGCTCTTCTGCGCCGGCCACCCGGACGTCTTTCCCTCCGGCGACGTCGCGCTGCAAAACGCGATCGGTCACGGACTGGGCCTCGAACTGCGTCCGAGCGCACGTGAAATTGATTCGCTCGCCGCTTCGTGGTCGCCCTGGCGCAGCGTCGCCGCACGCCTCTTCTGGGCCTATTATTCACAAGAAATGCGTCGTGATGCTGTTCCTGTGACACCTTGAAGGAAAAAGCGAATCCAGCGCACGCATTTTTGTTTCCGGCTTCACAATCCTGTTGCAACGGGCCTAATATAGAAGGTGCAGATGCCGAATCGATCAGGAGAATACGCTTGACGATTGCAGTCTCACCACAGGCCTTGCCGGCGCTCGTCTTGAACGCTGACTATAGGCCGCTGAGTTACTACCCCTTGTCGCTTTGGTCCTGGCAGGACGCGATCAAGGCCGTCTTCCTTGACCGTGTAAATATCCTTGCCGAGTACGAACATTCGGTGTCGTCTCCGAGCTTCTCGATGCGACTGCCGAGCGTTGTTTGCCTCAAGAGCTACGTGCAGCCCTCACGCCACCCGGCCTTCACCCGGTTCAACGTGTTCCTGCGCGATAAATTCGAATGCCAGTATTGCGGTTCGCCCGACGATCTCACCTTCGATCACGTGGTGCCCCGCGCTCACGGCGGCCAGACGACCTGGGACAATGTCGTCGCAGCCTGCTCGCCCTGCAATCTACGCAAGGGCAGCAAGCTGCCGAAGCAAGCCGGCATGTTCCCGCACCAGAGGCCTTTCCAGCCGACGGTGCAGGACCTGCACAACAACGGCCGGCTCTTCCCGCCGAACCATCTGCATGAAAGCTGGATGGACTATCTCTACTGGGACGTCGAACTGCAGCCCTGACGCTGTTCGTGCCTTCTTGCCGGATCTAAGCCCAAAGCGGGGTCAGGAGAGGTGCGTGCGCTCGCGAACCCCTTGTTGGGGCGTTGCCTTTTTCCCGAGAGCGATCTGGGATCAGCGCGCCTTTGCCGCACCGCGCAAGGCGATTGCTGCGAGGATGAGGCTGGCGATCACATTCCATCCGGCAAAGGAGAGCCCGAGCACTCGCAAGGAGGCTTCGGTGCAGGACGGACCATGCTTGGAATCGAGATCGCCCAGCAGATCACCGACATTCGACGAAATCCCTTGCGCGGTCGTGGCGCAGGTGGACGGTCCTTCCCAGAAGCCCCATTCGGCGCCCGAGTGATAGACGCCCATGCCGGCGCCGACCAGCATCAGGATGCCGACGATGAGAAGCAGCGTGCGTGTCGTCCACGCCGGCAGTTTGAACGCGCTCGTGGCGATTGCCAAAACACCGACCGGGATGCCCCAGTAGTAGGGATCGCGCTGCAACAGGCAGAGCGCGCAGGGAATATAGCCACCGACATGCTCGAAGCCGAGCGCGCCGCCCACGGTCGCCGCCATGCCGAGTGTTACGATAACGGCGATCAGCAAATGCTGGCGGGATTGGGTGGCGGCGTCGATCATCTATACCTCCCGGGCGGCAACTCGAAACCGAGGGATGCCGCAGTGCAAACTGGATGGCGCCTTCTTAGGCAGGATCGTGCGCGCTGTAAATCGCAGCGGCTGTGAGCGGCCCGCACGCTTTCGTGATTGTTGGTCGTGCATCCTGAAAATGATGGTTGACCACGGCGAAATCCTTCGTGTAAATCCGAGCCGCTGATATCGCACTTCCCTGAGCCCCATTGGCGGAATTGGTAGACGCGCTCGACTCAAAATCGAGTTCCGAAAGGAGTGCTGGTTCGACCCCGGCATGGGGCACCAAAAATCTCTAAGCAAGTCAATTACATACTGTAATTTCAATGGCTTGAGCTTCCATCTGCTACAGCGAACTGCTACAGTGAGGCATGGAAGACATGACCATTTATCCGTGGTTAGCCCTACGAAACCGAACCTATTATCTGCGCGCGCCAGTGCCGGCAGACTTGCGTGAGTCGCTAGGCAAGGCCGAGATCTGGAAGTCGCTCCGCACTCAGGACCGCCGAATTGCGATCGATCGGCTGCGCCAAGAGAGCGCTGAAGTCGCTGCTGTCTTCGAGCTGCATAGACGGAAACAGGCGAAGCTACTTGAACCCCCTCTAGCGGAACTGACCGAGGCCCAGCTCAAGGCCGTGGGGGATGCCTATTTCATCCACCTGCTGGAGGAGGATGACGAGACCCGTGAGAGCGGCTTCCAGGGTAGGGACTTCGATAAGGACGCGGAATGGCTGGAGATGTTAGACGCTGAGAACCGTCACGAGTTCGCGCGTGGGAAGGTTTCGGAGTTCATGCTCTATGAAGCCGCTGAGGTCTTGTCGTGGGAAAACGTCGACCTTCGTTTGGCAGACAACTCGCCTAGCTGGCTGAAGGTCGTAAGGGCGATCTACGCGGCGAGGATAAAGGCTGATCAGGTCAGGCGGCAACGCAATGCCGGTGATGTCGTCGAGACCCCGAAGCCGGTCGTCATCGCCATGGAGCAGTCGCCTAAGCCCACGCTGGAAGACGCCAAGGACTTCTACATCGCCGAGAGGGTCTCGGGCAGCGAGTTCGCTCAGAAGAAGCGCAAGACCCGCCTAGCGGCCATGATGAGGCAGGTAGGCGATGCATTGGGCGAGATACCAGCGCTGCCAGACTGGACCGTGGACCACGCCTACAAGGTTCGTGATTTCCTGCTGTCGAAGAAAGGGATTAAGCCATCGACCGTGCGGCGCGACCTGAACGACCTGAAGGGCGTCTTCTCGCTCTACAAGGACAAGAAGCTGAGGGGGATGGACAATCCTTTCGCGGGCCTTGAGCTGCCCAAGAAGCTAGTCTCGGACAAGGAGGCGCGAGACGCCTTGCCTGCTGACGTTGTCGCCTCGACCCGCGCGCTCATCATCGAGAAGGCCAACCCCGAGCTGAAGGCCATCTGGCGGTTGCTGGAGGGCACGGGCTGTCGATTGGCAGAGGTAACCGGCCTCAGGGTGCAGGACATCGTTGTGGAAGGGGAAGCACCGCACATCAAGATTGTGGGCCACGAGAAGCGACAACTTAAGAACGGCTCCTCCAGACGAGACGTTCCCCTTGTTGGGGATGCCCTGATAGCGGCGAAGGAAATCGTCACGAACACCGACAGGAACGTCTATGCGTTCCCCCGTTACTCCGGCCCGACAGGCCCAAATACGGCCTCTCAGTCGCTCATGAAGTGGCTCCGCAAGGTCAGCGACGATCCCCTTCATGCGGTTCATTCTCTGCGCCACAACATGGCCGATAAGTGCGACCTTGCCGAAGTTCACCCGACAGATAAGGCCGCGATACTGGGCCACCTGAACGCGGGAGCGAGTGAGAAACACTACGGTTCTGAAGCGGTACGGCGAGTGCGGCTTACGCGTGCCATGGAACGAGCATTCGGGATCGACCGGCTGTCACCAATCGCCCAGGCAGAAGAGTGAGGTGGCTCACTCCCATGCCTAGTTTTCGGGAGGGGTCTCCGGGTCAACGGCCCGGAAGTGGTCATTCGTCTTGGTATCCAAACATCTCATCATTGTGCTCCCTGACAATTTCGTCCACATCGATGTAGTCCATTGGATCAATGTTGAAGTGCTCAACAATGTCTTTGTCGTCGAGAACTTGGAACTCATGCGCAACGCCTGCTGCCATTAGTTCGTCAAGACCGACGATCTTGAGATCGCAGCACTTGCATTCGAAAATGTCCGGGACAATTCTCAACTCTTCATAAATACCGTCTTCGCGCAGGATAGGAGCAGATCGGCCAACAGGAGAGCCGCCAAGAAGGCCGAGTTCAGCGCAAGAAGGGCATTTGTATGTTTTCAAGCGGTGGCCAGATGTGGTTGTCGCCGCGATAAACTTTGGCGTGTTTTTCCTTCTTTCGTCTTGAGCCGCCTTGTCCAGAGCGAAGAATCGATCTTTTTGAATTTTTATCAAATCCTTTATACGTTTCGTTCTGTCCTTCGCTATCGCATCCGCTGTTTGCCGTGCTTGGATCGCATCGGATTCAGTCAGAATAGTCATCAAGTCTTGCCCGGCGAAGTCAGCTAACTTGACGATAAACGAAAAAAACTTGGGCATCACATCGTATTGAGACGCTGCGGACAGGGCATCCTCGTCGCTGTGTAATTCCCTGTTTCTAATATTGAATAGTACGGAAATGGTTTCGCCTTCGGCGGTCGAAATCGCTGGCACCAGCCTCAAGGCGCGGGCCAAAGCAGAGGCAACATCAAGTGTTCTGGGGGGCTTGTTGGCTGCCGCTCCCGCAGCGAACAAAATGCTCTCTTCGTCTGCGGCTGCATTTAGCGCTGGATTTACGGTGCAAAGAACCCCACGTATCGCGAATTCACAAACGAATGATGTGCTAAGAAGGAACTCCTCAGTTTCTCTCGGTAAATTTGTCGACCGCTCCCAATATTTTTGGGCTTTCGCGAAGTACCGTTCTGCAGTCCACGTCATTTATCACCATATTGTGTATCGCCTAACATAGCTTTCCTCTCCGAAATTGACGTTGTCTCGACCGTGAACCACTCGGTGATTGTCGATTATCAGTAGTCTAGTATCCTCCCAGTCAACGACATCTGCCCAATTAAGCATCTCTTTCAAGGCAGAACAAACCGCGTGGGCCGCAGTATTCTTGGGCACCATAACCTGTTGGTTGAATCTGATGTATCTCTTTGAGCGTGTTTCACTAAGAAATCTTACGCTTGCAATAAGACCTGGTGCCCTCAGCTGAAAGAGGGCCTGCCTCGCATCTGACAGTCTCAGTTGCGGGCATCTCAGTGGGTCGGCGACCAAAGTCTTAGTAGTTCGAGTTGGTGGGGCAGCCAATAGCAAGTAGCGCGGTGGAATGCTGTCAGTCACATTGTCTGTATGCAGCGGTAACAAGCCGCGTCCGAATTGCGCCGACAAAGAGTTGGGTCTGGCCTCGCTCTGGCTGCATGGCCGTAGGAACCGGTACTCAATCCTCGAAGGCTTAATGTATGCGATCACAGACTTAAGGGAGGCTTGCTTGTCACTCCTCGTCACCCTTGCCCAGCCATTGTCTTGCAGAGTTTCTATCCAACCGCTCATTAATGCCTTCAGAAAACTCGATGCTGCGAACGCAAGTGTAGATATACCACAAATCGAAATCTACACGAGATGCTGGCGGCTGACTCGGTCTAGGCAGGTGAGGTGGCAGGGGACAACCACAGGAATTTTCACCGCGATCGATTCACCTGTGAGTACCACCAAGCCCTTGCCCGCTCGATGTTGCCGCGAAAACCTACTCACCGGTGGATAAGTCATTGAAAAATAATTGATTTCAAGGCGTTGACGTGAGTCTCTGGAGAGAGTCTAACGGCAGCATTCCAGCCGGAACAACTTATCAAACAGGGGCAAGGCAATGAGATTATTTAAGAAGACACGGTGGTTTGAAGCGTACTTCGAGGTGGAGGAGAGCCGCATCCTTGACCGCTTCTATGATCGCCTATAGCGCGGCGATCAGGATGAGACGGCGGCGACAATCTGGATGAGACTCTTATGTCGCGGTCGGCATGAAGGTATCATGCTGATTGTCGCTGGCAAGGGTCTCATCGTGTTCTGATTGCCGCTCCGCGACAATCTGGGAAGCACTTTTAATTGTCGCGAAGGCGGCAGGTCTGCCGCGCTGGCGTTTGGCTTCCATGGCGGAACGTCGCCGATAGCTTTCGACGTTCATTTCGAAGATCGTTGCGTGATGAACAAGTCGGTCCACCGCCGCAAGCGTCATGGCCGGGTCCGGAAAGACGCGGTTCCATTCCCCGAAGGGCTGATTGGCGGTGATCATGATGGAACGCCGCTCATATCTTGCGGAGATGAGTTCGAAGAGCACGCTGGTTTCGGCCTGGTCCTTGGTGACGTAGGCCAGATCGTCGAGGATGAGCAGATCGAACTTGTCGAGCTTTGCGATGGCGGATTCGAGCTGGAGCTCACGCCGTGCGACCTGCAGCTTCTGGACGAGGTCTGTCGTGCGCGTGAACAGCACCCGCCAACCGTTCTCGATCAGTGCGAGGCCAATGGCGGCGGCGAGATGGCTCTTTCCGCCTCCCGGCGGACCGAACAACAGGATATTGGCACCTTTGGCGAGCCAACTATCGCCGGCGGCAATCGCCATGACCTGGGCCTTGGAGACCATGGGCACGGCGTCGAAAGCGAAGCTCTCGAGCGTCTTTCCCGGCGGCAGATGCGCCTCGGCGAGGTGACGTTCGATCCTGCGATGCGCCCGTTCAGCCAGCTCGTGTTCGGCGATAGCGGAGAGGAAGCGAGCCGCGGGCCACCCTTCACGATCGGCCTGTTCGGCAAATTGCGGCCACAGCGTTTTGATTGTCGGCAGCCTCAGTTCATTGAGCATGATGCCGAGGCGGGCTTCGTCGATGCTGTTGTGGACGTTTTTCATGCGGCCTCTCCCGCATAAGCAGACCCCATCAGGGCTTCATAGCTATTGAGCGATGCGAGCTGCACATGAACGGTCGGCAACTGATCCGGGTCCGGGCCGAAGATGGCTCTCAAGGCCATCAGGTCGGGCAGTTTGCGGGCGTCGAGCGTTCTGGCAAGCTCCTCGGCCAGTTCACGCTCGCAACCGCGATCATGCGCCAGGGCCAGCAATTCGACGGTGATCTTGCAAGCCTGCCGGTCAGGCAGTTGCTCGATGAGAGCGTCGAAAGCCCTTCGATATTCCGGCCGGGGAAAGAGCTTGTCGCGATAGACCAGGTTGAGAAGCGCCATGGGCTTTTTGCGCAGAGAGTGGATGACGTGGTGATAGTTGACGACCTGGTCATGCCTGCCGCTCGCGTCGGCGCGACCGCGTGGCAACGTCAGCAGATGCGTGCCGCCGACGAAGACGTCGAGGCGATCGTCGAACAAACGCACACGCAGCCGGTGGCCGATCAAACGGGAGGGGACGGTGTAGAAGACCTTGCGCAAGGCGAAGCCGCCGGTGCGCGACACGGTGACGACCACCTCCTCGAAGTCGGTGGTGCGGCGCTCGGGAAGTGCCTGCAGATGCGGGCGCTCGGCATCGATGCGCTTGCCATGTGCGGCATTGCGGCGGCTGACGATCTCGTCGATGAAGGCGCGGTAGGAGCGGAGATCGTCGAAGTCTCGGGTGCCGCGCATCAGGAGTGCATCGCGGACTGCGTTCTTGAGATGGCCGTGGGAACTTTCGATTGAGCCGTTCTCGTGAGCGACGCCCTTGTTGTTGCGCGTCGGCGTCATCCGGTAATGAGCGCATAGGTCTTCATAGCGGTTTGTCAGATCGACCTTGGCATCGGCGTCGAGGTTGCGGAAGGCAGCCGACAGGCTGTCGCTGCGGTGATAGAGCGGCGAACCGCCGACCGACCACAGGGCATTCTGCAGTCCCTCCGCCAAGGCGACGAAGCTTTCACCGCCAAGGATGACATGGGCGTGTTCGAAGCCCGACCAGACCAGCCGGAAGTGATAAAGCAGATGGTCGAGCGGCTGGCCGGCGATCGTCACGCTGAGGCTGCCCATGTCGGTAAAATCCGACAACCCTAGCCGGCCGGGTTCATGCGTCTGGCGGAAGATCACCTCCTGTGCCTCACCGTGAACGGCCCGCCAGGACCGAATGCGCCGCTCAAGTGTGCGGCGAATGCCTTCGGGCAGCTCCGGATGACGCCGCAGCATCTCGTCGTAAATGGCGACCGCGCGAATGCCGGGAGCGGCCTTGAGGAGCGGAACGACCTCCGCATCAAAGATATGCTCAAGCGGATCGGGACGACGCCGACCGCGCGGCGGCTTGTTCTGCGACGGAAGGCGCTGCTCTTTCTCCATGCGGAACGCCGTCGCCCGGCTGATCGACGCCTTCGCGGCGGCGACCTCAACAGAATGCGTTTGTCGGTACTTCATGAATAATCTCATCTGATGATCGGTTACATGGCGACCCGGCACAAAGGTGGTTCTCCATTCCAGAAAACCGCCACCGTAGCGGGCCGACCGCGATCATGAGACGCCTAAAAATTGCGCCGCGGCGGGGGTGTAACTCCGGTCGGGCTACGCCCTCCCTTCGTCACACCCCCGCCGCCGAGTCTCATCCTGATTGACGCTGAATCTCACCTTGTTTGTCGCCGCGCAATCGCCGTAGCGAGAACGGCGGCTACGAGTTCTGGCTGGGGCGGTGCTATCTGTCGGTTCACTTCTATCGGCGCAAGTTGGCGGCGGGCGGTGTCGGGGATGCAACGGCCTGACGGAACGCCTTACCTACCCGCATCGAAGAACGCAGCCCCGTAGAGCCATCTGCGGGGTTTTTCATTTATCGGCTTCGACATCCGTGAGGTTCGTGCCCGCCCAAAAAGAAAGGCCACGGCGCGGCTCGCCGTGACCCCATTTCTAACCCTCTAGCGAAGGGGCGGGAGGACCGATGGCCCTCGCTCCGACAGCTTATCCGATCAGAGACGACTTGCAATCCCTCCCATCGTACAGGCGCTCAGCGCGCTTTCGAGGCTGGCAGACAGGTCGGAGCCATCCCGCGACAAAGCTTGTCAGTGGACTCCTATGAGTCAAAGAGAGCCGATCAATTACCCCTCACTTCAGGACAGACCCAGAGGGGCGCATGGTTGCATCATGCGTTGAAGACCAGCTTTTAATTACCCCCCACTTAAGGAGAACCCCGAAGGGGATAAAGGATGAGGAGAGGATCGATGATGAAAAAGAGTTCCCTCTCCAGATGATCTTTATGATGGATGGAGGTGATTAGAACCCTCATCCACCAATACCCAATCCCCCAAGGAAAGACCTTAAGGTAACCTATAAGGGGACAACTGAACTCAGCCCGAGAACCCTGCACAGTCCAGCCATGGACGCTCGACTTCCGAGAGTGCGCTGACTGGTCATGATCTACATAACCTGTCCTTCGTTCTCGTGCCTGTGGTGGGCACCGGTCTCCTCGTCGCTAGTCCTGCCGACGAGGGGGCCGATCTTCAACCGCACCTTACGCTGATAGTCACCACCGCAAATTCATGAGAGCTAATATGCACAACGAACCGTCCGCGAACAGCGGCGACGGCCCCGTGCCGTTGAATTATATCCGTACCCTGTCTTACCAATCCACGCCGATACGCTTTGCCCTGATCGATGGTCAGCCTTGGTTTGTCGCGGCCGATATCTGCAAGGCAGTTGGCGTCTACAACCCGAGACACGGTGCCGCGAAGTACGTAAGGGCGATAGCCGACGATCAGAAGGCGTTGGTCAAATTGCCTGACATTCCTCGTGGGTCGCCTGCCGTTCTGATGGTTTCCCAAAGCGGCCTCGACAAGCTCCTTTGGCTGGCACTGCACAGCGTCTCAGAGGCTTGGGCCTTGTTGTCATCGGTCAATGCCCAGGTCACAGCCCTGACCGACAAGAGGCTGTGATGCTGGCTACGCGCCGGTCCACGCCAGAGGATGTAACGTATCTCGCTCAAAACCTCCGTGCCGAAGACCTGAGGGAGCTTCTCGCTGCTGGTTCGCCCAGCGCCGAGCAGTCTCTCTCAGACGGCCTTCGCCACTCCGCTGAGTGCCTGACCATCCACGATGAGCAGGACAAGGCCGTGGCGATGTTTGGTGTCGTCCCCTCGGGCGAGCAGGGGGTAGGCTACGTCTGGCTCCTCGGCAGCGACCAACTTCAATTCAACAAGACCCAGTTCCTACGCCGTTCGCGAGAGTGGATCGGAACGCTTCACCAAGACTTCCCGGTCCTGACAAACTTCGTCGATGTCCGCAATGAGGTCCACATCGCGTGGCTCCGCTGGCTCGGCTTCAAGTTCCTTCGCAAGGTGCGCGGTCTGGGGCCGGGAGGTCTCACATTCATCGAATTTGCAAGACTTACAGACAGGGAGAAAGACGATTTGTGACCCACTCTCTATGATCGGATTGGCTGTCAGCGCTGCCACGGCGGGTGTCTCACACGTTGCTGATATAGCGTCGGCCAAGGAGCAGAACCAGCTCTACCGAGAGAACGCCAAGCGGGCCAATGAGAACGCCCGACAGCAGATGTTCGATACGCAGCAGCGGATGATCCAAGAACAGGAAGCCGGCGCTGCGGAGAAGATCGACACCATGCGTGAGGCCCGTGAGGCCCGAGCAACAGCCGAAGCCGCTGCCGGTGAGGCCAACGTTTCCGGCCTCTCGGTCGAAGCCTTGATGCGTGAGTTCTCTGGCCGTGAGGCATCCTTCAATGACCGCGTAGACCAGAACACTGACTGGTCCCTGCGTCAGCTTAACAACGAAATGAAGGGCATTCGTGCCAACGCTGAGGACCGCATCAACTCGGTCCAGAGGGCAGCCAAGCCCTCATTCTTCGACGCCGGTCTCAGGATCGCGGGGGCAGGGCTCGACCAGTACTCTGAAGCCGCAGAACGCCAGCGGAAACTTGGCCTACCTTATCGTCCGCCGTCAGCTCTCAGCAAGTTCCTGACTAAGCCCTTGTTCCGCGTGGGCTAGTTCCCTTCGACACTTCCATTTTACCCGCCACAGCCACAGCCGCAGGAACTGGCAAGCGCCGCCCTGCAAGGAGAACTCATGACCATTCCACGCATCAAAACCATGACTATCGATTCCCACGACGAAGCCATTCCGGTCATTCGCCTTAGGCTTGCCGAGATCGACGGCCAGTCCTTACATCTCGCCCAGGACATCGCAGCCTTCATGTCGCTGCCCGTTGACGGAGACGGCGATTGCCGTTCGGCGCTCGACCATTTTGGCATCACCTATCGCCTGTCGAAGGTCACTGGCCCGCAAGGTGAAATCTTCGGGCCGGTTGCTCTCGTGACGGAGTACGGCTTCAGGCAGCTCAAGGACGCTGCCATCGCCAGCCGCTGCCCTCGGTGACGACTACTCGCAGTCGGATGCCCGGAAGCTGTTCCAAACCCTACCGGCCCAGCGTGTCATCGGCGCTCAGTGGTTCTACAATTGGCTATCCTCGGTCTCCCGCAAAGGGAGTTCCCCAACGAGTGACCATCAAACTCAAAATGAGAGGCGGCGTGCATCATGTGTGCCGCTTCTCCCTTCCCCAAAATATCTGATGCAAAATTCTGAGAGCCCAGATCAGATATAAGGCTTCCCGCATTCCCCCCTCTGCCCCCTCGCGACGAGGCTTTCAGGCGACCTCTCACCTCTGTCGGCGGGAGCGATCAGAGCCAGTTGAGACGGCATCGACTTGCAACCGAGTCCCGCGCTAGCTACGATTCCATTGCCAAATCAATGGGTAGCCGTCGCTCGCTCATGCCGTTGACTGCCTCAATCTATACCGCTTTGCATCGCTAGGAAGCTCACGACGATGGCCATGACAACCTCACTCGCCAATGCAGAGACGGCAAGGCGCGGCATCTTCAGTGCCCTCCAACTCATCGAAACATTCCGCGAGCTGCAACACGACATGCCAATGCAGACGGTCTCGGTGTTCTTCGTTATTGCGATGAGGCCGGGGCTCTATCAGCGCGAATTGCTGAACCTCTTGGACCTCAGCCAGCCGTCAATCTCCCGCAACGTCATGGCCCTTGGGGAGACGAACCGGCACGGAGAGCCGGGGCTTGGTCTCATCGAGCAACGGCGTGACCCTTTGGACGCGCGACAGTTCACCCTTCATCTGACCCCGGCAGGCAAGGAACTGGTCAATCGCGTGCTGTCGATCATCGCATGTGCGGGGTGACCGTCCACTGTCCGCAAGGGTATACCTCAGCGGACGCTCTGCCACGGCCATGAAATCTGTCCGTTAGGGTTGACATCGTCATTTCGTACACATATCCATTCGGACACAATCCCAACGGACATGTGGAGTGAACCATGGCAACCTTCCTTTACGCTCGCGTCTCGACCTCGGAACAGACCCTCGACCACCAGCAGTCTCAAGCGGAGAAGGCCGGCTTCACCTTCGATCACGTTATTGCTGACCATGGCGTATCGGGCGTGTCTGTCCTCATGAAGGACCGCCCAGAGGGCAAGCGCCTCTTCGATATGCTCCGAGCCGGTGACACTCTGGTAGTTCGCTGGGTGGACCGTCTGGGCAGAAACTACGCTGACGTGACCGACACCATCAGAGAGTTCATGCGTCGGGGCGTGGTGATCAGGACCGTGATCAACTCCATGACCTTCGACGGGGCCACGACCGACCCCATACAGATGGCCGTCAGAGACGCGATGATTGCCTTCATGGCTGGCACCGCACAGGCCCAAGCAGAGGCCACGAAAGACGCGCAGAAGGCTGGCATCGCCAACGCGAGAGATAAGGGCGACGATAGCTATAAGGGCCGTAAGCCGAGCTACACCCGAGAGCAGTACGCCATCGTGGCCGATCTCCTCAGCAAG
Source organism: Ensifer sp. ENS03 (assembly GCF_014852035.1). NCBI lineage: Bacteria > Pseudomonadati > Pseudomonadota > Alphaproteobacteria > Hyphomicrobiales > Rhizobiaceae > Ensifer > Ensifer sp. ENS03. The sequence continues at coordinate 42,045 of NZ_JACVAV010000005.1, read as the reverse complement.
AACGCCAGCGTGTCAGAGATCGCCCAGGCATCGGGCCTGACCCGCCAAACGGTCTACAGGATAAAGGAAGACCCCGCAGCAGCAGAGAAGGCTCTCGCCGTCTGGTCACTATAGGGCCGGCTGACCTTCAAGGATTTTGGGGGCGTCCTTTTGTCTTACCTTGATTATGTTATTTTCGGCACACATCGACGCTGCCCGCTTAAATTGCTTGGGGACAGCGGTAGTAAGGACGCGGTGTAGGTTCCCATTTCCCAAGACAGGCCCTTTGGAAGCCCCCCAGAATCGGCGTATCTAAGGGAATGTGGAACCTTCCAACACTGCCGACCGATAATTTATACAAGCTCATGACATTTGCTGGCATGGCGTTAATGCTTGCCGCATTCTATATCCTCTACAGCGGGGTGAACCGGGAGTTCCGCGATACTGGCCCCTACGCGTATGCGCGACAGGTTCAACTGAAAAGTCGCTTAGAGGACGTTGGCCTAAAGCCAAAGCCGCTTCCAGATCACATCAATGAAAGCCCTTACCTGAGGTACGAAGAATATCGTGATCTCATAAGGTCATTGCCTGCGGGCCACCCTCAGGCCACACAGCTGCGCGACTTGAACGAGGACGCGCTGATGCTCGGCGTTGAATTGAAACTGTCGGAAGATGCGATGGAAGGAAGGCATGTGAGCTTCCTCTGCCTAGCGGCGCTAGGGTTCCTGTTTCTCACGCTGGGCGCTTTCCGATGGTATTTCGGCTATCAGCGGTACCAAGACGTGATCGCCTACGCTAACGCACTTGAGGCGACCACAAAGGCTAGAGGACTGGGTCTTTCTAGCCAGCCCGTAAATCTCCAGAAGCCCTTACCTACTGACAGCGCCGGCTGAGACCGGTGGTCTTTTCCAGACCGCCAGCATGGCCTCGATCTTCGGCTGGACGCGCCGTCTAGCGTCTTCCCTCTCGATGCCATGCAACAGCAAGGTCTCATACTCGGTCATGAGGTGCCGAAGGGTACTCTGCATGACAATCCCCACAGCCCTGCCGAGCGTGGCCCCTTTCCACTCTCTGCCAGCAATCTCAGCGGCGATGTATTCGACTGCGAAGTCGGGGCAGCCGGGATGTTTCTTACGGACGTGTTGGCTGACGACCTCATAGGAATAGCGTGAGATGCGTTCTTTCCGGGGAGTGCGGGCATCCAATCAGCCCCGGCCTCAGTCGCAGACTGTGGGATTGCTGCGACCATCCCAATCAATGTAGCAATCTGAGTTGCCCATGGCCTCCATCCTCCACCCGATGCCTGGGAGCCTTTGGAACGTGCCCAACACCATGGCGAAGGCGATGAAAATGAGGAGGCCAGCCAGCCACCCCAGCCAATTTCGTTCTGATCGCTCAGCGACCTTAAGGCCTCCCCAGATCGAACACACGAACCCGGCTATCACGATGCCGTAGTGGAACGTCAGAGCGAGGAAATTCTCAATGAAGGCCAGTATATCGCGCTCGCGAATCGCTGGTCCGATGGAAGAGACAGCGAATACCGTTGCCACTCCAGTCAGCCATCGGCCCCACACAGGTAGCCGCAGCCATGCCGATACAAGGTTGTCAATCATTTCAAGCCCCTCAACCCGAACAGGCATTGATAGAGCGGGGTTGCAATCCACGCAACGTGTCAGTTGCTCCCGGCTTAGCGGCAACTGGGCATCGCCGTTGGATATCTAGGGCCGTGGTAGCCAATCGCATGGCTTGAAGCTGCCGCAGCAAACTGCTACGGCGTACTAAGCCATTGAAATTGCAGAAGCTAGAGCGGCGTCCAAACCCCGACATGGGACACCCTCACGCTGATTTCGACGCAACCGAGAGTGTGTGATGGATTTTCTTTCCTTAATTCTGGCTGCAATCGGTTGGGGTAAGGACAGAGCGGGCACGATCAGTGACCGCAGGATTGAGGCGTACCGCTTGAATGCTGAGGTGGCCGCTGAAGCCGCGAGTGTGGTGAACATGCTCGCCCTCGCCACGCCTGATATCCTACGACGAGTGCAAGCGCTCTGCCCCGATCAACCCGAGGTCTACAAGAGTTGCTCCGACACGTTGCTGACTATTCGCTCTCAAGCTGAGCAACTCCACGCCATGGCTGAAGGCTACAAAGCCGAGATCGAAAAGGCGGGTAACGGTGCCGACTGGGAGCGCCTGTTGAGACAGCTCCATGAATGGCGAGCCACAGTAGCCAAGGCACAACCTCATGCCGAGGCAATCCTCAAACGATATCAGGACACGCTGGCATCCGGAGAAGCTGAGGGGCGTACCTCTCCTCAACCCTCAGGCTTTCGCGAACGTGATCGAGGCTGGGACGCTCCTCCACTTTGAGCCACACGCAAAGGCTTCTAGTCGATGCGATTGGCTGGCGGAAGGAACCTCAAGTCAGCTTCGGCGGTTCATATGCCTCGATCTGCCAATTCCCTCGATAGTGGAGAATGAGACCCTCGGCTGGTAATTCCATCCCGGCGATGGTCGCTACCTGCCCCAAACAGCGGCTCAAATGCCCACGTAGGACTTCGAGCGCGTCGAAATAAGCCTGTCGCGTATCAGGTGGACGGTGGTAATCGCCGTAGCGCGGGTTGTCATGCGTTACGTCCGATTGCTTCAGCAGTTCCTCATACGTCAGGAATTGCCGTATACCCAGTAGCATCGCTTCGAGGAGAACAAATAGCGGGCCGTCCTGGGTATCTGACAGCTCTACCTGTTTATCAACAAGCGTCTTGCGAATTTCCTGAAGTGACCCAAGCGCGTTGTCGATACAGTTGTTACAGCATTCCCACGCAGACAGAACACGGCGATCCTTAAGCCGTATGACCACCTCACGGGCTACCTGCTTTTCCCTGTCCTTGGGGCTGACTTCGATACTGACAAACGGAAGATTGAGGGTGACGTTTCCCAATCGCCCACCCAACTGCCTCTTGGCTCGGGCCAATAGGTCGTTCATGTCGAACTTGAATGGGATTGCTCCGGTTCTCATCACCAAATCCTAGACCAATGCTTAAATGGGGCCACGTCCTGCCGGTTCAACCCAAAATAGCCCATCAGAACCGCACCGGAAATGGGCGGTATCACTCTCCATTCGTTGAAGATTTTACGGTCCTCCCCTGTAGCATCAAGGCAGCCCCCTCCGGCGTTAACTCCCAGAACAGGGTTTGGGCCTCTCCTTCCCCGTTCACCACCAATCCAATGAGGCCCAGCGCAGCGAACTGTGTTCTGAGTGTCTTGTAATCCTCGTTGTCAACGGTGCCATGATAGGGCGTCTTGACGCCAATGTAGGACAACAGCGCCTGTCCAATAGCCCCCCTCATCGAGCTGTCGTTCTGTGCCACCTGCAGATCAGGCGCAATCTGTACGAAAATTTGACGCCAAGTTAGGGAACGCTGATATCGCTTTGCGTCCATACCGGCGTAGTCCGTTAACGTGACTGGAAATTGCTCATCGAGGCCAGCTAGGCCCTCCACCTTGGGAACTGAGGTAGTTTTGCTCCGCTGGAGTTCTTTCCGTAGAGCTTCCAATTCCTTAAGCAATTCGTTCTGCTCGCGCACCGCTTCGGTGGAAGTGATCTGGTCAGCGCGTACCCAGCCAATAGCCGGGTAAGTTTTAATCGTCTTGTTAAGGCTCAGCGATACAAGGCCCGGAAGTTCTTTGAGGTCATTCCACCCCCTGACTAATCGTCCTGTCTTAACTTTTTCACGGAACGCACCCAGTCTCGCTTTCAACGCTGGGTCGCTGTCAGTGAACTTAGCGGGAATGTCCTCGGGCTTTTCGTGAACGAACGCCAAGACCTTCAGCCCCCTCTCTATGGCGTAGTCATACTCCATCTCAGTGAAGCTGATACCCTCTGCTGAGACCGAGCCATACCGCCCACCAAGGATTAAGAGGTAGTAGTCGCAGTCATCAATGATGCGTTTGATGAACTGCATCTGCTCTTCATCCATGGCGGGGAACAGTTCCATACCAGCGGGAATGCAGTCCATTTCCATCAGTGTTTGGATGACTTTTCCTCTGGCCTCTTGAAGGTCAACGAAGGTCGAACTCACAAAGACCTGGTAGCGCTTTTCCATTCTCGACCCTTGCCAGATATTGATTCTCTGCAACTTCTACGACTCAACCACGTAGCGACCCAATTGCAATAGGCTGCTCCAACCTTCGACTGTAGCGACCCACACATCTGTGGGTACAATGTCGTAGGGTGTCTACCAACTTCCGATTCGCGAAATTTCGCCGAGGTCCCTTCGTGATCACCAACGTGCCAACCGCAGGCGAGTTCATCGAGCGGGCAGACGCGCTCCTCCACCTCTCATATTCGATCGTCTCGAAGCTATACGATAACCAAAGGGAGGACTGGCGGCTCGGTGTCGACGAAGAGGACTTGAGGGCGTACTGGGATAAATGCGCTCCATCTCTTGCGAACGCGCTCGCCCTACTTCAGCAAGCTCATGAGTTGTACCTCAAAGGCCGAATTGCAGCGGTCAGCCCTTTTCTTTTGCTGGCACGCGATCCGCAACAATGGCCCAAGAAAGCCGCTACAGATGATGTTAGCTTCTCTGAGTTTCTTACGGTCGGCGCAGCAGAACTGCCACGCCTGCACGACATGGTCTGCTCCCCTCGGTTGGACCACAAGGCCCGGAACTTTCTGAACACCATCCGTGAACGTCGGAATATGTTCGTCCATCAGGGGCACGCCCCGACCTCAAGTGCCGCAGAGTTGTTCGAGGCGACGCTGATCACTCACAAGTGGGCACATCCCGAGACGCCATGGTTTGATGCTCGACGTACACACCTGCAGAATGACCACTTGTCGGCCATCTACAGTACAGACCATGTGATGGCCAACCTGCACCAAGAGTTCGCGGAACTGTTACAGGAACTGAAGCCGGCCATCTTCAAGGAGCTTCTTGGTTTCAAAAAGAAGGCGAGATGGTTCGATTGTCCAAACTGCAAAGGGCGGATGGGAGACTTTGGCGATGCTCGGGAGACGGCTCAGCTAAGCGAAGCGACAGGGATGCCCGTGGTGGATTGCCTTGTATGTGGTTCATCAAGCCCGGTGATTCACAAAAAGTGCTACAACCCGAAGTGCAAGTCCACCGTTTATGCCGACGCTGCAAATGGATGGGATGAAAGCTGTTTGACCTGCGGAGCAGATGAGGGCTTTGAGGCCCGAGAGGCCGAGCGGGAGAGGCACTGGAACTCTCCCCCCGACTCAGACCCGTTTCCTTGACGACATACATCACGGCCCATCATCCGGGCGATTGGTGTCAGATAGGGTGAAAGCCGCTTGAAGCTGCTACAGCGAACTGCTACAGCGCATATAGCTGACGAGAAGCCAAGTAATTGAAATTACAGGGATTGGTTCGGTGCCAAGACCCCGGCATGGGGCACCACCACATACACTTTCTTCACATCCATCGTCCGACATGCCTGAACGCCGCCGCAGTCATTGAACTGTCGCTTGCGAAGGTGTTAGTTGCGCTGCAGCACAAAACTGTCATGGCAGCGTCATGTTACCGAGAATAGAGACCTACGACGAACTCTACCGCGCCTTCCGCTGGCAGATTCCGGAAAAGTTCAACATCGGCGTTGCCGTCAGCGACGCCTGGGCTGAGCGGGCGCCGGAGCGTGTCTGTCTCCAGCATTTCGATCCTGGCGGTGCGCATCAATCGCTGACCTATCGTCAATTCGCCCGGCAATCCTCGGCCTTTGCCAAGGGGCTGACGGGGGAGGGTATCATGCCCGGCGAACGGGTGGCGATCCTGTTGCCGCAGGGGTTCGAGACGGCGATTGCCCATGCAGCGATCTATAAGCACGGTGCCATCGCGCTACCGCTGGCACTGCTCTTCGGCGTCGAGGCGCTCGAATACCGGCTGCGCGACGCCGGCGTGGCGGCTGTCATCACCAACGGCTTTGGCTATGAACGCATCGCGGCGATCCGTGAGCGGCTGCCTGACTTGCGGCTGGTGGTGCTGGCGGATGATCAGCCGCGTCCGGGCACGATTGTCTTCTCTGACTTGGCGTCGGGTGATCCCTCTGGCTTTGTTGCGGCCGATACCGGCCCCGACGATCCGGCCTTGATGATCTATACGTCAGGCACGACAGGGCCGCCGAAGGGGGCACTGCACGGGCACCGGGTGCTTCTCGGCCATCTGCCGGGCTTCGAGTTTCACCATCACTTCCTGCCGCAGCCAGGTGACCGCATGTGGACGCCGGCCGACTGGGCCTGGGCGGGAGGGCTGCTCAACGCGCTGTTACCGTCGCTGCTGCACGGCGTACCCGTCGTGTCGTCGCCGGCGCAGAAGTTCGACCCGCATACTGCCTTTCGCATCCTGGAAGAAATGGACGTGCGCAATGCCTTCATTCCGCCGACGGCGCTCAGGCTGATGAAGGCGGTCGAGAATCCGCGCGAGCGCTATCGGCTTAATCTTCGAACCATCGGCTCGGCTGGCGAGTCCCTCGGCCGCGAGACCTATGAATGGGCAAAGGCGGCGCTCGGTCTCGAGGTCAGCGAGTTCTACGGCCAGACCGAGTGCAACATCGTCATTTCGTCAGCCGCCGATCTCGGCGTCGTCAAGCCGGGGTCGATGGGCAAGGCCGCACCCGGCCACCGGGTGGCGATCATCGACGGCGAAGGCCGCGAACTGCCGGCCGGCAGCGTCGGGCAGGTGGCGGTGAAGCGGCCGGACCCGGTGATGTTCCTCGGCTACTGGGGCAACGCGGCGGCGACGGAGAAGAAGTTCATCGGCGACTGGATGACAACAGGCGATCAGGGCGTGATGGACGAGCAGGGCTATTTCACCTTCTTCGGGCGTGACGACGACGTCATCACCTCGTCGGGCTATCGCATCGGCCCGGGCGAGATCGAGGATTGCCTCGCCGGCCATCCGGACGTGCAATTGGCCGCCGCTGTCGGCAAGCCCGATCCGGTGCGCACCGAGATCGTCAAGGCCTATGTCGTGCTACGGCCGGGCGTCGTTGGCGACGCGCGTGTGGCAACCTCCATCCGCGAGTGGGTGAAGACCCGGCTCTCGATGCACGAGTATCCGCGCGAGATCGCCTTCGTCGACAGCCTGCCGCTGACGACCTCGGGCAAGGTGATCAGACGGTTCCTGCGCGAGGAGGCGGCGGCGGAAGCGCGCGGGGCGATCGAGGTTTCCGAAGCGTCGTAGTCCCTCGGCCGCCGCGCGATTGATTTGAATTGGCCGGAGCGGGATGCGGGCGGAAAACCGCGCACGCTTTTTCCTCATCCCGCTCTAGCGTCCGGCAAGCGCCTTGATCTTGTCGCGCAGGATCCGCGCCATGTTGCGGGTGTTGCGATAGAGGTGGAGCTGGGCTGCCACCTGGCGCACTTCGCGGTCTCGGGTCTGCTGCAGGCCGATCACCATCGTGCCCATGTCTTCGCGCTCCTGCCAGAAACGGCTCATGATCGGGTGGTCCGGCACCGCGCAGGAATCGGAGCGGGCGATGTTGGCGTCGTCGAGATGCCATTCCGTCAGTTCGGCGAGAAGCAGTTTGCCCGGCGAGAACCTGGCATAGCGCTCGTCATAGGCGGTCTTCCAGGTATAGGCCTCGCCCGACATCAGGAAGACGACCATCGAGGCGATCGCCTTGCCGTCGAGATCGAGCGTGTGGATGCGCACGCTGTCGCCGTCGGCCAGATTGGTGATCGCCTCGCGGGCAAAGGCGGCCCGAAAGCGGTCGAGCACCATGGCGCTGCGCGCCTTGCCCTTCCAGCCGGATGCTTCCAGCGCCAGGAATTCCTCCATGCGCAGGCGGACGTCGGCGGGCTGACGGGCGACCGAATAGACGAGCTCGCCCTCTTTTTCGAGATTGTTCCACTGCCGCCGCAGCTCGCGGAAATGCGCCGGGCTAATGGCCTTGCGCAGATAGGTCGGGCCGTCGAGCAGGCTTTCGAGCATCGGCCGGCTGAAGGTGTCGGTCACCGTCAGAGGCAGGTTGCGGCCGATGGCGACGGCGCGGGTGAGGCGGGCGACCTTGCCGTTGAGCCGCATATCGGGCAGCACCAGGATCGAGGGCAGCCCGGTTGCCGGCGCGGCAAAGGCTTCGAACAGGTTGTCGATGGTCTCGGCCGCATCCTCGGCGTCGAGCAATGGCACGCCCAGTGGCCCGAACGGGTTCGACCAGGCGCGAATGATCGGCGCGCCGATCGAGAAGCCGGGCTTTTCGATCGAGAACGGCATCAGGAAACGCAGCCGGCTGCGGCGCTCGTCGTTGTCGCGCATGATCGCGAGCCGGATGACTCGCTCTTCCAGGCGTGGCATGGCCGGCGCCAGGAAGCGTCCGGTGAAGAAGACGTTCGGCTCCAGCGCCCGGTTCGACAGAAAGTCGAGTTCGCGCTGCAACTCGTAGCCGGCCCTTGCCGGATAGATGGCAAGATGCCGTCCGGGACGTCCGACCTCGATCAGGTGCTCTGCGGTCGGTCCGCTTTCGCCGTCCTGCGCCAGACCGCCGAGAACCCGTGCGGCCCGGCTGTTTGCATCGCTCGGAAGATTGGTATTGCCGATCATGGATGGACAGCCCCGTTGTTTTCATTGCCGGCCCGCGCTCTTGCGAAGGCAAAGAGCGCAAAGCCGAAGGTACGCCGGACGGCGAGGTGCAGCAGCATCGCCTCTACGAACATAGCACCAGCGGTTGCAAAAGCAGCACCGTTCAGTCCGAAAAGAGGGATGAGGCTGAGGTTGAGTGCGATGTTGACCACCAGCGCGCCGGCGTAGAGGATCACGCACAGCGTCTGCTGGCCGGCCATCGTCAGCAGCGTTTCGGCCGGGCCGACGAAAGCCTTGGCGAGGATGCCCGCGAAAAGCACCATCATCAGCGGCAGCCCGGTGACGAAGGCCGGGCCGAAGAGCGAAAGCAGGAAAGGCCCTGCCAGTAGCACCAGCGCGCCGACCAGAAGCGACGGCCAGAAGGCCCAGCGGGCGCTTTCGACCGCGATGCCGGGGATCTGGCCGGGATCGCGGGCCATCGCGTTGGAGACGCGCGGGCCCGCGGCTGCCTTGACCGCGAACATGACGAAATGCACAAGCGCCATGGTTTTGGCGGCAGCGAAATAGATCGCGACGTCGTCCGGCTCCAGGTAGAGGCCGACGATCACCACATCGGAATTGGTCAGCAGGAAGCCGAAGCCATCGACCAGGAAGACGGGGATCGAGACCTTGAGCCAACGGCGAAGCTCGATGCGTCGCGGTCCCGGAACATAGCGCGAGCGAAGACGGTAGGTGAGCGCGAGAAACTGCGAGACACTGGTGACATAGGCCGCGGCCATGGCTGCCATCATGGCGGTTTGCGCGGTGTGGGGCGCGCCGGCGGTGACGGCGAGCACCATGAAAACGAGCACGAGCAGCGGCCGGATGATGAAGGTGGGGCTCATCGCGGCAATCGGCCAGCCATGGGCACGCGCCGTTCCGTCCATGACGTCGCCCAGCGAGATCATCGGCAGGGTGAAGAGGCCGAGATAGAGGGGCACGAGGTAATAGGCCTCGATGTGCCCGGAAAAGAACCAGAGGCCGGCAAGGCCGAGGACGGCGACCGTGGTGGCGGAGGAAAGTGCGAAGATGCGCACCGTCGTCGTCACGCCGCGGATTTCGTCCATGGCGGCCGACGCCTGGTATTCCGGCAGGAAGCGGATGACGACCGAGTGGAAGCCGACGCAGGAGAGGCTGCCGAACAGGATGACCAGCACCCAGACGAAGACGAAGATGCCATATTCGAACTCGCCCATCAGCCGCGCGAGGATGATCTGAGACAGAAAGGCGATGGCGGCGCTGACGATGCGAACCGAAAAGGCGACGAGCGCCATGCGGCGCGCGGCGTTCTTGGAGTCGGAACTGGTCAGGATGGGGAGAAGCCCGGCGATTATTGCGGACAGGCGGTGTCTCAGTGCCGACGGCAGCATTCGTCCGGCCGTTTGACATACCGCCATGAACACGAGAACACCCTGAGATTACGCAATACAGGGGTTCAGTACTGCCAGAACAGCGTTAACAAAGGGTGCAGCGCGGTTGTAAGGAATGGGGGCAACCATGCCGATTGTGGACAGCGAGCGGCAGCGGATTATGCAGGCGAAATCGATTGGCCGCACATGGTCGGCGATCTCCAGGAGATCGGCATCGAGCGGCTGGAGGACCTGAAAGCTTCCGACGCGCAAGATCTCGCACTCCGTATCAACGCCACGCTCGGCCGCCGCCATCAACAGCAACCGGCATTCGCGCGCTCGAAAACCTGATCGCCCACGCCAGGGCGAGCGATCGCTAGAAAACAGGCTCCAGGAAACGAAAATGCCGCCCGGAGGCGGCATTTCTGAAGGGCAGGGGGCGCAGACAGTACCTGCATTCCGCGGCTGGCTTATGCCTCGTAGATGCCGTGGCAGTGCTTGTACTTCTTGCCCGAACCGCAGGGGCAGAGCTCGTTACGCGAGACCTTGCCCCAGGACAATGGGTTGGTTGCGTCTCGCTGCACTGGCGGGGCGGCCAGCAGCGTGCCGTCGCCGAAATCGTCCTCGCCGGTGAGCGGATCGATATGGTGGCCATGCATGACAGGCGGAGCCGGCTGCGGCGCTTCGGCTGCTTCGCGCACCAGCTCGACGCGCATGAGCTGTGCGGTCACGGCCTGGCGCAGGTTGCCGAGCAGGGCCTGGAACAGCTCGAAGGCTTCGGACTTGTATTCCTGCAGCGGATCGCGCTGGGCGTAGCCGCGGAAGCCGATGACCGAACGCAGGTGATCGAGGTTGACGATGTGCTCGCGCCACAGATGGTCGAGCGTCTGCAGCACGACCGAGCGTTCGACATACTGCATGATCTCCGGACCGAAGCGTTCGGCACGGTCGGCGGCTTCCTTTTCGGCAGCGGTCATGACGCGCTCGAGAATATCGGCTTCGTCGATGCCTTCCTCGGCAGCCCATTCGGTGATCGGCAGGTCGAGATTGAGGTATTGCTGCACGTCGGCCTTGAGACCGGCGACGTCCCACTGCTCGGCATAGGCCTTCTCGGGAATGCGCTTGCTGACCATGTCTTCGACGACTTCGGTGCGCATGTCGGTCACGGTTTCGGTGACGCTTTCGGCATCCATCAGCTCGATGCGCTGCTCGAAGATCACCTTGCGCTGATCGTTGAGAACGTCGTCGTACTTCAGAAGGTTCTTGCGGATATCGAAGTTGCGGGCTTCAACCTTCTTCTGGGCGCGTTCGAGAGCCTTGTTGATCCACGGATGGATGATCGACTCGCCTTCCTTGAGGCCCAGCTTCTGCAGCATACCGTCCATGCGGTCGGAGCCGAAGATGCGCATCAGGTCGTCCTGGAGCGACAGGTAGAACTTCGATCGACCCGGGTCGCCCTGACGGCCGGAACGGCCGCGAAGCTGGTTGTCGATGCGGCGGCTTTCGTGGCGCTCGGTAGCCAGAACGTAAAGCCCGCCGGCGGCCAGCGCTTTTTCCTTCAGCTGCTGCACTTCGGCGCGGATCGCCTGTTCGCGCTGTTCGCGCTCGGGGCCGGGCTCGACTTCCGAGAGCTCCTGCTGGATGCGCATGTCGACGTTGCCGCCGAGCTGGATGTCGGTGCCGCGACCGGCCATGTTGGTGGCGATCGTGACGGCGCCGGGCACGCCGGCCTGGGCGACGATGAAGGCTTCCTGTTCGTGGTAGCGGGCGTTGAGAACCTGGAAGTTGGCAAAGCCGGACTTCTTCAGAAGGTCGGCCAACTGCTCGGACTTTTCGATCGACGTCGTGCCGACCAGCATCGGTTGGCCGCGCTCGTGTGCCGACTTGATCTCGTCGATGATGGCGTTCAGCTTTTCGCCCTGCGTACGGTAGACCTCGTCATCCTCGTCGATACGCTTGATCGGCAGATTGGTCGGAACTTCAACGACTTCCAGGCCGTAGATGTTGCCGAATTCTTCCGCTTCGGTGGAGGCCGTACCGGTCATGCCGCCGAGCTTGGAGTACATGCGGAAGTAGTTCTGGAAGGTGATCGATGCGAGCGTCTGGTTCTCTGGCTGGATCTGCACCTTTTCCTTGGCTTCGAGCGCCTGGTGCTGGCCTTCCGAATAACGGCGGCCCGGCATCATGCGGCCGGTGAATTCGTCGATGATGACGATCTCGCCGTTGCGAACGATGTAGTCCTTGTCGCGCTGGAACAGCTTGTGGGCCTTGAGCGCATTGTTGACGTGGTGGACGATTGCGACGTTTTCGATGTCGTAGAGCGATTCACCCTTGAGCAGGCCCGCCTCGCGCAGCAGGTTTTCGAGCTTCTCGGTGCCTTCTTCGGAGAAGTTGGCCGAGCGCTGCTTCTCGTCGATCTCGTAGTCCTCAGCCGAAAGCAGCGGAATGAATTCGTTGATTGTGTTGTAGAGATCCGAGCGGTCGTCGAGCGGGCCGGAGATGATCAGCGGCGTGCGCGCTTCGTCGACGAGGATCGAGTCCACTTCGTCGACGATGGCGAAGAAGTGGCCGCGCTGGACCATCTGTCCGCGCTCGTACTTCATGTTGTCGCGCAGATAGTCGAAGCCGAGCTCGTTGTTGGTGGCATAAGTGATGTCGCAGGCATAGGCGGCTTTGCGCTGCTCGTCGGTCAGGCCGTGGACGATGACGCCCGTGGTCATGCCGAGGAAGCTATAGATGCGGTCCATGGTGCCGGCGTCGCGCTGGGCGAGGTAGTCGTTGACGGTAACGACGTGCACGCCCTTGCTCGCGAGCGCGTTGAGGTAGACTGGAAGCGTCGCGACGAGGGTCTTGCCTTCACCGGTCTTCATTTCGGCGATGGCGCGTTCGTGCAGGATCATGCCGCCGATGAGCTGGACGTCGAACGGGCGCAAGCCGAGCACGCGGCGGGCCGCCTCGCGGGCGACCGCAAAGGCCGGAACCAGAAGGTCGTCGAGCGTCTTGCCTTCTTCCAGCTGCTTGCGGAATTCCACCGTCTTGCCGGCGAGCGCCTCATCCGACAAAGCCTTCATGTCGGCTTCAAGTGCGTTGATGGCGTCCACCCGTGCCTTGTAGCCACGCACGCGGCGATCGTTGGAGGAGCCAAACAACTTGCGGGCTAGGCCGCCGAGACTGACCATACGAATGGTCCTTTCATTTTTGTTGCCTTGGGTCTCATGGCCGCGCCGCGAAAACCGCGCAATGCCGTGAAACGCCCGGAAACTGTTCTGGACGCGAGGTTGCGTGACAGATAAGAGGGGGGTCGAATTATGTCAACGCAATTGCACTGCCGGACGGCTACAGAACCGCCACATTCTGGTGTTGTGCAGCCGCTACAAGCTGCAGGCAATTGCGCCGAAGGCCAATGTGAAAGGTTAGTGAGCATGACCAAGTTGAAAACCCTGGCCGCCGTGGCACTGGTTGCGGCGATGGCCGTACATGGTGGCGCGCGGGCGGAAGACGCCGATCCGGTGGTCGCCAAGGTTGGCGGCGAGGACGTGCGTCAGTCCGAACTCAATCTTGCTCTGGGTGGTCTCGACCCGCAGCTGCAGCAGATGCCGGAAGAGCAGAAGCGCGCCGCAGCACTGTCGGCGATCATCGACGTTAAGCTTCTTTCCGCCACGGCCGAGAAGGAAGGCCTGCAGGACGACGCTACCTTCAAGCAGCGCGTCGCGTACCTCACCGAGCGCGAACTTCACAACGCCTACTTCAAGAAGCATGTCGTCGACGCCATCACCAAGGAAGAGGTTAAGGCACGCTACGACAAGGAAGTCGCGGCCATTCCGGTTCAGGACGAAGTGAAGGCCCGCCATATCCTGGTCAAGACGGAAGACGAAGCCAAGGAAATCATCAAGGAACTCGACGCTGGCAAGAGCTTCGTCGAGCTTGCCAAGGCGAAGTCCACCGATCCGAACAAGAACGACGGCGGTGACCTCGGCTACTTCACCAAGGGCCGCATGGTGCCGGAATTCGAAACGGCTGCCTTCGCTCTCGAGAAGGGCGCCTACACCAAGACCCCGGTCAAGACGCAGTTCGGCTTCCACGTGATCCTGGTCGAAGACAAGCGTCCGCAGGCTCCGCCGCCGCTCGAGCAGGTCGAGCAGCAGGTTCGTCAGCTTGTCATGCGTGACAAGTATGTCGAGCTGCTTGCCGCAGCCAAGAAGGATGCAGGCGTCGAAATTTCCGACCCGGCGCTGAAGCAGGCCTATGACGAGGCCAACAAGGCGCAGGAAGCGCAACAAGCCAAGTAATTCGATCGGCGGGCCCTGCCACTGGCGGGGCCTGTCGTCACCGCTTTTTGTCGATGCCCGGCGGTGAAAACCGTTCGGGCATTTGTCGCAAGATGGATCTGGAGCCGTTTCGGTTGTAGACCGCTCCGGATCCTTGTTCTTAGGCATTTCCTGAAGGCTGCTATGGTCTTCCTGGAAATGCTTTGGCTCCAACACGTCACAGCAGGTTTCCCATGTCCGGCTCCGTTTCTCCGCTCGCTCCGAAAACCTTTGCCGAAATGCCCTCCGTGCGCGGCGTCCGCATGGCGACCGCAGCCGCCGGCATCAAGTACAAGAACCGCACCGACGTGCTGATGATGGTGTTCGACCGGCCGGCCGTCGTGGCCGGTGTCTTCACCCGTTCCAAGTGCCCTTCGGCCCCTGTCGATTTCTGCCGCAAGAACCTTGCCGGCGGTGTCGCGCGCGCTGTCGTCGTCAACTCCGGCAACGCCAATGCCTTCACCGGCAAGAAGGGCCGCGAGGCGACGGAACTGACGGCAAAGTCGGCGGCAAAGGCTGTCGGCTGCGCGGAGAGCGAAGTCTTCCTGGCGTCGACCGGCGTCATCGGCGAGCCTTTGGACGCGACCAAGTTTGCCGGCGTGCTCGACGATCTGGCTATTGCCGGCAAGGAGGACTTCTGGTTCGAAGCCGCCAAGGCGATCATGACGACGGATACCTATCCGAAGGTAGCGACACGCAGCGCCGAAATCGACGGCGTCAAGGTGACGATCAACGGCATCTCGAAGGGCGCCGGCATGATCGCGCCCGACATGGCGACGATGCTCTCCTTCGTGGTCACGGATGCCGACATTGGGCCTTCGGCGCTGCAGGCCCTGCTTTCGGCCGGCGTCGGCCCGACCTTCAACTCGGTCACGGTCGACAGCGACACTTCGACGTCCGATACGCTGATGCTGTTCGCTACGGGCGCGGCATCGGCCGACGGCCAGCCGGCAATCTCCGATGCGGCCGACCCGCGTCTTAATGCCTTCCGCGCCGCACTGAACGACCTTTTGCGCGATCTCGCGCTCCAGGTCGTGCGCGACGGCGAAGGCGCTCGCAAGATGGTCGAGGTGACTGTCGAAGGCGCCGAGAATGATGCGGCCGCCAAGCGCATCGCGCTTTCGATCGCCAATTCGCCGCTCGTCAAGACGGCGGTCGCCGGTGAAGACGCCAACTGGGGCCGCGTGGTCATGGCCGTCGGCAAGTCCGGAGAAATGGCCGAGCGCGACCGGCTGGCGATCTGGTTCGGCGACGTGCGCGTCGCCGTCGAGGGGGAGCGCGATCCCACCTATTCTGAAGCCGCGGCCACGGCCGTGATGAAGGAAGAGGACATCACGATCCGCGTCGAAATCGGCCTCGGTTCCGGTCGGGCCACTGTCTATACCTGCGACCTGACGAAGGAATATGTCGAGATCAACGGCGATTACCGGAGCTGAGGCGCCGGTTATGTGATGGTGAGCGGCCTGGCGCGCCAGGCCGTGCAGAGGTAGCAAGATGACATCGAATGATATTCGGCCCGTGGCGGGCAAGGCACAGGCCGAAGCTGGGGAAGTGGCAATGGTGGATCTTCCAAACGTGCGCCGTCTCGAGGCCGTGGGTTTCCGCGCCTGGCCGGCAGCGTCCGTGCAATATGATGGCAGCTGGCTGATCCGGCTCAATGCAGGCCACGATTCCAAGCGGCTGAATTCCGTCAATCCGCTTGATCCGTCCGACTATCGCGACATCCCGGTCCGTCTCGAAAAGGCTGCCCGGCGCTTTGCCGACTACGGCCGGCCGCTGACTGTGCGCCAGACGCCGCTGACGCCGCCGCAGCTTGTCGCCCATATGGATGCCGAGGGCTGGAATGCGTTCAGCCGCAGCCTGGTCATGAGCGTCGACCTGGTCGAGCGCGAGTTCGGCGACGGCATCGATCACCTGCCGATCAAGGACGTCGGCCGGTTCGTCGATGCGTGCATCGGGATTGCGAAGAGCGATCCGAAGCGCAAGGCGGCGCTGGCCGAAATCATCAACGCGATCAAGCCGGAGAGTGGCCTCTTCCTGTTCGAGGATGCCGAGATGGGGCCGACGGCCGTGGCGCTCGTCGTCCAGGACAACGATCTTGCCGGCATCATGCAGTTTGCCGTGGACGAGCGGGTCCGTGGCCGGGGCGTCGGCAAGGCGATGCTCGACGTCTGCCTGCGCTGGGCGCGTCTGCGCGGAGCCAAGAAGGCCTGGCTGCAGGTGGAAGCGGATAACAGCTCGGCTAAGGCGCTTTATCGCGGCGCCGGTTTCTCCGAGGTTTACAGCTACATCTATCGAACGCCGGGAGCTTGAGGCCATGGATGCCAACGGAAAGAAGATCGTGCTTGTCGCGGCCTGCGCGCTTGTCGATTCCGATGGTCGCATCCTGCTCGCGCAGCGGCCGGAAGGAAAATCGCTTGCCGGCCTATGGGAGTTTCCGGGCGGCAAGGTTGAAGCCGGCGAGACGCCGGAGGAAACCCTGATCCGCGAGCTTGAGGAAGAACTCGGCATCCGCACCAAGGTCGCATGCCTGGCGCCGCTCACCTTCGCCAGCCACACCTATGACGACTTCCATCTGCTGATGCCGCTCTATGTCTGCCGCCGCTATGAAGGGGTTGCGATCGGGCGGGAAGGCCAGGCGATCAAGTGGGTCCGGCCAAAGGCCCTGCGCGATTTTCCGATGCCGCCGGCAGACGAACCGCTTATCCCGTTTCTTATGGATTTGCTCTGAACCTACCCGAAATCTGATTGATTATTAATCGATCGTTTATCTCCCTGGCGCAAAGATAGCTCCAATTCAGTTTTGGTACGTATCGTTGGCAACGGCGTATCGATTTCAGGCAGTGCGGTGGAACCAAGCTTGGGAAGGGCGCTTGCGTTCGCCGTATTTTGCGCGTTTGTGAGGCTGGGATGGTGGACGACGATTTCTGGAACACGGTTCAGGAAAAGGATCTGATGAACAATCAGTCCCGCCGGACAGGTGTGCTCAATCTGTCGCTGTTGTTCGGAACGGCGGTGATCGCGCTGACGCTGATCCTGACGCCCATGCTGTCATCCAAGACCGACAAGCGCATCATGGCGAACACGCCCGTCGATTACGACAACATTTCCACCGGCTCCATCCCTTCGAAGGGGACCACCAAGCGCTACACGGTTCGGCGCAGCGTCCTTCAGGAAATGCCCGGAGCGGTTTGCATTATCGATGCCGACGGCCGCAAGAGCGGCTGCTGAGGCGAACGCCATCGGCCCGTTTGGCGCTGGCGTCCGATTCGGATTGAACACAAATCTGGCTGGGGACGCATGGAAACGCTTAGACGCTTGTTTGGTGGCACGGACGGCGGCATCGCCATCGAGTAT
Source organism: Ensifer sp. ENS03 (assembly GCF_014852035.1). NCBI lineage: Bacteria > Pseudomonadati > Pseudomonadota > Alphaproteobacteria > Hyphomicrobiales > Rhizobiaceae > Ensifer > Ensifer sp. ENS03. Next base: position 24,474 of record NZ_JACVAV010000005.1, on the reverse strand, counting down.
GCGCTGATCGCCGCCCTCGTCTCCCTCAGCTTAATCTTCGGGGCCAACCAGATCGGCAACGCCCTGACCTACGTCTACGACTCGCTCGCCGCAGCGTTCCCGAGCGCATAAGCACTAAGACCGGATCTGGGGTGGATGCCGCCCTACAGCGGCTGCTCCTTCGTGCCAAGCGCTGCCGAAAGCCGTTGCTTTGCTGAACCCGGCTTCAGCGGCTTCTGCTGGCTTTCGTGCGGCGCCCAGCCGGACAGATAGATGATGGAGAAGGTAGCGCGAACGCGGCCGTCCGGATCGGAGAAGCGCTCCGCGTAAATTTCCGCAGCCCTGAGGAAGAACCGCCTGGAAACGGGCGTGCGGCTGCGCGCCGAAAGCGGGCTGGTCATGCCCATGGCGCGCAGGTCGCGGATCAGCGCGAACAGCGAATCATAGCGCACCGTGTAGGTTTCCGTGTCGGTGACCGGCAGAGCGAAGCCGGCGCGTTGGAGCAGAGCGCCGACGTCACGGACATCGGCGAAGGGAATGACGCGCGGGCTGGCGCCGCCGGTCAATTCGGCCTCTGCAGCCAGAAGCGCTTCGCGCAGCTCCTGCAGCGTGCCGCTGCCCGGGATGGCGGCGAGGAACAACCCATCGGGCTTTAGCGCCCGCCGCACCTGGATGAAGGCGCCCGGTGTATCGTTGGTCAGATGCAGGGACAGCGGCGAGACGATCAGGTTGACGCTTTCCGGTTCGGCCGGAACTTCCTCGAGCGAGGCGATCGTCACCGGCGCCTCGGTCGAGCTGAAGCGGGCGTCGGTCTCGACGCGCTCGATGGCGTCGATCTTGCCGGTCGCCATCAGTTGGCGGGCCGTTTCTCCGGTATAGCCGTGAAGTTCGAGTGCGCGATCAAAATGACGCTCGACCACGCCGACACGCTCGGCGAGCTCTTCGGCAACGATGTCGAGAAGAAAACCGGCCTTCGGATCGGCGTTTCTGAGCGCCCTTGCCCGGTGCGCCTCGACGAGGCTCTGGTCAAAGATTTTTTCCACGATAGTCTCTCCGCGATGGGCAGCAAAGAGACCTTCGGAGGCACAAAGTCAACCGCATGGCATGGGAGAGGTTGCGTATTCCGCAGGCGTGGCGCGCGGGCATGCTGAGACGGTTCGGACTGGGGCTTGTCGATCTCGTCTTTCCACCTGTCTGTTGCGGTTGCGGCCGGCTGGTCGGCGATCATCGCGCGGTCTGCGCCTCCTGCTGGGCGACGCTGCCGCTGATCGAACGGCCCTATTGCGATATTCTCGGCATGCCGTTTTCGGTCGATCACGGCGCCGGAGCGGTGTCACCGGAGGCGATCGCCAATCCGCCTGCATTCGATCGGTTAAGGTCGGTGGCGATCCATGAAGGCGTTGCCCGCGATCTGGTCCACGGGCTGAAATATCGCGACCGCACGGATCTCGCGCCGATGATGGCGACATGGATGATCCGGGCGAGCGACGGTGCCGTCGCTTCCGCCGACGCGATCATCCCCGTGCCGCTGCACGCCTTCCGGCTGTGGAAGCGGCGGTTCAACCAGTCGGCGGAGTTGGCGCGAGCCATTGCGCAGCTCTCCGGTCGTCCGTATCAGCCCGACATCTTGAGGCGCATCCGGCGCACGAGCCCGCAGGTACGCCTGGGGTTGCGCGCCCGCGAGGAGAACGTCCGCGGCGCCTTCGCCGTCTCGGAAAGCGGCAGGGCGGGTCTCAGTGGGAAAAGCGTGGTTCTCGTCGACGATGTATATACGACCGGCGCAACCGTTGCCGCAGCGACCCGTGCGCTGAAGCGGGCGGGAGCCGGGTCGGTCACGGTTTTGACCTTTGCAAGAGCCGTATCCGGTCTTATATGACAATCAGATGTCCGGCACGGTCGCCGGCAAAGGAGCGGTTCAGGATCATGGCTTCGGTGGTCATTTATACGCGTCAGTTCTGCGGCTATTGCTCGGCCGCAAAGAAACTCCTGGAAACCAAGGGCGTTTCCTTCCTCGAGCACGATGCCACCTATGATCCGAACGTTCGGCAGGTGATGATCGACAAGTCGCACGGTGGGACGACGTTCCCGCAGATCTTCATCAACGACATTCATGTCGGTGGCTGCGACGACCTGCACGCGCTGGAACGCGCCGGCAAACTCGACGCGATGCTGGCTGCCTGAGGCACCGTACCTTGCATGAGGCGACGACCCGTTTATCAGCGGTGAGCGCTTAGGAGTTGGACGTGATGACTTTCAAGGCCGCAGCCATTCAGATGTGTTCCGGCGTCGATCCGCGCAAGAATGCGGAGACGATGGTGCGGCTCGCGCGCGAAGCGGCAGCCCACGGCGCGACCTATATCCAGACTCCGGAAATGACCGGGGCGCTGCAGCGGGACCGGGCGGCGCTGCGCGCGATCCTGAAGGACGAGGCCAACGATCTTATTGCCGCGGCGGCAGCTCAGCTTGCCGGCGAACTTGGCGTCTACCTCCATGTCGGCTCGACGCCGATCGCGCTTGCCGGCGGCAAGATCGCCAATCGCGGCCTGCTGTTTGGCCCGAATGGCCAAAAGATCTGTGACTATGACAAGATCCATATGTTCGACGTCGATCTCGACAACGGCGAGAGCTGGCGGGAAAGTGCCGCCTATCAGCCAGGCAGCATTGCGCGCCTGGCCGAACTCGACTTCGGCAAACTTGGCTTTTCCATTTGCTACGACGTGCGCTTCCCGGAGCTTTTCCGGCAACAGGCCGTTGCCGGCGCCGAGATCATGTCGGTGCCCGCCGCCTTCACGCGGCAGACGGGCGAGGCGCACTGGGAAATCCTGCTCCGCGCCCGCGCGATCGAGAACGGCCTCTTCGTCATTGCCGCCGCGCAAGGGGGCACGCATGAGGATGGGCGTGAGACGTTCGGCCATTCTATGATCGTCGATCCCTGGGGGCGCGTGCTCGCTTCGGCTGGCCCTACGGGCGAGGCGGTTGTGCTTGCCGACATCGATGTCGCCGCCGTGCATGCGGCGCGCGCCAAGATACCGAACTTGAAGAATGCCCGTAGCTTCGTGCTCGATGAAGTGGCGCCGACCGGGAAGGGAGGCGTTGCCGCTTGATCCGCTACACCCTTTCCTGCGACAACGGCCACGATTTCGAGGGCTGGTTCTCGTCGAGTGACGATTTCGACCGCCAGGTCGAACGCAAGCTGGTCTCCTGTCCGAGCTGCAACTCGACATCCGTTGCCAAGCAACTGATGGCGCCCTCGGTCGCGACCGCGCGCAAGAAGGAGGCGACGCGGGCGGTGATCATGGACCAGGCGCAGAAGGAAACGGTCGCCAAGATCCGCGAGCTGGTGAAGTCCGTACGCGAGAACGCCGAGGATGTCGGCGAGCGCTTTCCCGAGGAAGCCCGCAAGATCCACTACGGCGAGGCGGAAGAGCGCGGGCTGATCGGCAAGGCGACGGCGGAAGAGGCCGTGGCGTTGCTCGAAGAAGGCATCGCGGTCGCGCCGCTGCCGATCTTGCCCGACGAGGTCAACTGACGCGGGGCACTTTCGCATCTGCGCGTCTAAACTTTGGTTCCCGCCCTTTAAATACAATGCCTTGGCTCCCATCTCGCAGCTTTGCAATGGGAGTTTTCCAGCCAATGGCATTGTCCGATGTTCACATTTCCACTGATCGCCTCGTTATCCGGCCCTTCGCGCCTGGCGATTTTCCGGCATTCTTTGCCTATCACCGCCTGCCGGAGGTCTACCATTATCTCTATCAGCACCCGCTCGACGAAACGGCAGCGCGGACAAAATTCGCCAAGGCTTCGGCGCCAAAGCTCGTTGACGATGGGGACGTCGCGGTGTTTGCCGTCGAGCGCCGCGAGGATGGCGTACTGATCGGCGAGGTCCTGCTGAAGCTCGCAAGCAGTGCGGCGGAACAGGCGGAGACCGGCTACATCTTCAATCCCGACTTTGCCGGCAAGGGCTACGCTACGGAAGCGATGCGGGCGTTGCTTGATCTCGGCTTTTCGACGCTGAAGTTTCACCGGATCTTTGCCCGGCTCGATGCCCTCAACAAGGCATCCGTCGGCGTCGTCGAGCGTCTCGGCATGCGCCGCGAAGCGCATCTGATCGAGAACGACCGGTTCAACGATGTCTGGGGCGACGAATACGTCTATGCGCTGCTGAAGCGCGAGTGGCAGGAGCGTCGGCAGGCTGGCTGAGGCCGCCGACAGTTGCTCATAGCGGCCGCTTGGCGACGATCATGTAGTTGACGTCCATGTCCTTGGACAGGTTCCATTGATTGGAAAGCGGATTGAAGAAGACGCCGGTCCGCTCGGTCACTTCGAGGCCGTTGGCCACGAGCGGCTTTTCCAGTTCCTCCGGGCGCACCAGTTTTTCATACTGGTGCGTACCGCGCGGCAGCCAGCGCAACACGTTCTCGGCTGCGAAGATGGCAAGCGCCGCTGCCTTCATGGTGCGGTTGATGGTGGCGACGAACATCAGACCGCCGGGGCGAACCATATGGGCGCAGGTGGTCATGAAGAAATCGACATCGGCGACATGCTCGACCACTTCCATGTTGAGCACGATGTCGAAGCTCTCGCCGGCTTCGGCAAGGGCTTCGGCGGTCACGGCGCGATAGTCGACAGCCACACCGCTTCCGGCCGCGTGCGTCTTGGCGATGCCGATGTTCTTTTCGGAGGCGTCGGCGCCGAGGACATCGGCGCCCATGCGTGCCATCGGCTCCGACAGGAGGCCGCCGCCGCAACCGATATCGAGCAGGCGCAGACCTTTGAGCGGCTGCGGGCTCCTGGGATCACGGCCGAAATGCTCGGCCACCTTGTCGCGGATATAGGCGAGGCGAACGGGATTGAACTTGTGCAGCGGCCGGAACTTGCCGGTCGGATCCCACCACTCCGCGGCCATGGCGGAAAAGCGGTCAACCTCGCTCTGGTCGATCGTCGTGCGTGCGGTCTCGCTCATGTCGCCGTCTCCTTGCATCGTCCCGACAGCGCCGCGCGTCTTTCAAGGCGCGCTAAGGACGCTGTAGCAATTTAAAGTGCTGCATAATTCTATCCTTAAATCGATCCCGATTTAGGGACTTGTGCAGCAGTGAAGTCGGACGATCGGACAAGGAAGTCAAGAGGCGGCGCTGGGCCAGATCGGCGCACACGCGAGCGTGGCGCCCGTCCTGCTAGGCGTCCGCTTCTGGCTGGTAGTGCAGGATAACCACACCGGACGTCAGAGGGCGTGTGTGGGTCAGTTTGAGTTTCGTCCGCTTCAGCCCTGGTTTGAACAGCGGCACACCCTCGCCGAGCAGCACCGGATTGATGCCGAGGCGATATTCGTCGACGAGGCCCTTCTCGATCAGTTCGCTCGCGAAGTCGGCGCTGCCGAAAACGAAGATCGTGCCGCCATCCAGCGCCTTCAGTCGTTCGACTTCGCTTGCAGCGTCACCGGTCACGAGCGTCGTGCCGGCCCAATCGGCGGAGGTCAGCGTGCGCGAGAAAACGAATTTCTCGACGCCGTTCATGAAGGTCGCGATGTCGCCTTCGGCGGATGGCCAGTAGCCCGCCATCATTTCATAGGTCACGCGGCCGAAAAGCAGGGTGTCGGCCTCGAGCTGCGTTTCGCCGATATAGGCGGCGAGCTCGTCCTCGAAGACGAACCACTCGATGTCGTGCCCCGGTGCTTCGAAGAAGCCGTCGACGCTAACCATGTCCCACATGATGACCTTGCGCATAGTATCTCTCCCGTTGCGGCATGCCTGTCACGGAAAGGGTGGCAAATCTGATATTGTTTTGCAAGTGGTTTTATTTTTGCATCGGATTGGTTGGCGCTATGGCTCTTCCGCGTGCTAGTTTCTGCGCCGGCGAGGGGGGGAATCCACATGGGCTTGAACAGGATCGACTGGGCGGTCGGCGTCATCGCGCCGCAGCCGTCCGATCATCTGCTCGAAGTCGGATGCGGCCATGGCATTGCCGTGACGAAGGTTTGCGATCGGCTCGACGAAGGGGAGATTGTCGCCATCGATCGCTCGGCTGTGATGATCGCGGCGGCAGCACGCAGAAATGCTGAACATGTTGCTGCAGGCCGGGCGACCTTGCGGGTTGCGGAGCTTCGCTCGTTCGATCTCGGTGGCCGTCGCTTCGACAAGGCGTTCGCCATGCGCGTCGGCGTGTTCACGCGGGGCGATCCCGCTCGAGAGTTTGCGGCGCTGGCGCAGCTGTTGAAGCCTGAGGGACGTCTTTTTCTTTTTCATGACGAGCCGTCCACGGGGGCGGACGACGTTGGCGCGCGGCTCGCGGCGGCGGCCCTTCGCCACCGCTGGCTGGTCGAGGCACTGTCGGCGCAGATATTTGACAGCGGCGAAGTCGCATGCCTGATTGCGCGGCCGCCCGCCTGATGATGTTGGCATTTGTGACGCCGCTTGTTGCGGGCGTCACAAATGCGATGATTGCGCTTTATGTCAGCCGACGTCGCCTGCCGCCGCCGAGGCGAAGAAGTCCTCCGGGTCCTCGACTTCGACGAGGCGGCGCTTCTCGATCAGCCAGAAGCGGTCGCCGACATTGCGCACGAAGCTGCGGTCGTGGGAGACGAGCAGGCAGCTCGTCTCGTTTCTCAACAGCTCCGTTTCGAGCGCTTCCTGGCCCTCGATGTCCAGGTGGTTGGTCGGTTCGTCGAGCAGGTAGAAATTGGGCTCCTTCAAGCGCAGCACCAGCATGGCAAGACGCGCCTTCTGGCCGCCCGACAGCCGGCCGATCGCCTTTTCCTGCATGTCGATGCCGACGCCGACACCGACGAGCAGGCTACGGGCGCGCTGGTCGCCGAGCGAGAAGCGGCGGGACAGCGCGGCAAGCGGCGTCTCCTCGTCCGACAGGCCGGCAAGCGCCTGGTCGCTGTAGCCGAGCACCAGCGAGGGTGTTGCCTTCAGCGTCTCCGGCGCGCGGGAGGGCTCCTCGATCGCCGTGCGGATCAGGTTGACGAGCCGGGTCTTGCCGGCGCCGTTTTCGCCAAGCAGCACGATGCGGTCGCCCTGGCAGATCCAGCGCTTGCCGGTGCGGAAAAGCGGGGTGCCGTCGGGCGTTTCGACATGGACGTCGTCGAGCGTCACCAGGATCTTGGCATGGGTGCCTCGATTGGCGAGCCGGATCGCGCCGGCGGAACGTTCCTGATGCGCGGGCTTTGCCGCATCCTCCAGCCGTTCTGCGCGCTGCTTCAGTTGCTTCGTCTTTATCGTGAGCAGGTCGCTGCCGGAGTTGATGCCGATATTGTTGAGCTTGGCGGCCTGGCGACGCAGTTGCTGCGCCACCTTCATGTCGCGCTGGTAACGCCGCTCCTCCGATGCGTCCACCTCATCGAGAGCGGCGCGCGCCCGCGAATAGGGGAGCGCGAAGATCGGCGATTGCTCTGGCCTCAGGAACAGCGTGCGGTTGGTGGTTGCGTCCAGGAAGGCGCGGTCATGGCTGGCAACCAGCACCGGCACGTCGCGTGGCAGCGCATTCAGCCAGGCCTCCAGCCGGCCGATCTTGGCGAGATCGAGATGGTTGGTCGGCTCGTCCAGCAGCAGCGCGTCTGGCTCGCTGACCCAGACGCGGGCAAGCAGCATCAGGCGCTGCCAGCCGCCGCTCAACTCCGAGACGGCGCGAGCCCGCAGAACCTCCGGCACATCGAGGGAATCGAGCACGATATCGACGCGCCAGCTTTCGTTTTCCGCCTGGTCGGCCGGGAGGGCCGAAAGAACGGCGTCGTGGAAGGAGAGAGGTAAAAGCGACGAAGGCACGTTCTGCTCGACGTGACCGACCGTCAGCCCGCGCGAGCGGGTGATTTCGCCGGCGGTCGGATCAAAGCTGCCGGCGATTGATCTCAGCAGGGTCGACTTGCCGCGGCCGTTGGCAGCGACGATGCCGATACGATCACCGGATGCGACGGACAGGCTAAGACTGGAGAAAAGCGGTGCGCTCAGGCTGACGCCGAGGTTGCGGATATTGATCAAGGCCATGGTCGTTCTCTGGACTGCACGAGCGACGGCGGATCATCCGGGGCGGCACTTCAGGCCGGGGTTTCGGATGGTCGAGCCCGCAACACAGACATGCTGTGCTCGGGCCGCATCGGCTCGGTATTGGAAGACGATGCAGGCGTTCAAACCGAAACGGTTCCGCACTGCATCACTCTGGGCAGACCAGGGATAAGCTCGCGATCTTCGCGAAAGGATGTCTGGTCAGCCCTGCAAACGCATCTGCAGGGCTTGGACGGGGCCACGCTGGCGGTGGTGCCGGAAAAATGTCATCACGTGCAGCCCCCCTTTCTCGAATTTGAACTTGCGGCAGCGTCAATAACACCGTCGCGCGCAATTTTCAATGGCTTCGCGCCGGCCCCGAGCCGGTGTGCTCACATCTGCAACCCGAGGAACTTGAACGGTTCGGCCTGCTTGAAGTCGCCGGTCGCATCGCCCGAATAGGTGTGATCCTGATTTTCGCCGAGATCGAGCTTCATCACCTTGCCGGTCTCCTTGGTAAAATCGATCTTCTTCAGGTCGACCCAGAAGGTGTTCGGGGTCAGCGCCGACTCGAAGAAATAGAGCTTGCGCTTGTGATCGACCACGGTGCGCCAGCGGGTCGAGGAAATGTTCGGTTCCTCCGGCGTGTTGAGCCCATAGGGAACCGAGACATTGCGAATGACGCTGAAGACGCTGGCCAGCGCACGGTCGGGGTTCTCGTCCTTCGGAATGGCGTTGACGTAGAACGAGGCGCGCGCGAAACGATCGGCCGCGCGGTTCGTGCCCGGCAGCATCACGGTGCCGCCGATCTGCTTCCAGTAGGCGTTCAGGGCCAGTTGCTGGTCGAAGACAGGCGAATTGGTCATCACCTGATACGGGCGACCGTGATGGATCACCTGCTTGCCGCCGATATACTCGACGATGGCGCTGTCGCCGGTCTTGTCCGAGATCGAAAGGTGCAGTGTCGTCAGCCGGTTCTCACCCGGTACGTTGTCGGTGACGATCGTGAACGGTTCTTTCTCAAGCGCCTTCACCGCATCCTCCACAGTGGCGAAGCTGTCGAGCACATATTGCGCCCAGGCGGCGATCGTCAGGCCCGGTTTCGATTTGTCATTGAAGTCAGGGTACTCGGATTCGACCAGCCACAGGAGATTGGCATTGAGGCCGGCCTCGTTGACGCCGTCGGTGGTCGAGACATCATAGCCGGTGGCCACGACGCTTCCATACTTCGCCGTCCATTTGAATGAGTTCGGCCCTGCCTGACCGTTGCGCTCGATGCCGCGCGGCAGGACCCAGAGGTTGGTCGCGACGTCGCTCTTCCAGTCCATCGATCGGGCAGTGATGATATTGTCATCGGGGCCGAGATAGACGAGGCGGGTGCAGGCTTCCGCCGTCGTCTGACCGAGCATGAGAAGGGCGGCAAGTGCGGATGTGACCGATCGGACGGCCGGCTTTACGATGAACGTCATACCATTCTCCTTCGCGGGCAAAGCGTATGCTGGGTATCCGCCAGTCGGTCCTTGAGCGTTGAAGCAGGCCCAGGTTCTAAAACAACATGGAAAAGCCGATCACCGGGCCGTGCTGGTTCACGTCCCAGCGGAACTTGTTCGCGCCCGTGAAGTCGTCGCTTTCGTAATCCTGATAGAGCAACCGGTACCCGGCGCGCAAAATTGTCGGCTGGCCAAGCATTTCGGTCCGGTATCCGAGATAGGCCTGGGCGTTGACGCTGAGCTTTGAGCCGACATCGAAGCCGCCGACATCGGCCTCGGCGACGAGGTTCCAGCGCTCGCCGAGATCGGCGTTGAGCCGCAGGCCGACGAAGGGGGCGGTCCAGTCGGCGCTCTTGCTCGTGTTGAAGCCGGCCACGGACACGTCCGCCTCGAGCTTCGTCCAGCGCAGACCGATCGTCGGCTCGATCGACAGCGTCCGGGGCTTGCCGAAGACGGTGTTGCCGCCGAGTTCCTGCTCATAGACCTGATAGAACGCGCCGAAGGCCAGCGTCGTCATCTTGATGTCGAGGCCGATCTCATGGCTGAGCAGCTCCTCATCCTGGCTGGTACGGACGTATTGGCCGTCGAAATAGACACCCCATTGGCCGTTGGTCAGCTCGATGTTGCCCATCAGCGCCAGGTCGAGATGGTCGAGCGTGTCTTTGAAGGGCACGTCGACATCGGTGTCGAAGCCGGCAAGCGATGCGTCCCCCTTGAGGCTCGCCGCCCAGACATAGGGGCTGACGATCACCGTCCAGTCGCCTTGCGGCGCCATGCGCGCCTGGTCGAAATCGGCGGCGTTCGACGGTGTCGAACACAAGAGCGTCACGGAAAGCGCGACGGCACAGCGGGCCATCATTCGTGCGGTTGCGGGTATGCGATGTGCTTGCATGTCTGCCCCCTCAAGCGTCCGTTGGCAGCCTAGCCGGCGCTGCCGCAATTTCAAGTGGCGCAAACCGCGACCGCGCACGTTTCCCCACCGTGCGTATGGAGCCTTATTCCTGCCGCCCTGCCATTGCGCGCAGGCCCCTGATCCGCTAAGAGACGCCGCGACTTTCCGCTCCCCGAAGCGGTGACTGCCGATGTGCGAGAAGTCTCCCAAGCTTTTTGACCGTCGGGCGCCGGCGGGGGCTTTCCTGTCACGCGCGCAAGCGCGCGCAATTTGGGTACCGGTAGAGGCACATGGCACGCATCGTGATGAAATTCGGCGGGACGTCCGTCGCTGATTTGGAACGCATCCACAATGTTGCCCGCCATGTGAAACGCGAGGTCGATGCCGGCCACGAAGTTGCCGTCGTCGTTTCCGCGATGTCCGGCAAGACCAATGAGCTGGTCGGCTGGGTGCAGAACATGCCGAAGGCAACCGGCGCCAACTCGCCCTTCTACGATGCGCGCGAATACGACGCGATTGTCGCGTCCGGCGAACAGGTGACCTCCGGTCTTCTCGCCATCGCGCTGCAGTCGATGGGCATCAACGCCCGATCGTGGCAGGGCTGGCAGGTCCCGATCCGCACCGACAACGCCCACGGCGCTGCCCGCATTCTCGACATCGACGGTGCCGAACTTGTCCGCCGCATGGGCGAGGGCCAGGTCGCCGTCATCGCCGGCTTCCAGGGGCTTGGGCCCGACAACCGCGTCGCCACGCTCGGCCGCGGCGGCTCCGACACCTCGGCGGTTGCGATCGCCGCAGGGGTCAAGGCTGATCGCTGCGACATCTACACCGACGTCGATGGCGTCTACACCACCGACCCGCGCATCGAGCCGAAGGCGCGGCGTCTGAAGAAGATCGCGTTCGAGGAAATGCTGGAAATGGCATCGCTCGGCGCCAAGGTGCTGCAGGTGCGCTCGGTGGAGCTTGCCATGGTGCACAAGGTCCGCACCTTCGTGCGTTCGTCTTTCGAAGATCCCGATGCGCCGGGCATGGGTGACCTTCTCAATCCGCCCGGTACGCTGATTTGTGATGAGGATGAGATCGTGGAACAGGAAGTCGTAACCGGCATTGCCTATGCCAAGGATGAAGCCCAGATTTCGCTGCGCCGTCTCGCCGACCGGCCGGGCGTCTCCGCCGCGATTTTCGGCCCGCTGGCTGAAGCCCATATCAACGTCGATATGATAGTCCAGAACATCTCCGAGGACGGTTCGAAAACCGACATGACCTTCACGGTTCCCTCCGGCGATGTCGACAAGGCACTGAAGGTGCTCGGCGACAACAAGGACAAGATCGGTTACGACGTCGTCCAGTCCGAAGCCGGCCTCGTCAAGGTATCGGTCATCGGTATCGGCATGCGCAGCCACGCCGGTGTTGCAGCGTCGGCCTTCCGTGCGCTTGCCGACAAGGGCATCAACATCAAGGCGATCACCACTTCCGAGATCAAGATTTCGATCCTGATCGATGGACCCTATGCGGAATTGGCGGTTCGCACTTTGCATTCCGCCTACGGTCTCGATAAGAGTTAATCGACAGACGACCGATTTGGGATTCGCGGCGACTTGGCCGCGCATCCCGTTTGCTGCCGTCCCCTCTATTTCGGGAGACCCCACGCGATGAGAGACCTTTCCGCAGGTCCGCGCGTTCTCCTCAAGCGGTTGCGCGAGTTGATGGCGGAACCGCTGGAGCCGCAGGAGCGCCTTGACCGTATCGTGCGCCAGATCGCGCAGAATATGGTCGCGGAAGTGTGTTCGGTCTACGTGCTGCGCTCCGACGGCGTGCTCGAACTCTATGCGACCGAAGGTCTGAACAAGGCCGCCGTTCACCTGGCGCAGTTGAAGATGGGGCAGGGCCTCGTCGGTACCATCGCCGCTTCGGCCCGGCCGCTCAATCTGTCCGACGCCCAGTCTCACCCGGCCTTTACCTACCTGCCGGAGACCGGCGAAGAGATCTATCATTCCTTCCTCGGCGTGCCGATCCTGCGCACAGGGCGCGCGCTCGGCGTTCTCGTCGTCCAGAACAAGGCGATGCGCAACTATCGCGAGGACGAGGTCGAGGCGCTCGAAACGACCGCCATGGTTCTCGCCGAGATGGTGGCAACCGGCGAGCTCAAGAAGATCACCAAGCCAGGTCTCGAACTCGATCTCTCGCGTCCCGTCTCGATCGACGGCAACAGCTACGGCGAAGGCATCGGCCTTGGCTATGTCGTCCTGCACGAACCAAGGATCGTCGTCACCAATCTCCTCAACGAGGATACCGACCAGGAGCTGCAGCGGCTTGCCGAGGCGCTCGGGTCGCTGCGCATCTCGATCGACGACATGCTGTCGCGCCGCGAGGTGTCGATGGAGGGCGAGCATCGGGCCGTGCTCGAGACCTACCGCATGTTCGCGCATGACCGCGGCTGGGTGCGCAAGCTCGAAGAAGCGATCCGCAACGGCCTGACGGCGGAAGCCGCCGTCGAGCGTGTGCAGAGCGAAACCAAAGCGCGCATGATCCGCCTGACGGACCCTTATCTGCGCGAGCGCATGCATGATTTTGACGATCTCGCCAACCGCTTGCTGCGCCAGCTCTCGGGCTACGGCGCCAAGCTTTCGGCGAGCGACTTCCCGAACGATGCGGTGATCGTCGCGCGCGCCATGGGCGCTGCCGAGCTGCTCGACTATCCGCGCGAAAATGTGCGCGGCCTGGTGCTCGAAGAGGGTGCCGTCACCAGCCACGTGGTGATCGTTGCCCGCGCCATGGGCATTCCTGTGATCGGCCAGGCGACCGGTGCCGTGGCGCTTGCGGAAAACCGCGACGCGATCATCATCGATGGCGATGACGCCAAGGTGCATCTGCGGCCGCTCGCCGACCTGCAGCGCGCCTATGAGGAAAAGGTTCGCTTCCGGGCGCGGCGTCAGGCACAGTTCCGCGCGCTGAAGGACGTCGAACCGCTGACCCGGGACGGCACGCGTATCACGTTGCAGATGAATGCCGGCCTATTGGTCGACCTTCCGCATCTGAACGAGGCGGGTGCCGAAGGCATCGGCCTCTTCCGCACCGAACTCCAGTTCATGATCGCCTCGACCATGCCGAAGGCGGAGGAACAGGAAGCCTTCTACCGCAGCGTGCTGAAGCAGACGGGCGGCAAGCCCGTAACCTTCCGCACACTCGATATTGGCGGCGACAAGGTGGTTCCCTATTTCCGCGCTGCGGAAGAGGAAAACCCGGCGCTCGGCTGGCGCGCCATCCGGCTTTCGCTCGACCGGCCGGGTCTGCTGCGCACCCAGCTCCGCGCGATGCTGCGGGCGGCGGCCGGTGCCGAGCTCAAGCTGATGCTGCCGATGGTCACCGAGGTCTCCGAACTCAGGATCGCGCGCGACCTCCTGCAGAAGGAAATCGAGCGGCAGTCGAAGCTCGGCGAACAGTTGCCGCGCAAGCTGCAATTCGGCGCCATGCTGGAAGTGCCGGCGCTGCTCTGGCAGCTCGACGAGCTGATGACCGAGGTGGACTTCGTCTCGGTCGGCTCCAACGACCTCTTCCAGTTCGCGATGGCCGTCGACCGCGGCAATGCCCGCGTGTCCGATCGTTTCGACGTGCTCGGGCGCCCGTTCCTCAGGATCCTGCGTGATATCGTGCGCGCCGGCGACCGGCACGATACGCCGGTGACGCTCTGCGGCGAGATGGCGAGCAAGCCGCTCTCGGCCATGGCGCTGCTGGGTCTTGGCTTCCGTTCGGTGTCGATGTCGCCGACGGCCGTCGGACCGATCAAGGCGATGCTTCTGGCGCTTGACGCGTCCAAGCTCGGCGCACTGCTCAACGCTGCACTGGACGACACGCGAGATCAGACGCCCGTTCGCCAGATGCTGGTGGATTTCGCCGCGGAAAACGGCATTCCGGTTTAGATTGAAGTGACGCGTCGCAACCCTCGTCCGGAGCTGATCCGGCCGGGGCGAGACGCATTGGAGTGAGACTTGGCAAAGCTTCCCGTTGAAAAGATGCGCGAACTGGAACGGCGGTTCGGTGAAATCGAGGCGCGCATGTCCGCCGGCCCGGCCGCGGACGTCTACGTCAAGCTCGCCTCGGAGTATTCCGAACTGCAGCCGGTGGTGACGAAGATCCGCGCCTACGAAAAGGCGACGGCGGAGCTTGCCGACATCTCCGCCATGCTCGCCGACAAATCGACCGATCGCGAGATGCGTGATCTCGCCGAAATGGAAAAGCCCGAGGTCCAAGCGACGATCGAGGGTTTGGAACAGGAAATCCAGATCCTGCTCCTGCCGAAGGATGCGGCCGACGAAAAAAGCGCAATCCTTGAAATCCGCGCCGGAACCGGTGGTTCCGAGGCGGCGCTGTTTGCCGGCGACCTGTTCCGGATGTACGAGCGTTATGCGGCGGGCAAGGGGTGGAAGGTCGAAGTGCTGTCGTCGAGCGAAGGCGAAGCCGGCGGTTTCAAGGAAATCATCGCTACAGTTTCCGGGCGCGGCGTGTTCGCGCGGCTGAAGTTCGAGTCTGGTGTGCACCGCGTACAGCGCGTGCCGGAGACGGAGGCGAGCGGTCGCATTCACACCTCGGCGGCAACCGTCGCAGTGCTGCCCGAGGCCGAAGACATCGATATCGAGATCCGGCCCGAGGATATCCGCATCGACACGATGCGCTCGTCGGGCGCCGGCGGACAGCACGTCAACACGACGGACTCGGCCGTGCGCATCACCCACCTGCCGACCGGGCTCGTCGTCACCAGCTCGGAAAAGTCGCAGCACCAGAACCGTGCGAAAGCGATGCAGGTGCTGCGCTCGCGCCTCTACGACATGGAGCGCCAGCGCGCCGACAGCGAACGCTCGGCCGACCGCAAGAGCCAGGTGGGATCGGGCGATCGCTCCGAACGCATCCGCACCTACAATTTCCCGCAGGGACGCCTTACCGACCACCGCATCAACCTGACGCTCTACAAGCTCGACCGGATGATGATGGGTGAGATCGACGAAGTCGTCGATGCGCTGCTTGCCGACTACCAGGCGAGCCAGCTGGCGCAGCTCGGCGAGCAGCGGGGCTAAGAGATGGCCGAGACGCTCGCGAGCCTGGTTGCCGAAAGTCGCGATCGCCTGCAGGCGGGCGGCATCGAGCATGCGGCGCTCGACGTCCGGCACCTGATCTCGGGCCTGCTCGACCTGTCGCTGAGCGCGGTCGTGTCGCGGGGCAGGGACCCGGTTTCGGATGAGGATGCCCAGCGGATCCGGGCGGCGGTTGCGCGCCGGCTGGCGCGCGAGCCGGTCTATCGCATCCTCGGTGAACGCGAGTTTTTCGGTCTGCCGCTGAGGCTGTCGAAGGAAACCCTGGAGCCGCGCCCGGACACCGAGACCTTGGTCGACCGCATGATCCCCTATCTGCGCGCGGTGGTCGCGCGAAAGGGAGGTTGCGAGATCATCGATCTCGGGACCGGCACGGGCGCGATTTGTCTCGCGCTTCTGTCTGAGGTTCTTGAAGCCAGGGGCACGGCTACCGATATATCCGGAGACGCGCTGGCAACGGCGACGGCAAATGCCGTCGCTCTCGGACTTGCGGATCGCTTTCGGCCGTTGCTCAGCAACTGGTACGAAAAGGTGGACGGTCGTTACGACGTTATCGTCTCAAATCCGCCGTATATCCGGTCCAGTGTGGTCGAAGAGCTTGAGCCGGAGGTGAGACTTCACGACCCGGCCGCAGCGCTTGATGGCGGAGAAGATGGGCTAGATGCCTATCGCGCCATCGCTTCTCAAGCTGGTCATCATCTTGAGACAAACGGCGTGATAGGCTTGGAAATCGGTTTCGACCAGAAAGAGGCGGTAACGGCGTTGTTTTACGCCGAAAAATTCCGTCTGCGTGAAGAGGCGAAGGATCTCGGCGGCAATGACCGCGTCCTGATCTTCGAACGCGACACAAACCGTTGAAAAAATGCTGCACTGGCGCATCTTCTTTCTTGCAGAGGCAAAGAAAGGGCTTGGAATCCCAGAGGAAGCGGGCTAGTTTGCCCGCGCACTGGGCAGAAGGTCATGGACCTAAGATTCGTTCCGGTATGACCTGGCCACGGGGATTGCTCTCAAGAAAGAGTTGCTAGGGTTCAACACGTGCCTTGTGCGGGTACCTGTTAATTTGACGTCAGTCGGCGCCGAAGCCGCCATTGTGCGAGCGCAACGGTGCGTGCTCTGTCGGGCGGATCCGGCCGGAAGACGAAACCACATGATCATCATTATCAAGAGAATTCGGGTGAATGTACTATGAGGCCAGGACAGCAAAACAAGCGCGGCCGCGGGCGAAATAACAACAACAATAACAACAACAATGGAAGCAACAACAATCACAACCGCAAGGGCTCGAATCCGCTGACGCGGACCTACGACAGCTCCGGCCCGGATGTGAAGATTCGCGGTACGGCCCAGCACATCGCCGAGAAGTACTCTGCACTTGCGCGCGACGCCCAGAGCTCCGGCGACCGGGTCATGGCGGAAAATTACCTGCAGCACGCCGAACACTACAACCGCATCATTGCTGCCGCGCAGGCGCAGATGCAGGATCGTTTCCAGCGTGACGACCGTCAGGACTTCCGCGGCCACGACGCAGCCGACCAGGACCAGGACGATCTGGATCAGGGCTACGCCGACGACATGCCGGCTTCGGGTGCCGCAGCCGTAACGCCTGTTGCCGAGCCGCAGCCCGTTGTCATCGATGGTACCGGCCCGCAGCCGGTGATCGAAGGCACGCCGGCCGAAGTTGCGATGGAAGAAGAAGCTCCTGCCGCTTCCGGCCGTGCCGCAACGCGCCGCCGCAACGCGCCGCGTCCGCGCCGTCCGCGCCGCAGCGCCCAGGAAGGTGCTGCCGACGAAGCTCAGCCGTCGGGTGATGACGCTCCGGAAGCGCCGGCTCTGGCTGCTTCCGAGTAAGCGAAGTCGCTTTAGTCAGCCTGCCCGGTGCAGGCATCAAAAACCCGGCCCATCGCGGCCGGGTTTTTCTTTGCACGGCAAACGCTGATCAGCCAGTTGCACTGGTCAGCTTTTGGCACTGTCGATGATGAGCGCAGTTAGGTTGCTGCTCGCAGCGGTCTCGTTTGTGCGCCCGCGGATCAGTTCGCGGCCGATCGCCTCGGCCGCGCCGGCGATACCCGTGCAGCGAAGCCTCAGATCGTCCTCGGGGACTTCCGAGAAAGGAGAGAGGGCTGCCTTGATCATGGCGACGTAATCGTCAGCCTGCTGTTGCTGCGTGGCGATCATGTCCGCATTGCCGCGCAGCGCGCCGGAGATCGCCTGCCATTCCTCGCCGCTTTCGACAGCACAGTTGATGTAGACGGAACTGATGATATCGGCGACCGCTTCGAGCCGATTTAATGCACCCTTCAGCGCGACCTTCAGTTTTTCCGTGTGCCGGTCTTCGATTTCCTGGGAGAGCGCGATCAAGAGCCCCTCGCGCGTGCCGAAGTGTTCATAGGCGATCGGCTTGCTGACGCCAGCGCCTTCGGCGAGATGGCCAAGCGTCAGGGCGTCGGCGCCCCGTTCGCGCAGGATCTCCCTGGCGGTCTCGAGCAGCTGGGCGCGCCGCTCGGGCTTCGCAAGCTTTCGGCCTTTCGTCCGGCTCATCGATCACAATCCTCTTTTCGCGTCGGCCCATGCCTCTTGAAAGTGGTATTCGGCATCTTACTTACCAACAGTAAGTTACCAATGGTAAGTTCGGTAGGTGCCGCTTACCTCTCGTTTAGGAGATAGGAAGATGTCGAGCAAGTTTCTGCCCGTTTTGATTGTCGGTGGTTCCGGTGTCGTCGGGTCGCAGGCCGCAAGGATCATTCGTCGTCTGCACCCGACGCTGCCGATCGCGATCGGTGGCCGCGATCTTGGCAGGGCCGAGGCGGTCGCACGTGAGGTTGGCGGCGCGGTCGGGGTCAGCGTCGACCTCAGTCGCCCGGATCTCGGCCTTGGCGATGCGCCCCGCTTCAGCGCCGTCGTCATCTTCCTGAAAGACGAAAAGCTGAGTTCGATGCGTTACGCCCAGCGCCACGGCATTCCCTATATCAGCCTATCGAGCGGCACCTTCGAGGTCGGTCCGGAGATGGCGCAGTATATCCACGCGCCGGACAGTGCGCCGATCCTGCTCGCCAGCCACTGGCTCGCCGGCGCCGCGATCTTCCCGATCCTCGACTTTGCCAAAGCCTATGAGGCGATCGACACGATCCGCATCGGCGTCTTGCTCGACGAAGAGGACATGGGTGGGCCGGCAGCACTTGCGGATTACAACCGCATCACCGGCCTTGCGCCCGCCGCTTTGACCGTCGCGGATGGCAAGTTCCACTGGGCCGGCGGCGAGGATTCCAAGGCGCGCTTCAGAAGCGTTGACGGCGTCGAACTCGAAGCGACCGCCTATTCGCCCTTCGACGTCATGGCGCTTTCGGCCCGTACCAACGCCAGCGATATCCGCCTGGATCTTGCCTATAGCGTGTCCGCGAGCAGGCGGCGCGGCGAACCGTTCTCGACGGAGATCGCCATCGATATCAAGGGCCGCGACAAACACGGCGAACTGGTCGACCGTCGCTATGAGATTGTGCACCCTCAGGGCCAGGCCCCACTGACGGCGCTTGGCGTCGCCCTTGCGGTCGAGCGCATGCTCGGCCTTGAAGGAGGGGCCGCCCCGACGCCGGGCCTCTATCTGCCGGAGGTCCTGATCGAGCCGGCCTACTATGTGCGGCGGATGAAGGAATTCGGCGCGTCCTTCGCCGAGCGGACCCCCGCGGCATAGACGATCCCGCGGCCGCGTTACCCTTTCGGTGCGCGGCCGCCTCGTGGTTGCAGATTTCCGTCTCAGGAGCGCCGAGAGGCTCTTTAATTTCCAAAATCGCTGCCCCATATTCGCTTCGGACGCGTTGATCCGACGCAAAGCGGGGATCGCGCCACACTGACAGGCTTGCCGAATGCGGGAGCCTGATCCTGAAACACCGACGGGTGCCATGATGGGCCTGCCGGGCTATGGAGGTAGAGTATGAACATCGAAAAATATTCCGAGCGCGTGCGCGGTTTTCTGCAGTCGGCGCAGACCTATGCGCTGGCGCAAGGACACCAGCAGTTCACGCCGGAGCATGTGCTGAAGGTACTGCTCGACGACGACCAGGGCATGGCCGCCTCGCTGATCGAGCGGGCCGGTGGTGATGCCCGCGAAGCGCGCGCCGGCAATGACGCAGCGCTTGCAAAGCTTCCCAAGGTTTCCGGCGGCAACGGTTCCGTCTATCTGTCGCAGCCGCTTGCGCGGGTGTTTTCGAGCGCCGAAGACGCAGCCAAGAAGGCTGGCGACAGCTTCGTCACCGTCGAGCGCCTGTTGCTGGCGCTGGCGATCGAAAGCTCTGCGGCCACTGCTGACATCCTGAAGAAGGCCGGCGTCACGCCGACCAAGCTCAATCAGGTGATCAACGACATCCGCAAGGGCCGCACCGCCGACAGCGCCACTGCCGAACAGGGCTTCGACAGCCTGAAGAAATACGCGCGCGACCTGACGGCCGACGCGCGAGAAGGCAAGCTCGACCCGGTCATCGGCCGCGACGACGAGATCCGCCGCACCATCCAGGTGCTGTCGCGCCGCACCAAGAACAACCCGGTTCTGATCGGTGAGCCCGGCGTCGGCAAGACCGCGATCGCCGAGGGCCTGGCACTGCGCATCGTCAATGGTGACGTGCCGGAAAGCCTCAAGGACAAGCGGCTGATGGCGCTCGACCTGGGCGCGCTGATTGCCGGTGCGAAGTTCCGCGGCGAGTTCGAGGAGCGGCTGAAGGCCGTGCTCAACGAGGTGCAGGCCGAAAACGGCGAGATCATCCTGTTCATCGACGAGATGCACACGCTGGTCGGGGCCGGCAAGGCCGATGGCGCCATGGACGCCTCCAACCTGTTGAAGCCGGCGCTGGCGCGCGGCGAGCTGCATTGCGTCGGTGCGACCACGCTCGACGAGTACCGCAAGCATGTCGAAAAGGACGCGGCCCTTGCCCGTCGCTTCCAGCCGGTCATGGTCGAGGAGCCGACGGTCGAAGACACGATCTCGATCCTGCGCGGTCTGAAGGAAAAGTACGAGCAGCACCACAAGGTCCGGATTTCGGATTCGGCGCTGGTTGCCGCCGCGACCCTTTCGAACCGCTACATCACCGACCGCTTCCTGCCGGACAAGGCGATCGACCTGATGGACGAAGCCGCGTCGCGGCTGCGCATGCAGGTGGATTCCAAGCCCGAGGAGCTCGACGAGCTCGATCGTCGCATCATCCAGCTGAAGATCGAGCGCGAGGCCCTAAAGAAGGAAACCGATGTCTCGTCGAAGGATCGGCTCGAGAAGCTCGAACTTGATCTTGCTTCGCTCGAAGAGCAGGCATCCGCGCTGACGGCCCGCTGGCAGGCGGAAAAGCAGAAGCTCGGGCGTGCCGCCGACCTCAAGAAGCAGCTCGACGAAGCCCGCAACGAACTGGCGATCGTCCAGCGCAAGGGCGAGTTCCAGCGTGCCGGCGAACTGACCTACGGTGTCATTCCGAAGCTCGAAAAGGAGCTCTCGGACGCCGAAAGCCAGGAGAACGCCAATGCCAACCCGATGGTGCAGGAGGTCGTGACCCCCGACAACATCGCGCATGTCGTTTCGCGCTGGACGGGCATTCCGGTCGACAAGATGCTGGAAGGCGAACGCGACAAGCTGCTTCGCATGGAAGACGAATTGGCGAAGTGGGTCGTCGGCCAGGGTGACGCCGTGCAGGCAGTTTCCCGTGCCGTCCGGCGTGCCCGTGCGGGTCTCCAGGATCCGAACCGGCCGATCGGCTCGTTCATCTTCCTGGGCCCGACCGGCGTCGGCAAGACGGAGCTGACCAAGGCGCTTGCCCGGTTCCTCTTCGACGACGAGACCGCGTTGCTGCGTGTCGACATGTCAGAATACATGGAGAAGCACTCCGTCGCCAGGCTGATCGGTGCGCCTCCGGGCTATGTCGGCTATGAGGAAGGCGGTGCGTTGACCGAAGCCGTTCGGCGCCGGCCCTATCAGGTCGTGCTGTTCGATGAGATCGAGAAGGCGCATCCGGATGTCTTCAACGTGCTGCTGCAGGTGCTCGACGACGGCCGCCTGACCGATGGTCAGGGTCGCACTGTCGACTTCCGCAACACGATGATCATCATGACCTCGAACCTCGGCGCGGAGTATCTGGTCGGGCTTGGCGAAAATGAGGACAGTGATGCGGTTCGCGACCAGGTGATGGAGGTGGTGAAGTCCGCCTTCCGGCCGGAGTTCCTGAACCGCGTCGACGAGATCATCCTGTTCCACCGGCTGCGTCGGTCGGAGATGGGGGCGATCGTCGATATCCAGCTCGAAAGGCTGCGCAAGCTGCTTGCCGAGCGCAAGATCACGCTGGAACTCGACGACGATGCCCGCGCGTTCCTGGCCGACAAGGGCTACGACCCGGCCTATGGTGCCCGTCCGCTGAAGCGGGCGATCCAGAAGTTCGTGCAGGATCCGCTCGCCGAGAAGATCCTGCAGGGCGAGTTCCCTGATGGTTCGACCGTCAAGGTGCTTTCGGGCTCGGACCGCCTCAACTTCAAGCGCGGGGCGGGGCCGGACAAGGAAGCCGCCTAAGTCCGGCAGCGCACAAATCAAGAGGCCGCCCTTCGGGGCGGCCTTTCTGTTTGTGCCGATTTTCGACCAGGGGAGGGGAGCGGTTAGTTGCTCGCGACCTCTGCGCCCGTGCCGTCCTTGTTCAGCAATTCGTCGATGCGGTCGCGTTCCTTCTCGAACTTCGCCAGCGCGTCGCCAGAAAGCGACTTGCCGCCGGGCAGTCGGATGCGCAAGGGATCGACCTTGTTGCCGTTGACGATCAGCTCGTAGTGCAGGTGCGGTCCGGTCGAAAGGCCGGTCGTTCCGACCCAGCCGATCACCTGGCCCTGAACGACCTTGTTGCCGACCTTGACGTTTTTGGCGATCGCGCTCTGGTGGTTGTAGGAGGACACGTAGCCGTTGGCATGGCGGATCAGCGTCTGGTTGCCATAGCCGCCGGAATCCCAGCCGGCCTTTTCGACGACACCGCCGCCGGCGGCGATGATCGGTGTGCCGCGTGGGGCTGCCCAGTCGACGCCGGTGTGCATGCGCGAGAAACCGAGGATCGGGTGCCGGCGCATGCCGAAGCCCGAACGGAAATGGCCATTCGGCACGGGATTGCGCAGCAGGAACTGGCGGATGCTTTTGCCGTCCTGGTCGAAATAGTCGATCGTGTTGTCGCTCGGATCCTGGAACCGGTAGAAGGCGGTAACGGCATCGCCGAATTTGGCGCGAACATAGAGGAGCTCGGATTCCTCCGTCGCCATGCCGCGTTCGTCGGTCACGGAGAAGAAGGCTTCAAGCGAATCCGTCGGCTTCAGCTGCGCCTGGAAATCGACATTGCTGGCGAGCAGCTTGACGACGAGGCCGACCATGTCGGCGTTCATGCCGTAGGAAAGTGCCGCCCGGTAGATGCCGTCATAGACCCGCGGCAGGTCGTGGCTGCTGGTCATGACCGGCGCGCCGTTGTCGTCGAAGGCGGTGGCGACCGCGTCGAGCCTCGGTGGCTCGGCGCCGGGGACGAAGCGGCCCTTGTCATCGACCGCCATCGTCAGCACATGCCGGTTGCGCGAATAGATCGTGGCCCGCACGATGCGTGCGTCCTGGCCCTTCTGCGTCTCGCCGTTCTGGATGATGCCGATGCGCAGGACATCGCCTTCGGAAAGCTCGCTGGCGCCGAGCGCCTGGCCGAGATAGCTGGCGGCGTCCTCGGCCTGCGCCTTGGTGTAGCCGGCACTGCTCATGACTGTCGCGATGTCGGTCTGGCGCCGCACCGGAATGATGTCGTCGGCGTATTCGGTGGTTTCTTCGTCGATCGTCTCGTAGGCGGCGTCACTCTTGTTCTGCTCGACGATGCGCGCGGTCAGGCCCTGGAGAAGATCGATCCCGTCACTCTCCGAGGCGAAGCGCTGCGGATCGACATAATAGAGCGAGGCGACCTGAGTGCTGCCCTCGGTCAGGACAGAGCCGTTGGTGCGGACATTTTCCTCGACCTCTTCTAGCGACATCGAACTGTCGAAGGTGGGGCCGCCGCGCAGCGGGAAGTCTACGGTTTTCAGCGCCACTTCGGAATCGACGTTCGAGCCGTAAAGCGTGCCGGTTCGCGAAACGGGGGATTCCTCGTCTGCCTCCTCCGTCGAGAAGATCGCCAGAGGATCGAAGTCCGGATAGCTTTCCGAGGCCTGGTGATTGGCGGCGAGCGCCATCTTCACGTGAACGAAGGGCTGTTTGCGCACCACTTCCTTCTCGCCGTCATGGGTCATCGTCGAGACTTCCATGATCGTCTTGTCGGCCGGCTTGGCAACGAGCTTCGGCGACAGGATGCGGCCGCCGCGAACGGCGATCGCTTGCTCGTCGCCATTCGAACCGGCATCGAGTGCGGCATAGGCTTCGGCCGGGATTGCCAGCTGCTGGCGTCCGTCAAGCGCTGCAAAGAGCGCGACACCCATCAGGAGGCTCGAGGTGATCCCCGTCAGGAAGGTGCCCGACAGCCAGCGCAGCGAAATCTCGCGCCTGTCGGGCGCGCGCCGGCCATGCGCCAGGATCGGTGGCTGGTCGCCAAGCGACCTGACCATGTTCTTGTCGGTGATCATGCCGAACTGAGGGTCCCCGATTTCTCTAAACCGTATTCTTGCCTGCGATACGTTGCGCGAAGGTGTGCATCTTTCACGCGGCGGAGTCAAATCACGCGCGGCGCTGTAAGGGCGATATCCTATATATCCCAAGCCTGTCCGCGCGCCCGTATCCGCGACGCATCTTCGTTTTCGCTTAGATAGGCCGATTGTGAAAAAGGTAGGGCCAAATTGTGTCTGCACAGGCCCGGGGGAGGGGGCAAAACTTTTTTGGGGGCGCAAAGCCCTGCGTTTGTGGGCTTTGTCAGAAATCTGTCATTTTTTCCGAAAATCCCTGTTGACGTCTGCGAGGATGGGGGTCTATAAGCCCGATCACTGACGAGGGCGGCGGCGCTGCTGGCGACGACGACCTTCGCTCTAGAGTTTCCTGATTGGCTTGGTGCTGATTGAGGGGTTCGGGACGAGAGTTCTGGGCTTTGTGG
>NZ_JACVAV010000051.1:0-244 GCF_014852035.1 Ensifer sp. ENS03 | reverse complement strand
GAGCCGATCGATTACATGCTGAAGCGCTGGGACGGCTTCACATCCTTCCTCGGCGATGGCCGGATCTGCCTCACCAACAACGCCGCCGAACGGGCGTTGCGCGGCTTCGCTCTGGGCAGGAAGGCATGGCTCTTTGCCGGCTCCGACCGTGGTGCTGATCGCGCCGCCTTCATGGCAACGCTGATCATGAGCGCCAAGCTCAATGACATCGATCCACAAGCGTGGCTCGCCGATGTGCTCGCTC
>NZ_JACVAV010000050.1:0-250 GCF_014852035.1 Ensifer sp. ENS03 | reverse complement strand
CTGACGAGGGCGGCGGCGCTGCTGGCGACGACGACCTTCGCTCTAGAGTTTCCTGATTGGCTTGGTGCTGATTGAGGGGTTCGGGACGAGAGTTCTGGGCTTTGTGGAAACGGTTTGACGGACGGTGCGTTCGTCGGTTTTTTGACAATTGAATATAGAGAAAGAGAAACGTGGGCGGCGGAGCTCGTGAGGAACCTTTAGGGGTTCTTTCGGAAAGTGACTTTGTCGGTCACGTTTTAACAAGAGACTA
>NZ_JACVAV010000004.1:0-441581 GCF_014852035.1 Ensifer sp. ENS03 | reverse complement strand
GTCAGTGATCGGGCTTATAGACCCCACACATCCGACACGTCAACAGCCACGTTCAAAAAAACTTCAAAAATCGACAACTCACTGAATTTACAGAATAATTCCAGCTGTTGATAAACTAGGTCGATTTTGATCCGCGAGACCACGGTCTTTCGGTCCGCAAATCACTGCCCTTGGTTGCAAGATCATATATCGCCACAATCAGGCAGGATTTAGGAGCGCGACAGGTGCCTAACGTCTGTGGTCGGCAGTGCCATTTCACGGGTGAAATGGCCGCGGTTTTCCCTGACGCTCTGCATCAGGAATTCGCGCACCGCCCTTACCCGCGGGACGGCAACCAGGTCTCTATGGCAAACCAGCCAGTAGGTGCGCTTGAGCTCGATCTCTTCCGGCAGAACGATCTCCAGGTCGTCTTCCTGCTGCGCGATGAAGTGTGGCAAGACGCAAAGGCCCAGCCCCTGCCGCACGGCCTTCAACTGCGTCAGGATGCTCGAACTCTGGAAATGGGCATGCAGGCCCGGCTGCAGCTCCCCCAGGTAATCGAGACCCGGCGCGAAGATCATGTCGTCGATGTATCCGACGAAGCGGTGTGCGGCGAGATCGTTGCGCCCGGTGATCGGCGGGTGCTTCGAGAGATAGCTGCGCGCGCCATAGACATGCAGCGTATAGGGCGTCAGCACCTCGGATTGGTAAGGCCCAGCCTTCGGCGCCGTCAGCGCCACCTGGATATCCGCCTCCTTGCGCGACAGAGACATGATCTGCTGGATCGCCAGCATCTCCAGGGAGACGTTCGGATAGCGCGCCGCAAAGTCCGCCAGCCGGTCGGCCAGAAAGAAGTTGCCGAAGCCTTCGAGTGTGCTGAGACGGACGACGCCGCGTTGCGCCGTCAGACCGTCATTGATGTCGAGCTGCAACTGTTCGGTCTCGCGCTCGATCCGCTCGGCGGTTTCGACGAAGCGCTGGCCCATGCCGGTCAAGATGTAGCCGCGCGGATTGCGCTCGAACAGCTTGACCTTGAGCGCGAATTCCAGCCTGTCGATGCGACGAGACACCGTGGCATGGCTGGTCCTCAAGCGCCGCGCCGCCGTCGACAGTTGCCCGGTGCGGGCCACCGCCAGAAAGAACTGCAGATCGTCCCAGGTGAAATTCGGATTCATGCTTACTCCCCGTCTGTCCGAAAATGAACAGATCCTGTTTTGCAATTTACGGTTCCGGACGCTTGCATCCAAGCGGTTTTTTCCCGATTGTACGCGTCAGAGCGGACATCTGAGGAGCATGTCTGGCCAAATATGAACAGACCGAAACGAACGCCCCCGGCGGCCACCATCCGGCGCCGGAGTATTCCTGCGTTCGTTCGCGGCGGCTGGCGGTTCAGGACGAAGACAAGATGACGAAGCTCAAGAATGCGGCGCCGGGGCGCGGCTGAAGGAGCGATGTCGCCCGAACCCGGGATCTGAAGGGTCGCGCCGTACATATCGAGGGAGAACCATGGACATATACGACTTCATCGTCGTTGGGGCAGGTAGCGCCGGCTGCGTGCTTGCCAACCGCCTTTCGGAAAACCCGGGGCATCGCGTGCTGCTGCTCGAAGCCGGCGGCCGCGACAACTACCATTGGATCCACATTCCGGTCGGCTATCTCTATTGCATCAACAATCCGCGCACGGACTGGTGTTTCACGACCGCAGCGGAAGAGGGCCTGAACGGCCGTTCGCTCGGCTATCCCCGCGGCAAGGTGCTCGGCGGCTGCTCGTCGATCAACGGCATGATCTATATGCGCGGCCAGGCTGAGGACTACGACCACTGGCGCCAGCTCGGCTGTACCGGCTGGGGCTGGGACGACGTGCTGCCGCTCTTCAGGAAATCCGAGGACCACTATCGCGGTGCCAACGAGATGCACGGCGCCGGTGGCGAATGGCGGGTGGAAAAGGCGCGCGTGCGCTGGGACGTGCTCGACGCTTTTCAGAAGGCGGCAAGCGAAGCCGGCATTCCCGAGACGCCGGATTTCAACCGCGGCAGCAACGAAGGCTCCGGTTATTTCGATGTCAACCAGCGTTCCGGCATCCGCTGGAACACCGCAAAGGCATTCCTGCGCCCGGCGCAGAAGCGCGGCAACCTCACAGTTCTGACCAAGGCGCATGTGCGCAAGCTGGTCATCGAGGGCGATCGCATCGCCGGCGTCGAATTCCAGCATGACGGCACAGTCAAGCGCGCCGGCGCAACCCGCGAAACTGTGCTCTCCGCCGGCGCGATCGGCTCGCCCCATATCCTCGAACTCTCCGGCATCGGCCGTGGTGACGTGCTGCAGGCAAACGGCATCGAGCTTCGCCACGAACGAGCCGGGGTCGGCGAAAACCTGCAGGATCATCTGCAGCTCCGCATGGCCTACAAGGTCACCGGCGTGCCGACGCTCAACGAAAAGGCAAACTCGCTGTTCGGCAAGGCGTCGATCGGGCTCGAATATCTGCTGAAGCGTTCCGGGCCGATGGCAATGGCGCCGAGCCAGCTCGGCATCTTCACCCGCTCCGGGCCGGAAAAGGAAACGCCGGATCTGCAGTATCACGTGCAGCCGGTGTCGCTCGACAAGTTCGGCGAGCCGGTTCATTCCTTCCCGGCAATCACCGCCAGCGTCTGCAATCTGCGCCCGGAAAGCCGCGGATCGGTACATCTGAAGGGTCCGGATTTTGCCGCCGCGCCGGACATCAGGCCGCGCTACCTGACGGCGGAGGCCGACCGCGATGTCGCGGTCAGCGCCATCCGGTTGACGCGGCAGATCGTCAAGCAACCCTCGTTCGCCCGCTTCAACCCGGTCGAGTTCAAGCCGGGCCCGTCCTACGAGACCGAGGAGGACCTGAAGCGCGCGGCCGGCGATATCGGCACGACGATCTTCCATCCGGTTGGGACCTGCCGCATGGGCGCCGATCCGGAGAGCGTCGTCGATCCGGAACTGCGCCTGCGCGGTCTGAAGGGATTGCGCATCGCCGACGCCTCGGTCATGCCGACGATCACCTCGGGCAACACCAATTCGCCGACGATCATGATCGCCGAAAAGGCGGCGACGATGATCCTGGCAGTCAATCGCTAGGCGTCAGCGGCAAGGGCGGGCGGCACTCGGGCGTCCGCCGAAGATGCTGATTCCACGCCGGATTCGGCCAGCTAGCGGTGTCGGATAACGGTAAACTGGCCGAAAAGCGACGCGAAAAGCTTAAATCTCAGGCGTCGAGCCCCTATATCAGGTCCTGATGGCTCGGTTTGAGCCCAAGCAAGATTTAGGGGTTGTGATGGCAATGCAGCGATTTGGGCGTTTTGGACGAACTCTGGCAATGATGGCGATCGGCATGGTCGTTGCGCTGACCGTTGTGGACGTCGCCGAAGCGCGGCGTTCGGGCGGCGGCTTCGGTAGCCGCGGCACCCGCACCTTCTCGCAGCCGCCGGTCACCCGTACCGCGCCGACCAACGCGGCACCGATCGACCGTTCGATGACGCCGCGCCAGGACGCAGGCCCGGCCGCAACCAATCCGGCAGCCGGCCAGACGCGCCCGAACGCCACCCAGCCGAACGCCCGTCCGGGCTTCTTCAGCGGCTTCGGCGGTTCGCTGCTCGGTGGCCTGATGGTTGGCGGCCTCATCGGCATGCTGATGGGCGGCGGTTTCGGCGGTGCTGCCGGCTTCCTCGGCCTGATCGTGCAGATGCTCCTGATCGGTGGCCTGATCATGCTCGCCATGCGCTTCTTTAACCGCAACCGCCAGCAGACAGCCTATGCCGGCCCGTCCGAGCGCTCGTCGGGCCAGCAGCCATCGAACGGCATGCCGTCGTTCAAGATCCCGAGCATCGGCGGCGGCCAGGCAAGCGGTCAGGCGCAGGCTCGACCCCAGGCAGCCCCTCAGGCGGCGCCCGTCACCGACGGCCCGGCCGATGAAATCGGCGTCCAGGGGTCCGACCTCGAGCAGTTCGAAAAGATGCTGAAGGACGTGCAGGCGGCTTACGCCGCGGAAGACTACGGCACGCTGCGTCGCCTGACGACGCCGGAAGCCATGTCGTACCTCGCCGAAGAGCTCAGCGACAACGCCACGAGCGGCGTCAAGAACGATGTGCGCGACGTGCACCTCGTTCAGGGCGACGTCGCCGAAGCCTGGTCGGAAAACGGAACCGAATTTGCGACCGTCGCCATGCGCTACGAGAGCATCGACGTCATGCGCGACCGCACCACCGGCAAGGTGATCAGCGGCGATCCGGACAATCTGACGGAAGCCGTCGAGCTCTGGACTTTCGTGCGAAAGCCGGGTGCCGAATGGCAGGTTTCGGCGATCCAGGGCGTCAGCCACGACTGACGCGCAACAAAGCCTATAAAAAAGGCCCGGTCGGCATCGCCGCACCGGGCCTTTCCGTTTTCAGGCTTGTCCAATCACACGGCCGCGGGGGCCACAGTCGGCGGCGCGAGGATGCCGGTGATCAGATCCCGCAGCCAGCGATGGGCGGGGTCGCCGTCGCGCCGCCGGTGCCAGATCTGCCGGAAGGCGAAGGGCGGGATCGCGAAGGGTGGCGCGAAGATGGCGAGCGGCCCGATCTCCCCGTCGCGGGGCAGGATCCGGCGCGCAACCGTAAGCACGAGATCGGTTCCGGGAACGAGACCCGGCGCCGCACTCCAATGAGGCAGGGCCAGCGCAATGCGGCGCTTGTGTCCAATAGCCGAAAGCGCAAGGTCGATCTCGTTGCCGGTATCGCCACGCAGGGAGACGAGAATATGCGGCCGCTGCAGATAGGCCGAAAGTTCCATCGTCTTTTCGCCGCCGAGGCTCGCGCGATCGGCCAGGCAGGCGAAGTGCTCCTCGAACAGCAATGATGTCCTCAGATCCTCGGCAAGCGTCGGGAAAACCCCGAGCGCCAGATCGATTTCGCCGTCGACGGCCTGTGCCATCATCACTTCGCGGCTTGCCTGGCTGACGAGGAGATCGACGTTCGGCGCCTGCCGGCGCAGCACGGTCATCAGTTGCGGCAGCAGCACAAGCGCAGCGTAGTCGGACATCGCCAGCCGGAAGACGTGGGGCTCGCGCGCCGGATCGAACGGATGAGACCCCATGAGCAGACGCATATGCGCGAGCGCTTCGGCAAGCTGCGGCGCGATCTCCAGCGCCCGCACCGTCGGCTCGAGCTGGCCGCCATGGCGAACCAGCAAGGGATCGTCGAACAGAGCGCGCAACCGCGCCAGCGCATGGCTGACGGCAGGCTGGCTCTTGTTCAACCGCAGAGCCGCGCGCGAGACGTGGCGCTCCGCCAGGAGCGCGTCGAGCACCACGAGCAGGTTCAGGTCGATTGCGCCAAGATTATTCATCATACGAATATAGCACGTGAAAAATTGGAATTTCCATTCCCAAGATAGATGATGGAGGATCGCCGCAACAAAAAGGAAAAACAATGCCCAATCTCTCCTCCCTCCTGTTGCTTGCCGTGGCGATCTTCGCCGGCGCCGTCGTCCCCCTCCAGGCCGGCGCCAATGCCAACCTTGGCCGCCTCCTCGGCCATCCGCTCTGGGCGACGGTCGTCTCGCTCGGCGTCAGTCTCGCGCTCATCCTGCCGATGCTGATTGCCTTCCGAGCGCCGTTGCCCAGCCTGGCTGTGGCATTCAAGGGTCCGTGGTGGATCTGGGTCGGCGGCCTCGCCGGCGTGATCTACATCACCGCGGCTCTCCTCCTTGCGCCGAAGCTCGGCGCGGCAAGCTTCATTGTCGCCGTCATCGCCGGCCAGATGGTCATTTCCATGTTGATCGATCACTACGGCCTTATGGGTTTCCCGCAAAAGCCGGTCAATGCGGCGCGGCTGACTGGCCTGTTCTTCATCGTCGGCGGCATGGTGATCACCCAGATCGCCAATGTCACGCCGGCCTTGGCCAACGCGCCGCGATAGCACAGAGCCGCATCTCGGCAGCGGCAGCCATGACGATCAAGGCTGCCGCTTGTCACCTGAGAAGCACCCATGGTAGATGGCTGACCATGTCGAGCGAACCCCATTTGATGGCCTGATTTGCCCCGCAAGGCGGGGCTTGCATCTGTGAGCCCAGAACCGTCCGCCTCTTGCGCGGGCTTATCCTGTTCGCGTTCGATCTCATCAAACCTGCCCAATACAGCAGACCCGAGATCGATTGCGTCTCATCGGGCTCTCCTATGGACAATTCCAATCTTTGGGGCGATGCCGCCTTCCGGCGCATCAGCCTCGTCCTCACCGTCGATTCCTTCTGCTCCTGGATGCTCGTCGCCGCGTTGCCGCTCGTCGTTGCAAGCCGCTTCGGCGCCGGTGCGGAACTGGTCGGCAGTCTTGCCTTGCGTCTGCTGCCGAGCCTCCTGCTTGCGCCAATCGTCGCCTCGCTCCTACGACGCAGCGGCCCGCAGCTTCCGGTGCTGTGCTGCCTGTCGGTGACCGCCATCGCCATTCCCGGCCTTGCGTTCGCGCCGGACGCAATGACATTGCACATGATCGTCGTGGTCATCGGCGCTGCGGACGCAGTGGTCACGCCGGGTCTGTTGATGCTGCGCGCCGCCGTCGTTCCAGCCGGCCGCAACATGGAGGCCAACACCGCCTTCCAGGCGATCGACCGCTTCGCCAAGATTTTCGGTCCGCCGGCGGCGGGTCTGGCAGCTGCCTCCACCTCGATCGTGACAACCCTTCTTGCGCTGTCCCTTGCCCAGATCGGGGCAGCCCTTCTGCTGGTGCTTCAACCACGCGACAAGCCGGTGCAAGAGAACGCGGCACCCTCGCACGCATCGGGCTTCGGACGGGAAACCCTTGCGATGTTTCGCGAGACCCCCTTGCTCTGGGCTTTGCTGCTCCCGGCCTTCGGCTACATGGTCTCGCTCGGGGCACTGCAGCCGTTCCTGTTCTGGCTCAATCGTGACCAGTTTCATCTCGGCCCGGCGATGTGGACCTTGCTTCTGGCGGCACAGGGCGCCGGCGCCCTGATTGGTGCCGTCGTCTCGCACCGATTGGCGGGAGCTTTGACCAGTACGCAGGCGCTGCTTCGCGCCTATCTCCTCTCCAGCCTGCTCGAGGGCCTTTCGACCTTTGCGCTGATTTTTGCCCCCAACTCCCTGGTGGCCAGCGGACTGCTGATCGTCGGCGGCATACCGGAGATGATCGCTTTCTCCACCTACTTTACCCTTGTGCAACGCTGCCTGTCCCTGGAGCGCCAGGCAGTGTTTTATGCCGTGAGCTTGCCGCTCATGGATGCCTGCTTGATCGCCGGCATCGTCTCGGGAGCCTTCTATACCAGCGATCTCGTGACCCTCGGGCAGTTCTGGCTCTTTGCCAGCGCCTGCGCCGTGCTTCCGGTTCTGCCGTTCCTCGCGTGGCGCGGGTCGGCGACCGACCGTCAGAGCAGTGTCTCGCGGCAAAAAGATCAACGCCAGCCGTAACTTACGGCTGGCGTGTTTCACTTTGACTGGCCATACTCGCACCGGGCTATAAAGGGGTATTGCATGCAGGACCGGTTGTTCATCGATGGCAAATGGGAAAAACCGCGGCGCGGCGGCACGCTCGACGTGATCGATCCGGCGACGGAGGAGATCATCCATCGTGCGCCTGCGGCAACTTACGAAGACGTGGACAGGGCCGCAAAGGCGGCCCGCATCGCCTTCGACAGCGGCCCCTGGCCAAAGCTTTCGGGCAGCGAGCGCGCCGCCTATCTGCGTGCAATCGCCGCCAAGATCGAGGAAAAGCGCCACTCGCTGGCCCGGCTCGAAGTCGCCGACAACGGCAAGCCGCTGCCGGAAGCATTGTGGGACATCGACGATGCTGCAGGCTGCTTCCGCTATTATGCCGGCCTCGCCGAGGAACTGGACACCAGCCCTGAGGCGATCGCCGTCGGCGACAGCCGCTTCACGTCACGCGCCGTGCGCGAACCGCTGGGCGTCGTCGGCGCGATCACCCCGTGGAACTATCCGTTGCTGATGGTGTCGTGGAAGGTGGCGCCGGCGCTGGCCGCCGGCTGCACCATCGTGCTCAAACCGTCGGAGCTGACACCGCTGACAGCACTTGAGCTCGGCGTCATCGCCGAGGAAGTCGGGCTGCCGGCCGGCGTGCTCAACATCCTCACCGGCACCGGCCAGGACGCCGGCCAGCCGCTGACCGAGCATCCGCTGGTCGACAAGCTTGCCTTCACCGGCTCCGTCGTCACCGGCCGCAAGGTGATGATGGCCGGTGCCCAGGACATCAAGAATGTCAGCCTCGAACTCGGCGGCAAGTCACCCTTCGTCGTCTTTGCCGACAGCGACATCGACAAGGCCGTCGAATGGATCATGTTCGGCATCTTCTGGAACCAGGGCCAGGTCTGCTCGGCGACCTCGCGCGTGCTCGTCGAGGAGACGATCTACGAGACCGTCGTCAAGCGCCTCTGCGAGGAGGCAGCAAAAATCACCATCGGCAACGGCCTCGACGAGGGCACGTTGCTCGGGCCGATCGTCTCGAAGGGTCAGTACGACAAGATCATGGGCGCGATCGACCGCGCCCGCCAGGACGGCGCCACGGTGGCTGCCGGCGGCGGCCGCCCGGCCGGCCTCAACAGCGGCTACTTCATCGAACCGACAGTGCTGACCGATATGCGCGAAGACAGTTACGTCTGGCGCGAGGAGATCTTTGGTCCGGTCGTCTGCGTCAAGCCGTTTGGCGAAGAGGCCGACGCGATCCGCATGGCCAACGACAGCCGCTTCGGTCTTGCAGCCGCCGTCATGTCGGCCGACAGGGACCGCTGCGAGCGCGTCGCCCGCGCTTTTCGCGCTGGCATCGTCTGGATCAACTGCTCGCAGCCGACCTTCACCGAAGCACCCTGGGGTGGCTACAAGCAATCGGGCATCGGCCGTGAGCTCGGCCGCTGGGGCCTTTCCAATTATCTGGAGACCAAGCAGATCACCAGTTTCGACGCCGACGAGCCCTGGGGCTGGTACATCAAGGGATAGCACCGATCGGGGCGTGGAGGTCAGCGTCAAATTCCCTTCATGCGGCTGTGAAATAAGCCGACTAACGATGGCATCACGCAAAGTTGTCGTCGAACACACGCAATCCGGAGGGTCAGATGAACAAGTCGAACGACGAGATCGAAACGCAGGACTGGCTGGAAGCAGAACTGGCCGACACGCTCGACGAGGACTACGAACTCGAGCTTTCCGAACCGGCGCTGTCGGAAGAGATCCGCAAGATCTACCGCAAGAGCCACCCGCCATCGATCCCGCGCATCGATTACTTCCGCTCGCTGCTGAAGTTGCAGTCGGAGCTGATCAAGCTTCAGGACTGGGTGGTCCATCACAAGGAAAAGGTGGTGGTGATCTTCGAGGGCCGCGATTCCGCTGGCAAAGGCGGCGTCATCAAGCGCATCACCCAGAGGCTCAATCCCCGCGTCGTGCGTGTCGTCGCGCTGCCGGCACCGTCCGACCGCGAAAAGACGCAATGGTATTTCCAGCGCTACGTGCCGCACCTGCCGGCCGGCGGCGAGATCGTGCTCTTCGACCGCTCCTGGTACAACCGCTCCGGCGTCGAGCGCGTCATGGGCTTCGCCACCGAGGACCAGGTCGAGCAGTTCTTCGACGACGTGCCGGAATTCGAGCGCATGCTGGTTCGCTCCGGCATCCGGCTGGTGAAGTACTGGTTCTCGATCACCGACGAGGAGCAGCAGATGCGCTTCCTGGTGCGCATTCACGACCCGTTGAAGCAGTGGAAGCTGTCGCCGATGGATCTGCAGTCGCGGGTGCGCTGGGAAGGTTACACCAAGGCCAAGGAGGAGACCTTCGCCCGAACCAACATCCCGGAAGCGCCCTGGCATATCGTCGAAGGCAACGACAAGAAGCGCGCCCGTCTGAACTGCATCGACCACCTGTTGAGGCAGATCCCCTACGAGGACGTGCCGCACGAGGAAATCTCCCTACCGGAACGCGTCTTCAACCCGGATTACGAGCGCAAGGTTCTGCCGCCGGAACTCTACGTGCCGTCAAAATACTGACGTACGCGGGCAACTGCCCGCGTCTGCAGCCGTTGAAAGCAAGGCGGCATCCGCCCGCCTCGCTTGCAATATCCCCGCGAAAATCAGAGATTGCCGTGAAACGCCAGTTTCATGGACATCGCATGAGCCCGAAAGAACGTTCCTTCCTCACCCGTGTTCGCCAAGTGCTGCCGGAACTGCATCCGGCCGAGCGGCGGCTGGGCGACTTCCTCTGCGATTTTCCAGGCGAGGTCGCCAGCTACTCAGCCCAGGAACTGGCGGCGCTCGCACATGTGTCGAAGGCGACGGTCTCTCGCTTCATCCAGCGGCTCGGCTACGACAATTACGAAGAAGCGCGTCGGCATGCCCGCGCCGACAAGCAGACCGGTTCGCGCCTGTTCCTTGCAACCGCCACCGACAGCGGCGGCGAGCAGTCGCTCACGTCCCATGTGGCGCAGGGCGTGGCCAATATCGAAGCGACCTTTCTCGCCATTTCCGAAACCCAGGTGACGGCGGCGGCAACCGCCATCCTTGGCGCCCGCAAAGTCTGGGTCATCGGCTTTCGCGCCAGCCATTCCTTCGCCACCTATCTGCAATGGCAGATGACACAGGTGGTCGAGCACATCTCGGCCATTCCCGGCGGCGGCCAGACGCTCGGCGAACATCTGGTCAGCATCAACAACGACGACGTCGTCATCCTTTTCGGCCTGCGCCGGCGCGTCACATTGATGGAACCGATCCTCGCGCAGCTCGAAAAATCGGGCGCAAGGCTGCTCTATATCACCGACGAAGGCGTTCCCTTCCTCAACCAGGCAGAATGGCATTTCCGCTGCCAGACGCTAGCGCCGGGGCCCCTGTTCAACCACGTCTCTGTGATGGCGCTCTGCCATCTGCTCACCACGCGTTGCATCGAAATCGCCGGTCCCGCCGGCCGAAACCGCCTGCGCGGCATCGAGGCGATCAACGACGCGCTCGACGAATTGTGAGCGCCGATTGGGCATTTGCCTGAAACGGCAGAACATTTTTCGAGCACAAGAAATCTGGGTTTCAACCGCCCGTTAGAGTGCAATTTGTCGCCAAGCTTTTGACGGCAAACGAGAAACTGTCGTTTCCCACCGAGTGGCACGAAATCTGCATTCCATAGCCTGGGTTGCGAGCGGCCATTTCCTTTCGCAGCGCATCATAGAATCTCCTATGAAACTCAGATTTCATGATGTAGATTTCATGAAACTGAGTTTTCACATTTTCACGTTGTTAAGCCATAAAGGGGAACGAACCATGGCAGCGGAAAATATGGTACCGTCCGGCAGGTCATCGCCGGTCATCAGACAGTTGGAATCAGCCTTCACCAAGATCGGCGTCACCGGCGCCCACAAGCAAATTCTCGCCCTCGTGCTCATCGGCTGCCTGTTCGACAGCTTCGAACAGAACACCATCGGCGTTGCCGGCCCGATCCTGAAAGAACATTGGGGCCTTACCGGCACCGACATCGGTTTCCTCAACACCATCACCTTCGGCAGCGCGGCGATCGGCCGCCTGCTTTCAGGCATCCTCGGCGACCGCTACGGCCGACGCGTGATGCTGACCATCAACCTCCTGCTCTTCACCATTGGCTCGGCCGCCTGCGCCATGGCGCCGAACTTCGCCACGCTCTGCTTTGCCCGTGCCATCGTTGGCTTCGGCGTCGGCGGCGAAATCTCGACGGCCGTTACCATGCTGTCGGAATTCTGCTCGCCGAAATTCCGCGGCACGGCGGCCGGCCTCGTCAATGTCGGCGCCGGCGGCTTCGGCAACTTCCTGGCGCCCGCCTTCGGCCTGATGATCTTCACCCTCTTCCCGGGTGAAAACAGCTGGCGCTGGCTCTTCGCCGCCCTCGCGCTCCCGGCTCTGCTCGTCGTCTTCTATCGCCGCTTC
Source organism: Ensifer sp. ENS03 (assembly GCF_014852035.1). Lineage (NCBI taxonomy): Bacteria > Pseudomonadati > Pseudomonadota > Alphaproteobacteria > Hyphomicrobiales > Rhizobiaceae > Ensifer > Ensifer sp. ENS03. The sequence goes on along the minus strand of NZ_JACVAV010000004.1, from coordinate 429,710 downwards.
GTGCCGGAGACCCCGCGCTTCCTGGCTTCACAGGGCAAGATCGACGAAGCCAACAAGGTGCTCTCCATCCTTGCCTCCGGCTCGTTACGCCCGCGCAATCTCAAGGTCCAGGAGTATCTGACCAAGGATCACCTGAAAGACGAAGAGCCGGCCAAGAGCGACTGGAAGGAACTCTTCCGCGCGCCCTTCATCGGCCGCACGATCCCCGTCGCCATCGCCATCCTGATGAGCTACGGCGCCCAGCTTTCGGTGCTGACGCTGATGCCGATCATCTTCGTCTCCATGGGCTATACGCTGCAGGGCAGCCTGCTCTACAGCATGATCATCCAGAGCGGCAGCGTGCTTGGTGCCATCGCCGCCTCGATGTTCGGCTACTACTTCCCGCGCAAGAAGGTGCTGACGCTCGGCGCCGTGTTCGCCTGCCTTGCGGCGGTTTCGATCGCCTATCTCGGCACCAACATCTATCTGGTGCTGATGTTCGGCGCGATCTTCCAGTTCTTCGTGCTGCTGCTCAACACCTCGATCTGGATCTATGCGCCCGAACTCTTTCCGACCCGCATCCGCGCCTTCGGCGTGGCGCTGATCCTGGCAACCGGTTCGGCCGCGGGTTCCTTCGTCCCCACCATCGCCGGCGCCCTCTTCGACGTCTACGGCATGGTCGGTGTCTTCGGGCTTGCCGCAGGCATGTATGCGGTCTTTGCCTTCTGCATCCAGCTCGGCCCCGAAACCTACGGCATGTCGATGGAAGACCTCACCCAGCCTGCCGATGCCGACCTGGCAAAGGCTGACACTTCTGAAATCAAAGTCGGCGTGGAACTGAGAACGTGAGCGCACATATCCTTCTGATCAACCCGAACAGTTCGCGTGCCACCAGCGACATGATGGTCGCCATCGCACGCCGGGCAGCATCAGGACGCATGGCCGTGGCAGTCGCCACGGCCATGCGGAACCCGCCGATGATCGTCACACCGGAGCAGCTGGACGCATCCGCTGCCGAGGTCGTCGAGATCGGCGAAAAGCATGAGGTCGGATGCCTCGGCATCGTCGTCAGCGCCTTCGGCGATCCCGGCCTTGCCGCGCTCAAGCACCGGCTCGATATCCCCGTCATCGGAATCTGTGAGGCCTCGATGATCGAGGCCTCACAGGGCGGCCGCAAATTCGGCGTCGCCACCACGACGCCGGAACTGATCCAGGCGATCGACGACCGCGCCCGCGATCTCGGCGTCTGGGAACAATATACCGGCATCCGTTGCACTTCGGGTGATCCGCTGGCGCTTTCCGCCCACCCGGATCGGCTGCTTTCGGCTCTCGGCGAGGCGGTCCGCCAATGCATCGAGCTCGACGGCGCCGAGGCCGTCATCATCGGCGGCGGCCCGCTCGGCCAGGCGGCCGACGAGCTCCAGCCGATGTTTTCGACGCCGATTATCGCCCCCATCCCGAGCGCAATCGGCCGCATGCTCGACCTGATGCAGGTCGCCGCCTGACAGGCATTCCTCATCGCAGACACCCAAAAGGAGTATGGATCGGGCGGCGCTAATGCCTGTTTCCGCCGGCCGCCCTGTGGTATTTTCGCCCTTCCTAATTGGCGAGACCGAAGCTGGGGCGGAGGTTACGCGATGAAATCTCTCTTTGCTTCGCTAGTCGCGGTGGCGTTCTTCGCCGCGGCGGCGAACGCGGGTCCTTTGCATGACGCGGCACGGGACGGCGACACGGAACGCGTCAAACAGTTGCTCGATCAGGGAACCGATATAACCGAGCCGGATGCGGCCGGTGAACCGGCGCTGTTGATTGCCGCTCTCAAGGGTCGCGCCGAGGTCGTCGCCCTTCTCATCGACCGCGGCAACGACATCGAGATCCGCAACAAGGGCGGTCTCACCGCGCTTCACGCCGCGGCCTATGGCGGCAATCTCGAAACCGTCAAACTACTCGTCGCCAAGGGCGCGGCGGTCAACGACGTCGCCAACTTCTACAAGATGTCGCCGCTGCATGCGGCGGCCGAAGAGGGCCACGCCGAAGTGGTCGCCTTCCTGCTTGCCAACAAGGCAGACATCGAAGCCAAGGAGCGCAATGGCTATACGCCGCTCACCCAGGCCGGCTGGCGGTCCTACTGGCCGGCCGCCGAACTTCTGTTGAAGGCCGGCGCCACCTGCCAGAAGGCCGAGCTTGTCGGCGAATGGCTCTACGGCGAATGCACGAAACGTCAATAGATCCGGAAACGGAGGAAACGGCATGTCTCGACACTCCATACGATTTATAATCGCGGCGTCAGCGGCGTTCCTTGCGCCGGCCGTCCCGTCACTGGCAGAAGAGCCCGTGAACACCGGCTACTTTGGTGACGTGGCGATCAAGGGTTACGATCCCGTCGCCTATTTCACCGAGAACAAGGCTGTCGAAGGATCACCCGAATTCAGCTATCGCTGGCTTGGCGCCACCTGGCAGTTTGCCAGCGCCGAGCATCGCGACCAGTTCATCAAGGAGCCGACCCGCTATGCGCCGCAATATGGCGGCTACTGCGCCGATGGGGTCTCCTTCGGCACGGTCACGACCAACATCGATCCCAAGGCCTGGCGCATCATCAAGGACAAGCTCTATCTCAGCTACGATCCGGGCGCAGCCGACGGACTGGTGAAGAACCCGAACAAGGTGGTCGATTCGCGCAAGCACTGGTCCGAGGTCGAGCAGACGTTGCTCACCGAGAAGGCGAACATCAACTGGACGCAGCCCCGGCCCTGAAGGCCGGCGGCTCGGCGATGACAACCGTCACTTCTCGATCGAGAAGAACTTCAGCGACTGCGGCGTGACATTGATGTAGTCCGCCGTGCGCTCGCCCTTTGCCGTATTGCGGTAGACATAGCCGCAGACCATGCGGTCGAGAAAATAGCCGTCATATTTTTCGCAGAGCTGGTTGCCCTTCACTTCAATCCGACCGGTGATGTTGGTGTTGCTGGTGCGATAGGCGGTGTTGCCGTCCTTGTCGAAGAACTGCGCAAAGCCCGTGCCGTTCTTGTGCACGCCGACCCAGGTCTTGTCGGTGGTCAGTTGTTTCAGCTCGGCCGGGCCGAGCCGGTCGCTGGCGGCGCCGACGAAGCCGAAGGGCCATTCCGGAATACCGGCGACGCGAAGGCCGAAGAGGTGGCGATAGAGATCCTCTTCGCGCCAGTAGTCGTAGAGATAGCCGTAGTAGCTCAGGTTCGTGTCCGGGAAGAGCTTCAACAGCTCGGCCGCTTCGGCGGCCGCACTCTGCTGGTCGCCGCGCTGGGCATAGGCCGACGCCAGATACTCCCGCACCGCCTCCGCCTTTGGCAAGGATGCGCCGGCCGCTTCGATCAGCGGGATCGCCTTCTCAAGGTGACGCGTCGTGTAATAGACGATGCCCGAAAGCAGCTGCAGGCTCGAAGATGGCGACGGATCAAGCCTCAGCGCCCGCTCGATATCGTCGAGCGCCTGCTCGTGTTCACCGGTCTGGGCCAGTATCAGCGCCAGATTGGCGAGCGCCTCGGCATCCCCCGGCTGCGCCGAGACGGCTCGAAGCGCCGATTCCTTTGCCTCAAGGGGACGGCCGTCCACCAGCTGCAGCAGCGCCAGCACGGTATGGGCGCGGGCGTTGTTGGCGTCGAGCTTCAGGGCCTGTCCCGCCGCATCATAGGCGATCTTGCGCGCCACGGCCGCGGACCAGAGATAGTTGTAGTCGTTGCGCCAGACGTCGACGGCGACCCGGGCGATACCGGCATGCGCATCGGCGAATTTCGGATCGAGATCGATCGCCCGCTGATAATAGGAAAGCGTCTGGCGATAGGTGTCGACGTCGCGCCAGATCAAGCCCTGCTGCTCGGCGCGCATGTAGTTGTCGTAGGCCTCGAGATTGTCCGTCGGAATGCGCGCCAGCTGGTCGCGTTCGCCCTCGCTGAGCTTGACCTCGAGCGCTGCGATGATCTTGCCGATCACGTCGTCCTGAACCGCAAAGAGGTCGGCGTATTGCCGATCGTAGCGCTCGGCCCAGAGCGAAAGACCGCTCATCGCATCGATCAGCTTGACGTTGATGCGCAACCGCTGGTCCGCCCGCTGCAGCGTGCCCTCCAGCACATAGTGTACGCCAAGCTCGGCGGCCACGTCCTGGATCTTGTCGGTACTGCCCTTCAGCGCGAACACCGAATGGCGCGCGATGACAAAGAGGCCGGACACTTTCGAGAGTTCTGTGATGAGATCGTCCGTCAGCCCCTCGGCCAAATGGTCGTGATCGCTGTCGCCGCTGACATTGATGAAGGGCAGCACGGCAACCGAAGGCTGGTCCGGCAGCGGATAGGCGAAGCGCTGCGCCATCCCCTCCTGCCCGATCCACGTCCACGGCTGCCACCAGGCGACCGCAGTCGACAGCGCAATCGCGACGAGACCAACGACCGATCCCTTCACCCAGGCCGCATTGCGTCGAGGCTTCTCGACAACCGTCCTGCCGGCGGCCCCCGGATCGAGGAGGACCCGGTAAACCCGGATCGGCTCGGCAAGCCCCTTGACCGTCTGTTGACCCAGGGACGCAAATCCGACTTTCAGCTTGGAGCTGACCTGGTCGTAAGCCGTGCCGGAGATCGCAATACCACCCGGCTCGGCAAGTCCCTGGACCCGATCGGCGATGTTGACGCCGTCGCCATGGATGTCGTCACCCTCGACGATGATGTCGCCAAGATTGATGCCGATGCGGAAGTCCAGCCTCTCGCCATTTGGCGCCTTGTCGGCTTCCGCCTCCGCCTTGCGCCGCTGGATCTCGACTGCGCATTGGGTCGCGTCGACAACGCTGCGGAATTCGACGAGCAGGCCATCGCCCATCGTCTTCACCAGACGCCCGTGATGCTCGCGGAAAAGCGGCTCGAGAATATCGCCGAGATCCGACTGGAATCGCAAGCGCGTCCCTTCCTCGTCCAGCCGGCTCAAGCGGCTGTAACCGACGACATCCGCGATCAGGACGGCTGCGAGACGGCGCTCCATCGACGGGCTCTCAACGTGCGATGTACTCCAGCGGCAATGGTACCGCAGCTTGGCGGGCGGCGCCATCGGCACGCATGGATGAGACGCGTCGACCAGGCCGTAACCGTTACGTACTTGCAGGACCTCGCTGAAGTGCCACGATTACAGGCGATCATCCGAAGGAAGCTGCCATGCTCAAACGACGGTCTCTGCTGGTGCTCGGCGCTCTTGCCACGGCACTTCCCGCACTCAAGTTGACGAGCGCGAGGGCTGCCGATGCAGGCCTCTCTGCGGACGAGGCGCGCGCCATTGCCAAGGACGCCTATATCTACGGTTTCCCGCTGGTCGACAGCTACAGGGTGCAGCATTCCTATTTCGTCGATCACGGCAATCCCGAGTTCAAGAGCGGCTGGAATACGCTCAACAATACCGCGCGGGTCTATACGCCTGACGACAAGGCGATCCAGACGCCAAATTCCGATACGCCCTACTCCTTCCTGGGCGCGGACCTGCGCGCCGAGCCGCTGGTCCTGACCGTGCCGGCGGTCGAGAAGGAGCGCTACTACTCGCTCCAGTTCGTCGACATGTACACCTTCAATTTCGCCTATGTCGGAAGTCGCGCCACCGGCAGCGAGGCTGGCACCTTCCTGCTGGCGGGACCGGGCTGGAAGGGTGAAACCCCGCCCGGGATCAAGGCGGTGATCCGGTCGGAAACGGAATTCGCTTTCGTGCTTTACCGCACGCAGATGTTTGATCCCGCCGACATCGAGAACGTCAAGAAGATCCAGGCGGGCTACAGGGTCGAGCTGCTGTCGAGCTTCCTTGGTCAGCCGGCTCCGGCACCGGCCGCGGCCGTCGATTTTATCGCCCCGTTGAGCGCGGCTGACGAAAAGACCTCGCCTGACTTCTACAGGGTCCTGAATTTTATCCTGCAGTACTGCCCGACGCACCCGTCCGCAACGGCGCTGATGCAGCGTTTCGCCGATCTGAACATCGGTGCGGGCAAGACGTTCGACATCACGGCTTTCTCGCCGGAGATCCAGAAGGCGATCACTGACGGCATGGCGGACGCCTGGGCGGCGTTCAAGGAACACAAGGAAACCGAAATCGACACCGGCAAGGCTTCGAGTGCCGACGCGTTCGGCACGCGGGAGTTCCTGAAGAACGACTATATGCAGCGCATGTCCGGCGCGGTTCTCGGTATCTACGGCAACTCGAAGGACGAAGCTCTCTATCCCGCCTATTTCGTCGATGACCAGAAGAAGCCGCTGACCGGGTCGGGCCACTACACCTTGCGCTTCGAACCCGGGCAACTGCCGCCGGTCAACGCCTTCTGGTCGCTGACCCTCTACGAACTGCCGTCGAGCCTGCTCTACGCCAATCCGCTTAACCGCTATCTCATCAACTCGCCGATGCTACCGAACCTGCAAAAGGACGCCGATGGCGGCGTGACGCTCTACGTCCAGCACGAGAGCCCTGGGCCTGACAAGGAAGCAAACTGGCTGCCGGCGCCGAGCGGCCCGTTCTTCAACGCCATGCGGCTCTACTGGCCAAAGCCGGACGCATTGGACGGAAAATGGAAAGCGCCGCCGATGCGGCGCGCCAACTGATCAACGAGGATTTGAATATGAAACACTATCGTTCGTTCCTCATTGCCAGTGCACTGGCGATGGCTGCCGCAACCCAGGCAAGCGCCGCCGACCCCGTAACCGTCGGTGTCGACAACTTCGTTCGTGCCGAGAGCGACATGTACCTCGCCTCCATGGTCAAGGACGGCGCCTTCGGCAAATTCGTGCATCGGCGCGAACCGGCTTCGATCGACAATCAGACCGTCATCCGCCTCAACCGCGATACGCTCTATTCATCGGCCGTGTTCGATCTCGACGCGGGCCCGGTTACGGTCACCATGCCGGACGCGGGAAAACGCTTCATGTCGCTGCAGGTGGTCAATGAGGACCACTATGTGCCGGAGGTCGTCTACGGCGCCGGAGAGGTGACGTTGACCAAGGAAAAGGTCGGCACGCGCTACGCCGTTGTCGGCGTCCGCACCCTGGTCGATCCGACCGACCAGAAGGATATCGCCGAAGTCCACGCCCTGCAGGATGCGATCAAGGTGACCCAGGAGAAGGAAGGCACGTTCGAAATCCCGGCCTGGGACCCGGCCAGCCAGAAGAAGGTGCGCGAAGCCCTGCTTGCGCTCGGCGCCACCATGCCGGACTTCAAGAAGGCCTTCGGCACCAAGGCCGACGTCGACCCGATCCGCCATCTGATCGGCACCGCGACCGGCTGGGGCGGCAACCCCGACAAGGACGCGTCCTATCTCAACGTCACGCCCGCCAAGAACGACGGCAAGACCATCTACAAGCTCGACGTCAAGGACGTACCGGTCGATGCCTTCTGGTCGGTCAGCGTCTACGACGCGCAAGGCTTCTACGAAAAGAACGCCTACAATGCCTACGCGATCAACAACATCACCGCCAAGAAGGGCGACGATGGCAGCGTCTCGATCCAGTTCGGCGGCTGCGACGGCAAGATCGCCAACTGCCTGCCCGTGGTCGACGGCTGGAACTATACGGTGCGGCTCTACCGGCCGCGCAAGGAAATCCTCGACGGAACCTGGCACTTTCCCGAGCCGCAGCCGGTAAACTAGGCGTGCCGCGAATTTGGCAGCGGAGGCCGCATGCATGGAACACAGCGATGACAACCTTGCGGCCTTCGCCGAGCATGGCGCAACGCCCCTGCCCGCAGCAACGGGTGAAGGCCGTGTCGAGCGTGACGGCGCACGAATCTGGTATGCGACCTATGGATCGGGCGAACCGGTTATCCTCTTGCACGGCGGCCTTGGTCACAGCGGCAACTGGGGCTTTCAAGTCCCGGCTCTGCTTGACACTGGCCACCGCGTCATCCTGATCGACAGCCGCGGCCATGGCCGCAGCACCCGCGACCGAAAGCCCTACACCTACGAACTGATGGCGGCGGACGTGCTTGCCGTGATGGACAGGCTGGATATTCAGAAGGCCGCCTTTGCCGGCTGGAGCGATGGCGCCTGCATCGCACTTACCCTCGCCTCACAGACGCCGGAACGCGTCAGCGGCGTCTTCTTCTTCGCCTGCAACATGGACCCGAGCGGAACGAAGGACATCGAGCCGAGCCCGGTGCTCGACCGTTGCTTCAGCCGTCATGCCGAAGACTACCGCGCGCTGTCGGCGACGCCCGACGATTTCAGCGCCTTCGTCGACGCCGTCAGCGAAATGCAGAGAACCGAGCCGAACTACACGGCGGAAGATCTCGGCAAGATCCGAGTGCCGGTCGTGATCGTCCAAAGCGAAAACGACGAGTTCATCAAACACGAGCATGCTGACCATCTCGCCCGCAGCATTCCCGGCGCCGCGTTCATCCTTCTCGACGGCGTCAGCCACTTCGCCCCGCTGCAGCGGCCCGACCGCTTCAATGCCGCGCTCACGGCCTTCCTTGTCGCACTCGAAGACGAGCCCAAAGGCGACGCGCAATGACGGCAGTGACGAGCCCTTGTCGGCTCGTCATCTCGCCCTCCGGCGACGCTACTCGGCCGCTTCGGTCTCCGGCATCGGGACGTAGTTGAGGATCGGCGACAGCCAGCGCTCGACCTCGCGCACCGGCATGCGTTTACGTGTCGCATAGTCCTCGACCTGGTCGCGCTCGACCTTGGCGACACCGAAGTAATAGGCTTCGGGATGGCCGATATAGAGGCCGGAAACCGACGAACCCGGCCACATCGCATAGCTCTCGGTGAGGCTGACGCCGATCGTTGCTTCTGCGTCGAGCAGCCGGAAGAGCGTTGCCTTTTCCGTGTGATCGGGCTGGGCCGGATAACCCGGCGCCGGGCGGATGCCGGCATAGGGCTCCCCAATCAGCTGCACGGGCGTAAACGTCTCGTCCGCCGCATAACCCCAGAGTTCGGTGCGCACATATTCATGCATGCGCTCGGCAAAGGCCTCGGCGAAACGATCGGCCAGCGCCTTCACCATGATCGAGGAGTAATCGTCGTTGGCGCGCTCGAAGCGCTCGGCGATCGCCACTTCCTCGATGCCGGCTGTGACAACGAAACCGCCGACATAGTCGTTGGAGCCGCTGTCAACAGGCGCGACGAAGTCGGAAAGGGCCACGTTCGCACGGCCATCGCGCTTGCTGAGTTGCTGGCGCAGCGTGAAGAAGGTCGCAAGTTCAGCGGCCCGATCCTCTCCGGTAAAGAGCCGGATATCGTCGCCGACCGTGCCCGCCGGCCAGAAGCCGACGACCGCCTTCGGCGCAAACCACTCCTCCTCGATGATCTTTTTCAGCATCGCCTGCGCGTCGTCGAACAACTGGCGGGCAGCCACACCTTGCGCCTCGTCGTCGAGGATCTTCGGATAGACGCCCTTCAGCTCCCAGGTCTGGAAGAACGGCGTCCAGTCGATGTAGCGGGCAAGCTCCGCCAGATCCCAGCTTTCGAACACGCGCGTGCCGAGGAACGAGGGCGTCTTGGCCTGATAATTCGACCAGTCAACCCGATGCTGATTGGCACGTGCCTGCGACAGGGGAAGGCGGCGCTTTTCCGCCTCGTTGCGCGCATGCGCATCGGCGACCTTGCGATACTCCGCCCGAACCGTCTCCATGTAATTGTCGCGCGCTTCGGGCGAGAGCAAGCTCGATACGACGCCGACGGCGCGGCTGGCATCCGTCACGTAGACCGTCTGGCCGCGATCGTAGCGCGGATTGATCTTGACGGCGGTGTGCACACGGCTGGTCGTCGCGCCGCCGATCAGCAGCGGTACATCGAAGCCTTCGCGCTCAAGCTCTGAGGCGACATGCACCATTTCATCCAGTGAGGGCGTGATCAGGCCAGAGAGGCCGATGATGTCGACCTTCTGCTCGCGCGCCACTTCGAGGATCTTCGCCGAGGGCACCATGACGCCGAGATCGATGATCTCGTAATTGTTGCAGGCCAACACGACGCCGACGATGTTCTTGCCGATGTCGTGCACGTCGCCCTTGACCGTCGCCATCAGGATCTTGCCGGCACTTTCGCGCGCCTCGCCGCCATTGGCGAGCTTTTCCGCCTCCATGTGCGGCAAGAGCACGGCGACCGCCTGCTTCATGACGCGTGCGGATTTGACCACCTGCGGCAGGAACATCTTGCCCGAACCGAAGAGGTCGCCGACGACGTTCATGCCGGCCATCAGCGGGCCCTCGATGACATGCAGCGGCCGCGCTGCCTCAAGCCGAGCCTCCTCGGTATCAGCCTCGATGTACTCGGTGATGCCATTGACCAGCGCATGTTCGAGACGCTTTGCCACCGACCATTCGCGCCAGGAAAGATCCTTCTCGCGGCCCTGCGAGCCGCCCTGTCCGCGATAGCGCTCGGCGATCTCCAGCATGCGCTCGGTCGAATCGGCGCGGCGGTTGAGCACCACGTCCTCGCAGGCCTCGCGCAGATCGGCATCGATGGCGTCATAGACGGCGAGCTGGCCGGCGTTGACGATGCCCATGTCCATGCCCGCCTGGATGGCGTGGTAGAGGAACACCGCGTGCATTGCCTCGCGCACCGGCTCGTTGCCGCGGAACGAGAAGGAGAGGTTGGAGACGCCGCCCGACACATGCACGTGCGGCAGGGTCTTGATGATCTCGCGCGTCGCCTCGATGAAGTCGACACCGTAGTTGTTGTGTTCCTCGATGCCCGTCGCCACGGCGAAGATGTTCGGATCGAAGATTATGTCTTCGGGCGGGAAGCCCGCCTGTTCCGTCAGGAGCTTGTAGGCGCGTGTGCAGATCTCGACCTTGCGCGCCTGGGTGTCGGCCTGGCCGACCTCGTCGAAGGCCATGATGACGACGGCGGCACCGTAGGCGCGGCAAAGCCTGGCATGGTGCAGGAACGCCTCTTCGCCTTCCTTCATCGAGATGGAATTGACCAGCGGCTTGCCCTGAACGCATTTCAGGCCCGCCTCGATCACTTCCCACTTCGACGAATCGATCATCACGGGAACGCGGGCGATATCCGGCTCGGAGGCGACGAGGTTCAAGAACTCGATCATCGCCTGCTTCGAATCGATCAGGCCCTCGTCCATATTTATGTCGATGATCTGGGCGCCGTTCGCCACCTGGTCGCGCGCGACGTCGAGAGCGGCCGCATAATCGCCGGCAGTGATCAGCTTGCGGAACTTCGCCGAGCCGGTGACGTTGGTGCGCTCGCCGACGTTGACGAAGGGAATGTCGGAGGTGAGCGTGAAGGGCTCCAGCCCGGAGAGCCGCATCAGCGGCTCGACCTTGGGGATCTCGCGCGGCGGATGCTTGGCAACGGCCTTGGCGATCGCGCTGATATGGGCCGGCGTCGAGCCGCAGCAGCCGCCGACAATGTTGAGCAGCCCGTCGCGCGCAAAGGCTTCCACCTGGGCGGCCATCTGCTCCGGCGTTTCGTCGTACTGGCCGAACTCGTTCGGCAGGCCGGCATTGGGATAGGCGCAGACGAAGGTATCGGCAACGCTTGAAAGTTCGTCGATATGGGCGCGCATGGCATTGGCGCCGAGCGCGCAGTTGAGCCCGATGGTGAAAGGCTCGGCATGGCGCACCGAGTGCCAGAAGGCGGTCGGCGTCTGCCCGGACAGGGTGCGGCCCGAGAGGTCGGTGATCGTGCCGGAGATCATGACCGGCAGGTCGATGCCCTTCTCCGTAAAGACTTCCTTGGTCGCGAAGATCGCCGCCTTGGCGTTCAGGGTGTCGAAGATCGTCTCGATCAGAATGATGTCGGCGCCGCCGTCGATCAGACCGCGGATCTGTTCGGCATAGGCGACGCGCAAATCGTCGAAGGTGACGGCGCGATAACCGGGATTGTTGACGTCGGGCGAAATCGACGCCGTGCGGTTCGTCGGCCCGAGCGCGCCGGCGACGAAACGGCGGCGACCGTCTGCGGCTTCGGCCCGCTTGGCCGCGCGCCGAGCCACTCGGGCACCATCGCGGTTGAGATCATAGACCATGTCTTCCATGCCGTAATCGGCCTGGGCGATGCGGGTCGAGGAGAACGTGTTGGTTTCAAGGATATCCGCGCCGGCGATGGCATAGGCGTAATGGATGTCCTCGATCGCCTTCGGCTGGGTCAGCGTCAGAAGGTCGTTGTTGCCCTGTTGATGACAGGCGCAGCCGCCGAATCGGTCGCCGCGGAAATGCTGCTCGACAAAGCCGAGCTGCTGGATCTCCGTGCCCATCGCGCCATCCATGATCAGGATGCGTTCGCGCGCAGCCTGGGCCAGCGCCCGCTTGATCTCGGAGCCATCCGGCTTGCAGGAAACATCGCCGAAAAGGGCGTCGATGGCGGACATGGGAAATCTCCCGTTCTGAAAACGACAAACACTAAGGCAAGTCAATCACATAAAGATATCTTTATGTCAACATATGCAGCAATCACATTTACCCCTCGGAGCAAAGAAAATGGCCCGCAGCAATCGCGACGGGCCATAACGATAGCGATACTCTGGATCGGCAAATCAGATCCGGGCTAGGCAGTCCTCGGTTTCATAAATGGCGCAGAGGATATGGTAGAAGCTGCTCGCCGGCGCCGGCTCCTCGACGAAGGTGCCGTCGGCCTTCTGCTTGTCGCGCCAAAGGCCCCCAACCGGCGTCGCCAGAAACGTCTGAAGGGCCGCCGCTGCTCGCGCGGCCGAAGCAAGATAACGCTCGCGCTCGGCACCATTGGTGAGTGCGGCAAAGCGGACGGCCGCCTTCAGCCACTCGGTCTGCGGCCAAAGCCTCGCGATCGGATCGGCCACCGACAGATCGTCGAGAAGCGTCATGATCGCGACGTTGCGGTTCGCGCAGATGCCGTGGGCCTCACCGATATCGAACAGCCGCCGTGCCTTGACGATCGCCTCGGCGCTGCCGCGGCGCTCCGCCCAGCGCAAAAGCAGCCACGCCCATTCGAACAGATGTCCAGGCTCGACGATCCGGCCCTTTTCGCCTGCCATCGGCGCCCAGTCGTGATCGAAGAATTCGCGCAGCACACCGCTCTCGGCATCGATGAAATAATCCATCGCCAGATGCGCAATTTCGTCGGCGAGGTTCGCCCAGCCAACCCGATCGAAGCCCTCGACCGTCTCGCTCGCCAGGCACGCCTCAAATAGATGCATATGCGGATTGGAGCAGAGCGGCAGGCGCGAGGGATTGTCTTCCTCGAAGCCGGCGACCGGATGCTTGACATGCGCCTCGATCCGCGAGCGAAGGTCATTGCTGCGCTCGATCATCTCGGCCTTGCGGGCCGGCACGACCTCGCCCAGATAGGCGAAGGCAAGCAGCGCGAAGGCCTGGTTGTAGAGGTCAAAGGACGGATCGAGCAGAATGCCGTCGGCATCGGCGAGCGCGCCGTAAAAGCCGCTCGGCTGCTTGAAAATGCGATCGAAATAGGCAAGCCCGCCTTCGGCGGCACCGCGCCAATCACCGGACCAGCCGCGCCGCCCGGCCTCGGCGAAACAGTAGACCTGCCGCGGCTGAACGCGTGCACGCCGGTTGGCGCGGGTCGGCTCGCCTGCCATATCGATCGTCTCGACGAAGCCGCCTGAATGATCGACACCCTTGTCGCGCCAGAGCGGCAGCGCCTTGTCTGCCAGCCAATCCGACAGCACGCGTGATTGCGAAATAATATCCAATGCCAATTCTCAGTCCTCGAGCTTCAAGGCGCCATGATCCTTGCCGAGCAGGGCCGAGAGCGCTTCGACCACCATGTTGTGGTCCTCGCGTTGCGGCAGGCCGGATACGGTGACGGCACCGATACAGCCGGTGCCTTTGACGACGATCGGGAAGCTGCCACCGTGCGCTGCATAATCCGCATCGGCAAGGCCGAGCTTGGCCTGCAGATTGGTCTGCGCCTTGGCGAGCTCGCGGCCGGTGGCATAGCTGCTCTTGAACAGGCGGAACACGGTGTTGCGCTTGCGGCGCACCCAGTTCGGATTATCCGGCGTCGCCCCGTCGAGCGCGGCATAGAACACCTGCATCGAGAAGAGCGTGATGTCGATGACGACGCCAAGCTTGCGCTCGGCCGCCATCTTGCGCAGCAGTGAGCCAAGCTCCCACGCCGCATCGAGATCGAAGCGCTCGAACTGCAATTCCTGTTCCTGCCGCGCGATGCGGGCGAGGTCCTTGTCGATATTCATGGGGGTCATTCCTTCCAGAGCCAGGCCGCACCGCGCACGCCGGAACTGTCGCCGTGCAGGGCCTTGCGAATGGGCGTTTCGAACGTGTCGCCGAAGAGGTAGTTGACGACCCGCGGCGGCACGTCCTGGTAGATCTCGTCGACATTCGACATGCCGCCGCCAAGCACGTAGACATCCGGGTCGACGATGTTGGTGAGCAGTGCCAGGCTGCGCGCCAGCCGGTCGACGAAGCGCTCATAGACGCCCGTTGCAACCGAATCGCCCGCCCGCTTCGCCTCGATGATATCGCGCCCGCGCTTCTCGCCGCCGGTCGTCAGGCGATAGTCGAGCTCGACACCCGTGCCGCAGGCATACATGTCGAGGCAACCGTGCTTGCCGCACCAGCATTTGTGGCCAGGATATTCGTCCTGCGTCATCCAGGGCAGCGGATAATGGCCGATCTCGGCGGCAACGCCCTGGTAGCCGGCGTGCACCTTCTTGTCGATCGCAAGGCCGCCGCCATGGCCAGTGCCGACGATAACGCCGAAGACCACATGCTCATTCTTGCCGGCGCCGTCGACCGCCTCCGAGACCGCCAGGCAATTGGCGTCGTTGGCAAGCCGGACCGGCCGGCCAAGCGCCGTTTCGAGGTCACGCCCAAGGGGCTTGCCATTGATCAGCACCGCATTGGAATTGCGCACGATTCCGGTGCGCGGATTGGGACTGCCGGGAATGCCGATGCCGATCGAGCCCTGTTCGCCCGCCGTCTGCTCGGCGGCAGCAACCAGATCGAGAACGGCGCGGATGCAATCGTCATAGCCGCTGGTCGGGGTCGAGACGCGATGACGGGCGCGTGTTTCGCCATCGCGGCCAAGCGCGATGACTTCCATTTTTGTGCCGCCCCAATCTATTCCGATGAACATATGTGGATCAGGTCTCTGATGAAGGACTCAATGGGGAGCGCCAGCTTCCTCGGGCCGGCGCTTGCTTTGCTTAGCATTCAGAGGACATGGAAGACCAGCCCCCGTTTCATCGTCGTTTTCAAGCCTGCCGGTCCGCGTCGGCACACCACCCGGACGAGACGACCCAAGCTCGCCGCCACCTGCATTTCCGCGGGCACGCACGCAAAAACACTTGGCGAAGAGCCCTTGCTTTTGTATGGGTGCTATTCAAGTGGTCCCGTAGCTCAGCAGGATAGAGCACCAGATTCCTAATCTGGGGGTCCCGCGTTCGAATCGCGGCGGGATCACCATTTTCCAAGACCCCTCTTAATCGAATTGGACGCGGCGCACGCCGTGCTGACGCCGTGGATGACAGCAAAGCAACCCCCTCCGGAGAAAACACGGTTCATCTGCTCGTGACCTATATGGAAATGCTCGAACGTCCGGCGGGCGATGCGTTTCCGGCACCGATCGCGCAAGCGGTGGTCGCGTCCGAACGTCCGGATGCCGCTGCGTTTCTTTCGCTCTTTCGCGCCGTCGGCGAACCGTTACGCTGGGATCAGCGGCTGCGCATGCCGACGGCCGATCTCGACGACTTTCTCAGAAGCGCCTCCACGATCCTCTACATCCTCCGGCTGGATGGCCGCGCAGTCGGGCTCTGTGAATTCGACCGCGCCGATACCGAGGATGTCGAGCTCACCCATTTCGGCCTGATCCCGGATGTTTACGGCCAAAGGCTGGGGCCATTTCTGCTCGATAGCGCGCTGCGCGCCGTCTGGGACCGTGGCGCAAACCGGATCTGGCTACATACGGACGAATGGGATCATCCGCAGGCGCAGGCTACCTATCGCCGCGCCGGCTTCAACGCCTTTGCGCAGAAGCTCGAGGAGATCGTGCCCTAACGCACGCTCACCGAAGCGGCTGCCACGCCGGGCCGCGCCAGGCTTTGAGTTCCTGTAGAAACACCTGCAGCCGCGATGGCAGGAAGCGCCGCGTCGGGTAGACCGCATGCACAAAGACATCCGGCGCGGACCATCCCGGAAGCACGCGCAGAAGCTTGCCGCTCGCAAGCAGGCTGTCGCAGAAGATCGGCGGGAGCCGGCCGATGCCGTGGCCGCGCTCGGTTATGGCACTCGCCGACTGGATATCGTGGACCGACACCGCCCCGGTCACACGCAGGCTGGCCGCTTCGCCACCCTTGACCAGATGCCATTCGGCCTCGTTGCCCCGGGCATTGACCAGGACACAGCGGTGGCCACTCAGGTCTTCGGGTCGCGATGGGGTGCCATGTTTGTCGAGATAGCCGGGTGCGGCCACCAGGAAATGGGTGCTTCGACCCAAACGCTGCGCGACAAGCGACGAATCGCGCAATTCTCCGAACCGCACTGCGACGTCGATGTTTTCGGCAACGAGGTCCATGAACATATTGGTGACGAGCAGATCGAGCTCGATCTCGGGATACGTCTTCAGAAATGCGGACAGGAAATCAAAGAAGGGCGGCTGCCCGAGGGTCATGGGAACGGTGACCCGCAGCAACCCCTCCGGCCTTCTCTGCGCCTCGCTCAGCACCCGCTCCGCGTCGCGAAGCTGCTTCAGCGGTTCGCCGCATTCCGCATAATAGGCGCGCCCCTGCGCCGTGAGACTGAGCTTGCGCGTCGTGCGCTGGATGAGCGTGACGCCCAGTTGCTCCTCGAGCGCCGTGACCTTGCGGCTGACGGTGGAGACCGGCATGCCGAGCGAGCGTGCCGCCCGGCTGAAACTCTCGTATTGGGCAACGGCCGCAAAGACCGCGATATCGTTCAGATCGACCATGGGAAGATTTTTGCATCGTTGGAAAAGTAATTCCAGATATTTCCGCCTAATCGCACAATCTGGCAGCAGCCATATTGATCTCACCGAAACCGTCCATCCACGGAGAGATCAGATGACAAACAAAGTCGCCATCATCACCGGTGCATCCCAGGGCATCGGCGCGGGCCTCACAAACGCTTTTCTGGCAGAGGGCTACAGCGTCGTCGCAACCTCGCGCAATGTCAGCCAATCGCGCGAAATCACCGAATCGGACCGGCTGGCCCGGGTCGACGGCGATATCGGCGATCCGGAGACGGCGAAACGCGTGGTCGAAACCGCGATCGCCCGGTTCGGCTCGATCGACGCGCTCGTCAACAATGCCGGCATCTTCTTCACCAAGCCCTTCGTCGACTACACCGCCGAAGACTACCGGCAGCTGAGCGCCACCAACATCGAGGGATTCCTCCACACGACCCAGCTTGTGATCAAGCAGATGCTTTCGCAGAAAAGAGGCGGCAGCATCGTCAGCATCACGACACCCCTTGCCGACCGACCGATTGCAGGCATGAACGCTTCGGTCGCCATGCTGACCAAGGGCGGCATCAACGCGATCTCGAAGAACATCGCCATGGAATACGCAAGGGACGGAATCCGCGTCAACGTCGTGGCCCCCGGTGTCGTCGACACGCCGCTCCACAAGGACAACCCGCGGGATTTCCTGAACACGCTCTCGCCGATGCACAGCATTTCCAGCGTGGCCGAGATCGCGGATGCCGTCCTGTTCCTGACCAGGGCGCCGCGCATAACCGGGGAGGTGCTGAACGTGGACGGCGGCGCGCATCTGGGCAAATGGTAGACCGGAAACCTGCGCCTGCCGCAGGCGCAGAACAGCGGCTCACGGAACTCGGGATCGTTCTGCCTTCTCCGCCGACGCCCTTCGGCAATTATGCCGAGGGCGTGCGGATCGGCAAGCTGCTCTATCTGAGCGGCATGCTGCCGGTGATCGACCGCAAGCCGCAGTTCGTCGGCCGGCTTGGCGCCGAGCTTGAGGTCGACGAGGGGCGCCGCGCAGCCGAAATCGCGACGATGAGCGCGCTTTCGGCAATCAAGGCGGAACTCGGTTCGCTCGACCGGGTCACGGCCGTCGCCAAGCTCGGGATTTACATCGCGACCGTTGGCGACTTCCGCGATCATCCGACGGTCGCAGACGGCGCGTCCGACCTGCTCGCCAAGGTCTTCGGTCCCGAAATGCTGTCCGGCCGCATTGTCCTCGGCGTCGCCAGCCTGCCGCTCGGGCTGCCGGTCGAGGTCGAACTTCTGGTCGAAGTGGCGGATTGAAATGATCGTGGTCGGCATTCCAACCCGCCGGCCCATCAGGAAAAGCGGCTTCGTCATTTGCCTGTCACGAACAGCGGCTAGACACTGGGCATACCTTCTTGATGACCACGGATGGACTGGCATCGGCGAAGGTGATGAGGAAGGTCGGGTTTGCCCCGGCCTTTTTTGTTTGTCAGCCTTGGCTGCCATTCTACATGCTTGACAGTAGCCGCTGCCTGTCCGAGTTTGCTCGCATGACGGGAGGAAACCATGGGTAAGCTTCTGCAGATCATCGGCATCGTCATTATCGTGGCCGCCATCGTTGTCGGCTTAGCCATGCTGGTAGGCGATCCAGCGACAGCGTATTTGCGCGCACTGTCTATTCTCCCCTGGACTTGGAGCGCGATCCTTACCGGCATTCTTCTGGCTGCCTTCGGATCGATGCTGCGACAACTGAGCGCGATCCGTGCTGCCACGGAAAGGCAGGCCACCCTGTTTCAAGCAATTCTCGATCGCAGGGCGCCAACGACCGCGCAATAAAGCCCTCAGCCGTCCGGCCGGCACACGCGCAGCCGATGGCCATCCGGGTCCAGCGCGACGAAGGTGCGGCCGAAGACGGCGGTCTTCAGTTCCTGTTCGATCGTAAGCCCGCGCTCCTGCCAATCAGCGTAAAGCCGCTCGACCTCGGCGTCGTCCTTGACCATGAAGGCGATTTCCGAGCGATGGCCGGTGCCGGACGAGACGAAATCCCGTGCCTCTGTCGACCAGAGACTGAAGGTCAGTCCGTTTTCGAGTTCGAAGGCGACATAGGTCGGGAAGGATGCGACGGGTTCGCGTCCAAGCAGGCCGGTATAGAAGGCAGCGCTTCCGGTTGGGTCTTCGACATAGAGCAGGATAAGGTTCGGTGACAGCATCGTCGGGTCTCCTTTTCGATGCCCGGACACTAGGCACTGCCGCTGTCAGATCCTGTCAGCATCAACCGGACAGCCAAAGGCCGCCGGGCCTTGCGATCCGGCGGCCTTTGGCAGGAAGGCGACACGTCAGAAGACGGCGAGATATTTCAACAGAGAGATGATGCCGATGATGATGACGATGATCTGGACGATCTGCTTGGCGCGCGCGTCGAGCGGCAGACGCTGGACGAGATAGAGCACCAGCACGATGACGAGGAAGGTAATCAGAATTCCGATAAGCAGCCCCATGGAACACTCCCATTTTCACACAACAGCGCCGCGATGGCGTCGGGATTGTAACTAGGACGCGAAGGAAAAAGTTCCAATCGAGGCGACAACTTATGCCACTCGTTCACCCAGGCGCAGGCCGAGCCTGGTGTTTCCGCTCAGGCGAGAAGCCGGCTCAGGATGCCGGCTTGCAGGCGGTTCCCTGATCCTCGTCGCCTTTGGTGGCATCATACAGCGTTGCTTCCTCGCCCTTCGTCCACCAGACATATTGCCCGCCGGCATATTTGGCTCCGGACGCAGCTATCACGTTTGAGGCGACGACGAATGTGCCGTCGATGGTGAAGGTCACCAGCGAAACCGGGCCGGCATTGATGTATTCCGCCTCGATCGCCTTGCCGCCGCAGTCGTAGCGGACCGATTGCCGGTCCACCGCATCGGCGCCGGGAACGCGGATCGTCACGTCGGTGCCTTCAGACGCTGCTGTCATAGACGCCAGTTTCAGGGCGATGCCGCCGCCGGCCTTGCCAAGCACGAGCTTCGATCCTTCCACCGACCAGGAAAGCTCGTTGCTGAGCGCCTTGAGGAACTTCTGCTCCTGGTTCATCACCGCGGGCACGCACATCTTGCGTGTCGATGCCGCCGGGCCGAAGGTGATCTTCGAGCCGGAGAGACTGAAAGTACCGGTGAAATGGTTGCAGCCGGCCATGCCGCCATAGGTGCCGTCCTCGCGGATCTCCAGGGTCGACTGGAGATTGTCGATGACCCCACCCCCACCGATATCTTCGGCAAGCCAGGTGGCGACGAGCTGCGGCGGCACGTTTTCTGCCGCAACCGGCTGCATCGATGCCATTTCGATCGCGACACAGGCGCAGGAAACGGCGGTTATGATTTTCAGCATCGCGAACTCCTCCGGACCCCGACTCAAGGCACCCAATTCTTAGCCTGCGGACGAGACGGAATGAAGACCGCACCCTTGTTGCCGGCGGATTTCGCCTGTAGAGCCTAGCAAACAACATAAAAGACTCGGATCGATCTCGTGAAGATCATGCGCCCGCGGCGAAGGCTCAGCCGGGCATTCCGTCCGAAAAGAAGAACATGGGTATTGGCATGGCATCCCACGACAGTGCGAAGCGCCGACTGACGATCCTCGGCTCGACCGGCTCGATCGGCACCAACACGCTCGACGTTATCGAGCGCCTTGGCGGCCGTGAGCGCTTCGACGTCGTCGCCGTCACCGGCAACGGCAACATTCCCCTGCTCGCCGAGCAGGCCGTGAAAGTTCGCGCCGAACTCGCCGTCACCGCCAACGATAGCCAGTACGAAAACCTGAAGGCCGCGCTCGCCGGCACCGGCATTCAGGTTGCCGCCGGCAAGAGCGGCCTGATCGAGGCGGCCGAGCGCAACGCGGACTGGGTGATGGCGGCGATCGTCGGCAATGCCGGCTTGGCGCCGACGCTTGCCGCGGCCCGCCGCGGCGCCGACATCGCGCTTGCCAACAAGGAGTGCCTGGTTTCCGCCGGCAGTCTGTTCATCGACGCGGTGAAGAAAGGCGGCGGTCGGCTGCTTCCGGTCGACAGCGAACACAATGCCATCTTCCAGGTTCTGGAAGAACACCAGCGCCATGCGGTCGAGCGTATCATCCTGACCGCTTCCGGCGGCCCGTTCCGCACCAAGTCGCTGGAAGAAATGCGTCACGTGACGGCGGACGTGGCGCGCGCCCATCCGAACTGGTCGATGGGGCTGAAAATCTCGATCGACAGCGCCTCTATGTTCAACAAGGCGTTGGAGATGATCGAGGCGAAGCACCTCTTCGCGCTCGAACCCGCGCAGGTCGAGGTGATCGTGCATCCGCAGTCGGTGATCCACTCGATGGTCGGCTATACCGACGGATCGGTGCTCGCCCAGCTCGGCTGCCCGGACATGCGCACCGCCATCGGCTATGCGCTCTCCTATCCGAGCCGCTGCAGCCTGCCGATCGAGCGGCTCGATTTCGCCAAGCTGTCGCGCCTCGATTTCGAGGCGCCGGACGAAGTGCGCTTCCCTGCCATCCGCCTGGCGCGGCGCGCCATGGTCGAAGGCGGCGTACAGGGTGCGGTCCTCAACGGCGCCAAGGAAACCGCGCTCGACGCGTTCATCGCCGGCCGCACCGGCTTTCTCGCCATGGCAGAGATCGTTGAAAAGGTCATGGACAAGCTTGCCGACCTGCCGGGGGCCGCAACGATGGACGACGTCTTTGCCGCCGACGAAAAAGCCCGGCACTTGGCGGCCGGGCTGCTTCACTAATTCAGAGCTTTCTGACCGGCGCGCATGGCGCCGGCAAGATTGGCCTTATGCGACAGCGCGGGCCAGCGCACAGCGCGACCACAGCGAATGCAGCGCGCCGACGAGATGGTCGATGTCGGCATCCGAATGCAGCGGCGTCGGGGTGATGCGCAGGCGCTCGGTCTTCTTCGGCACCGTCGGATAGTTGATCGGCTGCACGTAAACGCCGAAATTGTCGAGCAGGAGATCCGAGAGCCACTTGCACTTGGCAGCGTCGCCAACCATGACCGGCACGATATGGCTCGGGTTCGGCATGTGCGGAATGCCGCGCTGGTCGAGCAGCGAGCGCAGGCGACGGACACGTTCCTGGTGCGCGAAACGTTCGACCTGGCTTGCCTTCAGGTGGCGGATCGAGGCGAGCGCACCGGCGGCAAGCGTCGGCGGCAGCGCCGTCGTGAAGATGAAGCCGGAGGCAAACGAGCGGATGAAGTCGCAGAGTGCGGCGGAGCCGGTGATGTAGCCGCCCATGACGCCGAAGGCTTTGCCGAGCGTGCCTTCGATCACCGTCAGGCGGTGCATCAGGCCTTCGCGCTCGGCAATGCCGCCGCCGCGCGGACCGTACATGCCGACCGCATGCACTTCGTCGAGATAGGTCATGGCGCCGTACTTGTCGGCGAGGTCGCAGAATTCCTTGATCGGCGCAATGTCGCCATCCATCGAATAGACGGACTCGAAAGCGATGAGCTTCGGCGCACGCGGATCGGCGGCAGCGAGCTTGGCCTCGAGGTCAGCGACCGAATTATGCTTGAAGATGACGCGTTCGCACTTGGAGTGACGGATCCCCTCGATCATCGAAGCGTGATTCCCGGCGTCCGAGAAGACGATAACACCGGGAATCTTGGAACAGAGCGTTCCGAGCGCGGCCCAGTTGGACACGTAGCCCGAAGTAAAGAGCAGTGCCGATTCCTTGCCATGCAGGTCCGCGAGCTCGCGCTCAAGCAGGACGTGGTAATGGTTGGTACCGGAAATGTTGCGGGTGCCGCCGGCGCCGGCGCCGCATTCGTCGATGGCGCGCTTCATCGCCTCGGTGACGACAGAATGCTGGCCCATGCCGAGATAGTCGTTCGAACACCAGACGGTGACTTCCTGAACGCCTTCAGCCGTATGGCGCGCGGCCTTCGGGAATTGGCCGCGATGACGGGCGAGGTCTGCGAAAACCCGGTAGCGGCCTTCCTGATGCAGCCCGTCCAGCTCGTTCTTAAAGAAATTCTCGAAATCCATCATTTTCTCCAGTGCCCGGCCGCTTTCTTCAATCAAAGCGACCTGGGGTCAACCTCGGAATGCCCGGCATCTGCCAACTGCGGCAAAAGGCCCTTGACGCGCTGCCTTCCCAGCGAGTGCATCCGAGATGATCTAGCATTTTTGAGCCTGAGCATCTTCGCTGCTTTCACTGAAACCGTTTCAACGGGAACAGCCCTAGTTTTGAAACATTCCAAAGAAAGCCTTAGTGCATGTTCATCACGTCAAGCTTGATCGAAGTCAAGCAAGGATGAAAAAAGGACGGCCGAAGCCGTCCTTTTTCAATGTTGGTGTGACGGCGAAGGCTGGTCATGCCGCCGCAACGGCGCGTTTGGCCATGACCTTCACCAGATTGGCGCGATAGGCCGCATCCGCGTGAATGTCGGAGAGCAGCTCCGAGGCATCGACGCTAATATTGCCGAGCGCATCCGGCGTCCAGTTGGCAGCAAGGGCTGCCTCCATCTCCGCCTGACGGAAAACGCCATTTGCGCCCGCACCCGTGACCGCGACCCGGATCTCGCCATTGTCGCGCTTGGCGACGAAGACACCGGTCATCGCGTAGCGCGAGGCCGGGTTGGCGAATTTCTGGTAGGCGGCCTTTGCCGGGGCGTCGAAGCTGACCGCGACGACGATCTCGCTGTCTTCCAGCGCCGTTTCGAACAGACCGGTGAAGAAATCGTCGGCCGCGATCTCCCGCCGGTTGGTCACGATCGTCGCGCCGAGCCCGAGCATCGCTGCCGGATAATCCGCCGCCGGATCGTTGTTGGCGATGGAGCCGCCGATCGTGCCCATG
This sequence comes from Ensifer sp. ENS03, assembly GCF_014852035.1. Taxonomy (NCBI): domain Bacteria; kingdom Pseudomonadati; phylum Pseudomonadota; class Alphaproteobacteria; order Hyphomicrobiales; family Rhizobiaceae; genus Ensifer; species Ensifer sp. ENS03. Next base: position 406,033 of record NZ_JACVAV010000004.1, on the reverse strand, counting down.
TGTCGCACATGCGGATCGCCGATATGGCTGGCAAGGCTGCAGATCGCCGGACACACAGCTTTGAGCGCCGCCGACGAGGCGACCTCATAATGTGTCGTGGCCGCGCCGATCCGCACGGATCGGCCGTTGACTGAGATGCCCTGCATCTCGGCGATGTGCCGAAGGTCGATCAGATCGCTCGGCGACGCCAGCCGCTGCTTCATCGTCGGAATGAGGGTCATGCCACCGGAGACGTACTTGCCTTCGCCGGCCGCATCCATTCGGCTGACGGCGTCCTGAACCGAGGACGCCCGGTGATATTGGGTCTCGTACATGAGGTGTCCTCCCGTTCACTTGGCCGCGTGCGCCGCCGCCCACACCTTCTGCGGTGTCGCCGGCATGGTAAGTGCGTTGTTGCCAATGGCATCTGTGATGGCGTTGATCAGCGCCGGTGGCGAGCCGATGGCGCCGGCCTCGCCGCAGCCCTTGATGCCCAGCGGATTGTTCGGGCAGGGCGTGTTCGAGGTCGAGACCTGGAATGACGGCAGATCGTCGGCGCGCGGCATGGCGTAATCCATGTAGCTCGCCGTCAGCAGCTGGCCGGATGGGTCGTAGTGCACGCCCTCGAGCAGCGCCTGGCCGATGCCCTGGGCAATGCCGCCATGCACCTGTCCCTCGACGATCATCGGGTTGATGATGTTGCCGAAGTCGTCGGCCGCGACAAACTGGATGATCTTGGTTCGGCCCGTTTCCGGATCGACCTCCACCTCGCAGATGTAGCAGCCGGCCGGGAAGGTGAAGTTGGCAGGGTCGTAGAAGGCCCCTTCCTTCAACCCCGGCTCCATGCCGGCCGGCAGATTGTGGGCGGTATAGGCGGCAAGCGCCATCTGGAACCACGGCACGGCCTTATCGGTGCCGGCGACCTTCAGTTCGCCGTTTTCGATGACGATGTCGCTTTCGTCCGCTTCCATCAGATGTGCGGCGATCTTCTTCGCCTTGGCTTCGACCTTGTCGAGCGCCTTGACGACGGCCGACATGCCGACGGCACCGGAACGAGAACCATAGGTGCCCATGCCCATCTGCACCTTGTCGGTATCGCCATGCACGATGTTGACGCTGTCGAGCGGCACGCCGAAGCGGTCGGCGACGAGCTGGGCAAAGGTCGTCTCGTGGCCCTGGCCATGGCTGTGCGAGCCGGTCAGGACCTCGATCGTACCGACGGCGTTGACCCGCACTTCGGCCGATTCCCAAAGGCCGACGCCAGCACCGAGCGAACCCACCGCTGCCGACGGTGCGATGCCGCAGGCCTCGATGTAACAGCTCATGCCGATGCCGCGCTTCATGCCGCGACCGGCGGCTTCCGCCCTGCGACCGGCAAAGCCGTTCCAGTCGGCCGCCTTCATCGCCGCTTCGAGCGAAGCGTCGTAGTCGCCGGCGTCATAGTTCATGATGACAGGCGTCTGGTGCGGGAAGGAGCGGATGAAATTGACCCGACGCAATTCGGCAGGCGAGACGCCGAGTTCGCGGGCCGCCGTCTCCATCGTGCGTTCCAAGAGATAGGTCGCCTCCGGCCGCCCGGCGCCGCGATAGGCGTCGACGGGCGCGGTGTTGGTATAGACGGTGCGCACATTCGCATGGATCGCCGGGATGTCGTACTGCCCGGAGAGCAGCGTCGCATAGAGATAAGTCGGCACCGCCGAGGAGAACAGCGACATGTAAGCGCCGAGATTGGCGATCGTATCGACCTTGAGCCCGATGATGCGGTTGCTCGCATCGAACGCCATCTTCACCTTCGACACATGGTCGCGACCATGCGCATCGGTGAGGAACGCTTCGGTGCGGTCCGACGTCCATTTGACCGGCACGCCGGTGCGTTTCGACGCCCAGAGACAGACGATCTCCTCCGGATAGATGTAGATCTTCGAGCCGAAGCCGCCGCCGACATCGGGCGCGATCACCCGCAGCTTGTTTTCCGGCGCGACATTGTAGAAGGCGCTCATCACCAGCCGGGCCACATGCGGGTTCTGGCTGGTGGTGTAGCAGGTATAGTGGTCGTCGCCGGCGTCGTAGATGCCGAGCGCCGCACGCGGCTCCATCGGGTTGGGCGAAAGCCGGTTGTTGTGGATGGTGATTTCGGTGACATGCGCCGCAGCGCCGATCGCCTTGTCGGTCGCCGCTTCGTCGCCGATCTGCCAGTCGAAGATCAGGTTACCAGGCGCTTCCGGGTGAAGCTGCGGCTGTCCTGACTCAAGCGCCTTTGAGGCGTCGATCACGACGGGAAGCTCCTGGTATTCGACGACGACGGCTTCGGCAGCATCACGCGCCTCGGCGACGCTGTCGGCAACGACGATCGCCACAGCATCGCCGACGTATCGCACGGTCTCGTGCGCGAGCGGCCGCCAGGCGCCCATCTTCATCGGCGATCCGTCCTTGGAATGGATCATCCAACCGCAGATCAGGTTGCCGATACCATCGGCGAGCAACTGCTTGCCGTCGAGCACGCCGATCACGCCTGGCATGCCGATCGCCGCCGACCCGTCGACTTTGAGGATCTTCGCATGCGCATGCGGGCTGCGCACGAACACCGCATATTTCATCCCCGGCACGGACATGTCGTCCGTATAGCGGCCCTTGCCGGTCAGGAACCGCTTGTCCTCCTTGCGCGCCACGCGCGCGCCAATGCCTTCAACGCCCATTGCCTATCTCCTCCCGAGATATCCAGCGACAGTCCCGACGGCCATGCATCGGTCCTGAGTGACATGCGTCAGGGGCGAGATCCCGCCCCCGTTCTGCCGCTATTCTGCGGCCACGCGGGCGCCGCTCATTTCGGCGGCGGCGGCAAGGATCGCCTTCACGATGTTGTGGTAACCGGTGCAACGACAGATGTTGCCTTCGAGCTCGGCGCGTACCGTCGCCTCGTCCAATTGACCCTGATGCCTGCGGATCATGTCAACGGCCGTCATCACCATGCCGGGCGTGCAGAAGCCGCATTGCAGGCCGTGATTGGCCTTGAAGGCCGCCTGTACCGGATGCAGTTCGCCATCGGCCGCCAGCCCTTCGATGGTGGTGATCGTAGAGCCTGCGGCTTGCGCGGCGAGGATGGAACAGCTCTTGACCGACTTTCCGTCCAAATGGATGACGCAGGCGCCGCACTGCGAGGTATCGCAGCCGACATGGGTGCCGGTCAGTCCGAGATTTTCGCGTATGAATTGCACCAGCAATGTGCGGTCGTCGCAATGACCGCTCACCTGACGGCCGTTGACCGTCATTGTTACTTTCGCCATTTCGCTCCTCCGGGGTCGGTCAATGCCAACACGAGCGCGGCCGGAAAGTCGGGTGAGATGGTTCACGCGACTAGGGGACGCGCCAACTGATATCAATGCCCGTCGCCCACGGATCCGCTCCTCCGGATTTTCGCAGGCTTGTTTGTATCATTTGTCTTTTTTTGGAATGCCGCAACCGCCCCTGCCCGCCGAACGACAAAATTTTTCCACGCCGGTTGTGCCGAAGGGAACTGCCTTCATGTCCCGTTCAGGAACGATATCATTATCTTGCCGGCAGGAAGAAACCGCAGCGCTCCCGTAGACTTTCGATGGGGACCGCGTATTTTCCGAACCGCAAGTTCCGGTGGAGCGGGATGTTCCCGGCTTCGCCATCATCCACGGGACGGACTGAGCGATAGGCTTGAGATCCGTAGACATCGGAGAGAACAACATGAAGAAAGCCATCGCACTTGTGCTGGTCGCCCTGGCGGTCACAAGCTGCACCCAGACGGAAAAGGGCGCCGGCATCGGTGCCGTTTCCGGCGCGATCATCGGCGGCGCTGTTACCGGCGACGTCCGTGGCGCTGCAGTCGGCGCGGCAATCGGCGGTGTTTCCGGCGCAGTCATCGGCAACGTCACCGAGCAGCCCGGCCAGTGCTACTATCGCGACCGCTACGGCCGCCGCTACATCGACTCCTGCCCGCGCTAAGGCGACAGGCAGCCTGCCGTCGGCTGCAGCTTGAGCCGCCCGACGGTCTGGTTTGATGTTTCCCCCTCACGGCTGACCGCCCTGAGGGGGTTTTTCGTTGCGGCAACCGCATCCTCTGCCGCACACAACACGCAACGGCCAACGAAGGCGCCGAAAACGGGTGGCAACCGCCGAAGCAATCTCGTCTGCTGACCTCGACGTTTCATGATCGAGGTTCTTCCATGCCAAACCCACCACGCGACACCCTGCCACCGGCCTTCAAGCGCATCGGCTGGTCCAACCTGTTCGCACAGTTTTCCGAGCAGATGGCGCTGGCCGCCGCTCCGCTCGCCGCCGTGCTTCTGCTCGCCGCAGGCCCTGCGGAAACCGGATGGCTGCAGATGGCGCAGACGCTGCCATTCCTTCTGCTCTCCATTCCCGCCGGTCTCGTTGCCGACCGCGCATCGCGGCGCAAGCTGATGGTTTCCTCGGAAATGCTGCGCGCGCTGTCGCTGGTTGCCACGCTGTTGCTGATGCTCGGCGGCCTTCTGTCGCTGCCGCTGCTCGCCGTCATGGGCTTCGTCGGCGCCATCGGCACGGTCTGCTACAATGTCGCCGCCCCAGCCCTGGTGCCGGCGATCGTGCCCCGTCACCAACTCGCCGACGCCAATCGCTGGCTGGAGCTCGCCCGCAGTCTCGCCTATTCCGGCGGACCGGCGATCGGCGGCGCGATCGTCGCATGGACCGGCGCATCGCTCGCCTATGTCGCCGCCACATCCCTGTCCCTTCTCTCTGTCGTCCTGCTCGCCGGCCTTGGCGACCAGCAGCAACCGACCGCTCCCAGGCGCAACCTCCTTCAGGATCTCGCCGAAGGCGCCCGGTTCCTGGGCGGCCACCCGCTGCTCAGGCCCATTCTGGTGACCGCCATCGTCTTCAACACTGCCTGGTTCGTGCTGCAGGCGGTCTATGTCGCCTATGCCATTCAGGCCCTCGGGCTGACGGCGATCGGCGTGGGCATCACGCTTGGCATCTATGGCGCCGGCATGATGATCGGCGCCTTCGCAGCCCCCGCCATTGCGCGCCGGATCCCCTTCGGCCTGATGATCGCCCTCGGCCCGCTCGGCGGGTTGACGGCTGCGGCCGTGATGCTCTCGACCATCTGGGTTCCCTCAGGCGCCCTTGCCGGTCTGAGCTTCTTCCTGTTCGGCGCCGGCCCGGTGCTCTGGTCGATCGCCACGCTCACCTTGCGGCAGGCCGTCACCCCCAATGCGATGCTCGGGCGCGTATCGGCCTTCATCACCACCGCCACCTTCGGGGCCCGGCCGATCGGTGCAGCGCTCGGCGCCGTCGTCGCCACACGCTTCGGCGTCGAGGCGTGCCTTGCCGTCGCAGCGGTCGGTTTCCTCATCCAGTTCCTCGTCATCATCGCTTCCGGCGTACCGCAATTGCGGGCGCTGCCCGAGGCGGCGTAGCGGCTCGATACAGCGGACAAGGCGGCATTTAAGCCTCCAAAAAGGCGCAGCGCCCTACTGGTTGTCGGCGGTGGTTGTGCTGCGCCGACAACATTTCCGCGCTTTTTCGACGGAATCGGCACCGAAATTCGGCATCAGGGGTGGATGCAGCGGATCGTCATCGTTAACAGATGGAAAACCTTAGGCATGCGATAGTGACCCAGCCGCATAAGCAGGCAGTTTGTATTGGGTCGCCTGAAGACGGGATGCGGAAGCGAATGTCCCCACCACGGTCGAGTATTGCGTACTGGAAGGCAGCGACTTCGCTTGCTGTTGCCTTTTCGTGCGCGCTCGGCCCGCTTTCCGCCGAGAAGGCCTTTGCCTTCAAGCTCTTCGGCATGAAGTTTTTCGAGAGCGACGAGGAAGAGACGCCGGTCATCGACCCGGTCAACTATACTCTCACCTTCGACGCCGGCACCGAAGACAAGGAACTAAAGGAAGCGCTGGAAAACAGCTCGCAGCTCGTGCAGGGCCAGGAAAAGCCTGTCTCCGGCGATCTTGGCCTGGCAATTCGGGCGCGCGACGACCGCGACCGGCTGCTTGCCGCACTCTACGAAAAGGCCCGCTACGGCGGCACCATCGCGATCCGCATCAACGGCCAGGATATCGACAGTCTGCCGCCGGATCCGTCTTTCCCGGATGGCAAGCCGATTCCGGTCACCGTGACCGTGACGCCGGGCCCGGTCTTCAACGTCGGTTCCGTCAAGTTCGAAGGCGATGCGGCCGGTTTCAGTCCCGCTGATTACGGCCTGCCCGCCGGCGCGCGTGCCGATTCCACCCTGATCATCAAGGCCGGCGAAAAGGTCGTGAACGATCTGCGCGAGCAGGGTCGCCCCCTGGCCAAGCTCACCGAACGCAGCGCTGTCGCCAACCACGCCAACTCGACCGTCGACATTGTCATCGGCGCCAGCGGCGGCCCGGTTGCCCCAGTCGGCGAAGTCAGCGTCGACGGAACGAAGACCGTCGATCCGGGTTTCGTGCGCGACTACTCACGCCTCAACGAAGGCCGTCCCTATTCGCCCGCGGACATCCGCAAAGCCTCCGAGCGCCTGCGCCAGCTCGGCGTCTTCTCGAGCGTCACCATCAAGGAAGCCAATGCGCTTTCGCCCGATGGATCTCTCCCGATGAAGATCGAGGTGTCCGAAGGCAAGCACAAGTATTTCGGCTTCGGCGCCCAGGTCTCGACCACCGACGGCCTCGGGCTTTCGGGCTACTGGGGACACCGCAACCTTTTCGGCCGCGCCGAATCGCTGCGCATCGAAGGATCGGTCGACCGCATCGGCGAGACCAAGGAACTGGACAAGCTCGACTATTCGGTTGGCATCCTGTTTGCCAAACCCGGTGCCTTCGGCCCGGCTTCCACCTTTACCGCGAGCGTCAAGGCCAACATCCAGGACCCAGACGCCTACCGCGCCAAGATCCTGACGGCAGCGGCCGGCGCCACCTTCGAGCTCTCGGACACCGACACCGTCTCAGGCGGCGGCGAGCTCAGCTGGGCCAATATCGACGACGCCTTCGGCTCGAACTCCTATCTGACGGCCGCGATCCCGCTCGAATATGTGCGCGATACCCGTAACGACAAGCTGAACGCGACCGAAGGCTACCGGGCGATGATAAACGCCAAGCCGAGCTACGAAATCAAGGGGCAGACCTTCTTCTCGTCCTTCGAAGCCTCGGCATCCGGTTACCATGCGCTCGGCGACGAGAAGCGCTTCGTGCTTGCCGGCAAGATCGGCGCCGGCATGCTCGTCGGCGGCAGCGGGCTCGAAGACATTCCTGCCAACCGCCGCTTCTACCTCGGCGGTGGCGGCTCGGTACGCGGCTATTCCTACCAGGAGATCGGCCCGCGCAATTCCGACAACGAGGAGACCGGCGGACGTTCCTATGTCAACGCCTCGCTCGAAGCCCGCATCGCCATCACCGACACGATCGGGGTTGTTCCGTTCATCGACGCCGGTACGGTGTCTGCGAAGACGACGCCGGATTTCTCCGACATCCGCGCTGGCGCTGGCATCGGCCTGCGTTACGCCACGCCCTTCGGCCCGATCCGCCTCGACTTTGCCGTTCCGCTTAACAAATATCCCGGCGGCACCAAGTACGGCATCTATGCCGGTATCGGCCAATCCTTCTGATCCGGGCCGTTTCTTCCACCAGAACCGGCAAATCGCCGCCATTGCCGGATAGTTTCTGCCGGCGGCGATTCCGCTTGGGAGCAACTTGCGTTATGGGTAGATCATGAATCAGGTCGTCCGCTTCCTTCGCGCGACGCTGCGCTATGGCCTTCGTGTGCTTGGCGTGATTGCGGTCGTTGCCCTTCTTCTCGTCGCCTTCGTGGGCTTCACCACACCCGGCGCAAGGCTCGTCGCCTGGGCAATCGAGAAGTATGCGGCAACCCCTGACCAGATCGTGCGGATCGCCGATCCGAGCGCGCTGTTGACCGGCAAGTTCACGGCCGGAAGCATCACGCTGTTCGATGGCGAGGGCGTCTATGCCGAAGTGCGCGACCTCGATCTCACCTGGTCGCCCGCCGCCCTTCTCTCCTTCCGTTTCGAAGCCGCGGCGCTCTCGGCCGGCTCGGTGCGCGTCGAGCGCCTGCCGATCCCCTCCACCGAGACCAAGGAAGTCCGCTCGACCTTTGCGCTTCCCGTGGACGTCAAGATCGACGCGATCGATCTCAAGGAGATTATCATCGGCAAGGCGATCGCCGGCGAGGACCAGTTCCTGACCGCCAGCGGCAAGGTGAACGCGACCAACGAGAGCATCGCCCTTCAGCTTGCGGCCGCCCAGCGCGACCGGCCGGAGGCGCGCGCGGTCGCCGATATCGTCTTCAATCCGGCGGGCAACGAACTGAAGCTCGAGGCGACCGTGGACGAGCCCAACAACGGCGTGCTGGCAAAGCTTCTTCGCCTGCCCAACGAGCCCGCAGTCAACATCAAGCTGACCGGTGAAGGCCCCCTTTCCGACTGGACCGGCAGCGCCACGGCCGCACTCGACGGCAGCGAAATTCTCAAGCTCGACGGTCGCCACGTCCAGACGCCCGACGGAATGCACCGGCTGACCGTCAACGGCGGCGGCGGGTTCGGCTCGCTGATGCCGCCGGCGCTGCGCCCGATGTTCGAGGGTGACACCAGTCTCGACATCGCCGCCGCGTTCAACGACCAGGGGCTGGTTCAGGTCGACAAGGCTCATGTGACGACGGGCGCGCTCTCCTTTGCCGCTTTCGGTACTTACGACAGCAAGGGCGAGAACAACCTCAAGGCCAGGCTTGCCGGCACCAGCGGCCCTGTCGACTTCCGCTGGCCGCTGCAGAAGGGTGAAGCGCAGGCCAAGATCAATGCCGTCGATTTCTCGCTGATCGGCGACGCGCAAGCCGCGATCCTCGATCTTACCGCAGACGTCACCTCCCTGGCGGTGCCCGACGTGGCGCTCGGCGCAGTCAAGCTTTCGGCACGCAGCGACGGCTTCAATCTCCAGGCGCAATCCGGTCCGGTGAAGGCGGCAATCGAGGTGGGCGAAGCCGGCTTCAACGACCCCAACCTCGCCCGCCTGGTCCAGGTGCCGCTGAAGGTGGACGCAATCCTCTCCGTGACGAAGGAAAACATCGCCTTCAACCCGGTGACGATCGAAAGCCCCGGTATCGGCGGTTCGCTCACCGGCGCCTTTTATCGCGACGAGAACACGGTTTCCGCGGCCTTCAAGCTCTTCGCCGTTCCGGACGCGTTGCCGCCGGCGGCCGCCGCGAAATTCGATGGCACGATCGCACTCTCGGGCGAAGTGAAGACGGCAACCGACGGCGGCGTCACCGTGGAGGGCCTCGAGCTCAAGTCGGGCACGATCGAGGCCGCCGGCACCGTTGCGCTCGCGCAGAGCAACCTGACGGCCGACCTTAGGGGTACCCTGCCTGATCTCGGCAAGCTGCTTGCCGATGCCAAGGGCAAGGCCGACTTTACCGCCGCCGTGACCGGCCCGCTTTCGGAACTCGGCATCAAGGCCGAGTTGACGTCGAGCGGCGCGACACTGGCCGGACGCACGCTCAGCGACCTCAACGTCAAGGCCGACGCCAAGGCCAACCCTTCGAGCCCGCAGGCAAGCCTGACGGCGACCGGTGCACTCGACGGCCAGGCCATCGACGTCAAGGCCGACGTCGTCTCGAAGGATGGCCAGACCGCAATCCCGGTGCTCGAGGCCAGGATCGGCGAGAACAAGCTGACCGGGGCAATCAGCTTCACCCCCGATTTCAAGCCGGACGGCACGGTCAGCTTCGACCTGCCCGATCTCGGCCTCTTGGCCGCCATGGCCGGGCAGAAGGCCTCCGGCGACCTCAACGGCTCGGCGGCCATCAAGACCCAAAACGGCATCACCTCCGTCGTCGTCAAGGCCGGCGGCAGCGGCATCAAACGCGACCAGCTGACCATCTCCAGGCCGACCGCCGACATCACCATCGCCGACCTCGCGGCCCTGGCGATCAAGGGCAGCATCCGCGCCGAAACGGTGGCGCAGGGCGAAAACCGTGTTTCCGGACTTGCCGTCGATTTCGAGCAACAGGCCGGCCGCACCGGTTTTGCCGTCGACGGCAAATATGACGGCGGACCTCTGACGATGAAGGGCGACCTTGCGAGCGCCAAGGGCCGCACCGAAATCCGCCTCGCATCCTTTGGCGCAACGCCGAAGGGCATTGCCCTGAAACTGGCGCAGCCGACGGTGATCGCCATCGAAAACGGCACCGTCCGTCTCAACGCGCTGACGATCCAGGCATCGAAAGGCACGATCGCAGTCAACGGCACGGCTGGCGAAAAGCTCGACATCACTGCGAAGCTCAACGCCCTGCCCGCAGCACTGGTCAACGCCTTCGCACCGGACCTCGGCGCTGAGGGCACGATCGCCGGCACCGTCGATGTCGAGGGCGCAGCGTCTGCCCCGGTCGTCGCCTACGACCTCAAATGGTCGGGCGCCTCGCTCGCGGCAGCCCGCACCGCGGGCGTTGCGGCCTTCGATGTGACGGCGGACGGCAAGTTTGCCAACAACAAAGTGACGCTCGATACGACGCTTTCGGGCGCCGGCGGACTTTCCTTCAAGGGCGGCGGCAATGTCGACATCGGCGGCAACATGCCGATCGCGATGAAGTTCAACGGCAACGTCCCCTTCGCCCTCATCGCCAACCTGATGGCGGAGAAAGGCTTCACGCTGACGGGCCAGGCAAATGTCGATGTGGCAATCTCCGGTTCCGCCAAGGCGCCGCAGATCGCTGGCACGATCACCACGTCCGGCGGGCGCCTCGTCGACGTGCGTCGCAACCTGGCGCTCAACGACCTGACCGCCAATGTCGCGCTCGATGGCAAGCAGGCGACGATCTCCAGGCTCTCGGCCAATCTCGCGACCGGCGGCTCGGTCGAAGCCAGCGGTACCGTCGGCACCGTACCCGGCTCCGGCTTCCCGGCCAACCTGACGATCAAGCTGAACAACGCGACCTACGTCGATGGCACCCTGTTCAACGCCAACGTTGCCGGCGAGATGACCTTGACCGGTCCCCTGGTCGCGACCCCGACGCTCGGCGGCAAGGTGACGATCCGCAAGGCATCGATCACCATTCCGGAGAAGTTGCCGACGTCGCTTTCGGCCATCGACATCAAGCACAAGAATGCACCGCCCAAGGTGCGGAAGATGGTCAAGGACCTGCGCAAGGACGAAGTGCCGGCCGCAGGCGCCAATGCCAGCGGCGTGATTGCCTTCGATCTCGGCGTCAACGCCCACCAGATCTTCGTGCGCGGCCGCGGCATCGACGCGGAGCTTGGCGGCGACCTGACGATCCGTGGCACCGCCGTGCAGCCAATTGTTTCCGGCGGCTTTGAGATGCGCCGCGGACGGCTCGAAATCCTCGGCAAGCGCCTGACCTTCACCGACGGCAATATCGGCTTTGGCGGCGACCTGATCCCGACGCTCGACCTCAAGGCGACCTCCAGCGTCGGCGCGACCACCATCACCGTCGCTGTCGCGGGCCTCGCCAACAATCCGCAGATCGCCTTCTCCTCCTCCCCGGCGCTGCCGCAGGACGAAATCCTGGCGCAGCTCATCTTCAACCGGTCGCTGTCAAACCTCTCGGCCTTCCAGATCGCCCAGCTCGCCTCGGCCGTCAGCCAGCTTGCCGGTGGCGGATCGACCTCGCTGCTCGACGGCCTGCGCAACAAGCTCGGCGTCGACGATCTCGACGTCACCACCGACGAGAATGGCGGCGCGTCCGTGCGCGCCGGCAAGTATCTCAACGACCGCACCTATATCGAGCTGCAGCAGGGTTCCGATTCCGCCTCCAGCAAGGCGGTCATCAATCTCGATGTCGGCAAGGGCGTGAAGCTCAAGGGCTCGGCCGCCGGCGACGGTTCGGCCTCGGGCGGCGTCTTCTTCGAAAAGGAATATTGAGTGGCGGCGGGCGTAAGCACGCCTGTCCCGCCCGCATCACAAGGAAGCCGGTGGGTCGATCGCGATCCACCGGCTCCAGAGCCCCTGTGTTGCCCGCTCGACAGCAAACTCACTATGGTCCTTTGGAGGCACCGGCGGCGCCTGAAGCCGTGATCGGTCGCATGTCATCGGCGCAGAGCGCGCTGCCCTTCTTGCGCCTGTTTCAGGCCCAGCCATTCTCGGGGACGAAGGAGACCTCGCGGCGTGGGCGCGTCTGCTCGTAGCGGTTCCATGCGACGGCGTCAGGTGACAGGCCGGTCATCTCGGTTTTTCGGGCGAGCATGGCGAGTTCGTCGATCGACAGGGCATCGCCGTGCTCGATCTTCTGGAGCGCCGCATCGATCAAGGACAGGCTGTGTTCGACACGGCCGCGCAGGTCCAAGAACGCCGATTGCTGAACGGCTAGCGTTTGTCCGAGGGCCGGCGCAGTACCGGCGAGCATTTCGGTAATCCGGGTGAGGCTAAGGCCAAGCCGCCTCAAAGCCATGATCTCGGTCAGCCGCGCGATTTCGACCACACCATAGAGCCGCCACTTCTTCTGCGTCCGCCGCGGCGTGATCAGGCCGCGGTCCTCATAGACCTTGAGAGCGCGGATGGTAAGGCCGAGACGGTCGGCGCATTCGGCCGCCGACAGCAGTTCATTGTGGTTCACGCCCATGAGCACCTCTTCGAAACACTTTTAAAAAGGTGACTTTGCGGTCGACCCGAGCGGGCTTTGCGAAGCTTTGATGGAGATTTGGCGAAGACGCACCGTGAAAGGCGATTTACAGGCACGCGCCGTCAAAACTTGCGGGACCGCTCCGTGGAAATGCCACTTTGCCAAACCTACATCGGCATCCAGGCGCGACCGCGCGCCCCGTTGTTTCATTCCTTTTTTCAGGTGATTGCCTTGCCCTCTTCTTTTCCGCGTCCCGAACTGCCCGAACCATTCCGCCCTCTTGTCGCTGGCTATCAGTGGAACCGTGATCTGCTCGGGCAATCCGGCTCGAGCATCTTTCTCCTGAAAGCGCCCGATCGACCCATGCTGGTGCTGAAACTCGAGGAAGCCGGCCTGTTCAGCGAGTTCGTCGACGAGGCGGCGCGGCTTGATTGGCTGGCATCAAAGGACGTGCCCTGCCCGCGGGTGATCGCTCGTGCCTTCGGCGCGGAGACGAACTGGCTGCTGCTGCAAGCAGTGCAAGGGACGGACCTCGCCTCCTCGACGCTCTCGCCCAAGGACCAAATCGTCATCCTCGCGGACGCGCTGAAGCAACTGCATGCGCTGGATATCGCCAACTGCCCCTTCGATCACCGGATCGAAGAGCGCATCGCCATCGCGAAGGCGCGCACCCAGGCAGGCGTGATCGACGAAAGCGACTTTGACGAGACGCGGCTCGGCCGAACGGCGGCGGATCTCTTTGCCGAACTTCAGGCGCGCGTGCCCCAACCCGGCGAACTCGTCGTCACCCATGGCGACGCCTGCCTGCCGAACATCATCGAGAAGAACGGCCGGTTTTCCGGCTTCATCGATTGCAGCCGGCTGGGCGTCGCCGACCCCTACCAGGACATCGCTCTTGCCTGCCGCAGCATCGTCCACAATCTCGGCGAGGAATGGGTTCAGCCGTTTCTGACCCGCTATGGCCTCGACAAGGACGATTCGGAGAAACGTGACTTCTACTGCCTGCTCGACGAGTTCTTCTGATCGTCAGGCAGCAGGCATGAAATCCACCCAGAGCACATGCCCGGGCAGCGAAAGGGCCCGCAACGCCTCAGGCGGCGTTGCGGGCCTCGATGCTCAGATCAACGACGTCGGCATCTTCCATAGCGTTGAACAACGCCCAGATGTGGCCGAAGGGGTCGATGAAGGCGCCGACGCGATCGCCCGTCGACAAGGTTTCGGCCGCATTGCGAAGGCTTGCGCCTGCGCCGATCGCTCGGCCGATGACGCGATCGACGTCGCGCACATGCAGCTCCAGGATCACCGCCGTGGTGCCGAGCGCATGCGGCGAGCGCGGCCCGCCAAGCTTGGGTTCCGCATCGCGGCGCGGATTGGCCCCGGCAATACGGAACACCGATTCCCCGATCCTCAGATCCGCACTCGTCAGAATGCCGCTCGGCCATTCATGCCTTTGCAGCAGTTCGGCGCCGAGTGCTTCGCGATAGAAGGCGATGGCGCGATCCTCGTCGCCATGCCTGACGAACAGCTTCACACAGATCTGCCGATCGGCAAGCCTGCCGCCATTGGCAACCATGACATCCTCCATCTTGGGTGAGGCGGCCATCATAGCGAAATATGAGAACAAAGCAAGAACAATTCGACTCTGAGAGGCAATTCCCTCACCGCTTCGGGCGGCCAGAAATGCTCAGAACGCACCGGTCATCTTGCTGGTTTTCAACAGGATATTCGTCTCCGTAACGGTGATGCCGTCGATCAGGCGGATGCGCCGCAGCGTTTCGTCGAAAGAGACGAGATCGCGGTCCTGAAGCTCGGCGATGAAGTCCCAGCGGCCATTGGTGCTGTGCAGCGCCCGCACCTGCGGCAGTCCGCGCAATTGCTCGGCGACACGATCGGCCATCTTGCCGTGCACCTCGATCATGACCACGGCGCGCACCCCGGAGGCCGGGATTTCGGCACCGGTGCGGATGGTGAAGGCGGCGATCGTACCATTGGCCACCAGCCTGTCGATACGGGCCGCCACCGTCGCCCGCGACACGCCCGTCATTTCCGATAGCGTCGAAACGGGAATGCGCGCATTCTGGCGCAGAGCGCTTATCAGCGCCTGGTCGAGATCATCCATAGCCTGCCACTTTGTAAAATCGGACTTAGCAATCTGTCGAATCTAGCTCACTAATCGGCAGTTTTCCATCTTTTTGCTGACGCCCATTTTGGCCATAATCCACACATCCCGGACGGGATCACATGGGAATTATCTTGAGAAGGAATCGGGCGGACATGACGACTATCACGCTGATCGGCGCACCCATCGAGGAAGGTTCTGGACGACGCGGCGCGGCCATGGGCCCGACGGCCCTGCGCATCGCCGGCATCGATACGGTGCTGCGCGATCTCGGCCATACGGTTCACGACGAAGGCGACGTCAAGCCGCTGCCGGCGCGCGATCTCGCCAACCATCCCGGCGCCAACAACCTGCAGATCGTCGCAGCCTTCGCCCGCGCCCTGCATGATTCCGTGCACGATACCGTGCGCAAGGGCCATTTCCCGATCATTCTGGGTGGCGACCATGCGCTTTCGATGGGCAGCGTCTCCGGCATGGCGCGCTATGCCGCAGACGTCGGCCGGCCGCTGTTCGTGCTCTGGCTCGACGCCCATGCCGACTTCAACTCGCCGTCGACCTCGCCCTCCGGCAACATGCACGGCATGCCGGTCGCCTTCTTCTGCGGCCAGGCCGAATTCGCCCCGATCCTGCCGTCGGACCGTCCGCTCGTCGATCCGAAGAAGGTCTTCCAGGTCGGTATCCGCTCGGTCGACGACCGCGAGCGCGAAGAGATCACAGAACATGGCGTGCGCGTCTTCGACATGCGCGCCGTCGACGAACTCGGCATGGCTCACATCATGCGCCAGATCCTCGAAGAGGTCCGCGCCGCCAATGGCCTGCTGCATGTCAGCCTCGATGTCGATTTCATGGATCCGGAACTGGCGCCGGGCGTCGGCACCACCGTTCCGGGCGGCGCCACATTCCGCGAGGCGCACCTGATCATGGAAGTGCTCTGGGAAAGCGGGCTCGTTTCCTCGCTCGACGTCGTCGAGCTCAACCCCTTCCTCGACGATCGCGGCAAGAGCGCGCGCATCCTGGTCGAACTGACGGCGAGCCTCTTCGGCCGCCGTGTTCTCGACCGGCCGACACGCAGCGCCTAGATCACGGAGATCTTGGGTCGACTGGATCCAAGATCATAGGCGTGAACGGCTCTCATTAGTCAGAGCGGGATGCGGGCGGAAAACCGCGCACACTTTTCCTCATCCCGCTCAGACAAAGAAACACCGGAGGACGATATATGAACACGACGGCTGCCCTGATCGAAACCGAATACCGGCTCGGCGCCCATAACTACAAACCGCTCGACGTGGTGCTTTCGCGCGGCGAAGGTGTCTATGTCTGGGATATGGAAGGCAACCGCTACCTCGACTGTCTCTCGGCCTATTCTGCCGTGAACCAGGGCCATTGCCATCCGAAGATCCTGAAGGCGATGATGGAGCAGGCGCAGAAGCTGACGCTGACCTCCCGCGCCTTCCGCAACGATCAGCTGGCGCATTTCTACGAAGAGATCGCTGCGCTGACCGGCTCGCACAAGGTGCTGCCGATGAACTCCGGCGCCGAAGCCGTCGAGACCGCCGTCAAGGCCGTGCGCAAGTGGGGCTACGAGGTCAAGGGCGTGGCCGAGAACAAGGCCGAGATCATCGTCTGCTCCAACAACTTCCACGGCCGCACCATGGGCATCGTCGGTTTCTCGACCGATCCGGACGCCCGCACCGGCTTCGGCCCGTTTGCGCCGGGCTTCAAGGTCGTACCCTTCGGTGACATCGACGCCTTCCGTGCGGCGATCAACGAAAACACCGTCGCCTTCCTGGTCGAGCCGATCCAGGGCGAAGCCGGCGTCATCGTCCCGCCGGTCGGCTACTTCACGACGGTGCGCGAGCTCTGCACCAAGCACGGCATCACGCTGATCCTCGACGAGATCCAGACCGGGCTTGGCCGCACCGGCAAGCTGCTTGCCGAAGAGCATGAGGCGATCGAAGCCGACGTGACGCTGATCGGCAAGGCTCTGTCCGGCGGCTTTTATCCGGTCTCGGCGGTGCTTTCGAATTCCGAAGTGCTCGGCGTCTTGAAGCCCGGCCAGCACGGCTCGACCTTCGGCGGCAATCCGCTTGCCTGCGCCATTGCCCGCGCGGCGCTGAAGGCGCTGACCGAGGAAGGCATGATCGAGAACTCGGCAAAGATGGGCGAGCGCTTCCAGAAGGGCCTCACCGACATCCGTTCCAACATCATCAAGGAAGTGCGCGGTCGCGGCCTGATGCTGGCGGTGGAACTGGTGCCGGAAGCCGGCGGCGCGCGCAAGTATTGCGAAGCGCTGAAGCAGCTCGGCATCCTTGCCAAGGACACCCACGGCGACACGATCCGCATCGCGCCGCCGCTCGTCATCACCGCCGAGCAGGTGGATTGGGCGGTCGAACAGTTTGCCAAGGTTCTCGCCTCCGCTTGATCGCAAATCGCTTCCGCCCCGGGGTCACGCCCGGGGCGAGATCTTCGTAAGCACTTGCAAAAGCAAGTCTTAACGAATCCCGGCCTATAGTCCTTTCCCAAAGCGCAAAGCGGTTCCTCCGCGCATGATGCAGCTGCGCCCTGCCGGATGTGATCGGCGGACTGGAAGGATCTCTCCTTTACGGATCATTGACCGCGCCTGATGCGCCGTCAGCCATGCGGAGAGATCTGGAGTTTGGCGGTGTCGCGCCCAGAGGCGTCGACCGGAAAGCTGGAAGGACCTTCGATGACAAGCACACTCAGGACGGCCGGGTTCGACGGCGAGACGCTGGAAATCATTGCGTTCCGCCTCCACGATCAGGAATTCTGCGTCAAGACGACGACGATCCGTGAAATCCGCGGCTGGGCGCCCTCGACGCCTATCCCGCATTCGCCGCCGGAAGTGATCGGCGTCATGAACCTGCGCGGCACGGTGATCCCGATCATCGACCTCGCCCACAAGCTCGGCATGAAATCGACCACCGCCAACGAGCGCAGCGCCATCGTCGTCGCCGAAGTGCACAACATGGTCATCGGCCTCGTCGTCGACCGCGTGTCGGATATCCTCACGGTCCAGGGCAGCCAGGTGCAGCCGGTGCCGGAAGTGACGGCCTCCTTCGACAAGAGCTTCGCCGAAGGCATCATCGCCAACGAAACCGGCATGATCTGCTTCCTGAACCTTGCCCGCATGTTCAAGGAACGCGAGGTCGAGGAACTGGCCGCCTAAAGCAACAGCTCAGCGATATTCAAGGCCGTCCGACGTCTCGTCGGGCGGCTTTTTTGTTGGTTATTTGCTCAGCCAGAGGGCAATACTTTAGAAAAACAGGAGAAACTAATTCAACTAAAATTGGGATCTACGAGTTCTTACAACTGAAATTTGATAGTTGCTATTTTAACACCTGCTTAATAGTCCTATCACTAACCTAGATTGCATAAACACGGCGCCTGGGCATGAAGCCCGCCAGTTCGAACTCCCCTCACGAAGCACTAAATCGCTGACCCGGTGGGCCGGCGCGGGACGACCAGACATGTTTCGGCAGGCCGGCATTTGTCTTAGTCCGGGAGTTTGCGCCGCTTCGGCTCCGCAAACCCTGTCAAAGAAGGCACGAAGCCCCCGGCTTGAGCCAACAAACGAGAAGAGGGTTACAATGTTCGCTCTCGGAAAAATTGCAGACGCGAACCAGATCATCGCCGCGCTCTCGAAGTCGCAGGCTATCATCCAGTTCGACCTGACCGGCAAGATCCTGACCGCCAATGAGAATTTCTGCCAGGCACTCGGTTACAACCTCAGCGAAATCGTCGGGCAGCACCACCGCATGTTCTGCCCCGCCGACTACGCCCAGACGCAGGAATACCGCGACTTCTGGGCCCGGCTCGGCCGCGGCGAATTCGACGCCAATGCCTACAAGCGTGTCGCCAAGGGCGGCCGCGAAATCTGGATCCAGGCGACCTACAACCCGGTGCTTCGGGGCGGCAAGCCCTACAAGGTGGTCAAGTTCGCAAGCGACATCACTGCCGCCAAGGCAAGGGCCACGGAAGATGCCGGCAAGCTCGACGCGATCTCCCGCTCCCAGGCTGTAATCGAATTCACCCCATCGGGCGAGATCCTGACCGCCAACGAAAACTTCTGCGCCGCGCTCGGCTACAGCCTCCAGGAAATCCAGGGCAAGCACCACAGCATGTTCTGCGAGCCCAACTATGCCCGCACCGCCGAATATGCCGACTTCTGGAAGCGGCTCGCCGCCGGCGAGTTCTTCTCCAACGAGTTCGTGCGCTACGGCAAGGGTGGCAAGGAGATCTGGATCCAGGCGGCCTATAACCCGATCCGCGACTTCAGCGGCAAGGTCTACAAGGTCGTCAAGTTCGCGACCGATGTCAGCGAGCGCATGAGCGCCATCAACAGCCTCGGCGCGGGCCTGCGGGCGCTCGCCGAAGGCGATCTGACGCGCAACCTCGACACGCCCTTCGTACCAAGCATGGAAGCGGTGCGGATCGACTTCAACGATGCCACCGCAAAGCTGCGCGGGGCGATGCGAACCGTCGGCGACAATGCCAGCGCGATCGCCTCCGGCGCCCGCGAGATCCGGGCCGCCGCCGACGACCTGTCGAAGCGCACCGAGCAACAGGCCGCTTCCGTGGAAGAGACCGCCGCAGCGCTCGACGAGATCACCACGACCGTCTCGGACTCCAGCCGCCGCGCCGAGGAGGCCGGAGGCTTGGTCGCCAAGACCAAGGCCGGTGCCGAACGCTCCGGCAATGTGGTCAAGAGCGCGATCGGCGCCATGGACCAGATCGAACAGTCGTCACGCGAAATCTCCAACATCATCGGCGTGATCGACGACATCGCCTTCCAGACGAACCTTTTGGCGCTGAACGCCGGCGTCGAGGCGGCGCGCGCCGGTGAAGCCGGCAAGGGCTTCGCCGTCGTCGCCCAGGAAGTGCGTGAACTGGCCCAACGCTCCGCCAGTGCCGCCAAGGACATCAAGTCGCTGATCGGCACCTCGACCGAACACGTCAAGAACGGCGTGTCGCTGGTCGGCCAGACCGGGGCGGCGCTTGAGGAAATCCTCGTTCAGGTCCAGGAGATCAACGCCAACGTCTCGGCGATCGTGGAAGCGGCACGGGAACAGTCGACCGGCCTCAAGGAGATCAACCAGGCGGTCAACTCGATGGACCAGGCGACCCAGCAGAACGCCGCGATGGTCGAGGAAAGCACGGCCGCAAGCCACGCCATGGCCCGCGAGGCCGAAGCCCTGCACGAACTGCTCCGGCAGTTCCGCTACGGCGAGCAGGCCCAGGTCGTCGACGCGAACCGCCACCTCGACGATCGCGCGCAGCCATCACGCCTGCATGCCACCGCCCGCGCCATGCGCGGCGGACAACGAACAAGCCTCGCCGCGGCGCCAGCCGCGGATGGCTGGCAGAATTTCTGAGCGCACATCCCTGCACCCCGCGCTCGGGAATGGGGAAGGCGGCGACCGGTAGCCGCCTTCCCTTAAATCTTTTCAGGAGAGTGCCCGCTTAGGAAAACGCGCCCTCGATGAGCGTGCAGAAAGCGCTGGCGGGTAAGGAATGCAGGCTAGACCGCTTCCGGACGTTTGATCTTTGCGGCCGCCTCCAGCACCAGCGGCGTCAGCCCCTCGCCGCCATTGTCGATATGCTCGAACAATTTGCGCCGCATGCGCGGCTCCCAGTACTTGTTGATATGGGTGGCAACGCCCTGCGCCGCCTCGCTCTCGGGCTGGCTCTTGAAGAAGGTGGCGATCTGGTTCGCCATATAGATCAGCTTGGCGTTGGTATTGTCATGCGACATCGACGGCAGCTCCGGACTTGATGCGTTCGGCATGGGTGAAAATCTCGAATTCGTCGCCGCGCACGAGCGCAATCAGCGTCATGCCCGCAGCTTCCGCCGTGCGGATGGCAAGCGCCGTCGGCGCCGAAATGGCGATGATCACAGGGCTGCCGACGACTGCCGTCTTCTGCACCATCTCGACGGACACGCGGCTGGTGACGACCACGGCGCCCTCGCTGCCCTTGAAGCCGGCGCGTGCGGCGGCACCGACCAGCTTGTCGAGCGCATTGTGGCGGCCGACATCCTCACGCACCGCGATCAGCCCGCGGCCCGGCACATAGAAGGCGGCACCGTGCACGGCGCGCGTTTCGAAATGCAGCGGCTGCTGGCCATTGAGCAGCGCTACGGCCGAAACCACGTCCTCCTGCGACAACGTCAGTCTCGAACGGGAAACGTCCGGCGTCGGCCGTACCGCCTGCTCGATCGATTCGATGCCGCAAAGACCGCAACCGACCGGCCCCGCCATGTGCCGTCGGCGTTGACGCAGCATGTCGTTCTCTTCGTCCTGAAGCACGATCTGCAAGTCGATGCCGAGATTGCCGGCGACCGTCTCGGAGACGAACTCGACCGTTTCGATCTGGCCGGGATCGGTAATGATGCCTTCGGTCAGGCTGAAGCCGACGGCGAAATCTTCGAGATCGCCGGGCGTCGCCATCATCACCGCATGGGTCGAACCACCATAGCTGAAGGCGACCGGCGTCTCCTCCGGCACGGCGCGTGCACCGTCCCGAAGCGCGCCGTTGCGGCGGGCGGCCTCGGGAACGGTCTTGGATGTCCTAAACGTCGCCATGATCGGTCGCAGCGAAAGGCATTACTCCGCCGCCTCCAGCTTGCCGGAAATCCGGCGCGACTGGCGGGCCTGCTCGTCATAGTCGACCTGCCAGTCCGACGGGCCGTTCGACGGCATCACTTGCACCGCCGTCACCTTGTATTCCGGGCAGTTGGTGGCCCAGTCGGAGAAGTCGGTGGTGATGACGTTTGCCTGCGTCGTCGGGTGGTGGAAGGTGGTGTAGACGACGCCGGGCGCGACGCGATCGGTGATCAGCGAACGCAGGGTCGTCTCGCCGGCGCGGCTTGCGAGCCGGATCCAGTCGCCATCACGGATGCCGCGCTGCTCGGCGTCGTGCGGGTGGATCTCCAGCCGGTCTTCCGCATGCCAGACGACGTTGTCGGTGCGTCGCGTCTGGGCGCCGACATTGTACTGGCTAAGGATGCGGCCGGTCGTCAAAAGCAGCGGGAAGCGCGGGCCGGTGCGTTCATCCGTCGCCACATATTCGGTGCGGATGAACTTGCCTTTGCCACGCACGAAACCGTCGATATGCATGATCGGCGAACCCTCGGGATGCGCCTCGTTGCAGGGCCACTGCACCGAGCCCATCTTTTCGAGATAATCGTAGGAAACCAGCGCGAAGCTCGGCGTCGTCGCGGCGATCTCGTCCATGATCTCGGACGGATGGCGGTAGTTCCAGTTGAGGCCCATGGCCTGGGCGAGCTTCTGCGTGACCTCCCAGTCGGCATAACCGTTCTTCGGCGTCATCACCTTGCGCACGCGGTTAATGCGGCGCTCGGCATTGGTGAAGGTGCCGTCTTTTTCGAGGAAGGTCGAACCGGGCAGGAAGACGTGCGCGTAGTTGGCCGTTTCGTTCAGGAACAGGTCGTGCACGACGACGCATTCCATCGCGGCGAGGCCGGCTGCCACATGCTTGGTGTCCGGGTCGGACTGCAGGATGTCCTCGCCCTGGATGTAGAGCGCCTTGAAGGTGCCGTCGACCGCGGCATCGAGCATGTTGGGGATGCGCAGGCCCGGCTCGTTGGAGATCTCGACGCCCCAGAGCTTCTCGAAGGTCTCGCGGGTGGCATCGTCGGAGATGTGACGGTAGCCCGGCAGCTCGTGCGGGAACGAACCCATGTCGCAGGAACCCTGCACGTTGTTCTGGCCGCGCAGCGGGTTCACGCCGACGCCCGGCCGGCCGATATTGCCGGTGACCATGGCGAGGTTGGCGATCGCCATGACCGTCGTCGATCCCTGGCTGTGCTCGGTGACGCCGAGACCGTAATAGATCGCGCCGTTGCCGCCGGTGGCATAGAGCCTGGCCGCGCCCCGCACGAGATCGGCCGGCACGCCGGTATAGGCTTCGGTCGCCTCCGGGCTATGGTAGGGCTCGGCGACGAAGGCGGCCCAATCCTCGTACTCCGACCAGTCGCAGCGCTCGCGGATGAACTGTTCGTTGGCGAGGCCTTCGGTGACGATCACATGGGCGATCGACGTCAAGATCGCGACGTTGGTGCCGGGCTGGAGCGGCAGGTGATAGGCGGCCTCCACATGCGGCGAGCGCACGATGTCGGTGCGGCGCGGATCGATGACGATCAACTGGGCGCCTTCGCGCAGCCGCTTCTTCAGTCGCGAGCCGAAGACCGGATGGCCGTCGGTCGGGTTGGCGCCGATGATGACGGCGACGTCGGTGAACTCGACACTGTCGAAGTTCTGCGTACCGGCCGAGGTCCCGAAGGCCTGGCCGAGGCCGTAGCCGGTCGGCGAATGGCAGACGCGGGCGCAGGTATCGACATTGTTGTTGCCGAAGCCGGCGCGCACCAGCTTCTGCACCAGATAGGTCTCTTCATTGGTGCAGCGCGACGAGGTGATGCCGCCGACGGAATCGCGGCCGTACTGATACTGGATCCGCCGGAACTCGGAGGCCACATGCGCATAAGCCTCCTCCCAGGTGACCTCGCGCCAGGGATCGGAGATCTTCTCGCGGATCATCGGGTTGAGGATGCGGTCCTTGTGGTTGGAATAGCCGTAAGCGAAGCGGCCCTTGACGCAGGAATGGCCGCGATTGGCCTGGCCATCCTTCCACGGCACCATACGCACCAGTTCCTCGCCGCGCATTTCCGCCTTGAACGAGCAGCCGACGCCGCAATAGGCGCAGGTCGTCACTTCGGAATGTTCGGGCTGGCCGATCTCGATCACCGACTTTTCGATGAGCGTCGCCGTCGGGCAGGCCTGGACGCAGGCGCCGCAGGAGACGCATTCCGACGACATGAAGTCTTCCGCCATCCCGGCCGAAACGCGGCTGTCGAAACCGCGGCCGCCGATCGTCAGCGCGAAGGTGCCCTGCACTTCCTCGCAGGCGCGCACACAGCGCGAGCAGACGATGCATTTGGCCGGATCGTAGGTGAAATAGGGATTGGACTCGTCCTTCGGCATCCACTTGGCGTTGATCTCGCCATTGTTGCGCGCCGTGACGTGGTTCTCGCCCTCATAGCCGTAGCGCACGTCGCGCAGGCCGACTGCGCCGGCCATGTCCTGCAGCTCGCAATCGCCATTGGCAGCACAGGTCAGACAGTCGAGAGGGTGGTCGGAAATGTAGAGCTCCATCACCCCGCGGCGCACGTCCTTCAGCCGCGGCGTCTGGGTGGAGACCTCGATACCGGCTGCAACCGGCGTCGTGCAGGAGGCCGGCATGCCGGCGCGTCCCTTGATCTCGACGAGACAGAGCCGGCAGGAGCCGAAGGCATCCATCATGTCGGAAGCGCAGAGCTTCGGTACTTCTATGCCGGCATCCATCGCCGCGCGCATGATCGAAGTGCCCTCGGGCACGGTGACCTCGCGTCCGTCGATCGTCAGCGTCACCAGTTTTTCGGACTTGGAGGCCGGAGTGCCGTAGTCGATTTCATGAATGAGAGACATGGTCTTTTCCTCACTCCGCCGCTTGAACGCGCGGTGCCGGCTGAAAATCATCCGGGAAATGGGTCATGGCGCTCATGACCGGATAGGGCGTGAAGCCGCCTAGCGCGCAGAGCGAACCGAACTTCATCGTGTTGCAAAGATCGGCGAGCAGCTCGCGGTTCTTCTCCGGCTCGATGCCGGCGGCGATCCTGTCGGCCACCTCGACACCGCGTGTCGAACCGATGCGGCAGG
This sequence comes from Ensifer sp. ENS03, assembly GCF_014852035.1. Taxonomy (NCBI): domain Bacteria; kingdom Pseudomonadati; phylum Pseudomonadota; class Alphaproteobacteria; order Hyphomicrobiales; family Rhizobiaceae; genus Ensifer; species Ensifer sp. ENS03. The sequence continues at coordinate 381,628 of NZ_JACVAV010000004.1, read as the reverse complement.
GCGTGCACTTGCCGCAGCTTTCTACCGCGCAGAATTCCATGGCGAAGCGCGCCTGGTGCAGCATGTCGACGGTGTCGTCGAAGACGACGATGCCGGCATGGCCGATCAGACCGTCACGCGCGGCGAAGGCTTCGTAGTCGAACGGCGTGTCGAACAGCGCCCGCGGGAAGTAGGCGCCGAGCGGACCGCCGACCTGCACGGCCTTGACCGGCCGGCCACTCGCCGTGCCGCCGCCGATGTGATCGATGATCTCGCCGAGCGCCAGGCCAAAGGCGGTTTCGTATAGACCGGCATGCTTGACGTTGCCGGCGATCTGGATCGGGATCGTGCCGCGCGACCGGCCCATGCCGAAGTCGCGGTAATAGGCGGCGCCCTTGTCCATGATGATGGGGACGGAGGCGAGCGAGATCACGTTGTTGATCACGGTCGGACAGTCGAAGAGGCCTTTGTGCGCGGGAAGCGGCGGCTTGGCCCGCACGATGCCGCGTTTACCTTCGAGGCTATTGAGCAGCGCCGTTTCCTCGCCGCAGACATAGGCACCTGCGCCCTCGCGCACTTCCATATCGAAGGCACGACCGGAGCCGAGCACCGAGGTGCCGAGCACGCCGGCCTTGCGGGCGATCTCGATCGCCTCAGCCATCGCCGCGATCGCATGCGGGTATTCGGAGCGGGTGTAAATGAAGCCCTTGGTCGCGCCGGTCGCGATGCCGGCGATCGCCATGCCCTCGATCAGCACGAAGGGATCGCCTTCCATGATCATCCGGTCGGCAAAGGTGCCGCTATCGCCCTCGTCGGCGTTGCAGACGATGTACTTCCGATCGCCCGCCGCATCGAGAACGGTCTTCCACTTGATGCCGGTCGGAAAGCCTGCGCCGCCACGGCCGCGAAGGCCGCTTTCGGTCACCTGCGCGACAATGTCCTGCGGCGCCATGGCAATGGCATTGCGCAGACCGGCGAGCCCGCCATGGGCCTGGTAATCGTCGAGCGAAAGCGGATCGATGATACCGCAGCGGGCAAAGGTCAGCCGCGTCTGCTGCTTCAGGAAGGGGATCTCCTCGGTCTTCCCGAGACAGAGGGCATGATCGCCGCCGTCGAGCAGGGCGGCATCGAGCAGCGAGGAAACGTCATGTGCCTTGACCGGGCCATAGGCAACACGGCCGTCAGCCGTTTCCACCTCGATCAGCGGCTCCAGCCAATGCATGCCGCGCGAACCGTTGCGCACAATCGTGGCGTCGAGGCCGCGTGCGCCGATCGCCTCGGCCATTGCCTTGGCTACCTTGTCGGCGCCGAGCGCCACGGCCGCGGCGTCCCGCGGAATGTAGATCTTTGCGGTCATCGACGCGCCTCCTGAACGAGCGCTTCGAGATCGGCGGCATCGACCCGGGCATGCACCTCTCCGTCCAGCATGGCGGAGGGTGCGCAGGAACAGAGCCCGAGGCAGTAGACCGGCTCCAGCGTCACCGCGCCATCCGGGGTCGTCTGGTGAAAATCGATACCGAGCAGCCGCTTCGCGCGCTCGGCCAGCTGGTCGCCGCCCATCGACTGACAGGCTTCGGCGCGACAGAGCTTCAGCACGTGGCGCCCGGCGGGGTGCTCGCGGAAATCATGATAGAAGCTCATCACCCCATAGACTTCGGCGCGCGAGAGGTTGAGTTCGCGGGCAATCACCGGAAGACATTCCTGCGGCACATAGCCGAACTCTTCCTGCAGCTCGTGCAGGATCGGCAGCAAGGGCCCTTCCAGCCGCTTCAGCTCCTCGACGATGGCGAGCGTGGTTTCCGCGATATCGGCGCGCGGCTGATGGATGTTCAACGGGAGCCCTCCCGGCTCATGGGCGAGGCGGCAGCACCCGAAACGGACGACCGGCCCAGCCGACATTTCACTTCTGGCGAAGGCCGTTCCTCGGCGGTCTCCGGCCATGATCAAAAAGCTTCGCGCTTATGGCCGCATGGGTCAATAAGGCTGTTCCGTCGATCGATAGAAAAAATCTATTGAGCCTGATTTCGCTCGCCGAGAATGCGTGCTTCGTGCAGCAAGGCCGACACCAACGGCGTAAACGGCTCACGATGCGTCGCAACCAGGCCGACCGTGTGACGGGCGTCCGGATCGACGATCGGGATCATTCGGATATCTTCGTGAAAACCGAATGATTTCGCGACGTTGAATGGCATGATGCTGGCCCAGCGGCCGGTGCGCACATGCGAAAAAAGCACGATCATCGAGTTCGATTCGAGCGTCGGCTTGGCGACGGCACCGGCCTCCGAAAAATGCTGGTTGATGATGCGGCGGTTCTGCATATCGGCCGTCAATAGACAAAGCCGAACGTCGCTAACCTCTTTCCACGTCACGCTTTCCCGCTCCGAAAGCGGCGTTCCGGCGGCGGTGACGAGGTGATAGCGCTCGACCTGGAGCGGAACGCTCGTCACCCGGCCGAGCGGCTCGTTCTCCAGATAGGTGAGCCCCGCATCGATCTCGAGATTTTCGAGCAGCGCCAGGATCTGCACCGATGTCGTCGAGAGCACGGAAAAGGTGACATCAGGGTGCTTTTCCTGGAATGGCGCGGTGATCATCGGCACCATGGCAAGTGTCGTCGGCACCGCGGCCAGCCGGATATGGCCGGAAAGACCCTTGCGCGCCGCCCGCATCTCCTCACGCATGGTGCGGGTATCGCCGACGATGCGCCGCGCCCATTCGAGTACGCGCTGGCCCTCGGGCGTCAGGCCCTGAAAGCGCGACCCGCGGCTGACGAGCATGACGCCGAGCTGATCCTCAAGCTGGCGGATGGCCGCCGACAGCGTCGGTTGCGTCACCCCACACTCCTCCGCCGCGCGACCAAAATGCCTTTCGCGGGCGAGAACGAGGAACATTTCCAGCTTGTCGATCATGTCCGGCCTTCAGTTATTGTGGCTCTGCCCCTCACCCTAACCCTCTCCCGCTTGCGGGACGTGGCGCTTCGCGAGGTCGCCCCTTCATGATGCGGGCCCCGAATGGAGTGGGGGACGCGAGCGGGCGCCGCAGCCTTCCTTCTCCCCGCAAGCGAGGAGAAGGTGCCGGCAGGCGGATGAGGGGTAGCCGACTTCATCTACCGCTCAAACGATCAGCTGCCCGCCATTCACCTCCAGCACCTGCCCGGTGATGTAGCCCGACAGCGCATGCGAGGCGAGGAAGAGATAGGCGGGCGCGCAGTCTTCCGCCGTCCCGAGCCGACCAAGCGGAATGGTCTTGCGGGTCGCCTCCAGCTTCTCCGGCGATGAGTAGCGCTCGTGGAATTCGGTGGTGATCGTCCCCGGCGAAACGCAGTTGACCCGGATGCCCTCGGGCGCGAGTTCCCGCGCCAAGGCCTTGGAATAGGTGGAAACGAACGCCTTCGTCGCCGAATAGATCGACGATCCGGCGCTGCCGCCGGTAACCGCAGAGATCGAGACGGTGTTGACGATCGCCGGATGCGCACCCTTGCGCAACAGCGGCAGCATCGCCCGCGTCATCTCGACGACCGCGGTCTGGTTGAGCTGGACGACGGTCTGGTACTGCTCGTCGGACAGCTCCGCCGCCGGGAAGCGGCCGACCATCGTGCCGGCATTGTTGATGAGGATATCGATGCTCTCGAAGCGGCTGCGCACCACGTCGGCCAGCCCCTCGACACCATCCGGCGCGAGGAAATCCGCCGTCGCCACATAGGCCCGGCCTTCCGTCGCCGCAGATTCGAGAAAATCGGGCAGGTCGCCGATCGACCGGCCGGCATGGACGAGTACATGCGCGCCACAATCCAGGAACTGCCGGGCAACCTCGAGCCCGATGCCGCGCCCGGCACCGGTGATCACGACGGTCATGCCCTTGAACAAGGCCGGATGAAACATGTCTTTCCCCTCTTCACTCCTAAGGCAGGGTCGCCTATCGCCGTAGCGAATGCAACGCGCGCCGACACCCTGGACCCGCTGCGAAAGCAATTTCGCCGCAAACGCCGATTCTGAAATTGCGCGGCTTTCGTTTTTGCATATTATGAAACAAAACGAAAATGGGGAGGATGGAATGTATTTGACCGGTCGGCAGGAGGAGATCCTGGAACTGGCAAAAAGCGAGGGCCGGGTATTGGTCGAGGAGCTGGCGCAGCGCTTTTCCGTCACGCCGCAGACCATCCGAAAGGACCTGAATGACCTCTGCGACGCCAAGATCCTGAACCGCATTCATGGCGGCGCGATCTTCCCGAGCGGCAAGGAAAACGTCAAATACGACGCCCGCCGCCAGATCGCGGCGCCGGAGAAACAGGCGATCGGCAAGGCCGCCGCCGAACTCATCCCCGACAACGCTTCGCTGTTCATCAATATCGGCACCACCACCGAAGCTGTGGGCGAGGCCCTGCTCGACCACAAGGAACTGATGGTCATCACCAACAACATCAATGTCGCCAATCGCTTACGCGTTTTCCCCTCGATCGAGGTGGTGATCACCGGCGGCGTCGTGCGCGGCTCGGACGGCGGCATCGTCGGCGAGGCCGCCGTCGATTTCATCAAGCAGTTCAAGGTCGACTTCGCCGTCATCGGCGCCTCGGCGATCGACCATGACGGCGCGCTGCTGGATTTCGATTTTCGCGAAGTGAAAGTCGCCCAGGCGATCATCGCCAATGCGCGCCATGTCATTCTGGTTTCCGACTCGACCAAATTCGAAAGAACCGCGCCTGTTCGCATCGGCCATATATCGCAGGTCCAGACCTTCATCACCGACCGCTGCACGCTCGAAAACGTCAGGAAAATCTGTGTTGAACAGGACGTTCGCCTGATCGAAACCGACGCCTGAAACGGGAGATTTAGCCACCCCTAAAGATTCGGGGAGCATTCGTTTGACATTCGATATGTTTTCGTTTTAACTGATTTCACTTTCGCTGATGCATCAATTTGTGCATCGCGAAATGTGGAGGGGAAACAGCAGTGTCAGAGCAGGCAATCTACGACGTCTTCGTCATCGGCGGCGGCATCAACGGATGCGGCATCGCGCGCGACGCGGTCGGCCGTGGGTACTCGGTCGCCTTGGCCGAAATGAACGATTTCGCTTCCGGCACGTCCTCCGGCTCCACCAAGCTCATTCACGGCGGCCTGCGCTACCTCGAACATTACGAATTCCGCCTCGTGCGCGAAGCGCTGATGGAGCGCGAGGTGCTGTGGGCGATGGCGCCGCACGTCATCTGGCCGATGCGCTTCGTGCTGCCCTATCACAAGGGCGGCCTGCGCCCGGCCTGGCTCATCCGCCTCGGCCTCTTCCTTTATGACCATATCGGCGGCCGCAAGCTGCTGCCGGCAACGGCGACGCTGGACATGAACCGCGATCCCGCCGGCAAACCGCTGAAGCGCCTGTTCAACAAGGCCTTCGAATATTCCGACGGCTGGGTCAACGACGCCCGCCTCGTGGTCTTGAATGCCCGCGACGCTGCCGACCGCGGCGCCGTCATCATGGCCCGTACCCGCGTCGTCGCTGCACGTCGCGACGGTGGGCTCTGGGCCATCGAAACCGAGAACCAGGCAACCGGCGAACGCAAGACGCTCAAGGCCCGCATGCTCATCAATGCCGCCGGCCCCTGGGTCGACGCGGTTCTCTCGGGCGCGCTCGGCAAGAACGACGTGCACAATGTCCGCCTCGTTCAGGGCAGCCACATCGTCGTGAAGAAGAAGTTCGACGATCCGCGCGCCTATTTCTTCCAGAACCCGGATGGCCGCATCATGTTCGCCATCCCTTACGAAGAAGACTTCACGCTGATCGGTACCACCGACCGCGACTACACCGGTAATCCGGGCGAGGTGCGCATCAGCGACGCGGAGGTCGACTATCTCTGCCGGGCAGCAAGCGAGTATTTCCTCGAGCCGGTGGAAAAGGACGACATCGTCTGGACCTATTCGGCCGTTCGCCCGCTTTACGACGACGGCGCCAGCAAGGCGCAGGAAGCGACGCGCGACTACGTGCTGCGGGTCGAGGGTGACAAGGGTGCGGCACCGCTGCTCAACGTCTTCGGCGGCAAGCTCACGACCTATCGCCGCCTCGGCGAATCCGCACTGGAAAAGATCGGCGAGGCGATCGGCGTCAAGGGTTCGAAATGGACCGCCGGCTCCAGGCTTCCGGGCGGCGATTTTCCCGCCCAGGGTTATGCCGACGAAGTCGCAAGACTGCGGAAGCAATATCCCTTCCTTGCGCCCCAGCATGCGCGTCGCCTCGTGCGCCTCTATGGCACGCGCGCCGCAGCACTTCTGGGTTCGGCGTCGAACGAGGCCGGTCTCGGCCACCATTTCGGCGCCGATCTCTACGAGGCCGAGGTCAAGTGGCTGATGACGCAGGAATGGGCGCGGCACGCCGAGGACGTGCTGTGGCGGCGCACGAAATTGGGATTGAAGCTGACGCCGGGCGAGGCGGCAGCGCTGGAGGAATACATGCGAGGCGCGGCCAACGCAGCCGCCTGACAACGCTCGCATTCAATGCATTTCCAACACGGGCGCGCGCGCCCGGAAATGCAGAAAACCGATGAGATAGAGCGTTTCCGCGCTGGGGTGGAAAACGCTCGGACTGCCGACAGGCTGGGTGGAGAATTCAATGCTTGAAATGAAGAAGATATCCAAGGTCGTAGGCGGGGAGACGCATATCTACCCGACCGACCTGGTGCTGGAGAGGGGGTCGCTGAACGTTCTGCTCGGCCCGACCCTTTCCGGCAAGACGTCGCTGATGCGGCTGATGGCCGGTCTCGACAAGCCCGCCTCCGGTTCGCTCCTTTTCGACGGCGCCGACGTCACCGGCCTGCCGGTGCAGAAGCGTTCGGTCGCCATGGTCTACCAGCAGTTCATCAACTATCCGGCGATGACCGTTTACGAAAACATCGCCTCACCGATGCGCATCAGCGGCGCCGACACCGCCACCATCGACCGCGAGGTGCGCAAGGCGGCCGATCTGCTGAAGCTGACGCCTTATCTCGACCGCACGCCCTTGAACCTCTCAGGTGGCCAGCAGCAGCGCACGGCACTTGCCCGCGCCATCGTCAAGAACGCCGATCTGGTGCTGCTCGACGAGCCACTCGCCAACCTCGACTACAAGCTGCGCGAGGAACTGCGCGAGGAACTGCCGAAGATCTTCGCCGCCTCCGGCGCCATCTTCGTCTATGCGACGACCGAGCCTTCGGAAGCGCTGCTGCTCGGCGGCAACACCGCAGCCCTCAGCCAGGGCCGCATCACCCAGTTCGACAAGACAATCGACGTCTATCGCCGCCCGGTCGACCTGATCACCGCCCGCACCTTCGCCGATCCGCCGCTGAACTGCATCGAGCTGGTCAAAGCGGGCTCGGCCTTCACGCTCGACGGCAAGTCTGTGCTCACCGTCCCGGCACATCTGGCTGGCATCGGCAACGGTCCCTGCACCGTCGCGTTCCAGCCGCATCACCTGTCGTTTGACCGCCCGCAGGGTGGCGGCGATGCCCTGACGGTGAAGACGGCGATCTCCGAAATTGCCGGCTCCGAAAGCTTCATTCACGTCGGTTTTGCCAATGCGCGCTGGGTGATGCTGGCGCCGGGCATTCACGACATCGAACCCGACGCAACCCTCGAGGTCTTCGTCGATACCCGCCATCTCATGGCCTTCGGGCCGGACGGACGCGCCATCGGCGGCACGGCCTAAAGGAGGCGCTGGGAGGAAAACATGGCACGCATCAATCTCAACCATATCCGCCACGCCTATGGCGCCAAGCCGAAGTCGGAAAACGACTACGCGCTGAAGGAAGTGCACCACGAGTGGAACGACGGCGGCGCCTATGCGCTGCTCGGGCCCTCCGGCTGCGGCAAGACCACGCTGCTCAACATTATCTCTGGCCTGATCAACCCGTCCGAAGGCGAGATCCTCTTCGACGGCAAGGACGTGACGCATCTGTCGACCCAGGAACGCAACATCGCCCAGGTGTTCCAGTTCCCGGTCATCTACGACACGATGACGGTTTACGATAATCTGGCCTTCCCCTTGCGCAACCGGCATGTGCCGGAGGCCGAGGTCGACCGCCGCGTCAAGGAAACGATCGAGATGATCGGCCTTGGCGGCTGGGCGAAGAAGACGGCTCGGGGCCTCACCGCCGACCAGAAGCAGAAGATCTCGCTCGGCCGCGGCCTCGTGCGCAACGACGTCAGCGCGATCCTCTTCGACGAACCGCTGACGGTCATCGATCCGGAAATGAAGTGGGTGCTGCGCTCACAGATCAAGCGCCTGCACAAGCAGTTCGGCTTCACCATGGTCTACGTCACCCACGACCAGACCGAGGCGCTGACCTTCGCCGACAAGGTCGTCGTCATGTATGACGGCCAGATCGTGCAGATCGGCACGCCGGCGGAACTCTTCGAGCGCCCGCGCCACACCTTTGTCGGCTACTTCATCGGCTCGCCGGGCATGAACGTGCTGCCGGTCAAGCTCGACGGCGGCACCGCGACGATCGGCGGCGAGCAGTTGGGCCTCACCTTCCAGCCCAAGGTCAAGGCCGGCGCCAAGACCGAGCTCGGCATCCGCCCGGAATTCGTCTCGCTCGGTCGCGAAGGCATGCCGGTCGCGATCACCAAGGTCGAGGATATCGGCCGCCACAAGATCGTGCGCGCCCGTTTTGCCGACCAGCCGATCTCGATCATCGTCGACGAGGACGGCGAGATCCCCGCCGAGCCGCGCGTCACCTTCGATCCGAAAGCGATCAACATCTACGCCGATTCCTGGCGCGTCGGCGAGGAGGCCTGACCATGGAGAAAACCTGGAACAACAAGGCCTGGTTCATGGTGCTGCCGGTCCTCGTGCTGGTCGCCTTCTCGGCCGTCATCCCGCTGATGACCGTCGTCAACTATTCGGTCCAGGACACCTTCGGCAACAACCAGTTTTTCTGGGCCGGCACCGACTGGTACGTGCAGGTGCTGACGTCGGACCGCTTCTGGGACGCGCTCAGCCGCAACCTGATCTTTTCGGCGATCATCCTGGCAATCGAAATCCCGCTCGGCATCATCATCGCGCTCAACATGCCGAAGAAGGGTCTCGGCGTGCCGGTCTGCCTCGTCCTGATGGCGCTGCCGCTCTTGATCCCGTGGAACGTCGTCGGCACCATCTGGCAGGTCTTCGGCCGCGTCGACATCGGCCTGCTCGGCCGCACGCTCGAAGCGATCGGCATCAACTACAATTACGTGCAGAACCCCGTTGCCGCCTGGGTCACGCTGATCGTCATGGACGTCTGGCACTGGACGAGCCTCGTCGTCCTGCTCTGCTATGCCGGCCTCGTCTCGATCCCCGACGCCTATTACCAGGCGGCCAAGATCGACGGCGCCTCGCGCTGGTCGGTGTTCCGCTACATCCAGCTGCCGAAGATGAAGCGCGTGCTTTTGATCGCCTTCCTGCTGCGGTTCATGGATAGCTTCATGATCTATACCGAGCCCTTCGTCGTTACCGGCGGCGGTCCCGGCAACTCGACAACCTTCCTGTCCATCGACCTCGTCAAGACGGCCATCGGCCAGTTCGACCTCGGTCCGGCGGCAGCGCTATCGATCATCTACTTCCTCATCATCCTGCTGCTCTCGTGGATCTTCTACACCGTGATGACCACGAGCGACGCGCAGGGCTGACAAAGGCGGGAGGAGAAACAAAATGCAAAAACAACCACTTACCGAACGCCTCTCCTGGCTGGTGCCGACGGTCTACATCGTCTTCCTGCTCCTGCCGATCTATTGGCTCGTCAACATGAGCTTCAAGGAAACGAGCGAGATCCTGAGCACCTTCTCGCTCTGGCCGGTCAATCCGACGCTCCGGAACTACCAGGTGATCTTCACCGATCCCTCCTGGTACAACGGCTACATCAACTCGATCATCTACGTCGTGATGAACACGGTGATCTCGGTGACGGCAGCGCTGCCGGCGGCCTACGCCTTCTCGCGCTACCGCTTCCTCGGCGACAAGCACCTGTTCTTCTGGCTCTTGACCAACCGCATGGCGCCGCCGGCCGTCTTCGCGCTGCCCTTCTTCCAGCTCTATTCGGCCTTCGGCCTGATCGACACGCACATCGCGGTTGCCCTTGCGCACTGCCTGTTCAACGTGCCGCTCGCGGTCTGGATCCTGGAAGGCTTCATGTCGGGCGTGCCGAAGGAAATCGACGAGACCGCCTATATCGACGGTTACTCGTTCCCGCGCTTCTTCGTGAAGATCTTCATGCCGCTGATCGCCTCCGGCATCGGTGTCGCTGCGTTCTTCTGCTTCATGTTCTCCTGGGTCGAACTGCTGCTTGCCCGCACGCTGACGACCACGGACGCCAAGCCGATCGCCGCCACCATGACCCGCACGGTCTCCGCCTCCGGTCTCGACTGGGGCGTGCTGGCGGCCGCCGGCGTGCTCACCATCATTCCGGGCGCACTCGTGATCTATTTCGTTCGCAACTACATCGCCAAGGGCTTTGCCCTGGGGAGGGTATGATGACCGCTCAACCCGTTCGCAACGCTCGCTGGCAACTGCCGTTTGCCGCCGTTCTCGTCGTCTACGCCGCCGTTGCCGGGCTGCTCTTCAGCATGCTGCCCATCAAGGACGGCGCGCGCGACTGGTTCGCGCCGCTCATCCCCGGTGGCTGGATGGCCTGGTCGTTTCCGTCGGCCATGTTCTTCCTGACGATCTTCGCACTGCTGTCGATGATGGCGGTCTGGGAATATGCCTCGCCCGGTGGCAACCCGCGCGTCGGCATCCTGCGCTTCGAGACGACACGGGGCGATCGCCTCTTCGTGTCACTGCTCGGCAGCGCCTTCATTCACCTCGCATGGCTCGGCTTCGTCGGCGGGCAGAACCTGTGGTGGGCGCTCGCGCTCTCCCTGGTCTATGCCGTCGGCGTCTTCCGCTACGTCTGAGGCGAACCGATTTGAGGGGCCGCCAGACGGGCGGCCCCTCGAAAGATAAAGAACCGCATTCGCAAACCTAAGGGAGGGAATTATGCGACGGCATCTTTTGACTACGACGGCAGCTATGCTGCTGGCTTTCACCGGCAGCGCTTTTGCCGGCATGGACGAAGCCAAGAAATTCCTCGACAGCGAGATCGGCGACATGTCCTCGCTCGACCGCGCCGGCCAGGAAGCCGAAATGCAGTGGTTCGTCGATGCGGCGAAACCCTTTGCCGGCATGGAAATCAAGGTCGTTTCCGAAACGATCACCACCCATGAATACGAATCGAAGACCCTGGCCAAGGCCTTCTCCGACATCACCGGCATCAAGATCACCCACGACCTGATCGGCGAAGGCGACGTCGTCGAAAAGCTGCAGACGCAGATGCAGTCGGGCGAAAACGTTTATGACGCCTACATCAACGACTCGGATCTGATCGGCACCCATTGGCGCTACCAGCAGGCCCGCAGCCTGACCGACTTCATGGCCAATGAAGGCAAGGACGTCACCAACCCGAACCTCGACATCGACGACTTCATCGGCAAGTCGTTCACGACAGCACCGGACGGCAAGCTCTACCAGCTTCCCGACCAGCAGTTCGCGAACCTCTACTGGTTCCGCTACGACTGGTTCAACGACGAGAAGAACAAGGCGGACTTCAAGGCGAAGTACGGCTACGACCTCGGCGTTCCGGTCAACTGGTCGGCCTATGAGGATATCGCCGAGTTCTTCACCGGTCGCGAAGTCGACGGCAAGAAAGTCTATGGCCACATGGACTACGGCAAGAAGGACCCGTCGCTCGGCTGGCGCTTCACCGACGCCTGGCTGTCGATGGCCGGCAACGGCGACAAGGGCATCCCGAACGGCAAGCCGGTCGACGAGTGGGGCATCAAGGTCGACGAAAACTCGCGCCCGGTCGGCTCCTGCGTTGCCCGCGGTGGCGACACCAACGGCCCGGCCGCTGTCTACTCCATCCAGAAGTATCTCGACTGGATGAAGGCCTACGCACCGGCAGCTGCGCAGGGCATGACCTTCTCGGAATCCGGCCCGGTTCCGTCGCAGGGCGAAGTCGCCCAGCAGATGTTCACCTACACGGCGTTCACCGCCGACTTCGTCAAGCCGGGCCTGCCCGTCGTCAACGAGGACGGCACGCCGAAGTGGCGTTTTGCTCCGAGCCCGCATGGCGTCTACTGGAAGGACGGCATGAAGCTCGGTTACCAGGACGCCGGTTCCTGGACGCTGCTGAAGTCCACGCCTGACGACCGCGCCAAGGCCGCCTGGCTCTATGCGCAGTTCGTCACCTCGAAGACCGTCGACGTGAAGAAGAGCCATGTCGGCCTCACCTTCATCCGCCAGTCGACGCTCGACCACAAGAGCTTCACCGACCGCGCTCCGAAGCTCGGCGGTCTGATCGAGTTCTACCGTTCGCCGGCCCGCCTGCAGTGGTCGCCGACCGGCACGAACGTTCCTGACTATCCGAAGCTGGCTCAGCTTTGGTGGCAGGCGATCGGCGATGCATCCTCGGGTGCCAAGACCGCTCAGGAAGCCATGGACTCGCTGTGCGCCGAGCAGGAGAAGGTTCTCTCCCGTCTCGAACGCTCGGGCGTTCAGGGCGACATCGGTCCGAAGCTCGCCGAAGAGCACGATCTCGAGTACTGGAACAAGGATGCCGTTTCCAAGGGCAACCTCGCTCCGCAGCTGAAGATCGAGAACGAGAAGGAAAAGCCGCAGACCGTTAACTACGACGATCTGGTCAAGAGCTGGCAGAAGTAAGAAACCAACGGCCGCCTGCAAAACGGGCGGCCCTCATCTCCTCGGGAGATGCGGCACCGGGGTCGGCAACGGCCCCGGTATTTCTTTGCCCATAGGCGTGAAAAGACCTGTCGCGCCTACATGTGGGCAAGCCGCAGGCGTCCGGACTTCTCGGATCGTCGCTTGTCGAAGATGGCCCTGACCGCCTGCGTCGAGCCATCATCCATCCGCACGCTCATATCCATGTGGAGATGCTCATCGACGATCGTGATGCGGATGTCGAACGGCTTGCCGCGATAGCGGCCGGCGCCGTCCTCGTTCCAGCGCCCGATGCCCGCAGCGCTCGAACCGCCGCCGACGCGCCCGAGATGGGTCACCGCGAACCATCCATCCCTCCCCGTCACCTTCAGCACGGGCCCGTTCCGCCGGATCTCGACCGAGCAGCTCTCGCAGTCACCGGCGCCGGACGTGACCTGCTGCCATTGCCCCTGGAAGCTGACGCCGCTCGCCCCGGCGACCGCCGGCCAGAGAACGATCAGCAGCACGAAAAGCGCACGGCAGGGAGACGAAAAGGCCACTCTGCAAGATTTCATCGACATGATCCCAACGAACTGCGGCGGAGCCTTCGCACCCGGCGCGACGAACCATCGTCGCTTCGCATTGCAGCAACGTTGCATCGTTGCTAGGATCAAGCTGTTCGTTGGCGCCTTGAGGCTTTCTTCGGCAATACCTGCCCGGTCGGAGCCATTCGACGGGCAAATCCGAACCTTTCCCGCCCCGATCACCCCTCGACAATTTCCCCCGAAATCCGGAAAGTGTTTTCGTTCCGGCGATACTTGCGACATTCTGTCTCGACAACCGAAGATAGCGGTTCCCCTGTTGGAGGACGGGGGGCCGGACTGGTCGATGTAATGGGAGGAGGAACCATGAGCGACGTTTCCAGCATACACCCGGTGGACGAGAGGCTGCCCGTGGGCAGACTTGCGACCCTCGGGTTGCAGCATGTCCTTGTCATGTATGGCGGCGCCGTCGCGGTGCCCCTGATCGTCGGCCGCGCCTTGCAGCTCAGCCCCCAGGACGTCGCTTTCCTGATTTCCGCCGATCTTTTCGTTTGCGGCCTCGTCACCATCATCCAGTCGCTTGGCCTCGGCCGCAGCATCGGCATCCGGCTTCCGGTCATGATGGGCGTTACTTTCGCCTCGGTCGGCCCGATGGTCTCGATGGCGGCGATGACACCCGGGCAAGAGGGTGCCCGGATGATCTTCGGCGCCATCATCGGCGCCGGCCTCGTCGCGCTCCTGCTCGCGCCGGTCATGGGCCGGCTTTTGAGGTTCTTCCCCCCCGTCGTCACCGGCACGATCATTCTCGTCATCGGCGTTTCGCTGATGCGCGTCGGCGTGAACTGGATCTTCGGCAATCCCTTCGGTCCGACCGCACCCAAGCTCGTCGATCCGAGCCATGCGGAATGGCTGGCGGAGCTCAAGAAGGCCGCGGCCACCGGAGGCCCGGCGGTACCGGACGGCCTAGTGCTTGGCGCCAGCGTGCCGAACCCGCTCTACGCCGAGCCGAGCCACATCGCGCTGGCCGGCTTCGTGCTTCTCTCCATTCTCGTGATCGCCCGCTTCGGCCGCGGACTGATCAGCAACATCGCGGTGCTGACCGGCGTCGTCGTCGGCTGCGTCGTCGCCGCAGCACTCGGCATGATGCATTTCGACCGGGTGGCCGATGCCGGCTGGTTTGCCGTGGTCACGCCGCTGCGCTTCGGCATGCCGATCTTCGATCCGGTGCTGATCGCCACCATGTCGCTGGTGATGATCGTCGTGATGATCGAATCGACCGGCATGTTCCTGGCACTCGGCGAAATCACCAATCGCGAAGTCTCGCGGCAGCAGTTGACGGCGGGGCTCAGGGTCGATGGCCTCGGCACCATGATCGGCGGCCTGTTCAACACCTTCCCCTACACGAGCTTCTCGCAGAATGTCGGGCTTGTCGGCGTCACCGGCGTCAAGAGCCGCTACGTCTGCGTGATGGGGGGCGTCATCATGATCGCGCTCGGCCTCATCCCGAAGATGGGCGCACTGGTCGAAGCGGTTCCGACCTTCGTGCTCGGCGGCGCCGGCCTGGTGATGTTCGGCATGGTCGCTGCGACCGGCGTGCGCATCCTGTCGACCGTCGATTTCAAGTCGTCGCGCAACAACCTGTTCGTGGTCGCCGTCTCGGTCGGCTTCGGCCTGATCCCGCTGATCGCGCCGAACTTCCTGATCTGGCTGCCGCATGCGATCCGCCCGATCATCGAGTCCGGCATCGTGCTTGCCTCGATCTCGGCCGTCGTGCTCAACGCCTTCTTCAATGGCCTCAGCTTCGAAAGCACAGCCAGCGTCAACGCGGCCAAGCTCGCCGACAGCCATTGAGCCACCCGCAATCACGGAACCCCGGCTTTCCCGCGAAAGCCGGGGTTTCGCTTTTCCACATCTCGGAGGATCCCGATACTTCGATCGCCAACGAAGCATCCGCCGTAAGCGTCGCGCTAGAACGATGGCAACAATGACGACACAAGGATGCGATCCCGATGGCCAAGACCAACCTTTCTCTCGAACTCCTGCTGCTTCTTGCGCTCGCGACGCTCTGGGGCGCCTCCTACACCTTCATCAAGATCGGCATCGAGACCATTCCGCCGGTCACGCTGATTGCCGCCCGCACCCTGATTGCCGGCGCACTTCTTCTTGCCGTTCTGCACTGGCGTGGTCTCAGCCTGCCGCGTGACGCGGCGACCTGGCGGCGCTTCCTGTTCCAAGCCTGCCTCAACAGCGTTGTGCCCTTCACGCTGATCGCCTGGGCCGAGCAGACGATCGATGCCGGCATCGCCTCGATCCTCAATGCGACGACGCCGATCTTCGCCTTCCTGATGACGGCGCTGATCACCCGCCACGAAGCGATCACGGCCCGCAAGCTCGTTGGCATCGTCGCCGGCATGACCGGCATCAGCCTGATCATCGGCATGGAGGCCTTCGGCGGCCTCGGGGAACAGTTGCTGCCACAGTTGGCCGTGGTGCTCGCCACCGCCTGCTACGCGGGCGCCGCCATCTTCGGTCGCGGCTTCAAGGGGCTCGACTCGATGATGCCCGCCGCCGGCTCGTTGATCGCAGGTGCTGCCCTGCTGATCCCGGTAAGCCTCGTCGTCGACAGGCCCTGGACGCTTGCGCCGTCGACGGAGTCGCTGCTGGCACTGCTCGGCCTCGCCGTCTTCTCGACCGCCCTTGCCTTTGCCATCTACTTCCGTCTGATCCAGACACTGGGCTCGGTCGGCGCCACGGCACAGGCCTATCTGCGCGTGCCGATCGGCGTTGCCATCGGCGCGCTCTTCCTCGGCGAACGGCTGTCGGACACCGCCTGGATCGGCCTTGGCTGCGTCATCGTCGGGGTCGCGGCCATGACCATTCCGGCGCGGCGACGCGGCGCCGCGACGATCGCCGACCGCGGCTGAGGCCACTTACGGATAAAGAGAAGAGATTGCGCGCGCCGTCTGGCGCGCCATTGCCGACGCCTCAGTCCTTGCGCTTGCGGCAGTAGAGTTCCAGCCGGTGACGTACGAGGTCATAGCCGAGTTCGGCGGCGATTTCCGCCTGAAGCTGCTCGATCTTGTCGGAGCGGAACTCGATCACCGCACCGGTGTCGATGTCGATCAGATGATCGTGGTGCGGCGCGTCGGCGGTCTCGAAGCGAGCGGTCGCACTCTCAAAGGCATGGCGCTGCACCACGCCCTGTTGCTCAAGCGCAGACAACGTCCGGTAGACCGTCGATAGCGAGACGGTGGCGTCGATTTCCTTCGCCCGGCGATGCAGTTCGTTTGCATCCGGATGGTCTTCGGCGGTGGCGAGGATCTTCAGAATAGCGGCACGCTGGCGCGTCACGCGCACGCCGCCATCCCTCAACACGCCTTCCAGTTCTTCGACACGATTCTTGTTCTGTTTCATGGTCGTACACTAGCCAAGGGCACGGCCTTTGAAAATAGCTAGTTGCGAATGCTTCTCATTTGCATTGACTTATGCAAATCATTCCCCTACTCCTGTGAGCATCAACATCTGGGAGTAGAGAATGATCGATCAGACGAGGCGCGCGATCCTGGCGGCAATGACGGCCGTCGCAGCCATTGCGCTCGTTCCAGGCGCCGCTTACGCGCAGGAGAAATTCAAGGCAGTGACGACTTTTACGGTCATTGCCGACATGGCAAAGAACGTCGCGGGCGACGCGGCCATCGTCGAATCGATCACCAAGCCGGGCGCCGAGATCCACAACTACCAGCCGACGCCGCGCGATATCCTGAAGGCGCATGACGCCAAGCTGATCCTCTGGAATGGCCTGAACCTGGAGCGCTGGTTCGAGAAATTCTTCCAGAACTTCGACGATGTTCCCGGTGTCGTCGTCTCGACCGGCATCGACCCCATGGGCATTGCCGAGGGCCCCTATACCGGCAAGCCCAATCCGCATGCCTGGATGTCGCCATCGGCCGCGTTGATCTATGTCGACAACATCCGCGACGCCTTCGTGAAGTACGACCCTGATAATGCCGAGACCTACAAGGCCAATGCCGAGGCCTATAAGCAGAAGATCGAGGCGACCATTGCACCGATCCGCGCCGAGATCGCCAAGATCCCCGAGGACAAGCGCTGGCTGGTCTCGAGCGAAGGCGCCTTCAGCTACCTGATCCGCGATTTCGGAATGAAGGAACTCTATCTCTGGCCGATCAACGCCGACCAGCAGGGTACCCCGCAGCAGGTCCGCAAGGTGATCGACGCCGTCCGGGCGAACCATATCCCGGTCGTCTTCTCCGAAAGCACGATTTCGCCGGACCCGGCAGAACAAGTGGCGCGCGAGACCGGTGCAAAATACGGCGGTGTGCTCTACGTTGATTCCTTGAGCGAAGCGGACGGCCCGGTTCCGACCTATGTCGACCTGCTGCGCGTCACATCGGAAACCATCGCCAAGGGTCTTGCACAATGAACCTTCAGGTGAAGACGCGCTCCGGGCCAGCACCTTCTTCCGGTGAGCAAGGAAGCGGCATCCGCGTCGCGGGTGCCACCGTCACCTACCGCAACGGCCTGCGGGCGCTGCGTGACGCCAGCTTCGAGATCCCGACCGGCACGATCACTGCGCTCGTCGGCGTCAACGGCAGCGGCAAGTCGACGCTGTTCAAGGCGATCATGGGCTTTGCCCGCCTGTCGCGCGGCGAGATCGCGATCCTCGGTCTTTCCGTGCCGGACGCGCTGAAGAAAAACCTCGTCGCCTATGTGCCGCAGGCCGAAGAAGTCGACTGGAACTTCCCGGTGCTGGTCGAGGACGTGGTCATGATGGGCCGTTACGGCCACATGAACATGTTGCGCATCCCGAAGAAAGTCGATCACGAAGCGGTCGAGGCAGCCCTTGCCCGCGTCGGCATGAGCGACTACCGCAAGCGCCAGATCGGCGAACTCTCCGGCGGCCAGAAGAAGCGCGTCTTCCTCGCACGCGCCCTTGCCCAGGACGGCAAGGTCATCCTGCTCGACGAACCCTTCACCGGCGTCGACGTCAAAACCGAGGACGCGATCATTCGGCTTTTGATCGGCCTTCGCGACGAGGGCCGGGTCATGCTGGTCTCGACCCACAATCTCGGCAGCGTACCGGAATTCTGCGACCGCACCGTGCTTCTGAAGAACACCGTGCTCGCCTATGGCCCGACCGAGACGACCTTCACCCGCGAGAACCTCGAGCTCGCCTTCGGTGGCGTGCTGCGGCACTTCGTGCTCGGCGGCGATAGCCTGCACGACGACGCCGATCCCCGCCAGCTTGCCGTCATCACCGACGACGAGCGTCCGCTCGTCATGTATGGCGACAAGGACCGCATGGTGGCGCAACCGGCAAAGCCCGAGACCAACGGGGAACAGAACGGCAAATGATCGCCACGCTCTCCGAACCCTTCACCTACGGCTACATGCTCAACGCCATGTGGGTGAGCGCACTGGTCGGCGGCGTCTGCGCCTTCCTGTCCTCCTATCTGATGCTTAAGGGCTGGTCGCTGATCGGCGACGCGCTCTCGCACTCGATTGTGCCCGGCGTTGCCGGCGCCTACATGCTCGGCCTGCCCTTCTCGCTCGGCGCCTTCTTCTCCGGCGCCCTTGCCGCCGGCGCCATGCTGTTTCTCAATCAGCGCACAAGGCTCAAGGAAGACACGATCATCGGGCTGATCTTCACCTCCTTCTTCGGCCTCGGCCTCTTCATGGTCTCGCTGTCGCCGACGTCGGTGAACATCCAGACGATCGTGCTCGGCAACATCCTGGCGATCACGCCCGCCGACACGCTGCAACTGGCGATCATCGGCATCGTCTCGCTCATCATCCTGACGGCCAAGTGGAAGGACCTGATGGTGACCTTCTTCGACGAGAGCCACGCCCGCTCGATCGGCATCCCGACGACCTTCCTCAAGGTCTTGTTCTTCACGCTGCTTTCGGCCTGCACGGTCGCGGCCCTCCAGACCGTCGGCGCCTTTCTCGTCATCGCCATGGTCGTAACACCGGGCGCCACCGCCTATTTGCTGACGGATCGTTTTCCGCGGCTGATCCTCATCAGCGTCGCCATCGGCACGCTGACGAGCTTCTTCGGCGCCTATTTCAGCTATTTCCTCGATGGCGCCACCGGCGGCATCATCATCGTGCTGCAGACGCTGATCTTCCTGACGGCCTTCGTCTTTGCCCCGAAGCACGGGCTTCTGGCCGCGCGCCGGCGCGGCGCCGAACCGGTGGAGGCCGGCCGATGATCTCGCTCGACATGATGCTTGCCGTGTTCGAATTCGAGTTCATGCGCAACGCGCTTTTGATCTCGGTGCTGGTGGCGATCCCGACCGCGATGCTCTCCTGCTTCCTGGTGCTGAAGGGCTGGTCGCTGATGGGCGATGCGATCTCACATGCCGTCTTTCCCGGCGTGGTGATCTCCTACATCGTCGGCCTGCCGCTCGCCGTCGGTGCCTTTGCCGCCGGCATGTCCTGCGCGCTGCTCACCGGCTATCTCAAGGAAAACAGCCGCATCAAGCAGGATACGGTCATGGGCGTGGTCTTCTCCGGCATGTTCGGTTTCGGCTTGGTGCTCTACACCAAGATCCAGAGCGACGTGCACCTCGATCACATCCTCTTCGGCGACATGCTCGGCATCGGCTGGCCGGACATTGTCGAGACCGGCGTGATCGCGCTCGTCGCCGCCGGCATCCTCGCGGTCAAGTGGCGGGATTTCCTGCTGCATGCCTTCGACCCGGCCCAGGCCAAGGCGGTCGGCCTGCCGGTCAACTGGCTGCACTATGGGCTGCTGGCGATCCTGTCGCTGACGATTGTCGGTGCGCTGAAGGCGGTGGGGCTGATCCTCGCCATCGCCATGCTGATCGCGCCCGGCGCCATCGCCTTCCTGATAACCCGGACAATGGGCATGATGCTCATCGTCGCCGTGCTGATCGCGATGACGGCGTCCTTCACCGGCGTCTATCTGTCCTTCTTCATCGACAGCGCGCCGGCGCCGACCATCGTGCTCCTGATGACCGCAATGTTCCTGATGGCCTTCGCCTGGTCGTCCTGGCGGACCTACCGAAACGAAGCCCGGCGCGTGGCGGCCGAATGAAAAAAAGGCTCCCCTTGGCGGGGAGCCTCCTTGCCTTATTTCAGTGGCTCGGATGCAGCGCGTCGTTGAGATACATGCAGGTCAGCATGGTGAAGATATAGGCCTGGATCAGGGCCATCAGCAGCTCCAGCCCCGTCAACGCCACCGTCATCAGCAGGGGCATGATCGCCGCCAGAATGCCCAGCGCGCCGAAACCGCTCAAGCCCACGACGAAGCCGGCGAAAACCTTGAGCGTGATATGACCGGCGAGCATGACCGCGAACAGACGGACCGAGTGGCTGACCGGGCGCGACAGGTAGGAGACCACCTCGATCGGGATGATGATCGGTGCCAGGATCAACGGCACGCCTGAGGGCATGAACAGCCTGAGAAAGCCGAGGCCGTGCCGGTAGAGGCCGTAGAGCGTGACCGTCAGGAACACCAGCATCGCCAGCGCGAAGGTGACGGCGATATGGCTCGTTACCGTGAAGGCATAGGGAAACATGCCGATCAGGTTGGCGGTGAGGATGAACATGAACAGCGAGAAGACCAGCGGGAAAAAGCGCATGCCCTTTTCGCCGGCATTGTCGCGCAGTGTTTTCGCCGCAAACTCGTAGAGGATTTCGGCCGCCGATTGCGCCCGGTTCGGCACGAGGCCGCGTCTCCTGGTCGACAGGATCAGGAAGAGGCTGGCGATCGCGATCGTCAGCACCATGTAGGCGGCCGAGTTGGTAAAGCTGATCTGGTGGCCGCCGACTTCGGCGATCGGGAAGAGCGACTTGATCTCAAATTGTTCGATGGGTCCGGCCATCATCAACCTCGTGCGTTGGTGATGAAACGGCGGCGGCGCGCGCAGGCGGCCACCTGCGCGCTTCAATATGTTGGGAAAGCGATCGGCGGCCGAGATCGTTCCACGAAACGATGGCTTCCGGCGGGGCAATCGGGCTGCTCGATGAAGGAATTGGTCACGCGGACGTGCCGCGGGCTACGGGGCTGCATGGTACGATCGTCTCCAATATCTCGGTCGAGATAATGGGGCCGTCCCCAGGCGAAACACCGACGCGGGTCGTCCCGCGTGCGCCTGACCTAGAGGCAATTTGCGCCGGGGTCAAGTCGGCGCTTGGCCGCCGCCCAACCGGTCTCAGCCGTAGCGACGGTGATCCGCAAGCACCTCGTCGATCACCACGCGCTGCTTTGCCTTTTCGCTCGCGGGCGCGCCAGTCATGTCGGCAAGGACGATCAGCGCCTTCCACAGGGTCCAGCCGCGGCCGCGCGCCCAAGCGCCGCGATCGAGAGCCATGCCGTCGCGGAAAACCTCGCGGCTCTCGCCGTCGAAAAACGTCCAGGCGATCGCCAGATCGCAGGCCGGATCCCCGACGCCGGAGGTGCCGAAGTCGATGACGCCGCTCAAGCTGTCGTTCTCGACCAGCAGGTTGCCCCAGGCGATATCGCCGTGAAACCAGACAGGCGCTCCTTCGAACGACGCGGCAAGTGCGGCCTCCCACACCTCTGCTGCCACTGTCGTATCGACATTGTCCGCAAGCAGCGTGAGCGCTTGACGCGTCTGCGCGTCATAGAAGGCGGGCGGCCCGCCGCGATGGAAATTGTGATCGCCGGGCAAGGGTGCCCCGATGGCATCCGCTTGCATCAGCGCGCGCAGGAACCGCGCCAGGTCCTTCGCCACCTGACTGACATCGTCGACCCGCTCGACAGCCAGTGTTTGCCCGGGGAGATAACGATAGACCGACCAGGGCCAGGGAAAACCTTCTCCCGGCACGCCCTTGCCGAGAGGCACCGGAATGGGCAGCGGCAGTTGCGACGCCAGCAGCGGCAGCCAGCGATGTTCCTTTTCCACCTGCAAAACGTAGTGCTCGGCGCTCGGCAACCGGACGGTCATCCGGTCGCCGAGGCGAAACGTCCGGTTATCCCAGCCGCCCGGTTCGATCGGCCGTACGTCGAGTTCCGACCATTGCGGAAACTGCGCCGCGAGCAGCCGGCGCACCAGTGGTACGTCGATCGAGGGAGTTGCGGATGTCGGCTCTGTCATGACGAACATACGCCCCGTTTGAATGTCTGCGGACGCAAGCTATGCAATCGCTTCCGGATTCAACTTTTTAGTTCACGCCGACAACCATTCACCGGCGCGTTGTACCGAGATGCAACAGTCGCCGCGCGGTTATCGGCGGTTGCATATTGCCGCCGCGACGGATTTCGAGGATGAAGAAAGCTTGGACATCTTGCTAGCCTGAGATCATGGAAACCCGGCAGACCGATCACCCTTCGCTGGAGGCTCCGCAGCTCATCGCCCATCATCGGGCGGGCGAGGCTGCATGAGCACGGCCAAGGGCAAGACGCCCGCCGGCAAGCCGGCCCGCAGCACCGGTCTGCGCTTCTTCGTCGTGGCCCTGCTGCTGATCGTCACCGCCATCGTCGCGACGGCCCTGCTCGCCAACGAGCAGCGCAATCTGAAAAGGGTTCTGCTCGCATTCGGCCTGCCGACGACCTTCCTCGAACGGGGGAAACCAGACGAGACGACGGGCACGAAGCGCGCGAGGCGCGTGCCACCGCGCATCGCCCTGCCCGCCTGGACCTTCCAGGATCTGCAGACGCCGGAGCAGCCGTTCCTGCGCGCCATCCGCAGCGACCCCAAGGCGCTTTGCGACGAGTTGCGCGACGCCGGGTTTCGGGAACTCGAATGGAAATCGAGCGCCGGCGAACAGGCCCAATGGGAATGCTCCTCGCTCATTTCCTTCCCCCGGCCGGGCGAGGACAAACCCTCCTCGATCTTCATCTTCGTCAAGGGCAGCGGCGAGGAAGAGATCTCATCGTTCCGGGTCAAGCTCAACATCGAGCGCCAGGAGGACAGCCAGGCGGTGACGACGGCGGCGGCGCGCGCGGCATCCGTGTTCCTCGACCACGTGCGCTGGGCGGATGCGGCCAGCGTCACCTTGCAGATCCAGGCGCTGAGAGAATTCGACCTCAAGCGCTTCGGCAGCCGCATCCAGCTCAAGCGTGAATCCGACGAGGAGACGCAGCGCTACAATTTCCTCGCCAATCAACCCGCCCGCGCCCGCCCAAAGAACATTGCCGAACAATATTTCGACCGCAGCAAGTGGCTCGCCTATGGCGATGGCAGCCTGCGCAGTTTCGTTCGGGGACCGAGCGCCTGGAACGCTCCAGCCAAGGTGCCCGACGGAACGGGTAGCAACAAAGAGGAATCCGCGCCGTCCGCTAGCCCACCCTGACGGCCGCGTCGCTTGTCGCTTGAGCCGAAGGACGGCCTAGCGGTCGATCCGCGTCGAGAGGATGATCGACGACAGCGTCCGGTCGACACCGTCGATTTCGCCGATCCGATCGATCAGCAGGTCGAGTTCGCTGATCGACATCGCGGCGACCACGGCGATCAGGTCGAAGCTGCCGCTGACCGAATGCAGCGTCTGGATTTCCCGGATGGCGCTCAATTCCGGGGTCACGCGCGAGAGCGCCCGCGGCGCAATGGTGATCAGCACATGCGCCTTGACCAGCCCCTTCTCGTAGCTTTCCGAGAGGCGCACGCCATAGCCGGCGATGATGCCTTCGCGCTCCAACCGCTCGATACGGGCCTGCACCGTCGTGCGCGACAGACCAAGCCTTCGGGCAATCGTCGCCGTCGGCATGCGGGCGTTCTCGCTCAAGATGGCGAGAAGCTCGCGATCCTTGTCGGTGATCTGCATTTCGTCTGTCCTGTTGGGCAATTTGCCGAATTTAGATAGGCGATTTAGTCATATCAGCGCTTCAAATCAACAGCCCCTCCCTCGACAATAGAGACACAAACAGTTCTCATACCCCGGGGGAAAGAATGAAGAATATCGTCGTCATCGGAGCAGGCAAGATCGGCTCCACCATCGCTCGCATGCTGGCCCACACCGGCGACTACAGCGTCTGCGTCGCCGACCGCGCCGCCGAGCAGCTGGAACAGGTCGAAAAGCATGCCGCGATCACGACGGCAACCGTCGATATCGGCGACAAGAAGGCGCTCGTCGCCCTTCTCTCCGGCAAGTTCGCCGTGCTCAGCGCCGCTCCGTTCCACCTGACGGTCGCAATCGCCGAAGCCGCTGCCGAAGCCGGCATCCACTACCTGGATCTTACCGAAGACGTCGAATCCACCCGCCAGGTCAAGGCGATCGCCGCCCAGGCGAACACCGCCTTCATCCCCCAGTGCGGCCTCGCACCGGGCTTCATCTCGATCGTCGCCAACGATCTCGCCAGCCGCTTCCAGACGCTGGAAAGCGTGCGCATGCGCGTCGGCGCCCTGCCGCAGTACCCGTCGAACGCTCTGAACTACAACCTCACCTGGAGCACCGACGGCGTCATCAACGAATACATCGAGCCCTGCGAGGCGATCGTTGAGAGCAACCTGATCGAAGTTCCGGCCATGGAAGAGCGCGAAGAATTCTCGCTTGATGGCGTCACCTACGAAGCCTTCAACACCTCGGGCGGCCTCGGCACGCTCTGCGAAACGCTGAAGGGCAAGGTCCGCACGCTGAACTACAAGACAATCCGCTACCCGGGTCACGCCGCCATCATGAAGGCGCTGCTGAACGACCTCGGCCTGCGTCACCGCCGCGAAGTCCTCAAGGACATCTTCGAAAATTCGCTGCCGACCACCACCCAGGACGTCGTCGTGATCTTCGTCACCGTTTCGGGCTTCCGCGACGGTCGCCTGATCCAGGAAACCTACGCCAACAAGGTCTATAGCGGCGTCGTTGCCGGTCGCATGCAGAGCGGCATCCAGATCACCACGGCCGGCAGCATCTGCGCCGTGCTCGATCTGCTCGCCGAAGGCAAGATCGCCCAGAAGGGTTTCGTTCGTCAGGAAGACATCGGCCTCGACACCTTCCTCGCCAACCGCTTCGGTCACTACTACGCCCAGAAGGGCGAGAGCGCGCGCGTCGCCGGCTGAGCCAATCAGTCCTGATGCGCCGACTTCAATGCCCGGGTTCAGCCCGGGCATTTTTCGTTTCACGGTCCGGCAACGATGCGATGCGCTTAGTTGCGGCCGAATTCGTCCTCGATGCGAACGGTGTCGTCGTCGCCGAGATAGGAGCCGGTCTGCACCTCGATCAGCTCCAGCGGAATCTTGCCCGGATTGTGCAGCCGGTGCACCGTGCCCTGCGGAATGAACACCGACTCGTTCTCGTGCAGGAGCCGCGTCTCGCCGCACATGGTGACCTCCGCCGTGCCGCGCACGACGATCCAGTGCTCGGCGCGGTGATGGTGCTTCTGCAGGGAGATTTTCTTGCCGGGCGTCACACGCAGCCGCTTCACCGAGAAGCGCTCGCCGTCGGAAAGCGCGGCCACCGCGCCCCAGGGGCGGTAGGAGGTCGGATGGGTCTCGGTGAGCACGGCCGTGCGCGGCGACCGGGCCAGCACTTTGACCATATTGCCGACGCTCTGGCTGTCGTCCAGACGACCGACATAGACCGCATCCTCGCCGGCAACGACGGCGACATCCTCAAGTCCCTGAACGGCCAGATGAATGTCGCGCGACAGCACCAGCGAATTGCGCGTGTTGAGCACGGTCGCGCGTTCCGTGACCACATTGCCGTCAGTATCCTTGCGCCCCGTCTTCCAGACAGCATCCCAGCTGCCGAGATCGGACCAGAGAAAGGACGACGGCACCACCACGGCGTGTTCGGTCTTCTCGAACACGGCGTAGTCGACGGAGATATCCGGCGCCGCGGCAAAATGGTCCGCTTGCAACCGGGTGAAATCGAGATCCTTGTGGGCACCCTCGACGGACGCCCTTGCCGCATCGAAAACCTCAGGCGCAAATCGTTTCAGCTCATCGGCAAAGCGCGTGGCCGGCAGCATGAACATGCCGGAGTTCCAGAGATAGCGGCCGGTCGCGATCATCGCTTCGGCCTTGGCCCGATCGGGTTTTTCGACGAAGCGCGCCACCCGGTTCGTACCCGCCGTCAGTCGCGCGCCACACTCGATGTACCCGTAACCGGTGGCCGGCTCAGAGGGGGTAATGCCGAACGTCACCAACTCGCCTTCAAGGGCTGCCGCATGTGCCGTCTGAATGCATTCCTGATAGATCGGGCCCGCATCGATCTGGTGATCGGAGGCAAGCACCTGCATGATCGCGTCCGGCTCGAAACGGTCGAGGATCGAGAAGGCAGCCGCGGCGAGCGCCGGCGCCGTATTGCGGGCCACCGGCTCCAGCAGGATGTCGCCAACGAGAACGTCGATCGCACGGGCCTGTTCCGCGACGATGAAGCGAAAATCGCTGTTCGTGACGATGATGGCCGGCTCATATCGCGCCGCATCGCTGACCCGTTCCAACGTCTGCTGGAACAGCGAGCGATCCGACAAGATCTGCAGGAATTGCTTTGGCGCAGCAGAGCGCGAGAGCGGCCAGAGACGCGTGCCCTTTCCCCCCGCCATGATGACAGGAACTATCTTCGACGTCATGCCAGCGGCCCTTCTTGATAGGCTGTGTAATCAGCGAGCAATACAGGAACGGTGGTGAAAAATCGCTGAAACAGACGACAAAGGCCAAGGCTCCTTCGTCCGATCGGGCGGCGGCGTTCAACCGGGCAACAAAAAACCCCGCTCGAAGGCGGGGCTTTCTCATTCGCTTCACCCTTCCGGGTGTCCCTTTCAGGCCGGGATCACGATCTCGCCGAGCTTCGTCAGTTCGGCGACGAACTGCTCCAGACGGGTCTTCTTTTCGTCGCCGGCGCCTTCCAGCTCGGCACGAACCGCGTCGATACGGCTTTCGAGAGCCGTGCGGTCGAGTTCATCGACATGAACGGCGGATTCGGCGAGCAGCGTGCAGCCGGTCGGCAGGATGTCGGCAAAGCCGCCAAACACCGCAAAGCGCTCCGTCTTGCCGTCGGCCAGCTTCACCGTGACCACGCCGGGCTTCACCGTCGTCATCGTCGGCGCGTGATTGGCCATCACGGTCATCTCGCCCTCGGTCGCCGGAATGACGACTTCCGTCACCTTTTCGGAGACGAGCAGGCGCTCGGGGGAAACAAGCTCAAAGTTGAAATCGGCCATGACCATTCACTTCTTGTGGGCGCGCCACCTGAGAGGCGGCTGTGCATGTCTTCCCTATCCTTGCGAAAGGACAGGATGAAAGCCTCGGCGCTTGTGCAGCGCCGAGGCTTAACAGTGCTATCAAGCGGCTTCGGCAGCCAGCTTCTTGGCCTTTTCAATCGCTTCTTCGATCGAGCCAACCATGTAGAAGGCAGCTTCCGGCAGGTGGTCGTACTCGCCGTTGACCAGGCCCTTGAAGCCCTTGATCGTGTCTTCGAGAGCGACGAGCTTGCCCGGCGAACCGGTGAAGACTTCGGCGACGAAGAACGGCTGCGACAGGAAGCGTTCGATCTTACGAGCGCGGGCAACGGCCAGCTTGTCTTCTTCAGACAGTTCGTCCATGCCCAGGATGGCGATGATGTCCTGGAGCGCCTTGTAGCGCTGCAGGGTCGTCTGCACCTTACGCGACACTTCGTAGTGCTCTTCGCCGACGATCATCGGGTCGAGCATGCGCGAGGTCGAGTCGAGCGGGTCAACGGCCGGGTAGATACCCTTTTCGGCGATCGAGCGCGACAGAACGGTCGTTGCGTCCAGGTGGGCGAACGAGGTTGCCGGTGCCGGGTCGGTCAAGTCGTCGGCCGGAACGTAGATGGCCTGAACCGAGGTGATCGAGCCCTTGGTCGTCGTGGTGATGCGTTCCTGCATCTGACCCATGTCGGTCGCCAGCGTCGGCTGGTAACCCACGGCCGACGGAATACGGCCGAGCAGAGCCGACACTTCGGAACCTGCCTGGGTGAAGCGGAAGATGTTGTCGACGAAGAACAGAACGTCCTGGCCCTTGTCGCGGAAGTCTTCAGCGATCGTCAGACCCGTCAGAGCGACACGAGCGCGGGCGCCCGGCGGTTCGTTCATCTGGCCGTACACGAGGGCAGCCTTGGAGCCTGCGCCACCGCCGTGCTTGTTAACGCCGGACTCGATCATTTCGTGGTAAAGGTCGTTGCCTTCGCGGGTACGTTCACCCACGCCTGCGAACACCGAGTAACCACCGTGCGCCTTGGCGACGTTGTTGATCAGTTCCATGATGAGAACGGTCTTGCCGACGCCTGCGCCGCCGAAGAGGCCGATCTTGCCGCCCTTTGCGTAAGGAGCGAGAAGGTCGACGACCTTGATGCCGGTGACGAGGATCTGCGCTTCCGTCGACTGCTCGACGTAGGACGGCGCTTCCTGGTGGATGGCGCGCTTGCCCGAGGTGACGAGCGGGCCTGCTTCGTCAACCGGCTCGCCGATGACGTTCATGATACGGCCGAGCGTTTCGTCGCCAACCGGAACCGTGATCGGTGCGCCGGTGTCGGTGACCGACTGGCCGCGGACGAGACCTTCGGTCGAGTCCATGGCGATCGTACGGACGGCGTTTTCGCCGAGGTGCTGTGCGACTTCGAGAACGAGGCGGTTACCGTTGTTGTCGGTTTCCAGCGCGTTCAGGATCTGCGGAAGCTGGCCTTCATCGAACGCGACGTCGACGACGGCGCCGATGACCTGCGTTACGCGACCGACAGCGCCGGTTGCGGCTGCTGCTGCGGTCTTGGCGGAAGCTGCCTTCCTCGGTGCAGCGGGCTTCTTCTCCGCTGCGGTTTCTTTCGGGGTAGCTGCCTTAGCCATAATCCTTACCCTCTTCTCGTGACCTTAGAGCGCTTCCGCGCCCGAGATGATTTCAATGAGTTCCTTGGTGATCTGAGCCTGGCGCTGACGGTTGTAGTTCAGCGTCAGCTTGTTGATCATCTCACCAGCATTGCGCGTCGCGTTATCCATCGCGCTCATCTTGGCGCCCATTTCGCCGGCGACGTTCTCGAGCAAGGCCCGGAAGATCTGCACCGAAATGTTGCGCGGAATGAGATCGCTGAGGATCGCGCCCGCGTCCGGCTCATATTCGTAGACAGCCGAAGCATCCGATGCTTCCGCTGCGACCGGGCCGGCCGAAGCGGGGATCAGCTGCTGAGCCGTCGGAATCTGGGCGATAACGGACTTGAACTCAGAATAGAACAGCGTGCAGACATCGAACTCGCCCTTTTCGAAGAGCGCGATGATCTTGTGGCCAATCTGGTCGGCGTTTTCAAAGCCGATCTTCTTGACCTCACGCAGGTCGACACGATCGATGATCAGCGACGCGTATTCGCGGCGCAGAATATCGAAGCCCTTCTTGCCGACGCAGATGATCTTGACCGTCTTGCCGGCTGCAAGCAGCTTGCGAACGTGGTCGCGGGCATGACGGGCGATCTGCGAGTTGAAGCCGCCGCAAAGGCCGCGTTCAGCCGTGCAGACGACCAGAAGGTGCGTATCGTCCTTGCCGGTTCCGGTCATCAGCGCAGGCGCGCTGTCGTCCGCGCCAACCGCCTGGGCGATGTTGGCGAGAACGGCAGCCATACGCTGCGAGTAAGGCCGGGCGGCCTCGGCCGCCTCCTGCGCGCGCCGAAGCTTCGCCGCGGCGACCATTTTCATCGCCTTGGTGATCTTCTGCGTCGCCTTGACGGAGGCGATCCGGTTCTTCAGATCCTTAAGTGAAGGCATCCGTTATCCGTCCTAAATGAAATCCGCTCAGGCGAAAGACTTGGCGAAGCTGTCGATTGCAGCCTTCAGCTTGCCCTTGACGTCGTCGGAGATCGCCTTGTCCTTGCGGATGGTTTCCAGGATGTCCTTGCCTTCCGAACGCATGTACGAAAGCAGGCCCTGCTCGAACTTGCCGACCTGGTTGACCGGCAGCTTGTCGAGGTAACCGTTGACGCCTGCGAAGATGACAGCGACCTGTTCTTCCGTCTTCAGCGGCGAGAACTGCGGCTGCTTCAGGAGTTCGGTCAGGCGGGCACCGCGGTTCAGCAGGCGCTGCGTAGCGGCGTCGAGGTCCGAGCCGAACTGCGCAAAGGCGGCCATTTCGCGATACTGGGCGAGTTCGCCCTTGATCGAGCCGGCAACCTGCTTCATCGCCTTGATCTGCGCGGCCGAGCCGACGCGCGAAACCGACAGACCGACGTTAACGGCCGGACGGATGCCCTGGTAGAACAGGTCGGTTTCGAGGAAGATCTGGCCGTCGGTGATCGAGATCACGTTGGTCGGGATGAACGCCGAAACGTCGTTACCCTGCGTTTCGATGACCGGCAGAGCCGTCAGCGAGCCAGCGCCCATGTCGTCGTTCAGCTTTGCAGCGCGCTCGAGCAGACGGGAGTGCAGGTAGAAAACGTCACCCGGGTAAGCTTCGCGGCCCGGCGGGCGGCGCAGCAGGAGCGACATCTGGCGGTAGGAAACAGCCTGCTTCGACAGGTCGTCGTAGCCGATCAGGGCATGCTTGCCGTTGTCACGGAAGTATTCGCCCATCGCGCAACCGGCGAACGGTGCGAGGTACTGCATCGGAGCCGGGTCGGAAGCGGTCGCAGCAACGATGATCGAGTACTGCAGAGCGCCACGCTCTTCCAGAACCTTCACGAACTGGGCAACGGTCGAACGCTTCTGGCCGATTGCGACGTAGACGCAATACAGCTTGTCACCTTCCGGACCATTGTCGTGAATGGCCTTCTGGTTGAGGATCGTGTCGAGGATGATCGCGGTCTTGCCGGTCTGGCGGTCGCCGATGACGAGCTCGCGCTGGCCACGGCCAACCGGGATGAGGGCGTCGATGGCCTTGAGGCCGGTCGACATCGGCTCATGCACCGACTTGCGCGGAATGATGCCCGGAGCCTTGACGTCAACGCGCGAGCGCTGCTTGGCGTTGATCGGGCCCTTGCCGTCGATCGGATTGCCGAGCGCGTCGACGACGCGGCCGAGCAGTTCCGGACCAACCGGAACGTCCACGATGGCGCCAGTCCGCTTGACGGTGTCGCCTTCCTTGATGTCGCGGTCCGAACCGAAGATAACGACACCGACGTTGTCGGCTTCGAGGTTCAGCGCCATGCCGCGAATTCCACCCGGGAATTCGACCATTTCGCCTGCCTGGACATTGTCGAGGCCGTAGACGCGGGCAATACCGTCACCGACGGAAAGCACCTGACCGACTTCGGAGACTTCTGCTTCCTGGCCGAAATTTTTGATCTGATCTTTGAGAATTGCGGAAATTTCCGCGGCGCGGATATCCATCAGCCGACCTCTTTCAGTGCAAGCTTAAGGGTAGAGAGTTTGGTGCGAAGGGAAGTGTCAATCTGGCGGGACCCGACCTTGACGATCAGACCTCCAAGAATAGACGGGTCGACGGTGACGTTGACCGCCACGTCTTTGCCGGTGACGCTCTTCAGCGTCGCCTTCAATTCAGTTTCCTGCGCCGCGGAGAGCGCATGGGCCGACGTGACGTCGGCAGAAATTTCGCCACGATGGCGCGCGGCGATCAGGCGGAACGCCTTGATCATGCCCGGCAGCGCGAAGAGGCGGCGATTGCGGGCAACGACCTTGAGGAAGTTACCGACGAGCCCGGAGATGCCAGCCTTCGCGGCAACTGCCGAAATGGCCTTGAACTGGTCGTCTGCAGAAAAGACCGGGCTGGCGATCAGCCGCTTCAGATCGTCGCTGCCGTCGATCAGGGCCTGGACGCGGGTAAGATCCGCACCGACTGCCTCGACCGAACCGGCGCTGAGCGCGAGTTCAAAAAGCGAGGACGCATATCTTTCTGCAACACCGGAAATAAGCTGGGATGTGTCTGCCACGGGCACAAGCTTCTCTCAATTTCATCCAAGAACTGCGCTGGCGGTGGGCCGTCAACTTAAGGTCTTGAATTTGCTGCAATAATTTGCAGGATATCGAGGCCTGGCGACCCACTTCCCCCGCAATTCGCGGTTCGTCTAGCATAGGATGTTTGGACTCGCAACACGCGAAGGGCAGTAATGCGGCATAAGTCGGCCACCTTTGGCCGAATTTTGCCGTAAATTCGGTCCTGCGCTGTGAATCGCGGGGAAGCCCGCAATCGCAATCAGATCATGCCGAAGACATAGGCGAGCGGAAGGATGGCGAGTGCCGCCTGAACGATGAGCGCCGCCCAGTTGTAGAGCGTGCTGCCGTTGTCGCTCATCATCGAGAGGATTCGGCCGAAGGCGGCGAGCGCAAAGGCCGCGCCGACAGCGAGATAAACCATCGGCTGGGCGAGCAGAATGGCGGCAAGACCGAGCCCCACATGCATGCCGCCCATGGTCGAGCGCGCCTCGGCAAGGCCGCCGCGCCGCCCCTCGGCAATACCGAGGCCGGCTGCGCGAAATGTCAGCCGCGGAGCAAACAGCATGACGACGCCGATCAACGCTGCGACCGCCGCCGCGCAGAAGGCGAGGAACTCGCCGGTTTCCGTCGGAATATAAAACTCCATGCCCGTTCCCGCAGATGAGCCCGTTGTCATGCTGCCCCGTCGTCGGCCGGAGCAATGCGTCCCTGACCTCTAGCGCATGTCGCCCCGGTTGTGAATCGCCCACGGGCTTCAGAATGCGGCGATCACAGGAAACTTGAACTACAGGAAGCTTTGGGGATCGATGTCGAGCTGGACGCTGATCGAGCCGCGCTCCTTGGGACCGGCGGCGATCATCGCCTTGACGAAGGCCTGCATGTCGCTGTTGCGCCGGCCATGCACCAGCAGCCGGAAGCGATGCCGTCCGCGCACCAGCGCCAGCGGCGCCTCGGCCGGACCGAGAATACTGATACCCTCGGTGCGGGGGGCGGCCATCCGCAAGCCGCGCGCGTGGCCCTCGGCATCTTGGCGCGTGTCGGCCGAAACGATCAGCGAGGCAAGCCGGCCAAAAGGCGGCAGCAGCGCTTTCTCGCGCTCGGCGATCTCGCGGTCGTAGAAGGCGTCGGCATCGCCGGAAACGATCGCCTGCATCACCGGATGCTGCGGCTGATAGGTCTGCAGCAAGCCGAGGCTTTTGAGACCCGTTCGGCCCGCACGACCCGTCACCTGCGAGAGCAGCTGGAAGGTCCGCTCCGCCGCACGCGGATCGCCGTTCGCAAGACCCAGATCCGCATCGACAATGCCGACCAGTGTCATCAGGGGGAAGTTATGTCCCTTGGCGACGAGTTGCGTGCCGATGACGATATCGGCTTCGCCACGCGTGATGGCTTCAAGCTCCAGCCTCAACCGTTTGACGCCCATCAGGTCGGAAGAAAGCACGATGGTGCGCGCCTCGGGAAAATGCCGCTCCACCTCTTCGGCGATGCGCTCGACCCCCGGCCCGCAGGCCACCAGATGATCGAGCGTGCCGCATTCCGGACAGGCTTCCGGCGTGCGCTCGGAATAGCCGCACTGGTGGCACTGGATCTGCCCACGGAAGCGATGCTCGACGAGCCAGCTCGAACAATCCGGGCACTGGAAGCGATGGCCGCAGACGCGGCAGAGCGTCAGCGGTGCGTAGCCGCGACGATTGAGGAAGAGCAGCGCCTGTTCGCCACGCTCGACCGCCTTGCCGACCTGGTTCAAGAGCACCGGCGACAGAAAGCCCCCGCGTGCCGGCGGGTGCTGACGCATGTCGACGACGCCGAGCCGCGGCAGCGCCGCATCGCCGAAACGGGTCGGCAGGTGGATCGGCTTGTAACGGCCGACATCGCCATTGACCCGGCTTTCGAGCGACGGCGTCGCCGAGACGAGCACGACGGGAAAGCCGGTGATGCGACCACGAACGACCGCCATGTCGCGCGCATTGTAGAAGACGCGATCTTCCTGCTTGTAGGCAGGGTCGTGCTCTTCGTCGACGATGATGAGGCCCAGTTCCTCGAAGGGCAGGAACAGCGCCGAGCGGGCGCCGGCCACGACGCGGACGGTGCCTGTGGTCACCTGGCGCCAGACCTTTTCGCGGGTGCGGGGAGCCAAGTCCGAATGCCACTCGGCGGGCTTGGCGCCAAAACGATCCTGGAAGCGCTCGAGGAAGCTCGACGTCAGCGCGATTTCGGGAAGCAGGATCAGCACCTGCTTGCCGGCGCGAAGGGTCGCAGCGATCGCCTCGAAATAGACCTCGGTCTTGCCGGATCCGGTGATGCCGTCGATCAGCGACACCGAGAAGCCGCCCTCCTCTACCGCTGCCAGCAGATCGGCGGCCGCATCCTTCTGCGGGCCTTCGAGCCGGGGCGCGGTGAAATCGGGATCTGGCAAGGCGACGACAGGCGGCGGCGCCATGAAGACGGTCTCGAAGACGCCTTGCTGGGTTAGCCCTTCGATCACACTCGACGACGTGCCGGCGGCATGCGCCAGCCCCGAGCGAGTCCAGGAAAAACCGTCACTGGCGGCAGCGATTACGCGCTCGCGCGCAGCCGTCATGCGCTCCGGCCGCATCTCGGTGAGACGCAGTGCCTCCACCATCGGTTCGGGATCGAACGCCGCCGGTGCGCGGAGCGCCATACGCGCCACCAGCCCCGGCGGCGTGACGGTATAGGCGGCCACCCAATCGAGAAAGGTCCGCATGTCGCGCGTCAGCGGCGGGCAGTCGAAAGCCTTCTCGATCGTCTTGAGTTTCTTGGCATCGACGCTCCCGTCGTCGTCGCCATCCCAGACCACGCCGACGACGAGACGGGGCCCCAGAGGCACCTGCACGATCGAGCCCGGTTCGACCGCCATGCCGTCGGGAACCGCATAGGAATAGGCTTTCGGCGCCGGCATGGGCACCAGGACCGGCACGACGCGACGGGCCGAAACGGGCCCGAGCAAATCGCCGAATAAATCGGTTGAATCGCGAGTCATTTTGCCGTGACCTTGCCACGTGTTTCGGTTAAAGAAAACTGCGCTGCGAACCGCAGCCTTGCAGGCCGCAGGGTTTGTCACGGTTCCACCAGAGTTTCAACGCGCGCGATCTCTGCCAACGGAATTCCTCCCCGGTAGATATGCGCCGAACGGCAATCGTGCCCCAAGGGAGTGACCCCATGAAATTTTTCGTTGATACCGCCGACGTCAAGGAAATCCGTGAGCTGAACGATCTCGGCCTCCTCGATGGCGTCACCACCAACCCGTCGCTGATCCTGAAGTCGGGCCGTGACATCACGGAAGTCACCAAGGAAATCTGCGGCATCGTCGAAGGCCCGGTTTCGGCTGAAGTGACCGCAACCGAATACGCCGAGATGATGAAGGAAGCCGCCGTTCTCTCGAAGATCGCCGACAATATCTGCATCAAGCTGCCGCTGACGCTCGACGGCCTCAAGGCCTGCAAGGCGCTGACGTCTGACGGTCACCAGACCAACGTGACGCTGTGCTTCTCGGCCAACCAGGCGCTGCTCGCCGCCAAGGCCGGCGCGACCTTCGTCTCGCCTTTCGTCGGCCGCCTCGACGACATCGCGTTTGACGGCATGGACCTGATCCGCGAGATCCGCCACATCTACGACAACTACGGCTACGAGACCGAGATCCTTGCAGCTTCGATCCGCACCGTGAACCACGTCAAGGAAGCCGCCCTCATCGGCGCGGACGTCGTCACCGCACCGCCGGCAACGCTGAAGGCGCTGGTCAAGCACCCGCTGACCGACAAGGGCCTCGAAACCTTCCTGGCCGACTGGGCCAAGACCGGCCAGAAGATCGCCTGATACTTTCAGGAAAGTTCAGAAAGAGCCCGGCCACCGCGCCGGGCTTTTTTGTTGCCTACTCGTCATCGTCCATCAGCCCTGTCAGCCGCATGCCGTCGATCCAGGTGGCGCTGTCCTTGCGGATCACTCGCCGCGGACGAATGCCCGAGCGTTGACGCACTTCCTGCGCCAGCCGCTCCGAATGGGTGACGATCCAGATCTGGCTTTCGCGCGACGCGCTGGCGATCATCTCGGCAAGCGCCGGCAGCATGTCCGGGTGCAGGCTCGTCTCCGGCTCGTTGAGCGCGATGAAGCGCGGCCGGCGATAGGAAAGCAGTGCGGCCGCCAGCGCCAGAAAACGCATCTGCCCGTCGGAAAGCTCGCGCGGCGAAAACGGTCTGTTGGGAAAATCCGGAAAGACCAGCGAAAACTCGGCGAACTGGCCGGGTTCGGGAACATCGAGGTAAGCGCCGCCGAACGCGTCGGCGATGGCCCGGTCGAGGTCGACCGTGTCCTCGCGCGTGTGGCGCAGCGTTGCAAAGACGGCCGCCATATTGACGCCGGTCTCGTCGAGCATCGGCGCGGTCACCGCAAGGCAGGGCAGCCGCAACGGCGAATCGCGGTCGGTGCGGAAGCCGTGAAAGAAGCGCCACTGCTCGACCGCACGGCGGAAGGTGCCGACCTCCGGATAATGGCCGGCATCGCCGAGCAGCGAGATCGCCGTTTCGGACGTCAGCGCCTGCTCCGGATAATCCTCCATCCGCCCGCGTTCGCCGCGCACGAAGATGCCGGGGCCGGATCGCTTCATCATCGTCACCGGGCGGCGGCCGGTTTCGACCGTCAGTTCCTCTTCCTTGACCTGTGGCTCATAGGCGAACCCGGCCGCAGCCTTCGGCGGACGCAGCCCGGCCTCGATGCGGTAGCGGAAGGTGATGGCCCGCTCCTCGTCCAGAAGCTCGGTTTCGAGCCTTATGCGCGCCGGCTTGTCGGCACGCCGGCGGCCGCTCCAGAGCGCCGACGACATTCCGCCCTCTTCGGCAATCTCGCGCGCCAAAGTGCCCCGCGTGGCGGCCTGCACGAGTTGAAGCGCCCGGTAGAGATTGGACTTGCCGACGCCGTTTTCGCCGATGAACAGGTTGACCCCGGTCAGATCCATGCGGATCGACCTCAGCGAACGGTAGTTTTCGGCAAACATGGATTGAAGCTGCATGGCTCAGACCTAGCCGATCCGCCGCGCGGGGTGAAGCCTGCCAGCGTTTCCGTAAGCCACGACAGTCGCTAGAGCGCGGCCGCCGTTTGCAGCCGGGGCTTGAAGGCCGCGTCGGCATCCAGCGCCAGATCGAAGACCGTGTGTCGTTCGAGCGCCTTCGTCACCTCGCCCGTTTCACCTTCCAGCGCCTCCGGCGGGATGAGGTTGCCGATGCGAAAGTCGAAAAGATCGCCCTTCTTGTTCAGCAGTTCGTGGAACACGGTCATGTCGCGCAGCTCGGTCGACCATTTGGCGAACCAGTAGAACAGGCCGGAATTGCGGGCGCTCATATGCACCGGCAGGATCGGCAGGCCGTATTTGCGCGCAAAGCCCACGGCCGATGTCTTCCATGGCCGCTCGTTGAGACATCCTTCGGCCCAGTAGGCGATGCGTCCCGAGGGGAAGAGCACCGTCGCCTTACCCTCGCCGATCGCCCGGTTGGTCACCTGCAGCGTCTCACGCGCCTTCAGCTTGCTCTTGTGTTCCTCGCGCCATTCGACCGGGATGACCATTTCGACGAAACGCGGATTGACGCGGATGGCGTCTCGATTGGCGAAGAACATCATGTCCGGCCGCCGGCTCTTCAAGAGGTCGAAAACGGCGATCCCATCGGCAATGCCGGTCGGGTGGTTGCTGACGAGCAGGAAGCCGCCCTTGGCGGGAATGCGCTCGGCCCGGTCGACCCGCACCTCCAGCGAAAGCAGCGAGCTCAGGTGCTCGAAGGCCTGGAATCCCGGCATGTTGGCGACGGCATCGGCGAACTCGTGCGCCTTGCGATAGTTCAGCAACGTGTAGAGAAAAGGCCGCATCAGCGGCCATAGCGGGCTCTTGACGATCCGCTGGCCACGCTCCGCGATCAGCGTGTCGACGATGTGGCCAGGCTGCCCCTGGGAGACCAGGGTGATTACTTCAGCAAAATGCGCGAATCCGTTCACCGAATCCCGTCCCGCCATAGTCCGATCCGTTTGTTTGCGGCTGACCATCGCAATTCTATATGATCGAAGGATGACAGATTCCAAGGGTGCATTAGCAAAAACCTAAGATGCGTCAGGGCATTGTCGCGGACCGACAAACTCAGGAAAACGACAATGAACGAGTTCCTCGTCATCGGCCATCCCGAGCTACTTGCCGAGCGTCAGCGCTGGCTGGACGGCCTCATGCGGGAGCGCCGCCTCTCCGACAATACCGTCGAGGCCTATGAGCGTGACACCCGGCAATTCCTGACATTTCTCACCGGCCATCTCGCCGGGCCGCCACGGCTTTCCGATATCCGCACGCTGAGGCCGGCCGACCTTCGCGGCTTCCTCGCCCAGCGTCGCAAGGGCGGCGCCGGCGCCCGCACGCTCGGCCGCGGGCTGGCCGGGCTTCGCTCCTTCCTGCGCTATCTCGAACGCAACGGCCTTGCCAACGCGGCCGGTGCGGCTGCGGTGCGTTCGCCCAAACAGCCCAAATCCCTGCCGAAGCCGCTCACCGATCGCGAAGCGCTGAATGTCGTGACGTCCGAGGCGCAGCTTGCCGAGGAACCCTGGATCGCGGCGCGCAACGCAGCGGTGCTGACCCTGCTCTACGGCTGCGGCCTGCGCATTTCCGAGGCGCTCGGCCTCACGCCGTCAGCATTTGCCGGCGCGCCCTCGTCACTGCGCATCGTCGGCAAGGGCGACAAGACCCGCATCGTGCCATTGATCGAAGCGGCGCGCGAGGCCGTCGCCACCTACTTGAAGCTCTGCCCCTATCCGATCGCGGCCGATGCGCCGCTGTTCCTGGGCGCGCGCGGCGCCAAGCTGCAGCCGGCGATCATCCAGCGCGAAATGCAGAAGCTGCGCGGGGCGCTCGGCCTGCCCGAGACGGCAACGCCGCATGCGCTGCGCCACTCCTTCGCCACCCATCTGCTGGCCGGCGGCGGCGATCTCAGGACCATTCAGGAACTGCTCGGCCATGCCAGCCTGTCGACCACCCAGGTCTATACCGGCGTCGATTCGGCACGGCTTCTGGAAATCTACGACCGCGCCCACCCGCGCGCCTGATTTTCGGCGAAAGGGCGGATTAACCATGCCCGTTAAGGAAGCCGTGACCGGCCCGGGCCTAGGGTCGACTATCGACCATGCGACTGTCAGGGAAGAACGATGACCGCCTTTGCGAGACCTCAGCAAAACCTGCCGCGGCACCTGCTTGCGCGGCTCGCCGATGGCGCACTTTGGCTGGCCGCCCTGCTCCATGTCATGCTCGCCGCCTGCCTCCTCGTCGCTCTCGTCTTCGTCGCTGAGGCTGATGCCACGGAGGTCGAATGTGGCGGCGCGAATGTTCTGACCGCGCTTGCAAAATCCGACCCGACGAAACTGGCCGCACT
Source organism: Ensifer sp. ENS03 (assembly GCF_014852035.1). Lineage (NCBI taxonomy): Bacteria > Pseudomonadati > Pseudomonadota > Alphaproteobacteria > Hyphomicrobiales > Rhizobiaceae > Ensifer > Ensifer sp. ENS03. The sequence continues at coordinate 342,239 of NZ_JACVAV010000004.1, read as the reverse complement.
CGAAGCGGAAGCTGCCGCCATCCCGAACAGCAAGGGCATCTTCTGGAAGATCGAGAAGGACGGTGTCGCGCCGTCCTGGCTGCTTGGCACGATGCATGTCACCGATCCGCGCGTGCTGGCCCTGCCGACTGAGGCGCCCGCCGCTTTCGAGGCAGCCTCGACCGTCATCGTCGAATCGGACGAGATCATCGACGAGAAGAAGTCGGCCGCCGCGATCCTGATGCGGCCCGATCTTACCATGCTTCCGGACAACAAGACGATCGCCGACTTCCTGAAGCCCGACGACCGCGAACAGCTCGAAACAGGCCTCAAGGCACGCGGCATTCCGCTGACCCTGGTTTCCCGCATGAAGCCCTGGATGATCGCGAGCTTCGTTGCGCTGCCCGCCTGCGAAATGAGCCGCAAGGCTGCAGGCGCCTCCTTCCTCGACAAGAAGATCGCCGAGGATGCCGTCAGTCAGGGCAAGACGCTGAAGGGGCTGGAAACGCTGGTCGAGCAGCTCGCCGCCATGGACTCGCTGCCGACCGAACTGCATCTGCGCGCCCTCATCGAGACGCTCGCGCTCGGCAAGACCATCGACGACGTCTTCGCGACGATGACCGATCTCTATCTCGCAGGCGACACCGGCATGATCATGCCGATGATGAAAGCCGTGTCGGACAAGAGCGCCGAGGATTTCGGCTATGCCGATTTCGAGCAGCGCATCATCGTCGACCGCAACAAAACCATGGCGACGCGCGCCGAACCGATCCTCAAGGACGGCGGCGCCTTCATGGCGGTCGGCGCACTGCACCTGCCGGGCAAGGAAGGTCTGGTCGAACTGCTGCGCGCCCAGGGTTTTACGGTCACGCGCGCCAACTGACGGGCCGGCCGTCAGCGAGCGCCCGCCGGCACGACGCTCCCTTCTCAGCCTTGCGCACCGGCACGGGAAACGACCTCGGACGCGCTTGCGGTGGCAGAATCACTCTCGATCCACGACAGACGGCGATAGCCCCAGAACGCTGCGGCAAGGATCAAGGCCCCGGCGGCGAGCGCAATGGTGAAGCCGGCCTGAACGCCGAAGCGCGCGACCACGCCGCCTGACACCGCCGCACCCGCCGCAACACCGATGCCGAGACCGGTGGTCAACCAGGTCAGCCCTTCCGTCAACTTCGACGGCGGCACGGCGGTTTCGCCGATGCTCAAGGCGACGATCATCGTCGGCGCAAAGAACACGCCCGAAATGAACATCATCGTCGCAAGGCTGCCGATCCCGTCGGCAAAGAGCAGCGGCAATGTGCTGGCGGCGGTCATGCCCGCACCGATCATGAACAGCTTCGCCAAAGGCAGGCCGATCCGGACCGCACCGAACGCCAGACCGGCGATGCAGGAACCGAGGGCATAGAGGGAGAGCACGAGGCTCGCCGCCGCTGGTCGCCCTTCGGCCTCGGCAAAGGCGACGCTGACCACGTCGATCGTGCCGACAATGATGCCCATGCCGGCAAGCGCGACAATCAGCACGCGCAGCGCCGGGTAACGAAGGACCGAACCGGGCGCCATCGTCTCGGCCGGCTTGACCGGTGGCTCGGTGCCTTTCTGCAGCACGAAGGCGGTGACCCCGATGGCCAGGCATGCCGCAGCCGCCAGCGGTCCGGCCTCGGGAAACAGGCCGACGCTTAAGCCCACGGCGATCGGCGGCCCGACGATGAAGCAGATCTCGTCGAAGACCGATTCGAGCGAAAAGGCGGTCTTCAGCTCCGGACGGCCGCGATAGAGCTCGGTCCATCGCGCCCGGGTCATCGCCGACATGCTGGGCGTGCACCCGGCAAGAATGGCAAAGACGAAGAGTGTCCAATCCGGCGCCCGCCAATGGGTGAAGACGAGGAGAGCCGAGCTGCCGAGAAGACTGAGTGCCGCGGCGACCGGCAGGACGTGGCTCTGGCCGAAGCGATCGACGAGCCGGGAAACCTGCGGCGCCAGCAGCGCCGAGGCCAGCGTGAAGGCGGCGGCCACACCGCCAGCCAGCCCGTAGCTGCCGCGGGACTGGGCCAGCATGGTGATGATGCCGATGCCCATCATCGACAACGGCAACCGTGACACCAATCCCGCCAAGGTGAAGCCCACCGTGCCTTTGGCAGCAAAGATCTGTGCATAGGGATTGGCCATGAAAACTCCTGCAATACATGTCTGAGCGTCGCGTCATTAACATACGCTGCGTATGGCAGTGATATTGACATACGCTTCGCATGTCAATTAACATACGAACCGTATGCAAAAGGAGGAGCTGCAAATGACAAGGCGCGCGCGCAGCGACATGATCGCGGAAACGAAGGCAAAGCTGATCGCCGCCGCCCGGGAAGCGTTCAGGCAACGCGGATATGCGGAGACTTCGATGGACGATTTCACCGCCTTGGCCGGGCTCACGCGTGGCGCGCTCTATCATCATTTCGGCGACAAGAAGGGCCTGCTGCGTGCGGTCGTGGAGACTCTGGACGGCGAGATGGACGCACGGCTCGACGCAGCCTCCGCGACCCCGGTCCCGTGGGACGGTTTCGTGCGCCGCTGCAGGCTGTATCTGGAAATGGCGCTCGAACCGGAAATCCGACAGATCGTGTTGAAGGATGCGCCGGCCGTACTCGGCGCAAGCGTGCTGGAACCGAGCCGGCGCCAATGCCTCGCGTCGCTTGCCACCAGGCTTTCGGCGATGATCGCCGCGGGCGTCGTACGTCCGGGAAATGCCGAGACATTGGCGCGGCTGATCAATGGCGCGCTCTCCGATGCGGCGCTCTGGATTGCCGAGGCGGACGATCCGGCCATGCGCCTCACCAGCGCGCGCGACAATCTCGACCTGCTTTTGTCCGGACTGAAAATTGAACCCCGGGCTTAACCGCCGGGACCCGCCACCCGCGCCAGAAGTGTCGGCACGATCGCCTTGTGAAACGGCGTGACGGCCATGAGGTAAACCCGCCCGAGCGTGTTGTGCCTGCGCACAAGCGTGGTGACGCCGACGATCTGATTGACCGCCGACCCCGCCCGGACGTCGACGACGATGCGGAAATCGAGATGCTTGTCATCGAAGCCAAGCACCACTTCGTCATCACTCTTCGAAACGACAGGAAACGCCCCGATCAGTCCCAGACGGCTGGACGGCGCCGCCGACTTCAGGCCGACGATCGAGACGATGCGGTTGCGCAGGCGCAGCAACACGCGGACCCATCGCGGCGACCGGCCAAGCGAACGTTCGGCGGCTACCGCCGCGGTCACGCCCTTGCCATCAAGGGCAAGCTCGAAGCGGTCGGCCCAATCGGCATCCGGTAGATGCCGGCTCGGCAACGATATGGCCACGGCTCTCGGTTTCATCTTTCCTCCTGACGCGCGCGTCGTCTGTCCTTGCAGACATGATCGCGCCCTCCCCCGTGCCTGGACAGAAGACCGCTTGTCGCAGCCCTCGGGCCAATCGTCACATCCCCTCTTCCAGATCCTCCCCCTTCCCTTCGCTCCGGCAAGCTGCATAACTCAGGCGGGATGCTGCAAAATCTGGAGATGGACAATGGAAACCAGCTACGACACACGCGAACTCGAAATGGTCGTGCTGATGACGCCGGATATGGCGAACTTCAGCGGCAAGGTCCATGGTGGCGCGCTCCTCAACCTCCTCGACCGCGTGGCGTTTTCCTGTGCCTCGCGCTATTCGCAGCAATATGCCGTGACGCTCTCGGTCGACCAGGTCACCTTCCGCCAGCCGATCCATGTCGGCGAGCTCGTCACCTTCCGTGCAGCCGTCAACAATTCCGGCCGCACCTCGATGGAAATCGGCATCCGGGTCGAGGCCGAGAACATCAGGAGCGGCGAGCGCCGCCACACCAATTCCTGCTATTTCACCATGGTCGCGGTCGATGCCGACGGCAGCCCGACCCCGGTTCCGACCCTTGTCACCGACACGGCCGACCGCAAGCGCCGGCAGCGCGCTGCCGAGGCACGGCGCAGCCTGAGGCGCGAGTTCGAGGAGCGTTTCCACGCCCTCAGGTCTGCTTCAGAAGAATGATACGGTCGCTTGGCGACCGGAAACGCCGATAGCGGCAATGCGGGCGCTGACGCCGATAAGGTGAGCAATGGCCACAAGGGCCAGCCGGCACGCAGAAACGCGGCCGGAAACAGGGGGCCGCGTGATCGCAGCCCCCTGCATGATCCTTACATGTGGATCGGCTTGAAGAAGGTCGAAAGTGCCGCTTCCTTGACCGCTTCCGACATGGTCGGGTGCGCGTGGCAGGTGCGGCCGAGGTCTTCCGACGAACCGCCGAATTCCATCAGAACCGCGATCTCGTGGATCATCTCGCCGGCGCCGAAGCCAACGATATGGCCGCCGAGCACCTTGTCGGTTTCCTTGTCAGCAAGGATCTTCACGAAGCCGTCGGTGGCGAGCATTGCGCGCGCACGGCCGTTGGCCGTGAATGGGAACTTGCCGACCTTGTAGGCGACACCAGCCGCCTTCAGCTCTTCCTCGGTCTTGCCGACGGAGGCGACTTCCGGCTGGGTATAGACGACACCAGGGATGACGTCATAGTTCACGTGACCGGCCTGGCCAGCGAGGATCTCGGCAACCGCCACACCTTCGTCTTCCGCCTTGTGGGCGAGCATCGGGCCGCGCACGACGTCGCCGATCGCGTAGACGCCGGCGACGCTCGTCTGGAAGTGATTGTCGATCTCGACGCGGCCGCGCTGGTCCATGACGACGCCCGCTTCCGCAAGGCCAAGACCGTCGGTGTAGGGCTTGCGGCCGGTGGCGATCAGCACGACATCGGCATCGAGCGTCTGGGCGTCACCGCCCTTGACCGGCTCGAACGTCACCTTGGCGCCCTTGCCGTCCTTGACGACGCCGGTCACCTTGGCGCCGAGCTTGAAGTCCATGCCCTGCTTGGCGAGCATGCGCTGGAACTGCTTGGCAACCTCGCCATCCATGCCGCCGAGAAGCGTGTCGAGATACTCGACAACGGTGACCTTGGCGCCGAGGCGGGCCCAGACCGAGCCGAGCTCGAGGCCGATGACGCCGCCACCGACGACGATCATGTTGGCCGGAACCTTCCCGAGCGCGATGCCGCCCGTCGACGAGATGATCACCTTCTCGTCGATATCGACCTTGACGCCCGGGATGCCAGCGACGTCGGAGCCGGTGGCGATCACGATGTTCTTGGTTTCGAGGATCTGTTCCTCGCCCTTGTCGTTGGTGACGGAGACCTTGCCCTGGCCGAGCACCTTGCCGGTGCCCTGGATGCCGTCGATCTTGTTCTTCTTGAACAGGAACGAGACGCCGTCGACATTGGCCTTAACGGTCGCGTCCTTGTGGGCCATCATCTTTTCGAGGTTCAGCTTCGGTGCCGCGACTTCGACGCCGAGCGCGTCAACACCGTGGGCAACCTGATGGAACATCTCGGAAGCATGCAGCAACGCCTTCGACGGGATGCAGCCGATGTTGAGGCAGGTGCCGCCGTAGGTGGCGCGCTTTTCGACGACGCCGACCTTCAGGCCGAGCTGGGCCGCCTTGATCGCGCAGACATAGCCGCCGGGGCCGCTGCCGATAACGATGAGATCATAAGCCATTAGAATATCCTTCCTTCAGGACGGTTACCGTCCGCCGCTGACATTGAGAATTGCCCCCGTCACATAAGTCGCCTTATCCGACAGGAGGTAGAGAACCGCGTCAGCGACTTCCTCGGCCGTGCCGGGTCGCTGAACGGGAATGGTGAAGGCGAGATCACGCGCCCGGTCCGGCAAGCCGCCGGAGGCGTGGATCTCGGTATCGATGATGCCGGGCCGTATCGCGTTGACGCGAATGCCTTCGGTCGCGACCTCGCGCGAAAGCCCTGTCGTGAAGGTGTCGATCGCACCTTTCGAGGCGGCGTAATCGACATACTGCGCCGGCGAGCCAAGCGTGGCGGCAACCGAGGAGATGTTGACGATGACACCGCCCTGGTGCCCGTATCGTGTCGACATGCGCCGGACGGCTTCCGCTGCACAGCGCATGGAGCCGGTGACGTTGATGCGGAACATGCGCTCAAGCCGCTCGGGCGACATCTCGTCGACACGTGCCGTCTGTCCGACGATGCCGGCATTGTTGACGAGCCCGTCCAGCCGGCCGAAAGCCGAATCGATGGCAGCAAAGATCGCTTGGACATCCGCCTCGGAGCCGACATCGCCCTGAACTGCGATCGCCGTGCCGCCGGCCCGCTCGATCGCGCCGACAACCGCATCGGCCGCATCGCGGTTCGACGCATAGTTGACGGCGACCCGCCAGCCGGCTTTTGCAGCGCCAAGGCAGATTGCAGCACCGATGCCGCGACTGCCGCCGGTCACGAGAAGAACAGGGCTCGCACTCATGCGGCGCATCCCTTGAACGTGAAGGCATCCCAACTGTCGGCCTCGGCCTTGCCCTTGCCCCAGGCGGTCGACGCACGAAGCGACGGACCGAAGTCGGGAAGCAGCAGTTGCTCGGCCGCCGTCTCGGTCTCTTGCGGGATCTCGCTGATCGCGCCGGCCTTGTCGAGCGCGTAGACGACACCCTGCCACACAGTACAGGCGCGCAGTTCCTCGCCGGTCGCATCCCCCTCGGGGCAATTGTGCATGATCAGCCCGGTCGCCCGTTCCGGCTCGCCCGCCGGCATGACGACGCCGTCGAGCAGCAGGCCGGGCTTGAGAACCGCCACCTTGAAGTGGTTGCTGGTCGCGGCGCTTGCCGAGCCGACCGGTTCGAAACGCAGCTCGTAGGCTCCGTCGCGGTCGCCGTAGATCGCGTGCGACTGCTTGCAGTCGGCGGCAATCGCCGGCGCGGCAAAGGCAAGACCGAACAGGGCTGAAAGGAGTCGACCGGAGCACATGATCAGGCAGCCTTCTCCGTCGCGAGCTTGAGGCCGAGCGCGATGAAGACCACGCCGCTGGCGCGGTCGATCCACTTGCTGGCGCGGGTAAACGCAGCACGCATGCGCGGCGTCGTCATGAACAGGCTGACGCCGACGAACCACGCGATCAGGCAGGTCGCCATGACAAGGCCGTAGCCGAACTTGATCATCATCGGCGTATGGGCGTGAACGACCGTCGAGAAGATCGACAGGAAGAAGAACACCGGCTTGGGGTTGAGCGCGTTGGCGGCAAAGCCGAGGCCGAAGGCCTTGGCCGCCGACTGGCCCTTGACCGGCCCGCTGCCTTCCGTGTGGTCGACCTGGATCTCCGTCTGGCCGGCGCGAAGCGCCTTGATGCCGATATAGATCAGGTAAGCGACGCCGCACCATTTGACGATGTTGAACAGATAGATCGACTGCGAAATGATCAGTCCGAGGCCGAGGATCGTGTAGGTCACATGGAACATCAGCGACGTGCCGATGCCGAAGGACGTGATGATCGCCGGACGGCGGCCATGCACGATCGACTGGCGCATGACCATCGCGAGGTCTGCGCCGGGCGAGACGATGGCGAAGGCGAAGATCGCCATCAGCGATGCGAGTTCGAAGAAATACTGGCTCATGGGTTTGCGACCGGTGCGTTGAAGGCCCAGACGTGGCCGAAGGGATCCTGGATGCGCGCGTAGCGTGCGTGCCAGAAGGTATCCTGCGGCTCCAGAACTGTCGATGCCCCGGCGGCCACCGCCTTGTCGTAGGCTGCGTCGACATCGGCAGGCTTCGCCAGGTTGATGCTGATCGCAACGCCGGTACCGCCGATCGTGTTCGGCGAAAGCACGCTGCCGCCGAATTCGGGGAATTCGTCGTGCAGCATCACCTCGCCGCCGCAGATCGCCAGATTGGCGTGCATGACGCGTTTGCCGTCCTCGGCCATCGCGTGGAATGTATTCACCGCACCGAGCGCCTTCTCGTAAAAGGCGATGGCGGCAAGCCCGTCCTTGACGCAGATATGCGCCTGGATCGGCGGAACGTCGGGTCCGAATGCCATGCCAATCTCCTCTTGCCTTGTCGCCGGGATACTATGCCATGAGCCGGACGACCATCAGCAACAGCGCAATGATCGACACGAACCAGACGAGGGTGCGCAGCACGGGAACGCCGGCCGCGTAGAGAACGGTGTAAGCCAGCCGTGCCAGAAGCCAGGTCACTGCGCCGATGGCGCCGAGACCGCCGGTCTTGCCGGTCACCGCCAGGGCGAGCGCAAGCCCAACGAAGGCCGGATAGGTTTCCAGCATGTTGCGAAGCGACCGCAGCAAACGTCCTGCCACGATGCTCTTCGAAACGCGCTGTTCGTCACGGGGGCCGAGCAGATACTTGAAACCGAGATCGCCGGCGAGATCGAGCGACAGCGCCTGCACCAGGATGTGCACGATCAGGAACACCACGCTCCAGCCAAGCACCCAGATTTCAGTCGACGCTGCGGCGGCTTCCATCATCCCTCGCAATCGCAGGAGCGGTTCGGATCGACATCATCGGCCCTGAGGGCCAGTCTCTCCGGCCAGGCCGCAGAGACGGTTTTCGCCGCGCGTGATCGCGGACGGCGAACGGCGGGGGCATGAAGGACGCCCCCGCTGTTTCCGGATAATCAGAGATCGAGAACCAGGCGTTCCGGATCTTCCAGGCTTTCCTTGACGCGCACGAGGAAGGTCACGGCTTCCTTGCCGTCGACGATGCGGTGATCGTAGGAGAGCGCGAGGTACATCATCGGGCGGATGACGACCTGGCCGCCGATGGCGACCGGACGCTCCTGGATCTTGTGCATGCCGAGGATGCCCGACTGCGGCGCGTTGAGGATCGGCGAAGACATCAGCGAACCGTAGACACCACCGTTGGAGATGGTGAAGGTGCCGCCCTGCATGTCGGCCATCGACAGGGCGCCGTCACGGGCAGCCTTGCCGAGGCGACCGATGTCCTTTTCGATCTCGGCGATCGACATCTGGTCGGCATCGCGAACGATCGGAACCACAAGACCCTTGTCCGTGCCGACGGCGACGCCGATGTGGCAGTAGTTCTTGTAGATGATGTCGGTGCCGTCGATCTCGGCGTTGACGGCCGGGATTTCCTTCAGCGCGTGGGTGACGGCCTTGGTGAAGAAGCCCATGAAGCCGAGCTTCACGCCGTGCTTCTTCTCGAAGATGTCCTTGTACTTGTTGCGCAGCGACATGACGGCGCTCATGTCCACCTCGTTGTAGGTGGTGAGCATGGCGGCAGTGTTCTGCGCATCCTTGAGGCGACGGGCAATCGTCTGGCGCAGGCGGGTCATCTTGACGCGCTCTTCGCGAACGACGTCTTCAGCCGTCGACGGCGCACGGGCCTGGACCTTGGCTGGCTCGGAAGCGGCCGGCGTCGAGATGCCCTTGGCGACGGCTGCAAGGACGTCGCCCTTCAGCACCTGGCCACGCTTGCCGGAGCCGTCGACCTGATCGGCCGAGAGGTTGTTTTCGGCAAGCAGCTTGCCAGCCGACGGTGCCGGCGGCATCGACGAGGCAGCCGGTGCTGCAGCAGCGGCCGGGGCGGCAGCAGCCGGCTCGGCCTTCTTTTCGGCGGCAGCAGCCGGAGCGGCCGCTGCGGCGCCAGCGGCACCTGCAGCGATCTGGCCGAGCAGCGCGCCGAGACCGACGGTCTCACCGGCCTGGGCGACGATTTCAGAGAGCGTGCCTGCGGCCGGAGCCGGAACTTCGATCGTCACCTTGTCGGTTTCGAGTTCGAGCAGGGGTTCATCGGCCTTGATGGCGTCGCCGACCTTCTTGAACCAGGTGCCGACGGTCGCTTCGCTGACGGATTCGCCAAGGGTGGGAACGCGGATTTCTGTTGCCATGATTTTTGTTCCGTTGATCAGATATCTGTTTCTATTGGCTCAGAGCGTGGGGAGCATCAGCCCCCCAGCGCGTCCTCGAGGAAGGCGGCAAGCTGCGCCAGGTGCTTCGACATCAGGCCCGTCGCCGGCGATGCGGCAGCCGGACGGCCGGTGTAGCGCACGCGCTGATACTTGGCGTCGATATGGGCAAGAACCCATTCAAGGTACGGGTCGATGAACGACCAAGCGCCCATGTTCTTCGGCTCTTCCTGGCACCAGACCATCTCCGCGTTGCGGAAGCGGCTGAGCTCGTTGATGAGCGCCTTGGCCGGGAACGGATAGAGCTGTTCGACGCGCAGCAGGTAGATGTCGTCGATGCCGCGCTTTTCGCGTTCTTCGAGCAGGTCGTAATAGACCTTGCCCGAGCAGAGCACGACGCGACGGATCTTCGAGTCCTTCTGCAGCTTGATCGGGCCGTCCTTGATCACCTCGGCATCGTCCCACAGCAGGCGGTGGAAAGAGCTCTCGCCGGCCATTTCCGACAGGCTGGAGATCGCACGCTTGTGACGCAGCAGCGACTTCGGCGTCATCAGGATCAGCGGCTTGCGGAAGTCGCGCTTCACCTGGCGGCGCAGGATGTGGAAGTAGTTCGCCGGCGTCGTGACGTTGGCGACCTGCATGTTGTCTTCCGCGCAGAGCTGCAGGAAGCGTTCCAGGCGAGCAGACGAGTGCTCCGGACCCTGGCCTTCATAGCCGTGCGGCAGCAGGCAGACGAGACCCGACATGCGCAGCCATTTGCGTTCGCCCGACGAGATGAACTGGTCGAAGACGACCTGCGCACCGTTGGCGAAGTCGCCGAACTGAGCTTCCCAGAGGGTGAGCGCGTTCGGACGGGCGAGCGAGTAGCCGTACTCGAAGCCGAGAACTGCCTCTTCCGAAAGCATCGAGTTGATGACTTCGTAGCGCGCCTGGGTCGGCGACAGGTTTGCGAGCGGGATGTAGCGCTCTTCCGACTGCTGATCGTAGAGCACCGAGTGGCGCTGCGAGAAGGTGCCGCGTTCGCAGTCCTGACCCGACAGGCGGATCTTGGTGCCTTCCGTGACCAGCGTGCCGAAAGCGAGCGCCTCAGCCATGGCCCAGTCGACACCCTCGCCGGTCTGGATCATGTTGGCGCGGTTTTCCATGAAGCGCTGGATCGTGCGGTGCGCGCTGAAACCAGCCGGGATCTCGGAGATTTTGCGGCCGACTTCCTTCAACTGCTTCATCGGCACCGAGGTCTTGCCGCGGCGCTGTTCGTCCTGGTTGTCGGCCGAGCGCAGGCCCGACCAGACACCGTCAAGCCAGTCGGCCTTGTTCGGCTTGTAGGACTGGCCGGCCTCGAACTCCTGTTCGAGATGCGCACGCCAGTCGGCCTTCATCTTCTCGACTTCGCCTTCGGAAATCAGGCCTTCGGCGATCAGGCGGTCGGAGTAGACCTGGACGACGGTCCTGTGGGCGCGGATGACCTTGTACATCTTCGGCTGCGTGAACGCCGGCTCGTCGCCTTCGTTGTGGCCGAAGCGGCGATAGCAGAACATGTCGATGACGACAGGCTTGTGGAACTTCATCCGGAATTCGGTGGCGATCTTGGCCGCGTAGACAACCGCTTCCGGATCGTCGCCGTTAACGTGGAAGATCGGCGCTTCGATCATCTTGGCGACGTCGGACGGATAGGGCGACGAGCGCGAGAAGGCCGGATTGGTGGTGAAGCCGATCTGGTTGTTGATGATGAAGTGGACCGTACCGGCAACGCGGTGACCGCGCAGGCCGGAAAGCCCGAGGATTTCAGCAATCACGCCCTGGCCGGCAAAAGCGGCGTCACCATGCAGCAGCAGCGGCATGACCTTGGAGCGTTCGCGCAGCGGAATGATGTCGCCTTCAAAGACGGTCGCCATCTGGTCCTGCTTGGCGCGTGCCTTGCCCATGACCACAGGGTTGACGATTTCCAGGTGCGACGGGTTTGCCGTCAGCGACAGGTGAACCTTGTTGCCGTCGAATTCGCGGTCGGAAGACGCACCGAGGTGGTACTTCACGTCGCCCGAACCTTCGACGTCGTCAGGCGCGTAGGAGCCGCCCTTGAACTCGTGGAAGATGGCGCGGTGCGGCTTTGCCATGACCTGGGAAAGCACGTTCAGACGGCCGCGATGGGCCATGCCGAGCACGATTTCCTTGAGGCCTTCCTGGCCGCCGCGCTTGATGATCTGCTCGAGCGCCGGAATGAGCGACTCACCGCCGTCGAGACCGAAGCGCTTGGTGCCCTTGTACTTGACGTCGATGAACTGCTCGAAGCCTTCGGCCTCGATCAGCTTCTGCAGGATCGCCTTCTTGCCTTCAGGCGTGAAGTCGACGCCCTTGTCCGGACCTTCGATGCGCTCCTGGATCCAGCCCTTCTCTTCCGGGTTGGACATGTGCATGAACTCGACGCCGATCGTCGAGCAGTAGGTGCGCTCGAGGATTTCGACCATCTCACGGAGGGTCGCGTATTCAAGACCGAGCACGTTGTCGATGAAGATCTTGCGGTCGAGATCCTTGTCCTCGAAACCGTAGTTCGAGGGCGAAAGCTCGTTGTAGTCTTCAACCGGGGCAGCCAGGCCGAGCGGGTCGAGCTTGGCATGCAGGTGGCCGCGGGCGCGATAGGCGCGGATCATCATGATGGCGCGGACGGAATCGCGCGTCGCCTGGTGGATGTCGGCAGCGCTGGCGACGGTGCCGGTGGCGGCCGCCGCTTCCTCGGCCTTCGCCTTGACCTTCTTCTCGATGACCTTCTCGACCGTGCCCCAGTCGCCATCGAGCGCCGAGACCAGTTCGCCATTGGCCGGGATCGGCCAGTTGTTCTTTTTCCAGGAGGCGCCCTTGGCTGCCTTCACCACATCTTCCGGCCGGTCGGCGAGCGCCTTGAAGAAGGCCTGCCATTCAGCCGACACGGACGCCGGGTCCGCCTCGTAGCGTGCATGGAGCTGCTCGATATAGGCGGCGTTGGCGCCGTCCAGAAACGAAGTGAGCTGGAATTGCTCGTTGGCCTCTTGCCTTGTCATGGTCTCACGCGGACTGATCTGTCCGCCTCCTGACTGAAGTTGGGTTGCCGGGTATCCCGGTCGTTCATGTTCGTTCGGCGCGTCCGGGCGCCGGGCCTTTTTCCTACGGCGCCGCGCATCGTCAGGACGCGCTGGGTCACCGTGGCAGTCATTGCCGCATGTCCTGATCTTCAATCAGCCAAGGAAACAGGCGGCAGGCACGTTGTCCGGGCCGGATCGACCGGCCCGGACAAATGGTTTGAGATCAGCCCTTGAGGACTTCGACCAGCGTCTTGCCGAGACGAGCCGGCGAAGGCGATACGCGGATGCCTGCCTGCTCCATCGCAGCGATCTTGGATTCCGCATCGCCCTTGCCGCCGGAAACGACAGCGCCGGCGTGACCCATGGTACGGCCCTTCGGAGCGGTACGGCCCGCGATGAAACCGGCCATCGGCTTCTTGCGGCCCTTCTTGGCTTCGTCGATGAGGAACTGTGCAGCATCCTCTTCGGCCGAGCCGCCGATTTCGCCGATCATGATGATCGAGGTCGTGGCTTCGTCCGCCAGGAACATCTCGAGCACGTCGATGAACTCGGTGCCCTTCACCGGGTCGCCGCCGATGCCGACGGCCGTCGTCTGGCCGAGGCCTTCGTTGGAGGTCTGGAACACGGCTTCATAGGTCAGCGTGCCGGAGCGCGAGACGATGCCGACCGAACCCTTGCGGAAGATCGAGCCCGGCATGATGCCGATCTTGCATTCTTCCGGCGTCAGGATACCGGGGCAGTTCGGGCCGAGCAGACGCGACTTGGAGCGGTCGAGGCGAGCCTTGACGCGTACCATGTCGGCAACCGGGATGCCTTCGGTGATGCAGGTGATGAACGGGATTTCCGCATCGATCGCCTCGATGATCGCGTCCGCGGCACCTGCCGGCGGAACGTAGATCACGGATGCGTCCGCGCCGGTCTTTTCACGGCCTTCGGCAACCGAGGCGAAGATCGGCAGACTTTCGCCCTTGGAGCCGGTCCAGGTTTCGCCGCCCTTCTTCGGGTGAATGCCGCCGACCATCTGCGTGCCGTAATAGGCAAGCGCCTGTTCGGTATGGAAGGTGCCGGTCTTGCCGGTCAGGCCCTGAACGAGGACCTTGGTGTTCTTGTTGACGAGAATCGACATGTGGTCTGGTCCTTCAGTTAGCCGTTGATCGCGGCGACGATCTTCTTGGCAGCATCGTCCAGATCGTCGGCGGCGGTGATCGCCAGGCCGGATTCGTTCAGGATCTTCTTGCCAAGCTCGACATTCGTGCCTTCGAGACGAACGACCAGCGGAACCTTGAGGCCGACTTCCTGCACGGCGGCAACGACGCCTTCAGCGATGACGTCGCACTTCATGATGCCGCCGAAGATGTTGACCAGGATGCCCTCGACCTTCGGGTCGGCCGTAATGATCTTGAAGGCTGCCGCAACCTTCTCCTTGCCGGCGCCGCCGCCGACGTCACAGAAGTTCGCCGGCTCCTTGCCGTAGAGCTTGATGATGTCCATCGTCGCCATGGCAAGGCCGGCGCCGTTGACCATGCAGCCGATGTTGCCGTCGAGCGCGACATAGGCGAGATCCCACTTCGAGGCCTCGATTTCCTTGGCGTCTTCTTCGGTCTCGTCGCGCAGAGCCTTGATGTCGTCGTGGCGGAAGAGCGCGTTGCCGTCGAACGAGACCTTGGCGTCGAGAACGCGCATGCGGCCGTTCTTCATGACGATCAGCGGGTTGATCTCGAGCAGGCTCATGTCCTTCTCGACAAAGGCCTTGTAGAGGATCGGGAAGAGCTTTTCAGCGTCAGCCTTGGCTTCGCCTTCAAGCTTCAGGGCCGCGGTGAGCTTGGCAAGATCAGCGGCGGTGACGCCGGCTTCCGGGTTGATCGCTACGTTGACGATCTTTTCCGGCGTGTCGTGCGCAACAGCCTCGATGTCCATGCCGCCTTCCGTCGAAACGACGAAGGCAACCTGGCCGACCGAGCGGTCGACGAGCAGCGATAGATACAGTTCGCGGTCGATGTCGGCGCCGTCCTCGATGTAGAGGCGGTTCACCTGCTTGCCGGCCGGGCCGGTCTGGGCAGTAACGAGCGTGTTGCCGAGCATTTCCTTGGCATGGGCCTTGGCTTCGTCGATCGAGAAGGCAAGACGAACGCCGCCCTTGGCGTCGGCGGACAGTTCCTTGAACTTGCCCTTGCCGCGGCCGCCCGCATGGATCTGGCTCTTGACCACGTAGAGCGGGCCCGGGAGCGACTTGGCAGCAGCTTCAGCTTCGTCAGCCGAGAAGATCGCGACACCTTCCGCGACCGGTGCGCCATAGCTCTTCAGGAGAGCCTTGGCCTGATATTCATGAATGTTCATGGTGTTTTTCCTGTCTGAGCATTGTGCGGGCAGGTGGGGCACCTACCCGCACCAATGCGGCAAAAACAATGAGGTCGAGCGGATCAGCGTCCGCCCGACGGGAGGCGATTACTGCTTGAGGCTCGGCGCAATGCCGATGCAGGCTTCGCAAAGACCGGCGACCGAAGCAACGGACTTGTCGAACGCTTCCTTCTCGGCCTTGTTGAGATCGATCTCGATGATGCGCTCGACGCCGCCGGCGCCGATAACGGTCGGAACGCCGACATACATGTCCTTGACGCCGTACTGGCCGGTCAGGTGTGCCGCGCAGGGCAGAACGCGCTTCTTGTCCTTGAGGTAAGCTTCAGCCATTTCGATCGCCGAGGCGGCCGGTGCGTAGTAGGCCGAACCGGTCTTGAGCAGGCCGACGATTTCGGCGCCGCCGTCACGGGTGCGCTGGATGATTTCTTCGAGGCGTTCCTTGGTGACCCAGCCCATCTGCACGAGGTCGGTCAGCGGGATGCCGGCAACGGTCGAGTAACGGGCGAGCGGCACCATGGTGTCGCCGTGGCCGCCGAGAACGAAGGCGGTGACGTCCTGGACCGAGACGTTGAATTCCTGCGAGAGGAACAGGCGGAAGCGCGAACTATCGAGAACGCCGGCCATGCCGACGACCTTGTTCTTCGGCAGGCCCGAGAACTTCTGCAGCGCCCACACCATGGCGTCGAGCGGGTTGGTGATGCAGATGACGAAGGCGTTCGGGGCATACTTCTTGATGCCGGCGCCGACCTGTTCCATGACCTTGAGGTTGATGCCGAGCAGGTCGTCGCGGCTCATGCCCGGCTTGCGAGCGACGCCGGCGGTGACGATGCAGACATCAGCGCCTTCGATGGCGGAATAGTCGCTCGCACCCGTCAGGTTCACGTCGAAGCCTTCGACCGGGGAGGACTGGCCGATGTCGAGACCCTTGCCCTGCGGAATGCCGTCGGCGATGTCGAAGAGGACGATGTCGCCCAGTTCCTTCAGGCCGGCGAGATGCGCCAGCGTGCCACCAATCATCCCTGAACCGATAAGTGCGATCTTGTTGCGAGCCATGAAAGTGCTTCCTTTGTGATCCCAATATGATCAAGGCCTGAAACGCGGCAAACGCCAAACCTTCGCCGGAAGCCATTAAACGGCAATCGGTAAAATATCAATCGATACTTTTTGGTGGAACAATTTCAATCGGTTAGATCATAAAATTCTTACGTAAACGTAAGAGTTTGCGCCACATCTGCGTCACGAAACAGCAACATTTGCGGGATGCGCAGCGGCATATTCCTCGCTTTGCATCTCGATCAGACGTGAAACCGTGCGGTCGAACTCGAAGCCTTCCGTGCCCTTTTTCTGGGTCAAAAGATCCTGCGGCTCTGCCGCCGCCGAGGCAAAGAGCCGGGCGCCGTTGTCGTAGAGCGTATCGACCAGCAGGATGAAGCGCTTGGTCTCGTTGCGCATATGCGGACCGAGATGCGGTACGTGGTCGACGAAGATCGTCGAATAGCGCTCGAGGATGGCGAGATAATCGGCAGCCCCAAGCGGTTGCTGGCAGAGGTCGGCGAAATTGAAGCGGGCACTCTTTCCGGACGCGGCCGGTACGGGGATCTTGCGCCCCTTACGCGGCACGTCCGCCGGAGCGGCCGGCGCATTGCGGGTCTCATGGGCCCAGGCGCGCGCCATCGCCGCATCCGCCTCAGGCCCGAGCGGCGAGAGCCACACCGGGCTGCCGTCGGTCTTCGTCAGCCGGTAGTCGGTGTCCGTGTCCAGCGAGATAACCTCGGCATTTGCCTTAAGGAGTTCGATGAACGGCAAAAACAGGCTGCGGTTGAGGCCATCGCGATAGAGATCGTCGGGCGCCACGTTCGAGGTGGCAACCAGCACGCAGCCCTTGGCGAAGAGTTCGCCGAACAGGCGGCCGAGGATCATCGCATCGGCGATGTCGGTCACGGAGAATTCGTCGAAGCAGAGCAGCCGCGCTTCACCGAAGAGCTCGGAGGCGACGGGCGGGATCGGATCGGCCTGCTTGGTCTCGCCGTTCTTCAGCTTCTGCCGGTGCTTGTAGATGCGCTCGTGCACATCGGCCATGAACTCGTGGAAATGCGCCCGGCGCTTGCGCTGGATCGGCACCGCCTCGAAGAACATGTCCATCAGCATGGTCTTGCCGCGCCCCACGCCGCCGTGGATGTAGAGACCCTTGACCGGCGGATGGTCCTTCTTGCGCGAGGCAAACAGCCAGCCGAGCGCATTGGTCTTGCGCGACGGGCGGCTGGCGAGCAGCTCGGCCGAGAGATGATCGAACCGCCGCGCGATCGTAAACTGCGCCGGGTCACGCTTGCGCTCGCCGTTCGCGACGAGCGCTTCGAGCTTGCGGTAAATGCTGTCGTCAGGATTGAGCACGTCTCACCCGAGATGGGACGGAAAACAAAAGCCCGGCACGAGACCGGGCTGGAGAAGCGTCAGCGGCTGAGGCTGACTGGCTGGCCGCCATTGGTCGAGCCGTCGAAACGCGCGTCGGCCGTCTTGTAGAGGCGGGCGATGGCATTGCCGCTGCGGTCCTTGAGGACCACCTGCTTGCCGGCCACTTCCCAGGAGCCCATGGTCGTCAGCTCGCCGGCGCAACCGCGGGTGCCGCCGCGCGAACCAGAACCAAGATTGGTGAGCGTCAGGAACATGTCGCAGGAGCTGCCGGCGCTGGAGACGCGCCAGTTGCCAACCATCGCTTCCTTGGTGACGTCGAGCCCGCCACCTGCAGCCGCGGCGACCTGCGTGCCGGGCTGCTGGACAGCGCCGCCGGCAACCGCCGTGCCGCTCGCCGGTGCAGCCGGGAATTGCGACGTGTTTCCGGTTGGTGCCGGAAGCTGGTTCGACGAAACCGAAGGGACCGGTGCGGCCTGGATGGGAGCGGGCGAGGCGTCCTGGGAGCTGAAACCGCCCATCGACGTCCGTTGGCATCCGGCCAGCGCAAGCACAACCGCCAGCCCCGCCGCCGCATGAATTACCCGCATATCCCTACTCCTGTTCGTGTCCGCGAACCATGATGCAACGCGATAATATAGGCCGAAATACAGCAAATCCACCTGACAAATCAAGGGACGACGATTCCTGGCGACCTGTTGCAGGATTGAAACGTCCGCAGGGCCGGATCGCGCGCCACGTCCTCGCTGCGTATCATCGCCTCCTGCCGTCGGCCCGCCTCTCCCGCATCGGCACAATCACGAATTGTCCGCCGCCCTGGAGAGGCGCAAAACAGAAAACGGCGAGCCAGGGCCCGCCGTTTCCAAAACTTCATGTCCGGTCCGGCCGATTACACACGGCGCTCGACCAGCATCTTCTTGATCTCGCCGATCGCCTTGGCCGGGTTCAGGCCCTTCGGACAGGCCTGGGCGCAGTTCATGATCGTGTGGCAACGATAGAGGCGGAAGGGATCCTCGAGGTTGTCGAGGCGCTCGCCGGTCGCTTCGTCGCGGCTATCGATCAGCCAGCGGTAGGCCTGCAGCAGAACCGCCGGACCGAGGTAACGGTCGCCGTTCCACCAATAGCTCGGACAGGAGGTCGAGCAGCAGGCGCACAGGATGCACTCGTAGAGGCCGTCGAGCTTGAGGCGGTCCTCGTGGCTCTGCTTCCATTCCTTGGCCGGCGTCGGCGATACCGTCTTCAGCCAGGGCTCGATCGAGCGGTGCTGGGCGTAGAAGTTGGTGAGGTCAGGAACCAGGTCCTTCACGACCGGCATGTGCGGCAGCGGATAGACCTTTACCGCACCCTTCACCTCGTCCATGCCCTTGGTGCAGGCGAGCGTGTTGGTGCCGTCGATGTTCATGGCGCACGACCCGCAGATGCCTTCGCGGCAGGAGCGGCGCAGCGTCAGCGTCGGGTCGATCTTGTTCTTGATGTAGAGCAGACCGTCGAGCACCATCGGGCCGCAATCGTCGACATCGATGTAGAAGGTATCGATGCGCGGATTGGCACCGTCATCCGGGTTCCAGCGATAGATGCGGTATTCGCGAACGTTGGTCGCGCCGGCAGGCTTCGGCCAGACCTTGCCTTCCGTCATCTGCGAGTTCTTGGGGAGAGCGAGTTCAACCATGTGGCTTGTTCCTCAAGATCAATAGACGCGGGCCTTCGGCTCGATCTTCTTGGGATCGATGCCGTCGGCGATCAGGTCGGTATGGACGGGGCGGTAGTCGAGCTTGACGTCGCCGGCCTCGTTGACCCAGGCGAGCGTGTGCTTGCGCCAGTTGACGTCGTCGCGGCCGCCGAGCGGACCCTCGGTGTAGTCCTCGCGGGCGTGCGAACCACGGCTCTCCTTGCGCGCTTCGGCGCCGTAGATCGTCGTGATGGCGTTGGCCATGAGGTTTTCGAGTTCCAGCGTCTCGACGAGGTCCGAGTTCCAGATCATCGAGCGGTCGGTGACCTTGATGTCGGGCATCTCCTTCCAGATCGCCGAAATGCGCTTGCAGCCCGATTCCAGCGATTCCTGGGTACGGAACACGGCCGCGTCTTCCTGCATGGCGCGCTGCATCTTTTCGCGCAGCACGGCGGTCGGCGTGGAGCCATTGGCGTTACGCAGGCGGTCGAAGCGGTCCATGATCCGGTCGCAGGCGGCCTTGTTGAGTTCCGGCACCGGCTCGTTGCGGTCGATGACCTGGCCGGCGCGGATGGCGGCGGCACGGCCGAAGACCACGAGATCGATCAGCGAGTTGGAGCCGAGGCGATTGGCGCCGTGTACCGAGGCGCAGCCGGCTTCGCCGACGGCCATCAGGCCGGGCGCAATGCGCTCCGGGTTCTGGCTGTCAGCATTCAGGACTTCGCCCCAGTAGTTGGTCGGCACGCCGCCCATGTTGTAGTGCACCGTCGGCAGAACCGGGATCGGCTCGCGGGTCACGTCGACACCGGCAAAGATCTTCGCCGATTCCGAGATGCCCGGCAGGCGCTCGTGCAGGACGGCCGGATCGAGGTGATCCAGGTGCAGGAAGATGTGATCCTTGTTCTTGCCGACGCCGCGGCCTTCGCGGATTTCCATCGTCATGCAGCGCGAGACGACGTCACGCGAGGCAAGGTCCTTGGCGGACGGCGCATAGCGCTCCATGAAGCGCTCGCCTTCGGAGTTGACGAGGTAGCCGCCTTCGCCGCGTGCGCCTTCGGTGATCAGGCAGCCCGCACCGTAGATGCCGGTCGGATGGAACTGGACGAATTCCATGTCCTGCAGCGGCAGGCCGGCGCGTGCAATCATGCCGCCGCCGTCGCCCGTGCAGGTGTGCGCCGAGGTCGCCGAGAAATAGGCGCGGCCGTAACCGCCGGTCGCCAGCACCACCATCTTGGCGGAGAAGCGATGGATCGTGCCGTCGTCGAGGTTCCAGGCGACGACGCCGGTGCAGCGGCCGTCATCCGACATGATCAGGTCGAGCGCGAAATACTCGATGAAGAACTCGGCGTTGTTGCGCAGAGACTGACCATAGAGCGTGTGCAGGATCGCGTGGCCGGTACGGTCGGCAGCAGCACAGGTGCGCTGGACCGGCGGGCCTTCGCCGTAGTTCTGCATGTGGCCGCCGAAGGGTCGCTGATAGATCTTGCCTTCGGCGTTACGCGAGAACGGCACACCATAGTGCTCGAGCTCATAGACCGCCTTCGGCGCTTCCATGGCGAGATACTGCATGGCGTCGACGTCGCCGAGCCAGTCGGAACCCTTGACGGTGTCGTAGAGGTGCCACTGCCAGCTGTCCGGCGTCATGTTCTGCAGCGAGGCGGCAATGCCGCCCTGGGCGGCAACCGTGTGCGAGCGGGTCGGGAAGACCTTGGTGATGCAGGCGGTCTTCAGACCCTGCTCGGCCATGCCGAGCGTCGCGCGCAAGCCCGCACCGCCCGCGCCGACGACGACGACGTCGAAGGCGTGGTCGACATATTGATAGGCCTTGCCGTTTGCAGCGGGTGAACTGTTCGATGCCATGGCGAAATTACCCTGCAAAAGCGATCTTCAGGATGGCGAAGAGACAGAGCCCGCCAACCGCGATCGTGAAAAATGTATTGAGCATGAGAAGCACGATCTTCATGCCTTCGCCATGCACGTAGTCTTCGATGATCACCTGCATGCCGAGCCGCATGTGAACGAGGCCCGAGAGCACGACGAGCGCCATGACGACGGCGACGAAGGGGTTCGCCAGCGCGGCGACGACATCCGCATAGGGCGCGCCTGCGTAGCGAACGAGAAAGATGACGAAGAAGATCAACAGCGGAACGTTGGCGACGGCCGTCAGGCGCTGGCGCCAGAAATGGTCCGTGCCTTCCTTGGCCGAGCCAAGACCGCGAACCTTGCCGAGAGGAGTGCGCATATCCATGAGTATTCTCCCTCAGTCAGCGAACGAGATAGCCGACCACCCAGATCAGCAGCGTCAGCGCCACCGAACCGATGATCGTTGCCTTGGCCATCTTGGTGGCGAAGTGCTTCTCGTAGCCGTAGCCGAGATCCCAGGCAAAGTGGCGCAAGCCGCCGAGCATGTGGTGCACCAGGGCCCAGGTATAGCCGAACAGCACCAGCTTGCCGATCAGCGTACCGAACAGCCAACTGACCCAGTCGTAATAGGCAGCACCCGACGCAGCGGCGATCAGCCACCAGGCGACGAGGATGGTCCCGAAGTAGAGCGCACCACCGGTGATGCGGTGCACAATGGACATGACCATCGTCGGGATAGGTTTATAGATTTGAAGATGCGGCGAGAGTGGCCGGCTTCTTGTGACATTCGTCATCGGAACCTCACGGAATGCCCGGATTTCCGCCCAAAAAACTGGACGATTTTAGTCCGGTATCGCACCTGATTGTGCGCAATTCAGTCATTCGGACCTTTAATCACCATAAAGCTTAACGACAAGTGTGTTTGCGGTGCAAAATCAATTTAATCGATTAGACGAATTGCGCCATTTTCCTGCCAGCCGGAGACATGGGCCGGCGTTAACGATAGCGACAAAAAGCCAAGCAATTCCGTGACTTTCCCGACGATCTGGCCCAGAGTGCTCTTAACGATTTGTTAAGCGTCACCCGGAGGGCGGGCAGAATGATTCTGTTCAGGGCAATCCATGCGACCAAAGTGCTGGCGCTTGCCGGCCTGGTCATCGCCACCAGCTACATTCCGATGGAAGCTCGAGACCGGGGCGGACTGCCGGAGGCGCAGACGCGAACACGCCATGTCAGGATGAATGCCGATCGTCTCTATCCTCGTCACGATTTCGATCGCATGGGTTATCGCAGCGACTGGGGCCGCCATCGAGGACCGCGCCGCGACTGGGCGTCCAACGGTGGCCCGCCGGAAGTGAACACGCGCACGCGGCACGTTCGCCTGCCGCGCTACCGCCCCTACCCCGGCGCTTATGCCGGACGGTCGGAGCAGCGTGGCGGATGGGTGCGCGACGGAGCCGGTCGCGACTACTGGACATCCGACGCCCGCAGGCACGACGGTCGCCCAGGCATCTATGACGTGCCGCCGCAGGTCTCGACCCGCACCCGCCATGTCCGCCTGCCGCAATATCGGGCCTATCCCGAGCGGTGGGGCAATGGCGGCGGATGGGGGCGCGATCAGGCCGGGCGCGAGATCTGGACATCGAGCAACCAAGGCCGAGACTATCGCCCGAGCTATTATGGCGGTGATGAATATCCGGACATCATTCCTGGTATCGGCACCTATGTCGGCGGCATTTCGGCCTATGTCGACGTCGGCAATGGCATCTATTTCAGCCAGGAAGGCGACTACGGCTATGCGGATGAGGCAGACATTGCGCCGCCGCCCGAGGCGAAACGCGGCAAGATCATCAACGTCACGCCACAGACCATGAACGGTTCCTGCGCCTACGAACACGGCGTCTGCGTCATCCGCCGGTAATCGCGGCTACAGCGATATCAGCCCGTCAGGCCAACAGCTTCAATGTCGGGCGCATCGTCGGAAGTGCAGGCATCGTCAATTGCAGGAGGTGGTGCCGAAGCGCCAGACGGTGGTGCGCTTGACCTCGCTGTCCTCCAGCGCCCGGGTGACGGGAACCTCGTAGGTGGCAAGCGCCGTCATCAGCTCGCGCGGGCAATAGGAACGTCCGGGATCGCCGACGATCACCGAGGCGCCGTTCGCGGCAAGTCCCGAAAACCACGGTTTCAACCGGTCGGCAAAAGCCTTGTCGTAGAAGACGTCGCCGGCGAGATAGACCTCGGCTTCAAGATCGCGGCCAGTGATGTCCTCGCCGGTATAGGAAAGCGTGACCCCGTTGAGTGCGGCATTGAGCCGGACGGCCGTTTCCGCCCAGGGGTCGATATCGGCGGCCAGCACCGATACTGCACCCGCCTTCATCGCCGCGATCGCCACCAGACCCGAACCGGAGGCAAAGTCGACGACACGGCGGCCGCGCACCGCTTCGGGGTGATCGAGGATGTAGCGGGCGAGCCCCTGCCCGCCGGCCCAGGCGAAGGCCCAGAACGGCGGCGGCAGGCCGATCTCCTGCAACTCTTCCTCGGTCTTCAGCCAGAGCTCATGCGCTTCGGTCGCCAGATGCAGACGGATCTCCGGCACATGCAGCGGCGTGAGCACATCGGTGTTTTCGAGGATGAAGCTTTCCGGATCGGTCTTCACAAAACTCTCCGCGCCTGCCCGAGCGTCCCGGACAGGCGGAAAACAAGACTAGCGCGGCGGATTGTCGAGCCCGCCCATGCGGCAGACCTCGAGCCATTCGTCCTCGGTCACCGGCTGCACCGACAGGCGCATGGAGGTGACGAGCGACATCTTGGCGAGCTTCGGATTGTCCTTGATCTCCTTCAGCGTCACCGGCCGCGGCATGTCGGCAACCGCGCGGATATCGACGCAGTCCCAGCGGGCGTCACCCTCGGCGGTCGAATCCGGATGCGACAGCGCGCAGACCTCGGCGATGCCGACGATCTCAAGTCCTTCGTTCGAGTGGTAGAAGAAGCCCTTGTCGCCGATCTGCATCGCCCGCATGTTGTTGCGCGCCTGATAGTTGCGCACGCCGGTCCATTCGGTGCCCTTGGCGCCGGCATCCTTCTGCATCTGCCAGGACCATTTGAACGGTTCGGATTTGTAGAGCCAATGCGCCATCTTGGTCTCAAGCCTCCGGATTGTTGAAGACCCAGTTGAAGGCCTTGATCTCGATATTGGAAAAGAGCCCGGCCTTGGCATAGGGATCGGCTTCGGCGATCGCACGCGCCTCGTCGATCGTCTCCGCCTTGACGAGCACCAGGCTACCGGTCGGCTTGCCGTCGTCGCCGAGGAACGGACCGGCCATCTTCAAAATGCCCTTGGCGTTAAGATCGTTGAGATAGGCGACGTGATCGGGGCGGGTATCGAGCCGAAGCTGCAGCGCGCCTGGCTTGTCGGTGCAATGAAGTGCGAAGAGCATGCTTCCTCCTAGAGTTTTCGTTGGTGCGGGATGCGGGCGGAAGATCGCCGCTCCCTTCATTCCTGGGTGATCGGGCGGGTCATCAACTGTTCGAGCGCGGTGCGGACATCGAGCTTGCCGTCGATGATCGCCGCCACCGCTTCGGTGATCGGCATTTCGACGCCGAGATCATGGGCGACGCGGGCAGCAACCGATGCGGCGAACGCGCCTTCGACCAGTTCTCCCTTGCGCCCGCCGGCACGGCCATCCTTGCCGAGCGCGATGCCGAAACGCAGGTTGCGCGACTGGTGGCTGGTCGCCGTCAGGACGAGATCGCCGAGACCGGAGAGACCGCGCACCGTATCCGCCTCGCCGCCTTCGGCGGCAATGAAACGCGACATCTCCGCAAGGCCGCGCGAGATCAGCGCGGCACGGGCGCTGTCGCCAAGGCCTGCGCCCTCGACGATGCCACAGGCGATCGCCAGCACATTCTTCAGCGCGCCGCCGAGCTGCACGCCGATGCGATCCTGCGAGGGATAGAGCCGGAAGGTCGGACCCGAGAGCACCTCGGCCAGCATCGTCGCCGTCGCAGCATCGGCCGCGGCAATCACCATCGCGGTCGGCAGACCCTTGGCGATGTCGGCAGCGAAACCGGGACCCGAGAGCACGCCGATCGAACGTCCGGGCAATTCCTCCGCCAGCACGTTGGTCAGCAACCGTCCCGTCGCCTGCTCCATACCCTTGGCGCAGGTGACGATCGTGGCAGCCGCATTGATATGAGGACCATACTGGCGCGCCGCATCCCTATGCGCCTGCGACGGCATCACGAAGAGCACGACCTCGGCATCGGCAAGAACCGAGACATCGGCCGTATGTTTCAGCGCCGGCGGCAGGTCGATGCCCGGCAGGGCGTCCTCATTGCGGCCGGTGTCGCGGCAGGATTCGGCAATCTCCGGACGACGGGCAAGCAGCGTCACGTCGCTGCCTTCGGTCGAGGCGGCAACCGCGGCGAGCGCGGTGCCAAAGGCGCCTGCGCCGACCACGACGATCTTCGGCCCGTTCTTGGAAATGTCGTTCATGCTCTATCCGTATGCTTTAGATCTTGTCACGCCTTGGCGCCGCGTTTGCCCGAACCGAGCAGCGCCTGCGCCTGGGCGTCGAGCGGCCAGCGCGAGCGCGGCGCGACATCGAGGCCGTCGGCCGCCATGCCTGCCGCCAGCCGCTCGGCACCGGCCCAGGCGATCATTGCCGCGTTGTCCGTGCAGAGCGAAAGCGGCGGCGCGATGAAGTCGAAACCGGACTGCGCGCACAAGGTCTGCAGCGTCGAGCGCAGCACCTGATTGGCGGCGACACCGCCGGCAACCACCAGCGCCGGGCGCGCCACACTGCCATGCTCCGCCTTGAAGCGCTTCAGGCCGCGCCCGACCCGATCCTTGAGCGTGCGGGAAATCGCCCGCTGGAACGAGGCGCAGATATCGGCGATGTCCTGCTCCGTTACCGGCTCCAGCGATTGCGCCACCTGGCGCACCGCCGTCTTCAATCCCGAAAAGGAAAAATCGAGCCTGGCGTCACCGACGAGCGGTCGCGGAAAATCGAAACGCTGCGGATCGCCGGCAAGTGCTGCCCGCTCGACCGCCGGACCACCCGGATACGGGAGGCCGAGCAGCTTGGCCGTTTTGTCGAAGGCTTCGCCGAGCGCATCGTCGATCGTCGTGCCCCAGCGTTCGTATTCGCCGACGCCCTTGACGAGGATCAGTTGCGTGTGACCGCCGGAAACGAGCAGCATCAGATAGGGAAAGGAGAGCCCATCGGTCAGCCGCGCGGTCAGCGCGTGGCCTTCGAGGTGATTGACGGCATAGAGTGGCTTGCCGGTTGCGCGCGCGATCGCCTTGCCGGTCATCAGCCCGACGATCAGGCCGCCGATCAGACCGGGACCACTTGTCGCAGCAATGGCGTCGATGTCGGAAAGCGTGACGCCGGCCCTGAGCAGCGCTTCCTCGATCAGCGTGTCGAGCGCCTCGACATGGGCGCGCGCCGCGATCTCTGGAACCACGCCGCCATAGGCGCTGTGCTCTTCCAGTTGGCTTAAGACCACGTCGCCGAGGATATGGCCCTTACCGCCGGAATCGCGCAAAATGACGGAAGCGGCGGTTTCGTCGCAGCTTGTTTCTATGCCGAGGATGCGCAGGGGCGGAGACATCGGGAACTACTCAAAGATTGCGGTCGCACCGAAAGGTGGGTACACGGAACTCCGGTAACAATGGATAGCCTTTGATGCAAACAAAACCTTTCCGGATCGGCACGCGCGGCAGCCCGCTGGCGCTCGCTCAAGCCCATGAAACGCGCGATCGCCTCGCAGCGGCGCATGGTCTGGCGCCGGAAATGTTCGAGGTCGTCATCCTCTCGACCAAGGGCGACCGGATCACCGACCGCTCGCTCGCCGAGATCGGCGGTAAGGGCCTGTTCACCGAAGAGATCGAGCAACAATTGCTGTCGGGCGAACTCGATTTCGCTGTGCATTCGTCCAAGGACATGCCGACGAAACTGCCTGACGGCCTCTGTCTTTCCGCCTTCCTGCCGCGTGAGGACATTCGAGATGCCTTCATCGGTCGGACGGCAAAAAAACTGATGGAACTGCCGCAGGGCGTGACCGTCGGCTCGTCGTCGCTGCGCCGCCAGGCGCTGATCCGCCGGCTGCGTCCGGATATCAATGTCATCACCTATCGCGGCCAGGTGGAAACGCGGCTGAGAAAGCTCGCTGAGGGCCAGGTCGATGCGACACTGCTTGCCTATGCGGGCCTCAAGCGTCTCGGCATGACCGACGTTCCGACCGAACTGCTCGACCCCCAGGAATTCCCGCCGGCGCCGGCCCAAGGCGCGATCTGCATCGAGAGCCGCATCGGCGACAGCCGCATCAACGACCTGCTCGCAGCCATCGACGATCCCCGCACCCATGAGGCAGTCGCCTGCGAGCGTGGCTTCCTCGCGACGCTCGACGGCTCGTGCCGCACGCCGATCGCCGGTCTCGCCACCTCGGACGGCACCCATCTCAGCTTTTCCGGCATGATCCTCACGCCCGACGGCCAGACCCATCACCGGGTTACGATCGAGGGCAAGGCCACCGACGCCGAAGCGCTTGGGCAAAAGGCCGGAGAAGAGATCCGCGCCAAGGCCGGCCCCGGCTTCTTTGCAAGCTGGACTTAAAGCCATGCGCGTGCTCGTCACCCGGCCGCTTCCCGCCGCCGAGGCGACGGTACGCCGGCTGGAAGCCGCCGGCCACCGGCCGATCCTGCTGCCGCTGATGCAGGCGACCCATCTTGCTGCCGTCTCCGTTGCCGCGCTTGAAGTGCCGCATGCGGCGATCGTGCTCACCAGCGCCGAAGCCATTCGGATGCTCGTATCGTCAGATGCAGACCTGTCACAGCATCTGGCGACCCCGTGCTTCTGCGTGGGCGCCGCCACGGCGCAAGCAGCAGCCGGGCTCGGTTTCTCCGATCTGCGCATAGCGGAGGGTACCGGCCAGTCCCTGGCGGAACTAATCGGCGCGACCATCGACACGCTGCCGCCACTTCCCCTGCTCTATCTGGCAGGAACGCCGCGCTCCGAAGGGCTGGAAAAGGGGCTGAGACAACGCGGCATAGAGCACCGGACGGTCGAGTGCTACCGCATGGAGCCGATCGCCCATTCGCGCGCCGCGATCGAAGATCTGCGGCGGAGCAGCCGTCCCGACGCCGTGCTTTTATACTCGCGAGAGACCGCGCGACAGTTCGTTCGCCTGCTTTCCGAAGCCGGTGTCGATGCTGCTTCCTTTGCGCCGCGCTACCTCTGCCTCAGCCCCGTGGTGGCCGAGGCGCTGCCGGGTAACGTCGTGGCGGAGACCGCCGCAAGGCCCGATGAAGACAGCCTTTTCAGTCTTCTCTAACATCGAATTCATCCAAAAACGGAACGGAGGGGCTTTCCCTCACCGTTCCGGCTGACTAGGTTTGAAGGAAGAGCCGACAGGCACTAACGGTAAGAGGTCACCATGGTATCGGAAAACCCGCCGCGCCGCTCGAAGTCCGAGAAGGAACCGCTGACGATCGACCTCGAAGCGGAGAAAACCGTTGCGGAACCGGCCGGCCCGGAAGCAACCGGCGAGACGCTGGCAGACGCTGCGGCCGAGAACACAGCGCACAAAGCCGAGACGGATGAGCCGATAAGGGACACCAGCGACGACAGCGCCGCCGGATCCCGCCTGGACGAAGAAATCGAGGAGCAGCGCGCCGATGCCGCCGCCGACGCGGCCGCGGCCGTCTTCGCCGAAGAGCCGCCGCATGTGGCCCGCGAGCCGGAACCGGCACCGCCGCAGAAGCCGGTATCGAACTCCGGGGCGCTCGCGGCCGGCATCGTCGGCGGTCTCGTGACGCTGCTCGGCTTCGGCGGCCTGCAATATGCCGGCATCGTGCCTGGACTTGGGCCGACCCGCGGCGTCGAGCAGAACATTTCCGGCGAACTGCAGGCCCTGCGCGACCAGATCGCGGCGCTGCCCACCCCCGCAGCCGTCGTCGACAACACCGCACTCGAAGGTCGTATCGCCTCGCTCGAACAGTCCGCCTCCCAACCGGCCGCAAACGGCGCACCGAGCGCCGAGGTCGAGACGCTGAAGGCGGGAGTCGACAATCTCACCAAGGAGCTTGCAGGTCTGAAGACAGCGCTCGCCGATGCGCAGCAGGCGGCAACCGCCGAGAAGGCGGAACTGACGAGCCGCATCGAGACCGCCGAGCAGAAGCTCAACGAGCCGGTCAACGATATCCAGATGGCGAAAGCCGTTGCGGTCACTGCACTGAAGTCGGCCATCGATCGCGGCGGGCCTTTCCTCGCCGAACTCGACGCGCTGCGCAGCATCGCGCCTGACGAACAAGCCGTCGCCGCGCTCGCCCAGGATGCCCAGGTCGGCGTGCCGACCCGGACCGACCTGCGCCGCGAGTTCCCGAAAACCGCCGACGCCATGCTCGACGCTCTCAACCAGCCCGACCCGAACGAAGGCATCTTCGATCGGCTAGTGTCCAGCGCCATGTCCGGCATTCGCGTGCGTCCCGTCGGCAGCGTCGAGGGTGAAACGCCCGAAGCCGTCATCGCCCGTATCGAGGACAAGCTGAACAATGGCGACCTCAAGGGCGCCGCTCTGGAATGGAATGGTCTGCCCGACACCGCCAAGCCGGCGGGCGAGGCTTTCAAGGCCAAGCTCGACCAGCGTTTGCGGGTCGAAGCCGCGATCGATGCCGCCGTCGCTGCGACGATGGCAAAATCAGGCACGGAAGGCTGAGGGAACCAGATATGATCCGCATTCTGATTTTCATCCTGATCGTGCTTGGTCTCGGCCTCGGCTTCGCCTGGCTCGCCGACCGGCCGGGTGAACTTTCGGTCGTCTGGCAGGGCCAGTTGATCGAGATGAGCCTGATGCGCGCGGCATCGCTGCTGATCTCGCTGATTGCCGCGGTGCTGATCGTCGTCTGGCTGGTGCGCACCATCTGGCTTTCGCCGCACACGGTCACCCGCTATTTCCGCGCCCGCAAGCGCGACCGCGGCTACCAGGCGCTGTCGACCGGCCTGATCGCCGCCGGCGCCGGTGACGCCAATCTTGCCCGCAAGATGACCGCCCGCACCCGCGGCCTGATCAGCGCCGACCAGGAACCGCTGATCCACCTGCTCGAAGCCCAGACCGCACTGATCGAAGGCAAGTACGACGACGCCCGCCGCAAGTTCGAGCTGATGGCCGACGATCCGGAGACGCGCGAACTCGGGCTTCGCGGCCTTTATCTCGAGGCCAAGCGGCTCGGCGCCCACGAGGCCGCGCGGCAATATGCCGAGCGCGCCGCCGAAAAGGCGCCGCACCTGCCCTGGGCAGCACTTGCGACGCTCGACAGCCAGAGCCAGGCCGGTCAATGGGACGATGCCCTGCGTCTGCTCGACCAGAGCCGCATCGCCCACGTGGTCGATCGCAAGGAAGCCGATCGCAAGAAGGCAGTGCTGCTGACGGCGCGCGCAATGACGAAGCTCGAGGGCGACGTGAAAGGTGCGCGGGACGATGCGCTTGCCGCGCTGAAGCTCGACGAACATCTGGTGCCGGCGGCGCTGACGGCCGCCAAGGCGCTGTTTCGCGAGGACAACCTGCGCAAGGGCACCTCGATCCTGGAGAAGAACTGGAAGCACGAGCCGCATCCGGACGTGGCCCGGCTCTACGTGCGCGCCCGCGGCGGCGACACTGCGGTCGACCGGTTGAAGCGGGCGCGCAAGCTCGAAGCCTTGAAGCCCAACAATGCCGTGGCGATGGCTGCCGTCGCCGAAGCCGCGCTCGAAGCGCGCGAACTGCTTCTGGCGCGCACCAAGGCGGAAGCCGCCGCCCGGCTCGACCCGACCGAGAGCATCTTCCTGCTGCTTGCCGACATCGAAGAGGCCGACACCGGCGACGAGGGCCGCATCCGTCACTGGATGGCGCAGGCGCTGAAGAGCCCGCGCGATCCGGCCTGGACCGCCGACGGCGTGACCTCGTCGACCTGGCTGCCGGTCTCGCCGGTGAGCGGCCGGCTCGATGCCTTCGAATGGAAAGCCCCGCCGCATACGCTTTCGGCCACGGTCGACCACGACCAGTCGAACGCCGACGAGGCGATCCGCAGCCTGCCCGCCGTGGTGGAGGCGCATGTGCACCAGCCCGCACCCGCAGCCCGGCGCAGCGAGACGCCGGTGATCCTGGAGGCCGAGCGCGAGGAGCCGCGTCCGGCACCGCAGCCGATCAAGGTCGCCGAGCGCAAGGCGCCGGAACCGGTTGCCGACAAGCCTCCGGTCAAGGCGGAGAAGGAAGAGGGTGCGAATGGCGAGCACAGGCCCGATCCCTTCTTCGGTCGCCCGCCGGATGACCCCGGCGTGCGCGATCCGGCCGCTGGCGAGAAGGCGCCGGAAAAGACGACTTTCCGATTGTTCTGAGTTCTCAAGGGGCTGTGGCAAAATACATGTTTGAACGCTTACGGACGTTTCTCGATGGTCTGACCGGCCCGGCGAAGCGCATAGAGCATGGCGATCCGCGCGTGGCGGTAATCGCTCTCTGTTTCCAGGTGATGGAGGCCGACGGCCGGATCCTCGCGTCCGAGCGGCGCAAGATGCGCAAGGTCATCAAGGAGCATTACAAGCTCGACGATGCCTCGCTCTCCGCTTTGATCGAAGCCGGCGAGACTGCCGAGAGCGAGGCGATCGACTTCTACCAATTCACCGCCGAGCTCAAGCGTCACCTCTCCGAGGAGCAACGCGTCGAACTCGTCGGCATGCTCTGGGACGTCGTCTATGCCGATGGCGAGCGAAGTGAGATGGAAGATCACGTGATCTGGCGTATTGCCGATCTGCTCGGTGTTTCCGGTCGCGACCGGGTGTTGCAGCGGCAGGAGGCGGCGGCCAGAAGCGACACGGTAGAGAAAGCCGAGTCACAACAGGATAACTGAAATGCCGATGCCCGACGACAGCGCCCGAAAACCCGTCCTGATCATCCTGCATCAGGAGCGATCGAGCGCCGGCCGCGTCGGCCAGATACTCGAGCAGAAGGGTTTTGGGCTCGACATCCGTCATCCGGCGCTCGGCGACGATCTGCCGGAAACGCTG
Source organism: Ensifer sp. ENS03 (assembly GCF_014852035.1). NCBI lineage: Bacteria > Pseudomonadati > Pseudomonadota > Alphaproteobacteria > Hyphomicrobiales > Rhizobiaceae > Ensifer > Ensifer sp. ENS03. Next base: position 310,074 of record NZ_JACVAV010000004.1, on the reverse strand, counting down.
GAACGGCACAGCGGCACGATCGTGTTCGGCGGTCCGATGAGCGCCAATGACGAGGAAGAGTTCGTCCGCCGCGAGATCGACTGGCTTTCCGTGCCGCTCAAGGAAAACAAGCCCTATCTCGGCATCTGCCTCGGCGCGCAGATGCTCGCGCGCAACCTCGGCGGCTCGGTGGCACCCCATCACGAGGGCATGACCGAAATCGGCTGGTATCCGCTGGTTGCGACCGAGGCCGGCAAGGCGCTGATGGACTGGCCGGCCATGGTCTACCATTTCCACCGCGAGGGCTTCGACCTGCCTTCCGGTGCCGAGTTGCTCGCAACCGGCGACACCTATCCCAACCAGGCCTTCCGCTACGGTGACAATGCCTGGGGCATCCAGTTCCACGGCGAACTCACCCGCGCCATGATGCATCGCTGGGTGGTGCACGGCGCCCATCGCTTCGAGATGCCCGGTGCCCAGGTGGGCAAGGCCCATCTCGACGGCCGCATGCAGCACGACGGGCCGCTGCGCACCTGGATGGAGAACTTCCTTGAGTTGATCTTCCTGCGCGATGAACGGCCGGGAGAAAAGGCGGAAAGCGCGTAACGTGCTGTCCGCTCGCACCGTTTACTTGTGGTGATCGGGCACGTCGAGCGTATCGATCTTGCGCAATTGCGGAAAGCCAAGCGCCCAAAGCCCTGAGACGAGCAGCGTGCCCATGCCACCGAAGACGACGGCAAAGACCCCGCCGAAGCCGGACGCCATCATGCCGGCGCGGAATTCGCCAAGTTCGTTCGACGCGCCGATGAAGACCATGTTGACGGCGTTGACCCGGCCGCGCAGTTCGTCCGGCGTCCAGAGCGTGATCAGCGTCTCGCGCACATAGACCGATACCATGTCGGCAGCACCCATGACGACGAGGGCCGCGATCGAGACCCAGGGGGTCGCTGAAAGGCCGAAGATAACGGTGCCGAGACCGAAGAGCGCCACGCCGATGAACATGTAGAAACCGGCGCGATGGCGGATCGGGTGCGCCGCCAGCCAGACCGCCATGGCAACGGCGCCGACACCCGGGGCCGCGCGCAACAGGCCGAGCCCCCAGGGGCCGAGGTCGAGGATATCGCGGGCAAAGACCGGCATCAGCGCCACGGCGCCGCCGAGCAGCACTGCAAAAAGGTCGAGCGATATGGCGCCGAGCACCACCTTCTCCGCCTTGATGTAGCGGAAGCCGGCGGTGATCGTCTGCCAGCTTTGCGCCGAGGCCTGGGTGCGCGTCGCCGGCTTCGGAATGGCAAAGACCATGAATGCGGAGGCGAGGAAGAAGCAGAAGCCGATGGCATAAGGAAAGACCGCGCCGAGCGCGTAGATGAGACCACCCGCGACCGGGCCGACGATCATCGCGGTCTGCCAGGAGGTGGAGTTCCAGGCGATCGCGTTGGGCAGATCTTCCGGGGGCACGAGGTTTGGTGCCAGCGATTGCGACGCGGGCGCAAGGAACGCACGCTCGATGCCGAAGACCACGAGAACCGCATAAACCGGCCACGGCGAAAACAGCCCGGTGACTGTCAGCGCGAGCAGCGCCGCTGCGCAAAGCGTGCTGACCACCATGCAGACGCCCATGATCATGCGCCGGTTGTAGCGGTCGGCCACGGATCCGGTGACGAGGATCAGCACCAGCGATGGCAGGAACTGGAAAAGGCCGATCAAGCCGAGATCGAAGGGATCGCGCGTCAGATCGTAGATCTGCCAGCCGACCGCGACAGAGATGATCTGGATCGCGAAATAGGCGAGGAAGCGCGAGAAGAAGTAGCGACGATAGCCGACATGCCGAAACGCGGCAAAACGATGCGAGGCATGGACGGCGGACATGAGGAAGTCGCTCCTGAAGCGGGTCGCGCAAAACTGGGTCGCGGTTTTGCGATAACGACAAGTGAAACGTCAATATTCAAAAGGCAGGCAGCGCATCTGAAGGATCGCGACATGCTTTCGTCGGCACCGACTGTCAAGCGGCCACACGTTAAACATGATCGCGCCCGATAAACCGGCGTACTTGCTCGTTTAGGTCTCAATGTCTACATGTCTGTCAATAACGATTTGGAGACCGGCATGCTTGCTGTTATCGGCACCTTGAACTTCATCATCAACATCGCGTGGTTTCTGGTCATCGCGTCGGCCATCTTTTCCTGGCTCTACGCGTTCAATGTCATCAACGTGAACAACCAGGCGATCAACATGATCGGCCGCTCGCTTTACCAGTTAACCGAGCCGCTCTACCGCCCGATCCGCCGCATCCTGCCCGACATGGGCGGCGTCGACCTTTCGCCGCTGGTCGTTCTGGTAATCCTCTATTTCATCCAGCTTTTCCTGAACACGACGATCGCGCCGGCCTTGCTGGGCTGACGACGGCCGGCCAGGTGCAGGGTGAGTAGCACGGCCTTCACCGCGCATGGCGACCATGTTCGCCTGACGGTGCGCCTGACGCCGAACGGCGGCCGTGATGCCATCGACGGGCTGGAAGCGGCGGATGGCGAAGAATATCTGAAAGTGCGCGTCCGCGCGGTCCCGGAGAAAGGCAAGGCCAATCAGGCACTGCTTGCCTTTCTTGCCAAGACGCTCGGGCTTGCCACGAGCAAGCTCTCCCTCATCTCAGGCGAAACGCAGCGCAAAAAAATCCTCCGGATCGAGAGCGACCCGGAGGATCTGATGAAACGCCTTGCCGAACTGGCCGGCAGATAAAGCTTACTTGGCGCCCTTGGCGCGCTCGACGGCTTCCTTGATCAGCTGGCGGGCGGTGGAAGCATCCTTCCAGCCGTAGATCTTCACCCACTTGCCGGGCTCCAGATCCTTGTAGTGCTCGAAGAAGTGCTCGATCTGCTTCAGCGTGATTTCCGGCAGGTCGGTGTATTCGTGAACCTTGTCGTAGCGCTGCGTCAGGTGACCCGACGGAACGGCGATGATCTTCTCGTCCTGACCGGAATTGTCTTCCATCATCATCACGCCGATCGGGCGCACATTGATGACGCAGCCCGGAACCAGCGGACGGGTGTTGCAGATCAAAACGTCGATCGGATCGCCATCGTCCGAGAGCGTATGCGGCACGAAGCCGTAGTTGCCCGGATAGGTCATCGGCGTATAGAGGAAGCGGTCGACGACCAGCGTGCCGGCTTCCTTGTCCATCTCGTACTTGATCGGATGGCCGCCGACGGGAACCTCAACGATCACGTTGACATCTTCTGGTGGATTCTTTCCGATGGAAATCGCGTCGATGCGCATGGATCTACTCCAGGGTCGGTTTGAGAAGTTTGCCCGTCGGATAAAGGGAAACATGCCGCGATGCAACATAACTTTCGTCCGTAGCGCAGATTCAACCGGTCGTTTTGCGCCTGCCCATCGACCTCTACAGGTCTGCCAATCGCGTTTGAGGGAGTTTCGTATGAACGGAAGGGTTGCATGCCTGGCGCTGGTGCTTTTGTCCGCCGGCCCCGTCTTGGCCAATGAGAGCGTCTATACCGACATCGGCCGCGACAAGTGTAAGACGATCGCCGAAGAAGAGGGCATGTACGCGTTGATGACCTGCCCCGGCCATGCAGACTATCCCGTTCGCTTCAAGGAAGCCGACATCCGCCAGAGTGTTTCGTTCGGCCACCTGAACCAGCGCTATGCCGACGACGCTTTCGAGAGTTTCATTCCATTCAACCACGCCGGCACGACCGTGGAGTGGCGGGTTGCCAAGGATGGCAAGGCCGTAGCGACGATCCTGCGCTGGTTCATCGAGAACACGGACGCGTCCGGCGCTTCGGTTCCTGCACTTCAGGGGCAGGTGCTCGTCATTTCCAAGGTGGCCGAGAAGGATGACGGCAAGGGTTGCGTCGCCGGCTATGTCGATGCGCTTGCCAATCCCGATCCGAATGCGCTTGCTCGCAAGATCGCCGACGAGGTGGCACCGACCTTCCGCTGCGGCGTCGACAAGCCCACCTATCACGGCACGCGGGGCGACAAGGCGGCCGATCCCAACAACGAACTGCCTGAGTAAGTCTTTGATTTCAGTGTCGCGGAGGCGTCGGGCCTAGTTCCAGGCGAAGCCGACTTTCTTCAGGTGCTTGTCGCCGAAATCTTCCATGCCTTCGGCGATATCGGTGCCGCCGGCACCCTGGAAGAACTGGTAGGCATGCTCGCTGTCTTCGAGGCACCAGACGACGAGGCCACGGCAGCCGAGCGAACGCAGCAGGCTCTTGGCCTCGCCGAAGAGAATACGCCCGAGGCCGATGCCCTGGTATTCCGGCCTCAGGTAGATCTCGTAGATCTCGCCTTCCTGCGGCAGGGCCTTGGCGCGGCTGAGGCCGAGCGTTGCGTAGCCGGCGATGGTTCCGGCGACGTCGACGACGAGCAGCGTGGCAGGACCGCGGGTCGCCTTGCGCCACCAGGTCTCGTCACGGCGATTGACCATCTGAACGAGCGGACGATGGGGAATGAGACCGCCATAGGTCTGCAGCCACGAAACGCGGTGCACATCGGCAATTGCCGACGCTTCCTGCGGCTCTCCGGGCCGAATCTCTATCGAAACAGTCTTCATGACTCGCGACTCTAAACACACACAAGGCGAACAGGAATCCCGCCCGGTTGCCAGCCTGCGTTAACCCACAGGCAACTTTAACGGCACCCAATGGAAGGTTAACGCCTTTTTAACTTTATCCGCAAGTCGCCCATCGGTGGCACACACAGCAAAAAACCCCGGATCGCTCCGGGGTTTTTCTGAAAGTCGTAGGATCGATCAGGATCGATCAGGCAGCGCCAGCCGTGCGGGCCTTTTCGAAGCGCTTGCGATCGTTCGGGTCGAGGTGCAGCTTGCGAAGACGGATCGACTTCGGCGTCACTTCGACCAGCTCGTCGTCCTGGATCCAGGAGAGCGCGCGCTCCAGCGTCATGCGGATCGGCGGCGTCAGGCGAACGGCTTCGTCCTTGCCGGCGGCGCGCATGTTGGTGAGTTTCTTGCCCTTGAGCACGTTCACTTCGAGATCGTTGTCGCGGGTGTGGATGCCGATGATCATGCCGGCATAGACCTTCTCGCCGGCGTCGATGATCATCGGGCCGCGGTCTTCCAGGTTGAACATCGCGTAGGCAACCGATTCACCGGCGTCGTTCGAAAGCAGAACGCCGTTGACGCGACCACCGATCTCGCCCTTGTAGGGCTGGTAGGCGTGGAACAGGCGGTTCATGATCGCCGTGCCGCGGGTGTCGGTCAAAAGTTCCGACTGGTAGCCGATGAGGCCGCGGGTCGGAGCGAAGAACACCAGACGGACGCGATTGCCGCCAGACGGACGCAGTTCGACCATCTCGGCCTTGCGCTCGGACATCTTCTGCACGACGACGCCCGAATGCTCTTCGTCGACGTCGATCACGACTTCTTCGATCGGCTCGAGCATCTGGCCGTTGTCATCCTTGTGCATGACAACGCGCGGACGCGAAACGGCAAGCTCGAAGCCTTCACGACGCATGGTTTCGATGAGAACCGCAAGCTGCAGTTCGCCGCGGCCCGATACGAAGAAGGAGTCCTTTTCCGAGGATTCTTCGATCTTCAGCGCAACGTTGCCTTCGGCTTCCTTGAACAGGCGGTCGCGGATGACGCGGCTCGTGACCTTGTCGCCTTCGGTGCCGGCAAGCGGGCTGTCGTTGACGATGAAGGACATGGTGACGGTCGGCGGGTCGATCGGCTGCGCGGTCAGCGCTTCGGCGACCGACGGATCGCAGAAGGTGTCGGCGACGGTGCCCTTGGTAAGGCCGGCTATCGCAACGATGTCGCCTGCCTGCGCTTCTTCGATCGGCTGACGCTCGATGCCGCGGAAGGCGAGGATCTTCGAGATACGGCCGGTTTCAAGCAGCTTGCCATCCTGGCCGAGAACCTTGACGGCCTGGTTCGGCTTGACGGTGCCCGAGTGAACGCGACCGGTGATGATGCGGCCGAGGAAGGGGTTGGCTTCGAGGATCGTGCCGATCATACGGAACGGGCCTTCGGCAACCGTCGGCTCCGGCACGTGCTGCAGCACCAGGTCGAGCAGCGGCGCCATGCCCTGGTCCTTCGGACCTTCCGGGTTGACGTTCATCCAGCCATCGCGGCCCGAACCGTAGAGGATCGGGAAGTCGAGCTGCTCGTCAGAGGCGTCGAGGTTGGCGAAGAGGTCGAAGACTTCGTTGATGACTTCTTCGTGGCGGCCGTCCGGGCGGTCGATCTTGTTGATCGCGACGATCGGCTTCAAGCCGACCTTCAGCGCCTTGCCGACGACGAACTTCGTCTGCGGCATCGGGCCCTCGGAAGCGTCGACGAGAACGATAGCGCCGTCCACCATCGACAGGATGCGCTCGACTTCACCGCCGAAGTCGGCGTGGCCGGGGGTGTCGACGATGTTGATGCGCACGCCCTTCCATTCGACCGAAGTCGCCTTGGCGAGGATGGTGATGCCGCGTTCTTTTTCGATGTCGTTGGAGTCCATGACGCGTTCGGCAACGCGCTGGTTTTCGCGGAACGAGCCCGACTGCTTCAGGAGCTCGTCAACAAGGGTCGTTTTCCCATGGTCGACGTGCGCGATAATCGCGATGTTACGAATGCTCATTTTTCGTCTCGGAAGGTTCAGGGCAAGCCCCGATGGGCCACGCCGCTTTTTCAATGGTCGCGCTCATACAGGTTTTTTTGCGATTGCGAAAGGGGGGCGCGCGCATGAGCGTCGTGTTCAAATGCCGGTAGGCCATGGGTTTGCACTCGTCAGGGGTCTCACGAACGCCGTTTGCAAAGCTGTTGGCCGCGACCGAATTCCTCATGCAATTGCGGCCGGATCGAGCGTCACGCGCCAGAGTTCCTGGTCCTGCCGGTCCATCAGCCGCACCGTCATCTGCTGCGTCTGGCCGTTGATATCGACGATGCCGAAAAACTGCAGACCAGCCGATGGCGGCAGGTTCTGGTCGATGCCGCCGCCGGATGCCTTGATGAAGCGAACCTCCGGCCCGAAGGTCATGTCGAGCTCCTTCGGCGCATAGGTGCCGGAATGCAGTGGACCGGACACGAACTCCCAGAACGGCGTGAAATCCTTGAATGCGCCGCGCCCCGGATCGTAGTGATGCGCGGCGGTGTAATGCACGTCCGCCGTCAGCCAGACGAGGTTGTCGATGCCGTTGTCGCGGACGAAGCGCAGGAGATCGGCAAATTCGCGTTCGCGCCCCGCGGGCGGACCGTTGTCGCCATTGGCGATCGCGTCCGAACCGCGCCGGTTGGTGTAATCGTCCCAGACGACGAGACCGATCGGCATGTCGCAGGCGATCACCTTCCAGGTGGCCCGCGAGGCAGCAAGTTCGCGCTTAAGCCAGTCGACCTGCCGCCAGCCGAACAGGGCGCCGCCGCCGTCTTCTCCCTGGTTGGCGCCGCGATAGGATCTGAGGTCAACGAAGAACACGTCGAGCAACGGACCATAGCCGATCTTGCGGAAGATGCGGCCGGGCTGCGTTGCCGGCATGCGGATCGGCGTCATCTCGTTGAACGCCCGCGCCGCCCGCTCCGCATAGACGGCAACATCCTTTTCCGGATAGCGCGCGTCGTCGCGCAGGTCGGTCGAGGCCGACCAGTTGTTCAGCACCTCGTGGTCGTCCCATTGATAGAAAGTGGGGCACACGGCGTTGAGTTGCCGCACATGCTCGTCGAGCAGATTGTATTTCCATTGCCCGCGATATTCTTCCAGCGTCCGCGCCACGTCGCGCTTCTCATGCGTCACCACGCGGTTCTTCCAGACACCGCCATCACGTAGCGCTATCTCGTCAGGGATCGGGTTATCGGCATAGATCGTGTCACCGGAATGAATGAAGAAGTCCGGCTCGTGCTGGCGCATGGTCGAATAGGTCTTCATGCCGACATCATCAATGCCCCAGCCCTGCCCGGCCGTGTCGCCGGACCAGACGAAGCGGATCGAGCGCTTGCGCAAGGGGGCGGTGCGAAACCGGCCGGTGACCGGCGCGGAGACGCGGTTGACGTCGTAGAGATCCGTGGCGGTGAAGCGGTAGAAGATATCCTGGTCCGGCAGCAGCCCGTCGAGCGAACATTTGATCGCGCAATCCGTCTGCGGCGTCGCCGTCAGATCGGAAAGGCGAAGGGGGTTGGAGAAGCTCTCGGTGGTCGAGTATTCGACCGACACCTTCGACGGGCGATCCACCCGTGTCCAGATCATGCCGGAGGACGTATCGACATCGCCCGATTGCACGCCGTGAATGAATTCCGGCCGGCCGTAGCCGCGTGCATAAAAGGGTGTCGCAAGACCGGATGAGGCCACGAAGCCCGCGGCACCGGCGGAAAGCAGGAAAGAACGCCTCGAAAGCGTCTTGAGGATATCGGCCAAACAGACCTCCGATTCGGCAGCGCCACCGCGCGTGCCGGACCTTTGGTCATCTGGGTGTCAGCGACGTAACAGGCGCATGAAACTATTTGAACGGTTTGGCGACAGTTCGGTGAAGGCCGGAGCTGGCCGCGGCGACAATGGGACGATGGCAAACGCTGCCAATGCTGTTATCAAAGGCGATCAGCGTTGGCCTTGGTGAATCCGGGCAACGAACCCGCCTCCTGCCCCCGTTCGGTGGCCACAGAAATCGACAGGTGATCATCGTGTCCCATGCCGCCAACGTCTCCGTCCGCGACCGCCTGGAACAGATCCTGAGCCGGCTCAACAATCGTCGGCACGAGCAAAAGGCTTTTGTCCGGCTCTACGAAGAGCGCGCGCGGAGCGAGGCAGACGCGGCCGACCGCCGCCGGCAGGCGGGGGACGGCCTTGGGCCGCTCGACGGCAAGATCGTTTCAATCAAGGACCTGTTGGATATCGCCGGCGAACCGACGCTTGCCGGCTCCATCATCCGCCGCGACGCGCCGCCGACCCAAAAAGACGCGCTCGTTGTCCAGCGGCTGCGGGCTGCCGGTGCAGTCATTATCGGCAAGACGCATATGACCGAATTCGCGTTTACGGCCATCGGCCTCAATCCGCACTACCCGGTACCCGGCAACGCCACCGACGAAAGCCTGATCCCCGGCGGTTCATCCTCGGGCGCTGGCGTGTCGACAGCAGAAGGCACCTGTGACATTGCCATCGGTTCAGATACCGGTGGCTCGATCCGCATCCCCGCGGCGCTGAACGGCATCGTCGGCTTCAAGCCGACGGCGAACCGCATCCCGCTCGATGGCGCCTTTCCGCTCTCGCCGGTTCTGGATTCGCTCGGACCGCTCGCCCGGACCGTGGCCGATTGTGCAGCGACCGATGCTGTGATGGCCGGCGAGCAGCCAAGGCCGCTTGTCGCCCGTCCTGTCGCAGATCTTCGTATCGGCATCCCACGTGGCAGGCTGTTTGAAGACCTCTCCCCCGAAGTCGCCGACGCCTTTGCGGCAAGCCTCGACCGACTGGCCAAAGCGGGTGCCAAGATCGTCGACTGCACCATCGATGACTTGATCGAGAAGCTCGGCGAAGCGACGCGGATCGGCTCGGTTGCGGGCCTGGAGGCAAGCCGTATCCACGCCGGATGGCTGGGTGATGCGGCCGCCCCAGTCGACGAAAGGGTCAAGTTCTCGCTTCGCCGCCGCCTTTTGGTGCCCGACGCGGCGATCTCGGCCCTGCTGCAAACCCGGCATGCGCTCGCCGCCGCCATGGACGAGCGGCTCTCGCCCTACGATCTCATCGCACTGCCGACGACGCCGATTGCGGCCGTGTCCATCGCAAGCGTCGACATCGACGCGGCGGAATACGACCGCGTCGAGAGCCTGCTGCTGCGCAACTGCCAGGTCGCCAACCAGTTCGATCTCACCGCTATCACCCTGCCGATGCCGGGCCTTGTGCGGCCGGCCGGACTGATGCTGGTTGGGAGAAACGGAACCGATGCGACCGTACTGGCGTCAGCCCTTTCAGCCCAGGCGCTGCTTCAGGAAGCTTGAACGGCGCGCCCGATGGTCATCGAATGAAACACCAGCCTGCAAGCAGGCCGGTTCGGCAGTCGTCGTCGAATGACATCAAGCGGGCATGGATCCCGTTGAAATCGGAACTCCGCAACGCCTTGTTCTCTACGGCCAATCGCTCGCGCCTTGATGCGCCAAACATGCCGAGCGATGTGCGCGCCGATTTTGCGACAGCGATATGCGATGAAGCAGACTTGATCTGCGACGCGCTTTAGCGTGAGCGCTTCGAGGCCCGAAGGATCAGCCAGACCGGTACGCCGATAATCAGCAGCGCTATGACCGTATGCCAGATAGAAAATGTCATGCTTGTGCGTCTCCCCTAGCGCAAGCGATACGTGGCCGCGAACTCTCCCGACATCCGCCGCATCGCCGATTGGAACCCGGTCAGAACAGGACATCCCTGATTCGATTCGCAACCGATGGTGGATTACGTTCGAAAAATAGTTCGTGGAGGAGACGCGCTCCGCTCAATGCATCGTTTCGCCGGAGATCTCGTCACGGAGGATGCGGAAGGCATCTTCAAGCGCGGCGACCAAGACATCGGTCAGTTCGTCGCCGTCATTGTTCGCGAGATAGAGGGCAACCATCGTGTCGGATGGGTCGCGGTAATGCTCGATATCGTTTGACATATCATTGTCCTTCATTCGCCGTGTCACATCCCGGCCATTGAGGTGACTATAGGCGAAGGGACTTGCGTAAAGCTGGATGCATGACATCAGGCGAAGGGCACAGCACGCAGCGTCGCGTTATTCTCCATGCGCTCCCTAACGGGGTCGACGGACAAAGGATAGAGGATAGCGACCTATTTCGCTCGCGCCGGGCGCACGAGCACGCTAGAGCATGTCGCCGACGAACGACGCGGGAATGAGCATGTCGAAGAAAACCAAGAGCGACGAAACCGCGGACGTGCAGCGCCTGAAACTCGATTTTCCCGACATCCACGCGGATCTGATCGCCGGGCGCATCCCGTCACTGCGCAAGGCGCTTATCGCGGCAGGGCTTAAGGACGAGCGCACGCGCCTCGACAAGCTCAAGAATTCCTGGACCAAGGCAAGCCCCACCGAGCGTGAAACGTTCCTCAAGTGGCTGAGCAGCAATGGCGGCCCGGACGGGCTTGCCCCACACGCTCATATCGATCCGCCGCTCGCAGCGCCCCCCGCGATTGCCAGCGGTCGCTACCTGCTCTCCGAAACGATCGCCGAAATCCGCACGATCATGAATCGCCGCCGGATGCGGGCGAACGACATCATGGCCGAGATGGGATTTGCCGGCGACGACCTGTCCCTCACCCGCGCCCTGTCCAAGGGCGCAAGCCTGCGGCTCTCGGTGATTGCCGCGCTGGAAACCTGGTTGCGCAACAACGCGGCGGAGTGAACCCGCCGGACAATCGTCCGCTTTCAACGCGCCCCTCTTCCGCCCGCTGCAACCCGCATTGCCGGCGCGCGACCGTTGAGTGCGTTCAGCAGAAGAATATTGCAACTTAAACCTGAGCCAATCCTTGAAAGCACGAAAGTGGTGCTTTATGTTATTGCTCATGGCTCAGGGCAACCACACGTCGATCTTGTACTACGATCTCGCGCCGGACGCGGAGGCCAGACGTGCGCTGGAAGAAACCTTCGTTGCCTACGGCGACATGCTGGCGATGCTCGATGAACTCGCCGGCGAAAAGGCGGGCGCCAATCTCGTAACGTTGCATGAACTTGCCTACGAAACGGTCCGGGAGCGCACCGGGCTTCCGGCGCGCATGGTCACGCTTGGACTGCGTGACTTCGCGGCAAACCGCGGACAGCAGGCCAATGCCGAAAGGCTGCCGCTGGACGACAAGCTTTTCGCAATCAAGGGACCGTCGGATCTGACCGTCGCCACCGTGCGTGGTCGCGTCGCGATCCCATACGACGTCGCCGGCTATTCGCCGGGCACTCTGAATATCTTCGCCGCCCAGCTCGTTGCACAGCACGGCGGCTATCAGATCCACATTGGCGTCACCACGCATTCCGACCGAACGGAGAAGAAAATGATGACGAATGAAGGCATCCTATCCCGTATGGGCCGCTTGATCGCCGGTCTCGCCAATGCCGCCGTCGACAAGGCGGAAGGCAGCAACAAGATCGTGATCGTCGAACAGGCACTCCGCGAAATCGACGCGGCGGCTGAAGAGGCCCGGGTCGATATCGGCCAGGCACGCGCCGAGGAGTATCGCATCCTCAGCCGCCGCGACGAAATCGGCGCCGATCTCGAAAAGCTGGACGAAAAGATCAGCACCGCCATCTCTGCCGCCCGGGAAGACCTTGCCAAGGCCGGCGTCGCCCGCCAGATCGACCTGGAATCGCAGCTCGCCGCCCTGGACAAGGCGCTCGCCGGCGCCCGCACCGATCTCGAAGAGGGCCAGCAGGCGCTGCAGGCGGTGCTTGCCACCCGCCGCGAGGCCGAGGCGCGGCTCGCCGATCTCAAGCGCAGCATCGCCCAGTTCCCCGAGAGCAAGGTTTCGGGCTTGGCGAAGCCCAGCCCGGTGGACGGTGCCGCCCGCGCCGCTGCCGCCGTCTCCCGCGCCACGGGCGTACCGGGCGGAGAACACGGCAACAGCGCCGAGCTGGACGAACTCGACCGCCTGCATCGCGATCGGGCGATCGACGCGAGACTGGCCGCACTCAAGGCAAAGCAGCACTGACGCCGATGCTGTTCTTCCTCGCCCCGGAATCCCTACCCTTCGCGGTTGCGGCGGTGATGTTGGCCGCCTTCACCGGCATCGAGCTCCTCTGCCTGCTGCTCGGCTTCTCACTGGGTGAGGCGATCGACAAGGCCTGGCTGGACGACCACAACGCATTGGGCGGGCTGATGTCCTGGTTCAATGTCGGCGGCGTACCGCTGCTCGTGCTGCTGATGCTTTTCCTCGGCCTCTTCGCGATGATCGGTTTTGTCATCCAGGCGGTGGCCGGGGCCCTGTGGGTGCCGCTGCCTGCCCTTGTCGCGGCGCTACCGGCACTCGCCGTCTCGCTGCCCGCAGTTCGGATGTCGAGCCGATGGGTGGCAAAGATCGTGCCGCGTGACGAAAGCTATGCCGTCGATCTCGGCGATTTCGTCGGCCGCAGCGGCGAAGTCACCGTCGGCCCACTGGACCAGGGCCTGCCGGGACGCATCCGCCTCAAGGATCGCCACGGCAACTGGCATGTGCTGCGCGCGCGCGCCGCCCGCAACGAGCAACCGATCGCCATCGGCGCGCAGGTGCTCGTCGTCGATCGCGTTTCCAACATTTTCATTGCGATATCGGCGCCGGCAGACCTGCTGACGCCGCCCAATCCTTAAAATTCCCACGTCTTAAAGTCTCACGGAGCAACCATGTTTTATGAACTCTTGGTGCCGGCCGGCATCGGCATCGTCCTGATCCTCGGCATCGGCTTTGTTCTTGCATCGCTCTATACCCGCTCGAGCCGCGACGAAGCCTATGTGCGCACGGGCCTTGGCGGCCAGAAGGTGGTCCTCGACGGCGGCTCCATCGTGCTGCCGATCTTCCACTCGATCGCCCGCGTCAACCTGAAGACGCTGCGCCTTGAAGTCCGTCGTGGCGAAGGCGACGCGCTGATCACCAAGGACCGCATGCGCGTCGATATCGGCGCGGAATTCTATGTCCGCGTGAAGCCCGATGCCTCCTCGATCGCGCTTGCAGCCCAGACACTCGGCGACCGTACCAACGATGCCGAACAGCTGCGCGTGCTGATCGAGGCCAAGTTCGTCGACGGTCTGCGCTCGGTCGCCGCCACCATGAGCCTCGACGCGCTGCAGGAACAGCGCATGGATTTCGTCAAGGCGGTGCAGGAAGCGGTCGGCGCCGACCTGCAGTCGAACGGTCTCGAACTCGAATCCGTTTCGCTGACCCGTCTCGACCAGACGGATATCAAGCACTTCAACGCCAACAACTTCTTCGACGCGCATGGTCTTGCGGCGCTGACCCGCATTACCGAGGGCCGCAAGAAGGAGCGCAACGAGATCGTGCGCGATACCGAAGTCGCGATCGCCCAGAAGGATCTGGAAGCCCGCCAGCAATCGCTGACGATCGAGCGCACCAAGCGCGAGGCGGAGCTGAACCAGGAACGCGACATCGCCAACAAGTCGGCCGCCACCCGCGCCGAAACCGCGCAGCAGGAACAGGCGGCCAAGCGCGCCGAGGAAGAAGCTCGCATCGCCGCCGAGCAGGCGATCGCCGAACGCGAGGCGCTTGCCAAGCAGGCGCGTGAAAGCGCCAACATCGACGCCACCCGCGCCGTGCAGCAGCGCGACACGGAAGCCCGCCGCGACCTGCAGATCGTTTCGCAGGAAAGCGCCATCGCGGTTGCCAACAAGAGCCGGGAAGAGTCCGAGGCGAAGGCCCAGGCTGAAACCGCCCGCGCGCTCGCCATCGCCGCGGAAGAAAAGGTGGAGACGGCAAAGGCCGTGGAAATCGCCGAACGCGAACGCCAGATCGCCGTCATCGACGCCCGCAAGAACGCCGAAACCGAAGCGACCGCCGTGACCGTCGGCGCCGAAGCCGAAAAGCAGGCGGCCCTCGACCAGGCCGATGCGATCAAGACGCTTGCCACCGCCGAGGCCGACGCCGCGATCATCAAGGCGAAGGGCGTGCTCGAAACCGGCAAGGCCGCAGCCGAGAGCGAGGCGCTGCTCAACGAGGCCCGCAACAAGCTGAGCTCCGCCATCATTGAATTCGAGATCCTGCGCGAACGCATCCGCATCATTCCCGAAGCGCTGGCAGAAGCGGTCAAGCCGATCGAGAAGATCTCCGACATCCGCATCTTCGACACCGGCGGCATGCTCGGCCGCAACGGCGGCGGCGACGGTGCTGCCAACGGCATCGGCCTTGGCGACGGGTTGGCGGGCCAGCTCCTGTCCTACCAGGCCAACAAGCCGATCGTCGACCAACTGCTGAAGGAAGCAGGCTTCAACGGCGAAAATGCGATCTCGTCGCTGCTCGGCAACCTGCAGGCGGCACCGTCGCCGGCGGAGAAATCGCCGAAGAAGTAACGCGAAACCGACGGGATCCCTGGCCTCGCGGCTGGGGATCAGACTATGGGTGCGGGCATCAGGTCAGGCCGGCCCGCGCGTGACCGCAAGCATCCTGCGGCGCTGTCGTCGCGACCCTTAAACCGGCCCTGCGGCCGACGGTCCGCCTGCTTCCCTCCTGCCTCGGCTGCCGGGTCACGGGCCGCTCAACATGCTGGCGCACTAGCGCGCGTGTTCAATGCGCCACGTTCTGCCGTTTCCGCAAGTTGCCGAGAACTGGCCATTTACATCCACAAGTGCTAATATTTTTGGGCCGAAGGTTCCAGAGGAACCCGCCTCGCGACCGACAATCAGATAAACGCGAATTGCTTGCAGCCAATTGCCGCGCCGTCGGACGACCGCTCCATGAGCGCCGTCGATGTCCGACGACATCAACGTGGAGGAAAAGCCAATGGCCAGCAATCTTGTTTCGTATATCGCGCAGATGCTTACCCCTGACATGATCGCACGCATCGCTTCGGCGCTCGGGCTCGACAGCAGCAAGGTGCAGGGCGCCGTCAGCGCCGCCATTCCCGCGGTGCTGGCGGGACTGACGGGTGTCGCCGCGCAACCGGGCGGGGCGCAGAAGATCGCCGATACCGCCAGTCAACAAGGCGGATCGCTCGACAGTCTCATCGGGATGCTTCAGGGAGGCGATCAGGCGACGCTTAGCCAGAACGGGTCACAGATCATTTCGTCAATCTTCGGGGCAAAGGACGGCAGTGCGCTGGCAAGCGCCATCGGCGGGATCTCCGGCATGGACCCGCGGGCGAGCGGTTCGTTGCTGGCGACGCTTGCTCCCCTCGTGCTGGGTGGCCTTGCCCGGCAGAGCGGCGGCGATCTCAGCGCCAATGGCATTGCCGGACTGCTCGCGAGCCAGAAGGACAACATCGCGGCCGCCCTGCCCTCCGGCGCAAGAGAACTGCTTGGCGGAACAGGCTTGCTCGGCGGGCTCGGCGCTTCGGCACAGTCTGCCGCGGCCTCGGCGAGCCAGGTCGCCCGCAGCGCCGCGACAGCGGCTTCGTCCGTCGGTGGAGCCGGTCAGCGCGCAGCCGAGGCGGCGACGCCGTCCGGGTCGCGCAACTGGCTCTACTGGGTGATTGCCGTGCTCGCGCTTGCAGCCGTGCTCTTCTATCTGTTCGGCAGACCGAGCGGAGAGGTCGCGCCACAGGCTGGCACGGCGGGGCAAAGCTTGACGGTCGGCGGGGTCGACATCGGCCGGCAGGTCCAGGACAGCATGGCGAGCCTGCAGACAACGCTGACCGGTGTCACGGACGCCGCCTCGGCCACGGCCGCCCTGCCGAAACTGGAGGAGATTTCAGCCGGGCTCGACAAAGTCACGGGCGCCACCGGGCAACTGTCTGCCGAACAGAAGGCAGCCCTTTCCGCGCTCGTCGGGCCGATGATGCCAACGCTCAACGGGCTTTTCGACAAGGTGCTGGCGATACCCGGCGCTTCCGACATCGTGAAACCCGCAATCGATGCATTGAAGACCAAGCTCGCCTCACTGGCGACCTGAAGAACCAGCCCAAGCATGAGCTGCCGGCCCTGCATTCCGCACGGACCGTTGGCGATTGT
This sequence comes from Ensifer sp. ENS03, assembly GCF_014852035.1. Taxonomy (NCBI): domain Bacteria; kingdom Pseudomonadati; phylum Pseudomonadota; class Alphaproteobacteria; order Hyphomicrobiales; family Rhizobiaceae; genus Ensifer; species Ensifer sp. ENS03. Next base: position 293,516 of record NZ_JACVAV010000004.1, on the reverse strand, counting down.
CATCGACGAAACCGGATAGGAAGGAAGACGGCCATGGCCGACAAATCGACATTCACCCCGGAAGAATGGACGCTGCTCCTGGAGAGCGTGATGATGGCCGGCATTGCCGTGACGGCCGCGGAGCCGAGCGGCCTCTGGGGGATGATGAAGGAAGGCATCGCCAACAGCAGCGCACTTCTGCAGGCAAAAGCCGATGCAGCAGCAAGCCCGCTCGTCAAGGCGCTGGTCGCCGACTTCGAAACCTCGGAGGGCCGGACCGCCGCTCGCGATGGGCTGCAGACGAAACTCAAGGGTGCCAAGCCGGAGGACATGAAGGCCAGGTGCATTGAAACGCTGAATCAGGCCCGGACACTCGTCGAGACCAAGGCGCAGGGTGATGTCGCAGCCTTCAGCACATGGCTATACCAGATCAGCCAGAAGGTGGCGGAAGCCGCCAAGGAAGGCGGCTTCCTGGGCTTCGGCGGCGTCGCTGTCAGCGATGCTGAGAAGGCCACCTTGTCGGAAATTTCCGCGGCGCTGAAAGTCGCCTAGGCAGCTGCGTTTCGCCGCGGAAGCACGAACGTGCCGTCAGCCCGGCCGCCGACGCCCTTGCCCGGTTCGCAACGGCATCGATGGCTATAGTTCGGCAAACCGCAATCGCTGGCGACAACGCCGCGACATCGTTGTCAGATGGGTCACCCTTTGACGCGGCGCACGACCCGCGATCGCAATATCAGGGCGGGCTATCGGAAGCGCCGGATGACCGCTGGCCGCAAGGAGAACGATCGATCGCCCCGCCCCCGACACAACAGGAACGTCCCCGCCCCCATCCTGAAACAGATATCGAGCCTGCTGGCGATTTTGTTTCCTGGACGCCGAAGTCGAGTTGATAGAGACGCGCGTTTAAACAACGAACCCCGGAAGCTTGCGTGAACTGCCCTGGTTCGGGCTGCTTCGCATAGCACATGGCGGTGAGATAGATTATGGCGGAGAGGGTGGGATTCGAACCCACGGTACGGTTGCCCGTACGCCGCATTTCGAGTGCGGTGCTTTCGACCACTCAGCCACCTCTCCGCTTTGCTGGTCGGCGCTTGTTCGGCGCGGTCGGGTTCATAGCGGCAGATTCGGGTGCTGGCAAGGGCCTTGTTTGAAGAATATGTAACGGCCTCGTTGCTTTCGCCTTGACACGCCTGTGCAAATCCTTGTAATCCGCGCAATGAAGTGGTGTGGCCTAGCTTCACCGCAGCGGGTGCGATTTGCGCCCTTTCACCGGTGGATATCCGAAAAGGAGATCCACTCAACTGTCGACTGAGAAAAAGACGGCCTTGTCTTCGGGCAGAGAGCCGGATCGAACATGAAAGGATAAAAAATGTTCGCAGTCATCAAGACCGGCGGTAAGCAGTACCGCGTGGCCGCCAACGACGTCCTCACCATCGAAAAGCTGGAAGGCGTTGCAGGCGACAAGATCGAATTCACCGAGATCCTGATGGTCGGCGTTGGCGCCGATGCAACCATCGGTGCTCCGTTTGTCGAAGGCGCCGTTGTCAGCGCTGAAGTTGTTGAGCAGGGTCGCGCCAAGAAGGTCATCGCCTTCAAGAAGCGTCGCCGCCAGAACTCCAAGCGCTCGCGCGGTCACCGCCAGCACCAGACGACCGTCCGCATCCTGGACATCGCTGCTGCCGGTGGCAAGGCAAAGAAGGCTTCGAAGAAGTCTGAAGCTGCCGCTGAAGCCGCTGCAAACTGAGTTCAGGGATCTAAGGTTTAAAGGAGAACACCAATGGCACACAAAAAAGCTGGCGGTTCGTCGCGTAACGGTCGCGATTCTGAGTCCAAGCGCCTTGGCGTGAAGAAGTTCGGCGGCGAGAACGTCATTGCAGGCAACATTATCGTGCGCCAGCGCGGTACGAAGTGGCATCCGGGCGCCAATGTCGGCCTCGGTAAGGACCACACGATTTTTGCACTTACGGCCGGCAACGTGGACTTCCGTACGAAGGCCAATGGCCGCGTGTACGTGTCTGTAATGCCGAAAGCCGAAGCAGCGGAATAAGCCGGTAGCGCTCTAAAACAGCCGGCGTCTCATCGACCCGGCTGACGCACCTGATGGTTCCAAGCCAGACTTCAAAGGGGAGATGGGGCAATACCCAACTCCCCTTTTTCGTTTCTGGAGGAAACCATGCAAACCGAGTTGTTGAGGGAAGACCAATCCCGGTCTCCCGAGCAGAGGCTGAGGCCCCAACGGTCAAGGACCGATTGCCCGATATTGTTGTCACCCCGGCTCGTTCTGCGCGCGCCCCATGAAGACGATATCGACGCCCTTGCCCATCTTGCCAACAATGCCAATGTCGCGACCATGGTTTCGCGCATGCCGCACCCGTATACGACGGCCGATGCCGCCGACTTCGTGCGACGCGCGAAAGCCGGCACGATTGGCAAGTGCGTCTATGCGATTACCAAAGCGGACAATGGCGCATTTCTCGGTTGTTGCGGTATCGAGCCGCATCCCGATGGCAAGACGGCGGAGCTCGGCTATTGGCTGGGCGAGCCCTATTGGAACCAGGGCTATGCCACCGAGGCCGCCCAGGTCCTGACCGACATGGCCTTCCGCACCCGCGACATCGACCAGATCGATGCGCGCTGCCGGGTCATGAACTTGGCATCGCGCCGGGTCATCCAGAAGTGCGGTTTCCAGTTCCAGGGCAGCGGCATGGTCGGCAGCCTGGCGCTCGGCGGCTCGATCGCCGTCGAATGGTACCGGCTCGACCGTAAGACCTGGGTCTCCTTGAGAAGCTGGGGAGGCATGCGATGAACGCGCTCGCTTCCGAACGCCAGCGGATCGTTTCCCGCCCCGGTCCCGGCCCCTGCCCGGTCATCGAGACCAAGCGCCTGGTCCTGCGCCCGCATCGGCGAAACGACGCCGAGGCGATCGCCCAGTCGCTCGGCGATTTCCAGGTGGCGCGCATGCTGGCGCGCGTTCCCGCGCCCTACGATCAGCAGGACGCGCTCGACTGGCTGACGGCGCAGACTTCAGGGCTGACGCCCGACTGGACCTTCGCCGTCACCACCGGTGACGACGTGCACATCGGCTGCGTCGGCATCGAGCTCCGCCACGGCCAATGGCATGTCGGCTACTGGCTGAACCGCTTCTACTGGGGCAAGGGCTTTGCCTCGGAGGCTGCCTATGCGGCGGTCGAGCGCTTCTTCCGCCGCATGCCCGAAACGACCCTGCATTCCGGCGTCTTTGCCGACAATCCGGGATCGCTGAAGGTGCAGGAGAAGATCGGCTTCCAGATCACCGGCTGCGCCCAGGTCTATGCGCTCGCGCGCAACGCCATGGTCGCCCATATCGAGACGCGGCTGACCGCCGCCGATCTGCGCCGACCGCACTAGAGAACATCCCCGCGAAGCTCGGGCTTCGCGGGGACTTTTTTGTCATGCTAGCGTGAAACCGACAGGCAGGTGGTCGGAACCCTTGGCCTCATAGTCGGTCCAGGCATCGATGAGACGAGACGCAAGGCCGGCGCTCAAGAAACAATAGTCGAGATGCATGCGTTTTTCGGGGTTTTCGGGATGGATCCAGCTATAGCTTTCAGGCGTCAGGCGGCCGAGATGGGCAAGCGCATCGACCGGATTCTCAAGCCGCAGCGAACGGCCGTAGAAGGCGTCGCGCGAGCCCGTCATCGCGCAGTATTCCGGCGTCTCCGGCTCCATGTTGAAATCGCCCATGACGACGAAGTCCTCCGGATGCGGCGGCTCGGCCATGCCGAAATCGGCCGCCCCGGTGATCGCGCCGCCTTCGAGCGGATAACCGAGCAGCCGCTCCTTGAGATAACGGATCTGGGCAATACGCTCGGCCGGCAGCACATGATCGAGATGCACGGAATAGACCCGGAGCGGACCGGCGGGCGTTGCGATCAGCGCTTCCGTCGCCCCGCGCTGCAGGTTCATCGGGCTGATCGTGCGGGTGCGCGGCAAGGGGATGAGCCGGGTGGCAAGGATCGGCCAGCGCGACAGGATCATGTTGCCGAACTGGAAGCGTCGGCTGACGGCGCGTCCATCCTCGATCGCCGAACCGATGTCGATGTCGCAAGGCGCGTGGAAGGCCGCGAAATGGCCAGGAAACAGCTTTTCGAAGCGGGTGACGAGATCGACATGGCCGTTGCGGTGGAAGCCGCGCGTCACTTCCTGAAGCGCGATGATGTCGGCGTCCCCGATCGAGGCGGCGATACGCTCGGGATCGAAGCGGCCGTCGAGGCCGATGCCGTATTGGATGTTGTAGCTAACGAACCGCACGATATTCTTTGACCTCCGAATAAACCGCCTATATCGATGGCGGCAAATTACAGCGCCGCGCATCCTTTAGGACCTGCAAAGGTCGCTGTAACACTTTCTAAGACCGCGCACTTACACCGAACAGATGGCAGCCCAATGAAATTTCTCGACGAAACGAAAGTCTATATCCGCTCCGGCGACGGTGGCGCAGGCGCCGTCTCGTTCCGGCGCGAGAAGTTCATCGAGTTCGGCGGACCGGACGGCGGCGACGGCGGCCGTGGCGGAGACGTCTGGGTGGAGGCCGTCAACGGCCTGAACACGCTCATCGACTTCCGCTACCAACAGCACTTCAAGGCCAAGACCGGCCAGCACGGCATGGGCCGCAACCGCACCGGCGCCGGCGGCGACGACGTGACGCTGAAGGTCCCGGTCGGCACCCAGATCTTCGAGGAAGACAACGAGACGCTGATCGTCGACATGGTCGCCGAGGGACAGCGCTATCGGCTGGCCGCCGGCGGCAATGGCGGCTTCGGCAACGCCCGCTTCAAGTCCGCGACCAACCAGGCGCCGAACTGGGCCAACCCCGGTCTCGAGGGCGACGAGAAGACGCTCTGGCTGCGGCTGAAGCTGATCGCCGATGCCGGTCTCGTCGGTCTGCCGAATGCCGGCAAGTCGACCTTCCTTGCCGCCTGCACGCGCGCTCGCCCGAAGATCGCCAACTATCCGTTCACGACGCTGCATCCCAATCTCGGCGTCGCCACCATCGACGGCAACGAGTTCATTATCGCCGACATTCCCGGCCTGATCGAAGGTGCGCATGAAGGTGTGGGCATCGGCGACCGCTTCCTCGGCCATGTCGAGCGCACGCGCGTGCTGCTGCACCTCGTCTCCGCCCAGGAGGAAGATGTCGCCAAGGCCTATAAGACGGTCAGGCACGAGCTCGAAGCCTACGGCGGCGGGCTGGAAGACAAGCCGCAGATCGTCGCGCTGTCGCAGATCGACGTGCTCGACGAGGACGAGCTGAAGGTGAAAGCCAAGGCGCTGGCCAAGGCCTGCGGCGAGCAGCCCCTGCTGCTCTCTGCCGCCGTCGGCAAGGGCATGACCGAAGCGCTGCGAGCGTTGCGCAGCGTCATCGTCGCCGCCAAGGCCGGTGAAGGCTATGGCGAGGAGAACCTCTGAGATGACCAAGACCCGCAAGCCGCTTTTGAAGTATCGCCGGGTCGTCATCAAGATCGGGTCGGCATTGCTGGTCGACCGCGCCACCGGGCTGAAGAAGGCCTGGCTTGACGCCATGTGCGCCGACATTGCCGGCCTCAAGGCCAAGGGCGTCGAAGTGCTCGTCGTCTCCTCGGGCGCGATCGCGCTCGGCCGTACCGTGCTCAACCTGCCGGCAGGTGCCCTGAAGCTCGAAGAGAGCCAGGCGGCCGCCGCCGTCGGCCAGATTGCGCTCGCGCGCGCCTGGTCGGAGAGCCTTTCGACCGATGCCATCGTCGCCGGACAGGTGCTGCTGACACTCGGCGACACGGAAGAGCGCCGCCGCTACTTGAACGCCCGCGCCACCATCAACCAGCTGCTGAAGCTCGGCGCCGTGCCGATCATCAACGAGAACGATACGGTCGCGACCACAGAAATCCGCTATGGCGACAACGATCGCCTCGCCGCCCGCGTCGCCACCATGGTCGGCGCCGATTTGCTGGTGCTGCTCTCCGATATCGATGGGCTCTACACGGCCCCGCCGCATCTCGACCCGAACGCCCGCTTCCTCGAAACGATCGCAGAGATCACCCCTGAGATCGAGGCCATGGCCGGGGGTGCGGCATCCGAGCTTTCGCGCGGTGGCATGCGCACCAAGATCGATGCCGGCAAGATCGCCACGACCGCCGGCTGCGCCATGATCATCGCCTCAGGCAAGCCGAACCATCCGCTGGCGGCGATCGAGGACGGTGCCCGTTCGTCCTGGTTCGCACCATCAGGCTCGCCGGTGACCGCGCGCAAGACCTGGATTGCCGGGCAATTGCTGCCGGCCGGAACGCTTGCCGTCGATGCCGGTGCCGAAGAGGCGCTGCGCTCGGGCAAGAGCCTGCTGCCGGCCGGCGTCCGTGACGTGACGGGCAGCTTCAGCCGCGGTGACACCATCGCCATTCTCGGCACCTCCGGCCGCGAGATCGCCCGTGGTCTTGCCGGCTACGATGCCGACGAAGCCCGCCAGATCGCCGGCAAGAAATCGGCCGAGATCGCCGCGATCCTCGGCTATGCCGGCCGCGCCGCCATGGTGCACCGCGACGATATGGTGATGACCGGAAAACGCGCTGAGGCCGAGGGCAGCCGGAAGGATGAAGTCCATGCTTGACGAGGTGAAAAACAAGGGCGACGTCGAGACCGTCATGCTGGAGATCGGCCGCAACGCCAAGGCCGCCAGCCGACCGCTTGCCATCGCCAGCGCCGAACGCAAGCACGCCGCCCTGATCGCCATGGCCGATGCGATCGTCGCCCGCACGGACGAGATCCTCTCGGCCAATGCGATCGACCTTGAAAACGCCCGCGAAGGCGGCGTCGCCGCCTCTTTCATCGACCGCCTGACGCTGAGCGAAGGCCGCATCCGCGACATGGCAAACGGCATTCGCGCGATTGCCGAGTTCAAGGATCCGGTCGGTGACATCATTGCCGAATGGGACCGGCCGAACGGCCTGCACATCGAGCGCGTGCGTACGCCGCTCGGCGTCATTGGCGTCATCTATGAAAGCCGGCCGAACGTGACGGCTGATGCCGGCGCGCTGTGCCTCAAGGCCGGCAACGCCGTGATCCTGCGCGGCGGCTCCGACAGCTTCCATTCCTCCGGCGGGATCCATGCCTGCCTCGTCGAAGGGCTGAAGGCCGCCGGCCTGCCGGAACATGCGATCCAGATGGTGCCGGTCTCTGACCGCGCGGCCGTCGGCGCCATGCTCTCGGGTCTTGGCGGCACGATTGATGTGATTGTACCGCGCGGTGGCAAGAGCCTCGTCGCCCGGGTGCAGAACGAAGCGCGCGTGCCGGTCTTTGCCCATCTCGAAGGCCTCTGCCACATCTATGTCGATGCCTCTGCCGATCTAGTCATGGCGGAAAAGATCGTCGTCAACGCCAAGATGCGCCGCACCGGCATCTGCGGTGCTGCCGAAACACTGCTGATCGACCGCAACGATGCCGACCGACTGGTCAAGCCGCTGCTGAACGCCCTGCTGTCAGCGGGCTGCGAAGTACGCGTCTCCGACGAGCTCTCAGGCGCGGTCGACGGCCTGAAGGAAGCGACCGACGAGGATTGGGCAACGGAATATCTCGACGCCATCATCTCGGTGAAGCTGGTCGACGGGATCTCCGGTGCGATCGAGCACATCGGCACCTGGTCGTCGGCCCACACGGAGGCCGTCATCGCTGAGGATCCCGAGGTCGTCGAGCGTTTCTTCTCGGAGATCGATTCCGCGATCTTGCTGCATAACGCCTCGACCCAGTTTGCCGATGGCGGCGAATTCGGCATGGGCGGTGAAATCGGCATCGCCACGGGCAAGATGCATGCGCGCGGACCGGTCGGCGTCGAACAGCTGACCTCTTTCAAGTATCGGGTGCGTGGTGCTGGACAGGTCAGGCCCTGAGGTGACGGCAGGCAGGGTGAACGCCCGCTACCTGCGCATGCCCCATGTCGAAGCCGGCATGGTGGTGGGCCTCTTCGGCGGGTCCTTCAACCCGCCGCATGAAGGCCATGTGCTCGTTGCCGACACGGCGATCCAACGGCTCGGGCTCGACCAACTCTGGTGGATGGTGACCCCCGGAAATCCGCTGAAGGACCACAACAATCTGGCGCCGCTTGCCGACCGCATCGCCATGAGCGAAGCGATCGCGCACAACCCGCGCATCAAGGTGACGGCGTTCGAGAGGGCTCTGGGGCAGAGCTATACCGCCCGCACGCTCGAAATCGTGCAGGCGCGAAACCGCGACATTCGCTTCGTCTGGATCATGGGCGCCGACAACCTGAAGAGCTTCCATCGCTGGCAGAACTGGCAGAAGATCGCCCGCACTTTCCCGATCGCCGTCATCGATCGGCCGGGCTCGACGCTCGCCTATCTCTCCTCGCGCATGGCGAAAACCTTCGACTATGCTCGCATCGACGAGGACGACGCGCGGCGCCTCCCCTTCCACCGCGCGCCTGCCTGGACCTTCATCCATGGACCGCGCTCATCGATGAGTTCGACGGCGCTTCGCGCCGCCGGTGGAGTATGATTTCCAGGGATTCAGTTCTGCTGTCTTGAAACAGCTACGGTTTGATGCCTACATTCATGGACGGTTCGATCTTTGTTCGAATCGGAAGTGCCTGTTCTGTTCATGTGGAAAGGAAAGACCCTGACAACAGCACACGCCAAGGGATATGCGGTTACCGCATTCCCGCGCAGCACGGGATCTAGCGACGAAGCCGCTGTCCGTGCGCTTCAACTGGTCCTCGAGAGCCTAGAGGACTCGAAGGCAGAAGACATCGTCAGCATCAACATTGCCGGAAAGTCGGCGCTGGGAGACTTCATGGTCGTTGTCTCCGGGCGATCGAACAGGCATGTGATGGCCATTGCAGATCACCTGACGACCGATCTGAAAGACGGGGGCTTTGGCAATGCCCGTGTCGAAGGTCTGGAAGGCGGTGACTGGGTGCTGATCGACACCGGTGATGTGATCGTTCACATCTTCCGGCCGGAAATCCGGGAGTTCTACAACATCGAGAAGATGTGGGCGGCTCCCGAGATCGAGGACGGCACCTTGCATTGAGACCGACCGGGTCGCCGCGCAGCTGAATGCCGGACGAGCCGAGTTGCGGTCATGCATGAATGTGACGGGCTGGCGCCGCCTTGGGCGGCGTTGTCAGCCGGATATTTGTTGCGACTGATCGTAACCTGCAGGCCCGTCAACCGGACAAGGCGCGCAACGACGCTGCAAGGCTCCACGAATGCGGCATAAGATTCTCCTTGAATCGACCCGATTTCAGGAACTATGCAGTGCGCGTTGCAGCGCAAGCGAGGACGGACAAGGTCATGCGTATCGGACTTTTCGCAGTCGGCCGCCTCAAGGCGGGGCCGGAAAAGGATCTTGCGGCCCGTTATCTCGATCGCTTCTCCAAGACCGGTCCGGCGATCGGGCTTGAGCTTTCCCGCGTCGTCGAAGTCAACGAAAGTCGTGCTTCGAACGCCGAGACGCGCAAGCGCGAGGAAGCCGCACAGCTCGAAAAGGCACTGGCCGAAGGCAGTCTGCTCGTGCTCTTGGACGAACGCGGCAAGGCGCTGGATTCGGAAGGCTTCTCATCGCTTCTCGGCACGTTCCGCGACAGCGGCAAGCGTGACCTGATGATCGCGATCGGTGGCGCCGATGGTCTCGATCCGAGCCTTCATCCCCGCGCCGATGCGGTGCTGAACCTTGGAAAGATGACCTGGCCGCACCAGCTCGTGCGCATCCTGATCGCCGAGCAGCTCTATCGGGCCGTCACCATTCTCTCCGGCCACCCCTATCATCGGGTCTGAAGCGGCGGGGCTGCTTTTCGGGCAACCTCTCCCGGTACACGCGGCGATAACGAGAATATGCTTGGTCGTGCGCGCCAAATCAGATTAGGTTTTTTCCTCATATTTTCGGATGGACGCACGCAACGGATGACGCCCCGAGGCAGGACCAGCGTTTTCGGCATGGGAAGAGACGACGCAGGACGGCTTGCCCGTACTGCGGCGGCCTTTGCGCTTGCGCTTGCGATCGGCCTGCCGGCGAGCGCCCAGGAGGCCACGCCGCCCGCCGCCGCGACCGGTCAGGAGCAGGGCCCGCCCGACCCCGCCGCCGACCTCACGCTTCGCCGCAACAGTACGCGCAGCGAACTGGATGCGCTCTCCAAGACGATCACGCTTTCCCAGGAGCGCGCCAATGCGCTGACGGAAACCATTGCCGAAATCGACAAGACCAACGAGACGCTGCGCGCCGCAATCGTCGAGTCCGCAAAGAAACGCCAGGATCTCGAACAGCAGATCGTCGATGGCGAGAAGAAGCTGAGCGACCTTAGAACCAAGGAAGACACGGTCCGTCGCTCGCTGCGCTCACGCCGGGGCGTGCTTGCCGAGGTGCTCGCCGCCCTGCAGCGGATGGGACGCAACCCGCCGCCGGCGATCCTGGTGACGCCTGAGGATGCGCTCGGCTCCGTGCGCAGCGCCATTCTGCTTGGCGCCGTCGTGCCCGGCCTGCGCAAGGAAACCGAAAACCTGGTGGCCGACCTCAAGGCGCTCGCCGACATCCGCACCGGCATCGACCGGCAGCGCGAGGACCTGACTGCGGCAATGACCGCCAATGTCGAGGAAGAGCGCCGCATGTCGATGCTGGTTGCCGAAAAGGAAAAGCTGCGCCAGACGAGCGCCAGCGAACTTGCGGCCGAGCAGCGCAAGGCGCAGGAACTGGCCTCGCAGGCGACCAATCTCCAGGGCCTGATCGGCTCGCTCGAGGACCAGATCTCCTCCGTTCGCGAGGCTGCCGAAGCGGCGCGCGCGCAGGAGGAAGAACGCCGTCGTATGAGCGAGGCAGAGCGCGAGGCGGCGCGGGAACTCGCCCGCAATGCGGTGCCTGACAAAAACCGCATTGCGCCCGCATATGTGTTTTCGGAGCTGAGGAACAAGCTTGCCTATCCGGCCGCGGGATCGCTGTTGCGCAAATTCGGCGATGCAGACGGCACGGGGCATTCCCTGCAAGGGATCATGTTGGAAACCAATCCCGGCGCGCTGGTGACTGCGCCGTCAGATGGCTGGATCGTCTATGCAGGCAATTTCCGCAGTTATGGGCAGATGATCATTCTCAACCCGGGCGACGGCTACCACGTCGTGCTTTCGGGGATGGAGAAGGTGAGCGTTCAGACTGGGCAGTTCGTCGTCGCCGGAGAACCGCTGGCGACGATGGGCGCAAAAAGAGTGGCGAGCGCTGCGGCCTTGGCGCTGGAAACGGACCGGCCGACGCTTTACATTGAATTCCGAAAAGACGGAAAACCGGTTGATTCCCGACCATGGTGGACCGCAGCAGAGGTTGGAAAGGCGCGAAATGATACGTAGGGCTTCACTTGTTCTGGTCGGGGCGCTGATGGGCGCGACCGCGATGGGCGTGGTTTATTCGGCTGTCGTTCCGGCCGTCGCTGCCAACACCTCGACCTATCGCGAACTGGCAATCTTCGGCGACGTGTTCGAACGCGTGCGGGCGCAATACGTGACGCCGCCGCAGGACGACAAGCTGATCGAGAACGCGATCAACGGCATGCTTTCCTCGCTCGACCCGCATTCGAGCTACATGAACTCGACCGATGCCGAGGACATGCGCACCCAGACGCGCGGTGAATTCGGCGGCCTCGGCATCGAAGTGACGATGGAAGACGACCTCGTCAAGGTCACGAGCCCGATCGACGACACACCTGCGGCCCGCGCCGGCGTGCTTGCCGGCGACTTCATTTCCAAGATCGACGGTGCGGATGTTCGCGGACTGAAGCTCGAAGACGCCGTCGAAAAGATGCGCGGCGCCATCGGCACCCCGATCAAGCTGACGATCCTGCGCAAGGGCGCGGACAAGCCGATCGAACTGACGATCGTCCGCGACGTCATCGCCGTTCGTGCGGTCAAGTTCCGCACCGAAGGCGACGTCGGCTACCTGCGCGTCATATCCTTCACTGAAAAGACCTATGACGACCTGAAGAAGGGCATCGAGAAGATCAAGGCGGAAGTGCCGGCCGACAAGCTGAAGGGCTACGTGCTCGACCTGCGCCTCAACCCGGGCGGTCTGCTCGACCAGGCGATCAACGTCTCCGACGCCTTCCTGGAACGTGGCGAAGTCGTTTCGACCCGCGGCCGCAACCCGGACGAGACCCGTCGCTTCAACGCCACGCCGGGCGATCTGACCGATGGCAAGCCGGTAGTCGTGCTGGTCAACGGCGGCTCGGCCTCCGCTTCGGAAATCGTCGCCGGTGCCCTGCAGGACCTGAAGCGCGCGACCGTGCTCGGCACGCGCTCCTTCGGCAAGGGTTCGGTCCAGACGATCATCCCCCTCGGCGAAGCCGGTGCGCTGCGTCTGACGACGGCGCTCTACTACACGCCGTCAGGCAAATCGATCCAGGGCACGGGCATTACGCCCGACATCAAGGTCGAACAGCCGCTGCCGCCGGAACTGCTCGGCAAGGTCGAGGCTCAGGGCGAGTCCGATCTGCGCGGCCACATCCAGGGCCAGAGCGAGACCGACGAAGGCTCCGGCTCGGTCGCCTATGTGCCGCCGGAAGCCAAGGACGACCTGCAGCTGAACTACGCGCTCGACCTTCTGCGCGGCAAGAAGACGGACCCGTCCTTCCCGGCGAGCCCCGAGCAGGCTCAGCTGAAGAAGTAAGCCTCACAGACACGAAACGAAGCGCCGCATGTTCACCCGAACATGCGGCGCTTCGCATTTGGCCCCATGACTGGGCCGGCCGATGCACTGGTCAAGCCTTCGCCACTAAATTATAGGGTTAGCAAGCGCTGCCGCGGCCACTGATTCTTCGAAGGCATACGGCGTGCGACGGGAGAGGATCGGCACGCGTCCTGGCGCCGGCCTCGCTCTAGCGGCAACATCCCACAGCTCGACCGAGGCTTCGTTTGGGAACTGATCTCAATGCTCCGCTCGGCCAGAATCGGCGGGCCAAGCCAGTGTCGAAGCGCAATCCCCAGCGAACGCTCGGGTTTTCTCTTGCCGGCCTTTGCATCGCCGCGGTGATTGGCCTTTCCGCCTGGAACACGCTTTCGCCGGACGGTTTGCGGCGTGATTCCGCATCGCCGGTCGTAACGGCCGAGAAAGCGAAGAGCCCAGGCGACAAGGCATCCAACCCGGCCAGCGGCCAGACGGGCGTCGGCTCCGGAACGATGGCACCGGGAACGGCCTATTCCGGCGCCGATGTCGAGCGCACGCTTACCGACGACGGCTCCACCGTCACGACGTTCTCGCCGCGCAGCCGCGACGGCAAGGGACCGGCGCTCATCAATGTCGGTCCGATCCGCGGCCAGGATCCGCGCATGGCGGCGATGCCCAATGACGACCTGCTGGAAGAAAGCCCCGCCGGACGCCTGCCGATCATCGGCCCCGACGGGCTGCGGCCGCTCGATCAATATGCGCGCCCCTGGTCGGGCGCGCGCGGCACACGCATCGCACTTGTCGTCGGCGGGCTCGGCCTCAGTCAGACGGGAACCCAGAAGGCGATCCGCGACCTGCCGGGCGAGGTGACGCTCGGCTTTGCGACGGCTGGAAACAGCCTGCAGCGCTGGATGCAGGAAGCGCGCCGCAGCGGCCACGAGATCCTGTTGCAGCTTCCGATGGAGCCGTTCGACTATCCGGCCAACGATCCAGGCCCCAATGCGCTGCGCGTCGGCCTCAGCGAAAAGAAGAACCTCGCGGAACTGCACCGCAACCTCGCCGAGATCACCAATTATACCGGCGTCATGAATTATCTTGGCGGCCGCTTCCTGTCCGATGCCGATGCGCTGGAGCCGGTCATGCGCGATCTCGGCAGGCGCGGCCTGCTGTTCCTCGACGATGGCACCTCGGCGCAGTCCCTGTCCGGCAAGCTTGCCGGCGCCTTCGACGTGCCGCACGGCTTTGCCGACCTGACGCTCGACAGCGAACTCAGCCGCAACGCGATCCTGAAGAAGCTTGATGAACTCGAACGCATCGCCCGCCGCAACGGTACCGCCATTGGCGTCGCTTCTGCCTTCGACGAGAGCGTCGGCGCGATCGCCTCCTGGATCGGTGAAGCGCAGGGGCGCGGCATCGAGATCGTCGGCGTTTCCGCGCTCGTCAAGGATCCGCAACAGAACTAGCTTAAAGCCGTCCCCACGGGACCAATGAACGTTTGCACAGAAGAGGCAGCCGATGAGCAAGGACAAGAAACTGAAGGCGGATGACCTTCCCTATCGCCCCTGTGTCGGGGTGATGGTGCTGAACCGGGCGGGCCTCGTCTGGGCCGGTCATCGTATCGCCGTCGGCAATTCCGAATATGACGGCTCGCCGCAGCAATGGCAGATGCCGCAGGGCGGCATTGACAAGGGAGAGGATCCGCTGAAGGCCGCCTATCGCGAGCTTTACGAAGAGACCGGCATGAGCACCGTCTCGCTGCTGGCCGAAGCGCCCGGCTGGATCAACTACGACCTGCCCGAACATCTGATCGGTATCGGCCTCAAGGGCAAGTATCGCGGCCAGACGCAGCGCTGGTATGCCTTCCGCTTTGAAGGCGAGGAAAACGAGATCGCCATCAACCCGCCGCCGGGCGGACACGAGCCGGAGTTCGACGCCTGGGAATGGAAGCCGATGCGCGACCTGCCGGAGCTGATCGTGCCGTTCAAGCGCAAGGTCTACGAGGAAGTGGTTGCGGCTTTCACGCATCTGGCGCCGTGAACCGGACCTGCCCGTTCCTGAAACGACAAAGGCCGGCGATATCGCCGGCCTTTGTGTTTGCAAGCTTTTACCAGGCTCAGTCGGCTTCGGCCTCATTGGCCGGAGCGGCATTGAGCTGGCCGTATTTCTCTTCGCCGATCTTGTCGAGCAGCTCGAGCTGGGTTTCGAGGAAGTCGATATGGCCTTCCTCGTCGGCGAGCAGCTCTTCGAAGAGCTTCATGGAGACGTAGTCTCCGGCGGCGTGACAGATGTCGCGGGATTTCTTGTAGGCGGTGCGGGCGTCGTATTCGCCGGCGAGGTCAGCCTTCAGCACTTCCTTGACGTTCTGGCCGATGCGCAGCGGCGCAACCGTCTGCAGGTTGGGATGGCCTTCAAGGAAGATGATGCGCGCGACGAGCTTGTCGGCATGCTGCATCTCCTCGATGGATTCGGCCCGCTCCTTCTTGGCGAGAAGCGTATAGCCCCAGTCTTCGAGGAGGCGGTAGTGCAGCCAATACTGGTTGACGGCACCGAGTTCGAGATAGAGCGCTTCGTTAAGCTGCTCGATGACTTTTTTGTCGCCTTTCAAGATCCGCCCTCCGGTTGTCGTCGTGGAATTGTCTGAGGCGGGTCATGAAATCAAATATCTCTGCGTCCGTCGAGTCGCGGTGCGCGTGATATTGCTCGGTGGTGCGGATGATGATGTCGACGACATTGGGGAAACAGCCGCAGCAACGGCCGCGTTTTTCCATCGCGTGGTAGACTTTCGCCGGCACGATCAGCTGCCAACAGTCCTCATCGAGGAGACCAATGATCGTGTCCTCGATCTCTTTTTCCGTGATGAAATTGCAGCTGCAAACCAGCATGTCGTCTCGCCTGTCGTACGCAACGCCCTGTATCAGCGCATAAAGCAAAACAGGACATTTAGTGTCAACTAAAAACTCCGCGAGCGGAAGTTGCGGGTGGATTAGAACGACTCTAAACTTGACAAAAAACTTCGCCTTTTCAGAATTTTAGAGATTCCTGAGCGACTGCGCCTGCAAACCCTGAATGGGTCATGAGGCGCACAGCCTGCGACATTTTTACACACCTCCGGTCGCGACGGCGGGAAACCCTGCCCATGACCTGCGCCGGAAGCATTCCATGGAATCCCTCCGACGTATCTGGCAGTCCTTTCCCCAAACCGCTCCACACAATTGAGAGGCGGCAAAGCCGGGTCGGGCTTTCAATGGAAATTGCGCCCCTTCGGCATCACGTCGGCCACCTCGGCTGTCGCTCGATCCGGGTTGCTGGAACTGCTGCCGGAATGGCGGGGGATCGGTAGGCGCTGGTCGCCTTGCGCCCGCTTCATGCGCGCGTCGCCGGTCGGTCTCAATGCCTCATCGGCACGCTCGCTTGCGCCGAACCGCCGCGCTTCCTTGCGCAACAACCCGAGCATCGGCGTGATATCCTCGATGTGCTCGGCGACCACATGGATGACGCTGCTTTCGCGCTGCAGCCGGCCGCGGATCTTCACGAGACGCGCACCCATAACCACCGGCCGATAGGTCGCAAACACCTTCGGCCACACGATCGCATTGGCAACACCGGTCTCGTCCTCGATCGTCATGAAGATGACGCCCTTGGCCGAACCCGGACGCTGGCGGACGAGCACCAGCCCGGCAACCGTGACCCGTCGCCCGACCGGGGCGGTCGCCAGCATGCGGCTCTGGACGATCCCTTGCGCGGCAAGCGTATCTCTGAGGAAGGAAACCGGATGCGCCTTCAGCGAGAAGGAGAGATAGCGATAGTCGTTGATCACCTGCTCACCTGCCAGCATCTCCGGCAACGCCATCGCCGGCTCCGGCCGCAACTCCTCCTTCGCCGCGCCCTCGAAGAGCGGCAACCGTTCGGCAGCACTCTTTTCATCGAGCGCCTTCACCGCCCAGAGCGCCTTGCGCCGGTCGAGCCCGATCGAGCGGAAGGCATCCGCATCGGCGAGCCGTTCAAGCGCTGAACGCGACAGCCCCGAGCGTAGCCAGAGATCGCGCACCGTTGCGTAACCGGCACCCCGGTTAGCGATGAGCTTCAACTCGATCTCGTCCTGCTTTAGCCCCTTGATCGAGTTGAAGCCGAGCCGCATCGCCTTCGTCGTCTTGATCACGTCCTCCATCTCACGGTGGCGCGGCTCGATGGCCCTTTTGTCGAACCCTCCTTCTTCAAGGTCGGCATCCCAGACCGAGTGGTTGATGTCGACGGGCATGACCCGGACCCCATGTTCCCGCGCATCGCGCACCAATTGCCCCGGTGCGTAAAAGCCCATCGGCTGCGAGTTCAACAACGCGGCGCAGAAGACGTCGGGATAACAGGTCTTGAACCAGGAGGAAACATAGACGAGCAGCGCGAAGGACGCCGCATGGCTTTCGGGAAAGCCGTACTCGCCGAAACCTTCGATCTGCTTGAAGCAACGCTCGGCAAAATCGCGCGGATAGTCGTTCCTGACCATGCCTTCGATCATCTTTTCGTGGAAGGTATGGATGGTGCCGGTGCGCTTGAAGGTCGCCATGGCCCGGCGCAACTGGTCAGCCTCGCCGGGCGAGAAGCCTGCGGCAGTAATCGCGATCTGCATCGCCTGCTCCTGGAACAACGGCACGCCCAGCGTTCGCTTCAGCACGGCCTCCAGTTCAGGACTTGGATATTCGATGGGAATTTTTTTATCCCGCTGCTCCCGCCGCTTCAGATAGGGATGCACCATGTTGCCCTGGATCGGCCCGGGCCGGACGATCGCCACCTCGATGACGAGATCGTAGAAGATGCGCGGCTTCAGCCTTGGCAGCATGCTCATCTGCGCCCGGCTCTCGATCTGGAAGACGCCGATCGTATCGGCGCGACAGATCATGTCGTAGACGTCTTTCTGGTCATCCTTGAAGAGCTGATGCAGCGTTTTCTGCTCGTTGTAATGCCGGTCGAGAAGCTTGAAGGCACGGGCGATGCAGGTCAGCATGCCGAGCGCCAGTACATCGATCTTCAGGATCTTCAGCGTGTCGAGGTCGTCCTTGTCCCACTCGATCATGTAGCGGTCGGGCATTGCCGTATTCATGATCGGCACCACCTCGTCGAGCCGGTCGCGGGTCATCACGAAGCCGCCGACATGCTGGGAAAGATGGCGCGGGAAACTCATCAGCTCGGTGGCGTAATCGAGCACCTTCACCGTCGTCGGATCCTTCGTATCGAGCCCGGCCGCCTGCGCCTCGCGCTCCGAGAGATCGGCGACCGACCAGCCCCAGACGGAACCGGCAAGCGCCGACTGCACGTCTTCTGAGAACCCGAAGGCCTTGGCGGTCTCTCGGCCGGCCGAGCGCGCCCGGTAGCTGATGACGGCGGCCGTCAGTCCCGCATGCTCCTTGCCGTAGGTGCGGTAGATGTGCTGGATCACCTCTTCCCGCTTCTCATGCTCGAAATCGACGTCGATATCCGGCGGCTCGTCCCGTTCGGTCGAAAGGAAGCGATCGAAGAGCAGGGTGGTCTTAAGTGGATTTACCTCGGTGATGCCAAGGCAATAGCAGACGGTGGAATTCGCCGCCGACCCGCGGCCCTGGCACAGGATGTCGGCGCCGCGCGCGAACTGCATGATGTTGCGCACTGTCAGGAAGTAGGGCTCGTAGCGTTTCTCTGCGATCAGGCCGAGTTCGTATTCGATCTGCCTGGAAACCTGTTCGGAAATTCCTTCGGGATAACGCTCGCGCGCGCCCTCCATCGTCAGACGCCGCAGCGTCTGCGTCGGCGTCTCGCCCGGAATGCTCTCATCCGGATATTGATATTCGAGATCCGACAGCGAGAACTTCAGCCTCTCGAAGAAATGCCCGGTATTGGCGATCGCTTCCGGATAGTCGCGGAAGATGCGGATCATTTCGGCGGGCGTCTTCAGATGCCGCTCGGCATTGGCATGCAGCCGATAGCCTGCGGTCGCGATCGTCACATGCTCGCGGATGGCTGTAACGACATCGGCAAGCGGCCGGCGGCCGGCGGCATGAAACAGCGGACTGTTGGTGGCGACGAGCCTGACCGACGCATGGCGGGCAATGGTTGCAAGCCCGGCAAAGGCGAACTGATCGAAGCCATCGTAACGCGGCACCAGCGCCAGATAGAGCCGATCGGCGAAATGCGGTTTCAGTCGCTTGAGAAAATCGGCAAGCAGGGTTGCCTCCGGCGCGCCGATGACAGGACCCGGCAGCACCGCGAGAAGCAAATCCTCGCCCCATTCGATGAGATCGGTCTCGTAGAGCGTGCAGGTGCCCTTCTTGGCCCGCAGGTTTCCGGCGCTCAGCATTCGGCAGAGATTGCCCCAGCCGCGGCGGTTTAAGGGATAGGCGAGCACGTCGGGCAGGTCTTCGGCAAAGGTGAGCCGCGCACCGGGCTGGAAAGCCGACTTCTCCACCTTGGCCTGCGCATGGGCGCGCACCACGCCGGCGACCGTGTTGCGATCGGCAATGCCGAGGCCGCCAATACCGAGGCGGCTCGCCGCAACGACCATCTCACCCGGATGGGAAGCGCCTTCGAGGAAGGAGAAATTCGACCAGGCACCGATCTCGAAATAGGGGGTAGCGTCGCTCATGCGAAGACTCCATGCATGAACCAGCGCGGCGGAGCGCTCGCGCCATAATGCCCCTCGCGAAACAGCCAGAACCGCCGGCCGCTATCGTCCTCCACCCGGAAATAATCACGCTCCAGCGCCGGCTCGCCATCAAGCCACCATTCGCCGGCGATCCGCTCCGGCCCCTCAGCGCGCGCGATACGGTGCAATGTGCGCCGCCAGCGAAAGCTTCTCGGCGGCCCCTCCGGCACTTCGGCCACCGCCTCCACCGGTTCGGGACTTGGAAAGAGCCGCTGCGGCCGGGCGGCGGCAGCAAGCAGGGGCGCCGGGATGTTGTTACCCGGTTCCTCTGCCTTGCCGATCAGCGCCAGATCCGTGAGCGGCCGGAAGCTTGCCGCCCGCTCCGGCACATGGCTTTCCGAGAGCGCCGGCACCATGAGGCTTTCTGCGCCGAAGCGCGCCATGACCCGGTCGGCGAAGGCGGCAAGCGGACGCTCGCGATCCGGCGTGCCAGAGAAATCCTCCTGCATCACCTCGTATTTTTCGCTCTTCGGCACCGAAAGCCTGAGGATTTCGAAGCCGAAGCCGGCATCGAGATCTTCGTGCACCGCCTGCAGGCGTTCGCGGAAGAGACCCGCGACGCGACGCGGCTCGTTGAGCGGCGAGGACGTGCCGGCGGCGATGCGAAAGACCGCACCGTCGACGCGGAAAAGCAGCAGTTCGAACAGGCGCCCGCCCTCGCCGCGCTTCTCCAGTTCCGGTTTCAGCCGCAACGCCAGTTCTTCCGTCAGGCCCAAAATATCGTCTTCACCCTGGACCGGCTCGCCGAGCCGCCGCTCTGCCGAAAGGGCAGCGACGGGCAACCGTGGCGACAGCGGCTCGTCCTCGCGCCCGAGCGCCTGGTCGAGACGCAGAAGCAGGGTTGCGCCGAACCGGCGGGCGAGCGGTGCGCGCGGCGCCTCGATCAGGTCGCCGATCTGCTTGAGCCCGACCCGGCCGAGTGTTTCGATCGTTTCCTGCGGCAGCCGCAGCGCCGCCATCGGCAAGGGTGCCAGCGCTCGCGCCGCCTCGTCCTCGGCAAGGATAGCGTCGGAGCCGAAACGCGCCACCGCCCAGGAGAGCCCGGCGGACGAAGAGATCGCCGCCCGGGCCTCGACCCCCAGATGAAAGAGGCGAGCGAGCAGATCGTCGAGCAGCGCTTTTTCCCCGCCGAGAAGATGGGCGCAGCCGGTGATGTCGAGAAAGAGGCCGCTGTCGCCATCGAGCGCGACGAGCGGCGTGTAGCGGCAACACCAGTCCGCCAGCCCTGCAAGCAGCGCCCGGTCGGCGGCGGGATCGGCCGGCAGCACGTCGATCTCGGGACACATGGCCCGCGCTTCGGCGACACCCTGGCCGATATAAAACCCACGCCTTTCAGCGAAACCATCGAGCGCAACGAGACGCATTGCGCTCTTCACCTTGTCGGCGAAGACGACGGGCGGATGCTCAGGACGCCCGCGGGAAAGCCACGAGTTCCCCCAGCGCTTGCGCGCGACCCGATCGGCCGGAAGATGCGGAAAGGTGAGCGACAGAATGCGCTGGTTCTGGATCTGCCGCAGCAGCGGCTGGTAGGGGCTCGACGGGGTAAAGGCGGCGGTCATGGGGGTTCCACTCCAGGAAGAAGCCGAGCGGCGCAGGAGCCCTGCTCTTCTCGGCAATGACGTGAAAGACGGGATGGCCGATGCTGCCGCGAAGCATCGATCCATCCGGTAGCGGTCGCTCGCGCGCCGGCGCCGGCTCGACGAGGAAGCGGAAGAAGGCGCTGCTCGCCTCCTCGTGTCCGGATTGGCGCAGAAGCAGAAGGGGGACGTGGCCAGCGCGCGAGCGCACATGCAGGCGTCGGCTCTCGCTGAGTGCCAGGGCAGCCGGGTTGCCGCGAATTTCAAGGATGACGGCACAGAAGCTCGGCACGGAAAGCGCGGCCTCGGCGATCCAGAGCGCATCCTTTATCGTGCGTGGCAGGCTGAAGACGAGGCCGCGGACATCGAGACCAAAGGCCTTCAGACCCAACCCATAGGGCATGCCCGCCTCGGCGGAAGCCATCGGCTGGCTGATCCAGAGAACGGGGGCGGCCGGCTCGCCCTTTTCAAGCCGCGCCCGTTGACAGAGCACGCTGAGTGCTGCGGCAAAACCGGCGGCTGCACCGGCATCGCGCGTCTCGGCATTGCGGATTTCCGTCATGCCTTCGAGCGGCAGGCCGCCTTCGAGAAGATGGTCCAGATCGGGAACGCCGAGCGCCAGCGCCTTGCGGCCAGGCTCGTCTTCTTCCCGTTGACGGAAGCCGCCGGGATCGGCCGCCTTGGCGGCGCGCACGACACCCGGAAGCCGACGGTTTTCGATCCTGGCTATGGTTTCTCGGAGCGAAAGTACCGTCTCCCGCTGCACGGCTGTGTCGGCCATGACGGTCAACTCCCATCAGAATGTTCATGTTATGTTCTATTAGATTCCAGAGCTTCCTAAATGAGTCAACAGCCAATTCTAAGAATTTATTCCTGTCCCTGTGGTCAAGGAATTCAACACTCGAAAAACAAAGGCAAAATCGCTATATGGAGGGCAACAAGGAGTGCCTATGGCCCGCATTGACCAGACCGATGATTGGCGGGAACGCCACGCACCGACGCTTACCACTTTCGAGCAGCTTGCGCTGGAGGCCTATGGCCACCTGCCGCAGGAATTCCGCCAGCTGACGACCGACCTTATCATCGAAGTTGCCGACTTCCCGAGCGACGACGTTTTCGAGGACATGGCGCTGGAAACGCCTTTCGACCTGCTCGGCCTCTTCGAAGGCCGCGGCATCAGCGAACGCTTCACCATGGAAACCGGCCAGTTTCCGAACCGCATCACCCTCTACCGCCGCCCGATCATCGACTATTGGGCGGAGAACGAGGAGACGCTGGGCGACATCATCACCCACGTGCTGATCCACGAGATCGGCCACCATTTCGGCCTCTCCGACGACGACATGGAACGGATCGAGGCCAGCGTCGAGCACGTCGGCGGCTGACACTTCATTTGCCTATCATCGCGCGGTGAGGGCAGCCCCTCATCCGCCTGCCGGCACCTTCTCCCCGCAGGCGGGGCGAAGGAAACTCGCGATACCGTTCGCATCCCAATCGGAGCACGACCGATTCCAGAAAGCAGGCCTCACACGCCGATTGTGAGCATCAACCGCGTCCCCTCGCCCCGCCTGCAGGGAGAGGGTTAGTCCTCGGGCTAAACCCGAGGAGAGGGGCAAACCTGCACGACGGCAAACAGCCTCGACTACTGCTCCGACAGCTTGATATCCGGGGTGTATTCCTTGCCCTCGACCTCCTTCACCACCGCCTGGCCGCACTGCATGTGCTGCGTGTCGGCATTGAAAGCATAGGTGGGCGAGCCATGCAGGCTCCAGCCCTGGTTTAGCGCCGCCGTCACCTTGTGGCAGAAGGAAGCGTCGTCAGGGCCGGTCAGGAAGCGGAAGAGTTTCAAGATCTTGTCTTTCGTTTTTCGATGAGGTCCGCCTTGGCGGCAAGTGTGACGGCCTGGTCCAGATGCAGCCGTTCGACCATCCGACCGCTGAGGTTGATGACGCCCTTGCCGGCGTTTTCGAGCAGCGCAAAGGCGGCGATGATCGCGCGCGCCTCGTCGACGGCGATCTGATCGACGCCGAAGCGCTCGTTCGCCGGGCCGATCTGCGCTGGATGGATCAGCATTTTGCCGTCATAGCCCATGTCGCGGCCCTGCCGGCATTCCTCGTCGAAGCCGGCACCATCGCGAAAATCGTTGAACACGGCGTCGATGACATCGAGCCCGCCGCCGCGCGCAGCAAGCAGGATCTGCATCAGCCAGGGGACGAGATAGGGCCGGCCCGGACGATCCGGAACGCCGGTCTCCTTGCGCAGGTCGTTGAGGCCGACGACGAAACAATCGAGCCTGCCACTGAAGGTACGGCCGGCCTCGGCGATTGCCGGCGCGTTGATCACCCCGCGTGGCGTCTCGATCATTGCCCAGAGGCGCAGCGTCTCCGGCGCATCGTTCTCGTCGAGCCAGTCGGCCGCCGCCTGGATATCCGCCGGGCTTTCGACCTTCGGCAACAGGATGGCGTCGGGATTGGCCGCAAGCGCCGCAGCAAGATCGCCCTGACCATAGTCGGAGCCGATCGCATTGATGCGAATGACAATCTCGCAATCCGGCCGGCTTTCCGTCAGATACTGCACCAGCGCCGCACGCGCTTCCACCTTGCGCTCGGGCGCTACCGCATCCTCGAGATCGAAGATCGCGACATCCGTCGCGAGTTCCGGGACCTTGGCAAGCGCGCGGGCATTGTCGGCCGGCACGCAAAGCACCGAGCGGCGCAGGCGTACAGGGTGATGTTCGCTCGATTTGTTCATGCTTCAGTTGTGCCCGCCTTTGCCGCGTTCCGCAAGACGAGGCGAACCGCCGCACCCCTTTCGAAAGCCCGCCTCTTGCAAGTCCGAAGGCGCGCCCCCACATCGCCATCAGAAAGGTGACGATTATGCAAAGCATTCGCTCTGTTCTCTTTACGGCCGCAGCCCTGACCATCACGTTCGCGGCCTTTGTGCTTACCGCCTCGCTGGCGCTGGCACTGGCCGGCATCGCCGCCGTCGTCGTGGTCGGCAGCGCCATTGCCACCCGGCTGAATTTCAGGCCTGCCCGCGCCACCGCGCGCCCCGCTGCCGCAGGTGCGGCCCAGGGCCAGCGCGAGATGCGCATCTGGAACGACGGCCGCGGCACGATCATCGACCTCTGATCCCCCTGGGTGTCGAAATCGATCCCCGGGCGTCGGAATCGATCCCCGGCGATCATTGCAATCGGGCCGATCCGTGATCGGCTCGAACCCTGTTGGCGGACTTCAAAAACCGTCATGCAGCCGGCTGCGATTTTTTTTCGACCCCATGTCGGATCGGAGATTCCATGTCCGTCCTTGAGGCAGGCCAGCACGGTCCTGGCTCTTCGAACAGGATGGAGAACGATATGGATACCCAGACGCAGCAGCCGGCACCGGTCCTCAACGGCCTTCTGCCCTATCTTCAGGTCGATGGCGCCGCCAAGGCGTCCGAATTCTACCAGAGCGCCTTCGGGGCCAAGGAAGTGGGCCGGCACCCGCTCGACGAGCAGGGCCGCACGATGCACATCCACCTCTATGTCAACGGCAGCTCGCTGATGCTCGCCGATGCCTATCCGGAATACGGCCATCCGCTGGAAAAGCCGCAGGCCTTCACCCTGACGCTCACCGTCGACGACATCGATGCCTGGTGGGACCGTGCGGTTGCCGCCGGCACCGAGGTCGTGATGCCGATCGAGGTGATGTTCTGGGGCGACCGCTACGGCCAGCTCCGCGATCCCTTCGGCGTTCTCTGGGCCATGAACAGCCCGGTGAAGGCAAGCTAAGTCCCTGCAGACAATCGAGATCCGGACGAAGCTCTCGCCGGGCGGGCATTTTCACCCGCCCGGCGAAGTGTATTTGAACAGATTTTCCTTCATTTCGGCGCAAAACTCATCTAAACGCTAGCGCAACATTCTTCTGAAATCGAAGGCCTGAAGTTATGGAAAAATTCGTCAAGCTCACCGGTGTCGCCGCCCCCCTCCCCGTCGTCAACATCGACACGGACATGATCATTCCGAAGGACTACCTGAAGACGATCAAGCGCACCGGCCTTGGCAAGGGCCTCTTCGCCGAAGCCCGCTACAATGAAGACGGCTCGGTCAACCCGGACTTCGTGCTCAACAAGCCGGCCTACCAGAACGCCAGCATTCTCGTTGCCGGCGATAACTTCGGCTGCGGCTCCTCGCGCGAGCATGCTCCGTGGGCGCTGCTCGACTTCGGCATCCGCTGCGTGATCTCCACGTCCTTTGCCGACATCTTCTACAACAACTGTTTCAAGAACGGCATCCTGCCGATCGTCGTCAGCCAGGCTGACCTCGACAAGCTGATGGACGACGCCTCGCGCGGCTCCAACGCCATCCTCTCGGTCGACCTGGAATCCCAGGAAATCACCGGTCCGGACGGCGGTTCGGTCAAGTTCGAGGTCGACGCCTTCAAGCGTCACTGCCTCTTGAACGGCCTCGACGACATCGGCCTGACGCTGGAAAAGGCAACCGCCATCGACAGCTTCGAAAAGACGGTCGGCGCCGCGCGCCCCTGGGCTTAAAACGAAGATATGGCGCGCAAGCTCATCTCCTCGGGCTCGCCCTTCGAAAAGACGGCAGGCTATTCGCGTACCGTCGCGATGGGTGACTGGTGCTTCGTCTCCGGAACGACCGGCTATGACTACGCCACCATGGCCATGCCCGAGACGGTGGAAGAGCAGGCGCGCAATTGCCTGAAGACGATCGAGGGCGCGCTGAAGGAAGCGGGCTTCTCGATGAAGGACGTGGTGCGCAACCACTATTACGTCACCGATGCCAGCTTCGCCGACCGGGTGTTCCCGATCTTCGGCGAAGTCTTCGGCGAGATCCGCCCGGCCGCAACGATGATCGTCTGCGACCTGATCCGCCCGGAAATGCTGATCGAGATCGAGGTCACCGCGCTTCGCGGCTGACCCCTTGATCGCGCCTACCCTCAAAACGATTCCGATTTAAGCCATTATGCGATAGTCCATAGGGCATGACTTCGCCTGACTTACGCTGAACCGGAAGACGCCCATGCAATTTCAAGGCACCGCCGACTATATCGCCGACAGGGACCTGATGATCGCCGTCAACGCCGCGATCCGGCTGGAGCGGCCGCTGCTGGTCAAGGGCGAGCCCGGCACCGGCAAGACCGAGCTTGCCCGCCAGATCGCCGCCGCCCTTGGCCTCGAACTCATCGAATGGAGCGTCAAGTCGACGACCAAGGCACAGCAAGGCCTCTATGAATATGACGCCGTGTCGCGGCTGCGCGACAGCCAGCTCGGCGACGAGCGTGTCAACGAGGTCCGGAACTATATCCGCAAGGGCAAGCTCTGGCAGGCCTTCGAGGCCGATCGCCGCGTGGTGCTTCTGATCGACGAGATAGACAAGGCCGACATCGAGTTTCCGAACGACCTGTTGCAGGAGCTCGACCGCATGGAATTCCATGTCTACGAGACCGGCGAGATGATCGGCGCGCGTCACCGGCCGATCGTCATCATCACCTCCAACAACGAGAAGGAGCTGCCGGACGCGTTTCTGCGCCGCTGCTTCTTCCACTATATCCGCTTCCCCGATGCAGACACGCTCGCCCGCATCGTCGAGGTGCATTATCCCGGCATCCGCAAGACGCTGCTTTCGGCGGCGCTCGCCGCCTTCTACGACATCCGCCAGGTGCCGGGCCTGAAGAAGAAGCCCTCCACGTCAGAGGCGCTCGACTGGATCCGCCTGCTCGTCGCCGACGAGGTCGATCCGGCCGACCTCAGGGCCGATGCCAAGACCATGCTGCCGAAGCTGCATGGTGCGCTCCTGAAGAACGAACAAGACGTGCACCTCTTCGAGCGCCTCGCCTTCATGGCCCGCCGCGACGGATGAGGCCGGACGCGCACAAGGTCCTGATCTACGCCACCTGGCAGGACCGCCTGCTGGTCTTCGACGAGCCGGATTTCCCAGACATCGAGCTGCAGGTGCCCGGCGGTACGATGGAACCAGGCGAAAGCCCGGAGACATCGGCTCAGCGGGAATTCATCGAGGAAACCGGGCTGACGCCGCCGGAAGCACTCACCCATCTCGTCACGCAGGACTACCACTACCCGAAGGACGGCAGGACGATCTGTCATCGGCGGCACTACTTCCACATCGCCCTTGCCGGCGAGCAACGGCAGACCTGGATACATCAGGAAATGACGCCCTTTGGCGGCGGTGACCCGATCCGCTTTCGTTTCTTTTGGCTCGGTATCGATCAGGCTGACCGCCGGCTGGGTTATGGCATGCGGGATGCTCTACGCCTGCTGCAGACCAGCCACTCTCCCTGACCCTCTCCCCGCAGGCGGGGAGAGGGGACGAGGACGACGGCTGCCCCCAAGCCGAGACGTGCCGACAGCGAACCCGGCTACCAAGATGGGCCGAACGGCCGCTGAGCTTAACTCGTGGAACGATCGGGTGCGGCAAGGCCACTTCTCCCCGCCAGCGGGGAGAAGTCGCAGCAGCGGGATGAGGGGCAGCCGCCCCCAACGCGAATCGTTTTTCTTGACCCCCGCGGCCCACTCGCGCTATCAAATTCTCCGTGGTGATTTGGCCGGCCGGCTTGCAGCCACGTTAAACAAGTCGCTAAAGGGCCGAGGAAAGTTGGATTTCCGAGGACCGGTCGCGATCAATCGCCGCCGGTTTTTTTGTATTGATCGAGTGGAAGCCCATGCCCATCAAGATTCCCGATACGCTGCCCGCCTTCGAAACCCTCGCGCATGAGGGCGTGCGGGTGATGACCGAGACCGTGGCGATCCGTCAGGATATCCGCCCGCTCCAGATCGGGCTCCTGAACCTCATGCCGAACAAGATCAAGACAGAGATCCAGATGGCGCGCCTGATCGGCGCTTCGCCGCTGCAGGTGGAACTGTCGCTGGTGCGCATCGGCGCGCACCGCGCCAAGAACACCTCGGAAGATCACCTGCTCTCCTTCTACGAGACCTGGGAAGAAGTGCAGGGCCGCAAGTTCGACGGTTTCATCATCACCGGCGCCCCGGTCGAGACGCTCGAATACGAAGACGTCACCTATTGGGACGAGCTGAAGCGCATCCTCGACTGGACCGAGACCAACGTGCATTCGACGCTCAACGTCTGCTGGGGCGCGATGGCGGCAATCTATCACTTCCACGACGTGCCGAAGTATCCGCTGAAGGAAAAAGCCTTCGGCGTCTATCGTCACCAGAACCTCAACCGCTCCTCCGTCTATCTCAACGGCTTCTCCGACGATTTCGCCGTCCCCGTTTCGCGCTGGACCGAAGTGCGCCGCGCCGACATCGACAAGGTGCCGAGCCTCGAAATCCTGATGGAATCGAAGGAGATGGGCGTCTGCCTCGTGCACGAGAAAAAGGGCAACCGGCTCTACATGTTCAACCACGTGGAGTATGATTCGACCTCGCTGTCGGACGAATACTTCCGCGACGTGGATGCGGGCGTGCCGATCAAGATGCCGCACGACTACTTCCCGCACAACGATTCGACCCTGCCGCCGCAGAACCGCTGGCGCAGCCATGCACATCTCTTCTTCGGCAACTGGATCAACGAGATGTACCAGACGACGCCCTACGATCTCGCGGAGATCGGCACCGGGAAAAGCTGAGGTCAGATGTTCATTCCCTTCTTCCTCGAACTCAAGGCAGCGAAGGTCCCGGTCACGCTCCGGGAATTCCTGTCCTTGATCGAGGGGATGGAGGCGGGCATCGCCACCTTCGACGTCGAAGCCTTCTACTATCTGGCGCGCACGGCACTGGTGAAGGACGAACGCCATATCGACCGCTTCGACCGGGTGTTCCAGCACTGCTTTTCGGGTCTCGAAGCAGTCAACCCGATGGAAGCGAGCGAAGAGGCCACCATCCCCGAGGATTGGCTGCGCAAGCTCGCAGAGAAGCATCTGAGCGAGGAAGAAAAACGCCTGATCGAGGCACTCGGCGGCTTCGACAAGCTGATGGAGACCTTGCGCCAGCGGCTGCAGGAGCAAAAGGGCCGCCATCAGGGCGGCTCAAAATGGATCGGTACCGCCGGCACCTCGCCCTTCGGCGCCTATGGCTACAATCCCGAGGGTGTGCGGATCGGCCAGGACCAGTCGCGCCACCGCCGCGCCGTCAAGGTTTGGGACCGGCGCGAGTTCAAGGATTATGACGACACGATCGAGCTCGGCACGCGCAACATCAAAGTGGCCCTGAAGCGGCTCCGGCGCTGGGTGCGCCAGGGTGCCGCCGACGAACTCGACCTCTCCGGCACGATCCGCGCCACCGCCGAACACGGCTATCTCGACGTGGTGACGAGGCCGGAACGCCGCAATGCGGTGAAGCTTCTGATGTTCTTCGATATCGGCGGATCGATGGACGATCATATCCGCATCGTCGAGGAGTTGTTTTCAGCGGCTCGCAACGAGTTCCGCCATATGGAGCATTTCTACTTCCACAATTGCGTCTACGAGGGCCTGTGGAAGGACAATCGCCGCCGCCGTGTCGACATTACCCGTACGACGGAAGTGCTGCGCACCTACGGCGGGGACTATCGCGCCATCTTCGTCGGCGACGCTTCGATGAGCCCCTATGAAGTCAGCCACCCCGGCGGCTCGGTCGAGCACTGGAACGACGAGGCGGGCGCCCTCTGGCTCTCTCGTCTGACGGCACATTTTCCGCGCTCCATCTGGCTCAATCCCGTGCCCGAACAGCACTGGGGCTATACCCAGTCGATCACGATGGTGAAGGGCCTGTTCGAGGGACGAATGTTCCCCTTGACGCTCGCCGGCCTGCAGGAGGCCACCAAGCAGCTGTCGCGCTGACATGTCTGCCGAGAGGTCGCTATAGCACCTTGAATAGCTGGATGTTTTGCTCTCAGGCCGGAGACGGCGCCAGGCCGCATTTAGTATGATTTTCTGGTTGCCGTGCCTTTGGAAATGACGCAGGTTGCTGCGATCGCACCGTTGCATGTTTCCCTGGATCCTAACCGAGCCAAGGACAAAACATGCAGCAATTCAAAAGTGTACGGCGACCTTTGTGCGTCTGGGGAGACGCGCAGCGCTGTAGTGGGAGCCAGCGGTGAATATGCATCAGAACACGGAAATCTTCGGCCACCTGCCATCCGGCGAGCCGGTCCATCGTGTGGTGCTCTCCGGTGGCGGCCTCACCGCCCATGTCTTGACCTGGGGCTCGGTGATCCAGGACCTGCGCCTGGAAGGCCATGAGCCGCCGCTTGTGCTCGGTTTCACCGATCTCGAAAGCTACCTCGCCCACTCGCCCTATCTCGGCGCCACGCCTGGACGCTGCGCCAATCGCATCGGCAACGGCCGCTTCACGCTCGATGGCGAGGCCTACCAGCTCGAACTGAACGAGAAGGGCGTCACGCACCTGCACGGCGGCAGCGACAATATCGGCAAGCGCAACTGGACGATCGTAAAGCAGACGCCCGACAGCATCACGCTCGCCATTACCGACCCGGATGGCCGCGCCGGTTATCCCGGCAATTGCAAGGTCACCTGCACCTACCAGCTGAAGCCCGGCGGCGTCTTGAGCGTCGTCTACGAGAGCGAGACCGACCGAGCGACGCTCGCCAATGTCTGCCAGCACAGCTATTTCAATCTCGACGGCAGCGCCGACGCCCTCGGCCACGACATCATGATCGCCGCCGACCACTATCTGCCCACCAGCGAACGCCAGGTGCCGACGGGCGAGATCCGCCCGGTCGAGGGCACTGCCTTCGATCTGCGGGAAATGACGCGGCTCAGCCGCCAGACCGAAGGCGAGCGCATCGCCTACGACCATAATTTCTGCCTTTCGAACGAACGCATGGCGAAACATTCGGTGGCGCTTGCTCGCAGCATCGATTCGGGTGTCACGATGGAAGTGCTGACGACCGAGCCCGGCGTGCAACTCTATACCGGCGCAAAGCTGAACATCCCCGTCCCCGGCCTCGAGGGCCGCCGCTACGGCGCCTTTGCCGGCTTCTGTCTCGAAACCCAGATCTGGCCGGATGCGGCCAACCACGCCGGCTTCCCGAACGCGGTACTTCGCCCCGGCGAGATCCGCCGGCAGGAGACGGACTATGTGTTCATGAAGAGCTGAGCGCGGAAACGGCGACCGGCTTTACCAACAAAGGCAAAATGCAAAAGGAGCCGTCTCGGCGGTCCGAACCACATGGTGCGGACGGCACTATCGGCGCATGGAATGCCTGACGGCAAATGCCGTTTCATTCCAGAAATGACTGTGAAATGAAGTGGTTGGGAGAAATTGGAGCGGGTGAGGCGATTCGAACGCCCGACCCCAACCTTGGCAAGGTTGTGCTCTACCCCTGAGCTACACCCGCTCATCATCCAAGGTCCGGGGGTAGTCGGTGGACCGTGGCGTCGGCGCTGTCTTGCGGCGACGGGCGGTATATGGCCTAAGCGATTTTGGAATGCAACAGGGAAATGACGAGAAATCGAATATTTTTTTGGACACCCTTCGCAAAGCCCGGAAATGCCGCGTTTTCGGCCGGCTTCGCCGCCTGTGAGATTGCGTCCTGACGGCCTTCTCCCCTAAAGCAGAGACGAAACGAACGCCCTGGGGATGAGAATCATGCGTGAATCACAGCCGAAAACCGCCGAAGACCTCTTCAATTTTCTCGATGGACTTGGAATCGAGCATAAGACGAAGAACCACGCTCCGGTTTTCACCGTGGCCGAATCGGTGGCGCTTCGTGACGAGATGCCCGGTGGCCACACGAAAAACCTCTTCGTGAAGGACAAGAAGGACAACTATTTCCTGCTCACTGTCGAGGAGCACGCGACGGTGGACCTGAAGACCGTGCACCAGGTGATCGGCGCGGCAAGCAAGGTATCCTTCGGCAAGCCGGAGAAGCTGATGGAGTATCTCGGCGTCATTCCGGGGGCCGTAACCGCCTTCGGTGCGATCAACGACACCGGGGGCAACGTCAAGGTCATCCTCGACGAGGCGCTGATGACGTTCGATATCGTCAACTGCCACCCGCTTTCCAACGACGCAACGACCTCGATCGCTTCGAAGGATCTGTTGCGCTTCATGGAAGCGACCGGACACGAACCGCTTGTCTTGAAAGTCACGGCCTGACATACGATCTTTGGCGCGAATGCAGTAAGCTGGCGGACGAGCCGGCGAGGAGAGAAGAATGACGGGCAGCGACAATCCCTATGCAGGGTCTTTCGGCACTCAGATGACGGCTTCGGCCTCCTTCGGCCAGCCGGCGCCGGCGGCCGCGTCGGGCGGTGACCTGATCAAGGAAACCACCACTGCCAACTTCACCAAGGACGTGCTCGAAGCCTCCAGGCAGCAGCCCGTTCTCGTCGATTTCTGGGCGCCCTGGTGCGGTCCCTGCAAGCAGCTGACCCCTGTCATCGAAAAGGTGGTCACGGAAGCCGCAGGCCGCGTCAAGCTCGTCAAGATGAACATCGACGATCATCCCTCGATCGCCGGCCAGCTCGGCATCCAGTCGATCCCGGCCGTCATCGCCTTCGTCGGCGGACGCCCGGTCGACGGCTTCATGGGCGCAGTTCCGGAAAGCCAGATCAAGCAGTTCATCGAAAAGATCGCCGGCCCCGCCGTTGACGACAGCAAGGCCGAGATCGAGGCGGTTCTCGCCGACGCCAAGGCGCTCATCGATGCCGGCGATGCTGAGAACGCCGCCGGCCTCTATGGCGCCGTGCTGCAGGCCGACCCGGAAAATGTCTTGGCGATCGCCGGCATGGTCGATTGCATGATTGCGCTCGGCCAGCTTGCCGAGGCCCGCGAGGCGCTGTCCAGCCTGCCGGAAGATCTTGCCAAGGACGCCGGCATTGCCGCCATCGGCAAGAAGCTCGACCAGATCGAGGAAGCCCGCAAGCTCGGCGATCCCAACGAGTTCGAACGGCGCCTCGCCGCAAACCCCGATGATCACGAGGCGCGCGTGCTGCTCGCCAAGATCCGCAACGTCGAGGGCGACCGGATGGCTGCGGCCGACCATCTGCTCACGATCATGAAGCGCGACCGGGCTTACGACGACGACGGCGCGCGGCGCGAGCTGCTTTCGTTCTTCGAGGTCTGGGGCCCGAAGGATCCGGCAACCATCGCCGCGCGGCGCAAGCTCTCGTCGATCCTGTTCTCCTGAGCCGTCAGACATGTTTTTGAAAGGGGCGCTATCTGCGCCCCTTTTCGTAAGCGGATCCGATCACGATCCATCTTCACCTGTGAAGATCGACGGGCTCGTCCCTTGAGATTTTCAAGCAGCGCACCATCTTTTGATCTGGTTGACCACGCTTCCTTGGCGGGGCAAAGCGAATACCGGCAGGGTCTATCGGAAATGCACGTCGGAAATGCACGCTATCTCGGTCCGAAGGACTTGCCGGAGATCATTCCGGTGTTTCCGCTGACCGGTGCATTGCTGCTTCCCGGCGCCCAGCTTCCCCTCAACATCTTCGAGCCGCGCTACCTCGCCATGCTCGATGACGCCCTTTCCGGCAACCGCCTGATCGGCATCGTACAGCCGTCCTTCTGCGAGGGTCGCAACGACACCGCCACCGGACCGATGCAGGCGCTCTGCGAGGTCGGCTGCATTGGTCGCATCACCTCCTTTGCCGAGACCGGCGACGGCCGCTACATCACCTCGCTCACAGGCGTCTGCCGCTACCGGCTGTTTTCGGAAGTCGGCGGTACGCGTGGCTACCGTCGCTTCCGCATCGGCCCCTTTGCGGCAGATCTCGAAAACCGCGACGACGAGACCCTCGTCGACCGGGCAGCGCTTCTGGCCGCCTTCAAGGCCTATCTCGAAGCCAACAAGCTGAAAGCCGACTGGGAAAGCGTCGAGCGGGCGAGCAACCGCACGCTCGTGAACTCCATGGCGATGATGTCGCCCTATGGCCCGGCGGAGAAACAGGCGCTGCTCGAGGCCCCCGATCTCAAGACCCGCGCCGAAACCCTGATCGCCATCACCGAAATCGTTCTTGCGCGCGACTTCGGCGATATGGACAGCATTTTGCAGTGAGCAACGGATAGATGGATATCAACGCCAGCAAGGTCGATCCGAAACTGCTCGAACTGCTCGTCTGCCCGCTGACCAAGGGACGCCTCAGCTATCACGCCGAAGCCAATGAACTGATCTCGGAAAAGGCGCGCCTCGCCTATCCCATCCGCGACGGCGTGCCGATCATGCTGATCTCGGAAGCACGCAAGATCGAGGATTGAGGGCCGCGTCGGCCCGTTACCCGTAGAGTTCTCGACTGCCCCTCATCCGGCCTGCCGGCCACCTTCTCCCCGCAAACACAGCGAGGCGTCCCCTCTCCCATCCTGCGGGGAGAGGGTTAGTCCTCGGGTTTAACCCGAGGAGAGGGGCAACCCCAGCCGTAAAGCCTCAGATCGGCTGACCCGACAACAACCGCGGATCGGTCTCCCCGGCAATACCGGCCGCCTGGCGGATAAAGAAGCTCTTGAGAGACGGCAGCCGGTCGACGAGGCCCAGGCCGAAATCCCGGGCGATCCGGACCGGGGTGATGTCGTTGGAAAACAGCCGGTTGAGCACGTCGGTCGTAACACCCATGCGGAACGTGTCGAAACGCCGCCAGCTCTGGTAGCGCTCAAGCACCGCGAGCGAACCGATGTCGAGCCCGAGACGATCCGCCTCGACGATGGTTTCGGCAAGTGCTGCCACATCCTTGAAGCCGAGATTGAGCCCTTGCCCCGAGATCGGGTGAATGCCATGGGCGGCGTCACCGGCAAGCGCGAAGCGTGGTTTGACGAAATCGCGGGCAATCGTCAGGCCGAGCGGAAAGGCCCGCCGTCCGCCGACCACCTTCAGGTGACCAAGCTTGTGGCCGAAGCGGCGCTCCAGTTCTTCCTCGAACAGGAAATCGTCGCCCTTGACCAGGCGTTCGGCGTCCTCGGTGCGCTCGGTCCAGACCAGTGACGAGCGATTGTTCTTGAGCGGCAGGGTGGCGAAAGGCCCGGCCGGCAGGAAATGCTCCTCCGCCGTGCCCTCGTGCGGCCGCTCGTGCTCGACGGTGGTGACGATGCCGGACTGGCCATAGTCGAATTCGACGGTCTTGATGCCGGCGGCATCGCGCAGCTTGGAGCGCACGCCGTCACAGGCAACAAGCAACCGTGCTTCGAGTTCCTCGCCACCGGCGAGCGTCACGGCGACCGCGTGGTCGCCGCTCTTGAAGCTCTCGACCATGGTCGACTGGCGATTGACCACGCCGAGCGCCGCGCAGGCACCGCGCAGTGCGCCGACCATCGCCGTGTTAGGCACCATATGGGCAAACGGACGACCCTCGCCGCCGTCACCGTCGAAGGTCAGGAACACAGGCCGCACCGGATCGGCCGCCTTCGAATCGGTAATCACCATGCGGCGGATCGGCTCGGCCTCCGGCGCGATCTCATCCCAGACGCCAAGCACGTCGAGCATGCGCTCGGCCGCGGACGCAACGGCGGAAGCGCGCTGGTCCTTCTTCCAGGCGCCTTCCGGCGCGCCGTCGATCACCATCACGTCGAGATGAGGCGCCGCCTTCTTCAGCGAAACCGCGAGCGAAAGGCCGACATAGCCGCCACCGGCAATCAAGACATCGAGCATCGGCTTTCTCCGTCGCACTTGAGCATCGTTTTATGTCTATATAGATCAATGCCATCGACGTTCCTACCATCGGAGAAAGCCGAAATGTCGCGCCCCACCGAGACCGCCACCCCCATGGATGCGCTGCTGGCCATTCTCGATCTCGAAAAGCTCGAGGAAAACCTGTTCCGCGGCCGTAGCCCGCAGGTCGGCTGGCAGCGTGTCTTCGGCGGCCAGGTGATCGGCCAAGCGCTGGTCGCCGCGCAGCGAACCGTTGATGAGGGGCGTTACGTGCATTCGCTGCACGCCTATTTCATGCGGCCGGGCGATCCTTCCGTACCTATCATCTACGAGGTAGATCGCATCCGCGACGGTTCGAGCTTCGCCACCAGGCGGGTGGTCGCCATCCAGCATGGCAAGGCGATCTTCTCCATGTCCGCCTCGTTCCAGTACGACGAGGACGGTTTCGACCACCAGATCGACATGCCTGATCTCGCCATGCCCGAGACGCTTCCGGGCGAACAGGAGCTGAAGGAAAAGTTTCTCGTCCACGCGCCCGAAGCAATCCGGCGCTATTGGGAAAGGCCGCGGCCGATCGAGATCCGGCCGGCGTCGCTGCAGCACTATTTTACCCGCAACGACGGCAAGCCGATCCAGGATGTCTGGGTCAAGGCCGTCGGCACGGTTCCGGACGAGCGCCATATCCAGGCAGCGATCCTTGCCTATCTCTCCGACATGACCCTGCTCGACACCTCGCTCTATGCGCACGGCACTTCGGTCTTCGACCGGAACCTGCAGGTGGCGAGCCTGGATCACGCCATGTGGTTCCACCGCCCCTGCAAGATGGACGACTGGCTGCTCTATACCCAGGACAGTCCGAGTGCGCATGGTGCCCGCGGGATGACCAGAGGCAGCCTTTTTACGCGTTCCGGTGTGCTGATCGCCTCCGTCGCCCAGGAAGGGCTGATCCGGAAAAAGGCATCTGAATAGGAAATAAGCAGAATCTTCGTTCTGCCTATTTTTTAATCTTCTAAAGTGACGATTTTTTGATGCGCCGCAGCAATCGTGCTGCGGCTTTCTTTTTTTCTATTTGTTTTCATTACCTTAAGTCGAGCGTCAGAATCTGGCACGCCCCTTGAATGTCGTGGTTCGGTTGCACGGCGCTCTGGCGCTCCGCAGCAAGGAGAGACGGCCTCCGCCGGAGGCGAACAAGGATGAAACCAGATGAAAATTGTGATGGCCATTATCAAGCCGTTCAAGCTCGATGAGGTTCGCGAAGCCCTCACTGCTGTCGGCATCCAGGGCCTGACCGTGACCGAAGTCAAAGGCTACGGCCGCCAGAAGGGACATACCGAAATCTACCGCGGTACCGAATATGCCGTGAGCTTCCTGCCGAAACTGAAGGTCGAGATCGCCGTTCCTTCAGAACTCGTCGACAAGGCCGTTGAAGCGATCGCCGCAGCCGCCAAGACCGGCCAGATCGGCGACGGAAAGATCTTCGTCTACGCCATTGACCATGCGGTGCGCATCCGCACCGGCGAAACCGATTCAGAAGCGTTGTAAACCACGCCGTTCAGGGAGCACTACCTCGATGTCATCACTTAAGCTTTCCACCTCTCTTGGACGCCTGGGCGCAATGACCGCCGCCCTGCTTGCGCCGGCCGTGGCCTTCGCGCAGGAAGCGGCACCGGCGGCGGCCGCAGCCGTACCGGTGCCGGACAAGGCCGATACCGCCTTCATGTTCATCTCGACGCTTCTCGTCTTCTTCATGCTGATCCCGGGC
This sequence comes from Ensifer sp. ENS03, assembly GCF_014852035.1. Taxonomy (NCBI): domain Bacteria; kingdom Pseudomonadati; phylum Pseudomonadota; class Alphaproteobacteria; order Hyphomicrobiales; family Rhizobiaceae; genus Ensifer; species Ensifer sp. ENS03. The sequence continues at coordinate 256,293 of NZ_JACVAV010000004.1, read as the reverse complement.
CTCGCGCTGTTCTACGGCGGCCTGGTGCGCGCCAAGAACATGCTGTCGGTGCTGATGCAGTGCACCGTGATCGGCGCAACGATGATGATCGTCTGGGTCGTCTACGGTTACTCCTTCGCCTTCGGCGGCTCGACCAGCCCCTATTTCGGCGGCTTCGCCAAGATGTTCCTCGCCGGCGTCACCACTGAGAGCACGTCGGCCACCTTCTCGGAAGGCGTCGTCATTCCGGAATACATCTTCATGCTGTTCCAGATGACCTTCGCGGCACTGACCCCGGCGCTGATCGTCGGCGCCTTTGCCGAGCGCATCAAGTTCTCCGCAGCCGTGCTCTTCTCGGTACTCTGGGCGACCTTCGTCTACTTCCCGATAGCCCACATGGTCTGGGACGGCAACGGCCTGCTCTTCGGCATGGGCGCGCTTGACTTCGCCGGCGGCACCGTCGTTCACATCAATGCCGGCGTGGCTGGCCTGATCGGCGCGATCATGGTCGGCAAGCGCACCGGCTACGGCCGCGACATGATGGCACCGCACTCCATGACGCTGACGCTGGTTGGCGCTGCCATGCTCTGGTTCGGCTGGTTCGGCTTCAACGCCGGCTCAAACCTCGAAGCCTCGGGCGGCGCCATGCTCGCGACCGTCAACACCTTCCTTGCAACCGCAGCCGCCATTCTCTCCTGGTCGGCCGTCGAAACCTTCACCCGCGGCAAGGCCTCGATGCTGGGCGCCGCCTCGGGCATGATCGCCGGTCTCGTCGCCATCACGCCCGCCGCCGGCATTGCCGGCCCGATGGGCGCGATCGTCATGGGCGTGCTCGTCTCGCCGCTCTGCTACTTCTTCGTCTCTGTCGTGAAGAACAAGTTCCACTATGACGACACGGCAGACGTCTTCGGCGTCCACGGCGTCGGCGGCTTCTTCGGTGCGCTTGCCACCGGCATCTTCGCCTCCTCGTCGCTCGGCGGCATCGGTTATGCCGACGGCGTCACCATGGGCGGCCAGTTCATGACCCAGCTGACCGCGGTTGCCATCACCATCGTCTGGTGCGGCGTCGTCTCCGTCATCCTCTACAAGCTGGTGGACTCGATCGTCGGCCTGCGCGTCTCCGTCGAAGCCGAACGCGAGGGCCTCGACCTCTCGTCGCACGGTGAAGCCGCCTACCACAGCTAAGCGGATCGCGGCGCCGGCAATCCGGCGCCGCCTACAGTCCCGTCGCGATCCGCCCCACGCGGATCGCCCTTGGCCCGGATCGGAAGCTCCGGGCCTTTTTTTCGTGCCGATCGGTCCGGCTGCGACTGCTATTTTAGCGCCAACTACGCATGGTTAATGTCGCATTAACCGTACACCGCTTAGGTTGATTCCATGGCGCGCAATGCGCCGTGAAGATCGAGACGGGCAGCAGGCAACATGAGCAGAAGCAATCCGGCAGCGCTTGACAGCCGTTCCAACCGGTTCGTGCTAACCACCTTCGTTTGGCGACAGATCGCGTCGCTGGCGGGCTTTGCGCTGTTCGGCGCATTGGCGCTGGCCGTCGCAGCGCTCTCGACATGGAACGTCGCCGATCCCAGCTTCTCCTACGCCACGTCACAAGCGCCGACCAACGTGCTCGGTTACACGGGTGCTGCCTTTGCCGACATCTTCATGCAGTTCTTCGGGCTAGCCAGCGTCGTCGCCCTCCTGCCGGCCGTCGCCTGGGCCCTGGTGCTGATCGGCGGCAAACGTTTCGACAAGGTCTTCAAGCGCCTCGGTCTCTGGTTCGTCGGCTCGGTGCTTGCCGGCGCAGCACTCAGCTGTGTTCCCGCCCCCATCACCTGGCCGCTGCCCAACGGCCTTGGAGGCGTCTTCGGCGACATGATCCTGCGCTTCCCCGCGCTCTTTACCGGTGCCTTCCCGACCGGCACGCTTGCGACCATTCTTGCCTGCATCTTCGCCGTCCCCGCCGCCTGGTGCCTGGTCTATAGCGCCGGCCTGATCGGCGTCAGCGACGAGGAGGAGGAAGAGGAAATTGCCGAGCCGACGCCGAGCAAGGCGCGCACCGTGCGCGACGAACTGGACGAGGACGACAGCGAAGGCCCCTTCACCCTGCTGATGGGCTCCTTTGCCCATATGCGCTACACCATGCACGCGCGCATGCGCCGCATTTTCGGCATGAGCGGCACCCGAGCCACGCCCAAGCGCCAGTACGACGAACCCTATGATTTCAACAACGACGAGTTCGGCACACTGAACGAGCCCGCCCGGCCGAAGCCGATGGCCGCCGGCGACCGCATCGAGCCCTCGCTCGACCGCTCCGAGCGCCGCATCCTCACCCCGCCGCCGATCATGGCCGACGACGAGGACGACGATCTGCCCTTCGACATCGACGAGCGCCGCCCCGCCGGCATTCTGCCCGACGACGAAGACTACGATGCAGCCGCCGACTGGGCGCCGAAGGCGGCACCGCCGAAGCAGGGCCTGCCCAAGGGCGGCTCGCGCGTTTCGACGCCTGCTCCTCGCCCGAAGACGGGCCAGCGCGTCGAGCGCGAAGCCCAGCGCTCCTTCGTCGACGACAACGATGGCGACTTCACGCTGCCGCCGATGCATTTCCTTGCCGAGCCGAAAAACGTCGGCCGCGACGCCTCGCTCTCGCCCGATGCGCTGGAGCAGAACGCCCGCATGCTCGAAGGCGTGCTTGAAGATTTCGGCGTCAAGGGCGAGATCATCCACGTTCGCCCTGGCCCGGTCGTTACCCTCTACGAACTGGAACCGGCACCGGGCATCAAGTCCTCCCGCGTCATCGGCCTTGCCGACGATATCGCCCGCTCGATGAGCGCGATCGCGGCTCGCGTCGCCGTCGTTCCCGGCCGCAACGCCATCGGCATCGAACTGCCGAACCAGCGGCGCGAAACCGTCTATCTGCGCGAACTCATCGGCTCGCGCGATTTCGAGACCTCCAAGGCCCGCCTTGCCATGGCGCTCGGCAAGACGATCGGCGGCGAGCCCGTCGTCGCCGATCTCGCCAAGATGCCGCATCTGCTCGTCGCCGGCACCACCGGTTCGGGCAAATCGGTCGCGATCAATACCATGATCCTGTCGCTGCTCTATCGGCTGAGCCCCGATCAGTGCCGCCTGATCATGATCGACCCGAAGATGCTCGAACTTTCCGTCTATGACGGCATCCCACACCTGCTTTCGCCGGTTGTGACCGACCCCAAGAAGGCGGTCGTCGCACTGAAGTGGACGGTGCGCGAGATGGAAGAGCGCTACAAGAAGATGTCGAAGATCGGCGTACGCAACATCGACGGCTTCAACAGCCGCGTCGAGCAGGCGCTTGCCAAGGGCGAACAGATCACCCGCACGGTGCAGACCGGCTTCGACCGCCAGACCGGCGAAGCCATGTACGAGACGGAAGAATTCGATCTGGCGCCGATGCCCTACATCGTCGTCATCATCGACGAAATGGCCGACCTGATGATGGTCGCCGGCAAGGACATCGAGGGCGCCGTGCAGCGGCTCGCCCAGATGGCCCGCGCCGCCGGCATCCATGTCATCATGGCGACGCAGCGCCCCTCGGTCGACGTCATCACCGGCACGATCAAGGCCAACTTCCCGACCCGCATCTCGTTCCAGGTGACCTCGAAGATCGACAGCCGCACCATCCTTGGCGAACAGGGCGCCGAACAGCTGCTCGGCATGGGCGACATGCTCTACATGGCCGGCGGCGGCCGCATCCAGCGCGTCCACGGCCCCTTCGTCTCCGACACCGAGGTCGAAGAAGTCGTCGCCTACCTGAAGACGCAAGGCGTACCGCAATATCTCGATGCCATCACCGAGGATGACGACGAGGATGGCGAGGGCGGCGGCCCGGCCGGCACCTCCAATCTCGCCGATTCCGACGATCCTTACGACCAGGCGGTTGCGGTCGTCCTGCGCGACGGCAAGGCCTCGACTTCCTACGTGCAGCGTCGCCTCGGGATCGGTTACAATCGTGCCGCATCGCTGATCGAGCGCATGGAGCAGGAAGGCATCATCGGCCCGGCGAACCACGCCGGCAAACGCGAGATCCTCGTTCCGACCGAAGAGTAAGTCACCGGACCACAGGGCAATTCCCGCAGATTCGCGTGAGGCGAATGCATTGATAGAAAAGACGCCCGGCGGATGCGGGCAGAGGCCCTGCATAAAGGGCCAAACCGGTAACAGTCATGTGAGAGCGCGAGCGAAAAAGCTCGAAAATGGCGCCTTGAAGGCGCCGCACTTGCGCTCCAGATGATTCGTAAATGAAGGAGACCGAGATGACAGAGACTAAGACTGGCGAGCGCAACCACCCGGTGATGTCGCGCCGCCTCTTCGTGTGCGGGCTTGCGGCACTTGGCGGCATCGGCGGCACCGGTCTCGACCTCGGCCAGGCCTTCGCCCAGGCCCCGAGCGCTGCCCAGAAGATCGCCGACCATTTCTCCTCGGTGAAGACCATGGCCGGCGAATTCGTCCAGTTCGGCCCGCGCGGCGAGCAGACCGGCGGCAAGTTCTATATCCGCCGTCCCGGCCGCATCCGCTTCAACTACGAGGCCCCCTCGCCGATGCGCGTCATCGCCGACGGCAAGTCCGTCGTCATCGGCAACATGAAGCTCAAGACCTGGGACATCTATCCGCTGTCGAAGACTCCGCTCAACCTGCTGCTCAGCGAGAGGATCGACCTGACCGGCAAGATGGTGCGCGACGTCAAGGAAGAGTCCGACCTCATCACCATCGTGCTTGGCGACCGTTCGATCTTCGGCGATTCGACCATCACCATGATGTTCGACCCGAAGACCTACGATCTGCGCCAGTGGACCATCACCGACGCGCAGAAGAAGGACACCTCGGTCATGATCTTCAATGTCAAGACCGGTATGGCGCTGGACGACAAGGTCTTCCAGATCCCCTATGACGAGGTCCGCAACAAGCGCGGCGGCTGAGCGACATCATGCGCCAAGCCGACCTTCGCGCGTCCATAGGACGCGCAGTTTTTAGTGCGGCCTCGTTCAGGCATTCCTTGTCCCGGCGCGCCGGACCTGCTTAAAGCTCGGGTCAAACATCCATCCCGAGCCGGCCTTCCCTTCGCGAGCGTCCGGCCCCAGCCGATCAGGGAATGACGCATGGCCCTTTCCGTCGCCACTTGGAACATCAACTCCGTTCGCCTGCGCATGCCGCTGGTCGAGCATCTGCTGCAGACCTGGGAGCCTGACATCCTCTGCCTGCAGGAAACCAAGTGCCCGAACGACCAGTTTCCGTCCAAGCCCCTGAAGGCGCTCGGCTACAATCATATCGAGATGCACGGCCAGAAGGGCTATCACGGCGTGGCGACGATCTCGCGCCTGCCGCTGCATGAGCTTAGCGATCGCCGCGACTATTGCGGCATCGGCGACGCCCGCCACCTCTCGGTCGTTTTCGAGGCCGGCGGCAAGAAGATCCGGCTGCATAATTTCTACGTGCCTGCCGGCGGCGACGAGCCGGACCGCACCATCAATCCGAAATTCGGCCACAAGCTCGATTTCGTCGAGGAGATGAAGCTGCTGCACGCCGAAGCCGAGGCCGGCATTTCCTCGATCCTCGTCGGCGACCTCAATATCGCGCCGCTGGAAGACGACGTCTGGTCGCACAAACAGCTCCTGAAGATCGTCAGCCATACGCCGATCGAAACCGAGGGGCTGACCACGGTCATGAACGGCGGCGGCTGGGTCGACCTGATGCGCCAGCACACGCCATCCCCGACCAAGCTCTACACCTGGTGGAGCTACCGGGCGAAGGACTGGGAAGCTGCCGACCGTGGCCGCCGACTCGACCATATCTGGTCGTCCGCCGACCTCGCGCCGGCGCTCAAGAACGTCGATATCCTGCGCGAAGCCCGCGGCTGGGAGCGCCCCTCAGACCACGTGCCCGTCATCGCGCACTTCGACATCTAGGACGTCATTTTCTGGGCGGCGGCACGCGCCTTCGGCGCCCGCTGTTCCATCAAGAAAAACATGACTAAAAGAATCATATTTTTCTTGATGCGCATTTCCAAACGGACTATCCCTCTTGTCGGGCGGCGGGGACACCGCCTCCGATGGCCGCTCAGCCGTCGTTTTCACTGATATTCGGGTGCTTTGCTCTGGCTTTGGCCGGAGGGTTTTCGTGCGCCCGCAAGAGGGCCAGAGATGCCAAAGACCTTGCCGACCACCTTCCTGCACGCCTCGCGCCGCGCGCTGTCCGCAACCACCGTGCTCGCCGCAAGCGCTGTCGCCGTGATCCTTTCGCCGACAGCGACCCATGCGCAATCGGCCGAAAGCCAGAAGACCACCCGTCTGGAAAAGATCGAAGCGACGGCCGGCAAGGCAGCTGCGACGATCGCCGAGGATAACGACACGATCGTGCCGACACGCAACGTCTCGGCGCTGAAGACCGACACGCCGCTGATCGAAACGCCCCGCTCGGTCTCGGTGGTCACGCGCAAGGAGCTCGAAGAACGCGGCGTGCAGGACATGATCCAGGCAACGCGTTATGCCGCCGGCGTCACGACCGGCGCCTTCGGCTTCGATCCGCGTTTCGACCAGATCTATATCCGCGGTTTCGAGACGACGACGACCGGCGATTTCCGTGACGGCCTGCGCCAGCCCTACATGAACTACGGCACCTTCCCGACGGAGGTCTACGGCCTCGAGCGGATCGAGATCCTGAAAGGTCCGGTCTCGGTCATGTACGGTGCTGCCGGCGTCGGCGGCATCGTCAATCGCATATCGAAGATGCCCGAGGAGGAGCCCCACCGCGAGGTCGAGTTGCAATATGGCACGATCGGTCGCGCCCAGGCCGCCTTCGATGTCGGCGGGCCGGTAACGGCTGACGGCGACGTCCTCTATCGCATCGTCGGGCTTCTGCGAAACGGCGAGACCAACTACGACGTTGCCGACGATCGTTACCTGCTGCAGCCCTCCTTCACCTGGAAGCCGGACGAAGGCACGTCGCTGACGGTCTACGGCCTGGGGCAGAAGGGCGAAAGCGACGCCAGCCCGCGGGTGCTCGAGCATGACGGCCGGCTGCTGCGCTACAGCGACCCGGACTATGACTACCAGAAGGTCGGCCAGGTCCAGGCCGGTTACGAGTTCGAGCACGAGTTCGACAACGGCCTGACCTTCCGCCAGCACGGCCGCGTCAGCGATCTGGACCTCAAGGCCCGTTACCTGCAGTTCGGGACGGAGGTCGCGCCCGGCGTCTTTGACCGCTCACCCGTCGCCATCAAGGACGACCAGCGCGCCTACCAGATCGACAACCAGCTCGAAGCCAACTTCGACACCGGTGCGGCCTCGCACACGCTGCTGACCGGCCTCGACTACACCTGGATCACCTCGGACTTCGGCCTCGGTTTCGGCGCCGTCGATCCGGCCTATCGCTTCGATCTCAACAACCCAACCTTCGGCGTCGGCGGTCCGACGCCAGCACTTACCAGCTTCAGCGGGCGGGACCTTCGGCAGACGGGCATCTATGTCCAGGATCAGCTGGAGGTAGGCAACTGGCGCGCCGTTGGTGGCCTTCGCTACGACTGGGTCGACCAGACCAGCACCAACAAGAATACCGGCGTCGTCGATCGCAAGGACGATGGCGAACTGACCGGACAGGCCGGCCTGCTCTACCTCTTCGACAACGGCATCGCGCCCTATGCCAGCTACAGCACCTCCTTCGTGCCGCGCACAGAGCTTTCGGCCGATGGCCGCGTGCTCGATCCGACGACCGGCGAGCAGGTCGAACTGGGCGTGAAGTACCACCCGGAAGGCGAAGCCTATTCACTGAGCGCGGCCTATTACCGGATCGTCGAAAGCGGCGCGCCGCAATACGTGTCCGACCCGTCCCTTCCCGTCGGCTACTACTACAAGTCGGCCGGCGAGGTGACGACCAATGGTTTCGAGGTGGAAGGACGCCGGGAGTTCGACAACGGCCTGAGCTTCATCGCCGCCTACAACTACAACGACGCTGAAATCACCGGAAACGTCGATCCGTCGCTGATCGGCAACGTGCCGTCGACGAAGACGCGCCATGTCGCATCGCTGTGGGTGAACTATCTTTTGCCCGAAGACACGCAGCTTGCGGGCCTCAGCCTCGGCGGCGGCGTACGGCTGGCGTCAAGCTCCTACACGTCCGATGCCAACACCGCCAAGAACGGCGGCGCCGTCTATTTCGACGCCTCGATCGCCTACGACTTCGGCGTCAAGAATCCCGAACTCGACGGACTGTCGCTCGCCGTCAGCGCTACCAATCTCGGCGATCGCCGCGAAGAGGTCTGCACCGATGGCTACTGCTATTTCGGCCAGGGCCGCACCGTGCTCGGTTCGCTGAAATATCGGTGGTAGCGAGAAACCGTAGCGCGGTTCAAGCAAAACGGCCGGCGAGCGCGCCGGCCCGGCGGATCATCGCCTGCAGGTTTTCGCGGATGCGCGCTTCGACGAGCTCGGCCACTTCAGGATATTCCTCCAGCATGCGGCGGAAGAGCGGCCGATTGATGCGAATGACTTCGCTGTCTTCCTCGGCCGTTGCCGTGAACTTACGCTCGACCATCGAGATCAGCGCCAGTTCCGACAGAAGCGCTCCGCGACTGACGGTCGAGACCGTCGTCTCAGAACCGTCGAAACCGGCCTTCGACAGGGACAAGCTGCCGCTGGCGATCGCATAGGCGCAATCGGCCGGCGCCCCCTCGCGAAACAGCTCCTGTCCCTTGAAGATGCGGCGCCGCTCCGCGCCGAAGGCGATCAGCCTCAGCTTGTCCTCGCTGATATCGGCAAACAGCGGCACGTTGGACAGAAGCACGATATCGTCGTTGAGCGCCAAGCGGCTAACCTCCCACGGTCACGCCAGTGCCGGTCCCGATGGACCGGATCGCGCACGCGACCCATGCAAACAACAGTCTACGGAGAACGCGCGAGAAGTGGTTTGCCACCCTGCGCACCCCGGCTACGGAACGATCTTGTAGCCGCCGTTCTCTGTCACCAAAATCTCGGCATTGGAAGGGTCCCGCTCGATTTTCTGGCGCAGACGATAGACGTGGGTTTCGAGCGTGTGGGTGGTCACGCCGGAATTGTAGCCCCAGACTTCTTCCAAGAGCACGTCGCGCGTCACCACCTTCTGGTCGGCGCGGTAGAGATAGCGGATGATCGCCGCTTCCTTTTCGGTAAGCCGGATCTTCTGGCCGTTTTCGAGCGTCAGCAGCTTCTGGCTCGGCTTGAACGTGTAGGGCCCGACGCTGAAGGTCGCGTCCTCGCTCTGCTCGTGCTGGCGCAGCTGCGCGCGGATGCGGGCGAGCAGTACGGCGAAACGGAACGGCTTCGTCACATAGTCGTTGGCGCCGGCCTCAAGGCCGAGAATCGTATCGGAATCGGTGTCGTGGCCGGTCAGCATGATGATCGGCGCCTTGAAGCCGCCCTTGCGCAGCAGCTTCACCGCTTCGCGACCGTCCATGTCCGGCAGGCCGACATCCATGATCAACAGGTCCACCTGCTGGGCACGCGCCGTCTGGATGCCCTTGCCGGCAGTCGCTTCCTGGATGAGGTCGAATTCCTCGTAGAGCGAGAGCTGCTCGACCAGGGTCTCGCGCAGGTCATTGTCGTCATCGACAAGAAGAATGGTACGGGTCGCCATGGGACAATTCCTGTTTGCTTCGGTTTTCAAACTAGCTCAAATGCCTGTGTTGGCAAGCGAACCAGCGTTGCTACCTCTTTATATCCGTAACCGTGCTTATGGTGCCCCCCAAATCACGGGCAAAGCAAAAATCCGTGAGAATGATGCTCAAGAAAACGTCGGGAAGAAGACCAGCCAAATCTGTCATCACCGTGCGCGCCGCACCGCGCGATCGCAAGCGAGCACTTGTCTCGTTCGACGGCCGCGTCGAGCACGCCGCCATCGGGCGAAGTGGCATTACCAGCCTGAAGCGCGAGGGCGACGGCGCCACGCCACGCGCCGCGATGAAGCTGATCGGCGGCTATGTCAGGCGCGACCGCCTCCTCCTGCCGCCGACGCCGCTGCCGACCCGGACGACGCGCACGGGCATGCTGTGGTGCGACGCGACACGCCACGCGCTCTACAATCGCCCGGTCAAGGCACCCTTCCAGCCGAGCCATGAGGAGATGATGCGTGACGACGGGCTCTACGACATCTGCCTGGTGATGGACTGGAACCTGCTCGCGCGCCGGCGAAATGCCGGTTCGGCGATCTTCTTTCACCTGATCCGGCCGGGCTACGAGCCGACGCAGGGCTGCGTCGCCGTCAGCCTGCCGGCGATGCGTCGGCTGATCCCGCATATGCGCCGCGGCACCGTCGTGAAGGTAATCTGACCTCGACGTCCGATCGGCTCAATCGAGCGAACGCGGCGTGACGAAGCGCGCGAGCCTGGCCCCGCTGGACAGAAGCTCACGCCAGCCTGTCGCTTCGAATTCAAGGACGGCAAGCGCCGCCGTCGGAAACTTGTCCGCCATGCGCATACGCAGATCTGCATCGCCGGAGCCGACGAGCTCGTGCGCCAGGTCCTCCATGCCGGGATTATGGCCGACGATCAGCAGCGTCCTGATGGCCGGGTCGGTTGCACGAAGCACGCTGAGGATCTGGGCGGCCTCCACCTCATAGATCGCCCGGGTGTTTTCGACCGTGATGCCGGGCGGCAAGGCAGCGGCTACAAGTGTCCAGGTCTCCTGCGCCCGTTTCGCGGTCGAGACGAGGGCGAGATCCGGCACGAGCGCATGCCGAGCCATATAGCCCCCCATCAGTGGCGCCGCCTTGCGGCCTCGCTCGCCGAGCGGTCGGTTGATGTCGGCGACGCCGTCCGGCCAGGCGGACTTGGCATGGCGCAACAGCAGCAGACGGTAGCGTTGCACAGGCAGATCGTCGCTCATCCCATCGTCCTCCCCAATGTGCCTCGGCCCGCACAGCTTAACCCATTTCAGGCGCGCGGGCGGGGAGAGCGCCAAATAAAAAAGGCCGCCCCGAAGGGCGGCCATTGACGCCGGAAAAGCTCAGAGCCGGCCTATTTCCATTCGCGGATATCGACGAAATGACCCGCGACCGCAGCGGCTGCCGCCATCGCCGGCGAGACCAGATGCGTGCGGCCCTTGAAGCCCTGACGGCCCTCGAAGTTGCGGTTCGATGTGGAGGCGCAACGCTCGCCGGGCTTCAGCCGGTCGTCGTTCATCGCCAGACACATGGAGCAGCCCGGCTCGCGCCAGTCGAAGCCCGCTTCGCGGAAGATCTTGTCGAGGCCTTCGGCCTCGGCCTGTTCCTTCACGAGGCCGGATCCCGGAACGATCATCGCCGAAACGGTCGAGGCGACCTTGCGGCCTTCGACCACCTCGGCCACGGCCCGGAGGTCCTCGATGCGGCCGTTGGTGCACGAGCCGATGAAGACGCGGTCGACGGCGATGTCGGTGATCTTCGTGCCCGGCTTCAGCCCCATATAGTCGAGCGCGCGCCACTTGGAGGCCCGCTTGTTCTCTTCCTGGATCTCATCCGGATTGGGAACGATGCCCTGAACCGAGATGACGTCTTCCGGCGACGAGCCCCAGGAGACGATCGGCGGCAGGTTGGCAGCGTCGAGCACGACGACGCGATCGTAATGCGCGCCCTCGTCCGTGTGCAGCGTCTTCCAGTAGTCGAGCGCCATGTCCCAGGCCTTGCCCTTCGGTGCGCGCGGCTTGTCCTTGATATAGGCGAACGTCGTTTCGTCAGGCGCGATCAGGCCGGCGCGGGCGCCGCCTTCGATCGTCATGTTGCAGATGGTCATGCGGCCTTCCATCGACAGCGAGCGGATCGCTTCGCCGGCAAACTCGATGACGTGGCCGGTGCCGCCGGCAGTGCCGATCTCGCCGATGATGGCGAGGATGATGTCCTTGGCGGTGACGCCCGGCGGCAGCTGGCCGTCGACGCGCACCAGCATGTTCTTCGCCTTCTTCTGGATCAGCGTCTGGGTCGCGAGCACGTGCTCGACTTCCGACGTGCCGATGCCGTGGGCCAGCGAACCGAAGGCGCCATGTGTCGAGGTGTGGCTGTCACCGCACACGATGGTCATGCCCGGCAGGGTGAAGCCCTGCTCGGGGCCGACGATGTGCACGATGCCCTGGCGCTTGTCGTTTTCCGAGTAGTATTCGACGCCGAAGTCGGCGGCGTTCTTGGCGAGCGCCTCGACCTGGATGCGGCTTTCCTCGTTCTTGATGCCGAGGTGACGGTCGGCCGAAGTCGGAACATTGTGGTCGACGACAGCGAGCGTCTTTTCAGGCGCACGGACCTTGCGGCCGGCCATGCGCAGACCTTCGAAGGCCTGCGGACTCGTCACTTCGTGAACGAGGTGACGGTCGATGTAGAGAAGACAGGTGCCGTCGTCCTGTGCGTTGACCAGGTGATCGTCCCAGATCTTGTCATAGAGGGTACGCGGTGCGCTCATGGCGGTATATCCATCGAGTTTTCAAAAAAAGTAGGAAAGCCGGCGGCAAGGCGGCCGGAAGCACTGATCAGGAGATCAGGATAGGCGGCTTGTAAGCGCCCCGTGGACGCGCGCAAAGAAGCGTGCCGGCAGGCGCTTGTGGTCCTGCAGCACGACGATTTTCTGCTCGCTACATCCGAATTTGGATTCCATGGCCGTGTTCATATCAATTTTCTGACAGGTCGGCAATTGCCGGAAACGGACTCAGCGCTGCTCCGCGCGCCTGAGCCGCCGCTCCAGCCCCCGCAATCCCAGCGACAGACCGATGGTCAGCACGAGATAGACATAGGCAACGATCGAATAGGTCTCGAAGAAGCGAAAGGAGCCGGAGGCATAGACCTTGCCCATCTGCGTAATGTCGGCGACGCCGAGCACCGAGACGAGCGAACTGTCCTTGACCATGGCGATAAAGTCGTTGCCGAGCGGCGGCAGGATCACGCGGATCGCCTGCGGAAAGATGACGAGACGAAAGCGCTGGTAGCGTGAAAGCCCGAGCGCCTTGGCGGCTTCGACCTGCCCCTTGTCTACCGAGAGGATGCCCGCCCGGAACACTTCGGCGATGAACGCAGAATAGCCGATCATCAGCGCCAGGATCGCCCGCCACATCAAGGAGATGTCGCGCACGACAACCGGCTCCATCCAGCCGGCGCTGATCAGCGGTGCTGAGATGAAATTGGCCGCGACGACGAGCCCCGGCGCGCCGACGAAGGCAATGTAGAACAGAAGCACCAGGATCGGCACGCCGCGGATGACTTCCGTATAGAAGCGGGCGATCTGCCGAAGGGACGAGTGCTCGGAGAGCGCCATCAGCGCGATGCCGAGGCCGAGCGTCGTCGCCAGCACGAAGCCCATGAGGGTCACGAAGACGGTGACGCCAAGGCCCTTGAAGACGACGGTGAAGACTTCCGAGAAGATGTCATTGCTGATGATCACGGCGGCGAGCGCCACAGCGATCACAACAAGGGCGACCAACCACCAGGGATAGTCGCCCTTGCCGGACATGTCTGAAGATTGTGGAGCGGCCATAGCCTGCTATCAGCCGCCCATCTTGTATTCGAGGAACCACTTCTTATCGAGGGCGTCGAAGGTACCGTCTTCCTTCAGCGCCTTGATCGCGGCGTTGACCGGAGCCACGAGATCCGAGCCCTTCGGGAAGATGAAGCCGAAATCCTCGGTGCCGAGCGGCCCACCGACGACCTTGAGCTTGCCTTCGGAGGAATCGACATAGCCCTTGGCGGCGACGCTATCGGTCAGGACCACATCGACGTCGCCGGCCTTCAGCGCCTGAACGGTCGCGCCGAAGGTCTCAAACAGCTTGATGCGCGGGTTCTGCTCGTTGCCGTCGAGCATTTCGTAGACGGCGGTGTAGAACGGCGAGGTACCCGGCTGTGCGCCGACGAGACCGTCGGCAAAGGCGCCGAAGCTCTTGCCATCGTTGAAGCGGGCCTCGTCGCTGCGCACCAGCATGAACTGCTGCGAGCGCATGTAGGGGTCCGAGAAATCGACCTTTTCCTTGCGGTCATCCTTGATGGTGATGCCCGTCATGCCGATCTGGTACTGACCGTCATGCACCGCCTGGATCATCGCGTCCCAGCTGGTGTTCTGGTATTCGACCTTGAAATTCAACCGCTTGGCGATCTCGTTCATCGCGTCGTACTCCCAGCCCTTGGCTTCGCCGGACTTCGGATCGACAAACTGCAGCGGCGGGTAGGCGTTCTCCGTGACGACGACGACCGTCTTGCCGCCGAGGTCAGGCAGGTCGGCGGCCAGCGCCGGTGCAGAAAACGCAAAAGGTGCTGCAAGTGCGGCTGCGATGCCCGCAAGCACGTGGCGACGGATTGTCATTGGAGGAGCTCCCGAAAAGTGTGGCAGCGGAAAATGTCACAAATTCCGTCGAAAAGACAAGCGGATAGTACCAAAAAAGAAAGGCGGCCGAGGCCGCCTTTCCAACAATCCCTAGGGATTGAAATGTTATTCTGCTGCGGCTTCCGCTGCTGCCTTTGCTTCGGCGGCTTCGGCTGCTGCCTTCTCGGCGGCGAGCGCCTGAGCTGCTGCAACCTTTTCAGCCTCGATGCGTGCCTTTTCCTCGGCAATCGCCTGACGCTCGGCTTCGTTCAGCTTGCGGGCGCGCGTGCCGGTGTTCTCGACGATACGAGCCGACTTACCGCGACGGTCGCGCAGGTAGTAGAGCTTGGCGCGGCGGACCTTACCGCGGCGAACCACTTCGACGCTCTCGACGAGCGGAGAGTAAACCGGGAATACGCGCTCGACGCCTTCGCCGTAGGAGATCTTGCGAACGGTGAAGCTTTCGTTGATGCCGCCGCCCGAACGAGCGATGCAAACGCCTTCATAGGCCTGGACGCGGGTACGGTTGCCTTCGACAACGCGGACGTTGACGCGGAGCGTGTCGCCTGCGGAGAATTCCGGGAGCGTGCGCTTGGCGGCGATCTTGGCGGCCTGTTCGGCTTCCAGCTGCTGGATGATGTTCATCGGTCTAACCTTTCAAGTTTTTCTGAAACAGCCAGAGCGCTCTCGATGAACCTGTCGGGCCAGCCTTCAGGTCTTGCCGGATACCGGCAGGAGCGGATTCGCCATTCTTTGTTTTGGTCGACGGGCATGGAACCCGAACCGGGGCGGCACTTACACCAATCGCACTGCCTTGTCATCCCCGAAGGCCATAATTTCTAAGGCATCCGCGCCAGGAAAGCCGAATTTATCAGAAAATACGCAAACACGCGCGTGATGATTGTCCGATGCAACGGACTTGCGGCCGGCACAACCACCGGCTATCCCGAGCATGAGGGGTCGGGGGAGACCATGAACATCTTCGAAATACTCATGCTGTTTGCGGCCGGCTTCCTGTCCGGCGTCGTCAATGCCATTGCCGGCGGCGGAACGTTCCTGACCTTCGGGGCGATGACGCTTGGCGGTCTCTCGCCAATCGTCGCCAACGCGACCTCGTCGATCATCCAGTTTCCAGGCTACATCACCTCGGCGCTCGCCTATGCCAAGGAGATCCGCGCCGACAAGCGCTATGCGATCCTGCTCGGCGTCATCTCCGCACTTGGCGGTCTGGCCGGCGCGCTGCTGCTCATCTCGCTCTCCAATGCCTCCTTCCGCGCGCTTGTGCCCTGGCTGCTGCTGGCGGCAACGGCGATCTTCGCTGCCGGGCCGCTCCTGAAGCCTAAGGCCCGCGTCGACGAGCATGCGATCAATCCGGTCGGCATCGGCGCCCAGTTCGTCACCTCCATTTACGGCGGCTTCTTCGGCGCCGGCATGGGCATCATGATGCTGGCAGTGCTGGGGCTTGCGACCGGCGGCGGCTATCACCGGCTGAACGCGCTCAAGAACTTCATCTCGATCGTTATTGCCGCGATCGCCATCGTCGTCTTTGCCGCCGGCGGGGTCGTGTCCTGGCTGCACGCGGCAATCATGGTGCCAGGGGCCGCCCTTGGCGGCTACAGCGGCGTCTGGGCAGCAAGACGCGTGCCGCAGACGGTCATCCGCGCGCTGGTCGTCGCCGTCGGCCTGCTGCTTGCCGCCTATTACTTCTTCACGGGCTGATTAAGAAGATCGGGCCGGCGCTCGGCGGTCAGCCGCCGCGCCTCCGCCTCGCGCCATTTGGCAATGGCGCCGTGATTGCCCGAGGTCAGCACTGCCGGGATTTCGCGGCCTTCGAAGACCTGTGGGCGGGTGTAGTGCGGATGCTCGAGCAGCCCGCCTTCGAAGCTCTCATGCACACCCGAAAGCTCGTTGCCCATGACACCCGGCAGGATGCGCACCACGGCATCGAGCAGCGTGAGGGCCGCCGGCTCGCCGCCCGAAAGAATATAGTCGCCGATCGAAACCTCTTCGAGGCCGCGGGCGTCGATCACCCGCTGATCGACACCTTCGAAGCGTCCGCAAACGATGACGGCGCCGGGGCCGGCGGCAAGTTCACGCACCCGCTCCTGTGTCAGCGGTCGGCCACGCGGGCTCATCAGCAATCGCGGCCGATCGTCGTTCTCCGAGACACGATCGATCGCGCGCGCGAGCACATCCGGCTTCAGCACCATGCCGGCGCCGCCGCCAGCCGGCGTGTCGTCGACTGTGCGATGCTTGTCCTCGGCGAAATCACGGATCTGCACCGGCTCGATCGACCACTGGCCACGCTCGAGCGCCTTGCCGGAAAGCGAGGCGCCGAGATGGCCCGGAAACATTTCGGGATAGAGCGTCAGGATGGTGGCGCGAAACGTCATGGCCGCGATGCTCACTTGCGCTTCGCGGAAAACGGACTACCCGGATCCTGGTCCTTGTCGTCGGTAAGGCCGGCCGCAACCGGATCGACCAGCAGCCGCCCCGCTTCCAGATCGATCTCCAGCACCGACCATTCGGTAAACGGGATCAGCACCGGACGTCGGCCTGGCCCCTTCAGCTCAAGGAGGTCGCCGGCGCCGAAATCGAAGACACCGCTGACCTTGCCGTAGCTCGTCCCATTGCCGTCGATCGCTTCCAGGCCCTCGAGATCGGCATAGAAGAACTCGTCCTCGTCGAGATCGTCATCGGGCAGGTTGTCGCGCTCGATGAACAGGTCGAGGCCGTTGAGCGCCTCGGCGGCATTGCGGTCATTGACGCCGCGAAAGCGAACGATGACGACGTTTTTCGCCTCGCGAATCTCCAGCACCTCGAACACACGGCCGTCTGCGCTGTGCAGATTGCCATACTCGCCGAGCGCCGTCGGATCATCGGTAAAGGACTTGACCCTGACCTCGCCGCGCAGGCCCTGCGCCGCGCCGATCGTCGCCATCAGAACCGGGTTTTCGAGTTTGCTCATCATCCGCGTCCGTTTCGGTATATCTCGGTGCACATAACGGAAAACGGGCGGCATGGAAATGCCACCCGTTTCCTTAAGTCACGGCCAGCCGGAGAGTTGCGTCGGCAGATGACCGCCGATCACTCTCCGGACCGTTCGCCGGCTGTTATTCAGCAGCAGCAGCAGCGGCGTCTTCAGCCTTCTGCTTGGCTTCAGCAGCGCGCTCCTGAGCCTTCTTGCCCGGGGCACCCTTGGTCGGGTTGCTGCGAGCCGGGCGCTTTGCGAGACCGGCCTGGTCGAGGAAGCGCAGAACGCGGTCGGTCGGCTGGGCGCCCTGGGCGATCCAGTGGTTGACGCGCTCGGCGTCGAGCTCGACGCGCTTTTCGTCGTCCTTGCCGAGCATCGGGTTCCACGAGCCGATCTTCTCGAGGAAGCGGCCGTCACGCGGGCTGCGGGCGTCGGCAACGACGATCTGGTAGTAAGGACGCTTCTTGGAACCGCCACGGGCGAGACGAATTTTCAGTGCCATTTGAGTAACTCCTTGCAGGCTTTCTTGACCGCTTGGTTCAAGCGGAATGGTTTGTGCCGGCGTTGCCCGCGGAATGCGAGCGATCGGCGGCGATGGCTTCATGATGCCGGATGACTTCCTTGATGATGAAGTTCAGGAACTTCTCGGCGAAATCCGGATCCAGATTGGCATCCTTGGCCAGGCGGCGCAGGCGTTCGATCTGGTATTCTTCGCGCGCCGGGTCGGCCGGCGGCAGTTCGTGCTTGGCTTTCAGAACGCCGACTGCCTGGGTGCAGCGGAAGCGTTCAGCCAGCATGTGGACGAGCGCGGCATCGATATTGTCGATCGACTGCCGGTAGCCCGCCAATTCCTTTTTGATTTCGGGATCAATCATCTTTTAAGCGATCCTCACTTCTTCTTCGGCAGGCCGGGAAGGCCGGGGAAGCCGCCACCAAGACCCGGAAGCTTGGCGCCACCCAGACCTGGCAGGCCACCGCCGCCAAGGCCAGGCATACCGCCCGGCTTCAGACCGGCGGCTTCCGCCTGCTTCTGCAGGGCTTCGAGCTGCTTCGGGTCGAGCTTCGAGAGATCAGGCATGCCGCCGCCACCGAGGCCGCCAAGGCCCATCTTGTTGGCAAGGCCGCCCATCATCTGCTTCATCATGCCGCCTTTGCCCTTACCGCCCATCATCTTCATCATGTCCGCCATCTGGCGGTGCATCTTCAGAAGCTTGTTGATGTCGGCGGCATCGGTGCCGGAACCGGCGGCGATGCGCTTCTTGCGCGAGTGCTTGAGCAGATCCGGGTTGGCACGCTCGGCCTTGGTCATCGACGAAATGATGGCGAGCTGGCGCTTGAACAGGCTGTCGTCTAGGCCGGCCGCGGCCATCTTGTCCTTCATGCCGGCCATGCCGGGCATCAGGCCCATGATACCGCCCATGCCGCCCATCTTCTGCATCTGGCCGAGCTGGTCTGCAAGGTCGTTCAGGTCGAACTTGCCCTTGGCCATCTTGGCGGCCATGGCGGCCGCCTTCTCGGCGTCGATGTTCTCGGCAGCCTTCTCGACGAGCGAGACGATGTCGCCCATGCCGAGGATACGGTCGGCGACGCGGCGGGGGTGGAACTCTTCGAGTTCGCCCATCTTTTCGCCGACGCCGATGAGCTTGATCGGCTTGCCGGTGACCGCACGCATCGACAGCGCTGCACCGCCACGGCCGTCGCCGTCCATACGGGTGAGCACCAGGCCGGTGATGCCGACGCGTTCGTCGAAGTTGCGGGCGAGGTTGACGGCGTCCTGACCGGTCAGCGCATCTGCCACGAGCAGGATTTCATGCGGATTGGACTTCCGCTTGATCTCCGCCATCTCGATCATCAGCGGCTCGTCGATATGGGTACGGCCCGCCGTGTCGAGAATGACGACGTCGTGGCCGCCGAGCTTGGCAGCCTGAACGGCGCGCGCAGCGATATCGGTCGGCGACTGGCCGGCAATAACAGGCAACGTGTCGACGCCGGTCTGCACGCCGAGCTGGCGCAGCTGCTCCTGGGCTGCTGGACGACGCGTGTCGAGCGAAGCCATCAGGACCTTCTTCTTGTCCCTGGTCTTCATCCGGCTGGCGATCTTGCCGGTGGTCGTAGTCTTACCGGAGCCCTGCAGACCGACCATCATGATGACGACCGGCGCCGGCGCATTGAGGTCGATGGTTACGCCCTCGGAGCCGAGCATCTCGACGAGCTGGTCATGGACGATCTTGACGACCATCTGGCCGGGCTTGATCGACTTCAGGATCTCGGCGCCGACGGCCTTTTCACGAATCTTTTCGGTGAAGGAGCGCACGACGTCGAGCGCGACGTCGGCTTCGAGCAGCGCACGGCGAACCTCGCGGAGCGCAGCGGAAACATCGGCTTCCGACAATGCGCCGCGGCCGGTCAGTCCATTCAATATGGAACCAAGGCGGTCCTGGAGGCTCTCGAACATTCTCACTTCCTTCTGGTTTCCGGTGGCGATCAACTCGCCGGAAACGTGGGTTCCTTCGCGCAGAAAACAAGGCGCAAAGCCAAAAACCACCCGAGGGCGCCACGCGCTGTCGGGTGTTGACCTCCGGGTTCTCTTTATACCTTTACGGGACCCGGTCGGTGGCTTCGAAGACTTGAGCTTGCGAAGGAATTGGCGCGGATAAACAGGAAAGCGCGGCAAAAGTCAAGGACGGCAGGCAAATGAGGCGCTTTCGGCTCAGAGCGCCTCGTCCTTGCCGGCGTCGTCGAGTTCGCCAGCCAGCTGCTCGAAGGCGGTCGACACCCGCGTCATCACCCGAAGTGCGGCCACCACTTCGGTCTGGTTGATATCGCCGAGCAGGGCATGCAGCAACTCCACCTCGCGGCGATGGATTTCCGCGAACAGATCACGCCCGGCCGCCGTCGGCGCACAAAGATAGGCGCTGCGGTGTTCGGGGTTCGGCCGTCTTTCCAGCAACGTCTTGTCCATCAGCCCGTTGACGACCCTGAGCACGAACTGCCGTTTCATCGACAGGCGCCGTCCGGCTTCCGGCACCGTCAGCGGCATTTCGCAAAAAAGTTCGAGAACCGCCCGCTCCGCCACTGATATGCCGGCACCATCGAGCATATGTTCTGCCGAGCGCTGCATATTGAGATGGATGGAGCGGACCAGCTTCAGGGTCTTGTAAAGACGTTCTTGCGGGTCGAATCGAACGAGCATGAAACCACGATAGCAATCCAGTTGCTGTCTTCAAGAATTTATTAAACCTTGACCTTTCAACCAAGGCGAACCGCCCGGATGAAGACACGCAATCCCTATTACCAAGGTCCCGTCACCGATCATTTCGACGGCACCAGGTTCTTCAATCCCGACGGCAAACCGCCTAAGGGCGCCGCAGATCTCCTGCGCTGGCAGTTCGGCAGCGGCAAGGCGCGCTGGCCCGCGCACAATCCAAGCCCGTTCGCGCCGGTGAAGCCTGAACTCAGCGTCGAAGGCGATCGCCTGCGCGTGACGATGGTCGGACACGCGACGCTGCTCATCCAGGTGCATGGGCTCAACATTCTCACCGACCCCGTCTGGTCGCATCGCGCCAGCCCGTTTGCCTTTGCCGGCCCGCAGCGCCGCAACGCACCCGGCATCGAACTCGACGACCTGCCGCCGATCGACATCGTGCTCGTCACCCACAATCACTACGACCACCTCGATGTCGAGACGCTGGCAGCCCTTCACGAGGAACATGCTCCCCGCATCGTCACGCCGCTCGGCAATGACACGATCATCCGCCGCGCCGTTCCCGACGTCGAGATCGACGTGGTCGACTGGGGCGACCAGCTCGATTGCGGCGATGACGTCATTCTTCACGCCGAGCCCTGCCACCACTGGTCGGCGCGCGGCTCGCGCGACCGGCGCATGGCGCTCTGGGCCGCCTTCGTCGTGGAGACGCCGGCCGGCAAGATCTACCACGTCGGCGATACCGGCTTTCACGACGGCATCAACTATCGCGCCGCCCGCGAAAAACACGGCGCCTTCCGCCTCGCGGACCTGCCCTTCGGGGCCTACGAGCCGCGCTGGTTCATGCAGGACCAGCACCAGAACCCGGAGGAAGCCGTGCGCGGCATGGTCGATTGCGCCGCCGCCCATGTCGCCGGCCACCATTGGGGTACGTTTCGCCTGACCGACGAGGGCGTCGAAGAGCCGCGACAGGCGCTGGAACGGGCGCTCGATGCGGCGGGCATTGCCCGCAGCCGCTTCCGGCCGCTTCGCCCCGGCGAAATCTTCGATGTACCGACCAGCGGCGAGGGAGCCGAATAAAGGCGGCACTGGTATTTTCCGGGCTTTTCCGCCATATACAGCCCGAATGAAGGATGGCCCGCCCGGAGCGGGCCCGTTTGGACAATCGCGACATGACCGACAACGTGCAATTTGCCAGGATGAACGGGCTTGGAAACAAGATCCTCGTCGTTGACATGCGCGGTCGGAAGGATCGGGTGACGCCGGCCGCTGCGATCGCGCTCAATGCCGATCCGGCAACCGCCTTCGACCAGATCATGGCGATCCACGACCCCAAGGCTCAGGGCACCGACGCCTGGATCGATATCGTCAATTGCGACGGCTCCATGGCCCAGGCCTGCGGCAACGGCACGCGCTGCGTCGTCCAGGCACTGGCCGCCGAAACCGGCAAGAAGGCCTTCACCTTCCAGACCATTGCAGGCATCCTCAACGCCATCGAGCATGAGGACGGCACGATCTCGGTCGACATGGGCAAGCCGGTCTTTGCCTGGGACAAGATCCCGCTTGCCGAGGAATTTGCCGATACGAGCCGCATCGAACTGCAGATCGGACCGATCGACAATCCCGTCCTGCACTCGCCCTCGGCCATGTCGATGGGCAATCCGCACGCCGTCTTCTGGGTCGACAAGGACCCGATGTCCTTCGATCTCGATCGTTTCGGCCCGCTGCTCGAAAACCATCCGATGTTTCCCGAGCGCGCCAACATCACGCTGGCGCAGGTGCTTTCGCCCTCGTCGCTGCGCACCCGCACCTGGGAACGCGGCGCCGGGTTGACGCTTGCCTGCGGCTCGGCGGCTTGCGCGGCTGCGGTCAGCGCCGCGCGCACCGGCCGCACCGGCCGCAAGGTGGTGATCGACGTCGCATCAGCCCCTGCCCCGGCAAAGCTCACGATCGAATGGCGTGAGCACGACGATCATGTCGTCATGACGGGACCTGCCGAATGGGAATGGTCCGGCACGCTGAACCCGACGACGGGAACCTGGCAGCGCGACGAGGCCGAAGCGGGCGGAGCCCGGGCGCTTTGAGCGGCGTCGAGGTCATAACCTTCGGCTGCCGTCTCAATACCTACGAATCCGAAGTGATGCGGGCGGAAGCCGAAAAGGCGGGGCTGAACAACGCCATCCTCGTCAACACCTGCGCCGTCACCGGCGAGGCCGTGCGCCAGGCGCGCCAGGCGATCCGCCGTGCCCGGCGCGACAATCCGCATGCCCGCATCATCGTCACCGGCTGCGCCGCCCAGACCGAAAAAGAGACCTTCGCCGAAATGGTCGAGGTCGACGCCGTGCTCGGCAACGAGGAGAAGCTGAAGAGCGCCTCCTATCGTTCACTGCCGGATTTCGGCGTCTCGGCTGAAGAAAAGCTGCGGGTCAACGACATCATGAGCGTGCGCGCCACCGCACCGCAGATGGTCAAGCACATCGATGGCCACGTGCGCGCCTTCATCCAGGTGCAGAACGGCTGCGACCACCGCTGCACCTTCTGCATCATCCCCTATGGCCGCGGCAATTCCCGCTCCGTGCCGATGGGCGCCGTCGTCGACCAGGCACGCAGGCTGGTTGAGAGTGGCTATTGCGAGATCGTCTTGACCGGCGTCGACGCCACCAGCTACGGCGCCGACCTGCCGGGCACGCCGACCCTCGGGCTGCTGGCGAAGACGCTTCTGAAACAGGTTCCGGAAATCCGCCGCCTGCGGCTTTCCTCGATCGACGGCATCGAGGCCGACAAACACCTCTTCGACCTGATCGCCGACGAGGCGCGCTTCATGCCGCACCTGCACCTGTCGCTGCAGCATGGCGACGACCTGATCCTGAAGCGCATGAAGCGCCGTCATTCGAGCGCCGACGCCCGCGCCTTTGCCGATCAGGTCCGGCGCTTGCGCCCCGATATCAGCCTCGGTGCCGATATGATCGCCGGCTTTCCGACCGAGACCGAAGAGATGTTCGAAAATGCCGCGAGCCTCGCCGAGGACTGCGGCATCGCGCATCTGCACGTCTTTCCCTACAGCCCGCGTCCCGGCACGCCGGCGGCACGCATGCCGCAGCTCGACCGGGCGCTCGTCAAGGATCGTGCTGCGCGGCTTCGCGCCGTCGGCGCGACGCTCTACGCCCGCCACCTCGAAGGTATGGTCGGCAGCGAGCAGACGATCCTGGTCGAGAACAACGGGCTCGCCCACACACAAAACTTCACGCTCGTCGACGCGGCTGACCTGACGCCCCGTGCGCTTGTCCCGGTCTCAATCACCGGCCACAATGGCAAGCATCTGACGATGCAGGTAAAACAGATGGCTGCGGCCTGATTTATGCGGAATTCCTGAATGGCAATGGGTTTCATCAAGAGGATCTTCACCTTCGGCAAGGGCGCGGTGGAGGAAACGAAGCCGCCGGAAGGTGTACCGGAGGAGACGATCGTCTCTGCGCCCGAAGTCGAGGCGCAGCCGGAGCCGAGCGCCGAGGCGGTCGAACCGCCTGCCGCCGTTGCCGAGGCAGAGATCGTCGAAGAGAGCCCGGAAACCGCCTTCGAACCACCTGTCGACATCGAGACCCTGCCGTTGTCCGACGACGATCCGGTGCTTGAGGCCGAGATCGAGACGGCGGGTGGCCCCGCCTCCGACGACGCCGAAGAGCTGGCGCGCGACGAAGCCGCCCCGGTCGAAGCTGTGGTAACGCCGGCCGAGACTGAAGCCGCGATACCCCCCTCTGTCCCTTCGGGACATCTCCCCCTCAAGGGGAGAGAGCAGACGGAGACCGAGGCCACAGCTGAGGAAACAACAGCTGCCACCGAGACTGCGGCGCCTGTTGCGCACAAGGAGCCTGCTCCCTCCGATGAGATCATCGTAGCCTCCCGCGAGGCCGAAATCGTCGAGAGAATCGAGGGAGCTGCTGACGATGCCGAACCCACGGCAAGCGACGTCACGACTGCCGAAGCAGACGAGGTCACGCCAACCGAAACGCTTGCTTCCGAACTCGAGAGCGAGCCCAGCGTGATCTCCGCCCCTGTGGGGGAGATGCCCGGCAGGGCAGACGGGGGTGAAGCCGCAGCCCTCCGCGAAAGCATCGAGACCGCAGAAGCCAACGCAGCAGATGCCGCCACTGACGTCGCGCCGACCGAGACAGCCGAGGCCGAGCCCACTGCTACGCCCGCTTTGCCCAAGGGCTTCTCCGCCACCGAGCGCAAGCCCAAGGAAGAACCCGTCGCCGCGCCGAAGGAAAAGCTCAGCTGGTACCAGCGCCTGCGCCGCGGCCTCGCGCGCACCTCATCGCAACTGACCGGCCAGATCGCCAGCCTGTTTACCAAGCGCAAGCTCGACGAAGCGACGCTGCAGGATCTCGAAGACCTGTTGATCCAGGCCGACCTCGGAGTCGAAACGGCGATGCGCATCACCGACACGCTCGCCTCGGAACGCTACGGCAAGGATGTCTCGAGCGAGGACGTGTCGCGCATCATGGCCGGCGAGATCACCAAGGTGCTTTCGCCCGTCGCCAAGCCGCTGGAACTCGATCTCAGCCACAAGCCGCACGTGATCCTGGTGGTCGGCGTCAATGGCACCGGCAAGACCACGACGATCGGCAAGCTCGCCGCCAAGCTTTCCGGCGCGGGCCTGAAAGTCATGCTCGCCGCCGGTGACACCTTCCGGGCCGCGGCGATCGAGCAGCTGAAGATCTGGGCCGAGCGCACCAACTCCGAAATCGTCTCGTCCAAACTCGGCGCCGATGCCGCTGGCCTTGCCTATGAGGCTTTCCAGCAAGCGCGCGAGAAGAAGTCCGACGTCCTGATCATCGACACCGCCGGCCGCCTGCAGAACAAGGCGGAACTGATGGCCGAACTCGAAAAGATCGTGCGCGTGCTCGGCAAGCTCGATCCGGATGCGCCGCACACCGTGCTGCAGACGCTCGACGCCACCACCGGCCAGAACGCGCTGCAGCAGGTCGAGATCTTCCGCAACGTCGCCGGCGTCAGCGGGTTGATCATGACCAAGCTCGACGGCACGGCGCGCGGCGGCATCCTCGTCGCCATCTCCGCCAAGCACAAGTTGCCGGTCTATTTCATCGGCGTCGGCGAAGGGATCGACGATCTCGAGCCGTTCGAAGCCAAGGATTTTGCCGAGGCGATCGCCGGCGTTGCCGCCTGACGGGGCGATCGGGCCTGCGCGTAGTTACGCCGGCCCGTTGCCTTGATATGGTTTTGCCGCAAAGCTGGTGTTATGAGCAGCAGGTACATGCAGAAACAGGACCCCCAGATGTCGTCGATCGAGGCTGCCAAGCCGCAGAAGGAAGTCAGCCCCTTGCTCAAGTTGGTGCTGGAGCTTGGGCCGCTGATGGTCTTCTTCTTTGCCAATTCGCGTGGCGAATGGTTGGCCGGGCATTTTCCGGCGCTCGCCGAACTCGGCGGTCCGATCTTCATCGCCACCGGCCTGTTCATGGCCGCGACCGCAATCGCGCTTGCCGTCTCCTGGGTGCTGACCCGCACCCTGCCGATGATGCCGCTGATTTCGGGCATCGTCGTCTTCGTGTTCGGCGCGCTGACGCTCTGGCTGCAGAACGACACCTTCATCAAGATGAAGCCGACGATCGTCAACACGCTGTTCGGCACGATCCTGCTCGGCGGCCTGCTGTTCGGCAAGTCGCTGCTCGGCTACGTCTTCCACTCCGCCTTCAAGCTGGATGAGGCCGGCTGGCGCAAGCTGACGCTGCGCTGGGGCCTGTTCTTCCTGGTTCTCGCCGTGCTCAACGAAGTGGTCTGGCGCTCGTTCACGACCGATTTTTGGGTCGCCTTCAAGGTCTGGGGCACGATGCCGATCACCATTCTCTTTACGCTCGCCCAGATGCCGCTGATCATGAAGCACTCGCTTGACCAGGAGAACGCCGAGTGAGCACGATGCTCGAGGAGAATGACAGCCGCAACCGGCACGCACTCCTCTGGCTCGCCGCCTGTTTTGCTGTTCTCATCATCCAGATCGTCACCCAGCATCTGATGGGTCGCCTCTGGATCTGCGAATGCGGCTACGTCAAACTGTTCGAGCCCGTGGTCAAATCCAGCGGCAACTCGCAGCATATCGCCGACTGGTACACACCGTCGCACATCATCCACGGCTTCCTGTTCTACGGCCTCGGCCATCTGCTCCTGCGCGGCAAGCCGCTGACGGCAAAGCTCTTCCTTGGGACCGTGATCGAATCCGCCTGGGAGATCGCCGAAAACACGCCGATGGTGATCAACCGCTACCGCTCGGCGACGATTTCGCTCGACTATTTCGGCGACAGCATCTTGAATTCGACGATGGATACACTGGCCATGGCCGCCGGCTTCCTGTTTGCCGCCCGCATGCCCGTCTGGCTGACCGTAACGGTCGCCATCGTCTTCGAGCTCTTCACGGGCTGGCTGATCCGCGACAATCTTACGCTCAACGTACTGATGCTCGTCTGGCCGCTGGATGCGGTCCGGGACTGGCAGGCGGGGATTTAAGCGGGCTTCGGTCGCTGTCGCAGCCCCTCATCCCGCATCCGCGACCTTCTCCCGCAGATGGGGCGAAGGGACTTGAGGCACTCACTTCATTCCACGACTGCCCGGCAGGGAAAGCACGGTTTTATGCCGTCGATGCGATGCGAGAGTTTAGGGCTACCGAGCGTGTCTTCTTCGCCCCGCTTGCGGGCAGAAGGAGCCGGCAGGCGGATGAGGAGCAAATCCCTCCCATCCGAATGAGAGCTAATGCCGGGAGCGGTTACGAACCCGCAGTCGCCTTTTCGATCGCCGGCAGCAGACCCGTCTTCACGCTGTTTTCGTCGAACGGGCCGACGCGCTTGTAGAGGATCGTGCCGTCAGCGCCGACGAGATAGGATTCCGGAATACCGTAGACGCCCCAGTCGATCGCCGCCTTGCCGCGCGGGTCGACGCCGATGGCGGAGAAGGGATTGCCGAGTTCGCCGAGGAACCTGAGCGCGTTTTCGTTCTGGTCCTTGTAGTTGATACCGACGACGGTCAGCCGCGGATCCTTCGACAGTTCCAGGATGAAGGGATGCTCCTGCCGGCAAGGCACGCACCAGGAGGCCCAGACGTTGACGAGCGTCAGCTTGCCCTTGATCGCCGCATCGGTCAAAGCCGGCATCGGCTGGCCATCGCGCGTCGCACCTTCGAGCGCCGGCATGTCGAGTTTCGGCGCCTTGGTGCCGATCAGCGCGGAGGGGATTTCGCTCACGTCCTTGCCGGAATTGAGCTGGCTCCAGAAGATCGCCGCAAGCCCGGCGAAGATGACGAGCGGCAGCGCCGCCAGCACGAAACGCATGGGGCCGGGTTTGCGCTCCTCGTTACCCGGAGCGGGTGCGTTGCTCATCGTGTTTCTCCGGAAGCCGGTTCGGCCGAGCGCCGGCGGATGCCTGCGGCTTCGAGTTCGGTGAGTTCACGCCGGCGGGCACGACCGTCGAGCACGACCCAGGCAATCAGACCGAGGACCGTCAGCGTGGCTATTCCATAGCTCGTGAAAACGTAGGCGGCGTGGCTCATCATTGTGCGCGGGCTCCCCGTCCGGCAGCACGGGCCGCAAGGCGCCTGAGCGCCGTGACGCGCCGGCGCAGGATTTCGTTGCGCATGGCGGCGATGTGCAGCGTGAAGAAAAGCAGCGTGAAGGCGATCGCCATCACGATCAGTGGCCACAGGAACTCCGGATCGATCGTCGGTCCGTCGAGCCGCATGACGCTCGCCGGCTGATGCAGCGTGTTCCACCACTCGACCGAGAACTTGATGATCGGGATGTTGACGAAGCCGACGAGAACCAGAATGGCCGAAACCTTGGAGGACCGCGCCGGATCGTCGATCGCACGGTTGAGCGCCATCAGTCCGAGATACATCAGGAACAGCACGAAGACCGAGGTCAGCCGCGCGTCCCAGACCCACCAGGTGCCCCACATCGGCTTGCCCCAGAGCGAGCCGGTGACGAGCGCCAGGAAGGTGAAACAGGCGCCGATCGGGGCTGCCGCGCGCGAGGAGACGTCGGCAAGCGGATGGCGCCAGACGAGCGTACCGAGAGCTGCCAAGGCCATCACCGAATAGCACATCATCGACAGCCAGGCCGCGGGCACGTGCACATACATGATGCGCACCGTTTCGCCCTGCTGGTAATCACCTTCCGTCGTGAAGGAAAGCCAGACGCCGGCAACGAAGAACAGCGCCGTCAGCCCGGAAAGCCAGGGCAACAGACGGTCAGCCAACGCCAGGAACCGCGTCGGGTTGGCGAGATCGCTGAATTTGCGGATGGCCAGGCTGTTTTCGCTCATGTTGGCTCTTTAACGCTTAAGGCGCCCGCCTGCAATTGATCCGCGTCAATCGCCCGATCACGATCGAGTTGGAACGCGGATCATAAATGTTATCGATCTGAACGGCTTAGCGACAAATCCATGGGAATGCCGCAAACACTTTCGCCCGTTCTGGCCCGATTGCGTCAATCGGACGCGTGCCGAAGTGCTGCGGCGGCGGCAACCGGGCCGATGACGGCGAAGAACAGGGTGATTGCCGCAAGGATCATCAAAGGTGGCAGGAACGGCGCCGGATCCTCGATCGCCGCATAGACAGCGCTGACACCGAAGATCAGCACCGGGATCGCCAACGGCAGAACAAGGATCGAAACCAGCAGCCCGCCACGCGGCAGCGACACGGCAACGGCCGCCCCCACTGCACCGATGAAGGTGATCGCCGGCGTGCCGATCAGAAGCGTCAGCATGGTGGCGCCGATGGCGATCTCGCTCATGTTCATGAAGAGGCCGAGCAAGGGCGAGGCAATCACCAGCGGCAGGCCGGTCGCCGCCCAATGCGCCGCACATTTGACGAAGACGGTGAAAAGCAGCGGCGTTTCCTGCATCAGCATCAGGTCGAGCGAGCCGTCGTCGCGCTCCGCCTGGAACAGCCGGTCGAGGCCGAGCAGCGAGGCGAGCAGCGCGCCGATCCACAGGATCGCCGGACCGATGCGCGAAAGCAGGTTCAGGTCGGGACCGACACCGAAGGGAATGACTGCCACCACAGTCATGAAGAAGAGCACGCCGATCATCGCCCCGCCGCCGGCGCGGATCGACAGTTTGAGATCGCGGAAAAAGAGCGCGATCATAGCGGCAACCTCCGGATCGGCACGCGCGCGTTTTCCGGCAATGGGCTTCCAGGCATTGCGACCCTATGCATCATGCCAGCGATCTCCTGCCAGATGCTCGAACCCCGTCATGTGCAGCTCCTTCGTGCGGTCGAGCCCGAGTGGCTGGTGGGTCGCCGCAATGACGATGCCGCCTTTGCCAAGATGCGCCTTCACCAGATCGGCAAACAGCCGGTCGGCGCCGGCGTCAAGCGCTGCGGTCGGCTCGTCGAGGATCCAGATCGGGCGATAGGCAATGACCAGCTTGGCCATCGCCATGCGCCGCTGCTGGCCAGCCGAAAGATAACCGAAGGGCAGATGGGCGATATCGGGCAGGCCGACCGCTTCAACCGCCTCGGTGAGCGTGGCGCCGCGCCCCCCGGGCGAATCACCCATGAAGTCTCGCCAGAAGGAAAGATTTTCTGCGACGGTCAGTTCGCGCTTCATCGCGTTGCGGTGTCCGAGATAGTGGCTGAGCTCGGATGGATGGGCGATTTCCGGGGGGCCATTCTCAAGTTTCAGGTGCCCGCTTTCGGGCCTCAACAACCCCGCCAGAACCCGCAGCAAAGTGGACTTGCCGGAGCCGTTCGGACCCGTCACGACAAGGGCTTCCGAGGCGTCGAGAATAAAGGAAATATCGTTAAAAATCAGGTCCTCACCGCGCTTCGCGCTCAACCCTTCAGCCATGAGGCGCATGAATTTTCAGCTTCCCTTCACTCTCTTTGTCGCAGGGCAAAAAAAAGTCCCGTTTCGACCTTCGTTGCTCTGGCACGTTTTGGAGAAATTATCTATAAGGCGGCCAACACGCCAGCGGTCGGCGTGAATTTCATCCTAGCGCCGAACATGGAATGAATTTCCACGTACGGACAGCGGAAATGGCCGCACCCGCATCCCAATTCGCGCTTCACAGGCGCTCGGGCGTTCGTACGTCAGTTTTGGCGATCAGACGGAACGGGGTATTATCCAGTGTCCAAATCCCTAGACAGCTTCAATTGTCGCTCCACGCTCACCGTCAACGGTGTCGACTACGTCTATTACAGCCTGCCCAAGGCTGAGGCGAACGGTCTCGCCGGCGTTTCCAAGCTGCCCTATTCGATGAAGGTTCTGCTCGAGAACCTGCTGCGCAACGAAGATGGCCGCTCCGTCACCAAGAAGGACATCGAGAACGTTGCCGCCTGGCTCAACGACAAGGGCACGGCTGAAAACGAAATCGCCTACCGTCCGGCCCGCGTTCTGATGCAGGACTTCACCGGCGTGCCTGCTGTCGTCGACCTCGCGGCGATGCGCGACGCCATGGTCTCGCTCGGTGGCGACCCGGAAAAGATCAACCCGCTCGTTCCCGTCGACCTCGTCATCGACCACTCCGTCATCGTCGACGAATTCGGCACCCCGAACGCCTTTGCCCGCAACGTCGAGCTCGAGTACGAGCGCAACGGCGAGCGCTACCGCTTCCTGAAGTGGGGCCAGCAGGCGTTCAAGAACTTCCGCGTCGTTCCGCCCGGCACCGGCATCTGTCACCAGGTCAATCTGGAGTATCTGGGCCAGACCGTCTGGACCCGTGAAGAAGATGGCGTCGTCACCGCCTACCCGGACACCTGCGTCGGCACCGACAGCCACACCACCATGATCAACGGTCTCGGCGTTCTCGGCTGGGGCGTGGGCGGCATCGAAGCGGAAGCTGCCATGCTCGGCCAGCCGGTCTCCATGCTCCTGCCTGAGGTCATCGGCTTCAAGCTCACCGGCAAGCTCAAGGAAGGCGTCACCGCGACCGACCTCGTGCTTATGGTCGTGCAGATGCTGCGCAAGAAGGGCGTTGTCTCGAAGTTCGTCGAATTCTTCGGCCCGGGCCTCGACAACATGACGCTCGCCGACCGCGCCACCATCGGCAACATGGGTCCGGAATACGGCGCCACCTGCGGCTTCTTCCCGGTCGACAGCGAAACCATCAACTACCTCACCATGTCCGGCCGTGAAGAGCAGCGCATCGCGCTGGTCGAAGCCTATTCCAAGGCTCAGGGCATGTGGCGTGACGGTGACGGTTCCGAGCTCGTCTTCACCGACACCCTCGAACTCGACCTCGGCGACGTCGTTCCGGCCATGGCTGGCCCGAAGCGTCCGGAAGGCCGCATCCCGCTCGAAAGCATCGCATCGGGCTTCGCAACCTCGCTTGAAGGCGACTACAAGAAGCCGGGCCAGCTTTCGAACCGCTATGCCGTCGAAGGTACCGATTTCGATCTCGGCCATGGCGACGTTGCCATCGCTGCGATCACATCCTGCACCAACACCTCCAACCCGTCGGTCCTGATCGCTGCCGGCCTGCTCGCCCGCAACGCGGTCGCCAAGGGCCTGAAGTCCAAGCCGTGGGTCAAGACCTCGCTCGCACCGGGATCGCAGGTCGTCGGCGAATATCTCGCCAAGTCCGGCCTGCAGAAGGACCTCGACGCGCTCGGCTTCAACCTCGTCGGCTTCGGCTGCACGACCTGCATCGGCAACTCCGGCCCGCTGCCGGCGCCGATCTCGAAGACGATCAACGACAAGGGCCTGATCGCCGCCGGCGTTCTCTCGGGCAACCGTAACTTCGAAGGCCGCATTTCGCCGGACGTCCAGGCGAACTACCTCGCTTCGCCGCCGCTCGTCGTCGCCTACGCGCTTGCAGGTTCCGTCCAGAAGGACCTGACCAACGAGCCGCTCGGCGAAGACCAGGACGGCAAGCCAGTCTTCCTCAAGGACATCTGGCCGACCTCCAAGGAAATCCAGGAGTTCATCTTCAAGTACGTCACCCGCGAACTTTACGCGACCAAGTACGCCGACGTGTTCAAGGGCGACGAAAACTGGCAGGCCGTTCAGGTTCCTCCGGGCCAGACCTATGCCTGGGACGACGGTTCGACCTACGTGCA
Source organism: Ensifer sp. ENS03 (assembly GCF_014852035.1). Classification (NCBI taxonomy): domain Bacteria; kingdom Pseudomonadati; phylum Pseudomonadota; class Alphaproteobacteria; order Hyphomicrobiales; family Rhizobiaceae; genus Ensifer; species Ensifer sp. ENS03. The sequence goes on along the minus strand of NZ_JACVAV010000004.1, from coordinate 223,764 downwards.
GAACCCGCCCTACTTCGTCGGCATGGGCAAGTCCGGTTCGGGCATCTCCGACATCAAGGGCGCCCGCGTGCTTGGTCTCTTCGGCGACAAGATCACCACCGACCACATCTCGCCGGCCGGTTCGATCAAGGCGGCCTCGCCGGCCGGTGCCTACCTCATCGGTCACGGCGTCGGCGTTGCCGACTTCAACCAGTACGGCACGCGTCGTGGCAACCATGAGGTGATGATGCGCGGCACGTTTGCCAACATCCGCATCCGCAACCACATGCTCGGCCCGAACGGCAAGGAAGGTGGCTACACCATCCACTATCCGTCCAAGGAAGAGATGTCGATTTACGACGCCGCCATGCAGTACAAGGAAGAGGGCGTTCCGCTCGTCATCTTCGCCGGCGTCGAATACGGCAACGGTTCGTCGCGCGACTGGGCTGCCAAGGGCACCAACCTGCTCGGCGTCAAGGCCGTCATCGCGCAGTCCTTCGAGCGTATCCACCGCTCGAATCTCGTCGGCATGGGTGTCATTCCCTTCGTCTTCGAGGAAGGCACGACCTGGGAATCGCTTGGCCTCAAGGGCGATGAGATCGTCACGATCGAAAACCTCGCCAATGTCCAGCCGCGCGAAAAGCGCGTTGCCAAGGTAACCTACGGCGACGGCAGCGTGAAAGATGTGCCGCTCGTCTGCCGTATCGATACGCTGGATGAAGTGACCTACGTCAACAACGGTGGCATCCTGCAGACGGTTCTGCGCGACCTCGCCGCCTAATCGCGCGAGCGCATACGAGGCTCCGGAGCCGGGACGCCGAAAGGCGCCCCGGCTCTTTCTTTGAGGTGCACCTGCCGACGATCCGGTGCCGGGTCGCGCTCACTTGCCACCTCACTCCAACGTGACTTCCCGTTGATGCAGGGGCGTCGTATGTAGTGAACTCCCCCACAAGGAGTAGGCCGACGGCCGGTAACGAAGTGACGCCATGACATCCGCAGACCGTTCTTTCATTCGCCCTGTTGCACTGGCTTTCGGGCTGCTCGCAGCCGCCGGTGCCCCTGCCGGGGCGCAGGAGAAACAGGCGGTCAAGGGCGTTGTCGAACTGTTCACCAGCCAGGGCTGTTCGTCCTGTCCGCCGGCGGATGCGGCGCTGAAGTCGCTGGTCGACGAGGGCGATGTGGTGGCGCTCGCCTATCACGTCGACTACTGGAACTATCTCGGCTGGGCCGACACGCTGGCATCGAAGGAAAACACCGAGCGGCAATATGCCTATGCGCGCATGCTCGGGCGCAACGGCGTCTACACGCCCCAGGCGATCCTGAATGGCCGCGACCACTTGAACGGCGGCAATCTGCAGGCAATCAAGACGCGGCTGGAAACGATGAAGGCGGAAGGCAAAGGGCTTGCCGTTCCCGTCGGCGCCAAGATCCTCGGCGAAGAAATCCAGATCACCATCGGTAGCGGCATCGGCAAGGCCAACGTCGTCGTCGTCTATTTCGACCGCGCCAAGATCGTGAAGATGGAGAAGGGGGAGAACCGCGGCAAGGAAGTCCCCTATTGGCATGCGGTGCGTGACATACAGACGATCGGCATGTGGGACGGCCAGCCCGCGTCCTTCACGCTGCCGGCGACGGTGCTGACCGAGCGCCCGGGAAACAGCGGCTGCGCGATCCTGCTGCAATCGATGAAGGACAAGGAAACGCCGGGTGCCATCATCGGCGCTGCGGCCGTGCTCGCCGGCCCTCAGGGAAAATTGTAGGGACGGCGAAGCGCAAGGGGTTGGTTCGGCCCGGCAGCATCGAGGGGCTGGGGCTGAGGGTTCGAAGTTACCGGACCGAACCGGCCATAACTGCGTTCGGTGAACTCCCGCAGCATGACGATCTGACCGGACATACGGTGGCAACGACTCTGTCCGTCAGCGCCCGCGAGTTTTGCGATGAATTGGGGCGCCGGTTTGACTGAAATGGGGCAGAGGCAAGAAATGACCTCATCGTCCCATGGCTTCCAGCTTGCTTTTCGGCTCGTGTCAGGCACACTGTAATCGTTCTGTCACAACAGAAGGCCGGATTGCCGATGACCGATGAGCCGGATTTGCCGCAAGGCGAGGCGCGCCATCAGCGCGAGACCACTTCCGAAGTGGTCGTCGATCTTCACGAATACAAGAACGCCAAGAACGCTCCCCCCATCACTTTCCATCGTCGCGAATTGGATCAGATCCTGTGGGTCTACGGCCGTATGGTCGGCGAAGGCGAGTGGCGGGACTACGCGATCGACCACCTGAGGGACCGCGCGGTGTTCTCAGTGTTCAAGCGTTCGGGCGAAATGCCGCTCTACCGGATCGAGAAGAACCCGAAACTGGCCGCGAAACAGGGCGCCTATAGCGTGCTGAACATTCACGGCACGATCCTGAAGCGCGGTCACGAGCTCGCCCAGGTGCTCAAGGTATTCGACAAGGTGCTGAGGCTGGTGGAAACCTGACCAGCGGGAAAGGGTGCCATCAGGAGACGCACGCCGACGTCACGGGCAGCAACGGCACGACCTGCCTACGGCGCGCTGCGAGGCGCTTCGCCGACTGACATTCTTCAGCAAGCGATGGTCACTGGTAGAGGGTGTCCGGATAGACGTCTTCCGGCGGGTCGGTCGCCTGGCCCTCGCCGAGCGCGAGCTGCATGATCGTCGTGTCGAGCCAGCGGCCATGCTTGAAGCCGGTCGCTTTCATCGTGCCCTGGAGTTCGAAGCCGAGCGACCGGTGCACGGCGATCGAGGCCGGATGGGCACCGCCGATCACCGCGACCATCTGGCGGAAGCCGAGTTCCGTGCAACGCCGGACGAGTTCGACCAGCAGCGCCTTGCCGGCACCCTTGCCGCGCGCTTCCGGCGCCAGGTAGATGGAATCCTCGACCAGGAAGCGATAGGCCGTGCGCGTGCGGAAGCCGGATGCGTAGGCATAGCCGATGATCGTCCCGCCCGCGTTTACCGCAACCATGTACGGGTAGCCGCTGCCGATGATCGTTTCGAACCGCGCCCGCATCTCCTTTTCGGATGGCGGGTTGATCTCGTAGGTCGCAACCCCGTGCAACACGGATTCGCGATAGATCTCGGTGATGACGGGAAGATCGGCCAGGGTGGCGTCGCGCAGGGTCAGGGACATGGCTAAAGACTTTGATCCCAAGGTTTCGTCGTCCTTTCACTCCCACGGAGCCCGGACGCTTTCAAGCTGCTTCAGCAAACAAAAAAGGCGGCCGAAGCCGCCTTTTCCGTCTGCTGTTCAGACTTAGTTGTTCCGGTTGCCCATGAACTGGAGCAGGAACATGAACAGGTTGATGAAGTCGAGGTAGAGCGTCAGCGCGCCCATGATCGCCTTGCGGCCGGCAACGGTGCTGTCATCGGCTTCGTAGTACATTTCCTTGATCTTCTGCGTGTCGTAGGCGGTGAGGCCAGCGAAGATCAGCACGCCGATCACGCTGATCGCGAAGGCGAGCGCCGAAGAGGCGAGGAAGATGTTGACGATCGACGCGATGATGACGCCGAACAGACCCATGATCAGGAACGAGCCCATGCCGGACAGGTCCTTCTTCGTGGTGTAGCCGTAAAGCGACAGGGCGCCGAACGAGGCGGCCGTCACGAAGAACGTCTGAACGATGCTCTGGCCGGTGTAGATCAGGAAGATCGACGACAGCGACAGGCCCATCAGGGCCGCATAGATCCAGAACGTCGTCTGCGCGGCAGAAACGCTCATGCTATTGATGCGGAAGCTCATGAAGAACACGAGCGCCAGCGGCGCCAGCATCACCACCCACTTCAGCGGGCTCGTATAGATCGCAGCACCGAAGGCAGTCAGCTGGCCATCCGAAAACGCCATCTGGAAGGCCAGGTAGGCCGCGACGCCAGTGATCGCCAGACCAAGCGCCATCAGGTTGTAGACCTTCAGCATGTATGCGCGAAGGCCCTCGTCAATCACGGCACCCGCCTGAGCGCCGGCGGGCGACATTCGGGTTTGGTAATTTCTCAGATCAGCCATTGTTTCCTCATTCAAGCTCCGGTGGAAGTTACGGTGTCGGGCGGCGAATATCGCCCTGGAAGATGAGCTTCCACGCCCAGGCGCCGCTGCGGAGCTCCAGCATGCCTGTGGACAAATATGATGCCGAAACCCGCTGCACACAAGACCCGGCACTCCCGGATTCCGTTGCACCGGACCGATTCAGACCGGCGCAATAGGGATTTACGGTTAACTCGGCCCGGTCAAAGTTCGCGCAGGACCGGCGCCGCCTTCTGCCCGAGAATGCGCCATGTACCGGCAAGTCCGATGCCGACCGTCATCACCAGCGCTGCCACAACCGTCACGATCGCCACGTCGGGCAGGAAGCTCGACGGCAGCGTCATGATGCGGTTGACGACGAACCAGGCGGCGATACCGCCGGCAAACAGCGCAAAAACTGCGGTTGCAAGACCGAGGATCGCGTATTCGTAGCTGAACGCCTTGATCAGCGTCACCCGCGTTGCCCCCAGCGTCTTCAGGACCACCGCATCATGGACGCGCGCCCGGTTGCCGGCCGCAAGCGCGCCGGCCAGCACCAGCACGGAGGCGACGAGCGCCACGGCCGCGGCCGCCCGGATCGCCGTTGCCAGCTGACCGAGCAGCCCATTCACAATGTCGAGAGCGTCCTTCACCCGTACGCTGGTGATCGTCGGATAGGCATTGGTGACGGCCTTCAGGACTGCCGCCTCCTCTTCCGGCGTCGCCGACGGATCGATCACGGTCGCCAACCAGGCATGCGGCGCGCCAGCAAAGGTGTTCGGCGAGAACACCATGACGAAGTTGATCGACAGCGATTCCCACTCGACATTGCGGAAGTTGGCAATCTTGGCGGTGATGTTGCGGCCGAGCACATTGACGGTGACCGTATCGCCGATCTTCAGGCCGAGTTCGCCGGCCTCCTCGGACGAGAACGAAACCAGGGGTTCGCCGCTGTAGTCGGCCGGCCACCAGGCGCCTTCGGACAGCGTCGAATTCTCCGGCTTGTTCTTGGCGTAGGTGATACCGCGGTCACCGCGCAGCACCCATTGGCCTGCAGGCGGCACGTTGCGGCTGTTCACGTCCTCACCGTTGAAGGCGGTGATGCGGCCGCGCAGCATCGGCACCTCGATGACCTTGCCCTTCGGGATCGCCTGGTTCAGCACCGAGCGGAAACCTTCAATCTCGCTGCCCTGGATATCGACGAAGAAGAAATTCGGCGCTCGCTCCGCCATGCTTCCGGTGAGTTCGCGGCGCAGATTGCCGTCGATCAGCGCCAGCGTCACCAGAAGCGCCAGACCGAGCCCAAGCGACAGCACCACCGAGGAGGTCAGCGCACCCGGACGGTGAATGTTGCCGATCGCCAGTCTGAGAGCCGGCGAATTGACCCGCGGGCTGCGGCGCGCGAGCCAGGCGATCGCGAGCGCAACGGCCCTGAGCACGATGAAGGCGAAGGCAATCGCGCCGAGGAAGACGAGCGAAATATAGCGGTCGTAAGCCGTAAAGATCGCCAGGCCGGCGAGCGCGGCAAGACACGCGACGGCGCCGAGCAGATAGGGCCAGGCCGGAAAACCCGAGGGGTCGAAACCCTGCTGGCGGAAGAGTGCGGTCGCAGGAATGGCGCGCGCCCGTCCGAGCGGCAGGATGGCGAAGGTCAGCGCCGTCAGCACGCCGAACAGGGCGGCAAGCCCGAGCGCGCCCGGATAGAGATGGAAGGCGGTCGAAATCGGCAACAGGTCGGCCAAAAACTGCGCCGCGACAAAGGGGATCAGAGCTCCGAGCACGAGCCCGATAACGATGCCGATCAAGGCGATCATCAGGATCTGTGCGAGATAGATCATCGCCACCAACGCAGCGGGCGCGCCCAGGCATTTGAAGGTCGCGATCACGCTGCGCTTGGCATCGAGATAGGCGCGCACCGCATTGGCGACGCCAACGCCGCCGACGATGAGCGCCGTCAGGCCGACAAGCGTCAGGAACTGCGAGAAACGCGTGATGTTGGCCGTCAGCGCCGGTGCTGCGTTGCCGCTCGTGCGGATCGACCAGCCGGCTGCCGGCTGGCTTTTCTCCGCCTCGGTGCGAACGGCCGCGACCCCTGCCGGATCGGCGAGCTTCACCTTGTATGTGTGCTCGACGAGGCTTCCGGTCTGCACCAGTCCCGTCGCCGCCAGGGCTTCGTCCGAGACCATCAGCCGGGGCGCGAAGCCGAAGCCGTCGGAAAGCGCATCCGGCTCGCGCGTGATCGTGCCGGCGATCCGGACACGGGCGTTGCCGAGAAGGATTTCGTCTCCGACCTTAACGTCCAGGCGGTCGAGCAGCAGAGGCGCCACGACCGCACCGAAGACGTCGCCGTCGCGTGCGATGAGGTCGTGCAGCGGCCTGTCGGGTTCGCTTTCCAGCGTGCCATAGAGCGGATAGGCCGCATCGACGGCCTTCAGTTCCACCAGGGCTTGATTGGAACCGTCGGGCAGCCGCGCCATAGATCTCAGGCCAGCGGAAACCGCAACGGTTCCAAGACCATCGAGATAGGCGCGCTCTTCGGTCGTTGCGACACGATTGTTAAGCTCGAAGCGAATATCGCCGGCGAGCAGTTCCTGACCCTGCGATGCGATCGTCGCTGTGATCGATTGCGACAGCGAGTTGACGCCGGCAATCGCCGCCGTACCCAGCGCAATGCAGGCGAGGAAGATGTAGAAGCCCTTGAGCCCGCCGCGCATTTCACGCAGCGCCAGCCGCAGGGCAAGCAGCGGCCGCAGCCGTACCGAAGGCGCGCCGATCATGCCGAGGCCGCCTGCTGGACCGGCGCCACGGCCACGGGGTCCGCGGCGCCGCCGGCAACGATCTCGCCCGAGCGCACCCGCACCTGCCGCGCGCAGCGGTCGGCAAGGGCGGCGTCATGGGTCACGAGCACGAGTGTCATGCCGCGGTCACGCTGTTCGGCGAAAAGCAGATCGGCGATCTGCCGTCCGGTTTCGGCGTCGAGGTTGCCGGTTGGTTCGTCGGCGATCAGAAGCTTCGGCGAGGGCGCAAGCGCCCGGGCGATCGCCACCCGCTGCTGCTCGCCGCCCGAGAGCTGGCCCGGATAATGGCTGAGCCGCTCGCCGAGGCCGACGGCGACAAGCTCCTTGCGCGCGATCTCGAAGGCGCCCGACACATTGGCCAGTTCGAGCGGCACGGCGACGTTTTCGAGTGCCGTCATGTTGGGAATGAGGTGGAAGGACTGGAAGACGATGCCGATGTTGCGCCCGCGAAAGTCCGCCACCCGGTCCTCGTCGAGCCGGTGCAGCGGCGTGCCGTCGATGACGATCTCGCCGCGATCCAGCCGCTCGAGCCCGGCAAGCACCATCAGCAAAGTCGACTTGCCTGAACCGGACGGGCCGACGATGCCGACCGATTCTCCTGCATTGATCGTCAGGCTCATGCCTTTCAGCACATGCACCGAGGCGGCCGCCTCGCCCAGCGTCAGATCCGCGTTTTTAAGTTCGATGATGGTGCTGGCCAAGCGAAACAACCCTATATGAAACGAAGTGGGGAACAGAAACGGCATTCGGGATTTAGGAACAGGCCCATGGCATTAAAAGGATTTCAACGGGTTTTCTTGGCACTGATGATGACATTTGCGTTATCATGGACGGCACGCGCCGAGACGATCAGCCTCATCGGGTTCGGCGACAGCCTGATGGCGGGTTATCAGCTCCCGCCGGAGGACGCCTTCCCGGCCCGGCTCGAAAAGGCGCTGAAGGAAAAGGGCTTCGACGTGACGATCGCGAACGCCGGCGTTTCCGGCGACACGAGTTCCGGCGGTCTTGCCCGCATCGACTGGTCGGTGCCGGATGGTACCAAGGGCGTGATCCTCGAGCTTGGCGCCAACGACGCGCTGCGCGGCATCGCGCCTGAAGAGACCCGCAAGAACATCGAGGCGATGATCACCCGGCTGAAGGACCGCGGCATCGCCGTGCTGCTCGCCGGCATGATGGCGCCGCCGAACATGGGCGCCGACTACGCCGCCCGCTTCAACCCGATCTATCCGGAACTCGCCAAAAAATATGGGCTGGAACTCTATCCGTTCTTTCTCGACGGCGTGGTGACGGACGCCAAGCTCAAGCTCGAAGACGGCATGCATCCCAATGGCGACGGCGTCGGCGTCATGGTCGAGAAGGCCCTGCCCGTCGTCGAGCGGTTTCTGGCAACGCTGAACAAGACGGAGTGATGACATCGTCCACAGTTAAGGCAACGTTAATATTCTGAAGCGTCAAATACCAGTTGCGTGCAGATGCGATGCGTGATTCGCTAAGACATCTGCAAGAGATTCGGGGAGCTCGCCATGCCGAGACTATTCACCGCCCTCGAAATTCCGCGCAATGCTGCAATGAGTCTTTCATTGCTGCGCGGAGGTCTTCCCGGAGCTCGCTGGATCGATGTGGAGAACTACCACATCACCCTGCGCTTCATCGGTGACGTCGACTGGCGCACCGCCGACGAGATCATCGACAAGCTCGATCGCATCGAACGTCCTGAATTCCAACTGCAACTGAACGGCACCGGCGCATTCGGCTCGAAGAAGCCGCACTCGGTCTGGGCCGGCGTTACCAACCATCCGGAAATGTATGCGCTGCAGGCCGAAATCGAGCGCATCTGCCAAAGGCTCGGACTGGGGCCGGACCCGCGCAAGTTCACCCCGCACGTGACGCTGGCGCGGCTGCGCTCCAGCCGTGTCGAAGACGTGGTCGAGTACCTCTCGGGGCGCGGCAACTTCATGACCTCGCTCTTCACGGTCTCCCGCTTCGTGCTGCTCTCGTCGCGCGATTCGGTCGGCGGCGGACCGTACCTGACGGAAGAGGTTTTCCCGCTTCACGAGGTGCGTTCGCCGAGCCTTTCGAGCAACGACGAACATCCGGCCTCCAGCATCTGGTAAAGCGCCTCGAAGGCTTCCCGCCCTTCGTAATAGGGATCCGGCACGTCCCGCAGGTCGCCTGACGCATAATCGAGAAAGAGATGCACCTTCTGCGCCGTGCCATCCGGCGCGAGCCTCTTCAGCGTGCGGACATTGTTCTCGTCCATGCCGAGGATGAGGTCGAAATCACTGAAATCTGCCTCCGCCACCTGGCGTCCGCACAGTGTAGAAATATCGATGCCGTGCCGCCGCGCCGTCTCTATCGATCGCCGGTCCGGCGGATCGCCGATATGCCAGGCGCCGGTTCCGGCCGAATCGATCTCCAGCGCTAGAGCCAATCCCTTTTGCTCCGCCAATGCGCGCAACACGCCCTCGGCAAGCGGCGACCGGCAGATGTTGCCGAGACAAACGAAAAGAACTCTGACCGGTTTCATGCTATTCAGATTCGAAGGCTGGAGACAGTTGACGCTTATATGCGACAGCTCGGGCTTCGAACAGGCGCATGGGAGGAGGCAAGCGATGGCAACGGAGAAACTGGACGAAGCGACGATTGCCGACAACCTTCACAAGATGGAAGGTTGGGTGCGGGCCGAAGACGGCAACTCGATCTGGAAGGCGTTCCGCTTCAAGAACTTCGTCGAGGCCTTCGGCTTCATGACCGAATGCGCGATCGTCGCCGAGAAGCTCAACCATCACCCGGAATGGTTCAACGTCTACAATCGCGTCGACGTGACGCTGACGACCCATGACGCCGGCGGATTGAGCGAACTCGACTTCAAGCTGGCGGCGCGCATGGACAAGGCTGCGGCAGGCCGCATGCCCGATCATTTGAAATAGGACGCGGAATTCCCATATTGAAAGCGCCGGAGCGCCGCGCGTTCACGAGAACGCCTGGCGCCCGAGAATATAGCGGAAGCGGGACGATGGACGACATCAAGATTGGTGAAATTCTCTTGCCTGGCGAAGAATCCGAGCAGGAGCGGCGGGAAAAGCGCGTGAAGCGCCGCTTCTGGCCGACCTTTCGCCGAGCTGCCCGCCAGATCCCATTCAGCCGCGACCTGGTTGCCGCCTATTACTGTGCCATCGATCCGAAGACCCCGACACGCACCCGCGGCATCCTGCTTGCAGCCCTCGCCTATTTCGTGCTGCCGATCGATATCATCCCCGACGTGCTGGCCGTCGTCGGCTTCTCCGATGACGTTGCCGTCTTGACCGCGGCCTTTGCTGCCATCAGCGGGCAGATCAAGGAAACGCACTATACCAAGGCCGACGAGACGCTGGCCGATACGCCGGAGAGCTGACGCCGGACGCCGCCTGTCCGGTTGTGGCGCCGCATTCCCGCCCGAAAGTCAAACTCTTGCCCAATTCTTTGTGGCATAGATCTGCAAGTGACGCTGGTCGCGCGCATTGGCGCGACTGACGCCATGCAATGGCTTGGGGCAGGAAACCTTCTGGAACGGGCATTCCGAGGCAACGCGCATCCTCGATCGAGCCCGGTTCGGCGAAGGCGCGAATCGGCGGTCGAAAGGCACTGTGCGATGGGGCAAACCGCTCCATTTCGGGGCTAAAGCCGCGGTTTTCGGCCACCGTTGACGGTTTGGTAACCTGAATTAAGTCAAAACAAATCAAATCATGACTACGCGTCGCCCGTCTGACCTGTTTCGGGTGATCGAAAAGCAAGAAAAGCGGCAGGACCTCATGTTTGTAAGAAAGATCGCAACCGCAATCGCACTCGTTCTGGCCACCGCCAGCATGGCTGCCGCCCAGTCTCCGACGCGCATCCAGCAGTTCAACGCCTGGGGCGCCTATTCCTACAATGCCGGCGGCGGCAAGGTCTGCTACGTACTCTCGGTTCCGAAGGAAAAGAGCCCGGCCGGCGTCGACCATGGCGACATCTTCTTCCTCGTTTCCCAGCGCCCCGGCCAGAACATCAGCTACGAGCCTCAGGCAATGATGGGCTATGCTCTGCAGGAAAACTCCAAGGTCAACGTCGTCATCGACGGCCGCACCTTCGTGATGTTCACCAAGGGCAATTCGGCCTGGGTCGAAAATGCTGCCGAAGAGCCGGCACTGGTTGCCGCCATGAAGAACGGCAAGGCCATGTCGGTCAACGCCAAGTCGCGCAAGGGTACCGCGACCTCCTACTCCTACTCGCTCTCGGGCATCTCCGCTGCGCTGAAGCAGATCGAAGCCTGCAAGTAATCGCGAGACCGAAAGTCACGCGTAGGGGCCGGCTGCAAAGCCGGCCTTTTGCGTTCAAGGGGCCCGCCTCGTGACTCCCGGCCAAAACAATGCTAAAGGGCGGCCAACTTGAGAGCCTCCGCGCCCCGATAGGCCGCTTTCGATGGCTCGACCGATTTCAATTCGCGCATCAGGACGATTTCCGGACCCGCTCTCCGGACGGCCTCTCGCCGTATGACAGGACATCATGAGCATGGCAGCCACTGAAATTCTGAACCGGGTGGAAATCGCCAAGGCGCCGCAGGTGCGCGCAGCCGTAGAGGCGGAAAAGCCGTCGCTGATCGGACTTCTGCGCGAGGACATGGCCAAGGCACTGGTCGAAAAGGGCGTGCCGGAACGCCAGGTCAAGATGCGCGTCAGCCAGCTCTGGCACTGGCTCTACGTGCGCGGCGTCTCCGACTTCGATCACATGACGAACGTGTCCAAGGACATGCGCGAGATGCTGAAGCAGCATTTCACCATTGCGCGCCCGGAGATCGTCGAGGAACAGATTTCCGGCGACGGCACCCGCAAGTGGCTGTTGCGCTTCCCGGCGCGCGGCGCCGGACGACCGGTCGAGATCGAGACCGTCTACATTCCCGAGGAAGGCCGCGGCACGCTCTGCATTTCGAGCCAGGTCGGCTGCACGCTCACCTGCTCCTTCTGTCACACCGGCACCCAGAAGCTGGTGCGCAACCTGACGGCCGAGGAAATCCTCGCGCAGCTGCTGCTTGCCCGCGACCGGCTCGGCGACTTCCCGGAGCGCGACACCCCGCAGGGCGCGATCGTGCCGGCCGAAGGCCGCAAGATCACCAACATCGTGATGATGGGCATGGGCGAGCCGCTCTATAATTTCGAGCAGGTCAAGACCGCCCTTCTGATCGCCTCTGACGGCGAAGGCCTGTCGCTGTCCAAGCGCCGCATCACGCTGTCGACCTCAGGCATCGTGCCGGAAATCTATCGCACCGGCGAAGAGATCGGCGTCATGCTGGCGATCTCGCTGCATGCCGTGCGCGACGACCTGCGCGACATGCTGGTGCCGATCAACAAGAAGTACCCGCTGAAGGAACTGATGGACGCCTGCCGCGCCTATCCCGGCCTTTCCAACGCCCGCCGCATCACCTTCGAATACGTGATGCTGAAGGACGTCAACGACAGCCTCGAAGACGCCAAGCAGTTGGTGAAGCTCCTGAAGGGTGTGCCCGCGAAGATCAACCTCATCCCCTTCAACCCCTGGCCGGGCACCAACTACCAGTGTTCCGACTGGGAGCACATCGAGAAGTTTGCCGACTTCATCAACCAGGCCGGCTACGCCTCGCCGATCCGCACGCCACGCGGCCGCGACATCCTTGCCGCCTGCGGCCAGCTGAAGTCGGAATCCGAACGCATGCGCAAGGTCGACCGCCTCGCCTTCGAAGCGATGATGATCGCCAATCACGGCGAAGATTGAGACGAAGCGCTTCCTCGGGTCCTTCGTTCCTCGCCCATCACCCATCGATGAAGAACTTTGATGGGTGATGCAGTTCCTATCGATTGATTTCATGTCATCGGTTTCCTAAGAAAGCGGGACATCAATTGGAGGACAACCCATGCGCTCACTTCTCATCGCCCTTGCCGCCACGGTGGCATTCACCCTGCCCGCCCGTGCCGATGAGGTGACCGTCGCCGTAACCGCGATCGTCGAGCATCCGGCACTCGACGCGGCACGCGACGGCGTGAAGGACGCGCTGGCCGCAGCCGGCTACAAGGAAGGCGAGAACCTCAAGTTCATCTACGAGTCGGCCCAGGGCAACCCGGCGACCGCCGCGCAGATCGCCCGCCAGTTCGCAGGCGAAGCGCCGAACGTGATCGTTCCGATCTCGACGCCGTCGGCCCAGGCGGTCGTCTCCTCGACCCGCGATATCCCGGTCGTCTTCACCGCCGTTTCCGACCCGGTCGGCGCCCAGCTGGTCAAGGACATGGACAAGCCCGGCGGTAACGTCACTGGCCTCTCCGACATGTCGCCGGTTGCCGAACACGTCGCCCTGATCAAGGAAATCCTGCCGAACGCCAAGTCGATCGGCTACCTCTACAATTCCGGCGAAGCCAACTCCGTTTCGCTGCTCGCGGTGCTGAAGACCGAGGCCGAAAAGGCCGGCCTGACCGTCGTCGAGTCCGCCGCGACCAAGTCGGCTGAAGTCCAGGGTGCTGCCCGTGCCCTCGTCGGCCGCGCCGATGCGATTTACGTGCCCACCGACAACACGATCATCTCCGCGCTTGAAGGTGCCGTCGCCGTCGCCGAAGAAGCCAAGCTGCCGCTCTTCACCGCCGACACGGACTCGGTTGCCCGCGGCTCGCTCGCAGCCCTCGGCTTCAACTACTACGACGTCGGCAAGCAGACTGGCGAAATCGTCGTTCGCATCCTCAAGGGCGAAAACCCGGGTGATATCGGCGTCAAGGTTGCCGCCGGTTCCGACCTGGTGATCAACAAGAAGGCCGCCGAGAAAATGGGCGTCACCCTTCCGGAAAGTGTCGTAAAGCGCGCAACCCGCGTCGTTGAATAAGGCTTTCGGCCTTTTCAGGTTCAAGTTTGTTGCGTTTTGCCCGCCTCCGTTCCATACGGGGGCGGTTCGCTATGAGGGGCCCGGAACACCGGAGGCCGCTCCAAGTTTCTAAGCCGCACATGCGCCCGGCCGTGCGCCCCATGTGCCAAGCGGGAGCGTCGCGCTCATAAACACAATCAGGCGCGACAGGTAGAAAAGAGGGTCTGGGGTTGAGTCTAATTGCTTTCTGGGGAGCCGTGGAGCTGGGGCTGGTCTATGCCTTCGTTGCCCTCGGCGTCTTTCTCGCATTCCGGGTTCTCGATTTTCCCGACCTCACGGTCGACGGATCGTTTCCGCTGGGCGCCGCCGTCACCGCAGTGCTGATCATCGCCGGCGTCAATCCGTGGCTTGCCGCCTGCGTGGCGATGGTCGCGGGTGCCGCAGCCGGCATCGTCACGGCGATGCTCAACGTGCGCTTCAAGATCCTCAACCTGCTCGCCTCGATCCTGACGATGATCGCGCTGTTCTCGGTCAACCTGCGCGTCATGGGCAAGCCGAACGTCGCGCTGATCAACGCCGACACGATGCTGTCACCCTTCTACGGCCTCGGCTTGCGCGATTTCTACGTCCGGCCGCTGTTTATCGGCGTGCTCGTCGTCGTCGCCGTCATCATCGTCTGGCGCTTCCTTGAAAGCGATGCCGGCCTTGCGATGCGCGCCACTGGCGCCAATGCCCGCATGGCCCGCGCACAGGGCGTCGACACCAACCGCCAGATCTATCTCGGCATGGCGATCTCCAACGCGCTCGTCGCCTTCGGTGGCGCGCTGTTCGCCCAGACCAACGGCTTTGCTGACGTCACCTCGGGTGTCGGCACCATCGTCGTCGGGCTTGCGGCGGTCATCATCGGCGAGACGCTGCTCGGTGCCCGCGGCATCCTGATTGCGCTGATCGGCTGCGTGCTCGGCTCGATCCTCTACCGCATAGCGATCCAGCTGGCGCTGTCGACCGACATGCTCGGCCTGCAGGCCTCCGACCTCAACTTCGTGACCGCGGCACTCGTCACCTTCGCCCTCGTCCTTCCCCGTCTGCGTCGTGGAGGTGCGGCATGATCAGCGTCAACAACATCGAGGTCATCTTCGGCAAGGGCACGCCGCTGCAGAAGCAGGCGCTGAACGGCGTCAGCCTGACGATCGAGCAGGGCTCCTTCGTCACCGTCATCGGCTCCAACGGCGCCGGCAAGTCGACGCTTCTCGGCGTGCTCGCCGGCGATGTGCTGCCGAGTGCCGGCCAGGTGACGATCGGCAAGACAGACGTCAGCCGCAAGGGTACCGCTGCGCGCGCGGGCCTCGTCGCTCGCGTCTTCCAGGATCCGCTGACCGGCAGCTGCGGCGCACTCTCGATCGAGGAAAACCTGGCGCTTGCTGCCAAACGTGGCGAGGCCCGCGGCCTCACAGCCGCGCTCGGCCCCAAGCGCCGCGAACATTTCCGCGAACGCATCGCCGAGCTCAACCTCGGCCTTGAAAACCGCATGGGCGACCGCATGGACCTTCTGTCCGGCGGCCAGCGCCAGGCGGTCTCGCTGGTCATGGCGACGCTCGCAGGCTCCGAAGTGCTGCTGCTCGACGAGCATACGGCAGCCCTCGACCCTGGCATGGCCGAGTTCGTGATGAACCTGACGCAGAAGATCGTCTCGGAGCGAAAGCTGACGACGATGATGGTCACCCATTCGATGCGCCAGGCACTCGACTACGGCCACCGCACCATCATGCTCCACGGCGGCGAGATCGTTCTCGACGTCGCCGGCGACAGCCGCAAGGAACTGCAAGTCGAGGACCTGATCGCCATGTTCCGCCGCATCCGCGGCCAGACGCTCGACGACGATGCGCTGCTGATCGGCTGAGTACAGAAGACTAATTCATAACAAGGCCCGGGCATCCAAGATGTCCGGGCTTTTTGTTTTTGTTTACCGAGCCGTCGTCATGAAAATCTTCACCGCAAACACCGAGAAGACGCCGGCGAAGCTGAAATCAAGTGCCCGCATCACGCCCTTGTTGCGCTGCAGCCAGGAGGCAAGCCAGTCGGCGGTGAAGACGACCAGCATGTTCACCGGCATGCCGATGGTGATGAAGAACAGGCCGAGGAACAGAAGCTTGCCGGTGACCGACGGATCATCGGCGCTGACGAACTGCGGCAGGAAGGTCATGAAGAAGATGATGACCTTGGGGTTCAACAGGTTCACCCAGAAGCCGGCCGAGATGTTGGCAAGCGCCTTGCCTTCCGTCGGCTCGACCTTCTGCACCGAAATGCTGGAGCCGAAGCGCATCGCCTGCACCGCAAGCCAGAGCAGGTAGGCGGCACCGCCGGTCTTGAGGATGGTGAATGCGGTTGGCGAGGCGGTGATCAGCGCCGAGATGCCGAACGCGACGAGCAGCGTATGCACGACGATGCCGAAGCTGGTGCCGAGCACGACGAAGAGCGCGGCCTTCTTGCCCTGGGCGAGCGCCCGGCTGATCGAAAGCGTCATGTCCGGGCCGGGTGTGGCCGCCAGAAGCAGCGTCGCAGCGGCAAAGGTCAGGAGGGTCGGCAGGCTGGGAATGAAGTCCATCGTCGTTTCCTCGGCACGGGGGTCGCCTCCAGTAATCCTGCGCCTGCGCTTTTGCCAGCGGATTCGCATCGTCAAGCGTTCTAGCGCTTGTATCGCCGCAGGTTCTGGCTAAAGTGCCGCAGATTTGCACGCGGCATCGCCGCCCTCCCCAAGACCAGACGGACGGAAACCATGGCATCGCATAAAGACGTGAAAAAGGTCGTTCTCGCCTATTCGGGCGGTCTCGACACCTCGATCATCCTGAAGTGGCTGCAGACCGAACTCGGCGCGGAAGTCGTCACCTTCACCGCCGACCTCGGCCAGGGCGAAGAGCTCGAGCCGGCCCGCAAGAAGGCCGAAATGCTCGGCATCAAGGAGATCTACATCGAGGACGTCCGCGAGGAATTCGTCAAGGATTTCGTCTTCCCGATGTTCCGCGCCAACGCCGTCTATGAAGGCGTCTACCTGCTCGGCACCTCGATCGCCCGCCCGCTGATCTCCAAGCACCTGATCGATATCGCCAAGAAGACCGGCGCCGACGCGATCGCCCATGGCGCGACCGGCAAGGGCAACGACCAGGTTCGCTTCGAGCTTTCCGCCTATGCGCTGAACCCGGACATCAAGATCATCGCGCCGTGGCGCGACTGGTCGTTCAAGAGCCGCACCGACCTGCTCGAATTCGCCGAGAAGCACCAGATCCCGGTTGCCAAGGACAAGAAGGGCGAAGCGCCGTTCTCCGTCGATGCCAACCTGCTGCACTCCTCCTCCGAGGGCAAGGTTCTCGAAGACCCGGCACTGGAAGCCCCTGAGTACGTGCACATGCGCACGATCTCGCCGGAAGCCGCTCCCGACCAGGCCACCGTCATCAAGATCGGCTTCGAGCACGGTGACGCCGTCTCGATCAACGGCGTACGCCTGTCGCCGGCAACCCTGCTTGCCAAACTCAACGAGTACGGCCGCGACAACGGCATCGGCCGTCTCGACCTCGTCGAGAACCGCTTCGTCGGCATGAAGTCGCGCGGCGTCTACGAGACCCCCGGCGGCACCATCCTGCTCTCCGCGCACCGCGCGATCGAGAGCATCACGCTCGACCGCGGCGCCGCCCACCTCAAGGACGAACTGATGCCGCGCTACGCCGAGCTGATCTATTACGGCTTCTGGTTCTCACCGGAGCGCGAGATGCTGCAGGCCGCGATCGACAAGAGCCAGGATCATGTCGAAGGCGAAGTGACGTTGAAGCTCTACAAGGGCAACGTCATGGTCATCGGCCGCGAGAGCGACAAGTCGCTCTACTCCGACAAGCTCGTCACCTTCGAGGACGACCAGGGCGCCTACGACCAGAAGGATGCCGCCGGCTTCATCAAGCTCAACGCGCTGCGCCTGCGCACGCTAGCCGCGCGCAACCGCTAAGACGACGCGTTTTGAAAAAAGAAGCCTCCGCGACCCGTTCGCGGAGGCTTTTTCATATGCAGGGCGAAGCGGTATCGATGCCGATGCCGCACCAGATTTCTACTCCGCCGCTTCCGAAAGCGGGTCCTTGACCGGCACGGCGAGCGGCTGCGAGCGAACGTTGCGGCGATACCAGACATAGCTCAGGATGCAGACGAGGCCGAAGCATGGAATGATCGTGCCGAGCGCCAGCACCGGAGCGCCGACCGCCGCGGCGATCGCGCCACCAAGCAGCCCCGAGCCCATCTGGACGAAACCCATCACTGCCGACGCCGTGCCAGCGATGTCCGGAAACGGCGCCATCGCCGCCGTCATCATATAGGGCATGACGAAGGCGATGCCGAAGGCATAAATCCCGATCGGCAGCATGACCGAGAGGAAGCTCGGCGGCAGCATGTGCATGGTGTAGGCAAGCGCTAGGCTGGCCGCACCGATGAAGACGAGGCCGGCCGGCACCAGCGCCTGCGGCGTGAAACGCCGCATCAGCAGCCGCACCACCACGGTTCCCGAAAAGAAAAGGCCCGACTGCATCAGCATGCCGACGCCGAACTCGGTCGGTGTCAGCCCCACCGCATTGATCAGTACGAAGGGCAGCATGGTCGCCCAGGCATAAAGTGCGCCGACCGCTCCGCCGATCACAAGTGTCGAGGAAACGAAGCGGCTGTCGCTCACCAACCGCCGATAGGCCGCAAGGATGGGCTTCAGGTGGCCCTTGGCCGGATCCGGGGTCGCGGTCTCGGCCATGAAAAACTGCACGGTGAGACAGGCCATGGCGGCAAAGCCGACCATCAGGAAGAAGATCGACTGCCACCCGAAGAGACCGAGCGCCAGGCCGCCAAGCGTCGGTGACACGGCGGGTCCGAGGGCCAGCATCATGCCGATCATGTTCATGATGCGTGCGGCTTCAGTCCCGGTGAACTGGTCGCGCACGATCGCACGCGCCACGGTCATCCCGACGGAGGCGCCGATGCCCTGCACCAGGCGGCCGGCCAAAAGCACCGCGACGGAAGGCGCAAAGGCCGCCATCAGGCTGCCGACGAGGTAGATCGCCATGAAGATCAGCGTCGCGCGGCGGCGACCGATGACATCGGAGAGCGTGCCGGACACCAGCTGGGCAAAGGCGAAGCCGGCGAAATAGAGCGACAGCGTCATCTTGATCGCCGCTTCGCTGGAGGAGAAGGCGCGCACCAGTTCAGGCATCGCCGGCGTATAGAGCGCCATGGAAACGGGGCCGAGCGCCACCAGGAAGGCACCGATGATGCTTGTGCGCCGCTCGCTCATGCGACGCGTCATTGCGCGGCTCCGATCCGGAATTCGGCCTTCTCCGCTGTCTCCTTACCGGCAAGGCACGGATCGAGTTGACGCAAATTGTCACGCAGGATGCGCAGATTGGAACAGAGAAGCGCGCGCGCTTCCGAGTCCAGCCCTTCCGTATAGGCATCCATCATTTCGCGAAGACCGGTCATCAGCTCGTTGAACAACGGACCGGCCTTTTCGGTGATGACGACATTCTTGGCGCGGCGATCCGCCGGATCGGGAACGCGGGCGACGAGCCCGTTCGCCTCCAGCCTGTCGAGATAGGCCGACAGCGTCATCGGCTCAATGCCCATGCGTGTGGCGATTTCGGCCTGTTTGATGCCCTCGGTGAGCGCCACCTGGATCAGCGTGCGCGCCTCGCCAGGCGTGATGCCCAGATCCATGGCATTGACCTTGCGGTCGAAGGCCCCGCGCAAGAGGCGCGAGACATCGGTCAGAAGCATTCCAATGGTTTCGGATTCTAGCTTGAAGGGCATCATGATCGTTCACAGGTGATATAATAAGTTTTACTTATCATACCCTGTGAAAACGTTCAACGCGGAAGGCCATCTTTCCCTTGCCAGTTTAACGGTAAAACTCGCAAGGATTCAACGTATTACCTTCGCAATCCCGCGCGGGACCGTCTTTGTTGTGTCTCAGCCCTCAAGCTCCTCGCGCAGCATTTCGAGCTCCAGCCATTCCTCTTCCATGCGAGCGAGGTCGGCACGCAGCTTTTCCAGCTCCTGCGCCAGCTTCGCAAAAGCATTTGGATCTTTTGTGAAAAGATTGGGGTCCGCCATCTTTTCTTCGCGCTTGGCAGCCTCGGCTTCCGCCTTGGCAATCTCTTTCGGCAGGTTTTCGAGCGCGAATTTCTGCTTGTAGGAAAGCTTACCCTTGGCAGCCTTCGGCGCTTCGGCGACAGGGGCCGCTGCATCGGCCTTGGCCTTTTCCGCCTTCTCGGCCTTGCGCTTCTCCTCGATCGCGCCCTTGCGCTGCGCCATCATGTCGGAATAACCGCCGGCATACTCGATCCAGCGTCCATCCGGCGCCTCCGGATTGGCCGGCGCGATCGTCGAGGTGACGGTGCGGTCGAGGAAGTCGCGATCGTGGCTGACGAGGATGACAGTTCCGGCAAAACCGGCGACGATCTCCTGCAGGAGGTCGAGCGTCTCGATGTCGAGGTCGTTGGTCGGCTCGTCGAGGATCAGAAGGTTGGTTGCGCGCGCGAGGATGCGCGCCAGCATCAGCCTTGCGCGCTCGCCGCCCGAAAGCTCGCGGATCGGGGTGCGCGCCTGCTCCGGCTGGAACAGGAAGTCCTTCATGTAGCCGGTGACGTGGCGCTGCTCGCCATTGACCAGCAGGTTGTCGCCGCGCCCGTCGGTCAGGTAGTGCGCCAGCGTTTCGTCGAGATTGAGGTCTTCGCGCTTCTGGTCAAGCGTCGCGATTTCGAGATTGGTGCCGAGCTTGACCGTACCCGTATCCGGTTCGATCTGCCCGGTCAGGATCTTCAGAAGCGTCGTCTTGCCGGCGCCGTTCGGGCCGACCAGACCGATGCGGTCGCCGCGGTGCACGCGGATCGAGAACGGCGCGACGATGGTACGCTCGCCATAGGCCTTGGTGACCTTCTCCGCCTCGATCACCAGCTTGCCCGATTCCTTGGCGTCGGCGGCCGTCGCCTGTACCGTTCCCTGCGGCCCCTTGTGGCCGCGATAGGTCGCCCGCATGGTCTGCAGCTCACCGAGGCGGCGCATGTTGCGCTTACGTCGTGCGGTCACGCCGTAGCGCAGCCAATGTTCCTCGCGCTCGATCGCTTTGCCGAGCTTGTGCTGCTCCAGCTCCTCGGCCTCCAGCACCTCGTCGCGCCAGGCCTCGAAATGGGCAAAGCCGCGGTCGAGCCGCCGCGACTGGCCACGGTCGAGCCAGACGGTCGCGGTCGAGACCTTTTCCAGGAAGCGCCGGTCGTGCGAGATCAGAACGAGCGCCGAACGGCTGCGGATCAGTTCGTCTTCCAGCCATTCGATCGTCGGCAGGTCGAGATGGTTGGTCGGCTCGTCGAGCAGCAGGATATCCGGCTCCGGCGCCATGACACGGGCAAGCGCCGCGCGACGCGCTTCGCCGCCCGAAAGGCGCTTCGGGTCTTCCTCGCCGGTCAACCCCAGGTGCTGCAGCAGATAGGCGACGCGATAGGGATCGTCACTCGGGCCGAGTCCTGCCTCGGCATAGGCCTGCACCGTGTCGTAGCCGTCGAAATCCGGCGCCTGGTGCAGATAGCGGATGGTCGCGGAGGGATGGCGGAAGATTTCGCCCGACTGCGCCTCGGCCAGACCCGCGGCAATCTTCATCAGCGTCGACTTGCCCGAGCCGTTGCGGCCGACCAGACAGATGCGGTCACCCGGTTCGACTTGAAAATTGGCGCCGGCTAGCAGCGGCGCGCCGCCGAAGGTGAGGAAGATGTCGTCGAGTTTCAGAATGGGAGGCGCCAAGGCTCAGGCTCCGGAAAGATCATAGGGGCGGGCGAGCACAATGGCGCGACCGCTCTGGAGAGTGAAGCGAAGGGGACCCTCCGCAACGTTGGAAACGGTTCGGGACGAGCCGAACGGCAAGGTGAAATCGTCGAGCGGATAGCGCGCATTGACGATCGAAAGACCGGTAAGCTCGGTCAACCCGAGCACCGAGAAGAGGCAGCCCTTGGGTAGGTCGAGGTCGAGCGAGCCGGCCAGCAGCGGATAGGCCTCTTCCTCGCCCGAGGTCATCAACACGGAAAGGCCACGCTCGGCAAGGGCGACGGCATGCAGCAGGTGCATGAAGGCGTGATCGCTGCGGGTACCGCCGAGGGCGCCGGCGAAAATCAGGCGATCGGCTCCACGCGACAACGCCGCCTCGACCGCGATCTCCCCGTCCGTCGCGGCCTTTGCCGCCGGATAGGGCTCGCGCGGGACGGAGGCGTAGTCCGCAAGAAGGGCTTCCTCGGTCGAGTCGAAATCACCGACCCAGACATCCGGCACGATGCCGAGCAATCGGGCATGGCGCATGCCGCCGTCAGCCGCAATGAAGCGACTTGCGGTCAGCTGGTGAGCCAGCCGGTCGGTCAGCGAAAGGGCGCCGCCAAGCAGAATGGTGAAGGTCGATCGAGCCATGGCAAAGCCCATAGCGCAAAGGACCGCCGAAGGAAAACGAAGAAAACCGTCGAACGAGCGGTTCTCGATATTTTGGTCAGACCATCAATGCCCCTCGGGCACCGGATCGGGGAAAAGCATGCCGGCATAAATGCCGGGGGTCGAATCCGGAATTTCGACGGCGCCGGCCACTCGCTCGTAGAACTTCGCCGGCCCGACGCCGCCGATAATCGCGTAGCCATAGCCGGCCTCGCGCATCGCCGTGAGGCTTGCAAGCAGCAGCGCCTCACCGATCCCCTGCCCGCGCATGCTTTCGTCGACGCCGGTCGGACCGAAGAAGCCGAGTGCCGTTACGTCGTGGCAGGAAAAGCCGACGATCTTTCCGTCATGGACAGCGACGTGCATGCGCGTAGGGGTGGAGGAAAAGGCGGCTTCCGCCTCGCCCGCCCATCCGGCACCGAAAGTCCTTTCGATCCAGGAAACAACCAGGCGGCGCTCCGGCGCCATGGCGCGGCGAATGCTGATGCCAAGGCCAAGCTTCGACTGAGGTTCAGCCGGCAGGGCATAAAGTCGAACAAGCATATCGGGCATGACATTTCCTCCTCGCTGCCGTTGTGTAGCGCAGTTGGCGGCATACGCAAACACGAGCCATTGTGCCGGCCAGGCGTCCCCTTGCTTCGCCGTAAACATCGCTTGCCATGGGACCGAGGCAGCGGTAAATCTCTTGCCGCTCTAACGGGGTGCCTCCCGACCGCATTGCGGCCGGAGGCTGAGAGGCGTCAAAACGCCAACCCGCGGAACCTGATCCGGCTCATACCGGCGGAGGGATTAGACGCGATCGGATCGATACGCCCTTTTCCCATGCAACAACGAACTTTGGGAGAGAGGTCCTCGCCATGTCCAATTCATCGCAACTTAAATTCTTTAGCCGGCTAGCCCTTGCGACGGCCGCGAGCCTTGTTTTCTCCGGCGCCGCGACCGCCGCCGACAAGACGCTGACGGTGTACACCTATGAGAGCTTCATCACCGAATGGGGCCCGGGCGCCAAGGTCGCAGAAGCCTTCGAGAAGACCTGCGAATGCAAGGTCAACTATGTCGGCGTGGCCGACGGCGTCGAGTTGCTCACCCGTCTGAAGCTCGAAGGCGAGGCCTCCAAGGCCGACATCGTGCTTGGTCTCGACACCAACCTCGTTGCGGAAGCCAAGGCAACGGGCTTCTTCGCGCCGCACGGCGTCGAGGCAACCGGCGTCACCGTTCCCGGCAACTTCTCCGATGACACGTTCCTGCCCTATGACTACGGCCACTTCGCCGTCGTCTACGACACCGAGACGCTGAAGACGCCGCCGAAGAGCCTGAAGGAGCTGGTAGAAGGCGATCCGTCGCAGAAGATCGTCATCGAGGATCCGCGTACGTCGACGCCGGGCCTCGGCCTCCTGCTCTGGGTCAAGGCCGTCTATGGCGATGAGGCGGGTGCCGCCTGGACGAAGCTGAAGGACCGCGTTCTGACCGTCACCCCCGGCTGGTCGGAAGCCTATGGCCTCTTCACCAAGGGCGAGGCGCCGATGGTGCTGTCCTACACCACGTCGCCGGCCTACCACATGGTCGCGGAAAACACCGAGCGCTACCAGGCCGCTGCCTTCTCCGAAGGGCACTACATCCAGATCGAAGTCGCCGGCATGACCAAGAACGCCAAGCAGCCGGAACTGGCAAAGCAGTTCCTCGCCTTCATGACCGGTCCGGACTTCCAGTCGATCATCCCGACGACGAACTGGATGATGCCGGTCGCAGCGACCAAGGAGCCGCTGCCGGACGCCTTCAACAAGCTGGTCAAGCCGGAAAACACCTTCCTCCTGCCCTCGGAGGAAGTCGCCAAGAACCGCAAGGCCTGGATCGACGAATGGCTTGCCGCCATGAGCAAGAACTGAGGCCGGATTGTTCGCACTGCGCGAAAATCGTATGACAGTGGTCGCCGGGGCAGCCTGCCTCGGCGTCTTCGTACTTTTCGTCGGTCTTGCGATCGTCGCCTTGCTGAGCCAGACGGGCGGCGCGAGCGACGATGCGCTGTTCGACGCCTACATCTGGCGCGTCACCCGCTTCACGCTGCTGCAGGCGACCCTCTCGACGTTGCTGTCCGTGCTCTTTGCCATCCCCGTCGCCCGGGCGCTAGCGCGACGACCGCAGTTCCCCGGCCGCATCTGGCTGCTGCGCTTGATGGCGCTGCCACTCGGACTGCCGGTTCTGGTTGGCGCACTCGGGCTGATCGAGATCTGGGGGCGGCAGGGTTTCCTCAATTCCGGCCTGCGCTGGCTCGGCCTCGCGCAGCCCGTCAGCATTTACGGCCTGTTCGGCATCCTGCTTGCCCACGTCTTCTTCAACATGCCGCTTGCAGCGCGCCTGTTCCTGGCCGGGCTCGAGCGCATCCCCGCCGAATACTGGCGCAGCGCCGCCAATCTCGGCATGCCGTCACGCGCACTCTTTCGCTTCATCGAATGGCCCGTGCTGCGCGGCCTCCTGCCGGGTGCCGCCGGCCTCGTCTTCATGCTCTGCGCCACCAGCTTCACCCTCGTGCTGACGCTCGGCGGCGGGCCTGCGGCCAGCACAATCGAAGTGGCGATCTACCAGGCGCTGCGTTTCGATTTCGATCCGCCGCGCGCGATCGCGCTGTCAGCCCTGCAGATCGCCATGACCGGCCTGCTGCTGCTCCTGCTTCGTCATCTGGCGACCGAGCCGGAAGAGGGCATGACCGGTGGCCGCACTGTGCGCCGTTTCGATGGCGCGTCAAGGATCGCGCGCCTGAGTGATGGCACCTGGATCACGCTTGCCTTTCTGTTTCTCGGCGCGCCGCTGGTCGCGGTTCTCATCTCCGGACTCGAAGCCGATCTGCTGAAGCTCGCCCGCGATCCGGCGGTGCACCGGGCGCTGCTGACGAGTGCGGCAATCGCGCTCGCCTCGGCACTCGCCTCCGTCACCATGGCAGCCGTGATGATCCGGGCGGCGGCAACCGCCACCGCGCCGCGTCACGCGACGTCGCTCTCCCACGGCTTTGCCGGTGCCATCGGTGCCAGCACCTCGCTGATCCTCTTGGTGCCGCCGGTGGTGCTCGGCGCCGGATGGTTCCTGCTTTTGCGTCCCTTCGGTGACGTCGCGCGCTTTGCACCTGCCATCGTCGTTGCGATCAACGCGCTGATGGCGCTGCCCTTCGTCCACCGCATCCTCGCGCCGGCAATGGCGACCCATGCGGCACGGTCCGAACGGCTGACGGCAAGCCTTGGCATTCGTGGTTTTGATCGTCTGCGATGGATCGACTTTCCGGCGCTGCGCAAGCCGCTATTGATGGCCCTTTCCTTCGCCATGGCGCTGTCGCTCGGCGACCTCGGCGCCGTCGCTCTCTTCGGCAGCCAAGACATGGTGACGCTGCCGTGGCTGCTCTATAGCCGTATGGGGAGCTACCGCACCGCCGACGCCGCCGGTCTCGCCCTTTTCCTCGGGCTTCTCTGCCTGATCTTCACCATCCTCGGCACGGCCAATGACAGCCGGCCGGAAGGACGCAAAGCATGATTGATCCCGTTCCCGCGATAGAGTTGCGCGATGTCGAGGTCCGTTTCGAAACGGCCAAGCTCACCTTCGATTGCACCATCGCCAAGGGGGGCATCGTCACCGTCGCCGGTGCCTCGGGTTCCGGCAAATCGACGCTGCTTCACCTCATTGCCGGGTTCGAGGATCCCGATCGCGGCGAGGTGCGCATTCTCGGCGAGAACGTTGCCGATCGGGCGCCGTCGGAACGGCCGGTCTCGATGATCTTCCAGGACAACAACCTCTTCGCCCATCTCGACGTCGCGACCAACATCGGCCTCGGCATCGACCCGGCGCTTCGGCTGAGCGCAACCGACCGCGAGAAGATTGAAGACGCGCTCCGCCGCGTCGGGCTCGAAGGCTTCGGGAAAAGGCTGCCGCCGACGCTTTCAGGCGGCGAGCGCCAGCGCGTCGCCCTCGCCCGGGCGCTTGTGCGAAAGCGCCCCCTGCTGCTGCTCGACGAGCCCTTCGCAGCGCTTGATCCCGGCATGCGCGCCGGCATGCGCACGCTCCTGCGGGAACTGCACGAGGAGGAAGGCAACACGATCCTGGTGATCACACACCATCCCGAAGACGTGAAGGCCCTGGCCGACGGCGTGCTTTTTCTCGACCAGGGGCGTATCATCGCAAACGACAGCCTCGACCGCTTCCTGGCGCGGCGGGACAATGCGGCGATCGACCGCTTTCTCGGCAATACTTGAAGGACGGATCGGATTCTCCACGCCCTTGGCCGATTGCCACAATTTGACCGCGGCGCCATGCGACGCGCGAAATATCCGGCAAGGCACGAATATTCCCGCATCCGTTGCCGTGATACCACGGGGCAACTATTTCTACCGAGACAAACTAGGCAGGTGGCGCTGAAATCAGATACAGCAAGACCAGGACTGAGAGGTCGCGGCAGAGCAACGCTGCCGGGCTGAAAAAGTAGGACTTTCAACGCTGTCGTACCACTTGCCCGCAGGATGCGGGCGGAGCGATGGATGGGAACGGGCTGAGGCATGGAGAGGCATACAGTCACACACGACCGGTTCCCGCCGAAGGGCGGACGGCTGCGTGGACGCGCCGTGGTTGCATTGCTTGCGACCACGCTCCTTTCCGCATGCCAATCCGTGATCGAGCAGACCTACCAGCCGACCGTTTCGCCCTCCTCCAATCCGCAGATCGTCGAGGAAGTTCAGAAGAACGATCCGCGGGCGCAGCTGGGCGCGCGCGAACATCCGCGCATCGTCGCAAGCTACGGCGGCGAGTACAAGGACGCCAAGACCGAGCGCCTGGTCGCGCGCATCACCGGCGCGCTGACGGCGGTCTCCGAGAATCCGCAGCAGTCCTATCGCATCACCATCCTGAACTCGCCGGCGATCAACGCCTTCGCGCTGCCCGGTGGTTATCTCTATGTCACCCGCGGCCTGCTGGCGCTTGCCAACGATGCCTCCGAGGTCGCGGCCGTGCTGTCGCACGAGATGGCGCACGTCACCGCCAACCACGGCATTGAGCGTCAGCAGCGCGAGGAAGCCGAAGTGATCGCCAGTCGGGTGGTCTCCGAAGTCCTCTCCTCCGATATCGCCGGCAAGCAGGCGCTCGCGCGCGGCAAGCTCCGGCTCGCGGCCTTCTCGCGCAACCAGGAACTTCAGGCCGACGTGATCGGCGTGCGCATGCTCGGCGAAGCCGGCTACGACCCCTATGCAGCGGCGCGCTTCCTCGATTCGATGGCCGCCTATAGCCGCTTCACGGCGGTCGATCCGGAATCCGACCAGAGCCTCGACTTCCTGTCGAGCCACCCGAACGCGCCGCAGCGTGTCGATCTCGCGCGTCGGCACGCCCGCGCCTTCGGCCCGGAAGGCACCAGCGGCGACCGCGGTCGCGACTATTATCTCGCCGGCATCGACGGCCTGCTCTATGGCGACAGCCCGCAGGAGGGCTACGTGCGCGGCCAGACCTTCCTGCACGGCCAGCTCGGCATCCGCTTCGACGTACCCGCCGGGTTCCAGATCGACAACAAGGCCGAAGCGGTTCTGGCGACCGGCGCCGGCGACATCGCCGTGCGCTTCGATGGCGTCGCCGACACGGGCGGCCGAAGCCTGACGGACTATATCGCCAGCGGCTGGGTCACCGGCCTGAAGCCCGACACGATCCGGCAGATCAGCGTCAACGGCCTGGAAGCCGCAACCGCGCGCGCCTCCGCCGACCGCTGGGATTTCGACGTGACGGTCATCCGCATCGACACGCGGATCTACCGCTTCCTGACCGCCGTGCCCAAGGGGTCGAGCGCACTCGAGCCGACCGCAAACCAGTTGCGCAGCACGTTCCGCCGCATGACGGCCGCTGAGACGCAGTCGCTGAAGCCGCTGCGGATCCGGGTGGTGACGGTCCGGCCCGGCGACACGATCACCACGTTGTCGGCCCGCATGATGGGAACCGATCGTAAGCTCGACCTCTTCCGGGTGATCAATGCGATGCAGGTCAGCTCGACGGTGAAGCCGGGCGACAGGGTGAAGATCGTTTCCGAATAGGATTGAGACAGGCGCAGCTGAAGCGCGTTCGGTTGCGAGCGTGAATTGCCTGCCATCTGCTAGGCAAGCACGTCGCGAGGCGCCTGAACGGTCACGAACGAAAGCACCCTGCGCCAATCGTCATCGCCAAGTTGACAGCGGACAGTGCCGCTTCCCGGCGCAATGCGGGGTTCCGGCGAATAGCACGGGCATGGCGGCAGACGGTCGGCGTCAGGCGGTCAATGAATGCCTGCGGTCAGCGCCGGCGCTCGCGTCGCTAGGGCCGCCCGGAGCTTCTCCAGCGCCCGAGTTTCGATCTGCCGCACACGTTCCTTGGATATGCCGAGATCGATGCCGAGCTCTTCGAGCGTCGCTCCTTCTTCCGTCAGCCGCCGGGCGCGGATGATGCGCATTTCGCGCTCCGTCAGCGCGCACAGCGCGTCGCGCAGCCACACACGAGCCCGTTCGCCGTCGATCATCTCGCTCACCTGCTCGTCCGGCAGCGGCGCGTCGCTGGCGAGGAAATCCAGCCGTTCACCGCCATCGGAATCACTGCCGCCGACCGGCGCCTGCAGCGAGGTGTCGCTGCCAGAGAGACGTGCATCCATCGTCTGCACGTCGGCGATGCTGACGCCGAGGGCGGCGGCGATCTCCTCATGCATAGCCTGCGATGTAAGCTGTCTGTCGCCCTGGGCAAGCCGGGCGCGAAGACGCCGAAGGTTGAAGAACAGGGCCTTCTGCGCCGAACTGGTACCGCCGCGGACGATCGACCAGTTGCGCAGGACATAGTCCTGCATCGACGCCCGGATCCACCAGGTGGCATAGGTGGAGAAGCGGACCTCGCGGCTCGGCTCGAAACGGGCCGCCGCCTCCAGGAGACCGATATGGCCCTCCTGGACGAGATCGCCCATGGGCAGGCCGAAATTGCGAAACTTCGCGGCCATCGAGATCACCAGACGCATATGCGACATGGCGATCTTGTTGCGGGCTTCCTGATCGTTGTCGTTTCGCCAGGCTTGCGCCAGCTTGTGCTCCTCGTCGCGCTCGAGATAGGGCGCCTCCATTGCGATCTTGATCATCCGCCGGTCTGCAGTGAGAGTCTTCATCGATCACTCCGTGACTGGCGCCGGGCGCCATTGCGTGTGAAGTCCAAAAGGCCGGACGGATACAGTGTCCGGCAGCAGGGGGCGTCTCGCGCCGCGATGTCGAAACTTGAAGAAACGACGCGGCGCCCTAACTTCGAAGTCACGAACCTGAACGGTGACGGGATCACAGAAGCAAGATCGCCCGGCGCGAAAGCGGCGCGCTTCTGCCGGCCTTTATAAATGCGCCCGGACGGCAAAAGTTCCATGCGATCAAAGAAAAAGCCCGGCGCGATGGCCGGGCTTTTTGGTAGTCTCAGAACAGTCGGACAGCTTATGCAGCTTCGTCCTGAGCGTCGTCTTCGTCGATCGCCTTGCCGCGCTTCGGACCCTTGCTGAGGTTGGCCTCGACGAGGCGAACAGCTTCGGTTTCCGACATCTTGTTGACGGCAGCGATTTCGCGCGCCATGCGGTCGAGGGCAGCTTCGTAGAGCTGGCGTTCGGAATAGGACTGTTCCGGCTGGTTTTCGGCGCGGTAGAGATCGCGCACGACTTCCGCGATGGAAATCAGGTCGCCGGAATTGATCTTGGCATCGTATTCCTGGGCGCGGCGCGACCACATGGTGCGCTTCACGCGAGCCTTGCCCTGCACAACCTTCAACGCGCGGTCGACGAAATCGGTTTCGGAGAGCTTGCGCATGCCGATGCTGACGGCCTTGGCCACTGGCACTTTCAGGCGCATCTTGTCCTTCTCGAAATCGATGACAAAAAGCTCAAGCTTCATGCCGGCGACTTCCTGCTCTTCGATCGCCACGATCTGGCCAACGCCGTGGGCCGGATAGACGATCGATTCACCGGTCTTGAAGCCCTGGCGTGTCGAAGATTTTTTCTGCTGGGTCGTCATTCGTTTCAAAAACTCCCTGTTTCGCGCCGGCCATTCTGGCCGGGGCCGGGTCAGTGAGGCCCGGGATAGACGGGGATACCGCCGGGTGGGTACATCCTGGTCCGTCCAAGGAATGCAAACAGCCTCATAAAATGCGGTCACAACAGAGCAACGCCATGTTGCGTACTAGGGAGAAACCGCGTTTTGGAGATCGTTTGCTTTCGTGATGGTTTTCGGGCGCGCAAAAACACCCTCTGTGGATCAGTAGAAGGAACCTATCACAAAAAAGTGCCGAAATCAATAATTTGCTGCATGGCAGCCATCAAGCCACCATTCTCGCAACTGCGAGCGCGGCTCGTGTTTTCCCCAGCTTTGCGCCCCGGGGGCAGCTTTGCTTCGTCAGCCTCGACGAACGGCGGCGACCGCTTCGTCTCAGTCGCCCTGCCCCGGCTCGGTCGAGAAGAACTTCTCGTACTTGGCTTCGACGCCGTCCATCTCCTTCGCTTCCGGCATCGGATCGCGCTTGACGGTGATGTTCGGCCACTTCGAAGCGAAATCCGCGTTCAGTTTCAGCCACATATCAAGACCCGGCTCGGTATCCGGCTTGATCGCCTCGGCAGGACATTCCGGCTCGCAAACGCCACAATCGATGCACTCGTCGGGATGAATGACGAGGAAATTCTCACCCTCGTAGAAGCAGTCCACGGGGCAGACTTCGACACAGTCCGTATACTTGCAGCGAATGCAATTGTCGGTCACGACATACGTCATGAGGTACTCCAGCCAATGCTCACGTTTGATGGCAGACGGCAATCAATGGTGATGCTCGTCGTCCGCGCATGCTAGGAATGTCCGGCGCGCATAGCTGCCGAAGCAAACCCGATGCACCCAACGTGGGTCTGTCAGGTAAAGGCTTTATGGACCCTTTGCAAGAATATTCAATGCGCGAAACGCCACGGCAAAGGCAGAGTTTTCTAAAGGCTGTCGCGCAAAAGCGCGTCGTGTTTTACAGCCAGCGGCGGGCAGGGTTCGCGGCGCCCATCAGTCCTCGCGCGGATCGAAATCGGGCTTTAGCCGATCGGTTTCCCGCCGCTCCTTCTTCGTCGGCCGGCCCGCTCCGCGCTCGCGCGTGGCAAGCTCGTAGGCCGACAATTTCTCCTTCGGCTGCTCTGGCGTCAGATCGTCGTAAAGCAGACGCGCTTCCTCATAGGGACCGCGCCGCTCACCCGGGCCCAGGACCCGGACGATCAGACTGCGCCGGTCGAGCGCAAGTTCGAGCATATCGCCCGTCTTCAATTGAAACGACGACTGCGTCACGCGCTCGTCGTTGACGGCGACACGGCCATCCTCGATCGCCTTTTGCGCAAGCGATCGGGATTTGATCAGCCGCGTGAAAAACAGCCACTTGTCGAGACGCTGGCGCGATGCCGGGTTGGACGCAGGCTGTTTTTCCATGGTCTACCTTACTTCTTCATCTGCTCCTTGAGAGCAGCAAGCTTGGCGAAGGGCGAATCCGGATCCAACGGCTTTTCGCGACGCGGCGGACGCGCCTCGAATTTGCCCTGACCCGGCTTGCCGCCGCGGTCGTGACGATCATGACGCTCGCCGCGATCCTGACGCGGGCCGCCTTCCGGCTTGCCACCGTCATGGCGCTTGCCACGCGCCTGCTGACCACCCTTGCGCCCGCCTTCACGTCCTTCGCCCTGGCCCTGGCCCTGGCCCTGGCCCTGGCCACGCCCGTGGCGCTGACCGCCGCGACGCTGGTCGCCCTCGTGGCGGCCACCGCCCTGGCGCTGGTTGTCCTGACGGGTGCCGGGACGCCAGAGCAGAACGGGTTTGGCTTCGACCGGCTCGCCGGTCTCCGTCACTTGGGTCTCGGTCACCTGAGCCTCAGCAGGCTGGGCCCCGTCGGCAGCGACGGCAACGTCAGCTTCGGCCTTTTCGGCCTCGGCAGCAGGTGCCTCGACGACTGCAGTCTCGGCTTCTGCCGCACTGTCGCCGGCATCGGCGTCATCAACCGCAGCGACCGGTTCGGAAGCGGCGGCAGCAGCCGCAGCACCACCATCCTGGCCCATGAGGAAGGCCTGGGCCTCCTCGGCCTTGACGCTGTCTGCGCGGTAGCCGAGGCCCTTCAGGATCTCTTCCATGTCGTCGGGCGTTGCACCGAGGATCGAGAGCATGGAGGTGGTCGCTGTAAAGCGGCGGCCGTCATAGGCGCCTTCCGGACGCGGCTGCGTGCCCGGCTTCCACTGAAGGAGCGGTCGGATGAGGTCAGCGAGGCGCTCGAGGATATCGATGCGCACCGCACGCTTTCCGAGGAAGCGGAAACCGGCGAGCTTGTAGAAGGTCCGCTCGAAAGACGGATCGGTAACGACAGACGTACGGCCGGCGGCGAGCATCGGGATGAGGTCGCCATAGCCGGGCTTGTCGAGGCCGTCGTTCTTCAGCGCCCAGAGGAGCGTGATGAGTTCGGCCGGAGCCGGCTTCAGGAGCGCCGGCAGGAAGATGTGGTAGGCGCCGAAGCGAACGCCGTACTTGCGGATCGAAGCGCGACCGTCCTGGTCGAGCGACTTGACGTCGTCTGCGACATCGCGGCGGAACAGCACGCCGAGGTTTTCGACGAGCTGGAAGGCGAGGCCCTTGGCGAGACCTTCGAGATCTTCAGCGCGTGAAATATCGTCGAGCGGCTTCAAGACCGTTCCGATGTGATGGTTCACGAAACGCTCGATGCGCGCCAGAACGTGCTCGCGGGCGTTCGCCTGCAGCTGATCATCGGCCAGCAGGATGACGCGCGGGCGCATGACGTGGTCGCTTGCCGTCAGACGGGCGACGGGATCGCCGAGCCAGCGCACAAGACCATCCGACGAAAGCGCCAGGTCGTTGTTACCGGAAGCATGCAGCCGCGCGGCGCGTGCCTCAAACTCGAGCGCCAGCGCCTTCTGGGCAGCACCCTGCACAGCCTTGGCATCCGGGCCATCGCCGCCGGTCGCCAGCGTAAACCGGAAACCGGTTAGTTGTCCTACGTGATGACCTTCAACGAAGACATCACCATTCACACTGATTTCAGCTTCCAGCATAGCATTCTCTCTCAGGCGCTTCATGAGCACAGATGTCCTGCGATCAACAAAGCGTTTCGTCAACCGTTCATGTAGTGCGTCGGATAATCGATCTTCAATTTCCCGCGTCTTTTCTTGCCAGTGTGTCGGATCGGCCAGCCATCCTGGCCGGTTCGACACATAAGTCCATGTCCTGATCTGCGCGATTCGCGCCGAAAGTGTGTCGATCTCACCGTCCGTATGATCGGCCCGCCTGACCTGCTCGGCTATGAAATCTTCGTTTACGGTACCGCGGCGGACAAGATCCGCGTAGATCGTCGAGATCAAGTCGGCATGTTGAGCCGGTGTAATGCGCCGATAGTCCGGCAGCGCGCAGGCTTCCCACAGTTTTTCCACCCGCTCGGCATTGGTCGTGATGTCGACGACCTCAGGGTAGCGGGCCAAATGCTCGAACGCCTGCTGGTCTACCGCAGGTAGCGCCCGGGCAAGGCCGGGAACCGTCGGCGCGGCCTCAAGACTCTTCTTCAGAGCGGCAATCGAAGCGTAGTCGAACGCCTTCGAGCGCCACTGTAGCACCTTCACCGGATCGAACTCATGCGCCTCGATACGGTGGACCAGCTCGTTGTCGAAGGGATCGACGCGGCCGGTCACACCGAACGTACCGTCACGCAAGTGCCGGCCGGCGCGGCCGGCGATCTGCGCGAGTTCGGCCGGGTTGAGATTGCGGAACTGATAGCCGTCGAACTTGCGGTCCTGCGCGAAGGCGACATGGTCGACGTCGAGATTGAGGCCCATGCCGATCGCGTCGGTCGCGACCAGGTATTCGACGTCACCTTCCTGGTAGAGCGCTACCTGCGCATTGCGCGTGCGCGGCGACAGCGCGCCGAGCACGACGGCGGCACCGCCACGCTGGCGGCGGATCAGCTCGGCGATCGCATAGACCTCGTCGGCAGAGAAGGCGACGATCGCCGTGCGGTGCGGCAGACGGGTTATCTTCTTCGAACCGGCATAGAGCAGTTGCGACATGCGCGGTCGCTCGACGACGGTGATGCCGGGCAGCAACTGCTCGAGGATCGGCCGCATCGTTCCGGCACCAAGCAGCAGCGTCTCGCCGCGACCGCGCAGGTGCAGGATCCGGTCCGTGAAGATATGGCCGCGCTCGAGATCTCCGGCAAGCTGCACTTCATCGATCGCGACGAAGGACGCCGTCGTCTCGCGCGGCATGGCCTCGACGGTGCAGACCGAATAGCGCGCGCGATGCGGGGTGATCTTTTCCTCGCCGGTGATCAGCGCGACATTGTGGTGGCCGACCCTTTCGACCAGGCGCGTATAGACCTCGCGCGCGAGAAGCCGCAGCGGCAGGCCGATGACGCCGCTGTCGTGCGCAATCATGCGCTCGATCGCGTAGTGCGTCTTGCCGGTATTGGTAGGCCCGAGCACCGCGGTGACACCGCGGCCGCTCAGGATCATGGGGTGAACGGACACGTCATCGATCCCGGGCATTCAGAAATTACGGCAGCGTCTTTTCACGCTGGCGGCAAACACATGCCCACGCACCGAGCCAAACGCAAGGGGCGCCGACAACTAAAACCATCGCTTGGCATCTCTTAGCCCATTGCACCACCTGTTGTGGTCGGCGCAATCGACAATTGGAACAGCCGTGGAACGAATCGGCGACGAATCGACGACTCATTGTGATTCACTGTATGTTCACGACTACATATAGATTTCAACGCCGAACGCTGCACCACATGCTGAATCTGGAGCTGATTCCGCGCATCAGGCCCTTTGGCGCGCAACAATCCCGGCTCTGCCATTGCCTGACAGGTCCAAGGATTCCGAATCCAAGACTCTGGAAAGCCTGGAAAATTTTTCACGAAATTCGTCAGGGATTCACCCAAGGGAGAGAATGAGAATCGCAGTTTAGAGTCGCGACCAGTGCGGGAACATTCGGCAGCGACTCGCAGACCGCGCGTCATTCCACCTTTGTTCTCCACAAGATATAGTGTCTACGCCCCACTCCGGCAACGGAACTGCCAGCGCAACTTCAGGATTTCGAGCGGGATTCTCAGCGCTGCCGCCGCATGGAAACGGCGCCTCGAAAGGCGCCGTCCGGTAATGTTCGGCTTGTCTGATGCTCAGACGAAAAACTGTCCGCCGTTCGCCGAAATCGTCGAGCCGGTGATGAAGCCGGCATCGTCGGAGGCGAGGAACACCACGCAGCGGGCGATTTCTTCCGGTTCGCCGAGGCGGCCGACCGGGATCTGCGGGATGATGCGCTCGTTGAGCACCTTCTCCGGCACCGCCCGCACCATCTCCGTGCCGATATAGCCGGGGCAGATCGCGTTCACGGTAATGCCCTTGGCAGCCCCTTCCTGGGCGAGCGCCTTGGTGAAGCCGAGATCGCCGGCCTTGGCCGCCGAATAGTTGGCCTGCCCCATCTGGCCCTTCTGGCCGTTGATCGACGAGATGTTGATGACGCGACCGAAGCCACGGTCACGCATGGCCGACCAGAGCGGATGCGTCATGTTGAAGAGACCGGTGAGGTTGGTGCCGATCACCTCACCCCATTGCTCCGGCGTCATCTTGTGAAACATGGCATCGCGGGTGATGCCGGCATTGTTGACGAGCACATCGACCGGACCGAGATCGGCCTCGACCTTGGCGATGCCCTCGGCACAGGCCTGATAGTTGGAAACGTCCCATTTGTAGACCGGGATGCCGGTTTCCTGCTTGAAGGCCTGAGCCTTCTCGTCATTGCCGGCATAGTTGGCAGCCACCTTGTAGCCGGCATTCTTGAGTGCGATGGAAATTGCCGCACCAATGCCGCGCGACCCACCCGTGACCAATGCTACCCTGCTCATATGCGCCTCCCACTTGATCAGTTCAGTTTTTCGAATGCCTTCTGCATCAGCTTTTCGCCGACCTGTTGCCCGTAGAGCCCGGCGGCCGCTTGAAACTGCGGCGTAGCCAGCGCGGACAGAGCCACCTCGCACTTCTCCAGCGCGAGACCCATCATCACCGCGGAGAGCTGCTCCAGCGACACCTTCAATGCGCCGCCGTCATCGTTCAAGGCCGCGACCATCACGTCCTTGAAAACGCTCTCCTCGTCGGAAGTCGTATGTTCCAGCATGCACTCTACCAGCCGCGCCTCGTCGAGAGGCGCGGGATTGGCATGTGCAGAAACGATCGGCGAACCGGCCAGAAGCAGGGAAAATGGAACCCACCTGGCGCTGTTCATGCCGCCAGACCGATCAGAACCGCTCGACGCACATGGCGACGCCCATGCCGCCGCCGATGCAGAGGGTTGCAAGCCCCTTGGAAACGCCGCGGCGCTTCATTTCGAAAAGCAGCGTGTTGAGCACGCGGGCGCCGGAAGCGCCGATCGGGTGACCGATGGCGATCGCGCCGCCATTGACGTTGACGATCGACGGATCCCAGCCGAGGTCTTTGTTGACCGCGCAGGCCTGGGCAGCGAAGGCTTCGTTGGCTTCCACCAGTTCGACATCGCCGATCGCCCAGCCGGCCCTTGCCAACGCCTTGCGCGACGCCGGGATCGGGCCGGTGCCCATGACCTGCGGATCGACGCCGGCGGTTGCCCAGGAAACGATACGGGCGAGCGGCTGGATGCCGCGCTTGGAGGCCTGTGCCTCGGTCATCAGCAGGGTGGCTGCGGCGCCGTCATTGAGGCCGGAAGCGTTGCCGGCGGTGACCGTACCTTCCTTGTCGAAGGCGGGGCGCAGCTTCGTCATCTGGTCGAGCGTTGCGCCATGGCGGATATATTCGTCCTGGTCGACGGTGACGTCGCCCTTGCGACCCTTGACGATGAAGGGAATGATCTCGTCGGCAAAGCGCCCGGCCTTCTGGGCCGCTTCGGCCTTGTTTTGCGAGGCGAGTGCGAACGCATCCTGCTCCTCGCGGCTGAGTTGCCACTGGCGAGCGACGTTCTCGGCGGTGATGCCCATGTGATAACCGTAGAAGGCGTCGGTCAGGCCGTCCTTGATCATCGTGTCGATCATCTTGAAGTCGCCCATCTTCACGCCGCCGCGAAGATGCGAGCAATGCGGCGCCATCGACATGGACTCCATGCCGCCGGCGACGATGATCTCAGCATCACCGGTTGCAATCTGCTGCATGCCGAGCGCGACGGCGCGCAGGCCCGAGCCGCAGAGCTGGTTCATGCCCCAGGCGGTCTTTTCCTGAGGAACGCCCGCCTTCATCGCCGCCTGGCGCGCCGGGTTCTGGCCTTCGCCGGCCTGCAGCACCTGGCCGAGGATCACCTCGTCGACCTCGGCAGCCTCGACGCCTGCCCGCTCGAGCACGCCCTTGATGACGGCAGCGCCAAGTTCGTGCGCCGGCGTATTGCCAAAGGCACCGTTGAAGGAACCGACCGCGGTGCGGCCGGCGCTGGCGATCACGATGGAGGGATTGCTCATGGGACGTTTCCTCAGATCTTCTTGCCTAATGCAGGCAGACTGGCAAAGCGCGCGACGCAAGTCAAACGCCTTGATGCAGTGCCACAAAAGCGTCACCTAAAACGCAACCGCAAGATTTTGCACTTGCGTCGCCGCAACGCACAAAGACATTGTCAGCGGCGCGCTTTTGCGGATACTCTGAAAAACGCAATAAAGACGGGATGATGGGGGAGAGGAGACCCTGATGGCGAAGCACGAAGGCCAGATCGTTATCAAAAAATATGCGAACCGGCGGCTCTACAACACCGGGACCAGCACCTATGTCACGCTCGACGACCTGGCTGTGATGGTGAAGAAGGGTGAGGACTTCATCGTTCAGGATGCAAAATCCGGCGAGGACATCACCCATTCCGTGCTGACGCAGATCATCTTCGAGCAGGAGTCCAAGACCGGCAACACGCTGCTGCCGATCTCCTTCCTGCGCCAGCTGATCTCGTTCTACGGCGACCAGATGCAGATGGTGGTGCCGAGCTATCTCGAACACTCGATGCAGGCTTTCACCGAGCAGCAGTCGCAGATGCGCGAGCAGATCAACAAGGCCTTCGGCGACACGCCGCTCGGCAAAAACCTGCAGGTTCCGCTGCAACTTGTCGAAGAGCAGGTGCGTCGCAACACCGAGATGTTCCATCAGGCCATGCAGATGTTTTCGCCCTTCATCACCGCGCCGCCCGTGAAGGAAACAAAGAAGGCCGAAGCCAAGGATATCGACGAGCTGAAGGAGCAGCTTCGCGCGCTCCAGACCAAGCTCGACAATCTCGGCTAAGCAGGACCACCAGGCAGGAATACGGTTCCTGCCTTCACCTCACCTGAACAGAGATCGCGGAAATCGGGGCGGCGTCGCCCCGAACCGTCTGAACCTAGAGGCCGATCGACACGTCCCGGCCGGCCGAGCGCATCGACACGGCAAAGCCGGCGATAACATCGATGAAGCTGATGGTCATCAGGATGAAGAAGAGCTGCGTTGCCGCCGGTGCGAGCAGCAGAAATTCGATCAAAAAGACGATGAACAGGATCATCGAGAGCAGATGATCCATCAGTGCGCGGCTGCTCGTGCGCGTCGCTTTCAGCAATTCGACGAAGAGCAGCAGCAGGGCGCCGACGATCAGAAGGTCGCCGAAGCGCATCGTCCAGGTCGCGCCTGATAGCATGGAGAGCGACACCATGTCGGCGTTCAGGCCGGCGAGGCCGCCGAACATTCCGATCATCGCGAGATTGTAGATTGCAAAAGGCAGGATCAGCAGCGGTATGGCAGCAAGCATCAGAACTCCTTGACCGCGTTTATGGTGGACCATGTTTATGCGGCGTCGTCACGCAAGGCGCCAGCGATACCAAGGCGTCCAAGCAAGATCATGTCAGATGCAAAACAAAAGGGCCGGCAGAGCCAGCCCTTTGAACCTAATCCGCGAACGGAAACGCTTATGCGCTTTCCTTCGGGGTCAGAACCTGACGGCCACGGTACATGCCGGTCTTCAGGTCGATGTGGTGCGGGCGACGCAGTTCGCCGGAGTTCTTGTCTTCGACGTAGGTCGGGGTCTTCAGAGCGTCAGCCGAACGGCGCATGCCACGCTTGGACGGGCTCGTTTTTCTTTTAGGTACAGCCATTTCATTCTCCACTTATCGGGCAAACACTGTTCAGCAGCCGAAATGGCCGTGTAAAACAGATGTTAATCACGGAAATTTGGCGCGCTTATACATGGACAACTGCCGTTTGACCAGTCCCCACGGGCAATTTTTCGACTCGACCTTTTCAGACCTCGTCTTCGGCGACGACCCACGGCTCTGCGCGGGCGGACTCCTCCCATTTCAGGAACGCCGGATGTGCCTTCACACGGTTCATGTAGCCGAGCGTTTCTCGATCCGCAACGAGATCATAGACGTCGAAGCGGTTAACCACAGGCGCGTACATCGCATCGGCCGCGCTGAAGGACCCGAAGAGGAACGGGCCACCGGAACGCGCAAGCGCCTCCATCCAGATCTGCTCGATACGTGCCACGTCCGCGCGGACGTCCGCGCCAACGTCCAGCGCCTGCTTTGGCCGACGGATGTTCATCGGGCAGGCACCACGCAGAGCGCGGAAACCTGACAGCATCTCCATCGAATAGCTGCGAGCCCGGGCGCGCGCCTGAGGGTCGGCCGGCCACAGCCCGGCGTCGGGAAAGAGTTCGGCG
This sequence comes from Ensifer sp. ENS03, assembly GCF_014852035.1. NCBI lineage: Bacteria > Pseudomonadati > Pseudomonadota > Alphaproteobacteria > Hyphomicrobiales > Rhizobiaceae > Ensifer > Ensifer sp. ENS03. The sequence goes on along the minus strand of NZ_JACVAV010000004.1, from coordinate 183,959 downwards.
ACATATTCGATGATCGCCAGTGATTCCCAGATAAGCAGGTCCCCGTGGCGCAGCAGCGGCACCTTTCCGGTCGGCGAGATTGCCCGGATCTCCGGATTGCCGGCCGCGAAATCGAACGGAACGACCACGTCCGAGAAATCGATGCCGGCTGCCGTCATCGCGATCCATGGCCGCATCGACCAGGACGAATAGTTCTTGTTGCCGACATAGAGTGTAAGTCCGGTCATTTCTGTTCCTTGATTGCTGGTCTCTCCGAGAAAACGATCAGTTCCTCGAAATGGTTCATGTCCTCGAACGAGCAGAAGGCCGGCGGATCGAGCGCGATCACCGGCGCCTGCTCGCGCAGAAAAGCGAGCTGCTCGTCCAGCATCGCCTGCCAGCGCGGCAGCGCCGCATCGTCGAGCCAGTCGACGGGGTAGGCATAGGTGATGTGGAATTGGTAGTCGTCATGATCCGGATGGCGATAGCCGAAGGCTCCCGCGAAAGCGTCGCGCCAGGCCTTGAGACAGGCGCGGTCGGCGGCACCGTCGCCTTCGAGCGCAAGGCCCGTCGGCGTGATCTCGGTCACGCGGGCGCGGAACTGCTCCAGCGGCGCAAAATGCGCAAGCCGTTCGCGGTAGTGCGCCGTCATCACCTCGATCGGCGTATCGAGCGGCATGCCAGCCGGCCAGTAAGGGAGCTTCCGGCGGTGTTCGATGATGCCCTGGAAGATCGTCATGTGCAGGCTGGACGGTTGGGTAAAGGCGAACTGCCGCGCCTCGGGCATCGCCATCAACCGGTCGCGCACCGCAAGCACGGCGGCCTCGGACGGCGATCCGGCGGCAACGTGAGACACGACCGTGTTGCCCGGTTCCGAAAGGAACTGGCCTTCGGTGTTGTAGCGCGTGCCGAGATGTCTCGGCGGGGCATCGTTGGCGCTACGGCCAAGGGCGAGAAGCGAGGGGGAAATCAAGGTCATGGAGCAATCGGGCCTTTCGAAGGGAGAGAGGCCCAGATGGCAGAACTCTACAACGCGAGCATGACATCGCCCGACGAGCCCATCCAATGAAAAGGTCTGATCCTAATTATAAAGGCAGGTGATGTAACCGCCGGAGCGGCTGGCGCGGCGCTCGATCAGGTTCGCCAGACGCTTGAGACCGCGGCCGGGTTTTCCGGCGTTGCGCTCCTTCGGATTGGGCAGCGACACCGCAAGCAGCGCCGCCTGCCGGCGCGAGAGCTTCGACGCCGAAACCCCGAAATGATGGCGGGCGGCCGCCTCGATACCATAGATCCCGTCGCCCCATTCGGCGATGTTCAGATAGATCTCCATCATCCGCCGCTTGCTCCACACGAAGTCGGCGGCGACCGCCAGCGGCAGTTCCATGCCCTTGCGCAGGAAGGAGCGACCGTTCCAGAGATAGAGGTTCTTGACCGTCTGCATCGGAATGGTGCTCGCGCCGCGGGTGGATTCCCCTTCGAGCGCATCCTCGACCACGCCCCGCATCTGGCCCCAGTCGACGCCGTCATGGGCGCAAAACTGCCCGTCCTCCGACATCATCACCGACTGCACCAGAACCGGGGCGATATCATCGAACTCGACCCATTGCCGATCGTAGCCGCGCAGCAGCACGAGATCGCGCAGCATGAGCGTCGAGACGGGATGGATGAACTCCACCAGGTAGAGAATGATCAGCGCGTAGGGAAGGACGAGAAAGCCCAGAACAGCCAGGACGATCTGGCGGCGACGCGTGCGCAACGTCCGGCGAAGCGAAGACCAGCGACTGGAAGGCAATTCGCCCTCCTCGCGCGCTTCCGGAACGACGTTCGCGGCCTGACTGTTCACCTCGCTGTCCATCCGCTTCTCTTAGTGCATGCGCAGGCAGAGTTGAACGGGCTTTCTGGCAAAAGGCAAGGCGCGGAGAAGGCTGTCCCAGGGAAAGCGCGCGGCTGCGACACGAATCCCCGTTGAAAGCCCTCTTCGCCCATGTCAAAGAGCGCGCATGAGCCAGGACACATCGCCTTTTACCCGTCGCCTCGCCACCAATGCCCGCACCGTCGAGGGTCTGCTGGAACGTCTGCTCGGCCAGACGACGGAAGCCGACGAAATCGCCCGGCCGGCAAACCTGCTCGCGGCCATGCGCCACGGCGTGCTGAACGGCGGCAAGCGTCTGCGCCCCTTCCTGGTGATCGAATGCGCCGATCTGCTCGGCGGCAATCGCGATGCGGCCTTGCGCGTCGGCGCGGCACTCGAATGCGTGCATTGCTATTCGCTGGTCCATGACGACCTGCCGGCGATGGACGACGACGACATGCGCCGCGGCCAGCCGACCGTGCACAGGGCCTTCGATGAGGCGACGGCGATTCTTGCCGGCGACAGCCTGCTGACCTTCGCCTTCGATATCATCGCAGCACCCGAGACAGCGCTTTCGGATGCGCAGAAGGTGGAACTGATCCTGGCGCTCGGACGCGCCGCCGGCCACGGCGGCATGGCCGGCGGACAGGCGCTCGACCTGGCCGCGGAAAAGTCGCCACCGGACGAGGCCGGGATCGTCACGCTGCAGGCGATGAAGACAGGTGCCCTGATCCGCTTTGCCTGCGAGGCTGGCGCCATCGTCGCCGGCGCTTCGAAGGAGGACCGCGCGCGGCTTCGCGCCTTCGGCGAAAAGATCGGCCTTGCCTTCCAGCTTGCCGACGACCTGCTCGACCTTACCGCGGATGCGGAGACCATGGGCAAGGCAACCGGCAAGGACGCCGCCCGTGGCAAGGGCACGCTGGTCGCGCTCAACGGCCAGACCTGGGCGGAAGACCGGCTGGAGCAACTGGTCGTCGAAGCCGAAGCGCTGCTTGCGCCCTATGGAGCGCGCTCGGCCATTCTCGTCGAAGCCGCCCGTTTCATCGCCAATCGCAGGAGCTAGATCCATGAGCAAATACTGGTCGCCGATCGTCTCCAAGCTGAAGCCCTACGTGCCTGGCGAACAGCCGCGCATCGCCAACCTGGTGAAGCTCAACACCAACGAATGCCCCTACGGTCCGTCTGAGAAGGTGCTCGACGCGATCGCCGCGGCAGCGAGCAGCGATCTTCGCCTTTATCCGGACCCGCTGGCGCTGAAGCTGCGCCAGGCCATCGCCGTACGCTATGGCGTGACCGCCGAAGAAGTCTTCGTCGGCAACGGCTCGGACGAGGTGCTGGCGCACATCTTCGCCGGCTTGCTGAAGCACGACGCGCCGCTGCTCTATCCGGATATCTCCTACAGCTTCTATTCGACCTATGCGCGGCTCTTCGAGATCGACACGATCGAGATCCCGCTCAGCGATCGCTTCGAGATCGATCTCGCCGACTACGACCGGCCCTGCGGCGCCATCATCCTGCCGAACCCGAATGCCCCGACCGGCATCGCTTTGCCGCTCGCCGACATCGAGCGGCTGGTCGCAAGCCATCCGGACCAGCCCGTCGTCATCGACGAGGCCTATGTCGATTTCGGCGGCCAGTCGGCCGCAGAACTGGTTTCGAAATACGAGAACCTCTTGGTCGTCCAGACCTTCTCCAAGTCGCGCGCACTTGCGGGCTTGCGCGTCGGCTTCGCCATTGGCCAGCGCCCGCTGATCGAGGCGCTGGAGCGGGTGAAGGACAGCTTCAACTCCTATCCGCTCGGCCGCCCGGCCCAGGCCGGCTCCATCGCAGCGATCGAGGATGAAACCTGGTTCGAGGACACTTGCGCCAAGATCATCGCGTCGCGCGACCGGCTCACGGCCGAACTGACAGCGCGCGGCTTCGAGGTGCTGCCTTCGTCGGCAAACTTCGTTTTCGCACGGCATCCCGGCCATAGCGGAGAAACGCTGATGAAGGCGCTCCGCGAGCGCGCCGTGCTGGTGCGCCATTTCGCCAAGCCGCGCATCTCCGATTTCCTGCGCATCACCATCGGCACCGATGCCGAATGCGCGCGCCTGATCGAGGCGCTAGACGAGATCCTCTAAGTTGTCTCGGTGACATTTTCGCCGTTTCAAACAAGCGATGGACTGATCTAGCCTCCGGCGACCGAGCCGGAGCTTTTCTCGCATGTTCGACCTGACGCCCTATCTGCCGCAGCTTCTCATTGCCTGGACCGCCTATCTGATCGCGACCGCATCGCCGGGGCCGGCGATCCTGGCGATCATCACCACCTCGGTCAGCCAGGGACGAAAGGCGGGCCTGGCGCTTGCCCTTGGCGTTCTGACGGGAAGTTACACCTGGGCAATGCTGACGGCCTCCGGTCTCTCGGCGCTGATCCGCGCCTATGGCCACGCGATCATCGTCTTGAAGATCGCCGGCGCCTGCTATCTCTTCTGGCTCGCCTATAACGCACTGCGCGCCGCCATGCGTAGCGAGAAGAGCGCGATCGTACCGACGGCAAAGGTGCAGACCTCGCTGAAGCGGCTCTATCTCAAGGGGCTCGGCATCCACCTGACGAACCCCAAGGCGATCTTCTCCTGGATCATGCTGGTGTCACTCGGCATGCCCGCGGGCGCGCCGGTCGGCGTTACCGCCACTTTTATCGGCGGCTGCATGGTCTTGGGTCTGATGACCTTCTGCGGCTTTGCGATCGTCTTCTCGCTCACGCCGGTACACCACGCTTATCTCAAGTCCAGGCGGTTGATCGAGAGCCTGATGGCCGGCTTCTTCGCCTTTGCCGGCTTCAAGCTGCTGACATCACGGCTCTGAGGCCACAGCGTGGACAAAGCGCGGCTGCTTACTCAGCGGCCGCCTGGCCGCGGCCGTAGCGCTTCTCGATATAGTCGGAAACCAGCGTCTCGAAGTCGCCGGCAATGTTGGGGCCGCGCAACGTCATTGCCTTCTCGCCGTCGATGAAGACGGGGGCGGCCGGCATTTCGCCGGTGCCGGGCAAAGAGATGCCGATATCGGCATGTTTGCTTTCGCCCGGGCCGTTGACGATGCAGCCCATGACCGCGACCTTCAGGCCCTCGACGCCGGGATACTTCTCGCGCCAGACCGGCATGTTGCGGCGGATGTCGTCCTGGATCTTCTGGGCGAGTTCCTGGAACACCGTGGACGTGGTGCGTCCGCAGCCGGGACAGGCGGCAACAACAGGGATGAACTGACGGAAACCCATGACCTGCAGCAATTCCTGCGCCACCTGCACCTCGCGGGTGCGGTCGCCGCCGGGCTCAGGCGTCAGCGAAATGCGGATCGTATCGCCGATGCCCTGCTGCATGAGGATGCCGAGCGAAGCGGACGAGGCGACGATGCCCTTCGTGCCCATGCCTGCCTCGGTGAGGCCGAGATGCAGTGCGTGGTCCGAGCGGGCCGACAACATGGCATAGACGGCGATCAGGTCCTGAACGCCGGAAACCTTGGCCGAAAGGATGATGCGGTTGCGCGGCAGACCGATCTCTTCGGCGAGTTCCGCCGAGAGCAGCGCCGACTGCACGATCGTCTCGCGCGTCACCTCTTGCGCCGTCAGCGGAAAGCCGTTCGCCTTGTTCTCGTCCATCAGCCGCGTCAGCAGTTCCTGGTCGAGCGAACCCCAGTTGACACCGATGCGCACCGGCTTGTCGTAGCGGATCGCCATCTCGACGATCTCGGCGAACTGCTTGTCCTTCTTGTCCTTGAACCCGACATTGCCCGGATTGATGCGATACTTCGCCAGCGCCTCGGCGCAGGCCGGATGATCGGCAAGCAGCTTGTGGCCGATATAGTGGAAGTCGCCGACGAGCGGCACGTCGAGACCAAGGCGCTCGAGCCGCTCGCGGATCTTCGGCACCGCCGCCGCACTCTCGTCGCGGTCGACGGTGATGCGCACCAGTTCCGAACCGGCCCTGTGCAGCGCGGCCACCTGGGCCACGGTCCCATCGATATCGGCCGTATCGGTGTTGGTCATCGACTGGACCACGACCGGTGCGCCGCCCCCGACGATGACGCCGCCGACATCGACGGCGACGGAGGCGCGGCGGGGCTGCGGATCGAAATCGAAGGCGGAAGACATGAAGGCCTCTTCGTGGGTCACTGAGCCGGGCGAGGATGCGGGCAGAACCCACATGGACTTTCCTCAACTCGCCCTGGCCATTTGCCCATCAGGTGGATGAGGAAAGCCTGATTGTCAACGGCGACATCATGCCCTGACGGCGATTTGATGGCGCTGTTCCGTCTCAGTGCCCCTTAGCGTGATCCGCATGGACCGCATGGTGCGACAAGAGAAGCACGACGATGAAGAGCAGCGGCACCGAGGCGAAGATGATGGCAAAGCCCGTATGCTCGGCAACGAAGCCGATCAGCGACGGCGCGAACAGCATGCCGGAATAGCCCATGAAGGTCGCGACCGAGAGCCCGATGCCCGGCTGCAGGCCCGGCATGTTGCCGGCGGCCGAAAACGCGATCGGCACCATGTTGGAGATGCCGATGCCGGCGATCGCAAAGCCGAGGATGGCGATATAGGCATTGGGCGCCGTGCCCGCGACGATCATGCCGACGAGTGCCGTGACGGTGCAGATGCGGAGCGTCCGTTTGGCGCCGAAGCGATCCCGCACGAAATCGCCGGCAAAACGCATGGTCGCCATGGTGGCGGAGAAGGCGGCAAAGCCGAAGCCGGAAAGCTCAACGGAGGCGCCAAGCTCGTTGCGCAGATAAAGCGCACCCCAGTCGAGCACTGTGCCCTCAGGCACCATCGAGAACAGCGCCATGATGCCGATCAGCCAGGGGAGCGGCGTCATCGGCAGGCGCAGCTTTTCCTTGGCTGCGCCCGGATGCGGCTTGTCGGCCAGGATCATCGGCCAAGCGGCGACGATCAGTACCAGGCAGATCGCAGTGACGACGAGGACATGCGGCAGCACACCGAAGCGGGCCATGAGGAAGCCGCCGATACCGGCACCGATAAGGCCGCCGAGGCTCCAATAGGCATGGCAGGACGACATGATCGCCCGGCGCATGGATTTCTCGACCTCGACCGCATTGGCGTTCATCGCGACGTCCATCGCGCCGGCAAAACCGCCAAGCAGGAACATGGCGACAGCCGCCGTCCAGACATCGGGGACAAGCGTCAGAAGCAGAAGCAACGGCGACAGGATGATGGCGGTGACCTTGACCACCTTCTGCGACCCCACACGGGCGATATAGCCGCCGGCAATCGGCATGAGCACCAGCGAGCCAATACCGAACATCAGGATCAACAGGCCGAGCACGCTTTCGCTGATGCCGAGCCGGTCCTTGAATTCCGGGATCTTCGGCGCCCAACTGCCGATGACGAAGCCGTTCAATAGGAAGAGCAGCGAAACCGCCAGCCGGTTGCGGGTCATGTAGCCCTGGCGGACGGTCGCGGAAGGAGAACGTTGGTCCATGGTCTTGCCTCTGTGCCGGGTCGCCCGGCTCAAATTGTGATTTCGATCAGATTTCCATCGGGGTCGCGAACAACAGCCTCATAGAAGCCATCGCCGGTCCATCGCGGTTTTGCGACCAGAATGCCCTTAGCCTCGGCGCGCGCGGCCATCGCCTCGACCGCCTGCTCGCTGCCGAGCGACAGCGCCACATGGGCAAGGCCGGTACGTTCTTCAGCCGGATCGGCCTGCCCAACCCAGGGGCCTTCCATGATCTCGAATGCCGGCCCGTCGCCAAGCGTCAGGAACCGCGAGCGAAAGCCCGGCCGCCGTCGGCTTTCATAGATCTCGCCGACTTCGGCGCCGAAGAAGGACGACCAGAAGCTGGCAATCGCCTCGAGGTCCCGCGTCCAGAGCGCCACATGCGTGATCGTCGTCATTCCGTCTCTCCCGCCATCAGGACCTCTGCCCTTGTCGCCTCGAAGGCCGACCGATGCTCGGCCGACGCATCCGCCTCGAGCAGCAGCGTCACCTTGTCATTGATATCGACGACCCCGTGCGCGGCGGCCGTACCGAGCTTGTCGCTGGTGACGGCGACAACCAGGCGCCGGCTGCGCAACGCAATGAGCCGCTTGAATTCCGCATCCTCGAAATAGATCGCCGTCAGGCCCGCAGCGGCATCGGCGCCGCACGTACCGAGAAAGCAGAGATCGGGCCGGAGCAGTTCCACATCGCGCTGAGCCCGCGCACTGATCGCCGCACCGACGGCACGGTTGAGCGGGCCGCCGAGCAGGATCAGATCGACGCCCGGCTTCTCCATGAGCGCGACGGCAATCAGCGGTGTGTTGGTGACGACGGTGACCGGCAGTTCCGGCTCGATCAGTTGCGCGATCGCAAGATTGGTCGAGCCGGCATCGAGGAACACGGTCATATCAGGCTTGATCAGGCCGACCGCCGTACGCGCCAGAGCCGCCTTGCGTTCCGGCGCCATCGCCACCCGTTCTCGCAATGTGCTATGGGCCGCCGGCGCGACCGGAAGTGCGCCACCATAGACGCGCTCGCACAGTCCTGCCGCCGCCATTTCCCGGAGATCACGGCGGATCGTGTCTTCGGAAACGCTAAGCTCAGCCGCAAGATCAGCAGCCAGCACCCGGCCATTGGCCTTCAACCGCTCCTGGATCAGCGTCTTTCGCTCACGAAGAAGGAGTTCGCCTGACATTTTCACTAACCGTGCATAAACGTGCATGAATCGCGATAAATGTGCATAGCAACTTTTGAAACCGTTTTCAAGCCGGCGCAGCGCCCAAATCGGAGCGGCGCGCGAATTTCGACAAACCGTGGCTTTTGCGCGCAATCGGGGTCAATTCGAGGAAAATTCTTCATCAAAACGCTCAGGAATTGGTGTTTTATACGCTCAGATCGCCGATTTTTTATGCGATTGTCCGCTCAATCCGGACGACGGGCCGGGCAAGAAAGAAGATGGAAAATCACGATGAAACTCCTCCCCACGCTGTTTGCCGCCGCTCTGATGCAGGTTGCCGCACTTGGCTCCGCTGAAGCCGGCGAGAACCTCGATGCGATCAAATCTGCCGGTGTCCTGAAGATCGGCACCGAGGGCACCTATGCCCCGTTCACCTATCACGACGCCTCCGGCGCGCTCGTCGGCTTCGACGTGGAGATCGGCCACGCCGTCGCCGAGAAGCTCGGCGTCAAGGCTGAATACCTCGAAGGCAAGTGGGACGGCCTGATCGCCGGCCTCGACGCCAACCGCTACGACACGGTCATCAACCAGGTCGGCATCACCGAGGAGCGCAAGAAGAAGTACGACTTCTCCGAACCCTATATCGCCTCCAAGGCCGTGCTGATCGTCAAGTCGGACAACGAAGAGATCAAGGGCTTTGCCGATCTCAAGGGCAAGAAGTCGGCCCAGTCGCTGACCAGCAACTTCGGCAAGCTCGCAACCGCGTCCGGCGCCGAACTCGTCGGCACCGACGGCTTCGACCAGTCGATCCAGCTCGTCTTGACCGGCCGTGCCGACGCGACGATCAACGACAGCCTCTCCTTCCTCGACTTCAAGAAGAAGAAGCCTGACGCCCCGGTCAAGATCGCCGCTGAGCAGGCCGATGCCGACTTCTCCGGCATCATCATCCGCAAGGGCGAGCCGGAGCTTCTCGAGGCGATCAACAAGGCGCTCGTCGACATCAAGGCCGACGGCACTTACGACAAGATCTCGCAGAAGTACTTCGGCGCCGACGTCTCGAAGTAACCCGATCACTGGGCCCTCGGCCGGTTTCTCAGCCGGCCATTCTCGGCTATGAAAAGCGATCCGTTCCGGACCCCGGGGCGGATCGCGCTTTTTGAAAGGCTCGCCCTTGACCACCTGGCTCCCACTGATGCTGGAATCCTTGCCGTCCCTGCTCTGGGCCGGCCTGACCTTTACCATCCCCCTGACGCTGCTTTCCTTCATCTTCGGCCTGATCCTGGGGCTCGTCACCGCCGTCGCCCGGCTCTTCGGGCCGGCACCGGTCGCCTGGATCGCGCGCTTTTACGTCTGGGTGATCCGCGGCACGCCGTTGCTGGTCCAACTCTTCGTGATCTTTTACGGCCTGCCGAGCGCCGGCATCCTGCTCGACGCCTTCACCGCAGCGCTCATCGGCTTCTCGCTGAATGTCGGCGCCTACACCTCCGAGATCATTCGCGCGGTGATTTCGTCGGTCCCGCGCGGACAATGGGAGGCAGCCTATTCGATCGGCATGAGCTGGAGCCAGGCGATGCGCCGCACGATCCTGCCGCAGGCAGCCCGCGTCGCCGTGCCGCCATTGTCGAACACATTCATCTCGCTGGTGAAGGATACGTCGCTTGCCGCCGCCATTACTGTGCCCGAGATGTTCCAGACAGCGCAGCGCATCGTCGCCACCACCTACGAGCCGCTGATCCTCTACATCGAGGCGGCGCTGATCTATCTTGCCATGAGCTCCGTTCTTTCCGCCCTGCAGGTCAGGCTGGAGCGACGCTTCGCCCGCTATGGCGGCTTCCTGGAGGCACGCACATGATCGAGCTCTCCCACATCGAAAAGCGCTTCGGCGACAATCTCGTGCTGAAGGATATTTCCGTGACGCTCGCCGAGGGCACTGTGACCGCGCTGGTCGGCCCGTCCGGCGGCGGCAAGAGCACGCTGCTGCGCTGCATCAACCTTCTGGAGATCCCGACCTCCGGATCGATCAAGCTTGGCGACGAGAAGCTTGAATTCGCCCCTGGCCGCAAGATCGGCTGGACGGCGATCCAGCGTCTGCGCCGGCAGACCGGCATGGTGTTCCAGAACTTCCAGCTCTTCCCGCACCAGACCGCACTCGGCAATGTCATGGAAGGCCTCGTCACCGTGCTGAAATGGCCGGCGGACAGGGCAAAGACCCGGGCAATGGAACTGCTCGAAAAGGTCGGCATGGCGCACAAGGCCGACGCCTGGCCGGCAACACTTTCCGGCGGCCAGCAGCAGCGCGTGGCGATCGCCCGTGCCCTTGCCCCTTCGCCGCGCGTGCTTCTCTGCGACGAGCCGACCTCGGCGCTCGACCCTGAACTGGCGGAAGAAGTGGTCGAAGTCCTGAGCCGGCTTGCCCGCGAAGGCACCACCATGGTCATGGCCACCCACGACCTCCGGCTCGCCTCGCGCGTTGCCGACAAGGTGATCTTCCTCGACGGCGGCCTCATCGTCGAAAGCGGCGCGCCAAAGACGATCTTCTCGGCGCCCGAGCGCGAGCGAACGAAGAAGTTCATTGCCTCGCTCAGCGCTCCTCACGACTACGAGATCTGAAGGGAAGCATTGGGACCGGTTCCATTGGCCTAGGCGCTAAGCAGCCGTTGTCTCATCCATGGCAAAACAAAAACGGCCGGATTCGCATCCGGCCGTTTTTGTCTGTCCGTGTGGCAAACGCTTACGCGTCGAAGACGATCAGCAGGTCCTTGGCGTCGATCTGGTCGCCGGCGCGCACCAGAACTTCGGCGACCGTGCCGTCCTTCTCGGCATGCAGCGCCGTTTCCATCTTCATCGCCTCGATCGAGAGCAGCACGTCACCGGCCTTAACCGCCTGGCCCGGATGAACCGCGACGGTCGAGATGACGCCCGGCATCGGCGCGCCGAGCTGGGCGGCGTTGCCGCCCTCGGCCTTGCGGCGCACGGCGCTCGTCGCACTGCGGTTGCGGTCCGGAACCTTGATCAGGCGCGGCTGGCCGTTGAGTTCGAAGAACACCTTGACCATGCCCTTCTCGTCCGGCTCGCTCTTGGCCTGGTGCAGGATAACCAGCGACTTGCCGCGCTCGATCTCCGGCTGCAGCTCCTCGCCCGGTCCAAGCCCATAGAAATAGGCCGGCGTCGGCAGCACGCTGACCGGACCATAGGTGTCGGCCGCGACCGCGTAATCGGTGAAGACCTTCGGGTACATCAGGTAGGAGGCGAACTCGAAGTCGTCGACCTTGCGCTCGAGCTTGTCCTCGATCGCCTTGCGCTCCGCGTCGAGATCGGCCGGCGGCAGCAGCGAGCCGGGAACGGCGGTGTAAGCCTTCTCGCCCTTCAGCGCCTTCTTCTGCAGCGCTTCCGGCCAGCCGCCCGGAGGCTGACCGAGATCGCCCTTCAGCATCGAGACGACCGAATCCGGGAAGGCGATATCCTTGGCCGGGTTCTCGACGTCGGCAACCGTCAGGTCTTGCGAGACCATCATCAGTGCCATGTCGCCGACCACCTTGGAGGACGGCGTCACCTTGACGATATCGCCGAACATCTGGTTGGCATCGGCATAGGCCTGGGCAACGCGGTGCCACTTGGTCTCCAGCCCGAGCGAACGGGCCTGCTCCTTGAGGTTGGTGAACTGACCGCCCGGCATTTCGTGCAGGTAGACTTCCGACGCCGGTCCCTTGAGGTCGCTTTCGAAGGCGGCGTACTGGTAACGCACTGCTTCCCAATAGAAGGAGATGCGGCGGATCCATTCGGGATCGAGGCCCGGATCACGCTCCGAGCCGCGCAGAGCCTCGACGATCGAGCCGAGGCAGGGCTGCGAGGTGTTGCCGGAGAGTGCGTCCATCGCCGCATCGACGACATCGACGCCGCTGTCGACGGCGGCAAGCACGGTCGCAGCCGCAATGCCCGAGGTGTCGTGGGTGTGGAAGTGGATCGGCAGGTCCGTCGCTTCGCGCAGCGCCTTGAACAGCACGCGCGCGGCGGCCGGCTTCAACAGGCCCGCCATGTCCTTGACGGCGATCATGTGCGCGCCGGCCTTTTCGAGCTCGGCCGCCAATGCCGTGTAGTACTTGAGATCGTACTTCGGGCGGGCCGAGTTCAGGATGTCGCCGGTGTAGCAGATTGCCGCCTCGCAGATGCGGTTCTCTTCAGCAACGGCCTCCATCGACACGCGCATGTTGTCGACCCAGTTGAGGCAGTCGAAGACGCGGAAGACGTCAATACCGCCCTTCGCCGCCTGGCGCACGAAGTACTTCACGACGTTGTCGGGGTAGTTCTTGTAGCCGACGCCGTTGGCGCCGCGCAAAAGCATCTGCAGCAGCAGGTTCGGCGCGTCCTCGCGAATGCGGGCGAGACGATCCCACGGGTCCTCGGTGAGGAAGCGCATGGAAACGTCGAAGGTCGCACCACCCCAGCATTCGAGCGAGAACAACTGCGGCAGCGCACGAGCATAGGTGCCGGCGACGCGGGCGATGTCATGCGTACGCATGCGGGTCGCAAGCAGCGACTGATGGCCGTCGCGCATCGTCGTATCGGTCAGGAAAACCTGCTTTTCACCGCGCACCCACTCGGCGAATTTCTTCGGGCCGAGCGCGTCGAGCTTCTGCTTGGTACCGGCGGGGATTTCGCCCTGGATGAACGGCACGACGGGCTTGGCCGCATCCGCCGGCGGCTTCGGACGACCCTTGGCCTCCGGATGACCGTTGACGGTGACGTCGGCGAGATAGGTTAAGAGCTTCGTCGCACGGTCCTGGCGCCGGACCTGCTGGAAGAGTTCCGGCGTCGTATCGATGAAGCGGGTGGTGTAGGTGTTGTTGCGGAACTGCTCGTGGCCGATGATCGCCTCGAGGAAGGTGAGGTTGGTCGCCACACCGCGGATACGGAATTCGCGCAGCGCCCGGTCCATGCGGCTGATCGCTTCCTGAGGCGTGCTGCCCGAGGCCGTGACCTTCACCAGCAGCGGATCGTAGTAGCGGGTGATGTAGGCGCCGGTATAGGCCGTGCCGCCGTCGAGACGGATGCCGAAACCGGCCGCCGAACGATAGCCGGTGATGCGGCCGTAGTCGGGAATGAAGTTCTGCTCCGGATCTTCCGTGGTGATGCGGCACTGCAGCGCGTGGCCGTTGAGGCGGATGTCAGCCTGGTCAGGCACACCCGATTCCGGCGTGCCGATCGCCTCGCCGTCGAGAATGTGGATCTGCGCCTTGACGATGTCGATGCCGGTCACCACTTCGGTGACGGTGTGCTCGACCTGGATGCGCGGGTTCACTTCGATGAAGTAGAACTTGCCGGTGTTCACATCCATCAGATACTCGACGGTGCCGGCGCCGATGTAGTTGGTCGCCTTGGCGATCTTCAGCGAGTAGTTGGCCAGTTCCTGCCGCTGCGCATCGGAGAGGTAGGGCGCCGGCGCGCGCTCGACGACCTTCTGGTTACGGCGCTGGATGGAGCAGTCGCGCTCGAACAGATGCACGACATTGCCGTGGGTGTCGCCGAGGATCTGGCTTTCGACGTGGCGGGCGCGCTCGACCAGCTTTTCGAGATAGACCTCGTCCTTGCCGAAGGCGGCCTTGGCCTCGCGCTTGGCTTCCGTCACCTCGCGGATCAGATCCTTCGGATCGCGAATGGCGCGCATGCCGCGTCCGCCGCCGCCCCAGGAGGCCTTGAGCATGACCGGGTAGCCGATCTCGGCGGCGAGGCGATGGATTTCCTTTTCGTCGTCCGGCAGCGGATCGGTGGCCGGCACGACCGGAACGCCGACGGAAATGGCGAGGTTGCGGGCTGCGACCTTATTGCCGAGCTGGCGCATCGTCGCCGGGCGCGGACCGATGAAAATGATGCCGGCGGCGTCACAAGCATCGACGAATTCCGGACTTTCCGACAGCAGGCCGTAGCCCGGATGAATGGCGTCGGCACCCGAGAGTTTGGCGACGCGGATCACTTCCTCGATCGACAGGTAGCTTTCGATCGGGCCGAGGTCGCGCGCAAGATGCGGGCCGCGGCCGATCTGGTAGCTTTCATCCGCCTTAAAGCGGTGCAGCGCGAGTTTGTCCTCTTCCGCCCATATCGCGACCGTTTTCAGACCGAGTTCGTTTGCAGCGCGAAAGACGCGGATGGCAATTTCAGAACGGTTGGCAACAAGGATCTTCGAGATAGGCAAGTCGGTCTCCTCAATGACTTGATATTGCGGGAAATGCTGCACCCGCGAAATAAAGTATTAGCGGGTCACCGGGCAGAGCGCAATTTCAGATGCGACAGGAAACCGAATGCCTTTCGACTTTAGGAAATCAGGCCGAGGCGGAAGGCGATCGCCACGACGTGGTGGCGGTTCTTGGCCTTCAGCTTTTCCTGGATTCCGTTCATGTACCAATCGACCGTGTGGCTCGAAATATCCAGCACCTTGCCGATGTCGTTGGAGGTCAGTCCGTCGGCGAGATAATTGAGGGCTTCCATTTCGCGCCGCGTCATTTGCACTTCGACGCGCGAACCGAGCTCGGCCGAAACCTCGGGGTCGGTCAGGTCCAAGAGCTTCCAGAACAGCCGCTTGGCGATCGAGTCGAACAGGCTTATCTCGACAGGGCTCAAGTCGACGACGCGGCCGCCGACCGTCAGGTTGCCGAGCAGGCCGCGCCGGCCGTGCACCGGGAAGATGTAGCCGTCGTAGAGACCGTGGTTGCGGGCCTCGATCATCATGCTTTCCATGCGCTTGCGATGCGGATCGGAGCGGAAAGCAAACAGCGTATCGCGCCAGCGGAAACCGCGCTGGGCATGGCCGAGATAGCGGATGGTCGGGTCGATCACCACGAACTTCTTGCGGATATAGATCTGTGGCCAGCCCTCGGGCCAGCGACCGGCAAGCAGCAGCCTCAGCGGGTTGTCATGCGGCTTGGGCTGGCGCACGACACCGTAGAAGTCGAAGCCGCAGCGATCGAGCAGGCGCTCGAATTCCGGGATGATTTCCTCGCGTGTCTTCATCTCCTCCAGAAGCGCGAGAAACTGTACGAGCAGCGTAATGTTCATGGATCACCTTCCAGGTCGATGCATATGGTCGCATTTCCGAATCCGGACATAAAGGCACCGTTCAGCGACCATTCATGTTGCACCCGCGATAATCCGTCATACCACGCCCGGTCTTATGCGAAATATGCAAGAAATCGGAGTTGGCACGACAGATAGCAGACTATGAATATTCTCGCCAAGCTCACAGACGAGCGAAACGGGAAAACGAGTGGCTGTCCTGCGTCCGGCTACGGCTTCCCATTGCCGCAAAAGACCGTCTCAGCGCGGCCCCGAGTGCTCTAACGGCGCGAGGCTTCAATGCTCGCCATGGGGAACCTCGAGGACGCGGGTGCATCCGCCGCAGAAGGTCTGCGGCGCGTCAAATCCGGTACCCGGAAGGGGTGAGACAGTGTCATTGTTCCAGGTGTATGCAAGAGCGCTCCAGTATCTTGCGGTTCACAAGTTTCGCGTCTCAGCGATCGTGCTTGCCAACGTCGTTCTGGCAGCGATCACAATTGCCGAACCGATCCTGTTCGGTCGTATCATCGACGCCATCTCGTCGAAGGGCGAAGTCACGCCGATGCTGCTCATGTGGGCAGGCCTCGGCGTCTTCAACACCGTCGCCTTCGTGCTCGTCGCCCGCGAGGCCGACCGGCTGGCCCATGGCCGCCGCGCCACGCTCCTGACGGAAGCCTTCGGCCGCATCGTTTCCATGCCGCTTGCCTGGCATAGCCAGCGCGGTACGTCCAACGCCCTGCACACGCTGCTTCGCGCCTGCGAAACCCTCTTCGGTCTCTGGCTCGAATTCATGCGCCAGCATCTGGCGACCGCCGTCGCCCTCGTTCTGCTCGTTCCGACCGCCTTTGCCATGGACGTGCGCCTGTCGCTCGTGCTCGTCGTTCTCGGCGCGCTCTATGTGGTGATCAGCAAGGTGGTCATGAGCCGCACCAAGGAGGGCCAGGCTTCGGTCGAGAACCACTACCACACGGTTTTCTCGCACGTTTCCGACGCGATCAGCAACGTTTCGGTCGTGCACAGCTACAACCGCATCGAGGCTGAAACCCGCGAGCTGAAGAAGTTCACCGAGCGGCTGATCTCGGCCCAGTTCCCGGTACTCGACTGGTGGGCACTCGCAAGCGGGCTGAACCGCGTCGCCTCGACCATCTCTATGATGGCGATCCTCGTGATCGGTACCGTGCTGGTGCAGCGCGGCGAACTCGGCGTCGGCGAAGTCATCGCCTTCATCGGCTTTGCCAACCTGCTGATCGGGCGCCTCGACCAGATGAAAGCCTTCGTCACGCAGATCTTCGAAGCTCGTGCCAAGCTCGAGGACTTCTTCACCCTCGAAGACGCCGTGCGCGAACGCGACGAGCCGGCCGGTGCGACCGAGCTGCCGCCGGTTGTCGGCGAGGTCGAGTTCCGCAACGTCTCCTTCGACTTTGCCAACACGAACCAGGGCGTGCACAACGTCTCGTTCACCGCCAAGGCCGGCCAGACGATCGCCATCGTCGGCCCGACGGGTGCCGGCAAGACGACGCTCGTCAACCTCTTGCAACGCGTCCACGATCCGCGCGACGGCCAGATCCTGATCGACGGCAACGACATCTCGAAGGTAACGCGCAAGTCGCTGCGCCGTTCGATCGCCACCGTCTTCCAGGATGCGGGCCTGATGAACCGCTCGATCTCGGAAAACATCCGGCTTGGCCGTGACGACGCGACGATCGAGGAAGTCATGGCTGCCGCCGAAGCGGCTGCTGCCTGCGACTTCATCGAGGGCCGCACGACCGGTTACGATACGGTCGTCGGCGAGCGCGGCAACCGTCTGTCGGGTGGCGAGCGCCAGCGTGTGGCCATCGCTCGCGCCATCCTCAAGAACGCGCCGATCCTGGTGCTCGACGAGGCGACCAGCGCGCTCGACGTCGAGACCGAGAACCGCGTCAAGGATGCGATCGATGCGCTGCGCAAGAACCGCACGACCTTCATCATCGCCCACCGCCTGTCGACGGTGCGCGAGGCCGACCTGGTGGTCTTCATGGACCAGGGCCGGATCGTCGAGATGGGCGGTTTCAACGAGCTCAGCCAGAGCAACGGCCGCTTTGCAGCCCTGCTCCGCGCCAGCGGCATCCTGACGGACGACGACGTCCGCATGAGCCACACGGCAGCGTAACGCTCGCCCGACGTCAGGCAAATCGTACATCAAGCCACCCGCGGTCAGCCGCGGGTGGCTTTTCTTTTTGGACAAGCGCCGCATCAGGAAGTCTTGTCATTCGCCAAATTGTTGGTAGACGGGAATTCCGGCTTCAATTCCAAGGGAATCACCAATGCCGGATATCTCCACCATCGCTCTGTTTGCCGCCGCAAGCCTCGTGCTGACCGCAACGCCCGGCCCCGACATGCTGCTGATTGCGTCTCGCAGCCTCAGCCAGGGCCGTGCCGTCGGGTTTCTCACCTATGCCGGCATCGCGCTTGGCACCTACTGCCATGCGCTCGCGGCCGCGCTCGGCCTCTCGCAGCTCTTCCTCACCGTACCGGTTGCCTATGAGATCGTGCGCTGGGCGGGCTGCGCCTATCTGCTTTATCTCGCCTGGAAGACGGTGCGTTCGCATCCCTCGGGCGCGTCCCCGACGTCGACGCTCAAGCGGCTCTCACGCCGGCGGGTCTTCGGCGAGGGACTGATGACGAACCTGCTCAATCCGAAGATGGCGCTGTTCGTGCTGGCCCTTTTCCCCCAGTTCGTGGACCCGAATGGCGGGTCGATGGTCCTGCAGATGCTTCTGCTTGCGACCATCCTGAACGGGATCGGCTTGCTCGTGAACGGCACTGTCATCCTTGTCGGCAGCCATCTGCGCGCAAGACTTTCCGGCTTCCGGCGTTTCCCGAAACTGCCGCAATACCTTCTCGCCGGCGTGTTCACGGGGCTTGCCTGCCGCCTGGCGCTGGGTTCCCGAACCTGATGCTGACGCACGGTCAAGGGTGGCGTTTGCTACGCCGCCCTTAGCGGTTTGGCAGACGCGATGCCGCGCAGCCATTCGAGATAATAGGCATAGGCAAAGTGCAGGCCGATGCCGGCGAGCACGAAGAGGCTGCCGAAGACCGGGTTCTTCCCCGTCACGAACAGCAGCACCTGGCCGGACATCGCCAGGATCGTGCCGAAGATGAAGATCGGTAGCGAATGCCGGCCGACCACCGCCAGCGGATGGTCGCGGTCGAGTTTGGCGAGGTTGCTGATCCGAGGCGTCACCGCGATGACGTAGCCGAGCGCCAGCACATGCAGCAATCGCGGCGTGGACAGGAAGGTCTTATCGAAGCCTGTCAGAACGGCCGGAAGACCGAAGGAGAGGTCGATGCTCCAGAACGAGAACAAGACCCAGACGGCGGAAACGGCAAGATAGGCACAGGACAGCATGACCAGCCAGGGCCAGCGCGGCAGCGATCCGCCGTTGCGCACATAGGTCATCATCACCACGCCGATGACGAACAGGAACTGCCAGGACCAGGGATTGAGAAACCAGTAGCCCTCGTCGAGGAAGTTCGACGGCACGAACTTGAAGATGCCCGCGGCGAACCACAGCGCGGCCGAGAGCAGAAGCAGCAGTTTCTTGCTGACGCCGTTCAGCCAGAGGATGCCCGGCAGCAGCAGGAACAGCGCCGCATACATCGACAGGATGTTGTTGTAGCCGAGCTGATGTCCCAAGAGCACCATGGCAACGATGCCCTGCTCCGTCTGCTCCACCATCGGGCGGATGTTGATCTCGCCGATCAGGTCCTGCCTTCCGAAGTAGATCGCGCCGCCGGCAAAGATCGCCAGCGTTACGATGCTCGTCATGATGTGGGCGACGTAAAGCGCCAGGGCCCGGCGCCAGATTTTGAGCGTCATGGCCAGCCGACCGCCGGAGACGAACTTGCCGCCATAGGCGATCCCGACCGAGAGGCCCGAGATTAGGACGAAAGCTTCAGCGGAATCGGAAAAGCCGAAGTTCTTGTGGGTCAGGTATTCGAGATATTGCCCGGGAACGTGATTGACGAAAATCGTCAGGAGACACAGCGCCCTGAACACATCAAGGCGTGTGTCACGCTCCTTCGGAACCAATCGGGCGGACATCGGGTCGACGCCACCCTGAAAAGTCTTTTGCAGCATGCGGTCCGTTTTCCAGGATTTGGCGCCCCTGCCCCATCCCTGTTGAAACGGGTACCGACGTCCCGCCTTTCGCGCGATGCCCGGCACCATGAAGGAGAGCGGGAGGCCATCCGCAGGCGGTTTCCCGCCCGGCACCCCGCTCACGAAATCTACAGCGCCGCGCGTCTTATCAGACGTGCAAAGATCGCTGTAGGACTTTGGATTCCTGCACGACGCTCAGCCGTCGAGGTCGCGCCGCCGGCAAATCCGCAAAGAAAAACCGGCCTTGCCCTTGCGGGAACAAAGCCGGTTTCATCCTGTCTTCAATGCCGGCCGTTACAGCAAAATGCCTTCATGCGCGTTTTTTGTGACACTATTGTTGACGCTGACGATCGGCTCGCCACTTTTCTTGTCGCGTTCGACCGAAATCTTGTGCCGCGCGCCATTGAGCGTCACTTCGGCCGAGTAGCCGTTCCAGGCTGCCGGCAGCACCGGACGGATGACCAGCCTGTCGCCCTGCCGGCGAATACCGAGGATGCCCTCGACGCCGACACGGTAGAGCCAGCCGGCAGATCCCGTATACCAGGTCCAGCCGCCACGCCCCGCCAGATCGCCTTCGCCGTAGATATCGGCGGCAACGACATAGGGCTCGACGCGATAGTGTTCCGCCGCTTCGCGGTTTTCGGCATGCGAGATCGGATTCAGCATCTGGAAGACCCGCCAGGCCTCTTCCGCCCTGCCCTGTTCGGCAAAGGCCAAGGCGACCCAGGTGGCGGCGTGAGTATATTGCCCGCCATTCTCGCGCACGCCCGGCGGATAGGCCTTGATGTAGCCCGGATCCTGCGACGTCCGCTCGAGCGGCGGTGTGAACAGCCGCACGATGCGCTGGTCGGGGTCGACCAGTTCAGCCATGACTGCGTCCATCGCCTTCAGCGAACGCTGCTCGTCGCCTTCGCCCGAAAGCACGCTCCAGGACTGAGCGATCGAATCGATCCGGCACTCCAGAGCCTCACTCGTGCCAAGCGGCGTGCCATCGTCGTAATAGCCGCGACGGTAGTAGTCGCCATCCCAGCCCGCGGTCGCGAGCGCCTTCTTGAGCGCTTCGAGATGCGCCTCCCAGCGCGTGATGCGCGCCTCGTCCTTGCGCTCGCGCGCGAAGGGCAGGAAGCCACGCAGCGTGCCGGCGAGGAACCAGCCGAGCCAGGTGCTCGTGCCTTGCCCCTTCTCGCCGACCCGGTTCATGCCATCGTTCCAGTCGCCGGCAAGGAACAGTGGCAGGCCGTTCTCACCGGTCCGCTTGATCGCAAGATCGAGTGCACGGGCGCAATGCTCGTAGACGTCGCCGACCTCTTCGGAAATCTCCGGCTTGTAGAAGGCGTCGTGCTGCCCCGCTTCGAGCGCCGGGCCAGTGATGAAGGCAAGCTTCTCGGCAAGGAGATCGGACGTGCCGGTCACCGTGCAATAGCGGGTCACGGCATGGGCGAGCCAGACGACGTCGTCGGAGATCATCGTGCGCACGCCGGCGCCGGTTCCCGGCAGCCACCAATGCTGCACGTCGCCTTCGGTAAACTGGCGGGAGGCAGCGTTGAGGATCTGTGCCCGGGCGAGTTCCGGACGATGGATCAGGAACGCCAGCGTATCCTGCAACTGGTCGCGGAAACCGAAGGCACCGCTTGCCTGATAGAAGGCCGAGCGCGCCATGATGCGGCAGCCGAGGCTCTGATAGGGCAGCCAGTTGTTGATCATGGCGTTGAAGGCCGGATCCGGCGTTTCCACCTTCACGATGTCAGTGAATTCGCGCCAGAACGTCTTGTTCGCCTCAAGCACCGTGTCGAACGCGGTCTCACGCAGTTCGCCGATGATGGCTCGAACCTGATCGTCCGTATCGGTATCGCCGAGGATGAACGTGACCTGCCGTTCGGCACCGGGCTCGATGGAAATGTCCGTTGCGACCACGGCGCAAGGATCGCCGTCGACATCGACGGAGCCCGAAAGATCGGCACCCGAAGTGACCGCCTGCGGCGCCAGAATGCCGCCGATCGCGCCCAGGAACTCCCGGCGGCTGGCAGTGTAGCCGGCCGCATCGCCGCCATCGACGGCGAAGAACGCGGATCGGCCGGCAAAATCGATGCTGTAAGGGTTGGTCGCCACCAGCGCCTCGGCCGTCTCGTCCCATTTCGAAAGGACGAAGGGCGCCGAACGGGCACGGTTGTTGCCAAGCACCCACTCGTTGTAGCCGTAGAGCCTCAACTGCCGCGCCGACGCCGCACGGTTGCGGACAGACACGCGGACGAGCTTGGCCGGCAGGCTGCGATGTACCGTCTGGACGACCTGGATCTCAAGGTCGTCCTGGGTGCTGCGGAAGATCGAATAGCCGAGCCCGTGCGCCGTCTCGAAGACGACGGAACGGCGGCGCGAGAGCGCCGCATAGGGCGTGGCGACCGTGCCGCTTGCCATGTCGCGGATGAAGATGGCTTCGCCCGGCCGGTTGACGACCGTATCATTGGTCCAGGGCGTCAGCTGGTAGTCGCGCGAGTTGCGGCTCCAGGAATAGGCCGCACCCTCGGCCGAGATGTGGAAGCCGAAAGCATCATTGGAGATGACATTGATCCACGGCTGCGGCGTCGCTTCGCCGCCGCGCAGGCGCACGACGTATTCGCGACCGCCATCGGCGAAACCGCCGAAGCCGTTCCAGAAGGAAAGGCCATCGCCCTTGATTTCCGCCGGAGCGGCATCCCCGTTCTCCTGCGGCGCTGCCAGCAGCGGGCCTGAGAACTCGGCGCTCTTTTCGGAGCCTTTCACCGGTGCCGGCGAATAGAGCGAGTTGGCGCGGGCGATCTGGTCGGAGATCGTGCCGTTGCGGGCATGGAAGACCGCGCGCGAGGCCGACAGCAAGGTCGACCACGTCTCCGCCTCCATCAGGTCGCGGCGCACCGAGAAGATGTGCTGGCGCGGACCGTCCGAGAGACCGCGAAGCCTCAGGTTCTCGCACATGGAGTCGAGCGCGTGCTGCATGTCCTGGGCATAGGACGAGGCGCGCTCGTTGATGATCACGAGATCGGCGGTGATGCCGCGGGCGCGCAGGTATTCCTGGGCGCGCAGCGCCTCACGGGCGATGCCGAGATCGCCGTCGTCATTGATGCGCAGGCAGAAGATCGGGTAGTCGCCCGAAATCGCCAGCGGCCAGAGCTTCGACTGAGAATCCAGGCCGGCCTGAACCGTCGCCGAATCGGCGCGCAGATGCATGTCCGGATAGACGAGGTAGCGGCCGAGCATCTGGAAGCTTGCCGCTTCCTGCGAGGTCACGCCGACATGGCGCATCTGCACCTGGCTGCGGGTCCAGGCGTGGATGAGCTCCTGGTTGAAGGTCTCCGGATGGCGGTAGCGGTCGATCGCGCGATCGACCTCCTCGCGGCTCGGGGCGGCGATCGTCCAGAAGACGACGCTGACCTTCTTGCCGGCGGGGACGCGCACGACCCGGCGCAGCGACATGATCGGATCGAGCGTGAAGCCGTCCGTGCCGGAAAGCACCGCATCCGTATCGAAGGCAGCGGCTTCGGCAAGCGTGCGGCCCGGACCGATGAAGCGGCGACGGTCGGTCTCGGCTTCCGTATGGCGGTCGCTGCCGGCATTGTCGGTGACGAGATGCGCCACTTCCATGTCCGGATCGCCGGAGCTGCGCTTGTTGCGGCTGACGCGGATGACATCGCCGCGGCGGCTGATTTCCGTGCGCAGGAACATCTTCGAAAACGCCGGGTGTGCGCTGTCGGCCTCGTCTGTCGAAAGCACAGGCTCGGCATAGGAGGTCACTTCGATGAAGCGGTCCTGGGTGCCGGTGTTGAGCAGCATGACCCGGCGCCCTTCGGCGTCGTGTTCGGTGGCGACGATGCATTCCACCTCGCTGGTGAGATCACCGACGGTCTTGACGAATTCCGCCTTGTCGTCGCCGAAGCGCGTCAGCATCTTCTCACCGGCCGCGCGTCGCGGCTCCGACGTCGCCGACCACCAGTCGCCGGTCGTCGTATCACGCAGGAAGATGAAGGTTCCGGTACGGTCCTCGACCGGATCCGGCTTCCAGCGGGTAACCGACTGGCCGTTCCAGCGGGCGTAACCGGCGCCGTTGGCCGTCAGCATCACCGAGTAGTGGCCGTTGGAGAGGAACACGGTCTCGCGGTCCTGCGAAAGCGGGTTCTCGATGATGCGGACCTCAGGGCGCAGGAGATCGTCCTGGCCCTTGCCGACCGATTCCGGCTCGCGCTTGGCATTCATGATCGGAATGTCGCGCGGCGCCTTTTCCTGCAACAGCAGTTCGGCGGCTTCGATCACCGGATCGGCGTGGAACCACTCGCGCAGGCGGCCGTTGAAGACGACGTTGGCGACAGCCGCGATCGACATGCCATGGTGGTGGGCATAGTAGTTGCGAACCACCGCGCACTTCTGGCCCTCAGGCACGCGCGTCGGCGTGAAGTCGACGGCGTCGTGGTAGCCGTATGCGCCGAGCGCGCCGACCTCGCGGAGACGCCCGAGGTTGGCGAGCGCCGACTTCGGATCGTACATGCAGGCGAGGATCGAGGCGTAGGGCGCGATGACCGCGTTCTGGCCGAGACCACGCTTGAGACCGAGCGTCGGCACACCGAAGTTGGTGTATTGGTAGGTGAGTTCGTGGTCACGCGCGTTGAAGGCGGCTTCCGAGATGCCCCACGGCGTGCCGAGGCGACGGCCGTGGTTGATCTGTTCCTTCACGACCAGATTGTTGGTCTGGTTGAGGATACCACCCTGACGCTCCTGCATGACCAGCGGCGGCATCAGGTATTCGAACATCGAGCCGGACCAGGAGATCAGCGCACCGCGTGCGCCGATCGGCACGATCGGCCGGCCGAGCTTGTACCAGTGCTCCGTCGGAAGATCGCCCTTGGCGATGGCAAACAGGCTGGTGAGACGGGCTTCCGACGCAAGAAGGTCGTAGCAGGCCTCATCGAGCTCGTTGGCGTTGACGCGGAAGCCGATCGACAGCAGGCGCCGCTCCGGACGGAACAGGAAACCGAAATCCATCGAGAAGGCGATGTCGCGTGCCCGGTCCTTCATCACCAGCAGGCGCTGGCGCAGCGATTCGATTGCGCCGAGATCGAAGACGCCATCGGCGATATGGGCTTCGCAGGTGGTGACGAGCGAGTTGGCCCACTTCGTCACTTCGCTGCTTTGCGGCGTGCGCACCTCATGGTCGAGGTTGACGGTGAGCTTGTGCATGTCGCGCGCCAGAACGGCCAGGTTGATCACCCGGATCGAAGCGAACTCGTGTTCGCGCATAATCGCGGCGAGCGCGTTCTGAAAGCCGACGATGCGTTCTTCGATCAGGCGACGCAACGGACGCACCGTCTTGCGGTCGTCGGGCAGGTCGCGCAGCACTTCCTGAAGGATCGCAGCGACGTCGCCGATACCGGTGAGACTGCCCTGGACATGCGCCGACGGCGCTTCGGCCCAGTCGCGACACATCGACGACACGGCGATCAGATGACCGGCCAGATTGCCGCTGTCGACCGACGAAATGTAGCGCGGCTCCATCGTTTCGAGCGTATTCGTCCGGTACCAGTTGAACAGGTGGCCGCGATATTTCGGCATCCGGTCGATGGTGGCGATCGTCTGCTCCAGCCGGTTGATCGTCTCCTCGAAGCCGATCCAGCCGAAATCGCGCGCCGACATGACGGAGAGCAGATAGACGCCGATATTCGTCGGCGACGTCCGCTCGGCGAGAACCGGCTGCGGCGTTTCCTGGAAGTTGTCCGGCGGCAGGAAGTGCTGCTCGGCGGTGACGAAGGTCTCGAAGTATCGCCAGGTGCGGCGCGCGATCAGGCGCATCTCGTCGATCGCCTCATCGGAAACGACAAGCTGGTCTTCGGTTTCGGCCGACTGGCTGACGAACCAGGCAACGGCTGGAGACAGGGCCCACAGCAGCGCAAAGGGAATGCCGATGAAGGGCAGGCCGGTGTCGGAAATCGCCGCAAGGGCCAGCGAGATCGCCGACAGCGCCGGCGCAACCCACATGGCGCGGTAATAGTCGCCAATGGTGCCGTGGCCGGCGCTCTGCACCTGCGCGGCCGTGCGCCATTCCAGCATCAGTTTGCCGCTGACGAACGTGCGGTAGAGCGAACGCACGATGGCGTCGCCCATCATCGCCGCGTTGTGGGCGATGAAGACGATGCGCAGCGCGACCTGCGCGTTGGCGGCACGGACTTCGTTCAAGACCGCATGCAGGTGCGCTCGGGCAACGATGTCGTTGCGGCGCGGCAGGAGGCCGTTGATCAGCGACAGCGTCGGCGCCACGAACAGGCTGAAGATCAGCACGATCTGCCAGATCAGCGCTTCGGTCGGCTCCATGTAGTACCAGCCCATGACCGAGGCGACGAGCCAGGCAAGCGGGATCAGCGAGCGGCGCAGGTTGTCGTACATCTTCCAGCGTCCGAGCATCGACAGCCCGTTCGACAGATTGAAGATATAGGGCAGCAGCTGCCAGTCGCCGCGCGCCCAGCGATGCTGGCGCGACATTTCCACCTCGTAGCGGGTCGGGAAGTCCTCGACGAGTTCGACGTCGGTCACCAGCGCGCAACGCACGTAGGAGCCTTCGAGCAGGTCGTGGCTGAGAACGGCGTTTTCCTGGATGCGCCCCTTCAGCGCCGCCTCGAAGGCGTCGACATGATAGAGGCCCTTGCCGGTGAAGCTGCCTTCGCCGGCAATGTCCTGATAGACGTCCGAAACGGTGAAGA
This sequence comes from Ensifer sp. ENS03, assembly GCF_014852035.1. Taxonomy (NCBI): domain Bacteria; kingdom Pseudomonadati; phylum Pseudomonadota; class Alphaproteobacteria; order Hyphomicrobiales; family Rhizobiaceae; genus Ensifer; species Ensifer sp. ENS03. The sequence goes on along the minus strand of NZ_JACVAV010000004.1, from coordinate 157,567 downwards.
CGTAAGGGTCGATGCCGCGGTTGGAGGAGAAGATGCGCTGGAAGGCGGAGGCTTCGCTGCCCGTCGTCAGCGACGGCGTGACGCGCGGCTGCAGCAGGCTGTAGCCGGCGATCACGTTCTGCGTCTTCGGATCGACAACCGGACGGTTGATCGGATGGTACATCTTGCCGACGAGCTTCGTCACCGCATCGCGCATCAGGCGCGTGTCGGAATCGAGCGTCATCACGTACTGAACGTTGTCCGGCACCGTGTTGGCGCCCTGCAGGAACGAGGTGTCGCGGTCACCGCGCAAGAGCATGTTCAGCTCGTGCAGCTTGCCGCGCTTGCGCTCCCAGCCCATCCACACGCCTTCCTGCTCGTTATACAGGCGGCGGCGATGCAGCAGGTAGAATCGGGTCTTGCCGTCATAGGCATAACGCGCCGAGAGCTGAGCGATCTCGCGCTTGGCATAATCGAGCACATCGGCGTCGGTGCTCGATTCCTCGTCCTTGCTGTCAGCCCAGTCGCTGACCAGTGCAAAGTAGATCTCACCGCGCGGGTTGGCGAGATAGTGAACCTCGAGATTGCGCACCAGTTCGTCGACGTGATCGCGCTTGGAAATCAGGCACGGCACCGCAACGAGCGTGCGGGCGTCCTCGGGGATCCCGTCGAGGAACTCGTAGCCGACCAGCCGCGACGGTTTGACGAACAGCGTCACCAGCGTGTTGAACAGGCCCATCGCGCCTTCCGAGGCCGGCAGCGCGAAGAGCAGCAGCATGATCAGCTTCGCGCCACTCGGGATCGCCATCGGGCTGACGAAGGAGTAGACGGCGATCATCGCCAGGATGGTCAGAAGGATGTTCGGCCCGGCGATCGCAAACCAATCGAGCCTGCGGCTGAGGCGAATGATGGTCTGCAGCACCGACGGCCGGTAGCTGATCTTCTTTTCCAGAAGCTTGCGTTGCTTGCCGACGAGGAAGGATCCGACATTCGGCTGCTGCAGCGGCGCTTCCGTCTCGGCCGCGACTTCCGCCTCGCGCACCATCTGGATGGCGATTTGCGTCACTTCGAATTCGCTGTGCCCCGAACGGCGCGCCAGCTTTTCGATCGTGTCGCGGTACTTGTTGCGCGACCCGAAATCGAGCGCCGCATAATCGGAGCCTTCACGCAGCGCCGCATCGATCTTGCTGACGCTTTCGAACCAGACGGCCCAGTCGGTGTCGTCGATCTCACGCAGGCTGCGGATGATGTTGCTCATCGTCGCATTGCCGGACGACAGGCGGTTCTGCTCGGCGACCAGCGCGCTTTCGACGTCGCTGCCGCGCTTCTCGAGCTGATCCTCGATCCAGCCGATCACGGCGCCTGAGGTCTGCGACCCGTCACGCATGCGGTAGAGCAGCTGCGCGACGAAGGTGTTGTCGGCCGCCAGCGCTTCCGATTCCGCAAGCAGCGTGCGCGACTTTTCCGGATCGCTGAGGCGAATGATCTGGTCGGCGACGTCGTTTGCCTTGCGCCGCATGCCGCGCGAGCGTTCGACGCGGATGGCAATCCGCCGCAAATTTTCGATCAGCACGAAGCGCAGGATCGACGGCAAGGCCCAGAGTTCGCCGATCTTGAAGGTCTCGTGCTTCTGGAAGCCCTCGACCATCGCCGTGATGCTTTCGCGCGTCACCGTGCTGTGGGTGTGGGCAGCGTAGAGCCAGGCGAGCGCCATGGTGCGCGGGATCACCGTGCCCGAAACCGAAATCGTCGGGAGCTGGCGATAGAACCGGCGCGGGAAATCGCGCCGCACTTCCTGGATCGCCTCTTCGACGACGTGATGGTTGTCGAGCAGCCATTCGGCGGCCGGCGTGATCGTTGCCCCGGCCTCGACGTCCGCGGCCGTCGCCCGGTAGACGCGCAGGATCTCGTTCTCGTTCTCGCGATGCCGCGGACGGAACTCGAACGGGAAGAAGCCCGGCAGCGAGGAGACACCCTTTGCCGCGAGATCCTCGCCGCATTGCCGGAGGTCCTCCATCGAAAAGAAGGTGGAGCGGATCGAATCGTTGTAATCGATCTGCTTCGCTTCCGGTTCGCGCGGTGAGGTGGGCGGCGTAGTTTGGAGCTGCATGGGTACGGGTTCTGAATCCAACCGGGGTTGATCGGCCCGGCCCTCGTCGGGGTGCCGGGTTGGCTGCGGTCCTGAGAAATCAGGCTGAGCCGGCGCGTTGCTAGACACGGTCATGTGTCCTCCCATCCACCGTCATTTCCCGGGAAACCGGGATCTGGCGGTAACAGGCACCGCCCTCGACTGGGCATCGGAGATCGCAAAGCCGGCGGCGCATTGGTTTTCAAGGCCGCGGTGATGCATGAAAATGGCATTTTTTAGCCGTGGTGCCAACAGCTTGCAAGGATTGCTCATACAAGATCGGACGTTTTGCGCACAGCCGAATCAAGCCGGAACCGGCCGCTGTGCGCGCCCCCAGTGACACTTCGATACAACTCTTTCAAATGCCCTCTTTCAAGCTTCATCGCGGGTGGCAGACGAGGCGAAACGTGATGGGGCGAGGAAGGTTCCCACGAATTTTCGACAAAAGCACCGCAGGTCAGCCCACCTGCTCGGTGATCCACTCGCGAAACGCCAGGCTGATCGGGTTTTCGAGCTTGCCCTCGGGCACGGCGAGGTAATAGCTGTTTTCCGTCTGCATCGGCCGGTCGAGCACAATCTGCAGCGTGCCGGCGGCAATTTCCTGCTCGATCAGGTAGCGTGGCAAAAGAGCAAAGCCGAGCCCGGCGGTCGCCGCCTCGATCACCATGGAAAACTGATCGAAACGGTTGCCGCGATAAGCGCCGCGCCCGTCCATGTCGTTGGCCTCGAACCATTGCGCCCAGAGTTTTGGCCTTGTGGCGAGATGGAGCATCGGCCCCGTGACGATATCTTCAGGGGAGGCAACCGGATGGGTTGCCAGCATGGCGGGACTTGCGGCGGGCACGATGATCTCACTGCAGAGATAGCTGCAGGTGGCGCGCGCCCAGACCGGCTGCCCGTAATGGATAGCCAGATCGAAATTCTGCTCCTCGAAATCGAACGGCGCAGAGCGCGAGGCGATGTTGATCACCGTGTCCGGATGGCGCTTGAGGAAATCGGGGAGACGTGGCACCAGCCAGCGGCTGCCGAAAGTCGGCAATGACGCGATCGAGAGCGTTGAATCCGCCCGGGCAGACGCCATCGCCCGCACCATCAGTTCCTCGGTCTGGTTGAGCAGGCGGCGCACCTCCGGCAGAAACTTCTGCCCGGCATCCGACAGGATCACACGCTGGCGCACACGCTCGAACAGGAGCACCCCGAGCTGGTTTTCGAGATCCTTGATCTGGCGACTGACGGCGCTCTGCGTGAGGTTCAGTTCGGCTGCGGCCTGCGTGAAGCTGCCGTGTCGCGCGGCGCATTCGAACGCCTGCAGCGTCGTCACGTCGGGAACCAGTCTTCGGCTCAACTTCATTCCGCCCTCGCATCAACATAGTCAGAAGCAACGCGATCAATGGCCAGTTCGATCGGATATGATCCGAAATGAGAATGACCTTGTCCTTCACCCATAGCGCGAGGCGAGCCCCAGTGAAAGAGAATAGTTTCGTATCCGCCGACGACATCCGCTCGGCCTTTTCCGCAGCCATGTCGGTCATGTACCGCGAAGAGGTGCCGGCCTACGGCACGCTGATGGAGCTGGTCGCCAAGGTCAACGACGATACGCTCGCCGCCGACCCCAAACTGAAGGAGCGCCTCGACGCGACGGATTCGCTCGACCGCATCTCCGAGGAGCGCCACGGCGCGATTCGGCTCGGCACCCCCGCCGAACTCGCTATGATGCGCCGCGTCTTTGCCTTCATGGGCATGTACCCGGTCGGCTACTACGATCTCTCGACCGCTGGCGTTCCCGTGCATTCAACCGCCTTCCGCCCGGTCGGCGACGCCGCGTTGAAGCGTAATCCGTTCCGCGTCTTCACCTCGCTGCTCCGTCTCGACCTCATCGCCGATGAAGCGCTGCGTGCCGAAGCCGAAGTTATTCTGGCCGCGCGCCAGATCTTCACCGCCGGCGCCGTCGAACTCACGGAAAAGGCCGAGCGCGACGGCGGTCTCGACAAGGTGGATGCAGAGCGATTCGTCTCGGAAGTGCTCGAAACATTTCGTTGGCACGACAAGGCCAATGTCAGCCCCGACATGTACAAGCGCCTGCATGACGCCCATCGCCTGATCGCCGACGTCGTCTCCTTCAAAGGCCCCCACATCAACCACCTGACGCCGCGCACGCTCGACATCGACAAGGTGCAGGCGCTGATGCCGGCATACGCGATTGCCCCGAAGGCCGTCGTCGAGGGCCCGCCGACCCGCGAGTGCCCGATCCTGTTGCGCCAGACCTCGTTCAAGGCGCTCGAAGAGCCGGTTTCCTTCAAGGATGCCGACGGCACCTGGAAGGAAGGCTCGCACACCGCCCGCTTCGGCGAGATCGAACAGCGCGGCATCGCGCTGACACCCAAGGGCCGCGCGCTTTACGACGAACTGCTCGACGCCTCGCGCAAGATCGTCCGCCCGGCGGCCGACGGTTCCAACGCGCGCGAATACGAAGCGGCACTTGCCGGGGCTTTCGAGCCTTTCCCGGACACCTGGGCAGGCATCCGCGAAGCCGGGCTCGGCTACTTCAGCTATTCGCTGACGGAAAAAGGCCGCAAGGCCGGCGTCTCCGGCAAGCACGACATCGAAGCGTTGATCGCCGCTGGCCTCGTCCAGTTCGACGCGATCGTCTATGAAGACTTCCTGCCGGTCAGCGCCGCGGGCATCTTCCAGTCGAACCTCGGCGACGGGGCGCAGCAGGATTTCGTCGCCAGCCCGAACCAGAAGCGCTTCGAGGCCGATCTCGGTGCGACCGTGCTCAACGAGTTCGATCACTATGCCGGTATCGAGCAGGCTTCGATCGAAAGCTGCATTCAGGCCTTGACCGGCGCCATCGCTGCGGAATGATGCTTCCCTGATGATCGACCAACTGCACATCGACGCGCTCACCGACATCCTTGGAGACAAGGGTGTCGTCACGCGTCCGGAAGACCTGGAAGCCTACGAGACCGGCGCGCGCTATGATCGCGGCCGGACGCCGCTCGTGCTGCGGCCGGCGACGACCGAAGAGGTTTCCGCCGCTGTCGCCTATTGCGTCACCAACGGCATCGCGCTGATCCCGCAGTCCGGCAACACCGGCCTCGTCTCCGGCTCGACGCCGGATCAGTCGGGCGACGAAGCCATCCTCAGCCTCGACCGGCTGACAAAACGCTTCGAACTCGACCTCGACAACCGCTCGGTTCGGCTCGACGCCGGCTTCCGGCTGTCCGATCTCAACCGGCGGCTGGAAGAGCACGGCCTGTTCTTCCCGATCGATCTCGGCGCCGACCCGCGCATCGGCGGCATGATCGCCACAAATACCGGCGGCTCACGCTTCCTGAAATACGGCGACGTGCGCCGAAACACGCTCGGCCTCAAGGTGGTGCTGGCCGACGCGGACGGCACCGTGCTCGACCTGCAATGCGACTTGCGCAAGAACAACACCGGCGTTGACTGGAAGCAGATCTTCGTCGGCACCTCGGGCGCCTTCGGCATCGTCACCGAATGCGTGCTCAACCTCGAGCGCCTGCCGCAGCAGACGGCAACGGCACTGCTGGTTCCGGCGAGCGGCGCCCATGTGATGCCGCTGCTGCGCGCCATGGAAGAACGCCTCGGCGCCTACCTTTCGGCCTTCGAGGGCATGTCGAGCAATGCCGTCAAGGCAGCCTTTGCCCACGTGCCATCGCTGAAAAACCCGTTCCAGGCTGGCCAAGTCCCCGACTACGTCATTCTCGCCGAGATCAGCCGCACCTGGGCACCGCGCGAAGGCGAACAGTCGCTCGACGCCGTGCTGGAAACGGCGCTGGCCGAAATCTGGGAGATGGAGGAGGCACCGCTCGCCGACGCCTTCGTCGGTCCGCCGCACGAAATCTGGGCGCTACGCCACGCGCTGTCTGAGGGCGTCAAGCACCTGGGCAAGCTGATCGCCTTCGATGTCTCCTTCCGCCGGGGTGACATCATGGCCTTCTGCGACCATATGAAGGCCGAAATGCCCTCGAAATTCCCCGACGTGACCGTCTGCGATTTCGGCCATATCGGCGACGGCGGCGTGCACTTCAACCTCGTCGTGCCGAAGAACAGCGATCTTCTCAAGGACGAGACTTTCGAACCCCGGCTACGCGAATGGGTTTTCGCCGTCGCCGTCGAGGAATATCACGGCAGCTTCAGCGCGGAACATGCGATCGGCCGCCGCAATCAGGCCTATTACGACTTTTATACACCAGACAAACTCAAGGACATGGCCGCGGGCCTGAAGACGCTGACCTCGCCGGGAAAGCTCGGCAGTGTGCGTTTCGGATAGGCCAGAGCGGAATGAGGAAAGTGTGTGCGGTCTTCCGCCGACATTTCGCTCCAACGAATGATCTAAACCAATAAAACGGGAGTCAGACCATGAACATCGCAACCAAGAAAGTCGACGTGACCAAGGAAGCCGCAGCGCTTCTCGAAAAGATGGGCGTCGCCAAGGAACTCTACACCGGCGGCGACATGCCGTCCTATAGCCCGGTTACCGGCGAGAAGATCGCGGCCCTCAAGACGGTTTCGGCCGCTGAAGCCGCCGCCAAGATCGACCAGGCGCATGAAGCCTTCAAGGCCTGGCGCCTGGTTCCCGCCCCGAAGCGCGGCGAACTGATCCGCCTGCTCGGCGAAGAACTGCGCGCCTTCAAGGCCGACCTCGGCCGCCTGGTTTCGATCGAAGCCGGCAAGATCACCTCCGAAGGCCTCGGCGAAGTGCAGGAAATGATCGACATCTGCGATTTCGCAGTCGGCCTTTCCCGCCAGCTCTATGGCCTGACGATCGCCACCGAGCGTCCCGGCCACCGCATGATGGAAACCTGGCACCCGCTCGGCGTCGTCGGCGTCATCTCCGCCTTCAACTTCCCGGTCGCCGTCTGGTCGTGGAACACCGCACTGGCGCTCGTCTGCGGCAACTCCGTCGTCTGGAAGCCGTCGGAAAAGACCCCGCTCACGGCGCTTGCCTCGCAGGCGATCTTCGAGCGCGCGCTCGCCCGCTTTGGCGATGCGCCGGAAGGCCTGTCGCAGGTCCTGATCGGTGACCGCACCGTCGGTGAAGTTCTCGTCGACAACCCCAAGGTTCCGCTCGTATCGGCCACCGGCTCGACCCGCATGGGCCGCGACGTCGGTCCGCGCCTCGCCAAGCGCTTTGCCCGCGCCATCCTCGAGCTCGGCGGCAACAATGCCGGCATCGTCTGCCCGTCGGCCGATCTCGACATGGCGCTGCGCGCCATCGCCTTCGGCGCCATGGGCACCGCCGGCCAGCGTTGCACCACCATGCGCCGCCTGTTCGTGCATGAAAGCGTCTACGACCAGCTCGTTCCGCGCCTGAAGAAGGCCTACGGTTCGGTCTCTGTCGGTAACCCGCTCGAAACCACCGCCCTCGTCGGCCCGCTCGTCGACAAGGCTGCCTTCGACGGCATGCAGAAGGCAATCGCCGAAGCCAAGTCGCATGGCGGCACCGTCACTGGCGGCGAGCGCGTCGAGCTCGGTTATGACAACGGCTACTACGCCAAGCCCGCTCTCGTCGAAATGCCCAAGCAGGCCGGACCGGTTCTCGAAGAAACCTTCGCGCCGATCCTCTACGTCATGAAGTACAGCGACTTCGACGCCGTCGTTGCCGACCACAATGCGGTCGCAGCCGGCCTGTCGTCCTCGATCTTCACCCGCGACATGCAGGAATCCGAGCGCTTCCTCGCCGTCGATGGCTCGGATTGCGGTATCGCCAACGTCAACATCGGCACCTCGGGCGCCGAAATCGGTGGCGCCTTCGGCGGTGAGAAGGAAACCGGCGGCGGCCGCGAATCCGGTTCGGACTCGTGGAAGGCCTACATGCGCCGCGCCACCAACACGGTGAACTATTCGAAGGCCCTGCCGCTGGCGCAGGGCGTGTCGTTCGACATCGAATAATCGGCGCACCCAGGTAGGTAGAGACCATGACCATCAACGCAACGGTCAAGGAGGCGGGCTTTGAGCCCGCCTCGCGGATCTCCTCGATCGGGGTGTCCGAAATCCTGAAGATCGGCGCTCGCGCGCAAGCGATGAAGCGCGAAGGCAAGCCGGTCATCATCCTCGGTGCGGGCGAACCGGATTTCGACACGCCCGACTTCGTCAAGGACGCCGCCTGCGAGGCGATCAAGCGCGGTGACACCAAGTACACCGCCCTCGACGGCACGCCGGAACTGAAGAAGGCGATCCGCGAAAAGTTCCAGCGTGAAAACGGCCTTGCCTACGAGCAGGACGAGATCACGGTTTCGACCGGCGCCAAGCAGATCCTGTTCAACGCCATGATGGCGTCGATCAATCCGGGCGACGAGGTGGTCATCCCGACGCCCTACTGGACCTCCTATTCGGATATCGTCCAGATCTGCGAAGGCAAGCCGGTTCTGATCCCCTGCGACGCCTCCTCCGGCTTCCGGCTGACCGCCGACAAGCTCGAGGCCGCAATCACGCCGAAGACGCGCTGGGTGCTTTTGAACTCGCCTTCGAACCCGTCGGGTGCCGCCTACAGCGCGAGCGACTACCGGCCGCTGCTCGACGTGCTCCTCAAGCATCCGCATGTGTGGCTGCTGGTCGACGACATGTACGAGCACATCGTCTATGACGGCTTCCGCTTCGTCACCCCGGCCCAGCTCGAGCCCCGCCTCAAGGACCGCACGCTCACGGTCAACGGCGTCTCCAAGGCCTATGCCATGACCGGCTGGCGCATCGGCTATGCCGGCGGTCCGCGCGACCTGATCAAGGCGATGGCTGTTGTCCAGAGCCAGGCGACCTCCTGCCCCTCCTCCGTCAGCCAGGCCGCTTCGGTTGCCGCGCTGACTGGTCCGCAGGAGTTCCTGAAGGAACGGACCGCCAGCTTCCAGCGCCGCCGCGATCTCGTCGTTACCGGCCTCAATGCCATCGACGGCCTCGATTGCCGCGTCCCGGAAGGTGCCTTCTACACCTTCTCCGGCTGCGCCGGCATGCTCGGCAAGGTCACGCCCTCGGGCAAGGCAATCGCAACGGATACGGACTTCTGCGCCTACCTCCTCGACGACGCCCACGTCGCCGTTGTTCCGGGCTCGGCCTTCGGTCTCTCGCCGTTCTTCCGCATTTCCTATGCGACCTCGGAAGCGGAATTGAAGGAAGCGCTCAAACGCATCGCCGACGCCTGCGCTCGGCTTTCTTGACGAACTCCGGACGGCGCCTCGGCGCCGTCCGCTCCTAGAACGTCGGCGGCGTGCAGGCGCTGATCACTTCGCAAGGCACCGGCCCGACGCAGCGGAAACGATGCGGCCGCCGGCTTTCAAAATAATAGGCATCCCCCGGTCCCAGGATCCGCCGCTCATCGTCGACGGTGACCTCGATACGGCCCGACAATACGATGCCCCCTTCCTCGCCGTCATGCACCAGCGGCACTTTCCCGGTGTCGGCGCCCGGCTGATAGACCTCTTTCAGGATCTGCAGGCTGCGGCCGAAGAGGTTTTCGCCGATCTGGCGATACGAAATCGGCCCCTTGCCGATCTCGACCAGTTCCTCCGCCGCATAGAACGCCTTGCGCGGTCGTTCCGGCTCGAAGGAGAAGAATTCCGCAAGCCCGATTGGAATGCCGTCGAGAATACGCTTCAGCGCACCGACGGAAGGATTGGAGGCGTTCGACTCGATCAGCGAGATCGTCGAATTGGTGACGCCGGCGCGCTTGGCCAGTTCGCGCTGCGACAGATTGTGCATCAGGCGGAGATGACGAAGCCGGCTTCCGATATCGACGGTCATATGATCCGAACCCTTGGTGTTCAGGTTGTTCGAAATAGCGCAAACACGCTACAACGGTACAATAAATTTCAATGACTTAACTGACAGCAGAAAAGGACTTGTTTGGCAAATCAAATCATGGCGTCAATCGCCGAACTCAGGAGGATGCCATGAACCAGCACACCAAACCCAACGCCCCCGTTCTCGACAGCTATTGGATGCCGTTTACCGCCAACCGGCAGTTCAAGCAGGCTCCGCGCCTGCTCGCGTCCGCCGAAGGGATGCACTACACCAGCGCCGATGGCCGCACGATCCTCGACGGTACCGCCGGACTCTGGTGTGTGAACGCCGGCCATGGCCGCCGTCAGATCGCCTCGGCCGTCGAGCGCCAGCTGTCGACCATGGATTTCGCCCCGTCGTTCCAGATGGGCCATCCGATTGCCTTCGATTTTGCCGAGCGCCTCGCCGAAATCGCGCCGGGTCCGGAAGGCCAGAAGCTCGACCGCGTCTTCTTCACCGGTTCGGGTTCTGAATCGGTCGACACGGCCCTGAAGATGGCGATCGCCTATCAGCGCGCGATCGGCCAGGGCACCCGCACGCGCCTGATCGGCCGAGAACGCGGCTATCACGGTGTCGGCTTCGGCGGCATTTCGGTCGGTGGCATCCTCAACAACCGCCGCGTCTTCCCGCAGCTTCCTGGCTCCGACCACCTGCGCCACACGCATGACCCCGCGAAGAACGCCTTCGTCAAGGGCCAGCCGGAACACGGCGCCGAGCTTGCCGACGATCTCGAGCGGCTGGTGGCGCTGCATGGCGCCGAAACCATCGCCGCCTGCATCGTCGAGCCGGTCGCCGGCTCAACCGGCGTGCTGATCCCGCCGAAGGGATATCTTGAGCGTCTGCGCGCCATCTGCGACAAGCACGGCATCCTGTTGATCTTCGACGAAGTCATCACCGGCTTCGGCCGCCTCGGCGCCGCCTTTGCCACCGACTTCTTCGGTGTAACCCCGGATATGGTGACGGCGGCCAAGGGTCTCACCAACGGTGCGATCCCGATGGGCGCGGTCTTTGCCAGCCGCAAGGTGCATGACGCGCTGATGCATGGGCCCGAAAACGCGATCGAGCTCTTCCACGGCTACACCTATTCCGGCCATCCGGCCGCCTGCGCTGCCGGTATCGCCACGCTCGACATCTACCGCGACGAGGGCCTCATGACCCGCGCCGTCGAGCTGCAGGACGCCTGGCACGACGCCATGCACTCGCTGAAGGGCCTGCCTTATGTCATCGACATCCGCACGATCGGCCTGATCGCCGGCATCGAGTTGCAGTCGCGCGACGGCGCAATCGGCGCCCGCGCCTACGACGTCTTCGTCGATTGCTTCGAGAAGGGCCTGCTGATCCGCGTCACCGGCGACATCATAGCCTTCTCGCCGCCGCTGATCGCCGAAGAGAAACATTTTGGCGAGATCGTCTCGATCCTCGGCGATGCGCTGAAGCGCGCCAAGTAAGCCCAAGCGACGCACGACAAGGCAACGCCGCCGCCGAAGATCTCGGCGGCGGCGTCTGCATTTCGATTGCACACCTGAATCCGGCTAACGTCTCTACGCGCGAGGCGCGTCCTAACGAATCAACAGCGCCCGGAAATCGTTGACGTTGGTTCCGGTCGGTCCGGGCACGAAGAGATCGCCGCTCACGTCAAAGGCCGACCAGGCGTCGTGCCGGGTAAGATGTAGGCGTGGATCGATGCCAGCCGCCCGCATGCGGGCAATGCTCTGCCCATTTGCAAAGGCACCGGCATTGTCTTCGGAGCCGTCGATGCCGTCCGTATCGGCGGCAAGCGCATCGATCCCCGACACGCCGTCGATATCGAGCGCCAGCGACAACAGGAACTCGCTGTTGCGCCCGCCCTTGCCGTGGTCCTTGCCCGCAATCGTCACCGTCGTCTCACCACTGGAAAGCAGTACGACCGGCTTGCCGAACGGCCGGTCTCTCAGCGCCACTTCGCGGGCAAGCGCTGCATGCATGCGACCGATATCGCGCGCTTCACCCTCGATCGCGTCCGAGAGTATATGCGCCTCGATGCCGAGTTCGCGCGCCTTGGCCGCCGCCGCTTCGAGCGAAACGCTTGCCGAAGCAACGACGTGACACTCATGCGCGGCAAACCGCGGATTGTCCGGATCGGGCGCTGCAGCGGCCTCCGAGCGCAGATGCGTCACCACTTGGTCGGGAAGTTCCATGCGATAGCGGGCAACGATCTCCAGCGCCTCGGCCGCCATGCTGCGATCCGGAACGGTCGGCCCCGAAGCGACGAAGGCCGGGTTGTCGCCGGGTACGTCCGAAACGACCAGACTAACGACACGCGCCGGAAAGGCGGCTGCAGCGAGCCGCCCGCCCTTTATCCGCGACACGTGCTTGCGAACGACGTTCATAGCCGAGATCGGCGCGCCGGAGGCAAGCAGCGCCTTGTTGACGGCGATCTCGTCGGCGAGCGTCAAACCCTCAGGCGGCGCCGGGAGCAGGGCCGAGCCGCCACCGGAAATCAGCGCGATGACCAGATCGTCCGCCGTCAAACCGGCCACGGCCTTCAGCAAGGCATCCGAGGCAGCAAGCCCCGCCTCATCCGGCACCGGATGAGCCGACTGCAGCACAGTGATCGTCTCACACTGTTCGATCGGTCCATGACGGGCGACGACCGTTCCGGAGAAGGGATGCTTCCAGAGCTTCTCGAAGGCGGCGGCCATCTGGCTTGCCGCCTTTCCCGCGCCGACGACCACCGTCCGCCCTTTCGGCGGGGCGGGCAGATGCGCCTTGATCGCCTCATAGGGATCGGCGGCTCGAACGGCCGCCTCGAAGAGCTCTGTCAGGAAGGGGCGCGCTGCGATCATCGCTGCCACTCAGCCGGCGATTTCGAGATCGTAGACGAGGATGCCGGCAATACCGCCCTCGGCCGCAGCAACGATCTTGGCGCCGGTCTTGCGGTGCTCCTCGTCTTCCAGATAGGCATCGCGCGCCGCCGCGTCAGTGAAGTCGACGATGAAGCCTTCGGCAAAGCCCTTGTCCATGCCCACTTCCGGGCTGACATTGGCGCCGATATGGGCGGCAAGAAATCCCTGTAGCCGGGCCTTCAGCGCGGCAATCTCCCCGAAGATCACCGCCTTCTCCTCGCTGGAGATTTCGGGGCGGAAGCGAATGAAGACACAATGGCGGATCATGGGGACCTCAACGGATATCGGCGCGGGCGCGCGGGCGGCTGTCGTTACGTTCGTGGGCGAAGATCGCCGGCGGCAGGGGCTGGCGCTCGCGGATGATGTCGGCGCCCTTCTCCCCCATCATGATCGTCGGCCCGTTGGTGTTGCAAGAGGGAACGCGCGGCATCACCGAGCTGTCGCAGACGCGCAGGCCTTCAAGGCCACGCACCTTGAGATCGAGCCCGACCACCGCCATCGCGTCCGTGCCCATCTTGCAGGTGCCGACGGGGTGATGGTCGGTCTTGGCGTTGGCGCAGCCGTAGTCGAAGAACTGCTCATCGCTGACGACCGAATTGCCCGGCAGGCGCTCCGCCAGCACGAAGGGCTTGAGCGCCGCCTGCTGCATGATCTCGCGGGCGATCTTCAGGCCTTCGATGGACATCCTGCGATCATGCGGATCCTCCCAGTAGTTGGGATCGATCAGCGGCGCTGCCGCCGGATCGGAGGAGGAAAGCCGCACCGTTCCGCGCGAGCGCGGATGCAGATAGGCGGAGTTCAGCGTTACGCCGGCATTCTTCAGCTTTTCGACGCCCGCCTCGATGCCCGAGCCGAGACCAAGATGGAACTGGATATCGGGCGAGCGGGCGTTCGGATCCGCGTACCAGAAGCCACCGGTCTCAAACAGCGACGACGCCACCGGGCCCGAGCGGAAGAGTACATATTGCAGGCCAGCCCATAGCGTACGATGGAGTTTTGCGACGCCGTCATAGGTGTGGTCGCCGGTGCATTCGGAAATGACAAAGAGATCGAGGTGATCCTGCAGGTTGCCGCCGACACCCGGTAGGTCATGTTTTACCGCGACACCCACCGATTTCAGGTGATCGGCAGGCCCAATGCCGGACTGCAACAAGAGCTTGGGCGAACCGATGGCGCCGGAGGAAACGAGCACTTCCCGCTCCGCCCGGATGATCTCGCTGCCCTTGGCCGTGACGACTTCGACGCCGACGGCACGTGTACCCTCAAGCACGATCCGCGCCACGCGCGCGCCGGTGCGAACCGTCAGATTGCGGCGATCCTTGATCGGCGAAAGATAGGCAAGCGATGCGCTCGAGCGGCGGCGATTGCGCTGGGTGAGCTGATAGAAGCCGACGCCCGCCTGCTGGCGACCGTTGAAATCGTGATTGTAGGGAATGCCGAGCTCCTGACCGGCGCGGATATAGGCGTCGCAGATCGGCAGCGCCGCCGTAGGCATCGAGACACCGAGCGGGCCGCCATAGGCGTGATAGTCGTCGGCAAAGCGCTGGTTGTCTTCTGAGCGCTTGAAATAGGGAAGCACGCTGCGATAGTCCCAGCCGGTGCAGCCGTCTTCGGACGCCCAGAGGTCGTAGTCGGCGGCGTTGCCGCGGGTATAGAGCTGGGCATTGATCGACGAGCCACCACCGATGACCTTGGCCTGGGTATAGCGTAGCACCCTGCCCTTCATGTGCTTCTGCGGCACGGTCTCCCAGCCCCAGCTGGCAACGCCCTTGGTCATCTTGGCAAAACCGGCCGGCATATGAAACAGCGGATTCCAGTCGCCGCCACCGGCCTCCAGCAAAAGGACACGGAGCGATGGATCCTCGGAGAGGCGATTGGCGAGAACGCAGCCGGCCGGGCCGGCGCCGGTGATGATGTAGTCGTAGCTCATTCCCTGTCTTCCCTCCGCCGTCACCAATTTGGAACGTTCCAAATTTTCGACGTGTTCAATTCAAATCCTGCCCGCTTGCGAGCCTCAATAATCCTGCGCGTTTCCTAGAGACGGCCGATCGAAAGCCCGCCATCCGCCTGGATGACCGAGCCGGTGGCAAAGGCGAATTTGCCGCCGGCAAGCCCAGCCGCGATATTGCCGATGTCATCGGGCTCGCCCCAGCGCCGCATCGGCACCAACCCGCCGTCAATCAAGCCATCGTATTTCGCCGAGACGCCGGCGGTCATGTCGGAGCGGATGATACCCGGCCGGATCTCGAAAACCGAAATGCCGGTATTGGCAAGCCTGAGCGCCAGCCCCTGGCTGAAGGCGGCAAGGCCGGCCTTGGTCATGCAATAGTCGAGCCGCTCGGGCGACGTCATCGTTGCCGAAACCGAGGTGATGTTGATGATCGACCGCGGTGCTACATCAGCCGGATCCGTCAGCATCGAGACGAGCACGGCCTGGGTGAAGAACACCGTTCCCCGCAGGTTGGTGGCGACGATCGTGTCGAAATTCTCCGGCAGCAGATCGAGGAAATCACCCCGCATCACCGAGGCGATGCCGGCATTGTTGACGAGGCAGCGGATCGGACCGAGCTCGGCGCGAACACGCTCGACAGTCGCCGCATGGCCGCTGATATCGGCAAGGTTCGCTTCGATGTAGATCGCCCGGCCGTGGTCGCCGGAAAGTTCCGACAGCGTCTGGGCGGTCGTCGCGTCCGCCGCACCGAGGCCGGTGAGCGCAATATCGAAGCCCTCGCGGGCGAGCGCACGGGCGACGCCGAGACCGATGCCGCGGCGGCCGCCGGTGACGATGGCGACGGGGCGCGTCGATGACGTCATGATCGAAACTCCCTAGTGGCGATATGGTGGGCGACCCTGAGCGCCTGGGCGGCAACAGTCAGCGCCGGATTGACGGCCGCCGATGTCGGCAGGAAGCTCGCGTCGACGACGAAGAGGTTTGGGTGGTCGAAGGCGCGGCAGTAGGTGTCGAGCGGCGCATGCTTCGGGTCTTTGCCCATCCGCACCGTGCCGCACTGGTGTGACGGCGTGCGTTTGTCGAAAGCCTGGGACAGCACGATCGGATAACCGGCTGCCTTGAAATGCGCGCGCATCTTCGCTTCGAGCCCGGACAGCGCCTCCATGTTCGAGCGTCGCCACTGCATGATGATGCCGTTGCCGTCGACCATGATGCGGCTTTCCGGGTTCGGCAGGTCCTCCGTCATCATGTACCAGTCGACCGCATGGCCGGCCATGAAATCGAAGGCAAACCGCGGCGCCCAGAGGGGCGCATTGGCCTTGAGGATGTCGCCGTTGATCTTACCGAGCAGCTGGACGTTGCCGAGCGGCAGGCCATCCCTGCCGCCGGTGAGGTAATAGTCGTTCAGCATCAGCGTCTTCTGGTAGATGCTGTCGTTGCGCTTGAACGGGTTGATTGCCAGCATGGCGCTGCAATTGTGGTTCATGAAGTTGCGGCCGACCTGGTCGGAGGCGTTGGCGAGCCCCTTGCCGTCGCCGGAGCGCAAGAGGATGGCGGCCGAATTGATCGCGCCCGCCGACAGGATTACCAGCTTCGGCGACAGCTTCTTCTTCTCGCCCCTGTGGGTGTAGTGGATCGCCTCGATCCGGCCGCCGGGTCCCGCCTCCAGCGTGTCGACATGCGCCGAGGTGATGAGCTCGATATTGGGATCCTTCAGTGCGGAAGCGAGCGATGCGGTTTCAGCGTCCATCTTGCCGTTGCCGGTGTTCGGAAACCCGTCCCAGGGCGTGCGCCCCCCGGCAAGCCAGGCGTCGATGTCGACGCCGAGCGGCAGCGTTGCCGGATTGAGCCCCTGCGCCTTCAGCTCTGCACGGGCCCGCGCAATCGCCGGCTCGTCCGGCACCGGGCCGAAAGTGTAAGGCGAGCTGTGGAACGGCTCCGTCGGGTCGTCGCCCAATTCGCCGCGCACCTCGAACAGCTGCTCGGCCTTGCCGTACCAGGGCTCCAGCTCCTCGTAAGGGAAAGGCCACGCCGGCGAAACGCCGCCGAGATGCTGCATCTCGGTGAAATCTTCGGCCCGGTAGCGCAGGAGCACCGCACCGAAGAGCTTGGAATTGCCGCCGACGAAGTAGAAGTTTCCGGGGTTGAACTCGGTGCCGTCGGGTTCGCGCCACATCTCCCTCGGGCGGAAGTGACCCTTGACGAAGATCGAGCTGTAGCTGCGCGCCTCCGGCGTATCGGGCAGGCGGTCGCCACGCTCGAGGATGGCGATGCGGGCGCCGGAGCCGGCAAGCCCCGCCGCAAGCGTGGAGCCGCCGATCCCCGACCCGATAATGACGATGTCCGGCTGCTCCTGCATCGTTGGTTACGCGATCCGCTGCTGGCTCTGCGGATCGAAGAACACCGCCTTGTCGAGATTGAAGGCAAGGCGCGAGGTCTGCCCGGGCGCGATGCGGGCGTCAGCTCTCAGCCGGGCAACGATCTCCTTGCCGCCGAGACGGGTGACCGCAAAGGTATCGGAGCCGGCCGGCTCGACCACCTCGATCAGGCACTCGCCCTCGGCGACCACCTTGGCATTGCGGTCGGCGCCATCAGGATCGGTCAGCGCTTCCGGACGGATGCCGAAGACGACGTCCTTGCCGGCATAGGCAGACAGTGCGCCGTTGGCCTGAGGCACCGCAAGCTTCAGCGGTTCGGCATTCGGACGCGTCAGCGTGACCGCGATGTCGGAGCCGCTCTTTTCGATCCGCGCCGTCAGCAGGTTCATCGCCGGCGATCCCATGAAGTCGGCGACGAACATGTTGGCCGGGTTGTTGTAGATCTCGGCCGGCGTCCCGAACTGCTGCAGCACGCCGTCCTTCAGCACCGCGATCTTGGTCGCCAGCGTCATCGCCTCGATCTGGTCGTGGGTCACGTAGACGATCGTCGTCTTCATGCGGTTGTGCAGCCGCTTGATTTCGGTGCGCATGTCGACGCGCAGCTTTGCGTCGAGGTTGGAGAGCGGCTCGTCGAACAGGAAAACCTGCGGGTTGCGCACCAGCGCCCGGCCCATGGCGACGCGCTGGCGCTGGCCGCCCGAGAGCTGGCTCGGCTTGCGATCGAGCAGATGGCCGATCTGCAGCATTTCCGAGACCTGCTTGATCGCCTTTTCGCGCTCCTCCTTCGGCACGCCGCGGATTTCCATGCCGAAGGCAATGTTTCCGGCGACCGTCATGTTCGGGTAGAGCGCGTAGGACTGGAACACCATGGCGATGTCGCGCTTCGAGGGATGCAGATCGGCAACCGAGCGGCCGTTGATGGCGATCTCGCCCGATGTGATCGGCTCAAGCCCGGCGATCGTGTTGAGCAGCGTGGACTTGCCGCAGCCTGAGGGGCCGACGAGCACCAGGAAGCCGCCTTCTTCGATCTCCAGGTTGATATCCTTCAGGATCTCGAGCGAGCCGTAGGATTTGCGCAGGTTGCTGATTTTCAAGAAAGACATGAGCTTATCCTTTCACGGCGCCCGACATCAGCCCGCGAACGAAGTAGCGGCCGGACACGATGTAGACGATGAGCGTTGGCAGGGCGGCGAGGATCGCGCCCGCGAAGTGGACGTTGTATTCCTTGACGCCTGTCGAGGACGAAACGAGGTTGTTCAGCGCGACCGTCATCGGCGTCGAATAGGGTCCCGAGAAGGACGCGCCGAACAGGAAGTCGTTCCAGATGTTGGTGAACTGCCAGATGACCGAGACGACGATGATCGGACCGGAGGACGGCAACAGGATGCGCCAGAAGATCTGGAAGAAGCTGGCGCCGTCGATCTGCGCTGCGCGCACCAGTTCGGTCGGGAAGGCCTCGTAGTAGTTGCGGAAATAGAGCGTCGTGAAGCCGATGCCGTAGATCACATGGACGAAGATCAGGCCCCAGATCGAACCGGCTATCCCAAGGATGCCGAGGATGCGTGCCATCGGGATCAGCACGATCTGGAACGGGATGAAGCACGAGAGCAGCAGCATGCCGAAGAAGATGTTGGCACCGGGAAAGCGCCACTTCGTCAGCACGTAGCCATTGAGTGCGCCGATGATCGTCGAGATTGCTACGGCCGGCACGACCATCAGGATCGAGTTGATGAAGAAGGGTTTCAGGCCGGTCGGCTGCACGCCGATCTGCGCCGTCGACCAGGCCTGAAGCCACGGCTCGACCGTAAAGGTCTGCGGCAGGTTGAGCATGCCGCCCTGGCGGATCTCGTCGAGCGGCTTCACCGAGTTCACCAGCATGACGTAGAGCGGCAACAGCGAATAGAGCGCGAAGAGGATCAGCGCGGTGTAGATCAGTGCGCGGGTGAGGCGGTTGTGCGAAATGATGTTGTCTGGGCTCGGAGCGCTCATCAGCGTCGTGCTCCCCGGATTTCGGAATAGAGATAGGGAACGATGATCGAGAAGATCATCACCAGCATGATGATCGCCGAGGACGCGCCGATGCCCATCTGGTTGCGGGTGAAGGTGTAGGAATACATGAAGGTCGCCGGCAGTTCGGTCGCCTGGCCGGGACCGCCGCCGGTGAGCGCGATGATCAGGTCGTAGGCCTTGATCGCCAGATGCGCGAGCACCACGAATGCGGAGAGAAACACCGGCCGCATCAGGGGAATGATGATCCGGCGATAGATCGTCGAGGTCTTGGCGCCGTCGATCTGCGCTGCCTTGATGATCTCGTTGTCGACGCCGCGAAGGCCCGCAAGGAACATCGCCATGATGAAGCCGGTCGACTGCCACACCGCGGCAATGACGACGCAGTAGATCGCGTAGTTGCGGTCCTTGATCCAGTTGAACGAGAAGCTCTCCCAGCCCCAGAGGTGCATGGTGTTCTCAAGGCCGATGCCGGGATCGAGGAACCACTTCCAGGCCGTTCCGGTCACGATGAACGAGAGTGCCATCGGGTAGAGGTAGATCGGCCGCAGGAAACCTTCGGCCCGGATCTTCTGGTCGAGCAGGATTGCCAGCCCAAGGCCGAGCACGGAGCAGATGGCGATATAGAGCGCGGCGAAGATCGCCAGGTTGCTCACCGCCCGCCACCAGTGCGGCAGCGCCCACAGCTTCGAATAATTGCTTAACCCGACGAAATTGTAGGACGGCAGCATCTTGCTGTCCGTCATCGACAGAAAGCCGGTATAAGCAATAAAGCCATAGACAAAGATCAGGACGATGAGGAAGCTCGGGGCAAGCACCAGCTTCGGTATCAGGTCCTGCAGGCGACTGCGGCTATCCATGAACGTTCACCACTTCTGGCGCGGCCGTCGGGAAATCCCTGATATCGGCATCCGCGCGAGGTTCTGGGTATCAAAGCGCCCCTCCCCGCGTCCTGTTGGCCACGGCGGTTCGACGGCGCCTGCATGTCGGAATAGGGTGTCCGGGGCGCCTAGAGTGCGCCCCGGAGCGAGCCCGTTACTTCGCGGCCTCGACGGCCGAGACCAGTTCCTTGACGGCCTCTTCGGACGTCAGTTCGCCGTTGAACTCGCGCGTCACGACGTCGTAGATCGCGTTCTTGACGGCAGCCGGGTTGGCATGGCCATGGGCCATGGAGCCGAAGAGCTTGCCGTTGGTGTTGGCTTCTGCCAGGTCCTTGATGCCCTTCTTGCCGCAGGCGTCGAAGTCCGTGTCCGGAACGTCGGTGCGGGCCGGGACCGAGCCCTTGACCACGTTGAAGGCCGACTGGAAGGTCGGGCTTTCGATCGCCGAAGCCATGGCGAGCTGGGCCGGAACCTTGTCGTCGGCAACCTTGAACATCGCGAACTGGTCGGAGTTGAAGGTCACGGACCCTTGCGTACCCGGGAAACGCATGCAGACGAAATCGGTGCCCGGCACCTTCTTGGCCTTCAGGAATTCGCCCTTGGCCCAGTCGCCCATGAACTGCAGGCCGGCCTTGTTCTCGATGACCATGGCGGAAGCGAGGTTCCAGTCACGGCCCGAGAAGTTGTCGTCGACATAGGAGCGCAGCTTCGTCATGCGGTCGAAGGCTTCCTTCATCTTGTCGCCGCCGAGCGCTGCCGGGTCGAGATCGATGAAAGCCTGCTTGTAGAAGTCGGTGCCGAGCGAAAGCACGACGGCGTCGAAGATCGTCGCATCCTGCCAGGGCTGGCCGCCGTGGGCGATCGGGGTGATCCCCTGGGCCTTGAAGTTGTCGAGCAGGGCAACCAGTTCGTCCCAGTTGGTCGGCTCCTTGCCGCCAGCCTTGTCGAGGGCGGCCTTGTTGATCCAGACCCAGTTGGTCGAATGCACGTTGACCGGCGCCGCGATCCAGTGGCCGTCATACTTCGAGAATTGCTGCAGGGCGGTCGGGATCACCTTGTCCCAGCCTTCCTTGGAAGCGGTCTCGTCGAGGTTGCCGAGTGCGCCTTCCTTGGCCCAGTCGAGAATGTCGAAGCCGAGCATCTGCACGGCGGTCGGAGCGTTGCCCGCGGTGACGCGAGCGCGCAGAACCGTCATCGCTTCCGTACCGCCACCGCCGGCAACCGGCATGTCGGTCCAGGTGATGCCCTTGCTTTCCAGGTCCTTCTTCAGAACGTCGAGTGCGGCGGCTTCGCCACCGGATGTCCACCAGTGCAGAACTTCCACATTTTCGGCTGCGCGCGCGGCGGTGGCCGCCATCATCAGCGCCACAACGGCCGTCGTCGTCATCAACTTGCGCATCGTTTTCCTCCCGTTTGCAAGTTAACGAGGCGGAACCTCCTCCACCCCGGAATTCGCGCCGCTTCAGCCAGCGGCTGGCCATTTAAAACGTTATAAATTCAGCAAGTCAAGCATTCCGCCATTTTGTATTTTAGCACCTTCGGAACCGTTTGAATTTACTGAATTATATAGCTCACATTAGCTATTGCGGTGCAGCAAGCCATGCCGCGATGCGAGATTTAAAACGTTTTCATGATTCGATTGCCTAAGCCCTCGCACCACGATACAAACACCGCTCCCGCCCGCGTTCAGAAAGACTAGCATTGGCCGATCCCTCCAAGCCCGCCCACGCCGAAGACATTGGTTCTGCCGTCAAGCGCGGCAAGCCGACCCTTCGCACGATCGCGGAAATCACCGGCCTTGCGGTCACCACCGTTTCGCGTGCCCTTTCCGATGCGCCGCAGATCTCGCTCGATACCCGCAAGCGAGTGCGCGAGGTCGCAGACGAGATCGGCTATTCGCCCGACCGGGCCGCCCAGCGCCTGAAGACCGGCCGCACCAATGTCATCGGCGTGCTGCTCGACCCGCACGAGGAAATCCTCGGCTACGGCACCTCGATCATGAGCGGCATCGCCAAGGCACTTCAGGGCACGGCCTACCACCTGATCGTCATGCCGAACTTCCTGAACTCGACCAATGTCGAAGCGGTCAACTACATCACCCGCAACGCGATGGCCGATGGCCTGATCTTCTCGCGCACGGAACCGCTCGATCCCCGGGTCCGATTGCTGTCTGATCTCGGCTTTCCCTTCGTCACCCATGGGCGCACGGAGCTTTCCACCCCACATCCCTATGTCGACTACGACAACTTCACCTTCTCGTACCAGGCGACGAAGCGCCTGATCGCCAAGGGCAGGCGCAAGCCCGCACTGATCAGCGGTCCCGCCGATTTCACCTTTGCCGGCCATCTTCAGCACGGCTTCATGACCGCCGTGCGCGAGGCGGGCTGCGCCTACGAAATCCTCTCGGGCATCGATCTCGACAGCCCGGCAGGCGCCATCCGCGACCGCGTGCGCCAGCGCTATGCCGAGCCCGATCCGCCGGACAGTTTCATGTGCGGCGGCGAAGTCTGCGCGCTCGCAACCATCACCGGCATGAGCGATTGCGGGCTGACGCTCGGACGCGAATACGACATCGTCGCCAAGCAGACCTCGCATCTCCTGAGCGCCATCCAGCCGCAGGTCGAGACGATCTACGAGGACCTGACGGCGACCGGCGAGGACATGGGCCGGGTGCTCCTGCAGAAGATCGGCGGCGAAAGCGACGTCAGCAAGCTGCAGCTGCTGCTCTGTCCGCAGATCCCATCGAGCTTCGGCGCGGCCGGCTGAGGGGGCGAACACGGCACGCAAGGCGGCGTCACGTGACGCTGCCTCCTGCCCCAATGTTCTCCCCATCGTCCGCATGTCCTCTCCTCCCCTGTTTCAGCCTTAGCGCGGCATCCACCAGCCGGTACGCGGCCCCATATGCATGTTGAGCGTCTTGGTCTCGGTGTAATCCTCGACCGAATGCCGGCCGAGTTCGCGGCCGAGGCCGGACTGGCGGTAGCCGCCGAAGGGCAGTTCCGACGCGCCATCCATGAAGGTGTTCATCCAGATGGTGCCGGCGCGCACGCGGCGGCCGATCGTCAGGCAGGTGTCGAAGTCGCGGCTCCACACACCGGCCGAAAGACCATAGT
The DNA here is from genome assembly GCF_014852035.1 of Ensifer sp. ENS03. NCBI lineage: Bacteria > Pseudomonadati > Pseudomonadota > Alphaproteobacteria > Hyphomicrobiales > Rhizobiaceae > Ensifer > Ensifer sp. ENS03. The sequence continues at coordinate 134,445 of NZ_JACVAV010000004.1, read as the reverse complement.
CGATCGCATTGGCGATGCCGATCGCCTCTTCCGTCGTCTCGAAGGTCAGCACCGAGAGAACCGGGCCGAACACTTCTTCGCGCGCCACCGCCATGTCCGGGCGCACGGAAGAAAGGATCGTCGGCGCCATGAACTGGCCCATGCCGAGATCGAGCGCGGTGCCGCCATGGGCAACCGCAGCGCCATCCTTGGAAGCAGCAGAAACATAGCTGGCGATCTTTTCCAGATGCTGCGGCGTGATGATTGCGCCGACCTGGGTTTCCGGATTGAGCGGATCGCCGACCTTCACCTTGGCCGAGAGCTCGGCGATGCGGCGCGTCACCTCGTCGGCGATGTCACGGTGCAGGATCAATCGCGAGCCGGCATTGCAGCATTCGCCGGCATTGAAATAGGCGCCGAAGACGGCGGCATCGATGAATTCGTCGAGATTGGCGTCGGGGAAAACGATCTGCGGGTTCTTGCCGCCGAGTTCCAGCGAGACCTTCTTCAGCGTCTGGGCAGCATTGGCCATGGTCAGGCGGCCGACGCCGGTCGAGCCGGTGAAGGACACCATGTCGACATCCGGATGCGTCGTCATTGGCGCGCCGACCTCCGGCCCCGTGCCGGTGATGATGTTGACCACGCCGGCGGGAACGCCGGCGGCTTCGAGGATTTCACCGAGCAGCAGCGTCGAGGCCGAGGTCAGCTCGGACGGCTTGACGACAGTGGTGCAGCCAGCGGCCAGCGCAAAGGGCAGCTTCTGGCTGACGATCAGGAACGGGAAATTCCAGGGCGTGATGATCGAGACGACACCGATCGCCTCGCGCAGCACGACGCCAAGTGTACCGTCACCGAGCGTGTTGTAGCTTTCGCCATGCAGATCGCGGGCGAGAGCCGCGGCGTAGCGCCAGATATCGGCGGCACCGCCGAGTTCGCCCTTGGCTTGGCTGATCGGCTTGCCGGATTCGATCGCATCGAGATAGGCAAGCTCATCGGCGCGCTCGGCAATGATATCGGCTGCGCGCAAAAGCACCAGCGAACGCTGCGAAGCGGTCATGCGCGGCCAGGTGCCCTCGTCGAAGGCACGGCGTGCGGCAGCAATCGCTTTTTCGGCGTCGGCCTTGGTGCCCGCCTGATAGCGGCTGACGACGACGCCGTGGCCCGGCGCCACGCGCTCGATCGTACGGCCCTCGGCGCTGTCCACCCATTTGCCGCCGATCAGCATCTGGAAGGCGCGAACCTTTTGGCCCTCGATCGGCTTGGGTTTCACGAGCACGGTCATTACCATTCTCCCTTGAATTGGGCTTCACGCTTTTCGGAGAAGGCGGCGACACCTTCCTTGAGGTCGCCGGTCTTGGCGACAAGGATCGAGCCGAGCGCTTCGACTGCGGATCCGTTGTCTTCGCCATTCGCCGAAGCGAGCATCAGTTTCGAAATCTCAAGCGCCGCAGGCCCGCGCTTGGCGACACGCGCCGCGTAATCGCGGGCAGCGGCCAGCACCGTGCCCGTCTCGACGACGGCATCGACCAGACCTTCGCGCAGAGCAGCCTCGGCGGTGAACATCTCGCCGCCAAGCACCATGCGCCTGACGATCTGGGCGCCAAAGCGAGAGACGAGGCGCTGCGTGCCCGACCAGCCGGGAACCATGCCGAGGCTCGTTTCCGGCAGGCCGATCTTGATCTGCGCTTCGGCCAGCCGGATATCGGCCGCCGCCGCCAGTTCCAGCCCGCCGCCAAGCGCATGGCCGTTAAGAGCGGCGATGACGGGCATGCGCAGCGTCGCCAGCCGCTCGAACACGCGATGACCGAACCGTACCCAGTCATGCCCGAAGGCAGGCGCATCCATGCCGCCCCAGGCTTTGATGTCACCGCCGGCCGAAAATGCCTTGCCCTCGCCGGTGAGGATGACGACACGCACATTGCGGTCGGCTTCAATCTCGTCGCAAGCCGATGCCAACGCCTTCAGCATGTCGATATCGAAAGCGTTGAGCTTTTCCGGACGGGCGATCGTCATGATCGCGACAGCATCGTCGACGCCGATGCGGATACGGCCCTCAGCCACGGTCGCCTCCCTGAAGCCGGCGCGCCGGCTTCTTCGGCAGTTCAAGACCAAGCAATGCATCCTGGAACAGACCCGCATCCATGGTCTTCAGTCTGTCGGAAACGATCAGTGGGAATTCCGACTGGTCGAGAATATGCGCCTGCAGGTCGACCCCCGGCGCGATCTCGGTCAGCATCACGCCCTCGGGCGTCAGCTTCATCACGCAGCGCTCGGTGACATAGGTGATGTCCTGGCCCTGCTCGATACCGCGACGGCCTGAGAAGGTGACGTGTTCGACCTCGTTGACCAGCTTCTTCAGCTTGCCTTCCTTTTCGATCACCAGTTTGCCGTCGGCGACCGCGAGCTTGGCGCCGGCATTGAACATGCCGGAGAAGACGATCTTCTTCGCCCGTGCCGTTATGTCGACGAAACCGCCGGCGCCGGCCGTCACATGCGGGCGGAAAGAGAGTTTCGACACGTTGACCGAGCCGTTGCGATCGATCTCAAGGAAGGAGAGCAGCGAGGCATCGAAGCCGGCGCCCTGGAAATAGGTGAACTGGTAGGGCGAGGGCATGAAGGCATCGGCATTGGACGCGCAGCCGAAGGCGAAGTCGAGCAGCGGCACGCCGCCGACAGCGCCCTGCTCGATCACCCAGGTGACCGCACCGTGCAGCCCCTCTTCGAGCAGGATGCGCGGCACATTGGCCGAAATGCCGAAGCCGAGATTGACGGCGCTGCCGGCTTCAAGCTCCTGCGCCACGCGGCGGGCAATGACCTTCTGGATATTGAATTCCGGCACCCGGAAACTGTCGAGCGGCCGGAAGATCTCGCCGGAAATCGCCGGATCGTAAAGCGTCTGGGTCGTCTGTTTCTGGTCGGGATCGACGATGACATAATCCACCAGCACGCCCGGCACGCGCACGTCGTGGGGTTTCAGTGAGCCTTCCTTGGTGATGCGCTTGACCTGGGCAATGACGATGCCGCCATTGTTGCGGGCAGCGAGCGCCTGGTCGAGACCACCGAGATAGGCGCCCTCGTGCTCATAGGTGAGATTGCCGCGCTCGTCCGCCGTCGTCGCGCGGATGATCGCCACTTGCGGCGCGATCGCCTTGAAATAGAGCCAGTCCTCGCCTTCGAACGAGACCTTCTTCACCACAGGCTCAGCCGCGGCCGAAGCATTCATGGCGCAGCCTTCGCGCGACGGATCGACGAAGGTGTCGAGGCCGATCTTGGTCATCACGCCCGGGCGCTTGGCCGCCGCCTCGCGGTGCATGTCGAAGAGGATGCCGGAGGGCACGTTGTAGGCTGCCACTTCGTCAGCGCCGATCATCTGCCAGATCAACGGCGGTTCCGCACTCGACGGACCCGAGGGATAGGAGCCGCCGATGATCTTCTTCAGCAGACCCTTCTTGGCGATATAGTCGACGCCCTTGATGCCGCTCATGTCGCCGGCGGCAATCGGATGCAGCGTCGTCAGGTCGCGTGGGTGGCCGGTCGTCTCGAACCGCTCGCCGATCGCCTTGAGCATCAGATCCGGGCAGCCGAGGCCGCTGGACGAGGAGACCGAAACCACCGCGCCATCCGGGATCAGGGCAGCCGCTTCGGCCGGCGAGATGTGCTTGTTCATCGACATGAGTTCAAAGTCCCGTTTCGATCGCCACGGCCTGGCCGGTGGCCGCCGCCTTGACGACGGCAAGGCCCGTTGCCAGCGACCAGACGCCATCCTCGCCCGTCGCAGATGGACGGCCGTTGCCTTGGGCAGCGGCATGGAAAGCGGAAAGCGCTGTTTCGTAGAGATTGCGGTGGTCGAGGGCGAGCTCGCTCTCGCCATCGGCGTTGCGCAGCGTCACCGTGCCGATCGGCTTCTGCGTCATCACGTTGCGGCCGATCAGCGATCCTTCGGTGCCATGCACCTCAAGACCGGTCTCTGCGTATTTGGTGGTGAAGGCATCGTGGAACTGAGCGATGACGCCGGAGCGGAAGTGGATGACACCCATGACACCATCCTCCAGGCCTTCCTTGCCCATGCCGGCACTGTGACTGATGGCAACGGCCTCGATCGGATCATCGTTGAGGATGAAGCGCATCGTATCGGCGTCATGCACGGTGATGTCGAGAATGACGCCGCCGCCGGCGTCCGGCCTCTCCAGTCGCCAGCCCTGGAGAGGCGGCGGCAGATAGACGGCGTGGAAGACGCGGGCTGCAATCGGCCGGCCGATCCTGCCCTCGGCGATCGCATCGCGCATTGCGCGGTGGCTAGCGGCATTGCGCAGGTGGTGGTTGGTAGCAAGAACGACACCCGCTTCCTGCGCTGCGCTCACCATGTCGCGCGCATCCTCCAGCGTCATCGCCAGCGGCTTCTCGCAGAGCACGTGCTTGCCGGCAGCGATCGCCGCCAGCGTCTGCTCGCGATGCAGTTCATTGGTGGTGGAGACATAGACGGCATCGACATCGGGATCGCCGACGAGTTCGGCAACAGTGGTCACCGACTTGGCGATGCCGTTCTCCTCGGCGTAAGCCGCGCCGCGCTCCGCGCTCGTGCTCATGACGGAGACGACCTCGCCTCCGGCGGCGCGGATTGCGCCGATCACCCATTCGCGCGCAATCGTGCTTGCGCCGATCAGACCCCACCGTGTCATGCCAGTGCCTCCCTTTTTCTCTCGACTGCTGCGCCGCAGCTCTGGCGAACGACGAGACGAACCGAACCGACGATCGCTTCCGGCTCCGCCTTACCGGCCTTGATCTGCTTCAACAGCAGTTCGGCCGCCCGTTGGCCCATGCCTTGCGGATCGACGGACACCGTCGTCAGCGCCGGAACTGCTGTCTTCGCCTCGATCACGTCGTCGAAACCGATAACGGCGAAATCGGCACCCGGCTCAAGCCGCCGGGCCCTCAGGCCATCGCAGACGCCGAAAGCGACCGCATCATTGAAGCAGAGTGCGGCCGTCGGCCGGTCGGCGAGCATCATCGCCTGCTCCACCGCCGTCACCCCGCCGGCACGCGACGGCGCCGAACCGATGATCAGCGATTCCGAAACCGGCATGCCGGCCTCGACGAGCGCATCGCGGTAGCCGCGCATGCGCGCCTCGAAGACGGCGGTGTCGGAAAAGCCGCCGAGGAAGGCGATGCGCTGGTGACCACGTTCGATCAGATGACGCACCGCGGCCACGGCACCAGCGTGGTTGTCGGAGATCAGCGAAGAGACATTTGCACCGGCAATATCGCGGACGACGAGCACGACGGGAATGCCGCTCTCGACCAAAGGCGCAAGATCGGCCGCTTCGGTGCCACGCGCCGGCGAAATGATCAGGCCGGAAACGCCATGCTCGCGCATCGACGCGACCACTTCGCGCTGGCGCTCGATCTTTTCGCCGGTATTGGCAAGAAACTGCACGAAGCCTGCCGATTGCACGACCGCATCGACGCCGACGGCGAGTTCCGCAAAGAAGCTGTTGGTGAGATCGTTGACGACGATGCCGATGATCTTGGACTTCGATTGCCGAAGATTGGCAGCACCGCGATTATAGACATAGCCGAGATCGCGGATGGCGGCATTCACCTTGGCGCGCGTCGCCTCATTGACGAGCGAGCTGCCCTGAAGAACGAGCGACACGGTCGACTTCGACACGCCGGCAGCGTGCGCAATATCGATGACCGTTACCCTCTCCTTGACCACAGCATCCTCCCGAATTCTTCTGCCTGCTTTCTTCTTTCATAATTGGAACGTTCCAATTTCGTCAAGAGTTGGTTGATCACTTTTTTCCCGTCCAGCCGCGCTCGGTCTAGACAAAAGGCACCTTGAGAAGCGTCGCGATCTGCGGTTTGACGGATTATTTAATTGAATTTCAATGATATTATTGGAGATCCGCAATCGCCTGGAGGAGGATCGCCTCGCCTGAAAAACATTGCCGCTTGCCATTTGGAACGATCCAAAGTATTCCAAGACAAACGTCCGCGGAGGAGACCAACCCCAATGACAAGCCTGACGCTGCCGCGCCAAGACGGCTCGCTTGAACAGTATCGCCTGACCGGAACGCCGATCGAACGGCCCAACACGCCGCCGACCTTCAACCGCATCGCCTATGCGGCCGCCCATGTGGTCTCGGATCCGCTCAAGGATCTCGATCCCTGGGGCAACCCGGCGATCGACTGGGACGCGACGATGGCGTTTCGCCATCACCTCTGGAGCCTGGGTTTCAAAATCGCCGAGGCGATGGACACCGCCCAACGCGGCATGGGCCTTGCCTGGCCGGGCGCGCAGGAGCTGATCCGCCGATCGCTCAGCGATGCGCGGCAGGTAGCGGGCGCCGATCTTGCCTGTGGCGCCGGCACCGACCATCTTGCGCCCACCGATGCACGCTCGCTTGACGATGTGATTGCCGCCTATGAGGAACAGGTCGGCTTCGTCGAAGGCGAGGGGGGCAGGGCGATCATGATGGCAAGCCGGGCGCTCGCCCGCGTCGCGCGATCGGCCGACGACTATCGCCTCGTCTATGGCCGCATCCTCGGCCAGACCAGGCACAAGGTGGTGTTGCATTGGCTCGGCGACATGTTCGATCCGCAACTTCGGGGCTATTGGGGTTCGGAGAATTTCGACCAGGCGCTCGATACGGTGCTCTCAATCATCGAAGCCAACCGCGACAAGGTCGAAGGCATCAAGATTTCGCTGCTCGACAACGCCAAGGAAGTGGCACTGCGCAATCGCCTGCCCGAAGGCGTGCTCTGCTTTACCGGCGACGACTTCAACTATGCCGAGCTGATCGAGGGCGACGGCACGAAGTACAGCCACGCGCTGCTCGGCATCTTCGATGCGGTGGCGCCCTCCGCCTCCAAGGCACTCGCGGCGCTGGCGAAGGACGATCTCGCCACCTTCCGCGGCGTGATCGAGCCGACCGTGCCCCTGTCCCGCAAGATCTTCGAGGCGCCGACACAGTATTACAAGGCCGGAGTCGTTCTCCTCGCCTGGCTGAACGGCCACCAGCGCCACTTCACCATGCCCGCCGGCATGCAGTCCGCCCGCGGGGTGCTGCACTACGCCGATATCTTCCGCCTCGCCGACCGCGCCAATGTGCTCGACCGGCCGGAACTGGCGCTCCAGAGAATGAAAAGCCTGCTATCGACCCTCGGCGTGGACCAAAGCGCCTGAGAAAGAGCGGCGCTTGAGAAATGACAGACGGCGCCTTCCGGGCGCCGTCTGTTTTCGATCGGGAGCCGGGCAGGGACCGGCCGGATGATCAGAATGTTGCCGTTAGGCTCATCCAGAAGCGGCGGCCTTCCATAACCGTGTTGAAATCGGTCTGCTCGACTTCCTTGTCGAAGAGATTGTAGACCGCGGCGTTCAGCGTCAGGCCCTCGCCGACATCATATTTCGTGCCGATATCGACCGTCGTAAAGGCGTCGTACTTGCGGCCCTGCTGGCCGTTGATCGTCACCGGCTTGCCGTTGGTGCCGATGCGCGGGCCGGCGGCGATCTCTTCGCCGTGATAGTTGACGGAAGCCCAGGCTTCTAGCCCTTCGACCGGCGTGTACCAATCAGCCCTGAGATTGGCCATGTGTTCCGGCGTTCGCGCCAGCGGGAAGCCGGCAAAGGTGCCGGTCTTCTGTTCGGACTGCGTGTAGGTGTAGCTCGCGCGAAGTGTCAGATCCGGCGTCGCATTCCAGGTCGCGGTCAGCTCGACGCCCTGAATGATCGCGTCGTCGATATTGTAGTTGTACCAGAGGCGGTAGTTCGGGTCCTCGCTCCAGCGCACCGGATTGCCGGCCGAATCCAGCACCATCGAGTTGGAGATCTTGTTCCGGAAATCCGTATAGAAATAGGTACCGCCGAGAATGACGTCGCCATTGTCCCAAACCGCGCCGATTTCATAGCTCGTGCTCGATTCGGCCTTCAGGTTCGGGTCGGCGATGATCACGCCGCAGGTGCCGGTCGGACCATAGGAGCAACCGCCACCGCCGGTCGTATAGGCATAACCCGGCGCGATGCTGCGGATATCGGGCGCACGGAAGCCGGTGGAAATGCCGCCCTTTACCGTCAGCATGTCGGTCGCGTTCCAGACGCCGTAGATGCGCGGGCTCAAGTGGTAGCCATATTCCTCATGATGATCGAGACGCAGGCCCGTGGTCAGCGCGAAGTCATCGACCATGCGCCATTCGTCTTCGGCAAACAGCGCCCATTGCGTCGCCGAGAAGGTCTCGTTCAAGCCCGTGCGTCGACCCGGGTTCTGGTCGGAAAGCCGCGCCTCGAAATATTGCCCGCCAGTCACCAGCGTGTGGCTGCCGCCGAGATCGATGGGGGTGGTGAACTTGCCGTCGATGACGGTGTTGCGCACCTCGGGCGCGCGCGGCTGCTTGACGAAGCGACCGTCTGCCTGGCTGTAGTTGTAGGTCCGGCGCTCCGCCCATTCCTGCAGGATGGAGAAGTCAGACGTCGTCGGTCCCCAGCGCCCCGTATGGGAGAACGACCAGTGATCGCGGTCGTTGTCGTTGTAGGTGCTGACCGCGCGCGGTCCAGGCTCGATCGTCTTGCCGACATTGGCATCGCGGCGAAGCCGTGCGGTCCCGCCTTCGAGGAAGAAGTCATAATCCTCGTTCGGCGTATAGGAAAGCCGCGCAGTCAGATCGTGTTCCTTCGAACCGGTGATGCCGGAAAGGAACCTGTCCTCACTGCGCTTCAGGCCGCGGCCCCAGATCTGTACGCCGAGCGTGTCTTTCAGGATCGGCCCGCTGGTATAGAACGACATTTGGCCCGAATTGCCGAACTGCTTGTGCTGCTGCATCGTGCCGTCGGTGGTAAACGAGCCGGTCCAGCTGTCGGCGACCTTGCGGGTGATGATGTTGATGACCCCACCCATGGCATCGGAACCGTAGAGCGACGACATCGGCCCACGGACGATCTCGATACGCTCGATGGCGGCGGCCGGCGGAATGAAGCTCTGCTCGAAACCGGAGTTGCCATTGGTGCGCGCGTCACGCGTGCTCTGGCGCTTTCCGTCGACAAGAATCAGCGTGTAGGAGCCGGGCAGGCCGCGGATGAAGATGTCGCGCTCGTTGGCGACACCGGTCACCGCAACCCCTTGCGCGTCGCGAAGCGCATCGGTGAGATCGCGGAACGACCGCTTTTGCAGGTCTTCGCCCGAGATCACCGTGATGCTCGCCGGCGCATCCTTGACGTTTTGCTCGAACCCGGTCGCCGTCACCACAATCTGCTCGAGTTCGGTCGCCTTCTCCTTTTCCTTGGCCTTCTGTGCCAAGGCTTCCGTCGGCACCGTCAGCGCCGTGCCGGCGAGGCAGGCGCAGACGAAACGACGTGGCCATCCGGCCGAGCCGCACCGGTTCCAGCGGGCCCCTTGCCGCTGCCCCTCGGTTTCGGTCTCAGGCCCCATCCGCTTCATCATCTTCGCCCCGCATATATCTTGAGTAGTGAACTCCACTTAGTTATTGGCGAGGGAGACGGTCAACGACGCTGTTTTGGAACCGTTCCAAATACGAAACGACGCAAAACAGCGCCCACGAATATGCCGGATGAGACAGAAAGGCGGGACGGAACCATGGCGAAAGCAACGGCGAGCGTGACAGGAGGCGCGTCGGCCTCCAACGAACGTCAGACGGATCTGAGCAAGCTGCGCCTGCTCCTGGCGCTGGACGCACTGCTACGCGAAAACAGCGTCAGCCGTGCCGCTTCAAGCGTCGGTCTGCAGCCCTCGGCAATGAGCCGCTTGCTCGGTCAATTGCGTGAGGACTATGCCGATCCGCTGTTCCTGCGCACAGGTCATGGCCTGCGCCCGACCCCGCTTGCCGAGTCTCTGCGGCTACGCGTGCGCGCTCTTGCCGCAGAGACCGAAGCCCTGCTTGACGCACGCTCCGCTGGCTCTGCGTCCGCACCCACACAGACAGGTCACTCCGGCTGGGGAGGGCAGGCACTGACCGACGCACCACCGCTGGCGGTCCGGCCAAGCCGCCTGCTTGAGGGGGAGCCGGCACCGGAACAGTTCGCCGCAAAGCTGGCCGAAATCGGGGACGATGCCGCCCCTGAACGACGATTGGCTCGCTGCATCGCGACTGTCGGAACGGGCGCCGGCCGCAGCCGCCCCTTGAGCGAAGAGGAGGCCGAGGACGCGCTGGCGATCATCCTTGCCGGCGAAGCGGACCCGGTGCAGATCGGTGCGCTGATGACGGTGCTGCATTATCGCGGACCGACGGCGGTGGAGGTGGCCGGTTTCGTGCGCGCCATGCGCCGCCATATCGGCGCAATTGAACCGGGAAACGGCATCGCGTCGTGCTGCATGGAAGCTACGGTGAGGAGGGTACGGATCGGCACAAGCTGGAGGTGGCCGCTTCCGCAGCCGGCATCCCGATCTGCACGTCGATCACGGCCGCCAAGACAGCGCTTCGGTCGGCAGGCATCGCCTATCTGCCGCTCTCGGCCTTTGCGCCGCAGGTCTATCGCTTGCTGGGGCTCTATCGGCTGATGGAGATGCGCATGCCGCTAAACGCCGCCATTCACCTCATCAATCCGATGGGCGGACGGACAAGCCTGCTCGGAGTCGCCAATCCCTCGAGCCGCACGCTCAGCCGCGACATCGCCATGCTGCTCGGCACGAGAGAGTTGACGATCCTCGGCAACACCCGCGACCACGCTGAGTTCACGCCCTACCGCCAGACGCCCCTTTTCCGCCTTGTCGGCGGCGAAGCCTCCGACGTCATCATTCCCGCGAAAATCGCGCCGCTGGCCGAACCGCGCACCGGCTTGAGCAGCCGCGAATACTGGCAGGCGGTTTGGACTGGTGCTGCCCGCGACGAGCGCGCGGAAACCACCATCATTACGACGGCGGCTGCCGCCCTTGTCAGTGTGCGCAATCACGACGACTTCGAGGCTGCTTGCGAGACAGTGCGGGGACTTTGGAACAACCGATCACGCCGGATGGCGTGATCGGCAATTGGCATGGCTCAGGCAGCCAGGCCCTTTTTCGCGAGCATCGCATCCGGGCTCGGCAGTTTGCCGCGAAAGGCCTTGTAGGCATCCTCCGGATCGATCGAGCCGCCGACCGAATAGATGTTGTCCTTGAGGCGGGCGGCCATGGCCGGATCGAAGGCGTTGCCGGTTTCCTCGAAGGCGGCGAAGGCATCGGCGTCGAGCACTTCCGACCACATGTAGGAATAGTAGCCGGCCGAGTAGCCGTCGCCCGAGAAGACGTGCAGGAAGTGCGGGCTGCGATGGCGCATGACAATGGATTTCGGCATGCCGATCTCATCGAGCTTCTTGGCTTCGAGCGCCATCGGTTCCGCCGTCACCGCTGCCGTATGATAGGCCATATCGACCAGTGCGGACGACGTGAACTCGACTGTTGCGAAGCCCGAGTTGAAGGTTCGCGCCGCCAGCACCTTGTCGAGCAGCGCCTGCGGCATCGGCTCGCCGGTCTGGTAGTGCACCGCATAACGCTTCAGGATCTCCGGCACCGTCAGCCAATGTTCGTAAAGCTGCGACGGCAGCTCGACGAAGTCACGCGACACACCCGTGCCGGACACCGAAGGGTAGGTGACGTTGGATAGCATGCCATGCAATGCGTGCCCGAACTCGTGGAAGAGCGTTCGGGCATCATCGAGCGACAGCAGCGCCGGCTTGCCCTCGGCGGGCTTGGCGAAATTGCAGACGTTGTAGATGATCGGCAGCTCGCCTTCGGCGCCGTTCTTCAGCTTGAGCTTGTGCTGCGACTGGAACGAACTCATCCACGCACCGGAGCGCTTCGAAGACCGGGCGAAGTAGTCGCCAAGGAACAATGCCACCAGCTTGCCGGATGCATCCTTGATCTCGAAGACGCGCACGTCGGGATGGTAGGCGGCAATGCCCTTCTTCTCCGTCGCGGTAATGCCGAACAGACGCTTGGCGACATCGAAGCAGGCCTCGATGATCTTTTCGAGCTGCAGGTAAGGCTTGAGTTCGCCTTCGGAGAAATTGAACTTTTCGGCGCGGAGCTTCTCGGCGTAATGGCGCCAGTCCCAGGGCATGACGTCGTGATTGCGGCCCTCGTCGGCAACAAGCCGGGCAAGCTCGGCCTCTTCCTCGCGGGCGCGGGCAACCGCCTTTTCCCAGACTTGCATCAGCAGGCCGTTCACGGCAGTGGGCGTCTTCGCCATGGTATCGTCGAGCTTCAGCGACGCGAAGTTATCATAGCCGAGCAGCTTCGCCTTTTCGGCCCGCAGCGCCAGCATCTCGGCGATCAGCCCGCGATTGTCGGTGTCGCCGCCATTTTCACCGCGCGCGATCCAGGCGCGGAAGGCCTGCTCGCGAAGCTCGCGATTGTCGGAGAAGGTCAGGAACGGTTCGATGATCGAGCGCGACAGGGTGACGGCGTACTTGCCCTTCTGGCCGCGGTCTTCGGCAACCGCCGCCATGGCGTCGCGCAGGAAGTCCGGCAGGCCGGCGAGCTGTTCCTCGCTCTCCAGGAACAGAACCCAGCTCTTCTCATCGGCGAGCACGTTCTGCCCGAACCTGGCGCCGAGGCCGGCGAGTTTCTCGTTGATCGCTGCCAGCCGCTCCTGCTCGGGCTTTGCGAGCTTGGCGCCGGATTTGACGAAACCCTTCCAGTGGCGCTCGAGTACGCGCGTCGCTTCAAGATCGAGGCCAAGCCCTGCGCGCCCTTCCCACAGCGTGTCGATGCGCTTGAAGAGCGCCGCATTCATGCCAATTTTCGAATAGTGCCGGGACATCTTCGGCGCGATATCGCGCTCCAGCGCCTGGATCGTCTCGTTGGTGTCGGCGCCGGCCTTGTTCCAGAAGATCGAGGATACGCGCGACAGTCCGTCACCGGCGATCTCCAGCGCAATGATCGTGTTTTCGAAGGTCGGCGTCGCCGGGTTTTCGGCAATCGCGTCGATCTCCGCCTCATGTTCCCTGAAAGCCGCGTCGAACGCCGGAGCAAAATCCTCGTCCTTCACCAGGTCGAAACGCGGCAGGCCTTCGTGGCCGGTCCATGCGGTGAGCGCGGGATTGAGCGGGGTGCTGGTGGTCATCAGAAATCCTTTCGCATGCGGTCCGACGCGGGGCCGGGGAGGGGCGTCGCTGATCTATGACATCAGGACGCGGAGGCAATGGAGGTGGTCGTGAGGGGGCTTGCCGTCAAGGCCTGCGCAAACCGAGAAGCCCGGGGGCAGCGTGCCAGACCGCCTGAACGGCAAAGCCGATGAACAGGAGACCGGAGAGCCGGACGATCGCGAGTTCGTGGCGTCGGTAGAAACGCCGCACGACGGAGGTGCCGATGATGACGATCAGGATCAGATCGGCCACGAGAAATCCGATCAGCGAAACGCCGAGCAGCGCCGGCAGCGCATCGAACTCGAGCGCGTTGGCCGAGCTGGCCAGCAGCGCCGTGAAGGTTGCGAGCGCTACCGGATAGCCCTTGGGATTGGTGAGTCCAAAAATCAGTCCGCGTCTCAAAGGACGCTCGACTGTCACGAGCGCGCGGTTCTCGCCGGCGGGGCGTGCGCGCAATGCCGTCCAGCCGATCCAGCCGAGATAGGCGCCGCAGAAGAGACCGAGGATATCGAAAATCGTCGTGCCGACGGAGCGCGCGCCGACGATTGCGACCAGCGCCAGGGTCGACCAGAGAACGTCACCGGCAAGGTGTCCGCCCATGAACAAGGCGCCTGCCTTGCGCCCCTGGCCGGCGCCGATGCCGAGCAGCGCCAGAAATGCCGGTCCGGGAATAAGGACGTAGGAGAGGGCGGCGAGAAAGGCTCCAATCAGCAGCGTCTCGGACATGGCGGGTTCCCAGTTGTGTTACCCGCATTCGATCCGGAGGCACCGTTTCAGTCAAGAGGAAAGCTAAGCCAACTATAAGACGACGCGGGTGAGCGCTTGCCGGAAGGCCGGCCAGTAAAGGTCAGGTTCTTGGTCGTGGCGCGGATATGGGTGGCGACGGCGTGAACAAAATTGCGCATGTTTTTCTCCTCGTGGGATCGACGGCCAGGCAGGTACACGGCTTCTGGGCGATGATCGCAGTGCCTCGACCGATCAGCTGTTCCGTAGGGAACGTTCCGCTCGCGGCCGCGCACAAATCTTTCGTTTCGCCGATTTCCCTCGATACGAAGTTGCGCTAGAACGCGGCCGAGTTTTCCCCCCGCGAGAAGGACTATCCATGACTGTGCGCAACCTCTTCCTTCTGCCCGGCGACGGCATCGGCCCGGAAGCCATGGCGGAAGTCCGCAAAATCATCGCCTACATGAATGCCGAGCTTGGTGCCGGCTTCGTGACGGACGAGGGCCTGGTTGGCGGTTCGGCCTATGACGCCCACGGTCAGGCGATCTCGGAAGAGGACATGGCAAAGGCGCTTGCCGCCGATGCGGTGCTGTTCGGCGCCGTCGGCGGTCCGAAGTGGGATGCGGTGCCCTACGAGGTTCGCCCGGAAGCCGGTCTGCTGCGCCTGCGCAAGGATCTCGAGCTCTTCGCCAACCTGCGCCCGGCGATCTGCTATCCGGCGCTTTCCGCCGCCTCGTCGCTCAAGCCCGAACTGGTCGAAGGCCTCGACATCCTGATCGTGCGCGAGCTGACCGGTGGCGTCTATTTCGGCGAACCGAAGGAGATCGTCGATCTCGGCAACGGCCAGAAGCGTGGCATCGACACCCAGGTCTACGACACCTACGAGATCGAGCGCATCGCCGGCGTCGCCTTCGAGCTGGCCCGCACCCGCAACAACCGCGTCTGCTCGATGGAAAAGCGCAACGTCATGAAGTCGGGCGTGTTGTGGAACCAGGTGGTGACCGAGACGCACAAGGCGAAGTATTCCGACGTCCAGCTCGAGCACATGCTGGCGGACGCCGGCGGCATGCAGCTGGTGCGCCAGCCGAAGCAGTTCGACGTCATCGTCACCGACAACCTGTTCGGCGACATGCTGTCGGACGTGGCCGCCATGCTCACCGGCTCGCTCGGCATGCTGCCCTCGGCCTCGCTCGGCGCACCGGATGGCGTCACCGGCAAGCGCAAGGCGCTCTATGAGCCGGTGCACGGCTCGGCACCCGACATTGCCGGCCAGGGCATCGCCAACCCGATCGCGATGATCGCCTCCTTCGCCATGTGCCTGCGCTACTCCTTCAACCTGGTGAAGGAAGCCGACAATCTGGAGAAGGCGATCGCCACCGTGCTCGACAAGGGCATCCGCACCGGCGACATCATGGCCGAAGGGGCGAAGAAGGTCGGCACCACCGAGATGGGCGACGCCATCCTTGCCGAGTTCAAGGCGCTGTCGGCGTAAGCGACAACCGATCCCGAACGGCGTCACGCCGACGCCAACAGGCCTACGAAAACCAACACCTCCGGAGCGCATCCGGAGGTGTTTTGCGTTTCACGGCCTTGAATTTGCCAAAAGAACCGACACATCGGGAAAAGACGGACCGGGGCCGTCTGGCGCGGGAAGTGCCCTGCATCGTGCCCCGACAGGAACAGACAATTGCCGCGCGATCTGGGTGGCAGGATGGGAGAACCATGAACCGACCACTTGCGGCCACCGGATGGATCGTGCTGACAACAGCCATCCTCGTGTTCGCGCTCATCCCGCTCGATCCGTTCCTGTCACAGCGCGCGCAAGGCCTGCCGGACAACATCGTCACCTTCAATGAAAGGATCACCGATTTCGGTACCTTTGGCTGGATGATCTATCTTTCCGGTATCCTGCTTGCGGGAGCCTTCGTGCTGCGCCGGGCGGCAAGCCAGGGGCCGCTTCAAAACAAGGCGCGCACTGCCCGCGACCTCGCCGCCTATTTCCTTTTGACGATCGGCACCGCCAGCGCGTTGGTGCATACGCTGAAGCTCCTGATCGGCCGGGCACGACCGGAACTCTTTGCCGAGCTCGGCGCCTACAGCCTGACGCCGTTCGCCGCCAGTGATCTCTATGAGAGCTTTCCGTCGGGGCACTCGACTGCGGCCGGTGCGTTTTTCGGCGTCTTCGCCATGCTGCTGCCGAGCCTGAGGCCACTCTTTCTGGTCCTGGCGCTGATAATCGGTGTTTCCCGCGTCATCGTTGGCGCACACTATCCGAGCGACGTCGCCGCCGGGCTGCTGCTCGGCCTTTGGACATCGGTGATGATGGCGTTTGTCTTCGCCAAATACGGTCGCCTGTTTCGCCTCGGCCCGGGCGGTTGGCCGCTTGCCGGACGCAGCGAGCCGACCCAATAAAAAAGCCGGCGCAGAAGACCGCGCCGGAGTCAGGAGAGCCATAATAGCTCGGGGAAGATTTGAGGTGCTCCCGGGATTTGTTCTCTCCGGGAGCGCCAGGCTTAATCCATCGCGTGGATGTCGCGATCCTTCGTTTCCGGCAGGAACAGGAGGCCGATGACCAGCGTAATCCCTGCAAAGACGATCGGGTACCAGAGGCCGTAGTAGATATCGCCCTGGGCAGCACTCATCGCGAAGGCCGTTGCCGGAAGCAACCCGCCGAACCAGCCGTTGCCGATGTGGTAGGGCAGCGACATGCCGGTGTAGCGGATGCGGGTCGGGAAGAGTTCGACCAGCAGGGCTGCGATCGGGCCGTAGACCATCGTCACGTAGATGACGAGCACGGTGAGCACCGCGATGATTGTCGTCCAGTTGACGTTGGCAGGATCCGCGACCATCGCGTAGGTGCCGCCGCCGGCGATCGTGTAGACAGCCATTTCGGTGGCAGCGCCCACTTCATCCTTGGTCAGCAGCTTGTCGGCGATGAGCTTTTCGGCCGGAACCATGGTCTTTTCGCCGCCGCGGACAGCGGCTGCGTCAAGCGACAGTTCCGGGTTGGCGGTGACAAAACCGTCAAGCTTGGCGTCCGGAACCTTTGCCGCGCCACGAACCAGCGGGTAGCCGGCATTGTGGAGCGCCATGTTGGTCTGCTTTTCGAAGGCGGCGTTGGCGGCCTTGGCACCATCGCCAGCAGCGACTGCGTCGTAGCTGTTGATCGTGGTGTCGCCGACCTTGACCGTCGCCGCCGTGCCCGCCGCGGCCGTCGTGACGACGTCGTAGGGAACGGAGTTCTTGGTGAGGAACGCAGTTGCGATGTCGCACGAGGTGGTGAACTTCGCCGTGCCCGTCGGGTTGAACTGGAATTTGCAGTCGCCGGGAGCCGCGGTCACCGTTGCGCGAACGGTTGCCTGGGCTTCAGCGAGTGCAGGGTTACCGGCCCAGGTCAACGCCTTGAACAGCGGGAAGTAGGTGAGCATCGCAAGCAGCAGACCGGCCATGATGATCGGCTTGCGGCCGATCTTGTCGGAGAGCCAGCCGAAGAGCACGAAGAAGCCCGTGCCAATCAAAAGCGAGGCGGCGACCATGATGTTGGCCGACTGACCGTCTACTTTCAGCACGCCGGTCAGGAAGAACAGCGCGTAGAACTGACCGGAGTACCAGACCACGGCTTGACCGACGACGGCACCGAACAGCGCCAGAAGTGCGATCTTGGCGTTCTTCCACTGGCCGAAGGCTTCCCGAAGCGGCGCCTTGGAGCCCTTGCCCTCTTCCTTCATTTTCTTGAAGGCCGGCGATTCGTTCATCTTCAGGCGGATCCAGACGGAAATGCCGAGAAGCACGCAGGACAGCAGGAACGGAATGCGCCAGCCCCAGGCGGCGAAGGCTTCCTTGCCGAGCGCGAACTGCACGAGCAGGATCACCACCAACGACAGGAACAGACCGAGCGTCGCCGTGGTCTGGATCCAGGACGTGAAGTAGCCGCGACGCCCATGCGGCGCGTGTTCGGCCACGTAGGTTGCCGCACCGCCATATTCGCCGCCGAGCGCCAGGCCCTGCAGCATGCGCAGCACGATGAGCAGGATCGGCGCGGCAATGCCGATCGAGGCAGCGCCGGGCAGGATGCCGACCAGGAAGGTCGACAGACCCATGATCAGGATCGTCACGAGGAAGGTGTATTTGCGGCCAACGAGGTCACCCAGGCGACCGAAGACGAGCGCGCCGAACGGGCGAACCAGGAAGCCCGCGGCAAAGGCCAGAAGCGCGAAGATGTTACGCGTCGTTTCCGGGTAGGAACTGAAGAAGGTCGCGCCGATGTAGACGGCGAGCGAACCGTAAAGATAGAAATCGTACCATTCGAAGACGGTACCGAGCGACGAGGCGAAGATGACCTTCTTCTCCTCGCCGGTCATCGGACGCGTTTTTGCGTCGTCCGCTGTCGCGACATTTGCCATTTTGATAATCCTCCACTCCAAAGGAGCGCCCATTGGCTGGTCCAGCATTCCTCCCTCGAACGTCCGGACGTGGTGCGCCTGAAATGAGGATGTCAGAAAAGTGTCATCACAGGCAGAGATGCTTTCGGCTTATGACTTTCGTCTAATGCGGCGATCGATCGCGGGCAGGGCGGGGGCGTGCCGGCGCGCGGCAATGTCTTGACTCTTCCCCAAAACCGCGTAAGAGCAGCGACGAACGAGGAAATCACCACCATGCGACCGATTGGTCCAGCCATCGCTGCTTTGATCCTGCCGGCTCTTGCCGCGGGGCAGGATGTCGATTTTTCGTTCGCTTGCAAAACAACGGCCAAAACGACGACGAAAACCGTCTGACGTCTCTGGCCCTCCGCTCTCTCCCCGGTTTGGCCGGGGACAGGAACCCTCGCGGCAGGTCGCGCGGTTTCCCCCTCACCCGACGAGGAGAGACAGAAAAGAGAGCTTAGATCATGGGTTTCAAGATTGCAGTCGCAGGCGCCACCGGCAATGTCGGCCGGGAGATGCTGAACATCCTTTCCGAACGCGGCTTTCCCGCGGATGAAGTGGTCGCCCTCGCTTCCGCCCGCTCCCAGGGCACCGAAGTTTCCTTCGGCGACAAGACCCTCAAGGTCAAGAACCTCGAAAACTACGACTTCTCCGACACCGATATCTGCCTGATGTCGGCTGGCGGCGCCGTATCGCTGAAGTATTCGCCGAAGATCGGCCAGCAGGGCTGCGTCGTCATCGACAACTCCTCGGCCTGGCGCTACGACGCCGAAGTGCCGCTGATCGTTCCGGAAGTGAACCCGGACGCAATCGCGCAGTTCACCAAGAAGAACATCATCGCCAACCCGAATTGCTCGACCGCCCAGCTCGTCGTCGCGCTGAAGCCGCTGCACGACCACGCCAAGATCAAGCGCGTCGTCGTCTCGACCTACCAGTCGGTTTCCGGCGCCGGCAAGGACGGCATGGACGAACTCTTCAACCAGACCCGCGCCGTCTTCGTTGCCGATCCGATCGAATCGAAGAAGTTCACCAAGCGCATCGCCTTCAACGTCATTCCGCACATCGACGTGTTCATGGAAGACGGCTACACGAAGGAAGAGTGGAAGGTTCTCGCCGAGACCAAGAAGATGCTCGACCCGAAGATCAAGGTGACCTGCACCGCCGTGCGCGTTCCCGTCTTCATCGGCCATTCCGAATCGGTGAACATCGAGTTCGAAAACGAGATCACCGCTGACGAAGCGCGCGACATCCTGCGCGAAGCGCCGGGTTGCCTCGTCGTCGACAAGCACGAGAACGGCGGCTACGTCACGCCTTACGAGTGCGCCGGCGAAGATGCGACCTACATCTCGCGCATCCGCGAAGACGCAACCGTCGAGAACGGCCTCAACCTGTGGGTCGTTTCCGACAACCTGCGCAAGGGTGCCGCTCTGAACGCGATCCAGATTGCCGAGCTGCTGGTCAATCGTGGCCTCATCAAGCCGCGCAAGCAGGCTGCCTGAAAACGGCATTAGAACCACTCACTCCCGCCAGGCTCTTTCGAGCCTGGCGGGTTTCCTGTTTCACGAGGGGCCGATCCTTCCCGGATTCACGTGAAACCACGATAAAGTTACCTGCCGCTTGCGGTAGGTGACACGGCCGGCGAAGGCTGGCATTTTTAAGAGCAACGAGATTCGGGCTATGACGGGGTATTTCATGCACAGGGCGAAGTGCGCAGCAGTGGGGCTTGCCGCCCTGATTTCGACTGCAGTTTTTCCGGCGGTGGCATCGGCCGCCCAATGCGGCAATGATGGAAGCGGCTTTGAGGCCTGGGTGCAGAACTTCAAGCAGCAGGCCTCCGGCAACGGCATCAGCCCGCAGGTGCTCGACCGTGCACTCTCCGGCGTCTCCTACAACAAGGCGACGATCCGCGCCGACCGCGGCCAGAAGAGCTTCAAGCTGTCGCTCGAGCAGTTCATGCAGAAGCGCGGCGGCCAAGTGATCATTTCCCGCGGCAAGAAGATGAAGCAGCAGAACGCCGCACTCTTTACCAGCATCGAGCGGCGCTACGGCGTGCCGGCTGGCCCGCTGATTGCCATCTGGGGCATGGAAACCGGCTTCGGCGGTTTCATGGGCAAGGAGCACACGCTCTCGGCCGTTTCGACGCTGGCCTATGACTGCCGTCGCTCGGACTACTTCACCAACCAGCTCTATGCGGCCCTGCAGCTCGTGCAGCGCGGCGATCTGAGCCCGGATGCGCGTGGCGCCGCCCACGGCGAGATCGGCCAGACCCAGTTCCTGCCCGCCAACGTCCTGAAATACGGCGTCGATGGCGATGGCAACGGCCATGTCGACATGGTGCGCTCCAAGGCCGACGCGCTGGCATCCACCGCCAATTTCCTGCGCGGCCATGGCTGGCAGCCGGGCGCCGGCTATCAGCAGGGCCAGGCGAACTTCGCTGCGATCCAGGGCTGGAACGCCGCAAGCGTCTACCAGCAGGCGATCGCCATCATCGGCGCCGAGATCGACGGTCTCTAGGATTTTCGTCCTTCGGAACGCATAACCAACCAGACAAAGGGCCCGGTTCGAAAGAGCCGGGCCTTTTTTTGCTGACCGCTTACATTCCCGGGCGGGAAAAATCGCCCGTCACCGGGTCCATCACCCAGAGTTCGCCGGTCGAGATGTCGAACCAGGCGCCGTGCAGGTGGAGCTTGCCCTTGGCCTCGAGGATCTGGACGCACGGGAAAGTGCGCAGATTGGCAAGCGAGTTGCGGATCGAAACTCGCTCGAGCGCACGCTGGCGCTCCGCCTGCGTCATCACGTCGTTGCTCTGGATCTGCTCAGCCGCGGGCCTCAGCAGATGCATCCAGCGACCGATGAAATCGCCCGGTGACAGAGGCTCCGCATCGGGATCGAGTGCCGCTTTGATACCACCACAGCGGCCATGGCCCATGACGACGATGTCGCTGACGCGCAGCGACTGCACGGCGAACTCGAGGGCCGCCGAAGTGGAGTGGTAGTGACCATCCGGCTCGTAGGGCGGCATGAGATTGGCGACGTTGCGCACGACGAAGAGTTCGCCCGGGCCGCTGTCGAAGATCGTTTCCGGCGCAGCACGCGAGTCGCAACAGGCAATCACCATTGTCTTCGGCTTTTGACCGGTTTCCGCCAGCGCCTTGTAGCGTTTCTGCTGCTCGCTGAAGCGACCGTTCATGAAGTTGTGGTAGCCGTTCAGAAGATAGTCCGGAAAACGCTGCTGCTGCTTGTCCATCGATTGCTCCGCTCGTGCTTCAAGGCGGCATGGCCGGCTTTCGCCCACCTGCGCCTCCGTCATGAAAATGATCGCGATCTAAAATTCAATCCACGATGCCATAGGGGTGGCGGTCCGTGAACAGCTTCTTCACTTGCGCCGCATCTGATTCGGATGAACCAGTCGGCGCATCTGCACCATCGCCATTGGCGTCGATAGGCTCGACGCGTCCTGCTCGATGGTCAGTTCATCCGCGCCGCGCTTGACGCTCCGCGCGATGATCTCAAATACGCTCGCAGTCGCCATCTGCAAGGCGCGTTCCTCTGAAAGTCCTTCAAGGATTCGGGCGAGAAACACCGCCGCCAACAGGTCGCCCGTACCATTCGGCGGGTTTTCGACCAAACGATGTTCGGCAAGCAGGGCGTGGTTGCCCGAGAGAAAGAGATTGCCGGTCCCGCCGCTCATCATCGGCACGGCAGACGTCACCAAAACGCGGGCCGGACCGAGGCCGAGCGCTGCGTCAAGGATCGCCGTGTTCGTCTCCAACGTCGCCCCGGCAAGCCAGGCAAGCTCGTAACGGTTCGGGGTCGCGAGATTTGCAAGCGGCAGCAGTTGGTCGCGAATGGCAACCGCCGTGACTTCCGGCACATAGAGACCGCCAGCATCGCCGATCACGGGGTCGCAGGCGTAGATCAGTTTGGGATTGCGCTCCTTCAGCGCCGTCACCAGCCGGGCCACGCTTTCGGCCTGTCCGGCCGAGCCGAGGTAGCCCGAAAGCACGGCACGCACCTCTCCGGCCCAGGGTGCTGCAATGAGGTCATCGATCACCGACCCGAAATCCTGATCGGAAATGGTGACCCGCGTCGAGCGGCCGTGGCCCGGATGCCAGGGGAGGATGACGGTCGGCAGGGCCCAGACTGGATGCCCCAGAGTTTCAAGCGCGAAGACCACGGCCCTGTTGCCCACCTTGCCGCGCACGACATGGCTCGAGATGACGATGACGGCGCCGGGCAGGGAAGGCATTTCGGGCATCGACCAGTCCAATCCTAGATCTCGAAACTCTGTTCACCCGACTGTCACCCCCCTGTCAACAGCCGATGGCAGATAGGTTCCGGAGAAGCCTCTGGCGTTTTCGTGCTTTTTCTTCGATTTTCGAGCAATTTTCGCGAAATTACCTTCGATTTAAATGGATTTAAGCTGTTTTCACGTGAAATTCTCCGATTTTGGGCTCGATTTTGCCGAAATCAGCGTAAAAAGCGGTCGCCATTAGCCATGGTTCTGATAGGGTTTGGCCTATCATGAATGGGAGAGACTTCATGGGCGTGAAATACAATCCGAAGCGGGACAGACACATCGACGCAGCGAAGGCGGCCGCCATCAAACTGGGCGTCGAGGCGCTGGCGCCGGAGATCCTCTTCGGTGGGGCCAGCAACGATGACCTCGATCTCTATTCGGCGGACATGCTGGCGCTGACGGCCGCCCATGCCTATCAGGAACTCGCCCGCTGGGACGGCGGCAAGCCGCAGGTTTCCGTCGAAACCGTCGCCGGTGTAGCACCTGGCGGCACCGAGGTGTCGATCATCGCGGTCACCGAACGCAACATGCCGTTCCTCTATGATTCGGTCATGGGGGAAATCACCAGCACCCACCGTGACATTCACCTCGCGATCCACCCCATCCTGGTCAAGGAGCCGGGCAAGCCGGCAAAGCTCTTCGATCCCGAAGAGGAAAGCGATCCGTCGCACCGCGTCAGCCACATCCAGATCCATCTGACAAAGCTCGCGCCGGTCGAGGCCGAACAGCTCAGCAACCGCATTCGCGACGTGCTGGAGCAGGTGCACCAGGCTGTGCACGACTGGCCAGCGATGACCGCGCTGCTCGATCATGCGATGCAGGAACTGGAGGCCTATAACGCCTCGCGCAAGAAGAGCGACCGCGACGAGGCGCTTGCCTTCCTCCGCTGGTTGCGTGACAACAACTTCACCTTCCTCGGCATGCGCGAATACACCTATTCCGGTAAGGGCGGAAAGGCGATGGTCGAGCGCGGCAAGGGCAGGGGCCTCGGCATGCTCTCCAATCCCGATGTGCGCGTGCTGCGCCAGGGCAAGGACGCGGTGCTGACTACGCCTGAAATTCTCGCCTTCCTCGAAAGCCCGGATTTCCTGATCGTCACCAAGGCCAACGTCAAGTCGGTCGTCCATCGCCGCGCCTATATGGATTATATCGGTGTCAAGCGCTTCGACGCCGACGGCAATGTCGCCGGAGAACTGCGCATCGTTGGCCTCTTCACCTCCTCGGCCTATACCCGCCAGGCGGCCGAGATCCCGCTGCTGCGCCACAAGATCGAAAAGATCGTCGATCACTTCGGCTACGATCCGCAGAGCCATTCCGGCAAGATGCTCGACAACACGCTCGAATCCTATCCGCGCGACGATCTCTTCCAGATCGATGTCGGCCTGCTCGCCGCTTTCTGCGAACAGATCAACGAACTCGGCGACCGGCCGCGCATCCGCGTGCTGCCACGCATCGACCATTTCGACCGCTTCGTCTCGGTCATCGTCTTCGTGCCGCGCGAACAGTACGATTCGGATGTGCGCGAAAAGATCGGCGACTACCTGAAGACGGTCTATGACGGTCGCGTCTCCGCCTACTACCCGGCCTTCCCGGAAGGGGGCCTTGCCCGCGTCCACTTCATCATCGGCCGCTCCGCCGGCAAGACGCCGCGCATTCCGCAGGCCAAGCTCGAAGAAGCCGTTCGCGGCATCGTCACCCGCTGGATCGACCGGTTCGACCTGCTTGCCCGCAAGGACGGCATCGAGCTCGATGTCGACAATGCCTACCAGTCGTTCTTCACGCCGGCTGAAGCCTATGCCGATCTGGCCGACATCGCCGCCTGCAAGGGCCCGGATCCGATCCGCATCGAGTTCTACCACTATCCCCGCGCCGTCTCGCGGCCGGACACCGCCGAGCTCAAGATCTTCCACGCCAGCGAACCAGTGTCGCTGTCGCGCCGCGTACCTTTGCTTGAAAACCTCGGCTTCCGGGTCATCAGCGAACAGACCTACGACATCGGCGTCAATGCCCATGGCGAAGAGAAGCGCAAGGTCGTGCTGCACGACATGGAGCTGATCCATCGTGATGGCCTTGCGCTGAACCTCGAAAAATCCGGCCCGGCGCTGGAAGAGGCGTTCCTGGCCGCCTGGAACGGCGCGATCGAGGACGACAACTTCAACCGGCTGATCCTGCTTGCGGGCCTCAACGCCCGCGAAGTGACGGTGCTGCGCGCCTATGCCCGCTATCTGCGACAGGCCGGCATCACCTACTCTCAGGGCTATATCGCCGACACGCTGAACAAGTATCCGGCGATTGCCGCCGATATCTTCAAGCTGTTCGTGACCCGCATGGATCCGAAGCTCGAGGAAAAGCCGCGCGCCAAGAAGTGCAACGCGCTGCTGTCGGCGATCGAGGACGCGCTCTCGGCCGTTCCGAGCCTCGACGAGGACCGGATTCTGCGACGCTACGTCAACGCGATCGAAGCGACGCTCCGGACCAACTACTTCCAGCATGACGCCGACGGCAAGCCGCGCGCGGTGCTCGCCTTCAAGCTGGACCCGAAGCAGCTCGACGGTCTGCCGGAACCGCATCCGTTCCGCGAAATCTTCGTCTACGGCACCGAGGTCGAGGGCGTGCACCTGCGCTTCGGCAAGGTCGCCCGCGGCGGTCTGCGCTGGTCGGACCGCGCCCAGGACTACCGCACGGAAGTGCTCGGTCTGGTGAAGGCGCAGCAGGTCAAGAACGCCGTTATCGTGCCCGTCGGCGCCAAGGGCGGCTTCTATCCGAAGCTGCTTCCGGTGGGCGGCACCCGCGACGAAATCTTCAAGGCCGGCACCGAAGCCTACAAGACCTTCATCCGCACCCTGCTGTCGGTCACCGACAACATCGTCGGCCAGGATGTCGTACCGCCGGCCGACACGCAGCGCCATGACGGCGACGACCCTTACTTCGTCGTTGCTGCCGACAAGGGCACCGCGACCTTCTCCGACACGGCCAACGGCCTCGCACAGGAAGCGGGCTTCTGGCTCGACGACGCCTTCGCATCGGGCGGTTCCGCCGGCTACGACCACAAGAAGATGGGCATCACCGCCCGCGGCGCCTGGGAGACCGTCAAGCGGCACTTCCGTGAGATGGACACCGACATCCAGACGACGCCCTTCACCGTTGCTGGCGTTGGCGACATGTCGGGCGACGTCTTCGGCAACGGCATGCTTCTGTCCGAGAAGATCCGCCTCATCGCAGCCTTCGATCATCGCGATATCTTCATCGATCCGAATCCGGATATCGATGGGTCCTTTGCCGAGCGCAAGCGCATGTTCGCGCTGCCTCGCTCGAGCTGGCAGGACTATGACCGCAAGACGCTTTCCGACGGCGCGATGATCATCTCGCGTGCCGAGAAGTCGGTGACGCTGACGCCTGAGGCGATGGCTGCCATCGGCCTCGACAAGCAGAAGGCAACGCCCTTCGAGATCATGAACGCGATCCTGAAGAGCCAGGTCGACCTGCTCTGGTTCGGCGGTATCGGCACCTATGTGCGCGGCAGCAACGAAACGGACGCCGAAGTTGGCGATCGCGCCAACGACGCCATTCGCGTGGCAGCCGAAGAGGTCCGCGCCCGTGTCATCGGCGAGGGCGCCAACCTCGGCGTCACCCAGAAGGGCCGCATCGGCTTCGGCCTCAATGGCGGCCGCTGCAACTCGGATGCCATCGACAACTCGGCGGGCGTCAACTCGTCCGACGTCGAGGTCAACATCAAGATCGCGCTGGCTTCCGCCATGCGCGATGGTCGCCTGACCCGTCCGAAGCGCAACACGCTGCTCGCCTCGATGACCGAGGAAGTGGGCCACCTGGTGCTGCGCAACAACTACGAGCAGTCGCTGGCGATCTCTCTGACCGCCATGCAAGGGCTCGGCAACCGCACGACGCTCGGCCGGCTCATGACCCGGCTGGAGGCCGACGGCCATCTCAACCGCAAGGTCGAGACGCTGCCGACCGACCAGGCCATGACCGAGCGTTACCAGGCGGGCAAGCCATTGACCCGCCCGGAAATCGGCGTGCTGCTCTCCTACTCCAAGCTCGTTCTCTTCGATGAGCTGATTGCGAGCGAGCTGCCCGACGATCCGTACTTCACGGCGACGCTCGAGCGTTACTTCCCGGGCAAGATGCGCAAGGCCTATGCCGGCGATATCCACGGTCACCGCCTGCGCCGCGAAATCATCGCGACGATCCTCGCCAACGAGGTCATCAACCGCGGTGGTCCGGCCTTTGTCTCGACCCTGACGGACGCCACCGGCTTCCTCTCGGCCGACGTCGTCAAGGCGGCGGTGCTGGCGCTCGACGGCTTCGACCTACCGCGGATCTATGACGAGATCGA
Organism: Ensifer sp. ENS03; assembly: GCF_014852035.1. Classification (NCBI taxonomy): domain Bacteria; kingdom Pseudomonadati; phylum Pseudomonadota; class Alphaproteobacteria; order Hyphomicrobiales; family Rhizobiaceae; genus Ensifer; species Ensifer sp. ENS03. The sequence continues at coordinate 107,593 of NZ_JACVAV010000004.1, read as the reverse complement.
CGCGCTCGACAACAAGATCGGCGGCGGCCTGCAGAACATCCTCTACCAGGAAGTCGGCCGCATCTTCACGCTCGTCACCGAGCGGGCGCTGCGCACCCATGCGGCGACCGGCTCGGTCTCCGAGGCCGTATCGCGCCTCGGCGACGGCCTGCAGAAGCTGCGTGCGACCATGCGCACTGCAGTGTCCGGCGAGAGCGCCGAAGAAGCCCGGTTGAAGACGGCAGCCTTCGTCGAGGGTGGCGTTCCCGCCAAGCTCGCCGAGGAAATCTCGGAACTGGCGCTGATGACGCTGGTGCCCGAGATCATGCAGATTGCCGCAGAAACCGGCGAGACGCTGAGCCGCACGGCGCAAGGTTATTTCGCCGTCACCGACACGCTTCGCATCAACCGTCTGCTGGCGGCATCCGATCGCGTTCCGGCAACCGAGCAGTTCGAGGCCATGGCTCTGTCACGCGCCGTATCCGATATCGCGGCGGCACGCCGGGATATCACCGCGGCAGCCCTGCGCGAGCAGAAGAAGGAGCGCAACCCGGTTGCGGCCTGGGAAGAAAGCGAGCGCGTCCGTGTCGCCCAGGCGACTGGCCAGCTGCGCCTTCTGACCGAGAAGGGTGAAACGACGCTTGCCAAGATCACCGTCGCTGCAGGTCTCCTCAACGACCTGGCACGCGGAAGGGCCAAGTAACGGTACCAAAGAGGATGCGGGCAGTTTTTTCGCCCGCGTCCGGTTCCAGACCTTTTGGAATCGGTTCAATTGAAGATAGGCTGCGCCGCGCGTTCGAGGGGACGCGTGGCGCAGTCGTTTCGGGAGGGGACTTTGCAGATTTCGGCCGGGGGGACTGAAGACCAGCCACGCACGTCCCGTGCGGGCATCGGCGGCTGGATGCTGTTCGACTGGGCCGCGCAGCCCTTCTTCACCGTCATCACGACCTTCATCTTCGGCCCCTATTTCGTATCGCGGCTGACGGAGGACCATGCGGTCGGCCAGGCGATGTGGGGCTACACGCTCACGGTTTCGGGCATCATCATCGCGGTTCTTTCGCCGGTGCTCGGCTCGATCGCCGACGCCACCGGGCCGCGCAAACCCTGGATCGCCTTCTTCGCCGTCATCAAGATCGCATCGCTGGCTATGCTCTGGTTCGCAGCCCCCGGCTCGCCGATCCTCTATCCGGCGATCTTCATGATCCTCGCGACGGTCGCGGCCGAGTTCTCGATCGTCTTCAACGATTCGATGATGCCCCGTCTGGTGCCGGAGAAGGACGTGGGGCGCATTTCCAACATCGCCTGGGGGCTCGGCTATCTCGGCGGCATGATCGTGCTGGTCGCCGTCGTGGCCTTGCTTGCCGGAAGTCCTGAGACCGGCAAGACGGCGCTTGGCATCGACCCTCTGTTCGGCCTGGATCCGGCAAAGGGGGAGGATGCACGCATCACCGGCCCGATCTCCGCCGTCTGGTACCTCGTCTTTATCCTGCCGATGTTCCTGTTCACGCCCGATGCCACCAAGGCGGCAATGTCGCTCGGCAAGGCAACCGTCACGGGCCTCAGGGAGCTCAAGGGCACGCTCGTCGAGCTTCGGGAAAGGCGTGGGATCCTGCGCTTCCTGATCGCGCGCATGGTCTTCCAGGACGGCGTCAATGGTCTGCTGGCACTCGGCGGCACCTTCGCGGCCGCGATGTTCGCCTGGCAGACCCTGGAGCTCGGCGTCTACGGCATCATTCTCAACGTCGTCGCGATCGGCGGCTGCCTCTGCGCCAGCTGGCTGGATGCGCACCTTGGCTCCAAGGTGATCGTCACCGCCAGCCTGATCTGCCTGACGATTGCCACGATCGGCATCGTCTCGACAGGCCCCGGCTTCACGCTGTTCGGGCTGCTGCCGCTGTCGATGGAAGATACCGGCGGCCTGTTCGGCACGGCCGCCGAAAAGGCCTACATTCTCTACGGCCTGCTCGTCGGTGTCGCCTTCGGCCCCGTTCAGGCCTCGTCGCGCTCCTACCTCGCCCGCAGCGTCAGCCTCGACGAGGCCGGTCGCTACTTCGGCCTCTATGCGCTGTCCGGCCGGGCCACCTCGTTCCTCGCCCCCGCATCCGTTGCCACGATCACGCTTGCCACCGGCTCGGCACGGATCGGCATGATGGCGCTGATTGCTTTTCTGGTGATCGGCCTGCTGATCCTTCTGCGCACGCCCTATCCGGCCGATGACGGTCGCAAAAAAGCCGCCGCATCCTGGGGAAGCGACGGCTTCTGACTGTTGGGCCTTAGCGGCCAATTCCGGACAGACGCCCAGCGCCCGCCCGACGATCTTAGTGGCGGAAGTGGCGCATGCCGGTGAAGACCATGGCGACGCCATGCTCGTTCGCAGCCGCAATCACCTCTTCGTCACGCATGGAGCCGCCCGGCTGGATGACGGCCGTAGCACCCGCGGCGATCGCCGAGAGCAGGCCGTCGGCAAACGGCAGGAAGGCTTCGGAGGCAACGGCCGAACCCTTGGTGAGCGGCGTTGCAAGGCCCAGCGCCTTTGCGGCTTCTTCGGCCTTGATCGCGGCGATGCGGGCGGAATCGACACGGCTCATCTGGCCGGCGCCGATGCCGGCCGTCTGGCCGTCCTTGGCATAAACGATCGCATTCGACTTCACGTGCTTGGCCACCTTGAAGGCGAACTTCATGTCTTCGAGTTCCTGGGGCGTCGGCGCGCGCTTGGTGACGACCTTGAGTTCGAGATCCTCCACCATGCCGTTGTCGCGCGTCTGCACGAGCAGGCCGCCCGAGACGGTCTTTGCGGCAAGACCCGGAATACGTGGATCCGGCAGGCCACAGGTCGCAAGCAGACGCAGGTTCGGCTTGCGGGCAATCACTGCCTTGGCCGCATCGCTGACCGAAGGCGCGATAATCACTTCGGTGAAGAGCTTGACGATCTCTTCGGCCGTCTCCGCATCGAGCTCCTGGTTGAGCGCGATGATGCCGCCGAAAGCCGAGGTGGAATCGCAGGCAAGCGCTCGGCGATAGGCTTCGGCAAGCGTCGGCGCGGTCGCGACGCCGCAAGGGTTGGCATGCTTGATGATCGCGACCGCCGGTGCCTTCTCGGGCAGGAACTCGGCCACCAGCTCGAAGGCGGCATCCGTGTCGTTGATGTTGTTGTAAGAGAGCTGCTTGCCCTGCAGCAGCGTCGCGGTGGCGACACCCGGGCGGTTCTCTCCGGTGAGATAAAAGCCCGCCTTCTGGTGCGGGTTTTCGCCGTAGCGCATTTCTTCCTTCAGGACGCCGCCGATGACGCGATGGCGCGGCATCGGGGTGTCGAGCGCCTCGGCAAACCAGTTGGAAATGGCCGCGTCATAGGCGGCAGTCCGGGCATAGGCCTTGGCGGCCATCTTCTGGCGGAAGGCATAGGTCGTCTTGCCGGAAGCAAGCTCTTCGAGCAGCACCGGATAGTCGGCCGGATCGGTGACGATCGTCACATAGGCATGGTTCTTGGCCGAGGCGCGGATCATCGCCGGGCCGCCGATATCGATGTTTTCGACCGTCGTCGGGTAGTCGCCGCCCTTGGCCCTGACCTCTTCGAAGGGATAGAGGTTGATGATCGCGAGGTCGATGGCGGTGATGCCGTGCGTCGACATGGCCGCAACGTGATCGGCATCGTCACGGATTGCCAAGAGGCCACCGTGAACGCCTGGATGCAGCGTCTTCACGCGGCCGTCCATGACCTCGGGAAAGCCGGTTAGCTCGGAAACGTCGCTCACCGGCAGGCCAGCCTCGGAGAGTGCCTTGTGGGTCCCGCCCGTCGAAACGAGCCGAATGCCCTTTTCGTTAAGGGCGCGCGCGAGCTCGACGACGCCCGTCTTGTCGGAGACGGAGAGGAGGGCGGTGCGGACCGTAACCTCGTTCGGGGCGGGGATTTTCTTGGAGGCGACAGCCACAACCATGCTCCTTTGGCGGCGCCGGACGCCCCGGGAGGAAGCTCCGGCGGTTGAGATGGCTGCCCGTTAGCATAGCTTGCCGGGCGAAGGAACCTCGCCGGGCCTGAAGATCGCGATGAATCTGGATCGGATCGATCCAAATTCTTCAATGCGATCGCTCCTGAAACGCGAACGGAAAACTTGAGGCGCTTTCTTGGGCGTGCCCGTCGTCAAGACAGAAGGCTCAGTTCGCGCGTGAAAACGTCCACTGGATCTCCGGCTGCTGCGCAATCGCAAAGGTCACCGTCAGCTGCTGCGAGGCCCGGATACCCGAAGGATCGGCAAAGAAGATGTCCTCCTCGACGGCAAGGTCACCATCCTGGCAGGCAAACAGCCAGATCTCGCCATCCGGCGCCGTCAGGAAGATCTCGCGGGCGCTGTTCTGGCGAATGGCGACCGCCGGATGAATGTGGAACCGCGCCACGGCAATCGCGGTATCGCTTGCCTCCGGGTCGCTGCCGTCGGCGCGCGACAGCCGGTCGCGACCGCGGACCATGCGACCGCCGTTCAAAACACCGATGCCACGCTCGTGGACCAGGCCGAAGGCGGCAAGATAGCCATCGTGGCTTGCGGTCACCGATTCGAGCCCGCCCGCTTCGTCCTTGCGGGCCGCCGTCACGTGCTTGACGCCCGACGTCATGATCGGTCCGAGAAAGCGCGATTGCGAGAAGCGCGACGACGACGTGTCGTTGACCGTCACGGTCGAATGGGCAGCCGTCATCCGCGCCATCTGGCGGAATCGCTCCCCGGCAAACTTCGGGGCGCCGGAATTGACGACGAAGCGCGTCTTGCCCGAGGACATTTCGAAGGACAGGCAGCCGGCATGGGCACTGCGCGACAGGTCTACGGAAAGCGGCCGGCCGGTGTCCATGATGACAACGGTGTTTTCCATGGCCATACGTTCGTAGTGGGCGTGCGGCAGGGAGCGGAAGGGTTCGCCGGCCGTCTCGTCATAGCGCAGCACCGACGCCAGTTCATGCGCCAGAACCGAGGTAGCACCATTAAACAGCGCGAGTTCGCCGCCCTGGTGCCGGAAGAAGCGCAGGGCCGGGTACATCCGGTCGATGCAGGGAATGAGGCGCGACGGCACGTCATGCCCGAGATTAACGTAGGTCTGGCGGAGTGGCAGCAGATCCAGCAACAGCTCAAGACCCGCGCGCGGACTACGCGAGAAGTGGCTGCCGTCGGGCAGGATCTGGCGGTCGAGTTCGAGATCGAGATGGCGCGATGCCTTGCGGATGGCGCTCGGCGATGCCGGCATGGAGACCGACGCCATGGCAAGCGCAAGCCGCACCCGAAGCCTCTGCTCGCCGTCGCGCACGGTATCGGCGATATGCCTGAGATAGCGCACCTGCAGCGCCAGGCTTTTCAGGAAACGGCGGTAGAAGCCATGCTCGGCATTGCGCAGCACCACCGGCGAATGGGACAGCCAGGCGATGATGCGCTGCGCCATGATATCCGCATCCCAGGCGATGCCGCCGAGATCGCGTCCATGGGTGCCGATCCAGTCGTCGACGATCTGCCGCAGCCGGATGAAACCCGCATCCTCGCGGATCGCCCGCAGGTGCCGCAGCCAGCCGAAGGAATGCAGCCGGGCCGCAAATTCTCGCGACGGCAGATCGATCTCGAACGGCGACTCGCCCTCCGTGTCGAGCACGCGGCCGGCAAGAGGGAAGCGCCCGGCAAGAATTTCTTCCGCGACAAAGGGATCGACGGCCCTCAGATCCGTCGGCGCAACGATCAGGCGATTGGGGGTGGAGCCGGTAAAGCGCAGAGTGGAGACGCGCCCGATCGACAGGCGACGCGACACGCGGCGCCAGCCTTCACGCACATACAGGTAAGAAAGCCTTCGCCTGCCGGAAAACAACATCAACGCCGCCGGTTACCTCATTTCTGGCACGATCACTCACATCATCGGAGCGCGTCAGGACCTCGCGCCAGCGTCCGCATGGTGCCGCGAAGACCATTAAACTTTTATCAATCCTGCCATCTTTGATAGGCTTCCCGGTCGAAAGCGTCAAATGATGCGGTGAAACAGGGCCTTGAGGCCCGGTTCGAGCTGCTGAAAGCTCAGTTTGCGCTGTTATTTGCGCCGAATCACCGCCGCGTAGAAACCATCGAGGCCACTCGAAAACGGTGCATCGAGCGGCAGCATGGCCGGCGTCGTCCGCATTTCGCCGACCGGCGTGATCGCGTCCTCAAGCCCCGGCCAATCCGCTGCGGAAATCGGAACGCGCTCACAGTTATCGCCCGAACCGATAACCCGGGCAACGACCTCTTCGCCTTCACGCGGGTCGAGGGAGCAATTCGAGAAGACGACGGTGCCACCGGGCTTGACCACCGTCAGCGCATGACGAAGCAGCCGCTCCTGCAGGTCGGCAAGCTTTTCGATGTCTTCCGGTCCCTTGGTCCACAACACATCAGGGTGACGTCGTGTCGTGCCGGTGGAGGAGCAGGGAGCGTCGAGAAGCGCCGCATCGAACAGGGCTTCCGGCTGGAAGTCCGCCATGTTGACTTCCTTGGTCTCGGCCTCGAGCCCCAGCCGCTTGAGATTGCCCTTCAGCCGGCGCAAGCGGCTGCCGGACTGGTCCAGCGCCGTCACTTCGGCTCCGGCAAGAATGAGTTGGGCCGTCTTGCCGCCCGGTGCGGCGCAGAGATCGACGGTCCGCCTGCCCTTGAGGTCGCCAAACAGTCGAGCAGGAATCGATGCAGCCGCGTCCTGGACCCACCAGCCGCCATCATCGAATCCGGCTAAGGAAGGGATGGAGCCGGAGAATGCGCCAAGCCGCACAGAGCCGGTCGGCAGGACGGTGCCACCAAGCCGCTCGGCCCAAGCCGCAGGCTCGGATTTGACGGAAAGATCGATTGCCGCCGGCGTCAACTGCGCCTCGGCGATCTTCTCGGCCGCGGCTGCGCCGTAGTGGGCAATGAGGCGCTCGAAGAACCATTCCGGCATCGCCGGAATATGGCGCGTGCTTTCGAGAACAGCTTCCTTTTCGCGCGACAGGCGCCGCAGCACGGCGTTCACGAGATTGGCGAAGCGGCGGTTGCGCGGATCGTTCTGCGCCTGTTCGACGGCGAGATCGACGGCGGAATGATCGGGCACGTCGAGATAGAGGATCTGTGCCGCTGCCACGGCAAGCACATGCTCCAGCGCCCGCGCACCTTCCGGTAGGGGCGTCTGCAGCAGCGAATTGATCGCAGCCTGCACGCGCGGGAGATGGCGAAGGGCGGAATTGAGTATTGCCCGGACCAGAGCGCGGTCGGCGTCGTTAAGCTCGCGATAGGCCGGGTTGCCGTGCTCGCTGTCGAGCATGCCGTCGAGCGACGTCTTGCGATCGATGACTGCTGCCAAGATCTTCGCGGCGGCCTGACGAGCCCTCAACCCCGGCTTCTCCGGACCACGCGGCGCCGGAGCGGGCTTCTTCGATTTCGCTGCGCCGCCATTGCGGTGCGATCGTTTCGGACGTGAATCGTTGTTGTTTTCTGCAGACATCAGGACCAGGGACCTTTGGGCGGTTCGGAACCACCGCGACCCCATCCGGTAGAGGGCACAGAGCGCGATTTGCGCACGGGATTATCAGCACGAACCGGCGGCGTCGAGACCGAAGACATCTCCTGCGCCATCTGCTGCAGGGCCGCGATGCGGTTTTCGGTGTTCGGATGGGTCGAGAACAGGTTGTCCATGCGCTCGCCGGAGAGCGGATTGATGATGAACATATGCGCCGTTGCTGGGTTGCGCTCAGCATCGTCATTGTGGATCTGATGGGCGGCGCCTGCGATTTTCTGCAGCGCCGAAGCGAGCGCCAGGGGCTTGCCGCAAATCTCGGCGCCGCGACGGTCGGCCGAGTATTCGCGCGTCCGGCTGATCGCCATCTGCACCAGCATTGCCGCCATCGGCGCCACGATCATCGCGACAAGCGTGCCGATGAAGCCGAGCGGATTGTTGTTTTCACGGTTGCCGCTGAAGAAGAAGGCAAAGTTGCCGAGCATCGAGATCGCGCCGGCAAGGGTTGCCGTCAGCGTCATCGTCAGCGTATCGCGGTTCTGCACGTGCGCGAGTTCATGCGCCATCACGCCGGCGACCTCGTCATAGTCGAGAGCGTGAAGCAGCCCGGTCGACGCGGCGACCGCGGCATTCTCCGGATTGCGACCGGTGGCAAACGCGTTCGGCTGCGGGCTATCGATCACATAGACGCGCGGCATCGGCAGGCCGGCATTGCGGGCGAGGTCACGCACGATGCCGTAATATTCCGGGGCGCTGCGCTCATCGACCTCCTGCGCGCGGTACATGCGCAGCACCATCTTGTCGGAGTTCCAGTAGGAGAAGAAGTTCATGCCTGCGGCCATGACGAAGGCGATCATCATGCCGCCCCGTCCGCCAATGGCGAAGCCTACCGCCATGAACAGGGCGGTCATGACTGCAAGCAGCATGGCGGTGCGGACAAGGTTCATCAGGAGGCTCCGGGTCGTCTACGTTTCACGTGAATCAGGGTTCCCGTCCGGGGAACGGCATCCTATATGATGGGTGCAAACACCCAATTCTTCAATATTGATGCTCGAATCCGGATACCGTTCAGATGCAGAACGACAATGACAACGCCGCCGACCGCCCGAAGAAGCCGCTGCCGCCCGCCGCTGTGCGGGCGCTGAAGGAAGCGGAAGAGCGGCGTCAGGCGGAGATCAAGAAGGAACTGCCGCAGGAGATCGGCGGGCGCGGAGGTGAAGATCCAGCCCGCTACGGCGACTGGGAGATCAAGGGTCGGGCGATCGACTTCTAAGTTCAGGTCGGGCGCCTGCGCCCGCAACCTCGATCTGAATCCGGCTCACGAAATGGTTTGACGGCCACCTGGCGACGAGAGGGGAACCGCCGCACGTCCAAGAGACGCGCGGCGGTTTTCAAGGTCAGGCCTTGTTCTGGCGGTTCGCGATCAGATCATCGACAACGGCCGGATCGGCGAGCGTCGAGGTATCGCCGAGCGCACCGAAGTCATCCTCCGCGATCTTGCGCAGGATGCGGCGCATGATCTTGCCCGAGCGGGTCTTCGGCAGGCCCGGAGCGAACTGGATCTTGTCCGGCGTCGCGATCGGCCCGATTTCCGAACGGACATGCTTCACCAAGGCGGCGCGCAGTTCGTCGTTGCCGATTTCACCAGCCATCAGCGAAACATAGCAATAGATGCCCTGGCCCTTGATCGGGTGCGGATAGCCGACGACGGCCGCTTCCGAGACGAGATGATGCGACACGAGCGCCGATTCCACTTCGGCCGTACCGAGGCGGTGGCCGGAGACGTTCAAGACATCGTCGACGCGGCCGGTGATCCAGTAGTAGCCGTCCTCATCGCGGCGGCAGCCGTCACCGGTGAAATACTTGCCCTTGTAGGTGGCGAAGTAAGTCTGACCGAAACGCGCATGGTCGCCGTAGATCGTGCGCATCTGGCCCGGCCAGCTGTCGGTGATGCAGAGGTTGCCGTCGGCAGCACCTTCCAGAACATTGCCTTCGTTGTCGACGAGCTGCGGCTGAACTCCGAAGAACGGCCGCGTGGCCGAACCCGGCTTGAGATCGGTCGCACCCGGCAGCGGCGTGATCAGGATGCCGCCGGTCTCGGTCTGCCACCAGGTATCGACGATCGGCGACTTCTGCTCGCCGACGACGTTGTAGTACCACTCCCAGGCTTCCGGGTTGATCGGCTCGCCGACCGAACCGAGCAGGCGAAGCGACGAGCGCGAGGCGCGCTTGACGAAGTCGTCGCCGGCGCCCATCAGCGAGCGGATCGCCGTCGGCGCGGTGTAGAAGACGTTGACCTTGTGCTTGTCGACCACTTCCCAGAAACGCCCCGCGTCCGGGAAATTCGGCACACCTTCGAACATCACGGTCGTCGCCGCATTCGCGAGCGGTCCATAGACGATATAGGAGTGACCAGTGACCCAGCCGACGTCGGCGGTGCACCAGTAGACCTCGCCATCGCGGTAGTCGAAGACATATTCGTGCGTCATCGACGCATAGACGAGGTAGCCGCCGGTCGTATGCAGCACGCCCTTCGGCTTGCCGGTCGAGCCCGAGGTGTAAAGGATGAACAGCGGATCTTCCGCCTTCATCTTCGCCGGCTCGCAATGCGGCTTCACGGTCGCGATTTCCTGGTGGTACCAGAGGTCACGGCCCGGTGCCCAGGCGGTCTTGCCGCCGGTGCGGCGCACGACCAGAACCTTGTTGACGATGACATGCTGCTTGGCCGCGATGTCGATTGCCGTATCGGTGTTTTCCTTGAGCGGGACCGGCTTGCCGCCGCGCACGCCCTCGTCGCAGGTGATGACGAAGGTGGACTCACAGTCGACGATACGGCCGGCAAGTGCGTCCGGCGAGAAGCCGCCGAAGACGACCGAATGGATGGCGCCGATGCGGGCGCAGGCGAGCATCGCATAGGATGCTTCCGGGATCATCGGCATATAGATGGTGACGCGGTCGCCCTTCTTGACGCCATGCTTCTTCAAGACGTTGGCAAGGCGGCAGACCTGCTCGTAGAGCTGGTTGTAGGTGATCTTCTTGTCGATATAGGGATTGTCGCCTTCCCAGATGATGGCAGTCTTTTCGCCATGCGTCTTCAGGTGGCGGTCGATACAGTTGTAGGAGACGTTGGTAAGGCCGTCTTCATACCACTTGATCGAGACCTTGCCTTTGAAGGACGTGTTCTTGACCTTGGTATAGGGCTTGAACCAATCGATCCGTTTGCCGTGCTTGCCCCAGAACTTTGCCGGATCGGAAACGCTCTCCTCGTACCACTTCAGGTAAGTGGCGTTATCAAGCAACGTCCGGCTCTTGGCAGACTTCAACACCGGATAGATTTTGGCGGACATATTTTCCTCCCTACGCATTCCTAGTGCGGTTCGCCCCTCCTAGGGCTCCCCCGTTTCGCGCACATTCATAGCAGGTCAAATGCCCGCCGCAATTAGACAAAAGGACATTTGGAACTGAAGAATTGCAATTTCGCGACAACGACGGTATAGAGGCCCACATTTCCCGGAAATCAGTGGTAGACTCCACGGCCCGCGACACCGGCGCGGCGGACAAAAGGACTATATCCATGGCTCAGCAACTGCTTATGCCCAAGGCGACCGCCGTCTGGCTGGTTGACAATACCGCGCTGTCCTTCGACCAGATCGCGCAGTTCTGCAAGCTGCACCCGCTCGAAGTTAAGGCGATCGCCGACGGTGAATCCGCGCAGGGCATCAAGGGCCTCGACCCGATTGCGACCGGTCAGCTTTCGCGCGACGAGATCGCGCGCGCCGAAGGCAACCCCAACCACAAGCTGAAGCTGTCCGAGCCGAAGGTTCGCGTACCTGATAGCAAGCGCAAGGGCCCGCGCTACACCCCGGTTTCCAAGCGCCAGGATCGCCCGAACGCCATTCTGTGGCTGGTTCGCAACCATCCGGAGCTCAAGGACGCGCAGATCTCGCGCCTCGTCGGTACGACCAAGTCGACGATCGAGCAGATCCGTGAGCGCACCCACTGGAACTCCGCCAACCTGACGCCGATGGATCCGGTAACCCTCGGCCTCTGCTCGCAGATCGACCTCGACCTCGAAGTCGAACGCGCTTCCAAGGGCCGTCCGCTGCCGACGGCTGCCGAACTCGGCCAGACGCTGGAATCGGCCCAGGAAACCGAAAAGCTGGGCTTCAGCTACGAGCGTGAGGAAGAGAAGGAAATCGACGCCGATGCCGTCTTCGCCAAGCTCAAGTCGCTGAAGTCGGACCGCAAGGACGAGGACGAAGACGATCAGTACTGATCGCCGTCCAGCCCATTGAAAAAAGCCCGGATCGAGGATCCGGGCTTTTTTGTTGGTCAGTGCTCAGCAACGTGCTCAGTAGGCCGAACCGGATGGATCATTGAGGTTGTGGCGCTCGGTCCCCTTGAGCGGCGGATTGAAAATGCTGACGAGGATCAGGTCTTCGTCCTTGCCGCCGCGCAAGAAATGCTTGTCGTGCTGGTCGAGCACGTAGATATCGCCCTTGTTGATCGGGAAGACCTTGCCCTGCATGTCCTCGACCTCGCCGTGCCCGGCGATGCAATAGCAGGCTTCGAGATGGTTGCGGTACTCGAGCAGCGATACCGTTCCGGCGCGCACCACCGTGTGGCAGACGGTGAAACCCATACCGTCCCTCTCGGTGAGCAGCCGATGACTGGTCCCGCTGCCCCACTCAACGAAATGATCAGTTGCTTCGATCTGCTGCAGGCTGCGGACGAACATGGGCCTCTCCATCTGTAAACATCTCTAATATCCGCCAACGGAAAAGCTCTCTCCCGCCTCGGTTGGAAGCCCAGTATTCGTTGACATCGACAGCCAATCAAACGACGATTCCTCAAGGATTTGATGAGGAAAACTTACAGATGATGTTGCCCCCACTCGGCATGCTGCGTGCCTTCGAAGCCGCAGCGCGTCTGGCGAGCTTCTCCCGCGCCGGTGACGAACTGCATGTGACGCACGCCGCCATCAGTCACCAGATCCGGCTGCTGGAGGCGTGGTTCGGCCGGCCGCTCTTCATGCGCGAGAAGCGTGGGGTCAGTCTGGCGCCGGAGGCGGAGAACCTGTCCGCCGTGTTGACATCATCATTCGAGCGCATCGCCGCGGAAACGGAGTTGCTGCGGCTGAACGCCAAGGCGCAGTTGAGCGTTGCCTGCATACCCTCGATCGCCACGCGCTGGCTGATCCCGGCACTCGGCGAATTCCTGCAGCGTCACCCCGAGGTGGACGTCAAGGTCGTCTACGCGATGGCCGAGCAGCAATTGCGGGAAACCGGCTGCGACGTCCTCATCACGCTCGGCGCCGACAAGAGCGAGGGGACCCGCTCCGATCGGCTGTTCTCCCGCATCAATCGGCCGGTTGCGAGCCCCCGTTATCTCGAGCGGAAAGGCGCGTTGAGGACACCAGAGACAATCGCGTCTGCCGATCTGCTGCACGACGAAACGACGTCACGCTGGCGCGATTGGCTGGCAAGAGCAGGGCAGGAGACCACGCAGACGTTGCGTGGCCCGGTTTTCCAGGATTTCAATCTTCTGGCGACGGCGGTCATTGCCGGCCATGGCGTGGCGCTTTGCCCGGTCGAAGTCTTCCGCCGCGAAATCGAAAACGGTGACCTGGTGATCCTGTCCGATGTCGCCACCCTGGAGGACGAGAGCTACTTCCTGATCACCAAAGTCACACGCTCGAAGGCGGCAGCCAGTTTCGCCGATTGGTTCGCGGCCGTTGTGCACGCCTAATACGGAATGCACCTCGCAGATTCATGAGCCGGCTTACCAATCGTTATACACCGATGCCGCGCCCATGCAGCGCAACGGTGATTTCGTCGAGGATGACTGGATCGTCGATCGTCGCGGGCATCTTCCAGGGCTGGCGGTCAGCGATCTTCTGGATCGTGGCGCGCAGGATCTTGCCCGACCGCGTCTTCGGCAGCCGCTTGACGCAGATGGCCAGGCGGAAGGCGGCAACAGGTCCGATGCGTTCGCGCACGAGGCTGATGACCTCGCGCTCGATCTCCGACGTTTCACGGGAAACATTGGAGTTGATGACGAGGAAGCCGGCCGGTACCTGGCCTTTCAGGTCGTCGGCAATGCCGATCACGGCACATTCGGCGACATCGGGGTGGCTGGCGCAGACCTCCTCCATCGCTCCGGTGGAGAGGCGATGGCCAGCCACGTTGATGATGTCGTCCGTCCGCGCCATGATGAAGATGTAACCATCCTCATCGAGGTAGCCGGCATCGGCAGTCTTGTAGTAGCCGGGAAACTCGTCGAGATAGGCCGCACGGAACCGATGGTCAGCATTCCAAAGCGTTGGCAGGCAGCCGGGCGGCAGCGGCAGCTTTACCACCACATTGCCGAGCGTACCGGCGCCAACCGGATGTCCGGCATCGTCGAGGATCTGGACGTCGTATCCCGGCAGCGGAACCGCCGGAGAACCGTACTTTACCGGCAGGAGCCCGAGCCCCATCGGATTTCCCGCCACGGGCCATCCCGTTTCCGTCTGCCACCAATGGTCGATGACGGGCACGCCGAGCGCGTTTTCTGCCCATTGGATCGTATCGGGATCCGCCCGTTCTCCGGCAAGAAACAACGCGCGGAATTTCGACAGGTCGTATCGGCGAACGTGGGAAGCCTCCGGATCTTCCTTGCGGATCGCTCTCAGCGCCGTCGGCGCAGTGAACATCACCACGACGCCGTGTTCGGCAATGATGCGCCAATAGGTGCCTGGATCCGGCGTGCCGACCGGCTTGCCTTCGAACAGGATCGAGGTGCTGCCGTTGAGGAGCGGACCATACACGATATAGGAGTGGCCAACGACCCAGCCGATATCGGACGCAGCCCAGAACACTTCGCCCGGCTGCACGCCGAAGAAATTCTCCATCGACCATTTGAGCGCGACCATGTGGCCGCCATTGTCGCGCACCACGCCCTTGGGCTGGCCGGTCGTGCCCGACGTGTAGAGCACATAGAGCGGATCGGTCGAGGCGACCGGAGTACAGCCGACCTCTTCTCCCGCCTGCTTGGCCGCCGCCAAAGCCGCAGCGAAATCGAGGTCGCGTCCCTCGGTCATGGCGGCTTCCGCCATCTCGCGTTGGAAGACGAGGCAATGGGCCGGCTTGTGGGTCGCGATGTCGAGCGCCGCATCCAGCAGCGGCTTGTAGGCCACGGTGCGCCCAGGTTCGATGCCGCAGCTTGCGGACACAATGAGCTTGGCCTGGCAATCGTCGATGCGTACGGCGAGCTCGTTGGCGGCAAAACCGCCGAAAACCACGGAATGCACGGCGCCGATGCGCGCAGCCGCCAGCATCGCAACCGCCGCCTGCGGGATCATCGGCATATAGATGATGATCCGGTCGCCCTTGCCAACGCCGAGTTTCCGGTAGACGGCGGCAAGCGCTGCTACATCGCCGAGCAGAGATGCATAGGAGATGCGCTCGACCCGCCCGGTGACGGGACTGTCATAGATGAAGGCGATTTGCTCGCCACGGCCCGCGGCCACATGGCGATCCAGGCAATTGTAGCAGGTATTGGTGATGCCTTCGGCGAACCAGTGCCCATAGATGCCAGCGTCCGCATCAAATGCACGTGCCGGTCTTTCAAACCAGTCGATCGCATTGGCGGCATTTGACCAGAAACTCTGCGGATCCGATTTCCAGCCCGCGTACACGTCGGCATAGCGACTCGCCATGTCCGTCCCTCCCTGCGCATATTGCCGGACATGTCCGGCCTCCTCGTGCACAAGGATAGGCTAATGAGAGACGAGGGGAACCCCGACGAAAGCGGTATGTGACGAACGGACCTCAGCGCGCGCCGAAAATGGCCGAACCGACGCGAACGCCGGTGGCGCCGAACTGGACGGCCGTCTCGAAGTCGCCTGACATGCCCATCGACAGCTTCTCGAGCTTGCAGGCAGCAGCCAGCTTCGCGAGCAGGGCAAAATGCGGGCCGGGATTTTCTTCCACCGGCGGAATGCACATCAGCCCCTCGATCGAAAGACCCAGCTCGTTGCGGCAGAGATCCACGAAGGCAACGGTCTCCTCCGGCGCGATGCCGGCCTTCTGCGGCTCCAGCCCGGTGTTGACCTGGACGTAGAGCCTAAGCGCCCGGCCCTGCCTCTGCATTTCGGCCGCAAGCGCGCGGGCGATCTTCTCGCGATCGACCGTCTCGATGACATCGAACAGCGCGACGGCTTCTGCCGCCTTGTTCGACTGCAGCGGGCCGATCAGGTGCAGTTCGAGACCGGATGTCTCGGCCTTCAGCTCCGGCCACTTGCCCTGCGCTTCCTGCACGCGGTTCTCGCCGAAGACCCGCTGCCCGGCGGCAATCACCGGGCGGATGGCGTCGGCGTCGAAGGTCTTGGAAATAGCGACCAGCGTGACGGCACCCTTGGCGCGACCGGCAGACTTCTCCGCTGCCTGAATCCGGCTCACGACATCCTGCAACCGCTCTTGAACTTCCATGGACCTGCTCTCCGACACGGGATTTCCAAACCACTGACCGAGCGGCTTAGGCAAAGTTGAGCCGATTGCCAAGGCCGCTCCGCCATGGACCGGCTCAAATCCGCCAAAGTGTCGCGGCAAACCCTTCAAAAACTTGACCGTCAGACGGTTTCGTGGTGAAGGTCACCCCAACTATCATGAGGCGCAACTATGCGCCGCAGAACTTCCGGAACATCGAAAAGACATGTCTAGCGAACGATACAATCCGCGTGATGCCGAGCCCCGTTGGCAGCAGGAATGGGACAAGAACGAAGTCTTCCAGACCGAGAACGACGATCCGCGCGAAAAGTACTATGTGCTCGAGATGTTCCCCTATCCCTCGGGCCGCATCCACATGGGCCACGTGCGCAACTACACCATGGGTGACGTGGTAGCGCGCTACAAGCGCGCCCGCGGCTTCAACGTACTGCACCCGATGGGTTGGGACGCCTTCGGGATGCCGGCCGAAAACGCCGCCATGGAGCGTGGCGTGCACCCGGCCAGCTGGACCTACCAGAACATCGCCTCGATGAAGGCGCAGCTGAAGGTTATGGGCCTGTCGCTCGACTGGAACCGCGAGTTCGCCACCTGCGACCCCGCCTATTACCAGCGCCAGCAGTACCTGTTCCTGGACTTCCTGGAAAAGGGCCTCGTCTACCGCAAGCAGTCCAAGGTCAACTGGGACCCGGTCGACAACACCGTGCTCGCCAACGAGCAGGTGATCGACGGCCGTGGATGGCGCTCCGGCGCGCTGGTCGAACAGCGCGAACTGACGCAATGGTTCTTCCGCATCACCGACTTCAGCCAGGAACTGCTCGACGCGCTCGATACGCTGGATCAGTGGCCCGAGAAGGTGCGCCTGATGCAGAAGAACTGGATCGGCCGCTCCGAGGGCCTGTCGCTGCGTTGGGAAATCGTCGAAGGCACCGCCGGCGACGCAACCGAGCTCACCGTCTACACCACCCGTCCGGACACGCTCTTCGGCGCCTCCTTCCTGGCGATCGCCGCCGATCACCCGCTGGCAAGGCAGGTGGCGGCCAGCAACCCTGAGGTCGATGCATTCTGCGAGGAATGCCGCCGCGCCGGTACCTCCCTTGCCGCGCTGGAAACGGCAGAGAAGAAGGGTATCGACACCGGTATCCGTGCCAAGCATCCGCTCGATCCGAGCTGGGAGCTGCCGGTTTATGTCGCCAATTTCGTGCTGATGGACTACGGCACGGGCGCCATCTTCGGCTGCCCCTCCGGCGACCAGCGCGACCTCGATTTCGCGCGCAAATATGACCTGCCGGTCGTTCCCGTCGTCATGCCGAGGGACGGCGATGCCGCGACCTTCGCCATTGGTGACGAGGCCTATATCGGCGACGGCGTGATGATCAACTCGCGCTTCCTCGACGGCCTGTCGACGGAAGACGCTTTCGAGACCGTTGCTTCGAAGCTCGAGAAGGAAATGCTCGACGGTGCGCCGCGTGCCGAGCGCAAGGTCAATTTCCGCCTGCGCGACTGGGGCATCTCGCGCCAGCGCTACTGGGGCTGCCCGATCCCGGTCATCCATTGCGAGGACTGCGGCGTGGTACCAGTTCCGAAAGCCGACCTGCCGGTCGTGCTGCCGCCGGACGTTACCTTCGACAAGCCGGGCAATCCGCTCGACCGTCACGCCACGTGGCGCCACGTCGCCTGCCCGCACTGCGGCAAGGACGCCCGTCGCGAGACCGACACGATGGACACCTTCGTCGATTCGTCCTGGTATTTCACGCGCTTCACCGCACCCTGGGAAGACAATCCGACCGACCCCAAGGTCGCCAACCACTGGCTGCCGGTCGATCAGTACATCGGCGGTATCGAGCACGCCATCCTGCATCTGCTCTATTCGCGCTTCTTCACCCGCGCGATGAAGGCCACCGGCCATGTTGCCGTCGACGAGCCGTTCAAAGGCCTGTTCACGCAGGGCATGGTCGTGCATGAAACCTATAGCCGCGGCGAAGGCGCCCAGCGCGAATGGGTGACGCCGGCCGAGATCCGCATCGAGGAGATCGATGGACGCCGTAGCGCGACGCTGATCGAAACCGGTGAGGAAATCACCATCGGCTCGATCGAGAAGATGTCGAAGTCGAAGAAGAACGTCGTCGATCCCGACGACATCATCGCTTCCTATGGCGCTGATACCGCCCGCTTCTTCGTTCTCTCCGATTCGCCGCCGGATCGCGACGTGATCTGGTCGGAAGCCGGCGTCGAAGGATCGCATCGCTTCGTGCAGCGCGTGTGGCGTCTGATCAGCGAAGCGGCCGAGAAGCTGCGGGCGATCGAGGCCACCCCGGCGCTCGAAGGCGAGGCTCTCGCTGTTTCGCAAGCCGCGCACAAGACGCTGCGCGCGGTCGAGGCCGACTACGACAAGCTTGCCTTCAACAAGGCCGTGGCGCGCATCTACGAGCTCGTGAACACGCTTGCCGCACCGCTGACCCAGGTAGCAGCCGGCAAGGCCGATGCGGCCCTGGCGGGGGCTGTGAAGGATGCGACGACGATCCTGATCAACCTCATCGCACCGATGATGCCGCACCTCGCCGAGGAATGCTGGCGCGAGGTCGGGGGCGAGGGTCTGATTGCGGAACGCGGCTGGCCGGCGTTCAACCCCGCTTTGGTCGTCGAGAACGAAATCACCATGCCGGTGCAGATCAATGGCAAGAAGCGCGCAGATTTGACAATCGCTCGCGATGCGGATCAGAGTGCGATCGAAAGCGCCGTCCTGGCGCTCGATGCCGTCAAGTCCGCGCTCAACGGCAGCAGCCCCAAGAAAATCATCGTCGTGCCCCAGAGGATCGTCAATGTCGTTGTCTGATAGAGCTGGTTTCCGTATCCGGTCGATTCCGGTTCTGGCTGGCGCGCTCATGTTGACCGCGCTCGCCGGCTGCCAGGTCCGGCCGCTCTATTCCGACCCGGTCGGCACCTCGACGGCACTGGCGGCGATCGAGATTTCCGAAGCCACCGACCGTGTCGAGCAGGAAGTGCGTAACGCGCTGATCTTCCTGGCCGCAGGTGGTCAGGGCGAGCCCGTGAATCCGCAGTATCACCTGGCGCTCACCGTCACCCACCGGTCGATGGGCGTGCTCTACGATCAGGCCAAGGACCGCGCCGGCGCCGGTCGTATCGTCGTCAAGGCGGACTACAATCTGACGAAGATCGGTACGGGCGAGACCATCAAGTCCGGCAACCGCACGGCCGTTGCTCTCGTTGACTTCCCGGTCCAGGAATTTGCCAAGGTGCGCGCCGTTCGTGACGGTGAAAACCGCGCAGCCAAGGAACTCGCCGAGCTGATCCGGGCCGACATCGCCGCGGCTCTCAGCCGCTAACGGGTGTCGGCATGAGCGAGGTCAAGTCGCACGAGTTCGACTCCTTTCTCCAGAAGTCAGCCGGAGTCTACCGGCTTTTCATCCTCTACGGGCCCGACCGCGGGCTCGTCTCCGAGCGTGCCTCTGCAATCGCCGCCCGTTGCGGCGTGCCGCTCGACGATCCGTTTTCCCTGTTGAAGCTCGATGTCAGTGAACTGACGCAATCGCCCGGGCGGCTGCTCGATGAAGTAAACTCGATCGGCCTCTTCGGTGGAGAAAAGCTCGTCTGGGTCCGTGGCGCAGCCAATGAAAAGCCGCTGGTCGATGCGTTGCAGATCCTTTCGTCCGAGCCACCGACCGGAAGCTATGTGATCGTCGAAGCCGGCGACCTCAAGAAGGGGTCCGCACTTCGAAAGATCGGCGAGAGCGCGCGTTCGGTCGCCTGTATCACCTGCTACAGTGACGACACGCGCAGCCTGCAGGCGCTGATCGACAAGGAACTCGGCGACGAGAAGCTGGGCATCAGCACCGCAGCACGGCAACGGTTGCTGGAGGCGCTCGGTGGCGACCGCCTGGCCTCACGAAACGAGCTGCGCAAGCTTGCGCTCTACTGCCGCGGCAAGTCCACGGTGGACGAAGAAGACGTGCTCGATATCGTCGGGGATGCCAGCGCCATCTCCGTCGACGATGCCGTCGATGCCGTGCTGAAGGGCGACCTCGATGGATTGCTGCATGCGATGCAGAAGATCACCACATCCAAGACGCCGGCCTTTCTGGTGCTGCAGGCGTGCCTGCGCCAGTTTCAGCAGCTCGATGTGATGCGCGCCGAGATGGATGCAAGCCGCCAGCAGGCGGGGCAAGTGATCGCCACGCTGGGGCGTGGGCTGCACTTTCGCCGCAAGCCGATCGTCGAGGCAGCCTTGAAGCATTGGTCGAGCCCGGCCATCCGCCGCGAGCTCAATCGCCTGCAGACGACCATCTTTCAGAGCCGCAGCCGTGCGAGCCTGGAGGAAAGCCTGGTGCTGCAGAACCTGATGGCGATCGCGGTGCAATCGGCGCGACGCTGACCTGCCTCTGTCGATCCAGTCCCGTTGCCGCAGCCTAGTGTTCGAATTTCGCCAACAGGTCTTCAGGCTGCATGAGGGAGATGGGTGGACCTCGCCGTCCGAAATTCAACTGGACGCCAAAAGATCTCATCATATCAAATAATTAGGCGCGCCGCTCGTTGGAGAGACGCGCCATCAATACGCCAAAGCAAAAATACGCACGAGTGGCTTATCGCCGCTCGAGCAGCCGGCAGATTTCTTCCAGTTGATCCAGCGTCTTGTAGGCAATGCGCAAATGACCACCGGATGCCTTGTGGTTCACGGTAACCTCAAGCCCGAGGCTATCCGACAACGTGCGCTCGAGCGCTAGCGTATCGGCATCCTTCTCGTCGCGACGGACGGTCTTGCCGTAATTCGGATCGTTCTGCGCGCGAATATCGTTCTGCGCGATGCGCTCGGCGTCACGCACCGAGAGCCCCTTGGCAATGATCGTCCGGGCGAGGGTTGCCGGATCCGAGGTCGGAATGAGTGCACGGGCATGTCCGGCCGAAAGCGCGCCTTCCGACAACATGTCCCGGACAGGTTCCGGCAGTTTCAAAAGACGCAGGCTATTGGCGACATGGCTTCGGCTCTTGCCGATGATCTCGCCGAGATCGTTCTGCGTATAGCCGTGCTCGGCGATCAACTGCTCGTAGCCAAGCGCTTCGTCGAGCGGATTGAGATCCGAGCGCTGGACGTTTTCGACGATAGCGATTTCAAGCGCCGTGCGATCGTCAACGTCGCGAATGATAACCGGGATTTCGGTGAACCCGGCCAGTTGTGCGGCACGCCAGCGGCGCTCGCCGGCGATGATCTCGTAGCGATCGACGCCGATGGTGCGAGCAACGACAGGCTGGACAATACCATGCTGACGGATCGAATTGGCGAGATCCTGGAGTTCGGCTTCGTCGAACTGACGACGCGGGTTGCGCGGATTGCGCGATACGAACTCGATCGGCACGCGCCGATCCGGATTGACCGGGGCAGGGGCAGCTGCCCCTGTTTGCAACGGCTGATCCATCTCGCCGATCAACGCGGCCAGTCCGCGACCGAGCCGCCTCTTCGAGCTATCGTCGTTCATATCGTCACCCGAGTTAAATTACGCTACCGAAATGATTATGCCGCTTTGCGCTGGCGTTCGCGTTGAATGACTTCGGAGGCCAGTTGCAGATAGGCCTGACTGCCAGCGCACTTCAGATCATAAAGAATGGCCGGCTTGCCATAGGAAGGCGCCTCCGAGACGCGAACATTGCGCGGGATCAGGGTGTGGTAGACCTTGTCGCCGAGATGCGTCCGCACATCGCTAACAACCTGCTGTGCCAGGTTGTTGCGCGAATCGAACATGGTCAGGACGATGCCCTGGATATCCAGGCTCGGATTCACGGTTCGGCGAATCTGATCCACAGTCTCCAGCAGCTGGCTCAGACCCTCGAGCGCGAAGAACTCGCACTGCAGAGGGACAAGCACCGAATGGGCGGCCGCCATCGCGTTCATCGTCAGCAAGTTGAACGATGGTGGGCAATCGACGAGCACGTAGGAATATTCCATCGCGGCGGGGCTAACCAAGGCCTTGCGTAAACGGAAGACACGATCCGGTTCCTGCGAAATTTCCATCTCGACGCCGAGAAGGTCCATGGTCGATGGAATGATCGAGAGATTCGGAACGGCTGTCTGTTGAGCGATCTCGCCGATCCCGTGCGATCCCATCATCAGCTCATAGGATGACAGGTTCCGATCGCGGCGTTGAATGCCGAGCCCGGTGCTGGCGTTGCCTTGCGGGTCCAGATCAACGATCAGAACGTGTTCGCCGATAGCCGCCAATGCAGTCGCCAAATTGATGGCGGTCGTGGTTTTGCCGACGCCGCCTTTCTGATTTGCGATTGTGATGATCCGGTTTTTGCCACCAAACATGTTTCCGCTCGCGATCACTGGGCCCTGCGCGCCAGATTTGCGATCTCGAGCACGACAGAATCCGGCTCGACCACGCTTGGATGTTTTACCAGATCAAACTGATAGCGGCCAACGGCTTTGTCGATTTCGCGCTGGTAATCCCGCCCTTTGTGGAAGTAGGCGACCGCTTTCTGCTCCTTCGCCGTCATCCACGGCGCAGAATAGTCGAGCAGCAAGGTCAAATCCGCGAGCGCGCGCGCCGAAACCGCGTCCGCGCGGGGAATCAATGCCCCTGCTTCTTCGATTCGAACCGGGTGAACCGAGCCGCGCGCACCCGTTTCGGCCAGAGCTACACGCAGAAAGGCAGCCTTCTTGTTGTTGCTTTCAACGAGATGGACCCAACCGTCGCCAAGTTCGGCGAGATAGATCGCCGTGATGACACCTGGAAAGCCGCCACCGCTGCCGAGATCGACCCAGGCCTTCGGACCGGGCGACAACTGCGCGAGCTGCAAGCTATCGACAATGTGCCGACGCCAAAGATCCTCGATAGTGGACGGCGCAACAAGATTGATCGACTTCGCCCACTTCTGAAAGAGATTGGCAAAATGCTCCAGCCGTTCATTCGTTTCACGTGAAACACGCAGTCCGTTCAACACATCGATTGGACTCGCCTTCATTGTACGCCGGCCTTTTCTTCACGTTCTACGGTTCGGTTCTGTCGCTTCACCCACGCCAGGATCAGCGATGCTGCTGCCGGCGTCATACCGTCGACCTTCATCACGTGAGCCAGATTGCGGGGCGCCTGCTGCTTCAGCTTCTGCTTCAGCTCGTTGGAGAGGCCCGAGAGCATATCGAAGTCGAAGCCATCGGGTATGGCAAGATTTTCCTCGCGCTGAATGCCGGCGATATCCGCTGCCTGACGATCCATATAGACCGCATAGACCGCATCGATTTCAAGCGCCTCAACGACGCGCGGACCAATCGCCGACAGCTCGGGCCAGATGGTCTGCAAGCCGGTAATCGACTGATCGGGATAGGACAGGATCTCGAAAGCAGTGCGCCGTTGGCCATCCTGGTTGAGCTTAAGGCCATGACGGTTACCTTCAGCCGGCGTTACCGAGAGGCCTTCCAACAGGGCACGTCCTTCGTCGAAACGCGCGCGCCAATCGACAAAGCGTTCGCGCCGCGCAGCCGAGATGCAGCCGACCTCCATTGCAAGCGGTGTCAGGCGCGCATCGGCATTGTCGGCCCGCAGCGACAATCGATACTCCGCGCGGGAGGTGAACATGCGATAGGGCTCGGTGATCCCGCGCGACGTCAGGTCGTCGATCATGACACCAATATAGGACTGCGTTCGGCTGAACACGATTTCGGGACGGTTGGTCGCGGCCAAGGCGGCGTTCAAGCCGGCAACAAGACCTTGCGCGCCGGCTTCCTCATAGCCGGTCGTACCGTTGATTTGACCGGCGAGGAAAAGCCCTGGCATCTTGCGGACGGCAAGGGTCGCGTTCAGTTCACGCGGATCGACGTGATCGTACTCGATGGCATAACCAGGCTGCAGTATCGCGACATTCTCCAATCCTGGGATCGTCTTGATAAAGGCTTCCTGGATGTCAGCCGGCAGCGACGTCGAAATGCCGTTCGGGTAGATCGTATCGTCGTCGAGACCCTCCGGTTCCAGGAAGATCTGGTGGCCATCACGCTCGCCGAATCGTACGATCTTGTCCTCGATGGACGGACAATAGCGCGGTCCGACACCCTCGATCTGTCCCGAGTACATCGCCGACTTGCCGATATTGTCGGTAATAATCTTGTGCGTCTCTTCCGTCGTCCGCGTCACACCGCAATCGATCTGGCGATTCACGATCCCGTCGGTCATGAACGAGAAGGGCACAGGATCTTCGTCTGGACCTTGCCGGCCAACACGCGCCCAGTCAATGGTGCGTCCATCCAGGCGGGCGGGCGTTCCGGTCTTCAGGCGGCCGAGCCGCAACCCAAAACGCAGCAAGGTTCCCGAGAGCCCGACGGACGGTTCCTCACCGACGCGACCGGCCGGTATCTTCTGATCGCCAATATGGATGAGGCCCTTCAAGAACGTGCCCGTCGTCAGAACAACGGAGTTCGCTTGAAAGCTGCGGCCGTCCTTCATGACGACACCGTGGATGCGGCCTTGCTCTTCCAGAAGGTCGAAGGCATCGCCCTCGATAACGGTCAGATTCTCGATGGCAGCGATCTCCCGCTGCATGGCTTCGCGATAGAGGCGGCGATCGGCTTGCGTACGCGGTCCGCGCACTGCCGGACCCTTACGGCGGTTGAGCAAACGAAACTGAATACCGCCGGCATCAGCGACGCGCCCCATCAAGCCGTCCATCGCGTCGATCTCGCGGACCAGATGTCCTTTTCCCAAGCCGCCGATCGCCGGGTTGCAGGACATAACGCCGATCGTGGATGCCTTGTGCGTGATCAACGCTGTGTTGGCGCCCAGACGCGCAGCCGCAGCCGCGGCTTCGCAGCCGGCATGGCCACCGCCAATGACGATTACGTCAAATTGCATCATTGCCTCTTCTCCGGGGTTGACCCGGCACGAATCGTTTCACGTGAAACACAACGAAGGACTCGCACACGTTGTACTGCACTGGCCTACTGGTTATTTCCCGATACAGAATTCAGAAAATATCACATCGAGAAGGTTCTCAACATCCACGCGGCCGGTTATCCGTCCAATTGCGTCGCCAGCAAGGCGCAACAGTTCCGCGCGTATATCCAGCCCCAAGTCCTGACTTGCCAAGCTGTCGTCAATCGACCGCTGCGCCTGGCGGAGACTATCGACATGGCGCCGCCGCGAAGGCAGCGACAGCGAGGTCCGCCCACTGAGATCCGGCAGGTGCGCCGCGATCGCGTCCAGCAGTCGCTCCATGCCTTCGCCGGTTCTCGTCGAGACCAACACATCCGCGTCCCCCTCGCGCCAGCCATCACTGCCGCGATCAAGTTTGGTTCCAACCCGTAGCACGGGCGTCGTGTCGGATGGGAAGTCGGACATGACATCAAAACCGTCCGGCGCATCGGCCAACAGCAAGATCAGATCTGCTCTCTCGATAATTTCTCGTGCGCGACGAATACCTTCTTGCTCTACTCTCTCGTCGGTTTCCCGCAGCCCCGCCGTATCGTAGAGCTTAACGGAGAATCCGGCTAAGGAAAGGTCCACGGAAAGAACGTCGCGGGTCGTACCAGCAATCTCGGTGACGATTGCAATGTCACGCTGGGCCAGTGCATTGAGCAAGCTCGACTTGCCGGCGTTCGGCGCACCGGCGATGACGATCTTCAGGCCGTCGCGGATGATCTCCGCGATCGGCGCATCGGCAATATGTGCTGCTATCTCTTGCGACAGCATGGACATATCCTGCCAGATGCGCTCGCTGACCGAGCCCGGCACATCGTCTTCATCGGCAAAATCGAGCTCGGCCTCGATCATCGCCCGCGCATGGGTCAAGCGCTTCGCCCAGCCGGCATAGATCTTTGATTGTCCACCGCCGGAGTGTTCGATCGCGAGCCGGCGCTGCATCTCGGTTTCCGCAGCAATCAGGTCGGCGAGACCCTCCACCTCGACCAGGTCAAGCTTGCCGTTCTGGAAGGCGCGGCGCGAAAACTCACCGGCTTCCGCATGGCGCAAACCCTCGAGCTTCGAGAGTTCCTCAAGCAAGGCGTTTACTGCCGCCCGACCACCATGGATCTGAAGCTCGGCGCAGTCTTCTCCTGTAAAGGAGGCAGGTCCGCGAAAATAGAGAACAAGGCCGCTGTCGATGACATCTCCGTTACGGGACCGAATCGATCTCAATGTCGCCGACCGAGGTGTTGGCACACCACCACACAGCGCCTGCAACACCGCTTCGGTGCGCCCGCCGCTGATACGCACGACTGCGACGCCGGCGGGCAGAGATCCGCTGGAAAGCGCATAAATCGTGTGCGTCGCTGTCATGGGCTCACCTGAAAAGACCGCGGACACGCAGGGCGCGTCGATGGTCGATGCAATGGGGATCGTCGAAGTTCCGGACCGGATCGTTCCGCTTCGCGGAGCGCGCTCACGCGGGGCAAACGCTATCTCAATGGGTCGGCGTGCTTATGCCGAAAGAATGCCGAAATTTCAAGGCCTCGCCGCATCCTCGTATTTCACGGTGGGTAGGTGTTTCACGTGAATCAGCAGAAACGGTGTCTGTCTGATTGCGGGCCTAGTCGGAGATTGTTGCGAAACCGAATCGAATGACCGGAGAATCCGGCTAAGGTTTTGAAACGAGAAAACCGGCCGACGCGTGGTCGACCGGTCCCGAAGTCGGATGATGAACGCGTCTTAGGTGTTCATCGAGTCGAAGAAATCGCCGTTGTTCTTCGTCTGCTTGAGCTTGTCGATGAGGAACTCGATTGCGTCGGTCGTGCCCATCGGCGCCAGAATACGGCGCAGCACGAAGATCTTTTGCAGATCCTGGCGCGGAACGAGCAGGTCTTCCTTACGCGTACCGGACTTGAGAATGTCCATCGCCGGGAAGATGCGCTTGTCGGCGACCTTGCGGTCGAGCACGATTTCCGAGTTGCCTGTGCCCTTGAACTCTTCGAAGATCACTTCGTCCATGCGGCTGCCGGTGTCGATCAGCGCCGTCGCGATGATCGTCAACGAGCCGCCTTCTTCGATGTTACGGGCGGCACCGAAGAAGCGCTTCGGGCGCTGCAGAGCATTGGCGTCGACACCACCGGTCAAGACCTTGCCCGATGACGGAACAACGGTGTTGTAGGCGCGGCCGAGGCGGGTGATCGAGTCAAGCAGGATAACGACGTCACGGCCGTGTTCCACGAGGCGCTTGGCCTTTTCGATCACCATCTCGGCGACCTGTACGTGGCGGGTCGCCGGCTCGTCGAAAGTCGAGGACACGACTTCGCCCTTCACCGAGCGCTGCATGTCCGTCACTTCTTCGGGACGTTCGTCGATCAGGAGAACGATCAGGTAGCATTCCGGATGGTTCGCGGTGATCGAATGGGCGATGTTCTGCAGGAGAACAGTCTTACCGGTGCGCGGCGGAGCGACGATGAGGCCGCGCTGGCCTTTGCCGAGCGGCGCAACCAGGTCGATGACCCGGGCCGACAGATCCTTCGAGGTCGGAACGTCGAGTTCCATCTTGAAGCGCTCGTTCGGGTAAAGCGGCGTCAGGTTGTCGAAGTGAACCTTGTGACGGATCTTTTCCGGATCATCGAAGTTGATGGTGTTGACCTTGAGGAGGGCGAAGTAGCGCTCGCCTTCCTTCGGTCCGCGGATCGGACCCTCAACCGTGTCGCCGGTCTTCAGCGAGAAGCGGCGGATCTGGGAGGGCGAGATGTAGATATCGTCCGGACCGGGGAGGTAGTTTGCATTCGCCGAGCGCAGAAAGCCGAAGCCGTCCTGGAGCACTTCAACGACGCCTTCACCGATGATCTCGATATCCTGGGCCGCGAGCATCTTGAGGATTGCGAACATCAGCTCCTGCTTGCGCATCGTGCTGGCGTTCTCCACCTCGAGCTCCTCGGCGAAAGCGAGCAGATCGGTCGGCGTCTTGTTCTTGAGTTCTTGTAGCTTCATTTCAGCCATGAAGGATCCATGTTTGGTATGGGTAGTGGGGAGATGGCGAGTATTCGTTAGGGAGCTGCAGCAGGAAGGGGCAGGCTCTTGTCTTTGTTACAAGCCATGAAGAGGAGATGGCAGAAAATAGCGATTCACGTGAAACCCTGCAAGGGGCTGTCGCAAATTAGAAACGCCTATGACAGGCCGCAAATCGATTAAATTCAGAATGGCTTCACGACGACCATGATGACGATGAGGATCATCAAGAGGGTAGGCGCCTCGTTCATCAACCGCCAATAGCGCGCATCGTGCCTGTTCTCGTCGCGCTGAAAGGCGCGCACAGCACGGCTGAAACGCATGTGGACACCGGTCAGCAGCACCACAAACAGAAGCTTGGCATGCAGCCAGCCACCCTGGAAGCCATAAACGCTCCAGGCCAGATAAAGCCCGAGCACCCAGGAAATCATCATGGCCGGGTTCATGATGACTTTCAGGAGCCGCAACTCCATCATCTTGAAGGTTTCCGACTGGGCGGAGCCGGGCTCCGCATCCGTGTGGTAGATGAACAGCCTGGGCATGTAGAGCAACGCCGCCATCCAGGACATCACGGCGATAACATGCAGCGCCTTGATCCAGAGATAGAGATCATCCGGGCGCCAGACGAACAGACCGACGAGAAGCGCCACGAACGCACCAAGCGCGATCGCTGCCCTGAGCCGCGCCCTGTTGCCCGGCGCCCGGTCGGTCTGCTTCTCCGCCATCACCGCGCTCCACGAACCCGGGCAACCAGCGCCGAGACATGATCGGGATCGGCCTGCGGCGTTATGCCATGGCCGAGATTGAAGATCAGCGGACCGTGACCGAGTGCGTCGAGAATGCGGTCAATGCCTTCCTCAAGCGCCACGCCGCCGGCAACGACCCGCATCGGATCGAGATTGCCCTGTATCGGCCCTTCCTTCTGCAGATCCTTCGCAAAGGAAAGCGGAACGGTCCAGTCGAGACCGATCGCGTCAGCACCGGTCGCCTGCCGATATCCGTTCAACAGCTGCCCCGCGCCCTTCGCAAAGGCGATGATCCTTGCCTGCGGCCGCTGCGCCCGAACGGAGGCGATGATCCGCTGCACCGGCTTGACGGCGTAGCGGGCGAATTCCTCCTCACCGAGAACACCCGCCCAGGAATCGAAGATCTGCACGGCATCGGCGCCGGCATCGATCTGTCGCACGAGATATTCAGCCGATACATCCGCCAGAAAGGCGAGCAGATGATCGAAGGCTTCGGGATTGCGATACGCGAAGAGACGGGCAGGGGCCTGGTCCGGCGTCCCCTGTCCGGCGATCATATACGTCGCAACCGTCCAGGGAGCGCCACAGAAGCCGAGCAGCGTCGTTTCCGAGGGAAGCTCTGCGCGCAACCGCGAAACCGTCTCAAAGACCGGCTGGAGGTGTTCAGCGATGCCCTCAGGCTTCAGGAGACGGATACCATCAGCATCGATCGGATCCATTCGTGGCCCATGGCCTTCTTCGAAGCGCACGTTGCGTTTCAGCGCATCGGGAATGACCAGGATGTCGGAGAAGAGAATGGCGGCATCGAAAGCGTAGCGACGGATCGGCTGCAACGTGACCTCGACTGCGAGATCGGGCGTGTAGCAAAGATCGAGGAAGCTTCCGGCTACGGCGCGCGTTGCCCTGTACTCGGGCAGGTAGCGTCCCGCCTGGCGCATGAGCCAGATCGGAGGAGGTGACACCGTCTTCCCTGCCAAAACCTCCAGAACCTTTCTGCGTGTTTCGGTCACGGATCGTCTCTCCCAATTAAAAATCAAAGATATTTAGAAGGTTTCTATTTCTTAGAGTCGGTGGGTATCAAGGATTAAAACAACGCACTGACTTGTCCACGACCGGCGATCACGACGCTCAGCGAAGGGACAATGAGTTCGATCTCTGGAAAAACAGCGTGGTCAATCTCAGAAAGGCATTTTGAATCAGTTCTTTAAGTCGCGTTCGATTTTTGACGCGCCTGTGGAAAAGAAGTTGATATCCGTGACACTTTGTCCGCGCCGTGAGTCTTGTCCACATCCGCCGCGAAACAATGTCCGCCGCAGCCCCAATTGTGAATAACTCGGCTGTTTTCCACTTGCCTGGATCCAGGCCCCGTCGTTAGCTGTGTTTCATCCCGGCTTATCAACAGCACCAGGAGAATTGCGTGGAGAACAAGAAAAACTACTTCCACCTTCACCTGATTTCGGACTCAACGGGCGAGACTCTGATTGCCGCCGGGCGCGCCGCCGCGGCCCAATTTCAAAGCTCGCATGCGCTCGAGCACGTCTATCCGCTGATCCGGAACCGCAAACAGCTGCTGCAGGTTCTCGACGCGATCGACGGCGCACCGGGCATCGTTCTCTATACAATCGTCGACCGCGAACTCGCCGATATCATCGATCGCCGTTGCCGCGAGATGGGCGTCCCTTGCGTCTCCGTGCTGGATCCCATCATCGACCTCTTTCAGTCCTATCTGGGATCCCCGTCGCGGCGGAGATCCGGTGCTCAGCATGTGATGGATGCGGAATATTTCGCGCGCATCGACGCGCTCAATTTCACCATGGACCATGACGACGGTCAGCTGCCGGCGGATTTCGACGACGCGGATGTCGTCCTCATCGGCATCAGCCGGACGTCGAAGACGCCGACCAGCATCTATCTCGCCAACCGTGGCATCAAGACAGCGAACATCCCGATTGTCCCCGGCGTACCGTTGCCTGAAAGATTGATGGAAGCGACGAAGCCGCTCGTAGTCGGGTTGATCGCGACGGCCGACCGTATCTCGCAAGTGCGCCAGCACCGGGTGCTCGGAACGACGCAAGGCTTTCACGGCGATGAGTACACCGACAAGGCCTCGATCACCGAGGAACTGAAATATGCCCGGTCGCTCTGTGCGCGCAACAATTGGCCCGTCATCGATGTCACCCGCCGTTCGATAGAGGAAACGGCAGCGGCAATCGTTGCCCTGCGTCCACGTCTGCGTTAGAGCGGATTCGAACAATTCGGGAACTTGAATGATGACATCTTCGCTCGTCCTGGCTTCGGCCAGCCCGTTTCGCCGGGCGCTCCTGGAGAATGCCGGCCTGGTCTTTGAAGCGAAGGCGGCCGAGATCGACGAGCGGGCGCTGGAAAAGCCGCTCGAGGATAAAGGCGTTGCGCCCGAAACCGTTGCGCTCGAACTGGCGGAAGCAAAGGCACGCGATGTCGCCAGGTATTTCGCAGACGCGCTGGTGATCGGATCCGATCAGACAATGTCATTGGGGTCGCGGGTCTACCACAAGCCGAAGACCATGGCGGAAGCTGCCGCACATCTGCTTTCACTCTCCGGCCAGACGCACCGCCTGAACAGTGCCGTCGTCCTTTTGCGTGGCGAAGACGTCATCTGGCGCCATGTGTCTGCCGCCCACATGACCGTGCGCCCGCTGACGGCAGATTTCGTCGAGCGTCATCTAGAGCGTGTCGGCGAAAAGGCGCTTTCGAGCGTCGGCGCCTACCAGCTGGAAGGCGAGGGCATCCAGCTCTTCGAAAAGATCGAGGGCGACTACTTCACCATCCTCGGTCTTCCGATGCTGCCGCTGCTTGCCAAACTCCGTGAACTGGGAACGATCGATGCGTGATTCACGTGAAACATTTGTTAACCACGCCTTCGTCACCGGCTATCCGATCAAGCATTCCCGGTCGCCGCTGATCCATGGCTATTGGCTGAAACAGCTCGGTCTGCCCGGCAGCTATCGAGCGCACGAGGTCAAGCCGGAAGAATTCGCCGCCTTCATTGCCAGCCTCAAGGACGGGACATCCGGTTTCTGCGGTGGCAATGTGACCATCCCCCACAAGGAAGTGGCCTGTCGACTGGTGGATCAGCCGGATGAGCTCAGCCAGGAACTCGGCGCCGCCAACACGCTGTGGGTTCAGGACGGAAAGGTGCATGCCACCAATACCGACGGCCGCGGCTTCGTTGCCAACCTCGACGAGCGGGCGGCCGGCTGGGACCGGACGTCGACGGCAGTCATTCTCGGCGCCGGCGGCGCCAGCCGGGCGATCATCCAGGCTGTTCGTGATCGCGGCATCAAGACGATCCATGTCGTCAATCGCACCGTCGAACGGGCGCAGGAACTTGCCGACCGGTTCGGTCCGGCGGTGGAAGCCCATCCGATGGGCGCACTCACGGACGTGATGACCGGCGCAGGCCTGTTCATCAATACCACCTCGCTCGGCATGGACGGCAGCGAAGCACCGGCGATCGACTTCGGCGTTATGGCTTCGAGCGCAGTCGTCACGGATATTGTCTATGTTCCGTTGAAGACGCCGATCCTGGCGCAGGCAGAGGTGCAGGGCTTTGCGATCGTCGACGGTTTGGGCATGCTTCTGCACCAGGCGGTGCCCGGCTTCGAACTCTGGTTCGGCTGTCGGCCGACGGTGGACGCCGACCTTCGACAATTGATTATCGACGACATGGACAGGCACTGATGATTATCCTTGGGCTCACCGGATCGATTGCCATGGGCAAGTCGACGACCGCCCAGATGTTTCGCGACTTCGGCGTGCCGGTGAACGATGCCGACGAGGTCGTGCATCAGCTCTATAGCGACGAGGCGGTGGCGCCGGTGGAAGCGGCGTTTCCCGGAAGCACGAAAGATGGAAAAGTCGATCGCGCCGAACTCTCGCGCCAGCTCATGCAGGCGCCGGAACGGCTGCGCGAGCTTGAGGCGATCGTCCATCCGCTGGTGCGCCGCAAGGAGCAGGAGTTCCTCGCGGAAAACCAGGCCGCCAGCGCGCCCTTCGTCGTTCTCGACATTCCTCTCCTGTTTGAAACGGGTGCGGACAAGCGGGTCGATCGCGTCGTCGTCGTGACCTGTTCGGCCGAGCTGCAGCGCCAAAGGGCGCTGAAGCGCCCAGGAATGACCGAGGAAAAACTTGCGATGATCCTTGCGCGTCAGGTGCCGGACAGCGAAAAGCGTAAACGCGCCGACTACATCATCGATACCAGCGACAGTTTCGACGTCACCCGAGCCCAAGTGAAGGCCGTCGTCGACCAACTCGCAGCCAGCAACGGAGACGCGGATGCGTGAGATCATCTTCGATACGGAAACGACAGGCCTCGACAATCGCGAGGACCGAGTGATCGAAATCGGCGGTGTCGAGCTCGAGAACCAATTTCCGACCGGCCGTACGCTGCACATCTATATCAATCCCGGCAACCGCAAGGTTCACCCGGATGCGCTCGCCATCCACGGGATCACCGACGAGTCCCTGAAGGACAAGCCGCCATTCGCCGATGTGGTCGACCAGATCCTCGAGTTTTTCGGCGACGCCCGTTGGGTCGCGCACAACGCCACCTTCGACATGGGCTTTATCAACGCCGAGTTTGCGCGTCTGGGCATGCCGCCGATCGCCATCGAGCGGGTGACCGACACGCTGGCGCTTGCCCGCCGCAAACACCCGATGGGGCCTAATTCGCTGGACGCGCTTTGCCGTCGCTACGGTATCGACAACTCGCACCGCGCCAAGCACGGCGCGCTTCTCGACTCCGAACTGCTGGCGGAAGTCTACATCGAGATGATCGGCGGCCGTCAGGCAGCACTCGGCCTTGTGTCCAACAGATCGACCGATCAGGCAATCGAACTCGACGACGCGCCGATCCTTATCGGCCAGCGGCCGCGTCCCTTGCCGAACCGGCTCTCGGAGGCGGACCTTGCCGCCCACGCGGCGTTGATCGGGAAGATCGGCGCCAAGGCGATCTGGGCAAAATACGACCCCCAGGACTAAGGCAGATACGAAAAAGCCCGGCACATTGGCCGGGCTTTTCGTTTCATCAATCTGAAATTCGATCAGTTTGCGGTTTCGTTCGAAACCTGGGCGCGGACCTTTTCTTCGGCCATGCGCTGAGCGAACATCTGCGCGAAATCGATCGGATCGATCATCAGCGGCGGGAAGCCGCCGTTGCGGGTTGCGTCGGCAACGATCTGACGGGCGAACGGGAACAGCAGGCGCGGGCACTCGATGAAGAGCAGCGGCAGCATGTGCTCCTGCGGGAAGCCGGCAACGCGGAAGACGCCGCCATAGGCGAGCTCGACGTTGAACAGGACGCGGTCGCCGTCCTTGGCTTCTGCGTTCAGCGAGAGCACGACGTCGAAATCGTTCTCTGCGAGCGGGTTGGCATTGACGTTGACGTTGATATTGATCGACGGCGCCTTGTCACGGGCCTGCAGCGAACGCGGCGCGCCCGGGTTTTCGAAGGAAAGGTCCTTGATATACTGGGCGAGGATGTTCAGCGTCGGGCTCTGCTGCGCGCTGCCGTTGCCGTTGGATGCGGTATCAGTCGTCATAAGGGTTCCTCGACAAAAATAGGTGAGGCCATCTAGCATTTCGGCCTAGGGCTTACAACCCTGCGGGCCCGGCGCTTTCCAGCGGGCGCTGGGTTTCTGCTCCAAGCGGAAAGCGGAAAGCATGCTCCGGAATATGGGCGATAGAGTGCCGTTCGCGCATTCTGTCACCGTGGCCTCTTGGCTAGGGCTGGCGGCGATCGCCGACCTGCGGCGGATCCTCGTCGTCCGTTCGCGAGAATTCGCCTTCATCGAGATCGATGACGCGCGGCGAGGGGCGCGGTTCGTGCGGCCGTGTCCAGCCGGCACCGGATGCCGCGGTCACGATCGTCATTCGCTTGCGCAGGAAACCGGCAACCGCATTTCGAACGAAAGGCAGAAACAGCAGGAGGCCGATCACGTCGCTGACGAAGCCCGGCACCACCAGCAGGATCGCCGCGACGAACAGCAATGCGCCGCCAAGCACCTCCCGGCCCGGGTCGCTACCGTTGCGCGTGGCGTCCTGCATTCGCCGAATGACGGTAAATCCCTGGACTCTCAGCAGGATAACGCCGACAAATGCACTGGCAAGAACCAGCAGCAACGTCATCAGGAGGCCGATCTCTCGGCCAACGACAACGAAACCGGCGATCTCGGCCAGCGGAAGCCCGAGGATGGCAAGGGGGATAAGAAATGAACGCATCGATGCTGCCCGAAAATGAAACCTGGTGTCACATCCCCGTCTAAGGGTGCGACATCGCCATTTGAATGATCTATCCTTGCGGACTATATGGAATAGCCACGAGAAATTCTAACAGCGGTTCCGGGTGGAAATGGGCTCTTTTGACTTCATCACGTTTTTTTTCCTGATCGCCGCGGTGGTCATTTTCCTCCAACTGCGCAGCGTCTTGGGCCGCCGGACCGGGAGCGAGCGGCCGCCGTTTGATCCGTATTCGCCACGCGACATGAGCCAGGGGCCGGAAAACGGCGACAAGGGCAAGGTCGTGCAGCTGCCGCGCCGCGAGAATGCGGACGAAGAAGCAAACCGCTACGAAATGATCGACGCTTTCGCCAAGACCGGAACGACGCTCAACACCCAGCTGCGGGCGCTGAGCGACGCGGATCAGGGTTTCGATCCCAAGGAATTCGTCAACGGCGCCAAGATGGCCTACGAGATGATCGTCATGGCTTTCGCGGATGGCGACCGAAAGACGCTGAAGAATCTGCTGTCCCGCGAGGTCTATGAAGGCTTCGACGCGGCGATCACCGATCGCGAGCGCAAGGGCGAAGTCGTCAAGTCCACCTTCGTCGGCATCGACAAGGCAGACATCATTCACGCCGAAGTGAAGGACAGCGAAGAGAACATCACCGTTCGCATCGTCAGCCAGCTGATTTCGGCGACCTATGACAAGCAGGGCGGCCTGATTGACGGCGACGCCGAGTCGGTTGCGGAGGTCAACGATCTCTGGACCTTCGCGCGCGACATTCGTTCGCGGGATCCGAACTGGAAGCTGATCGCCACCGAATCCGAAAACTGAGCGGACGCGGTACCCATGTCCTATCGACTTGAGCCAGCCCGTTTCGCCGAGCTTCCGGGCTGGCAACATGATGATCCGATCGCGGTGATCGAGGCGATGCGTCGCTGTCACCAGCATGTCTCGACGGTCAAACCCTATCGCGCGGGTTCTCTCGGGATTTCAGTCGACGATCTTTTGCCGGCCTTCTCCGCCTCGCGGCAGCAGGTTGGTAGCGGAGAGAACGCACGGGCGTTTTTCGAAGCGCATTTCGTCCCCTTCCGGATCGTGCCAGAAACGGGTTCCGGTTTTGTCACGGCCTTTTACGAGCCCGAGATCGATGTCCGCACCGAAGCGGACGAGACCTATCGTTATCCGCTCTACCGCCGACCGGACGATCTGGTCGATGTTCACGATGGCAACCGGCCGGAGGGGATGGATCCCTATTTCGCCTTCGGTCTCTCCGAGGGTGGCCGGATCAGCGAGTATCCGGACAGGCAAGCGATAGAGCAGGGCCATCTGGCCGGCCGCGGCCTGGAGATCGCCTATGCGAAGTCCAAGGTCGAGGTCTTCTTCGTTCATGTCCAGGGTGCCGCACGACTCCGCTTCCCGGATGGTTCGCGCCGCCGCGTCACTTATTCGGCCAAGACCGGGCACTATTTCTCAGCCGTTGGCAAATTGCTGATCGAGCGCGGCAAGATCGATGCAGCCACCGTTTCGATGATGAGTATTCGCGACTGGCTGGAAGCGCATCCCGAAGAGGTCGACGAGGTTCTCTGGCACAACCGGTCATTCATCTTCTTCCGCGAGGCAGACGTCGAGGACGAACGGCTGGGGCCGATTGCCGCCGCCAAGGTCTCGCTCGAACCGAACCGCTCATTGGCAGTTGATCGGCTGATCCACACCTTTGGCGTTCCTTTTTTTATCGCGAGCGAGAGCCTGACGCGGCTCGATGACGGAAAACCTTTCCAGCGTCTGATGCTGGCGCTCGATACCGGCTCGGCGATCGTTGGCCCGGCTCGCGGCGATATCTTTACCGGATCCGGTTTCGAGGCCGGTGAGCGGGCCGGAGCGGTTCGCAACGCAGCCGACTTTTACGTCTTCGTTCCCAAGGCGGCCGCGCCCCGTTACGGCCATGGCTAAGGACAAGAAACTTTCGGCCGAGGATCGCATTCTCTGGGGCAAGGTTGCCCGTTCGGCGAGACCGATGGCCGGTCGGCTCGCCGACCTGATGGAGATTCTGGCCGAGGACGAACAGGCAAAACCTCCGGAAGAGGCGAAGGGCAAGCAGCGGCCGCAACAGCCGGCAACAGCTCTCGAGCAGGCGGGCATAGCGCTGACGAAGAAGCTCGGCGAAAAAGTGCATCATCCACTGGAGCGGCCGGTCAAGCGCAAGCTGGCAAAGGGGCACCTGGTGCTTGAGGGCCGGATCGACCTGCACGGCATGATCCAGAGCGAAGCGCACGGACTTCTTCTGCAGTTTCTGCTGCGGGCGCACGAGCGGGGGCTGCGACATGTGCTCGTCATTACCGGCAAGGGCACCTCGTTCGGCAGCGACGGCGCCTTGAAGCGGGCGGTGCCACTCTGGTTCTCGCTTCCCGAATTCCGGCCGCTGATTTCGTCCTATGAGCCGGCCGCCCGTAACCATGGCGGCGACGGCGCGCTCTACGTCCGCCTGGCGCGGGTGAGAGGCAGCGCGCTATGACGCCCTTCGGCCAGGCTCTGCGCGACCTCAGGCGCCGCAAGGGCGTGTCGCAGAAGGAGATGGCAAAGGCGATCGGCGTCTCGGCCGCTTATCTCTCGGCGCTCGAGCATGGAAAGCGCGGTGCGCCGAGCTTCGACTTCCTCCAGCGCGTCACCGGTTACTTCAACGTGATCTGGGACGAGGCGGAGGATCTGTTCCGCATTGCCAACGTCTCCTCGCCAAAAACGGTGCTCGACACGTCGGGTCTGACGCCGGAGCACACGGCCTTTGCCAACCGATTGAGCGAACAAATTCGCGCTTTGTCTCCGGAGACGATCCGCAAGCTGCAAGATGTTTTGGAAAAAGCCACATTTCCTGATAATGACAGGGGATGAATGCTTGTTTCCGGCCGCCGCGCGGCGGTCCGGGATTTGGAACCCTGGACAAATTTTCTATAGTCCAAGAGGCGTCCGAGACGTGATTCGCAACGAATCACCATGTCCGAAGAACCTGGAAAGACCCGTAGCTGAATGACCGACAATCCTGAGACCGAAACCGGCGCCAG
Source organism: Ensifer sp. ENS03 (assembly GCF_014852035.1). Lineage (NCBI taxonomy): Bacteria > Pseudomonadati > Pseudomonadota > Alphaproteobacteria > Hyphomicrobiales > Rhizobiaceae > Ensifer > Ensifer sp. ENS03. Next base: position 69,667 of record NZ_JACVAV010000004.1, on the reverse strand, counting down.
CGCCGAATATGGTGCCGATTCCATCAAGGTGCTGAAGGGCCTGGATGCCGTACGCAAGCGGCCGGGCATGTATATCGGCGACACCGACGACGGCTCCGGTCTGCACCACATGGTGTACGAGGTGGTGGACAACGCGATCGACGAAGCGCTTGCGGGCCATGCCGACATCGTGACGGTGTCGCTCAATCCGGACGGCTCGGTGACGGTAACCGACAACGGTCGCGGCATCCCGACTGACATCCATAAGGAAGAGGGCGTCTCGGCGGCCGAGGTCATCATGACCCAGCTGCACGCCGGCGGTAAGTTCGACCAGAACTCTTACAAGGTTTCGGGCGGCCTGCACGGCGTCGGCGTGTCGGTGGTCAATGCGCTTTCGGTTTCGCTCAAGCTGAAGATCCGGCGCGCAGGCAAGATTCACGAGATGAGCTTCACCCACGGTGTCGCTGACGGCTCTCTCGCCGTTACCGGCGACGCCGGCGATGAGACCGGGACCGAGGTGACGTTCCTGCCGAGCAGCGAGACCTTCACCAAGACCGAGTTCGACTACAACACGCTCGAGCACCGCTTGCGCGAACTCGCGTTCCTGAATTCAGGCGTTCATATCATCCTCACCGACAAGCGCCATTCGGACATCCGCCAGGACGAGATGATGTACGAGGGCGGTCTTGAGGCCTACGTCGCCTATCTCGACCGCGCGAAGAAGCCGCTGGTGCACAAGCCGGTATCGATCCGCGGCGAGAAGGACGGCATCACCGTCGAAGTGGCGATGTGGTGGAACGACAGCTATCACGAAAACGTGCTCTGCTTCACCAACAACATCCCGCAGCGCGACGGCGGCACGCATATGGCGGGCTTCCGTGGCGCCTTGACCCGGCAGGTCACGTCCTATGCCGATACGTCCGGCATTACAAAGAGAGAAAAGGTCACGCTCCAGGGCGAGGACTGCCGCGAAGGCCTGACGGCCGTACTCTCGGTCAAGGTTCCCGATCCGAAATTCTCGTCGCAGACCAAGGACAAGCTGGTGTCGTCGGAAGTGCGACCGGTGGTCGAAAGCCTCGTCAACGAGGCGCTCAGCACCTGGTTCGAAGAACATCCGACCGAAGCCAAGATCCTCGTCGGCAAGGTGGTCGAAGCCGCTGCCGCCCGCGAAGCTGCCCGCAAGGCGCGCGAACTGACGCGCCGCAAGGGCGCGCTCGACATCTCGTCGCTGCCGGGCAAGCTGGCGGACTGCTCCGAGCGTGACCCGGCAAAGTCCGAAGTCTTCCTGGTGGAAGGGGACTCGGCGGGTGGTTCGGCCAAGCAGGGCCGGTCGCGCGAAAACCAGGCGATCCTGCCGCTGCGCGGCAAGATCCTCAACGTCGAGCGTGCGCGCTTCGACAAGATGCTGTCGAGCCAGGAAATCGGTACGCTGATCACCGCGCTCGGCACGTCGATCGGCAAGGACGAGTTCAACGCCGACAAGCTGCGTTACCACAAGATCATCATCATGACGGACGCCGACGTCGACGGCGCCCACATCCGCACCCTGCTGCTCACATTCTTCTTCCGGCAGATGCCGGAACTGATCGAGCGCGGCCACATCTATATCGCCCAGCCGCCGCTCTATAAGGTGACGCGCGGCAAGTCGGCGCAGTATCTCAAGAACGAGCAGGCGCTCGAAGACTACCTGATCTCGATGGGTCTCGAGGAAGCGACGCTGCAGCTTGAATCGGGCGAAGTCCGCGCCGGGCAGGACCTGCGCGAGGTGATCACCGATGCCCTGCGCTTGCGTAACCTCATGAACGGGCTTCACTCGCGCTATAATCGGGCGATTGTCGAGCAGGCGGCCATCGCCGGCGCGCTGAACGTCGAGCTCAACGGCCAGCGCGACGAGTACGAAAAGACCGCCGCCGAGATCGCGCGTCGTCTCGACGTGATCGCCGAGGAAACCGAGCGCGGCTGGACCGGCACAGTTACCAGCGAAGGCGGGTTGCGGTTCGAACGCATGGTTCGCGGCGTCAAGGAATTCGCCGTACTCGACATGGCGCTGATCGGTTCCTCCGATGCCCGCTATATCGACCAACTGGCGTCAAAGTTGAAAGAGATCTACTCGGCACCGCCGGTTTTGCGTCGCCGGGACGGCGCGCAGGAGGTCAGCGGCCCGCGTGCGCTTCTCGACGCGATCTTTGCCGCTGGCCGCAAGGGCCTGTCGATGCAGCGCTACAAGGGTCTGGGTGAGATGAACGCCGAGCAGCTCTGGGAAACGACGCTCGATCCGAACGTCCGCTCGCTGCTGCAGGTCCGGGTTACCGACGCCACCGACGCCGACGGCCTGTTCTCGCGTCTGATGGGAGACGAGGTTGAGCCGCGTCGCGAGTTCATTCAGGAGAATGCGCTGAGCGTCGCAAACCTCGACATCTGATCGAGGCCTATGCAGAGACATAAAGAAAATCCCGGCCTCAGAGCCGGGATTTTTCGTTGGCGCTTCATTCGCCCTTGAACCGCCCCTCGAAGGCGAACTCGCCGACCGGCTTGCGTTGGCTCGGGATTTCGCGTGCGCGCAGATCGTCCGGCAACGTCGAGGAATCGGCAAGCCGGCCGATCGCAACGGCGGCTTCGACCCGGTAGTGTTCGGGAACATTCAGGGCGTGCATCGCCTTGTCGCGATCGATACCGGCCATGCCATGGGTGTGCCAGCCCGCGAGCGAGGCCTGCAAAGCGAGGCTGTACCAGGCCGCCCCAGTGTCGAAGGCGTGGGTGTAGGCGTGCCGCATCTCGCCGTTCTGCGCTGCATTATGCGTTCTTGAAATCACGACCAGAAGTGCCGCCGCGTTCTTCGCCCAGCGCTGGTTTCCCTCGTCGAGCGTGTCGAGCAGCACCGGGAAGCGATCTGTGCCGCGGCGCGCATAGACGAAGCGCCAGGGTTGCCGGTTGCTGGCAGACGGCGCCCAACGCGCCGCTTCGAAGAAGGAAAGCAGGGTTTTTTCGTCGATTTCCTCATTGGTGAAGGCGCGGGGCGACCAGCGCTCGATGAACATGGCATCGATCGGATGGTCAGCTTTTCTGTTGTCGGTCGCCGTCATGGACAAGCCTCTTCTCGGTGTCGCGTGAACCTGGGAACGTCGCTGGACCGACTGGCGGCCCATGGTTTGATTCGCTTCGAACGCTACATGAGGACGGATGGCGAAGAAACGGGTTGGATGCATGGAAACGTGAGCGCCCGCGCGCCTTGTGCGCCTCAGGAAATTACAGAAACGGCGACTTGAGGTCATTGCCGTTTCCAAGAAAAAAGTTGTATAAGTTCTGTAGGATTTGAGAGAGGACGGATCATGTCGTTTAAAGACCCATCATTGTTTCGCCAGGCAGCCCTCGTTGGCGGCGCGTGGATCGAGGCGGACGCGGCAAACGCGATCGAGGTGAACAACCCGGCGACGGGCGAGATCATCGGCCGGGTGCCGAAGCTCGGCGCCAAGGAAACCAGGGCTGCGATCGAGGCCGCGCGCGTCGCCCAGAAGACCTGGGCAGCGCGCACGGCCAAGGACCGCGCCGGCGTGCTGCGCAAGTGGTTCGAGCTGATGATTGAGAACAAGGACGATCTCGGCCGCATCCTGACGCTGGAACAGGGCAAGCCGCTCACTGAGGCGACCGGCGAGATTGTCTACGGTGCAAGCTTCGTCGAGTGGTTTGCCGAAGAGGCGCGCCGCATCTATGGCGACCTGATCCCCGGCCACCAGCCCGACAAGCGCATCCTGGTCATGAAGCAGCCGATCGGCGTCGTTGCGGCGATCACGCCCTGGAACTTCCCCAATGCGATGATCACCCGCAAGGCCGGCCCGGCCTTTGCTGCCGGCTGCGCCATGGTGTTGAAGCCGGCTGCCCAGACGCCGTTCTCGGCGATCGCCATTGCGATCCTTGCCGAGCGTGCCGGCCTGCCGAAGGGCCTCTTCAGCGTCATCACCGGTTCTGCCCGCGAGATCGGCGCCGAGATGACCTCGAACCCGGTCGTGCGCAAGCTCACCTTCACCGGCTCGACGGAGGTGGGGGCCGAGCTCTACCGCCAGAGTGCTGCCACCATCAAGAAGCTCGGGCTGGAACTCGGCGGCAATGCGCCGTTCATCGTCTTCGACGATGCCGATCTCGATGCCGCGGTCGAAGGCGCGCTGATCGCCAAGTTCCGCAACAACGGCCAGACCTGCGTGTGCGCCAACCGCATTTATGTGCAGGACAAGGTCTATGATGCCTTCTCCGACAAGCTCGCCAAGGCGGTCGCCAAGCTGAAGATCGGCAACGGTCTCGACGAAGGCGTGATCCTTGGCCCGCTGATCGACAAGGCGGCGCTGGAAAAGGTCGAGGAGCACATCGCTGACGCCACCTCCAAGGGCGCACGCGTCATCCAGGGCGGCAAGCGCCACACGCTCGGCGGCACCTTCTATGAAGCGACGGTTCTGGCCGACGTCACCCAGGCGATGGCGGTTGCGCGTGAGGAAACCTTCGGGCCGGTCGCCCCGCTCTTCCGCTTCACCGACGAGGCGGATGTCGTCGAGCAGGCAAACGACACCGAATTCGGCCTTGCCTCCTATTTCTACGCCAAGGACCTGGTGCGGGTGTTCCGGGTCGCCGAAGCGCTGGAATACGGCATGGTCGGCGTCAACACCGGGCTGATCTCGACGGCCGAAGCGCCGTTCGGTGGCGTCAAGCTTTCCGGCCTCGGCCGCGAGGGCTCGCGCTACGGCATCGAGGAGTTCACCGAGATCAAATACGTCTGCCTCGGCGGCGTTGCGTAAGATACGGTACCCAATCTGAAAAACCGGCCGGAAAGTTCTGGCCGGTTTTTTTCTTTGCCGGTAGAAATCTCGTGATTGCGGGATTGAGGCATCGCTCGTCCCGTCGCATAGCAGGAGGAGACGACCCATGCCGGCACCGAAGAACCCTTTCAAAGCAGCCCTGCGCGAAAACCGCTTCCAGCTTGGGCTCTGGGTGGCGCTAGCCAGCCCCTATGCGGCCGAAGTGGTGTCCGGCAGCGGCTATGACTGGCTGCTCATCGACGGCGAACATGCGCCGAACGATATCCCGCTGCTGTCCGCACAGTTTCGTGCCGTCTCCGCATCGGCGAGCCACCCGATGGTTCGCCTGCCGGTGGGCGATACCGTGCTGATCAAACAGATTCTCGATACCGGCGTGCAGACCCTCCTGATCCCGATGGTCGAGAGCCTGGCGCAGGCGCAGCAGTTGGTGCGCGCCACCCGCTATCCGCCCCATGGTATTCGCGGCGTCGGCGCCGCCCTCGGGCGGGCCTCGGAGTTCGGCCGTATCGGCGACTATCTTCAGACCGCCGGCGACGAAATCTGCCTGATCCTGCAGATCGAGAGCCGCGCAGGTCTTGCCGCCATCGACGAGATTGCCGCGCTCGATGGCGTCGACGGCCTGTTCATTGGCCCCTCCGATCTGGCGGCCGACATGGGTTACCTCGGCAAGCCGGGTCATCCGGAGGTGCGCGCGGCGATCGCTGACGCGTTTGAGCGCATCAAGAAGGCCGGCAAGGCGCGGGGCATCATGACGCTCGATCTCGAACAGGCGCGAGACTATCGCGAGATGGGCGCCGATTTCATGGCGATCGGCACGGATGTCACCTCGCTCGTGCGCGCGACGACGGCATTACGCCAGGAGTTTCTCGGCGAGGCGACGTCGGTTCCGAAAAAGCAGGAATCCGGCTACTGATCGCAGATTGCCTGGAGCTCGGGCATGGCTACGCCGGGGCTCCAACGCCGCAAATCGACGATCCGCCGTTCGATCTTTTCGCGATGATGATTGGCGATATCGCCTAGGCGGTGGTTGAGGAACGGGTTTCTGAAGCGTTCCAGCGTCGCGGTCACGTAGTCTGCCGCTTCGCTCTCCAGGCCTTTTGCGGCAAAGGCGGGGATCACTTCGGATTGGTAGATTTTGTCCAAGTGCGCGGCAATGCCGGGGTCGGCCAGGATTTTCCGAACGGTCTCGTTCTGGTCGCGACCTTGCCTAAGCCAGAGCTCGGCGAGCACCGTGTGGCCGAGATTGAGAATGTGAAGCTTCAGCTTCTCGTAAGGCGTCAGGTCATCCACGAGCTTCACGCACGGATGGATGCAAGGGAGCCGCAGGCCGGACTGGTTTTCGATCGCCCAGAGCGCATAAGGTTCGGCAATTGCACCGGCAGGCTCGAGCGGCTCGGAGACGATGCGGTCGACCAGCGTGTTGGCCCAGACGACATCCTTGTCCAGCCAGTCGATAAAGGCGCTGTTTCCCATCCGCTCCGCCGCGAGCCGCAGCATCAGCGCCTTCAACACGTCGCCGTTGCGCGACACGAGCTCGCAAGGAAGAATCGTCAGCGGGCGTCGGGCCGCGTCGAAACGCGCCTCCAAGAGCAGGAGCAGCTTACCCGGAAAGGAAAGCGGAATGTCGGTTATCAGGTCGTTGTCGCCGACCTGGTAACCCGTGTCGCCGGTGTTGGAGATCAGGATTTCGGCTTCCTCGGCGATAATCGCCCGGATCTCGCTCCAGTTTTGGGCGGTCGAAAGCGCGCGCGCGACGCTTGTCACTTGCTGCGTCGCGTCGATCGTCTCGCCTTCCTGGATGCCACGAATGATGACAGGAAAGCCTTCCGGCCGGGCAAGGGCTGTGAGGCGTCCAGATCGTTCGCTCGACCCTGTCGTTTGCACGATCGTGATCGGACCGGGCGCTTCCCCCTTCGTCAACGCTTCGCTGATGAAGAGGTCGGCATGCGCCTGAAGGAAACGGCTCGTCCCGAATTGCACGATCGGCGTCGGCATGCATAGGCTCCGATAGCTGGCTATGGAATGGATTGGAGAAGGGTTTCGCGAGCGGACTGAAGGTGTCGCCGGCAGGCCTGTTCCGCCTTGGCCGGGTCGTGCGAACGCAGTGCTTCGATATAGGCGAGGTGTTCTTCGAGCGCGCGGGCGTTGCGCTGGCGGGCATTCGTCTTGTTCCACTGGTAGTGATAGTGGAAGACGATCGCGATGATGTCGTAGAAATCGACGATGAACCGGTTGCTCGATGCCTTGTGCACCAGCAGGTGAAACTGCTCGTCGAGCTCGGAGAACTCCCGGTAGCGATTGTCGATGTCGGCTAGGATGTCCCGGTGCAGAGCCTCGATCTCCCGAAGCTCTTCCCAGGCCGGATGGTTGTCGGGCAAAGAGACGAAGCGCGCGGCCGAGCGCAGTTCGAACATCTCGCGCACTTCCGTCAGTTCCAGCGCGAATTCGCGGGTGAAACCCTTGAGGATCCAATGGCTGTTCGGCCGCTTCTCGATCAGGCCGAAGCGGCTGAAGCGGATCAGGAATTCACGCACGCTGGTCGTGCCGGTTCCAATGTCGCGCGCCAGTTCCAGTTCGTTGATCTGCATGCCCGGTTCGGCGCCGCCGGCGAGAATCCGGCGCATGAAGCTGCGCTCGATGATCTCGGCGAGTGAATCCGTCTCTTCCGTCGGAAAATAATCGTCGGGCCGGGGTTGTCTCAGCACGCTCTTTTTGCGCTTGTCCCAGGCTATCAGCTGCAGTTCCTCGAAGCGGCTGAGGATCGCGCGCACCGTCGTCCGGCTGACGCCGAGCATCTGCCCGAGTTCTGGCTCGGAGGGCAGCGAGGATGTGTCCGCCAGCAACTTCAGGCAGCGGTTATAGGCATCCTTGAAGACGGTGTTCTGTTTTGCCATGGGCGACGTCCGGATCGTTCGAAGTTTTCTGCGCTTACGCGGAAGGCTCCTCTATCCCGTCGCTCCGGTTTTGTCTGCGTCTGTCATCCAGATCTGTTCCTCTCAAGTCGCTCCGGGGGGTCTCGGCCGTGCCGCCGATGTTTTCGCTATAATACCCATTGACGGCTATCTGTCTATTGTAGATAAAAGACAGAACGAAAATCATTTGGGAGAAACCGGGTGTCTGCGCCGTCCACCATCCTGCTCGCACCGGAGGACAATGTCGTCGTGGCGACGCTGGCGATTGCCGCTGGCGACGCCCTGCCGAACAATGTTCATGCAGCAGCGAAAGTCGATGCCGGCCACAAGATCGCGATCCGCCCCATCCGCGCCGGCGAGCCGGTCGTGAAATACGCCCAGGCGATCGGCCGGGCGACCGCCGATATCGCGCCGGGCGACCACGTGCACTCCCACAACCTCGCCTTCGACAAGGATCGCTTGGCGATCAGCCCACAGGGGGTGCCGGAAGCGGCAAGCGATGCCGACAAGGCCCGCACCTTCATGGGCTATCGAAGAGGTGATGGCGGGGCAGCGACGCGCAACTACATCGGTGTCGTCGCCAGCGTGAACTGTTCCACCACGGTCTGTCGCGCCATCGCCGAGGAGGCGAACAGGCGCATTCTCCCGAGATATGAGGGTATCGACGGTTTCGTGCCGATCGTGCACGATCAGGGCTGTGGCATGTCCTCGACCGGCGACGGCATGGCCAATCTGCACCGCACGCTCGCCGGCTACGCCCGCCATGTCAATTTCGGCGGCGTTCTGATGGTCGGCCTCGGCTGCGAGGTCAACCAGTTGACGCTCTATGGTCAGAGCGGCGCCGGCGCGGAGAAACGTCATTTCAACATCCAGGAAGCCGGCGGCTCGCGTCGTTCCGTTGAAAAGGCGCTGGGGATTCTCGAGGAAATCGCGGCCGAAGTCGGCAAGGAACGCCGTATTGCGATCCCGGTCAGCGAGATCATCGTCGGTTTGCAATGTGGCGGTTCAGATGGGCTTTCGGGCATCACCGCAAATCCGGCGCTGGGTGCTGCGGTCGATATCCTTGCCGCGGCCGGCGGCACGGCGATCCTCTCCGAGACTTCGGAAATCTATGGCGCCGAGCACCTGTTGCGCAGCCGTGCAGTCAACGAAGCAGTGGCGCTGAAACTTGATGGGCTGATTGCCTGGTGGGAGAGCTATGTGGCGATGCATGGCGCCTCGCTCGACAACAATCCTTCGCCGGGCAACAAACGTGGTGGCCTGACCACGATCCTCGAAAAATCGCTCGGCGCCGTCGCCAAGGGCGGCCGCTCGCCGCTGAACGCGGTCTACCGTTATGCCGAACGCGTCACCGAGCACGGGCTCGTCTTCATGGATACACCTGGCTACGACCCGGTATCGGCCACTGGCCAGGTCGCCGGCGGCGCCAATGTCATTGCCTTTACCACCGGTCGCGGCAGCTGTTTCGGCTGTCGGCCCGCGCCGTCGATCAAGCTTACCAGCAACACGGCGCTCTACCGGGCGATGGAAGAGGACATGGATATCGATTGCGGCGTGATCGCTTCGGGGGAGGCGAGCATTGCCGGGCTTGGCCGCGAGATCTTCGATCTGATCATCGAGACCGCTTCGGGCCGCAAGACCAAGAGCGAGCTTTTCGGCTACGGCGATAATGAGTTCGTGCCCTGGCATCTGGGCGCAACGCTCTAAGTACGTAAGGCATCCTGGGAGGAGGAAACGGGGAAATGCAGACGAGACGGATCGGTCGAACCGACCTATCGGTGACCGAGTTTAGCTTCGGCGCCGCCGGTCTCGGCGGCCTCTACCGCGAATGCACCCGCGAGTCGGCGATGGCGACCCTGGACGCTGCCTGGCAGTCGGGCATGCGCTACTTCGACGTTGCGCCGTTCTACGGCCTCGGCCTTGCCGAGCGCCGCGTCGGCGACTTCCTGCGCGATAAGCCGCGCGACCAGTTCGTGCTCTCCACCAAGGTCGGCCGTCTCCTGCATCCGGTGCCGCAAGACAAGGTGCCGGACTATTCCTATGTGAAGCCGCTCAATTTCGACGTCACCTACGACTACAGCTATGACGGCATCATGCGCTCGGTCGAGTTCAGCTACGCCAGGCTCGGGCTCAACCGCATCGATATCCTCTATGTGCATGATATCGGCGTCTATACCCATGGCGCCGCCCGCAATGCGATCTACTTACGGCAGTTGCTGGAGGGCGGCCTCAAGGCGTTGGAGGAGCTGAAATCCTCGGGAACGATTGCGGCCTATGGTCTTGGCGTCAACGAAGTGCCGATCTGTCTCGACGTCCTGCGCCACGCCGATCTCGACTGTATCCTGCTCGCCGGACGTTACACCTTGCTCGACCGGTCGGCTGTCGCCGAACTGCTGCCGCTCTGCGAGAAGAAGCAGACTTCGCTCGTCGTCGGCGGGGTCTTCAATTCGGGCATCCTGGCGACGGGACCGGTCGAAGGCGCGCATTTCGACTACATGCCGGCAACGGAAGATATCCGGCAAAAGGTCGATGCCATGGACGCGGTCGCCCGCGGCATGAACGTGCCGCTTGCCGCACCCGCCATGCAGTTTCCGCTTGGCCATCCGCAGGTCGCCTCGGTGCTGCTCGGCACCGCCAAGCCGCAGAGCCTGGCGCGCAACATGGTGCTCGTCGAGCACCGGTTTTCCGCCGCCGATTTCGCCGCCTTCGAGCCGTTCACACTGGTCGCACCGGAGCTCGGGGACGAGCCGGTTCGGGTTTAACGGACGGCACTAAAGCGCCGTCTGAAATGCTGTTCCGGCAGCTTGCCAAGCCGGGATTGTCGTATTAGCATTCCAATATGTTTTTTATCGATAAAAGGTCGATAAGCCAGCACCTGCGATCGACCTCCAAGAAGTGGAACACGGTGCACCAAGAGGAGAAACCTGGGATGAGCATTCTGAAAAGCAGCCTTACCCGTCGCGCCTTTACCGCCTTGGCCGGCGCCGCGATGATCGCCGGCATGTCGCCGGTCGCCTCCTTCGCACAGGACGTTACGATCCCGATCATCGTCAAGGATACCACGTCCTTCTACTGGCAGATCGTGCTCGCTGGCGCCCGCGCCGCCGGCAAGGATCTCGGCGTCAACGTACCGGAACTCGGCGCTCAATCCGAATCCGATATCAACGGCCAGATCAGCATTCTCGAGAACGCGGTTGCGGGCGCGCCGGCTGCCGTCGTCATTTCGCCGACGGAATTCAAGGCGCTCGGCAAGCCGATCGACGAGGCGGCAAAGGCCGTTCCGATCATCGGCATCGACTCCGGTGCCGACTCCAAGGCCTTCTCGTCGTTCCTCACCACCGACAACGTTCAGGGCGGCCGCATCGCTGCCGATGGTCTCGCTGCGGCGGTCAAGGAAATGAGCGGCAAGGAAGAGGGTGAGATCGCCATCATCACCAGCCTTCCGGGCGTCGGCTCGCTCGACCAGCGCCGCGAAGGCTTCCTCGATCAGGTCAAGACCAAGTATCCGGGCTTCAAGGTCGTCGTCGACAAATATGCCGACGGCCAGGCGACCACCGGCCTCAACATCATGACCGACCTGATCACCGCCAATCCCAACCTTGTCGGCGTCTTCGCGTCCAACCTGATCATGGCGCAGGGTGTCGGCCAGGCAATTGCCGAAAACAAGCTCGGCGACAAGATCAAGGTGATCGGCTTCGACAGCGACGACAAGACGGTCGGCTTCCTCAAGGAAGGCGTTCTGGCCGGTCTCGTCGTTCAGGATCCCTATCGCATGGGTTATGATGGCGTGAAGACGGCGCTCGCGGTCTCGAAGAAGGAGAAGGTCGAGGCGAATGTCGATACCGGCGCCAATCTGGTGACCAAGGCCAACATGGCCGAGCCGAAGATCGACGCTCTCTTGAACCCGAAGGTCAAGTGACGACGGCTGCGGTGGGCGTTGAGCCCGCCGCACCCGCTTGCGGCCGGAACGAGGACCGGCCGCAAGCGATCTCTGCGATGGGAGGAATGCGCAGATGACCGATTTGCAAGAGGCACGCGACGGGAGGACCGAAGGACTGCATGTGGCGACACGCCATCCGGTTCCGAAAGGCGAGCCTATCCTGGAGCTGCGCGCCCTGCAGAAGAAGTATGGCGCCGTCGAAGCCTTGAAGCCGGCGTCGCTGACCTTTCTTTCCGGTGAAGTTCACGCGATCGTCGGTGAGAACGGGGCCGGCAAGTCGACGCTGATCAAGCTTCTGACCGGCGTCATCAAGCGCACGTCCGGTGAAATCTTCTGGTGCGGAAAACCCGTTCAGCTTGGCACGCCGCAGGAGGCGATTGAGCGCGGTATCAATGCCGTGCACCAGGAGGTCGTACTTTGCGCACACCTGTCGGTCGCGGCCAATATGTTTCTCGGCGACGAGATCAATCGCAACGGCCTGATGCGCAAGCGCGCCATGACCGATGCGGCACAAAGCGTGCTGGATGATCTCGGCTTTAACCTGCCGGCCGGTGCCGTGCTTGGTAGCCTGACGATCGGCCAGCAGCAGCTTGTCGCCACGGCACGCGCGGCCATGCGCGGCACGCAGTTTCTGATCTTCGATGAGCCGACCGCCTATCTCACCCGCCAGGAATCGGCACAGCTCTTCCGGTTGATCCGAAGGCTGCAGGCCGAAGGCGTGACGATCGTCTATATCAGCCATCGCATGGAGGAAGTGTTCGAGCTTGCCGACCGTGTCTCGGTGCTGCGTGACGGCACCCATGTCGGCACCCGCAAGATCGGCGAGACCAATGAGGCGGAACTGATCGCGCTGATGATCAACCGCACGATCGAGCAGATCTATCACAAGGAGCATTTTCCGCCCGGCGAGATGATCGTCGAGACGCGGAACCTGAGCGGTCCCGGTTTCCAGGATGTATCGCTGACGGTGCGCGCCGGCGAGATCGTCGGCCTCTATGGGCTGATCGGCGCAGGACGCAGCGAGTTCGCGCTCGGCCTCTATGGCCGGCACCGACCAACGGCTGGAGAGATCTACTGGCAGGGCCGCAAGGTTGAGATCGCCAGCGAGCGTAAGGCCATGGACCTCGGCATTGCGCTTGCGCCGGAAAGCCGGCGCGACCAGGGCCTCTGCCTCAACCTGCCGATCGGCCTCAACATCAATCTGCCGGTTTTCAACCGGCTGACACGCGGTCTGACGATCAATGGCCAGCAGGAACGGGAAAACGCCGACCGCCAGATTCGCGACCTGAAGATCAAGACGCCGTCACGCCGGGTGCTGGCCTCCGCCATGTCCGGCGGCAACCAGCAGAAGATCGTCATCGGCAAGTGGCTGAGCCACGGCGCTAAGCTTTTCATCTTCGACGAGCCGACGGTCGGCGTCGATGTCGGAACCAAGGCGGAAATCTATCGGCTGTTCGCGCGGCTTCTGGAGAACGGGGCGGGCATCATCCTGATCTCGTCCTATCTGCCCGAGGTCTACGAACTGGCGGACCGGCTGCACGTGTTCCGGCGCGGGCGGCTGGTCGCCAGCCACGACTATCGCGCCGCGAGCCATGAGGAAGTGCTGACGCAGGCAATTGGCGTTTGAACCGATAAAAACAAACTTGAGGATGCAGGGAGGAAGACGATGAGTGCGGAAACGGTGGAGAGCGGCGCCAGCGCGGCACCACGCAAGGGCGTGAGCATTCTGTTCGGCCTTACCCTCCTGGGGTTGCTTCTGTTCCTCTGGCTGCTGTTGGGCTTCGCGACCAACAGTTTCTGGACGCCCAACAACATCAGCAACCTGCTGCGCCAGGGGGCGATGACGGCGATCCTTGCGGTTGGCCAGACCTTCGTTATCATCACCGCCGGCATCGACCTTTCGGTCGGTGCCGTGGTCGGCTTCACCAGCGTTATCGTCGCCTGGCTGCTGGCCGCCGGCGTGCCGCTCTGGATCGCCATCATCCTCACGCTTGCCTTCGGTGTGCTGATCGGCGCATTCCACGCCTTCGGCATCGTGCGCATGGGCCTGCCGCCCTTCATCATCACGCTGGCGACCCTGACCTCGCTCCGCGGTATCGGCCTCTTGATCACCAATGGCTCGACCATTTCGATCACCAATGAGGCCTTCACCAATTTCTCGCGCGCCGATTTCCTGGGCGTTCCCAGCCTGTTCTGGATGGTGATCGTGGTGGCGATCCCGGCCTATGTCTTCCTGCATTTGAGCCGCTTCGGCCGCTATCTCTTCGCCGTCGGCTCCAACAGTGAGGCCGCCCGTCTCTCCGGCGTCAACGTCCACCGCACGATCTATCTCGCCTACATCCTGTCGTCGACCTGCGCCGCCTTCGTTGGCCTGCTGCTTGCCTCGCGCATCGGCATCGGCAACGCCACCCAGGCCGAAGGCTGGGAACTGCAGGCGATCGCCTCGTCGGTCATCGGCGGCACCAGCCTCTTTGGGGCTGTCGGCTCGGTGCACGGGCCGCTGCTCGGCGCCTTCATCCTCGCAACGATCAACAACGGCGCCAACCTGTTGAACGTCAACTCGTTCTGGCAGCGCATCATCACCGGCGCGCTGATCATCGTCATCGTCTATTTCGACCAATTGCGTCGCCGCAGCGCCCGCTAGGCGCCGCCGTACTCGAGAGAATTGCCATGAAAGCCGTGCTCTGCCCACAACCCGGTCGGCTGGAGGTCGTCGATCGCACGCCAATCGAAACCGTGCCGGACGGTTGGGTCCGCCTTGCCGTCAGCCATGTCGGCATCTGCGGCACGGACTACCATATCTTCGCCGGCAAACATCCGTTCCTCGAATATCCGCGGGTCATGGGCCACGAGATCTCGGCGACGGTGATTTCTGGCGGGCGAGGGACGACGATAGCGCCCGGCACGCCGGTCGTGGTCAACCCCTATCTCTCCTGTGGCGCTTGTATTGCCTGCCGAAAGGGCAAACCGAACTGCTGCACGGCCATCAAGGTTCTCGGCGTCCATACCGACGGTGCGTTTTGCGAGGAGATCGTCGTGCCGGAGGGTAATCTTTATCCGGCGGAGGGTCTGTCGCCGGAGGCCGCGGCAACGGTCGAGTTCCTCGCGATCGGCGCCCACGCGGTCCGCCGGGCATCGACGGATGCAGGGGCACGGGCGCTGGTTATCGGTGCCGGGCCAATCGGACTCGGCACGGCGATCTTCTCGCGCATCGCCGGCCATGACGTGGTGCTCGCCGACACCAGTACCGAGCGGCTGGACTTTGCCGCTCGCAAGCTCGGCTTTGCCAAGGGCATCGTCGTGGATGTTGATGCGGCGGCGCGCATTGCCGCTGCGACGGATGGCGACGGTTTCGATGTCGTCTTCGACGCCACCGGGCACGGTGGTTCGATGCAGGCGGCCTTCGCCCACGTCGCCCATGGCGGTACCCTGGTCTTCGTCAGTGTCGTCAAGGACGAGATCCGCTTCTCCGATCCGGAGTTCCACAAGCGCGAGATGACCTTGATCGGCAGCCGCAACGCGACCCGGCAGGATTTCGACCACGTCGTCGCGTCGATCGCGTCCGGCCTTGTGCCTATCGACGCGCTGATCACCCACCGCACCACGCTCGATGGCGCGGTTGCCGATCTGCCGCGATGGGCGGAGGAAAAGACGGGTCTGGTGAAGGCAGTCATCCAAGTGGCGGCCACCTGAGTGATGGCGGCTTTGCTGCATCGCCACAGGGGAGCGTACCCATATTTTGCTGCGGCGAGGCGCCAGATTTTCCTGAAAACGTCAGGCAGCGTGCCTCAATGCACGAAAACAGCGGAAAACGGCCAGTTTCGAGCAAGCTCGTTTGCAAATCGTCAGGAATCCAGATTCATTCTAGCTTCAGGCCTTGTATCGAGGCGAGACGGGTATATTTGTTGCACTGCACAAGAAAAATGGTAGTCTGGCAGCGATTGCGGACACCAAGACAAACAATCGCAAGCTTGCGTCCGACCGGGAGCGGCGTTGTCGTTGATTGAACCAAGGGGTACGCTTCCCATGTTCTACCAGCTCTATGAACTGAACCACGCAATGATGGCGCCGTGGCGCACGGCAGCCGACGCCATGCGTCTCGCGTTCAGCAATCCGATGAACCCCGTCTCGCACACTTATTTCGGTCGCGCCGCCGCCGCCGGTCTCGAAGTGTTCGAGCGCTCCACCCGCCGTTATGGCAAGCCGGAGTTCGGTCTTCCCGAGACTGTGGTCGATGGTCAATCGGTTTCGATCTACGAACGCATCGTCTGGCGGGCGCCATTCTGCAACCTCATTCATTTCGAGCGTGCGCTTCCCAAGGGCCGCGCACCCGATCCGAAGGTGCTCATCGTCGCGCCGATGTCCGGCCACTATGCGACGCTGTTGCGCGGCACGGTGGAAGCCCTGCTTCCGCATTCCGATATCTACATCACCGACTGGATCGATGCCCGCATGGTGCCGCTCAGCGAAGGCACCTTCGATCTGGATGACTACATCGACTACGTCATCCAGATGCTGCATTTCCTCGGGCCCGACACGCATGTGATCGGCGTTTGTCAGCCCGCGGTGCCGGTGCTTGCCGCCGTCGCGCTGATGGAAGCTGCCGACGATCCGCTGTCGCCGGCGACGATGACGCTTATGGGCGGTCCGATCGACACCCGCATCAACCCGACCGGCGTCAACCAGCTGGCGGAAGAACGTTCGATCGAATGGTTCCGTGACAATGTCATCATGCCGGTGCCGTGGCCGCAGCCAGGCTTCATGCGCATGGTCTATCCGGGCTTCCTGCAGCTTTCCGGCTTCATGTCGATGAATCTCGACCGGCACCTGATCGCCCACAAGGAGTTCTTCGCCCATCTGGTGAAAAACGACGGCGATGCCGCCGAGAAGCACCGTGACTTCTATGATGAATATCTCGCGGTCATGGACCTGACGGCCGAATTCTACCTGCAGACCGTGCAGGTGGTGTTCATGCAGCACGCGCTGCCGAAGGGCGAGATGATGCATCGCGGCAAGCGCGTCGACACGACCGCGATCAAGAAGGTCGCGCTCTTGACGGTCGAAGGCGAGAACGACGATATCTCGGGCGTTGGCCAGACGAAGGCGGCGCAGACCATCTGCACCAACATCCCGGATCATATGCGCATGCACTACATGCAGCCGGATGTCGGTCACTACGGCGTCTTCAACGGCTCTCGCTTCCGCCGCGAAATCGCGCCGCGCATCGTCTCGTTCCACCGCGAGCATGCGCGCCACGCAAAACCGGTAAAGCAGCTGATCAAGGGCGGAAAGTCGGCCTGATCCCGGCTCTTGGGGTCGTTTTGACCGCGTAGAGTCAAGGGTTTGTCGGATTCCGGAGGGAGGCGTCTTGCAGAGCCAGGGGCGCCTTCCCACATCGTTTTCATCGGGTCGCATGGGCGGCCCGGATGATTGCGAGGAATCCTGAAGATGAACCAATCTGCAATGATCCGTCCGGATTGGACGCCCGCGACCATCGCTCTGATGGTGCTTGGCTTTGTGGTCTTCTGGCCGCTCGGCCTGGCCATGCTCGCGTACATTCTCTTTGGCGAAAAGCTCAAGACGTTCAAGAAAGACGCAAACGATACGGTGGATGGCATGTGCTCGGCTTTCAAGCGCGGCGGCCGCCGTTCCAACTGGACGCATCGTACCGGCAACGTCGCTTTCGACGACTGGCGCGAAGCTGAACTGGCTCGCCTCGAAGAGGAGCGCCGCAAGCTCGACGAGATGCGCGAAGAATTCGACACCTACGTGCGCGAGCTTCGCCGCGCCAAGGACCAGGAAGAGTTCGACCGCTTCATGCGCGATCGCAAGAATGGTGGCTCGGGTCCGATTGTCGAAGCCCATTAACCTGACGAAACCGCTTCCGGCGTTTCACATGAAACGCCGGATCACTGTCGGCACGCATCCAACCAGCGAACAGTAGGCGAAAGCCCCGCGAATCGGTTAGAAAGCCTGCATGTTCCCTTCCTTCAAGCGGCGCATTCAACCTGCACCACCCGCAACAACGCGGCAGATCGAGGTCGCCGGCAAGTCCCTGCCGCTGACGATCAAGCAAAACGCGCGCGCGACGCGCATGACGCTGCGCATCGAGCCAGGCGGGCGGGCCCTGAAGATGACGGTGCCGCAGGGCCTCCCCGAGCGCGAGGTGAATGCCTTCCTGACACGACACCAGGGCTGGCTGATGACCAAGCTCGCCCGCTTCTCCGGCGAAAGCCAGATCGAGGAGGGCGGTTCCATCCTCATCCGCGGCGTTGCCCACCGCATCGAGCGCACCGGCAAGATCCGTGGGCTCACGGAAGCGATCGTGATCGATGACGAACCGGTGCTGAGCGTCAGCGGTGGCGAGGAACATCTCACCCGGCGCATCGTCGATTTCCTGAAGAAGGAAGCGCGCCAGGATCTCGACCGGTTGGTGGCGATCTATAGCGGCCGTATCGGCCGGAGGGCAAAGTCGCTTTCGCTCAAGGACACGCGCAGCCGCTGGGGATCATGCTCAGCCGACGGGGCGCTGAGTTTTTCCTGGCGCATCGTCATGGCGCCGCCAAAGGTCATCGCCTATCTCGCTGCGCATGAAGTGGCACATCTGCAGGAAATGAACCACGGGCCCGACTTCTGGGCGCTGTGCGGGAGGCTGTGTCCGGATACGGACGATGCCAAGCGATGGCTCCGCCGCAACGGCACGATGCTTCACGCGATCGACTTCGATTGAATCTTGGATGGCGATGAGCGGCGCGTTATGCGCGATGGCGCAGCGCTTCACGGATCTTCTCGTCGGTCTTGTATTGGCTGAGCGCATAGACCGACCAGATCGCCGCCGGAACCCAGCCGATCAGGGTCAACTGCAGGATCAGGCAAATGAGGCCAGCAAAAGGGCGGCCGATGGTAAAAAACTGCAGCCAGGGCAGGATAAGCGCGAGCAACAGGCGCATCAGTCTCTCCGTTGTGGTAAAATGCATATGGTGAAAGCGCGCCTGCCGCGCAAGGGGCGTGCACCCGCCAAAGGACGGGTGCAGGGGCGCTGAGTGACCGCTTTCGCGTCGGTTTTTGGCTCGACTCGCGCGGCATTTCATGCAAGGTCGCTTCTCATGAAAACCCAAGTGAAGATATGCGGGCTGAAGACCGCGGGAGCGGCCGAGCGTGCTGTCGCGCTCGGCGCATCCCATGTCGGCTTCATCTTTTTCCCGAAGAGCCCCAGGAACATCGAGCCCGACGATGCCGGCCGCATCGCCGACAGGATTCGCGGCCAGGCGAAGATCGTCGCCGTCACGGTCAATGCCGACAATGACGAGCTTGACGAGATCGTCTCGGCCCTCAATCCGGATATCCTGCAGCTTCACGGCAGCGAGGACGCGGAGCGACTGCTGACGGTCAAGGCGATGTATGGCCTTCCCGTCATGAAGGCCCTTTCGGTGCGCGAAGCATCTGACCTTGAAAAGATCGATGCCTATATCGGCATTGCCGATCGCTTCCTCTTCGATGCCAAGCCGCCAAAAGGGTCCGATTTGCCCGGTGGCAACGGCGTTTCCTTTGACTGGAAGCTTCTCGATGCGCTTGACGGAAGCGTCGATTACATGCTTTCCGGTGGTCTTAACGCCGACAACATTGGCGAGGCCATGGCGCAGACCAGCGCGCGTGCCATCGATATCTCCTCCGGCGTCGAGAGCGCGCCGGGCGTCAAGGATCTGAAGCTCATGGAATCGTTTTTCAATGCCGTTCGCCAGGCGGAGGCGGGCATGCCACGGTCAGGGAGCAGGACGTGAACCAGGCGCCAAAGTTGAATTCCTTCCGGGGTGGCCCGGACGAGGACGGCCGTTTCGGTATCTTCGGTGGCCGCTTCGTGGCCGAAACCCTCATGCCGCTGATCCTCGATCTCCAGAACGAGTGGGACAACGCGAAGAACGATCCGGCCTTCAAGGCGGAGCTGGAGCATCTCGGCGCGCATTATATCGGCCGCCCGAGCCCGCTCTATTTTGCTGAACGGCTGACGGCGGAGCTTGGCGGCGCCAAGATCTACTTCAAGCGCGAAGAGCTGAACCACACCGGCTCGCACAAGATCAACAACTGCATTGGCCAGATCCTGCTTGCCAAGCGCATGGGCAAGACGCGCATCATCGCTGAGACCGGTGCCGGCCAGCATGGCGTGGCTTCGGCAACCGTCGCTGCCCGCTTCGGCCTGCCCTGCGTCGTCTACATGGGCGCGACCGACGTCGAGCGCCAGGCGCCGAACGTCTTCCGCATGAAGCTCTTGGGTGCCGAGGTAAAGCCGGTGACGGCCGGCAGCGGCACGCTCAAGGACGCCATGAACGAGGCGCTGCGTGACTGGGTCACAAATGTCGACAACACCTACTACCTGATCGGCACGGCTGCCGGCCCGCATCCCTATCCGGAGATGGTCCGCGATTTCCAGGCGGTGATCGGCCAGGAAGCCAAGGAGCAGATGCTCGCCGCCGAAGGCCGGCTGCCGGATCTCGTCATTGCCGCCGTTGGCGGTGGCTCCAACGCAATCGGCATCTTCCATCCGTTCCTCGATGACGAGAGCGTCAAGATCGTCGGCGTCGAAGCCGGCGGCAAGGGCATCGAAGGCGACGAGCATTGCGCCTCGATCACAGCCGGTTCGCCCGGCGTGCTGCATGGCAACCGCACCTATCTGCTGCAGGACGGCGACGGCCAGATCAAGGAAGGGCATTCGATTTCGGCCGGTCTCGACTATCCCGGCATCGGCCCGGAGCACGCCTGGCTGAACGATGTCGGTCGCGTCGAATACGTGCCGATCATGGACCACGAAGCGCTTGAGGCGTTCCAGACGCTGACCCGTCTCGAAGGCATCATTCCGGCGCTCGAGCCGTCGCATGCGCTTGCCGAAGTCATCAAGCGCGCGCCAAAAATGGGCAAGGACGAGATCATCCTGATGAACCTCTCCGGCCGCGGCGACAAGGACATCTTCACCGTCGGCAAGTTACTGGGAATGGGGCAGTAAGATCATGACCGCACGCATGGACAAGCGATTTGCCGATGTTGCGGCCGAAGGACGTCCGGTCCTCGTCACCTATTTCATGGGCGGCGATCCGGATTTCGAGACGTCGGTCTCGATCATGAAGGCGCTGCCGAAGGCCGGCGCCGACGTCATCGAACTCGGCATGCCTTTCTCGGACCCGATGGCCGACGGCCCGGCGATCCAGCTGGCCGGTCAACGCTCGCTGAAGAGCGGACAGACGCTCGCAAAGACGCTTGAGATCGCCCGCCGTTTCCGTGAGGACGACCAGCGCACGCCGATCGTGCTGATGGGCTATTACAACCCGATCTATATCTACGGCGTCGACCGCTTCCTGACGGATGCGCTGGCCGCCGGCATTGACGGCCTGATCGTCGTCGACCTGCCGCCGGAGATGGACGACGAACTCTGCATCCCGGCGCTGGAGAAGGGCATCAACTTCATTCGCCTGGCGACGCCGACCACGGACGACCGTCGCCTGCCGAAGGTCCTCGAAAACACCTCCGGTTTCGTCTATTACGTGTCGATGAACGGCATCACCGGTTCGGCTCTGCCCGATCCGTCGTTGATCGCCGGCGCCGTCGGGCGTATCAAGGCACACACCAATCTGCCCGTTTGCGTCGGTTTCGGCGTCAAGACGGCGGAACATGCAAGGGCCATCGGAGCATCTGCCGATGGCGTGGTCGTCGGTACGGCGATCGTCAACCAGATCGCGTCGAGCCTGACCGAAGAGGGCAAGGCGACCGATGCGACGGTTCCGGGTGTCGAAGCGCTGGTGAGAGGGCTCTCGGCAGGCGTGCGGTCCGCACGTCTCGCAGCAGCCGAATAATTGCCTATATTAGCGCGCACAACCCGAAGGAAATCTTCAGGAGTTACTAAGTGAACTGGATCACAAACTACGTTCGGCCGAAGATCAACTCGATGCTGGGCCGCCGGGAAGTTCCGGAGAATCTCTGGATCAAGTGCCCGGAAACCGGCGAGATGGTGTTCCACCGCGATCTCGAGGAAAACAAGTGGGTCATCCCGCAGTCCGGCTTCCACATGAAGATGCCGGCCAAGGCGCGGTTGAAGGACCTGTTCGACGGCGGCATCTTTGAAGCGTTTCCGCAGCCGAAGGTCGCTCAGGACCCGCTGAAGTTCCGCGATTCCAAGAAATACGTCGATCGTCTGCGCGACAGCCGCGCCAAGACTGAACTCGAAGACACGATCGTCGCCGGTCTCGGCCGCGTCCAGGGCGTCAAGCTCGTCGCCGTCGTGCACGAGTTCAACTTCATTGGCGGCTCGCTCGGCATGGCTGCCGGCGAGGCGATCATCAAGGCCTTCGAACGGGCGATCGCCGAGAAGTGCCCGCTGGTCATCTTCCCGGCTTCGGGTGGCGCCCGCATGCAGGAAGGCATCCTGTCGCTGATGCAGCTGCCGCGCACCACGGTTGCCGTCAACATGCTGAAGGAAGCGGGCCTCCCCTATATCGTCGTACTCACCAACCCGACCACGGGCGGCGTCACCGCATCCTACGCGATGCTCGGCGACATCCACATGGCCGAGCCCGGCGCGGAAATCGGCTTTGCCGGGAAGCGCGTGATCGAGCAGACGCTGCGCGAGAAACTGCCGGAAGGTTTCCAGACGTCGGAATACCTGCTGGAGCACGGCATGGTCGACATGGTCGTCAAGCGCCATGATCTGCCGTCGACGCTCGCCCGGGTCCTGAAAATCCTGATGAAGAAGCCGGCGGAAGCCTCGAAGCTCAACGGCGGCACGCAGCCGGCCGCCTTGCCGGTCGCTGCCAGCGCTTGAATAAGCGCTGGGCTGGTCGAACTGCGTAGAACAAAATAATGCATCTCCGCAATTTCTTGTGTGCGGGGATGCTGCAACTCAAGGCGTTACAGCGATCGGTAGACGGCCTATAAGGCGCGCGCTGTAGCAGCCGAGCGTGTCGGGGCGGGGTTAAGAGATGGCAGCGGTGGAAGCCAGCGAAGCGGGCTACGAGATCGAAAAACTTCTCGCCCTTCACCCCAAGGGCTTCGACCTGTCGCTGGACAGGATCACCCGGCTTCTTGCAGCACTCGGCAATCCCCAGGACCGACTGCCGCCGGTGATCCATGTCGCCGGCACCAACGGAAAGGGCTCGGCAACCGCGTTTTCGCGGGCGATCCTCGAAGCAGCCGGCCTCAGCGTCCACGTCCATACCTCGCCGCATCTCGTCAACTGGCATGAGCGCTATCGCCTCGGCGTCAAGGGTGGCAAGGGCAGGCTCGTCAGCGATCCCGTGCTTGCCGATGCCGTGCGCCGCGTTGCCGAAGCCAATGGCGGCGAGAAGATCACCGTCTTCGAGATCCTGACCGCCGTCACCTTCCTGCTCTTCGCCGAGCATCCGGCCGATGTGGCGATCATCGAGGTTGGCCTTGGCGGCCGCTTCGACGCGACCAACGTCATGTCCCGACCGGCCGTCTCGGTCGTCATGCCGATCTCGCTCGACCATCAGGCCTATCTCGGCGATCGGGTGGAACTGATCGCGGCCGAAAAGGCCGGCATCATGAAGCGCGGCTGCCCCGTGGTGATCGGCCAGCAGGAGGAAGAGGCCGCTCGTGACGTCCTGGTCTCGACGGCGGAGCGCTTGGGCTGCCCGATGTTCGTTTATGGCCAGGACTTCATGGCCCACGAGGAGTTTGGCCGGCTCGTCTATCAGGACGAGGGCGGGCTTGCCGACCTGCCGCTGCCGAAGCTGCCGGGGCGCCACCAGTATGCCAATGCCGCTGCGGCCATCCGCGCGGTCCGCGCCGCCGGTTTCGACATCTCCGACGCGGCGATCGAAAGAGGGCTTGCGGGCGTCGAATGGCCAGGGCGACTGCAGCGCCTCACCAGCGGCAAGCTCACGCATTACGGTCCGATGGGTGCCGAGATCTGGGTCGACGGCGGTCACAATCCTGGCGCCGGCCAGGTGATTGCCGAGGCGATGGCGACCTTCGAGGAGCGCGAATCGCGCCCCTTGTTCCTGATCATCGGCATGATCAACACCAAGGAGCCGATCGGCTACTTCCGCGCCTTCCTCGATCTCGCCGAACAGGTCTTCACCGTGCCGATCCGCGGTTCCGATGCCGGGCTTGATCCCGTGGCTCTTGCGAGCGATGCCGCTTCGGTCGGTTTCGAGGCTTCCGCGGTTTCCTCCGTTGCCGAGGCGCTGACGGTCATCGCCAATCTGGTCGACGAAGACCCGGCGCCGCCACGCATCCTGATCGGTGGCTCGCTCTATCTGGTGGGCGATGTGCTTGCCGACAACGGCACGCCGCCGAAGTGATCGCCAGCCGGGACCGCCATCCGGCTTCTAGATTGAAGACAAGAAAAAAGCCCGGCATGCCGGGCTTTCAGCGTTTTCAGCAGTGAACTTGCTTTAAGCGACCGCCGTGGAGATCCACGAGGACAGGGCCGTCTTCGGGGCGGCGCCAACCTTGATGTCAGCCACTTCGCCGGCCTTGAACATGGCGAGCGTCGGGATCGAGCGAACGCCGTACTGGGCGGCCAGTTCCGGGTTTTCGTCGATGTTGAGCTTGGCAACCTTGACCTTGCCGGCGAGTTCGTTCGAGATTTCCTCGAGGCTCGGGGCGATCATCTTGCACGGGCCGCACCATTCAGCCCAGAAATCGACAACCACCGGCTCGGCGGAGTTCAGCACTTCCTGCTGAAAATTGGACGTATCGACCTTTACAGTAGCCATAGGCTGCTCCTTGCGTTCGGAATGGCAGTATCCAGATGTTGTGTGTCATGTGAGAAGGCACCGCTGGATTTTCAATATCGGGTATCTCACTTTGTCGCGAGGTCTTCAAGGCTCCTGTCGAGTGCCTGGTCGGGAACGACGTGGATTGCCGGCCCCTCGGTGAAGATCAGTACACATCGAAACGCATGTGCTGGATAAAGCGGCTGCAGGAGCGCGCGGTAGATCGCAAGCTGCGCCGTGTAGGCGAAGGGAATGTCGTTAGGAGATGCCGGCACCTGCCTGTTGGTCTTGAAGTCCGCAATCGTGACGACGCCGTCGCGAACGGCCAGCCGGTCGATCCGGCCTGAAACCGCGTGCTCGCGCTTGCCGAGCGCCAGCGTACCCATGACCGAAACCTCGGCCCGGCTGCTCACCGAGAAAACTGCGCCGAGGTCCGGATGGTCGAGCACGGCTTCGATGCTGGCGATCAGTGCGGCGCGTTGTTCTGAAGGCCAACTGGGCACGGATCGCTCGAGATAGCGTTCGGCCGCGGCCCGGCGATCGTCTCCCGCCATCGAGGGCAGAACCTGCAGCAGGCGGTGCAGGATGGCGCCGCGCAGCATCGAGAGGTTTGCCGGGGCCTTTTCTGAGAAAAGAGCCGAGCCGACGAGCGCATCGCCATCGTCCTCGTCAACCGCGATGCCGACGCCGGAAGGACTGAGCGGCCGCGGCAGCCGCTTTTGCGGCGGCAGTGGCGTCGAAAGCGCCTTTGGCAGGGCGGTGGCGGGACGGCCCGAATCGGCCGAGCGCGCATCGCCGGAGGGCAGATCGCGTTCGAGCTGCTTCTCGCGCCAGGCATGGCCGGACCATTCCTCGCCGCCGGCGTGAAAACTGGTCGGGTGGCCGCGGCCGCTCTCGTCTCCGGCAAGGCTCGCCTGAACCATAGCGTGCCATGTATCGGCAACGGCCCGCTGGCCGCGATAACCGCAGACGATCAGGCGGTCGGCGGCGCGGGTCATGCCGACATAGAGCAGGCGACGATATTCTTCCTCAGCCAGCGTCTTCAGCCGCTCGCCGTCGGCGGTGATGAGCGAGTTCGATTCCGCGCCCGGCGCGCGCCACACCGGAAGCGGCAGGACGGTGCCGTCTCTCTGGGCAAGCTCCAGGAAGCGAAGAGAGGGCACATGCTGGTTGCTGAACGCCGCCCCGCCGCCATCGGCGAGGAAGACGACTGGCGCTTCCAGGCCCTTGGCCGCGTGCACGGTCATGATCCGAACTTCATCGCGTTCCTTGTCCTGCTCGCGCTTGACCGTCGGCGCTTCCATTTCCAGCGTCGAGACGAAGGCCTGCAGGCCGGGCAGGCCGCTTCTTTCCTGGTCGAGCGCGAAGGTCAGGAACTCGTCGAGAATGTCGCTGACCTCGGTGCCGAGGCGCGCGAGAAAGGCGGCGCGGCCGCCATGCACGCCGAGGACGCGGGCATAGAAGTCATGCGGAGCCAGCTGGCTTGCGAGCGCCATGTAGGATTTCAGCGTTCGCGCCGTCTGGTGAAACAGGATGCCGTCATCGGCTTCATGCTGCAGCCTCTCCCAGAGGCTTTCGCCTTCGCCGCGCCGCGCCGCGAGTTCGAACAGCGCGTCCTCGCCGAGGTTGAACAGCGGGCTTTTCATCAGCGCGGCCAGCGACAGGTCGTCCTGCGGCAACAGCACGAACCGCCCGAGGGCGAGCAGGTCCTGGACGGCAATATGCTTGGTGAGCACCAACCGGTCGGCGCCGGCGACCGGAATGTTGTTGCGGCGCTTGAGTGCTCTCGTCAGAGCATTGACGAAGGCGTCGCGTTTGCGGACCAGTACGATCACGTCGCCCGGGCGCATCGGCCGGCGAACGCCCTTCTCGACGATCGTCTCCTTGCCGATCCAGCTTTCCAGCGTGGCTGCGATCCGGCGGGCGAGGATATTGACCGGCGCACTCTCCGGCGTTGCGTCGAAGGCGGCAGTCCATTCCTCGTCTGTATCCACCGGTTCGGCGGCAATCACGTCCCAGATGTCGACGGCGCCGGGATGGCCGATGCGGTTCGAAGCATGCACCACGGGCTCGTTGCGGGCGCTGAGGCCTCGCGCATGCGCCGGATTGGCAAAGACGGCGTCAACGGCCGAAAGCACGTCGACGGTCGAGCGGAAGGAGAGCTGCAGGCGGATGGGCTCGAAAGCCTTGCCGCCGTCGCGCACCCGCCGTTCGGTCTCCTGGCTCTCGCGCGAAAACCGCTCCGGACGGGCGCCCTGGAAGGAGTAGATCGACTGTTTCTCGTCACCGACGGCAAACATCGTGCGGGCAGTACCGCGTGCGCTCTCGCCCGAGAAGAAGTCGGAAGCGAGCGCCTGGATGATCGTCCATTGGGCCGGGCTGGTGTCCTGCGCCTCGTCGACGAGGATATGATCGATGCCCTGGTCGAGCTTGTAGTGTACCCAGGCGCTGACGTCGCCGCGGGCAAAGAGCGCCGCCGTGCGGTTGATCAGGTCCTCGAAATCGAGCTGGCTGCGGCGTCGCTTCAGTTCCTCGTAGTCGGCATTCAGCCGCTCGGCGAGCGTCAGCGCCGCCAGCGTCGCCTCGAACATCCTGAGGATGCTGATGTGATCGATGCAGGCGACGACATGGCGATAGGCCTCGTCCACGAGGTCAATGAGATCGGGGGCAGCCTGCTGCATCGCCTTGTTGAGGAAGGCGGATTGCGCCCGCGGCTTGCCCGTGCCGGTGAAGAACAGATGCCTGAGCCCGTCATAGCGCGCGCTGAGATCCGTCATCTTCGAAACGGTCCTCAGCCCCTCCGCAAAGTCGAGCACCTTCGTGCCGCCGACGCTGGTGGCGAGCGAGAAGTACCGTTCGAGCGCCGCGCCGTTCAAGCCCGCCAAGGGCCAGATCGTCGCCATGGCGCCGTCGACGCTTTCCTCCGGCGAAAGCTTCAGCGCCCGGCGCAGCTCGGCCTCGGTGCCGCCGAGCCCGTCGGCATGTTCGAGGAAGACCTGGATCGCGGTTCGGTTTTCGACGATTGCGGCCAGCAGCTTTTCCAGGCCGGTATCGTCGGCGATGTCGAGCACGGTGGCAAAGGCGTGGGCAAGAGCCGGATCGTCCTTGGCCGCGGTCGCGGTCAGCAGCAGCCGGCGCGCATCGGCAAGCAGAACCGCAGCCGCGCGATCGTCGAGAACCGAGAAATGGCCGGCGACATTGGCCTCCAGCGGAAACTGGTGCAGCAGCGCCTCGCAAAAGGCATGGATCGTCTGGATCTTCAGGCCGCCCGGGGTCTCCAGCGCGCGGGCGAACAGGCGCCGCGCCTCCTGCAGCTTCAAGCGCCCGGGCCGCTCGCCCTCAATCGCCTCGATCCGCTTTTCGAGCGTCGCGTCGTCGAGCGTTACCCATTCGGCCAGCCGTTCGAAGACGCGATTCGACATTTCGGAGGCCGCCGCCTTGGTATAGGTGAGGCAGAGGATCGCCGAGGGGCGGCAGCCGGCAAGCAACAGCCGAATCACCCGCTGGGTCAGCACGTGGGTCTTGCCGGAGCCGGCATTGGCCGACACCCAGGCGGAGCGGTCCGGGTCCGAAGCCAGCGACTGCCGGCGCGAGGTCCAGTCGAGCCAGCTTTGAGGCGTCGCCTGTTCGGGGCCGAGGTTGTCATCCCTCATCGCCATCCTCCTCTTCGCTGTCGGCCGTCGACCATTCGGCTACGCGTGCCAGATGGTCGTATTCGCCGCCATAATCGCGCTCTTTCTGAACAATCACGCGCGAGGCAAAGCCATGCTTGCCCGAGAGAAGCGCGCTTAGCAGCTTCCTGAGTTCGGCAAGCGACTCGTCCGCAAGCTGATCGGCCGACTTCGTCTCCTTCGACTTGCTGCCTTCGTTGTTGACCGCTTCCGGTTTGAAGCGCGCGCCCGGTTTGAGCCGGACATAGAGCAGCGACTGTGGGTGGCTGGGCGGCACGTCCTTAAAGGCGCCGGCCTTGAGGGCCGCGGCTTCCAGCGCGAGCTGCGGGTCGAGCAGCACGCGGGCTTCCTTGGTCGATGGGCTGGAGCCGGTCTTGTAGTCGACGATCTCGACGCTGCCGTCGGTCAGCGTATCGAGCCGGTCGGCAATGCCGGTCAGCCGCATGTCGGCGACGCCGAGCTCCATCGATGCCGCCACTTCGGTGCGCGACCGGCGGATGAAGCGGGCGCGGTCCCGTTCCCATTTGATGAAGGCCAAGCCGACGGCGGCAAAGCGCGGCCGCCAGATCGTGTCGATATGGGTGGGCAGTCGCGCCTCGTCGAAAGCCTCGTTCAGCAGCCGGTGCATGACCTCTTCCGCCGCCGGTAACATCAGATCGACGCCGGCGCGTACGAAACGCTCGACGATCTGGTGGTAAAGCGTGCCGCGCTCGGCCGGGCCGGGGTCGCTGTTGAACGGCAGCAGCGGATCCAGCCGAAGGATGCGTCGCGCATAGATCGCGTAGGGGTCGCGCCGTAGCCGCGACACTTCGCTGAAAGAGTACTTGCGCGGCTGCAGGTCCGCCGGTGGCTTGGGGGCGGGGCGCTCGGCCAGCGGCTGGCGGCCGCCGTCGTCAAGCATGCGGGCCCAGGCGAGATAGTCGGCGCCATTGGCGTGCAGCGCTCGCGTCAGCCGTTCGCCGCCGAGCGCCAGCAGCCGCTGCAGCCAGCGCGAGGCGACGGTGGGTGCTGCGCCCTGGCGCATCGAGCGGGTGAAGATCAGCCGCCTTGTGCCGCAGGCCATCTGGAAGTCGTGCGCAAGCTGGCCGATGCGTCGTTCAGGCGGCTCAAGACCGATCCCCGTCTTCATGGTGCGCGAAAGGAACGGATCGTTGGCCGTCTGGCCCGGCCAATTGCCTTCGTTCAGGCCGCCGAGAACCACCAGGTCCATGCTCTGCAGGCGCGATTCCAGCGCGCCGAAGATGAACACCCGCGGATGGCGCATGGAGCGAGGCTTGACCGCGGCGCTGGCCGACAGGGCTTCGACGACATCGCACCATTGCGGCCCGTCCGCGGTCATCTGGCCGTCGGTCTCGATGATGCCGCGAAGGAGAGTTGCGAGCGTATCGGCGGCCTCGCCGGACCAAAGCCCACCGAGGTCGCCACGCTCGTCGGCTGAGGCCGCTTCCAGGGCCTCGCCGGTGCGCATCGCCCAGTCGGCAAAGGTAAATTCGTCCGAGAACACGCGGCTGCCGTCCCGGCTGCGCGTCAGCGCGGAGGCGAGCGGCGCCACCGCGAGACCGATCTTCGCCGCCACGTCGCGGGCCGCCTGAAGCGCGTCATTCCCGATGCCGATGCGCCATTCCGGTGGATGGCGATCGGTCTTGTGCCGGACGATCGCCGCGTCGAGCACGGATTCGAGCACCAGCAGATCGACCGTCGCGGTGCTGCCACGCAGTGCCATGCGTTCCAGCGCGTCGGCCCCTTCGCGCATCCTGTCGCGGGAAAGCCCGAAGCGCGCCAGCGGATGCTTGAGCAGCGCGACGAACGGCACGGGATCGCCGGGGCGCAGGCATGCTTCTAGCAGCAGCCGCAGCAGGCTGCCCTGCGGCGTCGCGATGAGAGGCGTACCGGCGGAATCGTCGGCCTCGATGCCGAAGCGGGCAAGCTCGGCGCCGACCCGCCGTGCGAGATTGCGGTCCGGCGTGATCAGCGCTGCCTGGCTCTCGTCGCTGCCTTCGAGCGCGAGCCGCAAGGCGACCGCGATCGCGGCCGCTTCCTCGCGTTCGTTGGCGGTTTCGATGAGGGCTGCATCCTGGAAGGCTTGCTGCAGCAACGCCGGATCCAGCTCGCTGCGCATCGCGGTCCATGCATTGGTCGCCTTGGCCGGCAGAAGAGCGTGCGACAGGATCTCGGCACGGACGTCTAGGTCGACCTCGGCGACAGCCAGGGCGGTCACGTCGGGCCGCAGAACGCCCATGCGTTTCAGCAGCCTGTAAAAGCCGTATTGCGGGTGGCTGCGGCTTGCCGGGTCCGGCCTGCCGTCAAGGGCGGCGTCGGCGACGATCATGTCCCATTCGGCCTCGCTCATCGTCTGGTCGAGGCCAGGCAGCACGATCGTACCGTTGGGCAGCTTCTGCACGGCGGCAATCAGCGTGGCCGTTGCGGGAATGGAGCCGGTCGAACCGGCAATGATGATCGGGCCCTCGATCTTGCCGGCGGCGATGCGCTGCGTCTCGGCCTGCAGGATCGCGTTGCGGTGGCGCGCGGGCGAGGATTGTTTCAGTTCCTCCAGCCGTTCCGGCCAGTAGCTGCGGGCAATCTTCAGGAATTCGAGCGTCAGCTGCCACCAGAGGGCGTGCTCGCCGGCATCGAGCTTGTCGAGCTTGTCCCAGTCGAGCTCTTCCGTCTCCATCGCGTCGATGAGGTCGGCAAGATTGCGCGCGAGCCAGATCGCATCGGCAGGGCTTGCCGGCGCAATCAGCGGGCTCTCCGCATGGATGTCGAGCACCACCTTCGGCAGCCGGTTGCGCCAGGCGAGGATAAGCCGGCCAAGCTCGATCAGGCGTGCGGTCCCGGGCAGGGGCGGGGCGAGATCGAGGATCGCCGGCACCTCGGCATCGAAGAAGCCGCTGTCGTCATCGGTCTCGCCGAGCGCCTTGATGGTGGGCAGGATGGTGGAGCGGCCGCCGAGCAGGTCGACGAACTCGGACCGGAGCACACGGGCCGAGCGCCGCGTCGGCACGAAGATCGTCACGCCGGCAAGCGGCAGGGGATCGGCCGGGTCGTAGCGGAAGTCCGGCGTCAGGCTACCGTCGCAAAGCTTTTCGGCGAGCGTCTTCAGGAAGGGGAGGCCGGGCGGGATCGTGAAGACGTTGGACCGGCGGCCACGCACGCTCATCCCTCCGGCTGGTGGCGGCGGATCGCCGCCTCCGCTTCGCCGATCGCCTCGGGCGTTCCGACCGTCATCCAGTGACCTTCGAGCAGCAGGCCGTGAAGACGGCCTTCCTCGGCGGCGCGATCGAAGTAGATGTTGAGATTGAAGGCGTCGTCGGGCGCGTCGGCAAAAAGCCGGGAGTGAAGCGCGATCGCGCCGGCATAGACCACCGGGTTCGGCAGGCCTTCGGCGTAGCGCGTGAGCTTGCCGTCGTCACCCAGCGAGAAATCCCGCTTGCCGTTGTGGCCGGTCGTATCCTCGTCGCGCACGCAAAGGAGCAGCATGTCCATGCGCTCCGCGTCGAAGGCGGCGGCCAGGCGCGTCAGGTTGCTGGGCTTGCCCTTGGGCTCGCCGACCCAGAAGAGATCGGCATTCATCACAAGAACCGGCCCCTCCGGCAGCAGTTTCAGCCCCTTGGCGAGACCGCCGCCGGAATTCATCAGCGCCTCGCGCTCGTCCGAAATCACGATCTCCGGGGCGCTGCGTTGGCTGAGATGGCCTTCCATCAGGTCGGCGAAATGATGCACGTTGACCGCGGCCGTGCTGACGCCGGCCTCCACCAGGAGGTCCAGCACGTAGTCGATCATCGGCTTGCCGGCGATCTCGACGAGCGGCTTTGGCATGGTGTTGGTGATCGGACGAAGACGGGTGCCGAGGCCCGCGGCGAGCACCATCGCATTGCTGATCGACATTGATTCTCTGTCAGTTCGCTGATTCGGAAACGAGGATTCCGGTCTTCATACACCAGTCGTGCAAGGGTTTCAGCGATTCATGTGAAAGCGCCGCCTGAAGATAGGCGAAAGTGCGCGGCATGTGCTTCATGTAGCCGGGCTTGCCGTCGCGCTGCATCAGCCGCACCCAGATGCCGACGAGCTTGCAGTTGCGCTGCGCCGACATCAGGTGCCAGTCGCGAAGGAACATTGCCTCGTCGAAGCTACCACCCGCGCGCCGTTCGGCGAGATAGGCGTCCATCATCCGGCTTGCGAGCGAAGGCGGGATGGTGACGCGGGCATCTTGAACCAAGGACGCGACGTCATAGGCAGTCGGACCGATCATTGCGTCCTGGAAATCGATGAGGCCGATCCGGTTCAGACCTTCGCGTTCCCCGCGCCAGATGATGTTCGGCGAGTGAAAATCGCGCAGCAGCAGGTTCGTTTCGGATGTCTGCAGGAGGTCGATCAGGCCGTCCCAGATCTCTCCATATTCGCGCTTCTCGTCGTCGCTTGCCGGCGCGCCGCGTTTCCAGGGCAGATACCAGTCGGTCAAAAGCCGCGTCTCGATCTTCATCGCCGTCCGGTCGAAATCCGGAATGCGGTGGATCACAGTCGGCTCGACCTTGATCTCGGCCTCGGCCGGTTCCGAGTGCAGGCGGGCAAGCAGCCGCGCGCTCTCGATGTAGCGTTCGTCGATCGGCTCTCCGTCCGCATGGAGGACGCCCTCCGAGCCCAGATCTTCGATCAAGAGGATGCCCTGGTCGATGTCGCGGGCGTAGATTTCAGGCGCCGCAAAGCCGCGGGCAATGAGCATCTGGTCGACGGCGACGAAGGGAACGACATCTTCGGCGATATGCGCCAGCTGCTGATAGTACTTTCCGTCCTGAAGGATCGGGCCCGGCTTGTGCCGCGGCGAATCCATCAGAATCCGGCTAACGGAGCCGTCCGTCGGGTAAATGCGCTCATAGGCCCGGATCGAGGCGTCGCCGCTCAGGTGCCGCCGCCGCGCCTTGGAATGTCCGTTCGTATCGAGAAATTCGCGGATCGAAAGCGTTCGGGCGATGCGCTGCAGCGTATCATCAGGCGCCGAAATTTCGACGCGTCGCCCGTCCTTCTCGTGGGTGATCGCAAGCGTGATGCGACGTGAGGGGAGGGCGTCGTCCGCCCGTTCCGGCCATTCGACCAGGCAGATGCCCTGCGACAGGGCTTCATCGAAGCCCAGTTCGTCGAGCTCGCTGGAATCGGCCAGCCGGTAAAGGTCGAAATGCGCGACGGGTATGCGCAAGTCGTAGCTCTGGACCAGCGTGAAGGTCGGGCTCGGCACTTCCAGGCCGTCGTCATCGGCGACGACCCTCAAAAAGGCGCGCGCCAGTGTGGATTTGCCGGCGCCGAGATCGCCCGAAAGAGCGACGCAGTCGCCAGGCTTCAGGGCGAGCGCCAGGTCCTCACCAAGCTCGATCGTTGCCGCCTCGTTTGCAAGATGGCGCTCGATCGCCGGCATCATTCGGCCGCGACGGTGGCCGGCACGTCGGCCGAAGGGATGCGGCAGGTCACTTCCGTGCCTTCGCCTTCCTTGCTGCGGATCGAGACCGTGCCGTGATGCAGGCTGACGAAGCTCTCGACGATCGAAAGCCCGAGGCCGGCGCCGCCGCGCTGACCGTGGCTTTCAAAGCGGTTGAAGACCGTGTCGAGCACGTCCTGCGGAATGCCGGGGCCGCTGTCGGAGACCGAGAAGATGAAGTCGCTGCCCTCGCGGCGGCACGCCAGTTCGATGACGCTGCCATCGGGGGCGAAGTTCGCGGCATTGGTGAGCAGCTTGACGAAGATCTGCTTCAGGCGCTGCTGATCGGCGACCATCCGGCCGAGATTATCAGGTGCGGCGATCCGGAGCGTCACGCCGCTTTCGGTCAGACGGTCGGCCATCTGATACGCGATGTCGTCGAGGAAATCGGTGAGGCTGATGTCGGCAAGGTCGAGCTGGACGATGCCGGCGTCGACGGTCGCAAGATCGAGGATGTCGTTGACGATCGTCAGAAGCAGCGACGACGACGTGGCGATATGGTCGACATACTCTGCCTGGCGCTCGTTGAGGTCGCCGAAAGCCGGCGTCTTCAAGAGATCGGCAAAACCGATGATGTTGGTGAGCGGCGAGCGTAGCTCGTAGGAGACGTGGTGGACGAAGTCGTTCTTCAACGCATCGGCCTTGCGCAGCGCCTCATTCTTTTCGGTGAGCGCGCGCTCGACCCGGACGCTGTCGGTAATGTTGACGAAGGTCAGCATCGTCTGGGCGTTCGGCAGCGGGATGACCGCGTAGTCGAGAATCAGCCCGGTCCTGAGTTCGAGAATGCCGCGGCTGGAGGGCCGCTCGTCGTCGAAGCTGGTGATGATGTGGGTGAAACGCTTCCAGCCGTCGGGCTGGTCGTAGGAGATCAGGCAGGCCTGCTCGATCGCCTTGATATGCGTACCGGGTTTGGCTTCAGCCTCGCTGATGCCCCAGATCGCGCGAAACGCCGGGTTCGACAGGCGGATGCGGCCGTCCGGGCCGAACACCGCTACGCCTTCGGCCAGGTGATCGATGGTTTCGCCCTGGACCTGGACGAGGGTGTTGTAGCGCGTTTCGAGGTCGACCTTCTCGGTCAGGTTCTCGAACACCCAGGTAACGCCGCCCTGCGGGCGGGCGGTGGCAAAGACGCGCAATGTCTGTCCGTTCGGCAGGTGCCAAAGGTCGCTCTGCGTATCGAGCGCCTGGTAGACCGATAGTGCGTTCGCCTTCCACTGTTTCCAGTTGAGCTGTTCCGGCAGCTGGCCGCCGGCGCGCAGCCGATCGAGCACTTCGCCATTGTCCGGCTTGCGCTCCAAGAAGCCGATATCGAGGTTCCACAGGCGCTGGAAGGCCTGGTTGTAGAACTGCAGACGCTGGTTGCCGTCGAAGATCGCGACGGGCGTCGCCAGATGGTCGAGCGTTTCCGCATGGCTCTTGAGCGTGCGGTTGAGCTCTTCGCGCACGGCCTCGATCCCCGAAATATCGACTGCGATACCGGCCGAACCGGCGGCGCTGCGGGCGTCGACGACGTCGAAGAAGGTGCGGTTGCCGCGCACGACTGTCGAGACCTTGTCGTGGAAAGGCGTATCGAACGTCGAGACCGACCGGATCTTTTCACGCGCAACGGTCGCAAGCAACTCGCGCTTTTCCGCGACGGCGGTGGCGACATCGGGTGCCTCGACGGCGTCGGCATAGGCTTCGTTGACCCAGACGAGCGCGCCGTCGGTGCCGCGCTGCCAGACGGGCAGGTCGATTGCGTCGAGGAGCGTATGGAAGGAGCGAAGCGCGATATTGAGCCGGTCGTGTTCGAGCTTCAGTTCGGCGAGCTCCGCCCGCATGTTGTTGAGCGCGATGAAGCGCACAAAGGCGCGGCCGCCGGAAACGCGTCCCTGGGCTTCCAGCACTTCGTTGCGCTGCGTTTCGATGACGAGATCGAAGCTGCGGGCCTGGGTGCGAAGCGCCTCGATCGATTTTTCGAGCTCGCCTGCAGACTGCGCCTTGACCCAGCGGCCGAAGGCCAGGAAGTCGCGGTCGTCGGAAGGCGCGCCGGTTTCCGCCGGCAGCTGGCCGAGCAGTTCGGCGCGTTCGAGAAGCCCGTCCCAGATGACGATCCGGCGGTTCTTGTCGGCGACCAGCGCCTGGTAGCGCGAGAGGCGCTGGTTGGCGTCGGAAAGGTCGGACCTAAGCTCGCGGTTTTCCGCCTCGATGTTGCCGCGCTGGCGGATCAGCCAGATCGCCGAGATCATCGCAGCGGAAATGACGCCGATCAGCACGGAAAAGGTGACGACCTCCGACGAGCCGAAGATGCCGGCCTTTTGCGGGACAACCTGGGCGAGAGCGTCCGTGGCGGTGAAAAGGGCGGTGCCGGCCAAAAGGCGGCGCAGGAATTTCGGACCCTTGCGGCGGATGGCCGGAAAATCTGTCTGGTCTTTGTTCATGGCGCTGCCATCCCCGTCTGTCCGAAGGGTGCTGCCGGCCTTGCTGCGCCTTGCACAGTTCCACCGGGGCCCTGTTCAAGGGTCCGCGTCAGTTCCGATTGCATCCCCGGTCTGTCTCCGTCTGTTTGCCGCTAATTCGACAAGACATCCCATCCGCGATGCCCAAGGTCCGCACCGGCATCACGAATCAATGGGTTAGAGCATACTTCCTAGTCGAATCGTCGGGAAGGGAGAGGCCCAAAAAAGCGGCCGCGCTCTCTTGTCAAGAACGCGGCCACAAGATGTTGTGGATTGCCCGGGTAAGGATTAGTACCGGTAGTGCTCAGCCTTGAACGGACCCTGCGTCTTCACGCCGATGTAGTCGGCCTGCTCTTCGGAAAGTTCCGAAAGCTTGGCGCCGAGCTTCTTGAGGTGCAGGCGAGCGACCTTCTCGTCGAGCGCCTTGGGCAGGACGTAGACTTCGTTCTTATACTTCTCACCCTTGGTGAAGAGCTCGATCTGGGCCAGGACCTGGTTGGAGAACGAGGCCGACATCACGAAGGACGGGTGACCGGTGGCGTTGCCGAGGTTGAGCAGGCGGCCTTCCGAAAGCAGGATCATGCGGTTGCCCTTCGGGAACTCGATCATGTCGACCTGCGGCTTGATGTTCGTCCACTTCAGGTTACGCAGAGCCGAGACCTGGATCTCGTTGTCGAAGTGGCCGATGTTGCCGACGATCGCCATGTCCTTCATCTCGCGCATGTGGTCCATGCGGATGACGTCCTTGTTGCCGGTCGTCGTGATGAAGATGTCGGCCGAGGAGACGACGTCTTCGAGCTGGACGACTTCGAAGCCGTCCATGGCGGCCTGGAGCGCGCAGATCGGGTCGATTTCAGTGACCTTGACGCGGGCGCCGGCGCCGGAAAGCGAGGCGGCCGAACCCTTGCCGACGTCGCCGTAACCGCAGACGACGGCGACCTTGCCGGCCATCATCACGTCGGTGCCGCGGCGGATGCCGTCGACCAGCGATTCCTTGCAGCCGTACTTGTTGTCGAACTTCGACTTGGTGACGCTGTCGTTGACGTTGATCGCCGGGAAGGGCAGCAGGCCCTTGGCCTGGAGCTGGTAGAGGCGGTTGACGCCGGTGGTGGTTTCCTCGGTCACGCCCTTGATCGCGTCGCGCTGCTTGGTGAACCAGCCCGGCGAAGCGGCAAGGCGCTTCTTGATCTGCGCGACGAGGATTTCTTCTTCCTCGGAGCCCGGGTTGGAGAGCACGTCCTCGCCGGCTTCGGCGCGGGCGCCGAGCAGGATGTACATGGTGGCGTCGCCACCATCGTCGAGGATCATGTTCGAGACGCCACCGTCGGCCCACTGGAAGATCTTGTCCGTGTAGGTCCAGTATTCTTCGAGCGTCTCACCCTTGACGGCGAAGACCGGAACGCCGCTGGCGGCGATCGCGGCTGCGGCGTGGTCCTGGGTCGAGAAGATGTTGCACGAAGCCCAGCGTACGTCGGCGCCGAGCGCGACCAGCGTCTCGATGAGGACGGCGGTCTGGATGGTCATGTGCAGCGAGCCGGTGATGCGCGCGCCCTTCAGCGGCTTCGAAGCGCCGAACTCTTCGCGGCAGGCCATCAGGCCCGGCATTTCCGTTTCGGCGATCGCAATTTCCTTGCGCCCGAAATCGGCAAGTCCGATGTCGGCGACGATGTAGTCCTGAGTGGTGGTCATGGAGTTCTCCGGGCTGATCTCTTCAAGCCGCGCGGCCTTGGCCATCTCCGCGGCGCGATTATGCCTCCCACGCCTATACGACGCGGTGAGAGTGCGACCGATCTATCAGGATTCAGGGTGGAGAGCAACCTCGATATAAAGAAGTCTTTATATCTTTATATTGCCGTCAGATTTCTTCGCCGAACTTGTCGGCGACCAGAGCGTCGAGCGCGTTCAGGGCTTCTTCGGCCTGCGCGCCGCTGGCGGTCACGCAAACGCTGCAGCCGGTGCTGGCGGCCAGCATCATCAGCCCCATGATCGAGGTTCCGCCAACGGTCATGCCGTCCTTCGAAACGGTGATCTCGGCGTCATAGGCCTCGACCGTCTGCACGAACTTTGCTGACGCCCGCGCATGCAGGCCTCGCTTGTTGATGATCAGCAGTTCGCGCGTCAGCGACATGTCGGGGCGGTGATCCATTACTTTCCACTCAGGACGCGGCTGGCGACGTTGATGTATTTCCGCCCGGCCTCGGAGGCCTCGACAAGTGCCTTGTCCATGTCGCTCTCGCCGCGCACGCCGGCAAGCTTGATCAGCATCGGCAGGTTGACGCCGGCGATCACTTCGACGGTGCCGCTGCGCATCACCGAGATGGCGAGGTTGGAGGGGGTCCCGCCGAACATGTCGGTGAGAATGATGACGCCGTTGCCTTCGTCGACATTGGTGACCGCGTCGAGGATATCCTGCCGACGCTGGTCCATGTCGTCCTCGGGGCCGATGCAGACGGTCTCTATAGCCTTTTGCGGACCGACAACATGCTCAAGCGCATGTCGAAATTCCTCAGCCAGCTTGCCATGGGTGACAAGCACAAGTCCGATCATGGGTATCTTCGCTCCAACTGCACACGCAATTCACTGATGGCCAGATATCGCAATGCAGCAATTTCGTCCACCTGTTGGGGAGGGCATCTTGGCAAGGAAAAGGGGAAGTGCAAGCCAAAAATGCCGAAATTCCGGTCGCGCTGACGGTAAATCGGGCTAGAAACCTATTTTTTCAGCGATGAGCGCCTGCAAAATATTGAGAACCTGGGCGCCCTCTTCAACGGGAACGCGAACAATCGGCAATACGCGCCCGAGTGGCAGGGGCAATGTCTCGTCTTCGGGCGGTAGCCGCGGGTCGAATGGGGCGGCGACGGGCAGAATGGCCCAGTCCATGACGGCGGCAGGCACGGTTTCGATCGTGCCGATGCCGGCGCCGCGGATTTCGATGAGGCCGTGGATGGAGGGCGGGCAGCGCGCCACGATCCGGTCGTGTTCGAGCGCAAGATCCACGCGGTCGTCGGCGACGAGCGCCGCGAAATGTCCGGCCTGCCGGGCGGCCGTGATGCAGGCGAGCGCCAGTCTGGATTTGCCACTGCCGGACGGGCCGGTAAGCAGGAAGCCGCGTGTCCCGAGCACGATTGCGGTGCCGTGGACATTGGCGCGGGCCGTTGTCACGCGTGCGGCTCGGCGGGCAGGGACAGGACGAAGCGCGCGCCGGTGATATGGCCATCCGGTCCGGCGATGTTCTCGGCCTTGAGCGTGCCGCCATGGGCTTCAGCGATCTGCCTGGAGATCGACAGCCCGAGGCCGGAGTTCTGTCCAAAATCCTCGCCTTCCGGCCGGTCGGTATAGAAGCGCTCGAAAATGCGGTCGATGTCTTCTGCCTGGATGCCCGGGCCGTTGTCCTCGACATAGACGAGGCAGCGCGAGCGCGAGCGGGTGAGGCGCACGACGATCCGCCCGCCGTCCTCGGGAACGAAGGAACGGGCGTTTTCGATCAGGTTGGTGATGATCTGGCCGATGCGCAGGTCGTAGCCGCTGACGGCAAAGCGCGCTTTGGGGCTGTCCTTGCGGTCGATGACGAAATCGAGCAGCACCGCCTTCTTCTTGCTTCGGACCTGGCGCGAGATATCGACGAGGTCGCCGAGGAGTTTTTCGAGATCGATCGTCTTGGCGTCGCTGCGGGCAAGTTCCGCGTCGAGACGCGAGGCGTCCGAGATATCGCTGATCAGGCGATCGAGGCGGCGGACGTCATGCTGGATGACGTCCATCAGCCGCTTCTTCGATTCGTCGGTCCGCGCCAAAGGCAGCGTCTCGACGGCGCTACGCAGTGAGGTGAGGGGGTTTTTCAGCTCGTGGCTGACGTCGGCGGCAAAGTTTTCGATCGCGGCGATCCGGTCATAGAGCGCAGTCGTCATCTCACGCAGCGCGACCGATAGGTTGCCGATCTCGTCCTGGCGCGAGGAGAAGTCGGGAATTTCCTCGCGCTCCTTGGCGCCGCCGCGGCGCACGCGCACCGCTGCTGCCGCAAGCCTGCGCAGCGGATTGGCGATCGTCGACGACAGAAGCAGCGACAGGATGATGTTGACGAGCGCCGCGACGCCGAAGACGCGGATGATGGCGAGGCGCTCGGCCTGGACGATCTTGTCGATGTCGCCGGCCTGGGTCGAAAGCAGGAGCACGCCGAGAACGGCGCGGAAGCGCTGGACGGGCACCGCCACGGAAACGATAAGCTCGCCCTTCTCGGTAACGCGCTCGACATAGCCGCGCACGCCCGTCAGAGCATTGGTCACCTCAGGGTAGATCGAGCCGTTGCCACCCGGCGGTTCTTTATAGAGCGGCAGATTGCCCGGCTGCAAAAGCTTGTTCAGCCAGCTGTTGAGCTTTTCGCCGATGCCCGTCGCCTCCGGCTCGATCGGCGGCAGGTCGAAGCGCAGCACCTGGCCGCCGCTATAGAGATGGCGCGAATCGAGCAGCAGGTCGGCGTCCGCGTCGAACAGCCGGGCGCGGGTGCGCGTCGGCGAGATCAGCCGGCGCAGAACCGGCGCGACACGCTCCTGGATGATCGGGAAGTCGAGATCCTCGTCGCTCGGCAGCGGCGTGATGCTCTGGCCGGCCTGCAGTTCCAGCAGCTTTTCGGGATCGATGGTGATCGAATTGGTATCGACCGAAGCGGAGGCCGAGATCGCGCCCGCAATGATTTCGCCCTGGGTCAAAAGGCTTTCGACGCGCGCGTCGATCAGCCCCTCGCGGAACTGGTTTAGGTACATGATGCCGCCGACCAGAACGACGAGCGCCACCAGGTTAAAGAAGACGATACGGCGGGTGAGGCTCGAGAAGACGGCATTGCCGAAGAGACGACGAATGAGCGTAAAGGGATGCGCCCAGCGGCGCTGGCCCTTCAGTGCCTGGGCACGCCCGTCAGTGTCTTCAATGTCGCCGTGCAAGACTTCTACCAAATGTCCCGCTCCCGCGCGGACTGTCCTTCATAATCGTTCGATAGCGGCGGCGCTGCCGGCCGGTTGCGCCGCCTTCCATGGTGTTGATCCGAAGACGGCGGAGATCGTGTCGAGTCTCAGATGAGGCCATCACCATCGCGCCGCTTCAAATGCGCCACTCTGGGCTCGATGGCAAGCCCCGAGGCTCAGGCACTCTCCCGGAAACGATAGCCGACACCGTAAAGCGTCTCGATCATGTCGAAGTCGTTGTCGACCATCTTGAACTTCTTGCGCAGCCGCTTGATGTGGCTGTCGATGGTGCGGTCGTCGACATAGACCTGTTCGTCATAGGCAGCGTCCATCAGTGCGTCGCGGCTCTTCACCACGCCCGGGCGCTGCGCCAGCGAATGGAGAATGAGGAATTCCGTCACCGTCAGGGTCACCGGCTCGCTCTTCCAGGTGCAGGTGTGGCGCTCCTGATCCATCACCAACTGCCCGCGCTCGAGCGAGCGCGACGGCGCGTCGGTTGCCTTGACGGTATTGTTCGGATTGGCGGCCGCGGCTTCGCGGTTGGCGGCGCGGCGCAGGATCGCCTTGACGCGTTCGACCAGAAGGCGCTGCGAAAACGGCTTGGTGATGAAGTCGTCGGCGCCCATCTTCAGGCCGAAGAGTTCGTCGATCTCTTCATCCTTGGAGGTGAGGAAGATCACCGGCAGGTCCGACTTCTGCCTCAGGCGGCGCAGCAGTTCCATGCCGTCCATACGCGGCATCTTGATGTCGAAGATCGCAAGCTGCGGCGGCCGGGCGAGCAGGCCTTCGAGCGCCGAAGCGCCGTCGGTATAGGTCTCGACTTTGTAGCCTTCTGCCTCCAGGGCGATGGATACGGACGTCAGAATATTCCGGTCATCATCGACAAGCGCGATGGTCTGCATCGTGTTCAACTCCGTCTTTTGAGGTGCCGGTCCCGTCCCCGAAAACTCCGGCATTCGCGAGTCACGGGTGCGTTAGTGAGTATAAAGGTGGAACAAATTGTGGCGAAGCCCAAAAAGCACCTGTCGTGACGATAGGATACGTCCTGTCAGATCGGTGTTCGGGAGGCCGGTTTCAACCGATTAAAAAAACGATAATTTTCTTTAAATCGATTAATATACTGAAATCATTATTCTTTTTTTGACGTCGCCTTGTTTTTGAGCGAGCATGCAAGTAAGGTCCGGCGAAATTCAACGCCAATGGCCAAACACGAAGGAAGCTTGACCATGGAGCAACTCGGCACTCGCAATCTCGCGAACGGCTTGGAAAAACTCGGCTTTATCGACCTGGAAACGGTTCGGTACAACCTCGAAGCCGCAGAGCTTTATGAGGAAGCTCTTCGCCGCGGCGAGGCTGAGCTGACGGCACACGGTGCGCTCGTCGCCCGTACCGGCCAGCACACCGGTCGCTCGCCGAAGGACAAGTTCGTCGTTCGCGATGCGAACACCGACGACCAGATCTGGTGGGACAACAACAAGCCGATGTCTCCGGAGCATTTTGCGCTGCTGCGCAAGGATATGCTTGAGCACGCCAAGGGCATGTCGCTCTACGTGCAGGACCTGGTTGGCGGCGCCGATGCCGACAACTCCCTGCCGACGCGCGTCGTTACCGAGTACGCCTGGCATTCGCTGTTCATCCGCAATCTGCTGATTCGCCCAGCCCGCGAAGCGCTCGGCTCCTTCCTGCCGAAGCTGACGATCATCGATCTGCCGAGCTTCAAAGCAGATCCGGAGCGCTACGGCTGCCGCACCGAGACGGTCATCGCCTGCGACTTCACCAACGGCCTCATCCTCATCGGCGGCACGTCCTATGCCGGCGAAATGAAGAAGTCGGTCTTCACCGTTCTCAACTACCTGCTGCCGAAGAAGGGCGTCATGCCGATGCACTGCTCGGCAAACGTGGGCGCGGCCGGCGACACCGCGATCTTCTTCGGACTCTCCGGCACCGGCAAGACGACGCTTTCGGCCGACCCGACCCGCACGCTGATCGGCGACGACGAGCACGGCTGGGGCGAGCAGGGCGTCTTCAACTTCGAAGGCGGCTGCTACGCCAAGGCGATCCGCCTGTCGGAAGCCGCCGAGCCGGAAATCTATGCGACCACCCGCCGCTTTGGCACTGTCATGGAAAACGTCGTGCTTGACGAGCGCCGCGTTCCGGATTTCGACGACGGTTCGCTGACGGAAAACACCCGTTGCGCCTATCCGCTCGACTTCATCCCGAATGCCAGCGCCACCGGCACCGCACCGCAGCCGCGCACCATCATCATGCTGACCGCCGATGCCTTCGGCGTGATGCCGCCGATTGCCAAGCTGACGCCGGAACAGGCGATGTACCACTTCCTTTCCGGCTACACCGCCAAGGTCGCCGGCACGGAAAAGGGCGTTACGGAGCCGGAAGCCACCTTCTCGACCTGCTTCGGCGCACCGTTCATG
Source organism: Ensifer sp. ENS03 (assembly GCF_014852035.1). Classification (NCBI taxonomy): domain Bacteria; kingdom Pseudomonadati; phylum Pseudomonadota; class Alphaproteobacteria; order Hyphomicrobiales; family Rhizobiaceae; genus Ensifer; species Ensifer sp. ENS03. Next base: position 26,340 of record NZ_JACVAV010000004.1, on the reverse strand, counting down.
CCGCGTCACCCGTCGGAATACGGCAACCTGCTGAAGGACCTGATCGCCAAGAACGGCGTCACCTGCTGGCTGGTGAACACCGGCTGGACCGGCGGCGCCTACGGCACCGGCAGCCGCATGCCGATCAAGGTGACGCGCGCTCTGCTCGCGGCCGCGCTTGACGGCTCGCTGAACGCTGCGGAACTGCGCACCGATGCCAACTTCGGCTTTGCCGTTCCGGTGTCGGTCCCGGGCGTCGACGACGGCATCCTCGACCCACGCTCGACCTGGGCCGATGGTGCAGCCTATGACGCACAGGCCCGCCGCCTGGTCGACATGTTCATCACGAACTTCGCCAAGTTCGAGAGCCATGTGGACGGCAGCGTTCGCGACGCGGCTCCCGGTACGAAGATCGCCGCCGAATAAACATTGTCGGCTATGATTCACGTGAAACCCGGTCCTTGTGGCCGGGTTTTTCGCTTTCGCGTCTGCTCTATGTCCCTTTAAATCCTCTTCGATCTAAGGCGAGCCAGAGTGCTACGGCGACCTTTGCGCCTCTGAGGAGACGCGCGGCGCCGCAGTGTTTTCAACGGGTTCGCTCTGTGCCATAGATCGGGCCGAGGTGAACCATGGCCAGCGACCCGCTCTACATAAACGACAATATCGTCCTTGCCGGCTGGGAGCTGACGGAGCAATTCGTGCTGGCCGGTGGCCCGGGCGGGCAGAACGTCAACAAGGTGTCGACCGCCGTTCAGCTGTTCTTCAACGTCCAGGCGTCTCCGGCGCTTTCCGATCGCATCAAGGCCAACGCCCTGAAGATCGCCGGCAAGCGCGCCTCGAAAGAGGGCGTGCTGATGATCGAGGCGAGCCGCTTTCGCAGCCAGGAGCGCAACCGCGAGGATGCGCGCGAGCGGCTGAAGGAGTTGATCCTGAAGGCTGCCGAACCCCCGCCGCCGCCGCGCAAGAAGACCAAGCCGACGCGCGGCTCCGTCGAGCGGCGTCTCAAGGAGAAGTCGGGTCGCGGGGAGATCAAGAAGCTCAGGGGCCGGCCTGGAGGCGATTGATTCTTTTTGCGGCTCCCTTGCCTTTTGGCGGGCAGCGCCCTCTCTTATCGAGCAGTGTTTTCGCAAAAGGAGATATTCATGGGTCTTTTCAGCTTTATCAAGAACGCCGGCAAGAAGCTTGGTATCGGCGGCGACGACGATGCTCCGGATGCCGAAAGCGTTCAGAAGGAACTTGCATCCCACGATCTCGGCACCAAGGACGTGCAGGTCGAAGTGGCCGGTGACAAGGTCGTGCTGAAGGGTGTCGTGAAGGACCAGAGCGTCTTCGAAAAGGCCGTCGTCGCCGTCGGCAACACGCTCGGCGTGTCCGCAGTCGAGGCCTCCGAACTCAAGGTCGCCGATGCCGGCGCAGCACCTGCTCCGGCAAAGGAGCCCGTCTTCTATACGGTCAAGAAGGGCGATAACCTCTGGAAGATTGCCGAGGCGCAGTACGGCAAGGGCAAGGGCGCCAAGCACACGGTGATCTTCGAAGCCAACAAGCCGATGCTGACCCATCCGGACAAGATCTATCCCGGCCAGGTTCTGCGCATTCCGGATCTGGATGCGGCCTGAGCGTGTCCTTCAGGCGTTCTCTCGTCGTTGCCGCGCTGGCAAGCCTCTGGCTTGCCAGCGGTTCTTTGGCGCAGCCTTTCCGTGAACCCGCCAAGGGCAGTACGGAGCGTGCCGCCATCCTCGACGCGATCCGCCCCGCGGTCGAAGCCGAGATGCGCGGTCCCGTCGAATTCGTCGTCACCACCATGCGTGCCGCACCCAACTGGGCCTTCATGCAGGTCGAGCCGCAACGGCCGGGTGGCGGATCGATCGAGCTTTCGCAAACCGGGTTGCGCGACGAGGCAGACATGATGGATGGTCTGACGGTGTTCGCACTCGTCAGCTTCCAGAATGGCCGCTGGAACCTGGTCGATCACGTCGTTGGGCCGACGGATGTGGCCTATGCCGGCTGGCCGCTTCGCTACGGTGTGCCGGCGGCACTTCTCGGCCTGGAACAATAAGGACTGCTTCTCATGCAGGTGCTCCCGAAAGGGATCAGACATATTCCGGGTTATCTCGATCGTGCCCGGCAAGAGCAACTGGTCGAGGCCATTCGGTCAGTCGTTGCCGAAGCGCCGCTGTTCGTGCCGGAAATGCCGAAGACTGGCAAACCCATGTCGGTGCGCATGACCAATTGCGGCGCGCTCGGCTGGGTCACGGATCGCGATCGCGGCTATCGTTACCAGTCTCAGCATCCGGTGACCGGCCGCCCCTGGCCGGTCATGCCGGAGATCCTGCTCGATATCTGGGATGCGGTTTCCGCAAGCAGCAAGACGCCCGAGGCCTGCCTGGTAAACTTCTATTCCGAAGAGGCCCGCATGGGGCTGCACCAGGATCGCGACGAGCGCGATCTTGAAACCGCCGTCGTCTCGATCTCGCTTGGTGACAGCTGCCTCTTCCGCGTGGGTGGCAATACGCGCGGCGGCCAGACCATGTCCTTCCGGCTGGAAAGCGGCGATGTCGTGGTGCTGGGTGGGGAAGGGCGTCTCGCCTTCCATGGCGTCGACCGGATCTATCCGAGCACGTCGACGCTGCTGAAGAATGGCGGGCGGGTCAATCTGACACTCCGCCGCGTCAATCCCTGAGGATGCACCGAAAGCTTAGAGCTTCCTGAGCGCCACCTTTTCGGTCAGATGGTTCGGGCCCTTTTGCAGGATCAGGTCGGCGCGCGGGCGTGTCGGCAGGATGTTCTGGTGCAGGTTCTTCAGGTTGATGTTGTGCCACAATCCCTCGGCAATGGCCCGGGCTGCATCCTCGCTGATCGTGGCGTAGCGGTGGAAGTAGGATTCCGGGTTCTTGAACGCGGTTTCGCGCAGCCGCATGAAGCGGTTGACGTACCAGCTGTGGATCAGGCTCTCCTCGGCATCGATATAGATCGAGAAGTCAAAGAAATCCGAGACCATCGGCACGATCTTGCCGTCGGCCGGCAGGTTGCGCGACTGCAGAACGTTGATGCCTTCGAAGATCAGGATATCTGGCCGGTCGATGACCGTGAACTGGTCGGGCAGCACGTCATAGGTCAGGTGCGAATAGCTGGGCGCCTTGACGTTCGGCTGGCCGGCCTTGATCGCCGACAGGAAGCGCAGGAGCGCGCCGACGTCGTAGCTCTCCGGAAAGCCCTTGCGGTCCATCATGTTTTCGCGCTGGAGCACGGCGTTCGGATAGAGAAAACCGTCTGTTGTCACCAGGTCGACCTTCGGGCTCGACGGCCAACGCGCCAGAAGCTGCGCCAGGATGCGGGCCGTCGTCGACTTGCCGACGGCGACCGATCCGGCAATGCCGATGACGAAGGGGGTCTTCGTCTCGGACATGCTGAGGAAGCGCTTGCGCTGCTCGAAGAGCATCTGCGACGATTCCACATGGGTCGAAAGCAGGCGTGACAGCGACAGGTAGATCTGCCGGACCTCGCCGAGATCGACGGGGTCGTTCAACGATCGCAGCCGCTGTACCTCGTCGGCCGTCAGCGTCATCGGCGTATCGGCGCGAAAGCGCGACCATTCCTCGGCGGTGAAGAAATGATAGGGCGAGTAGTCCCGCTTCTGGAGGTTGTCGGGCAGGTCGGCTGCTTCGATGTCTTTCGCCGCGATCGTCATGGGGTCTGCCGATTTGCCTTTTCCTGCAGGCCGGATTGGTTGGTCCGTCGCTGAAGTTCGTTGAGCACATCCTGCAACGGAACGTCGGCGATCTTCAATACGACCATTAGATGATAGAGGAGATCGGCGCTTTCGGCGACGAGATTTGCGCGGTCGTTGCTGATGGCCGCGATCACGGTTTCAACCGCTTCCTCGCCGAGTTTCTTCGCCGCCTTCGGCTGGCCGCTTGCCACCAGTTTCGCCGTCCAGGATTCGTCCGGCGCCGCTATCGCGCGTATCGCGACGATGGCTTCGAGGTCGGAAAGTGTGAAGTCGCCCATGGGAGATCCTGAAGCTCAGTCGAGGCGCATGGCGATGCCATGCTCCGCCATATAGCGCTTGGTTTCGCCAATGCTATAGGTGCCGAAGTGGAAGATGGAGGCGGCAAGGACCGCGGTCGCGTGACCGTCCTTGATGCCGGCGACCATGTGGTCGAGTGTGCCGACGCCACCCGACGCGATAACGGGCGCGCGGACCGCGTCGGCGACGGCGCGGGTAAGTGCGATGTCATAGCCGCTCTTGGTGCCGTCACGGTCCATCGAGGTCAAAAGGATCTCGCCGGCGCCGAGATCGACCACCCGACGGGCAAAATCGATCGCGTCGATGCCGGTCGGCTGGCGTCCGCCATGGGTGAAGATCTCCCAGCGATCCGCTTCGCCATCCGTCGAGACCTTCTTGGCGTCGATCGCGACGACGATGCACTGGTTGCCGAACTTGTCGGCGGCTTCGGCGACGAATTCCGGGTTCTTTACCGCAGCCGTGTTGATTGACACCTTGTCGGCGCCGGCCAGAAGCAGCTTGCGGATGTCGGAAACCTGGCGCACGCCGCCGCCGACGGTCAGCGGCATGAAGCACTGTTCGGCCGTACGGGCGATGACGTCGAAGATCGTCTCGCGATTGTCCGAGGACGCGGTGATGTCGAGGAAGCAGAGCTCGTCGGCGCCGGCAGCGTCATAGGCGCGGGCCGCTTCCACGGGGTCACCGGCGTCGATCAGGTCGACGAAGTTGACGCCCTTGACGACACGGCCGTCCTTGACGTCGAGGCAGGGGATAACGCGGGCTTTAAGCGTCATGGTTCAAGCCTTTCTCGCAGCGCGGATCAGCTCCAGCGCCTCCTGCGGGTCGATGCGGCCGTCATAGAGCGCGCGGCCGGAGATGGCGCCTTCGAGCTTGCGCGCGTCCGGCTCGACCATGCGGCGGATATCGTCCATCGAGGCGAGACCGCCCGATGCGATGACAGGAATGGAAACCGCGTCCGCCAGTTCCAGCGTCGAAGCCCAGTTGATACCGGTCAGGATGCCGTCGCGGTCGATGTCGGTATAGATGATCGCCGAAACGCCGGCGCCCTCGAACTTCTTGGCAAGCTCGATCACGCCGAGTTCGGAAGCCTCGGCCCAGCCTTCGACGGCAACCTTGCCGCCCTTGGCGTCGATGCCGACGGCGACCTTGCCGGGGAATTTGCGGCAGGCCTCGATCACGAGCGCCGGATCACGGACAGCCACGGTGCCGAGGATGACGCGGGCAAGCCCGCGCGACAGCCAGTTTTCGATATGGTCGAGCGTGCGGATGCCGCCGCCGAGCTGCACCGGGTTTTTGGTCGCCTTGAGAATGGCGTCAACGGCGGTACCGTTGACCGTCTCACCGGCAAACGCGCCGTTGAGGTCGACCACGTGCAGCCATTCGAAGCCCTGGTCTTCAAAGGCGCGGGCCTGGGCCCCCGGGTCGGGGTTGTAAACCGTCGCCTGGTCCATGTCGCCAAGCTTCAGGCGCACGCATTGCCCGTCTTTCAGGTCGATCGCGGGAAAAAGGATCATGGGTCTGTCCAATCAGTCGTGCGAAAGCTCAGGGCTTCCAGCGCAGGAAATTCGAGATGAGGGCAAGGCCAAGCGCCTGGCTCTTTTCCGGGTGGAACTGCGAGCCCGCCTTGTTGCCGTTGGCGACGAAGGCCGTGACCGGCCCGCCATAGTCGGCCTCGGCGACCACGTCGGCGGCGTCCTCAGCGGCCAGGTGGTACGAATGCACAAAATAGGCATGCAGGCCGGCTTCGCCAACACGGATGCCGTCAAACAGCGGGTGCTCGCGCTTGAGCTTCAGCGTATTCCAGCCGATCTGCGGGATCTTCAGCGTGGTGTCGGCGGGCGTCATCTCGACGACATCGCCGGGGATCCAGCCAAAACCATGGGTGATGGTCTTTTCAAGTCCGCGCGACGACATCAGCTGCATGCCGACGCAGATGCCGAGGAAGGGTCGCCCAGCCTGTTCGACCGCCTCGGTCAGCGCTTGCTCCATGCCGTCGACGGCAGCAAGGCCGCGGCGGCAATCGGCATAGGCGCCGACTCCCGGAAGCACGATGCGGTCGGCGCTCGCCACCCGTTCCGGCTTGTCGGTAAGGTCGATCTCGGCTGCAATGCCGGCTTCGCGGGCGGCCCGTTCAAAGGCCTTGGTGGCCGAGCGCAGATTGCCCGAGCCGTAATCGATGATGGCGACGCGCATCAGCGTTCTCCGTAGGAATCAAAAAGGCCGAGGCCGGGGCCGCCACTTGAGGGCTTGCGCACGGTCCAGTCGGCCGGGGAGGGGGCGGCGGGCTTGGTCTCATTCGAAGCCAGGCTCGTGAAATAGATCTCTTCGGCCGCTTCGAGATTGGGCGCCGGAACGATGGAACGCAGCGTCCAGTCACGGGCCGTCAGGCTGCGTGCCACCAGAACAGGCCCTTCGAGCGCCACCACCAGCCGAAGCGCGAGCTGGGCCAGGAGAGATGGCAAGAAGCCGCTCTCGTGGTTCGACAGGAATATTAACGAGATCTGCAGAACAGCAACTGCGATTCCGATTGCCCATTGACGCTTGGCGAGAAGCCAGAGCGCCGGGAAAAGGAAGGCCCACCAGGAAAAGCCGTCGGCGACGAAGCGCGCCCGCTCGTCGTTGGCGCGGGCACCCGGCGGGGTGAGGATCATGTAAGAAGCCATGAGTCAAAGCCAGTGACTGGCCGCTTAGGCAAGGGTCCCCTTGGTCGAGGGAACGCGGCCGGCCTGGCGCGGGTCGATTTCGGTTGCGGTGCGGAGCACGCGGGCGACGGACTTGAAGCAGGTCTCGGCGATATGATGGTTGTTGGCGCCGTAGATGTTCTGGATATGCAGCGTGATCCCGGCATGCTGGGCGAGCGCCTGGAAGAATTCGCGCACGAGTTCCGTGTCGAAGGTGCCGATCTTCGGCGAGGTGAAGGTCACGTTCCAGACGAGGAACGGCCGGCCGGAAACGTCCACTGCCGCGCGGGTCATCGTTTCGTCCATCGCAAGATCGAGCGAGGCATAGCGGGTGATGCCGCGCCGGTCGCCAAGCGCCTTGGCAATCGCCTGGCCGATGGCAATGCCGGTGTCCTCGACCGTATGGTGGTCGTCGACATGCAGGTCGCCGTCCGTCTTGATCTCCATGTCGATCAGCGAATGTCGGGCGAGCTGGTCCAGCATATGGTCGAAGAAACCGACGCCGGTCGAAATCTTGGCGATTCCGGTGCCGTCGATGTTGACCGATACGGATACCGCGGTTTCGTTGGTCTTTCGCGAAACCTCTGCGGTGCGGCTGGACGTGGCTTCTGCCATCGGGCTCTCCTGTATACGCTGACGCGGCTCCTTATCAGGCAAAAGCTGAAATATCCAGAACTTGAGCGGTCGATTCGAATCATCCGGTGACAGTCGCCGAATGAAGATTGCGCCGGCGGCCTGTTGCCATTTGCAAACCTGTCTGCCGTACTTACATAGGCCTCAAGCAACCAGGCTCGAGTCACGAGCCGCAATGCCCCGCGTATCAGGGGCCTACGGGTAATTTCATGAGCGAACACAATCCCTACGGAACGATGCATGCGACGACCATCATCACGGTACGCAAGGATGGCAAGGTGGTGATGGCCGGCGACGGCCAGGTGAGCCTCGGCCAGACCGTGATGAAGAGCAACGCGCGCAAGGTGCGGCGGCTTGCCAAGGGCGACGTGATCGCCGGCTTTGCCGGTGCCACAGCCGATGCCTTCACGCTGCTGGAACGGCTCGAAGCAAAGCTCGAACAGTATCCCGACCAGCTGATGCGGGCAGCCGTCGAGCTCGCCAAGGACTGGCGCACCAACAAGTATCTGCGCAATCTCGAAGCGATGATGCTGGTGGCCGACAAGTCGATCACGCTGGCGATCACCGGCAACGGCGACGTTCTCGAACCCGAGCACGGCACGATTGCCATCGGATCGGGCGGCAACTACGCCTTTGCCGCGGCCCGCGCGCTGATGGACAGCGACAAGTCGGCCGAGGATATTGCCCGCAGGGCGCTGCAGATCGCCGGCGACATCTGCGTCTACACCAACCACAATATCGTCGTGGAGACACTGGATGCCCAATGAGCCCGCGCATGTCAGTTTCGTGCCGGTGGCCGATAGCCACCTGCCGCTGCTGCATGCCTGGCTGAGCGAGCCGCATGTGCGGCAATGGTGGGGCGACCCGGACAAGGAAGTGGAGCTGATCCGCGAAGGCTGCGCGTCAGGAGAAGTGGAAGGCTTCATCTTCCACGTGGCCGGCGAGCCGGCGGGCTACATCCAGTCCTGGGTGCCGGCCCAGTACCCGGACGACGAGCCCTGGGCGAAGGACATGCCGGCCGATGTGCCCGGTATCGACATCTTCATCGGCCCGGCGGAACTGACGGGCAGGGGCGTCGCATCGCTCGCGGTCCGGGCCTTTGCCGGGCGGCTCTTTGCCGCCGGCGCACCCCGCATCGTGATCGACCCTGACGCCGGCAACCGAAGGGCCGTCAGCGCCTACACCAAGGCCGGCTTCGTGGCTTACGCAGAATGGATTGATACGTCCGGCCGCACACTCCTGATGGAGCTGACGCGGACCGAGTTTGAGAGGACTACATGAGTACGTTTTCACCCAGAGAAATCGTGTCGGAACTCGACCGTTTCATTATCGGCCAGAACGACGCCAAGCGCGCCGTGGCGATCGCGCTCCGCAACCGCTGGCGCCGCCAGCAGCTCGGGGACGAGCTGCGCGACGAGGTGATGCCGAAGAACATCCTGATGATCGGACCGACCGGCGTCGGCAAGACCGAGATTTCCAGGCGGCTCGCCAAGCTCGCCGGCGCGCCCTTCGTCAAGGTCGAGGCGACCAAGTTCACCGAGGTCGGCTATGTCGGCCGCGACGTCGAGCAGATCATCCGTGACCTCGTCGAAGTCGGCATCGGTCTCGTGCGCGAAAAGCGCCGCGCCGAAGTCAAGGCAAAGGCGCACCAGAATGCCGAGGAGCGCGTGCTCGATGCACTGGTCGGCGCCACCGCGTCGCCGGCAACGCGCGACAGCTTCCGCAAGAAGCTGCGGGCCAACGAGCTCGACGACAAGGAAATCGAGATCGACATCGCCGAGACCGGCGCGCCGGGCGGCGGCTTCGAGATCCCGGGCATGCCGGGCGCCAATATCGGCGTGCTCAATCTCTCGGAGATGTTCGGCAAGGCGCTCGGCGGCCGCACCAAGAAGGTCAAGACGACCGTCAAGGCCTCCTATGGCATGCTGATCGACGACGAGTCCGACAAGCTGCTCGACAACGAGCAGATCCAGCGCGAGGCCGTGAAAGCAGTCGAAGACGACGGCATCGTCTTCCTCGATGAGATCGACAAGATCGCCTCGCGGGAAGGCGGCATGGGTGCTGGCGTTTCGCGTGAAGGCGTACAGCGGGACCTCTTGCCGCTCGTCGAAGGCACGACCGTTGCGACGAAGTATGGGCCAGTCAAGACCGACCACATCCTCTTCATCGCGTCCGGCGCCTTCCACGTGGCCAAGCCCTCGGACCTGCTGCCGGAGTTGCAGGGCCGCCTGCCGATCCGCGTCGAGCTGCGCGCGCTGACGAAGGAAGACTTCCGCCGCATCCTGACGGAAACCGAGGCGAGCCTCATCCGCCAGTACAAGGCGCTTCTGGACACAGAAGAGGTCAAGCTCGACTTCACGGATGACGCAATTGATGCGCTTGCAGACGTGGCGGTGCAGTTGAACGCCACGGTCGAGAACATCGGCGCCCGCCGGCTGCAGACCGTGATGGAGCGTGTGCTGGACGAGATCTCGTTCAATGCGCCGGACCGCGCCGGCCACGAGGTGACGATCGACGCTGAATATGTGCGCAAGCATGTCGGCGATCTCGCCGCCAACACCGACCTGTCGCGCTATATCCTGTGACATTTCGGTCGTAGGGCCATGCAAACGCCCGCAACCCTGAATACGCAGGCCGCCTGTCTCTCGACAGGCGGCCGCATTTTTTCTAACACGGACGCGGTTATCGATCGTGGTCCGGGCATTTTTCCGACATGATCTTGGCGTAGGAGCGGCCCGCCGACCGAGGCAGCCTCCACCAGTCACAGGAAGAAGAGATCGTGCGTTTCACCGCCTGCATGCTCGCTATCGCCACGTTTTGCCTGAGCGCAAGCCAGTCATTCGCCGCGACCGACGTTCCGCCGGGCAACCGCAACGTCGAGCAACCGGCGATCCCCGGCGCATCCGTGCGCCGCACCAAGGCCGGCCGCACGTCCTTCGATGCCAAGTTCGAGAAGGTCCGCGATCTGCTAGCCACCGACAAGCAGTTGATCAGCAAGATCAAGTCCGTGTCGCGCGCCTATGGCATCGCGCCGATCCACATGGTCGGCGCCATCGTCGGCGAACACACCTACAATGTCGACGCCTACGATCGGCTGCAGTCCTATTACGTCAAGGCGGCTGCCTATGCCGGCAACAGCTTCCAGTTCGGATACGATGGCGAGACCGTCGCCGAATTCGTGGCTCGGCCGCAATTTTCCGAATGCGGCGCCAAGAAGGGCGCCTATGCGCTGTGGAGCTGCCGCGAGCGGGTCTGGGACAACGACTTCCGCGGCAAATCGGTGGGCGGCAAGTCCTACCCGAACAACCGTTTCAGCGCCGTTTTCTTCCAGCCGTTCTTCGCCGGCCAGACCTTCGGCCTTGGTCAGATCAACCCGCTGACCGCCCTGATGCTGACCGATATCGTGGCAAAGACCTCGGGCTATGAGCGCCTCGACGAGAACAATGCCGCCGGCGTCTATGAGGCGATCATGGATCCGGACGTCTCGCTTGCCTATATGGCGGCCTCGATCCGTCACTCGATCGACGCCTACAAGTCGATCGCAGGGGTCGATATTTCGACCAACCCCGGTGTAACCGCGACGCTCTATAATGTCGGCAATCCGGATGGCCGCGCGGCAGCGCTCGCCGCCAAGATCCAGAGCGGTCAGGCGCAATGGCCGGAGGAAAACTATTACGGCTGGCTCGTCAACGACAAGCTGACGGAACTCGAAAGCCTGCTGTGATTCACGTGAAGCACTTTCCTTGATTGCGCCGTAAAAACCTGAAATCCTGGGGCAATCGAGAAAGGCAATCACCATGGACATGCGTCCGGAGCCGTTCGAACCGCCGGCTCCCGTTCCCCGTGTCGGCATTCCTTCCTACCTGAAGATCATCAGGACCGTGCTGCGCAATCCGCTCGAACTGTGGGGCGAGCCATCCTATACGCTGCCCTGGATCGAGACGAAGTTCGTTACCCAGCGCACCCTGATCGTCAACGATCCCGGCCTCATCCGCCATATCCTCGTCGATAACGTCGCCAATTACGAAATGTCGAAGGTGCGCCGGCTGATCCTGCGGCCCATCCTGCGCGACGGGCTGCTGACGGCGGAAGGCGAGGTCTGGAAGCGTTCGCGCAAGGCCATGGCGCCGGTGTTCACGCCGCGCCACGCCAAGGGCTTTGCCGGCCAGATGCTGCGCAGTTCGGAGCAGTTCGTCGAGCGCTATGCCGGAGCCCAGGAAGCTCCCTTTACCACCAATGTCGCCAACGACATGACGGAACTGACCTTCGACATCCTGGCCGAAACGCTGTTTTCCGGTGAGGTCGCCGTCGAGCGCGAAGGCTTCGTCCAGAGCGTCGAGGAATTGCTGCACCGCATGGGCCGCGTCGATCCGATGGACATTCTGCTGGCGCCCGAATGGATCCCGCGCCCGACGCGCATCGGCGGCAAGAGGGTGATGAACCGCTTCCGCTCGATCGTGTCGGAGACCATGGCGCTTCGCCGCCGCAAGATGGCGGAGGACCCCAAGGGCACGCCGCAGGATTTCCTGACGTTGCTTCTGGAGATCGAGGGCAGCCAGGGCCTTTCGACCGCGGAGATCGAGGACAACATCCTGACCTTCATCGGTGCCGGGCACGAGACCACCGCCCGGGCACTCGCCTGGACGCTCTACTGCGTTGCCAACACGCCGGCCTATCGCGAAATCATGGAAGCCGAGATCGATACCGCGATGGCAAGCGGTGCCGAGCCGGTCGAATGGCTTGGTCTGATGCCGCATGTGCTCGCCGCCTTCGAGGAGGCGATGCGGCTCTATCCGCCGGCGCCGTCAATCAATCGCGCGGCGATCGAGGAAGACGCGTGGACCTCACCGACTGGCGAGCGGGTGCGCATCCCCAAAGGGATCGCCGTACTGATCATGCCCTGGACGCTGCATCGCCATGTGCTCTACTGGGATAAGCCGCGCGCGTTCATGCCCGAGCGTTTCCTGCCGGAAAACCGAGAGAAGCTGAACCGCTACCAGTATCTGCCCTTCGGTGCCGGACCGCGCGTCTGCATCGGCGCGACTTTCGCGCTGCAGGAAGCGGTGATCGCGTTGGCAGTGATGATGCACCGCTACCGCTTCGATACGACCGCGGAAACCAATCCCTGGCCGGTGCAGCGGCTCACTACTCAACCGCGGGGCGGGTTGCCGATGAGGGTTTCGGCTCGCTGAAGGTCTTGCCGGGGATCGGTGACTGAACGGAACGCACCGGAGAATCCGCCGGCTTCGGCTGCTGTAGCATTTTCGACGGCTTCTTGATCGTCTTGATCTGTGCGCAGGTGGCGTCGCCGACATTGTCGCAGGGCTTGTAAACCACGATCTCGCTTCCGGCGCCATCGTCCCAGACCGCCTGGATCGTCAGCGTTTGCGCCGTTTTGGCGGGCAGCGAGATGTAGACATATTCGGCCGTCTCGTCGCCCGGCAGGTTGAACGGCAGCTGCGGATTGCACTTGGCCAGCGGGAAGCGTTGGTCGAGTGCATCGGAATTGATCGAGTAGCGGATTTCCGATAGCCGGCAATGCATCGTCTGCAATGCCGTGAAATAGATCAGCTGCCGGTCGTCATAGTCGCGAAACTGGATCCAGCCGGTCTGCTTGTTGGCATCGAGCATCGCCTTGTAGATCGCGACTTCGGGCAGCTGCGGCTTGTATTCCTCTTCCTCCGCGTCCTGTGCGCGGGACGGCATTGCTGCAAGACACAGGATGCCCGCTGACAGCAAGGCGACGAGCAACGGATGGCGGCGTTCGAGCATGCGATGGACCCCTGCCATTCTCACCGGTGTCGCTGAACTCATCGTCGATGTCTGCGACACGATGGTCTTCTCCTGAAATATGTCATATCACCGCATCGATCCCCATTGAACCCGGGGCCTCTGCGCCCCGCGCGAATTCCGGACTGCGCGAATTGACCTCCCATTTTCTTCTCGGCATCGACACCGGCGGCACCTACACCGACGCCGCCCTCTTCTCGGAGACGAAGGGGGTGGTCGCCAAGGCCAAGGCGCTGACGACCCGCCATGATCTCGCGGTCGGCATTTCCGGTGCAGTCGAAGCGGTGCTCGATCAGGCCAGCGTGCCGGTCTCGGCAATCAGCATGGTCTCGCTGTCGACGACGCTTGCCACCAATGCGCTGGTCGAAGGGCAGGGCGGCCGCGCCGGCCTCGTCATGATCGGCTTCGGCCCCGAGGATCTGAAGCGCGACGGTTTGCAGGAAGCGCTCGGCTCGGATCCGGTAATCTTCCTGCCGGGCGGCCACAATGTGCATGGCGGTGAGACCCCGCTGGACATGAGCGAGCTCGACGCCGTCCTGCCGGTGCTGGCTGATCAGGTCTCCTCCTTCGCCATTGCCGGCTATTTCGCCGTTCGTAATCCGGATCATGAAAAGCGCGTGCGCGACCGCATCCGCGAGGTCTCGCACCTGCCGGTCACCTGCAGCCACGAACTGTCCTCGAAACTCGGCGGGCCGCGCCGTGCCTTGACGACGCTGCTCAACGCCCGCCTCGTCTCGATGATCGACCGGCTGATCGGGTCCTGCGAAGGGTTCCTCAAGGCGCGCGGCATCGACGTGCCAATGATGGTGGTGCGCGGTGACGGTGCGCTGATTTCGGCCGAGGAGGCGCGGCTGCGCCCGATCGAGACGATCCTCTCCGGTCCGGCAGCAAGCCTCGTCGGCGCGAGGCATCTGACCGGCCTCGACAACGCCGTGGTTTCGGATATCGGCGGCACCACCACCGACGTGGCCGTGCTCGATGGCGGCCGCCCGCGTCTCGATGCCGAAGGCGCCGTCGTTGGTGGCTTCCGCACCATGGTCGAGGCTGTTGCGATGCGGACCTACGGCCTTGGCGGTGATTCGGAAGTGCGCATCAACGATCGCGGCCTCAAGGCGAAGATCGACCTCGGTCCGCGCCGGCTGATGCCGCTCAGCCTCGCCGCAGCGCTCCACGGCGACGCCGTCATCTCGGTGCTGGAAAAACAGATGCGCGCCCAGCACACCGGGCGCAACAATGGGCGCTTTGCTGTGCGTACCGGCCTGCCGGATCATCTGGCCAGCGGCCTGCAGCCACAGGAGCAGGCGCTCTACGAGCGCATCGGTAGCGTCCCCGTCTCGCTTGAAACGCTGCTCGTCTCGACGCCACAGAAGGCGACGCTCGATCGTTTGGTGGCCCGGGGGCTCGTCCATATCTGCGGTCTGACGCCGTCCGACGCCATGCATGTGCTCGGCCGGCAGTCGCAATGGAACCTCGAAGCGGCCGAGCTTGGCATTCAGCTTGCCGCCCGCACCCGCGACGGCTCCGGCCAGCCGATTGCTTCTTCTCCACAGGCGCTGGCGCAGATGATCGTCGATCGGCTGACGCGGCAATCCTCGGAGGTCATCCTGCAGGCCTGCCTCGGCGAGGACGGCGCCGGCGCGATCGATCCCGCCGTGTCGCAGGCCGTCGATCGTGCGCTGACCCGGACGCCCGGCATCGTCCGGTTCTCGCTTGGTCTCGATCGTCCGCTCGTCGGACTTGGCGCTTCGGCGCCGGTTTATTACCCGGCTATTGCCGAGATGCTCGGAACCGAAGCCGCCATTCCCGAGGAGGCCGGCGTCGCCAATGCCGTCGGCGCCGTGGTCGGCCAGGTAAGCGCCACCGTCACCGTTTTCGTGACGATGCCGGAGGAGGGCATTTTTGTCGTCAACGGGGCCGGGGCCAGCGAACGCTTTCTCGATCAGGAAAAGGCTTTTGGTGCCGCGCGCCGACGGGCCGAGACCGCAGCTCTGGAGGCGGCGCGCACCAACGGTGCCGATGATCCCGCGTCGTTGCTGCGCGAGGAAATCGACGCGCCGGAGGTCGAGGGCAGCCCCAAGCTGATCGAGGCCCGGTTCATTGCGTCCGCCAGCGGCCGGCCGCGCATCGCGCACGGCTGATCTTTTCCATTTCGGAAACAATTCTTCGCATCCTTGCAGAATTGACAGGGAATGAATTGGTGAGAAACTGCGGCCGTTTCACGCGCGTATTGCGCATGGGCTGGTCCGAGACCCGCTTCAGGCGCAAGATCAACATGTTGGGGCGTTTTCATCGCATCCGTTCGGATCGGTGGCGCTCCTTACGTCTATTTCAAGGAGTTGGCAGATGGACCGCATTGAGACGTATGGATTGAAGATTGATGCGGACCTCCATCGCTTCCTGATGGAAGAGGCGATGCCGGGCACCGGCGTCGATGCAGAGCACTTCTTTGCTGAGCTTTCCGCCCTCGTGCACGATCTGGCGCCGAAGAACCGGGCGCTGCTCGCCAAGCGCGACGACCTGCAGGCCAAGCTCGACGCCTGGTACAAGCAGAACGGCGCCCCCAGCGATATGGAGACCTATCAGGCCTTCCTGCGCGATATCGGCTACCTGCTGCCCGAGGGTGGCGAGTTCAGCGTTTCGACCGCCAATGTCGATCCGGAGATCGCGACGATCGCCGGCCCCCAGCTCGTCGTTCCGGTCATGAATGCGCGCTATGCGCTGAACGCCGCCAATGCACGCTGGGGCTCGCTCTACGATGCGCTCTACGGCACGGACGCGATTTCGGACGCTGATGGCGCCGAGAAGGGCCGCGGCTACAATCCGAAGCGCGGCGCCAAGGTCATCGCCTGGGCGCGAAACTTCCTCGACGCCAGTGCGCCGCTGGCGAATGGAAGCTGGGCGGACGTTACTTCCCTGAAGGTTGCTGGCAGTGCGCTGGCGATTGGTCTCAAGGATGGTTCGAGCACTGCACTGCGCAACGCCGCTCAATTCGCCGGCTATTCCGGGGCTGAAGGTGCGCGCTTCGAGATCGTTCTCCGGCACAACAATCTGCATGCGATCGTCGTCCTCGACGCCTCCACGCCGATCGGCAAGGAAGATCCGGCGGGCATCGCCGACGTCATTCTCGAATCGGCGATCACCACGATCATGGACTGCGAAGATTCGGTCGCCGCCGTCGATGCCGAAGACAAGGTCGTCGTCTACCGCAACTGGCTCGGCCTGATGAAGGGCGACCTCGAAGAAGAGGTTGCCAAGGGCGGCAAGACCTTTACCCGTCGTCTCAATGCCGACCGCGTTTACACGGCAACTGCCGGCGGCACGCTTTCCCTTCCCGGCCGCTCGCTGATGCTGGTCCGCAACGTCGGCCACCTCATGACGAATCCGGCTATCCTTGACCGCGACGGCAAGGAAGTGCCCGAGGGCATCATGGACGCGATGGTGACGGCGCTGATTGCCCTCCACGATGTCGGCAACGGCGGTCGCCGCATGAACTCCCGCGAGGGTTCCATGTATGTCGTCAAGCCGAAGATGCATGGCCCCGAGGAAGTCGCCTTCGCCAGCGAGATTTTCGCCCGTGTCGAAAAGGCGCTCGGCATGCCCGCCAACACCATGAAGATGGGCATCATGGACGAGGAGCGCCGCACGACGGTCAACCTCAAGGAATGCATCCGCGCGGCCCGCGAGCGCGTCGTCTTCATCAACACCGGCTTCCTCGATCGCACCGGCGACGAGATGCACACCTCCATGGAAGCCGGCCCGATGATCCGCAAGGGCGACATGAAGCAGGCAGCCTGGATCGGCGCCTATGAAAACTGGAACGTCGACATCGGGCTTGAATGTGGCCTGTCCGGTCACGCCCAGATCGGCAAGGGCATGTGGGCGATGCCCGATCTGATGGCGGCGATGCTCGAACAGAAGATCGCCCACCCGAAGGCCGGCGCCAACACCGCCTGGGTGCCGTCGCCCACGGCGGCCACTCTGCACGCGACCCACTACCACCGCGTCAATGTCGCCGAAGTCCAGGCGAGCCTGAAGAGCCGCGCCCGCGCCAAGCTCTCCGATATCCTGTCGGTGCCGGTCGCCGTCCGCCCGAACTGGACGCCCGAGGAAATCCAGCGCGAACTCGACAACAACGCGCAAGGCATTCTCGGCTACGTCGTGCGCTGGGTCGATCAGGGCGTCGGCTGCTCGAAGGTTCCGGACATCAACAATGTCGGCCTGATGGAAGACCGTGCGACGCTGCGCATCTCCGCCCAGCACATGGCCAACTGGTTGCACCACGGCGTCGTCACCGAGGCCCAGGTCGTCGAGACGATGAAGCGCATGGCGGCCGTCGTCGACAGTCAGAACGCCGATGATCCGCTCTACGTCGCGATGGCCGGCAATTTCGACCGTTCGATTGCCTTCCAGGCCGCCGTCGAACTCGTCCTCAAGGGCCGCGAGCAGCCGAACGGCTACACCGAGCCGGTCCTGCACCGCCGCCGCCTGGAGCTGAAGGCGCGCAACGCCGCCTGATTCGCCACCGAAGTCGGGGTATTGGAAAAGAGCCGTGCGTTCACATGAACGCACGGCTCTTTCGTTTCAGCGGTGGTCCGGTCTTCCAGACACGATCGCAGCCCGCGCCGCTCTAAAACTCCGCCCAGCCGTCCGTTGCGAGTGCGGCATTGCCGTGGGTAGCATATGGGGCTGGTCGGCGTACCGGCTGAGGACGTCCCTGGTCACGCGTGGTTGCGGCGACTGCCGGGGCAGGCGCCATCGGCCTGCCCTTTGGCTGGGCCTCGCCGGCGAGCGTGAAACGGTCGATCAGGTTGCGCAGGTTTGTGCCTTCCTGCGCCAGCGTTGCGGAGGCCGCATTGGCTTCCTCGACCATCGCTGCGTTCCGCTGCGTTACCTGGTCCATCTGGTTGACGGCGGTGTTGACTTCGCTCAATCCCACCGACTGTTCGCGGGCGGAGGTGGCGATCGCCGCCATGTGTTCGTTGATCGTGATCACATGCGCTTCGATCGTCTGCAGCGCCTCGCCGGTGTCGCGCACCAGGTGCACGCCGTTCTCGACCTCCCGGCTCGATGTACGGATGAGATCCTTGATTTCTTTCGCAGCCTTCGCCGAGCGCTGGGCGAGCTCGCGCACCTCCTGGGCCACGACGGCGAAGCCCTTTCCCGCTTCGCCGGCCCGCGCTGCTTCGACGCCGGCATTCAGCGCCAAGAGATTTGTCTGGAAGGCGATCTCGTCGATGACGCCGATAATGCTGGAAATCTGGCTGGAGGATTCCTCGATCCGACGCATGGCTTCCACCGCGTTGGCGACGACGACGGCGGATTGGGCCGCGCTGGTCTTCGCCTCGCCGGCGATGTCGCGTGCCTCCTCCGTCCGTCTTGAGGAATTGCTGACATTGGCGGTGATCTGATCGAGCGCCGCGGCCGTTTCCTCGAGAGACGCGGCCTGCTGTTCGGTGCGCTTGGACAGGTCGTCGGCGCTCTGGCTGATTTCGCGCGTGCCCATGCCGATGTTTTGGGCGCTGTCGGCAACGGCGAGAAGCGCATCGTTCAACTGCGCGGCCGCCTTGTTGAGGTCGTGCCGTAATTGTTCGAACTCGGCGGCGAACGGCTCATGTAGCTGAACGGCGAGATCGCCGTTGGCCAGCCGCTGCAGGCCGCCGGCAAGTCCGGCGGTCGCCTGCGTCAGCTTTTCCTGCGCCGCCTGCTCCGCCGCCTTCTGGACGCGGACACGTTCGGCCTCGCCGTTGCGGCGGTTCTCTTCGGCCTCCGCCTGCAGCCGAAGATTCGAGCGCGCCGCCTCGCGGAAGGATTGAATGGCGCGGGCCATTTCGGCGATCTCGTCCTTGCCGCGCACCGGGTCGTCGGCATCTTCAACGTGGCCGTCGATCAGCCGGCGCATGGCGGCGATCTGGCGGGCGAGCGGTCCGACGACGCCGCGCAGCACCACGAGGAGGGTGCCGGCAGCAAGCGCCACGACGAGAACGATGATCCCAATGTTGAGTGTCTGTACGGCTTCGAACTCATGATGCTTGGCCTCGAAGGCCGTACCCGAAAGTTCGACCTGCAGGTCCGAAATCTCGGAGATCGTGGCCGTCAGCGGATCGATCGTCGCGTAGAGCTTGTCGCGCACGAAGGCATCAAGAGCCTTCTGGTCCTTGGCCGAGAGGATTTGCGTGAGTGCCGTGATCGAATCCATCGCAACGACCATCTGGCTTCGTGCATTGTCGACGAGGTTCCGTTCCTCGTCGGTCATCGAGGTCGCCGCATAGGCATCCCAGTTTGACTTGATCGTTTCCCGTGCGGCATTGACCGAGGCAAGCCCGCTCTCCATCGATTCGTTACCATTGCGCACTTTGTGGGCAGCATCGACGATCGAGACCGCAAAGGCGTCGGAAGTCGCCTTCAGGTTCTTCAGCGGCACAATGCGATCGGCGTAGACCGCGTCCATCATGTCGCTGGTTTCCGACAGCGTGCTCTGGCTGTGAATAGCGATGCCGATAGCGATGGATGATAGAAGCGCGATTGCGCCGATAAGCTTGGTCTTGATCAGCATGCCAGTCCCTCCCGAGCGGAATTTCGTGGGCACACTGTTTCGATTATTTAGATAACGCTTACTTAATAAGAGACTGAATTTAAGTCGAAATTGAACTTTCCGAGCGGGCAGGGACATATTCCACGACCCTGATTTGAGCGCGAATCAGCACGGCAACTTTGCGTCGATGGTGTGCCTGCTTGCGGCTTTCGCTCGGAAGTTGGGTGACGTTGAGCGCGAACGAAAAAAGCCGCCGACGGGGTCGGCGGCTTTGTCAGTGTCGATCTGATTCGATTACTGCTGGACGACGACGCGGGCGCTCTTGCCGGGGCGAACGCGCGAATAGAGGTCGATGATGTCCTGGTTGATCAGGCGGATGCAGCCGGACGAAGCGGCGGTACCGATAGAGGACCATTCCGGCGTGCCGTGCAGACGGAACAGTGTATCCTTGCCCTGGTCATTGAAGAGGTAGAGCGCGCGGGCGCCAAGCGGGTTCTTGAGGCCGGGACCCATGCCATCTTCGACGTACTTGGCGACTTCCGGCTTGCGTTCCGCCATTTCCTTCGGCGGATGCCACATCGGCCATTCCTGCTTCCAGGCAATATAGGCTTCGCCTTCCCATGCAAAACCGGCCTTGCCGACGCCGATGCCGTAACGAACGGCCTTGCCGCCCGGCAGCACGTAGTAGAGGAAGCGATTCGGCGTGTTGACGACGATCGTTCCGGGGCGCTCGCTGGTGGCGTAATCGACGATCTGGCGATGGAAACGGGTATCGACCTTGCTGATCGGAATGGCCGGCAGCGCGTAACCGTGATCCTCAACTGCGCCATAATCGCCGTTAAAGATCTGATTCGTAGCAACCTGTACCGTTGCGGGCGCGGGTTCGTTCGCAGCCGTTTCGGGCTTGGACGAGGTCGTCGAGCAGCCGGCAACGGCGAGTGTCGCCGCGAGGCTGCACAAGAGGAAGGCATTGCGGAAGCGCATGGGAGTCTCTTAAAAAGAAGCGAAGTAAAAACTGGGTCGCCGCGACCAACAGTGACTACGGTTATTTTCGATTAGTTTGAGCTATGCAAGAGATTGCGCGGCCACAATTTGGCTGAAAAGTGCAAATTCCATGACCCTTGTTTTTTTGCAACAAAATGACCGGCTCAAAGGGACACCGGACGCATGACGATCCTCTCCATCCATGGCGACAACCCCTTGATCGACGGTCGCCAGTCGAATCGCGCGATGATGGTGCGCCGCGGCGTGCAGCGGCTGTTCGCCGAGCTGCGCCATTCGGTCCTGCCAGAATTGACCTTGGCGAGTGGACGGCGTGCCGATCTGATCTCCTTGTCGGTGAAGGGCGAGATCTGGATCGTCGAGATCAAAACCTCGATCGAGGACTTTCGCGTCGACCGCAAATGGCCGGACTACCGACAGCACTGCGACCGGCTGTTCTTCGCCACCCATGCCGCCGTGCCACTGGACATCTTTCCGGAGGACTGCGGACTGCTGCTGTCTGACGGTTATGAAGGCCACATCGTTCGCGAGGCGCCCGAACACAGGCTGCCGCCGGCGACACGCAAGTCGGTGCTGCAACTCTTTGCCCGTACGGCAGCACAACGGCTGATGCTTGCCGAATGGGCGGCCGAGCGCAACGGCGAACTCGGTGATTCGATCGGCGACATCCTCTCCGGCGGTCGCGACTGATCCCGCGGGGAAAAGCGACCGGAACAGCGGTTATGCGCCGGTCGTGGAAGTTGATTGCTTACTTCGGCGCGCGCTTGGCGAGAATGCGCTGCAGCGTGCGGCGATGCATGTTGAGCCGGCGCGCCGTTTCCGAGACGTTGCGCTCGCACATTTCATAGACGCGCTGAATATGTTCCCACCGCACG
Organism: Ensifer sp. ENS03; assembly: GCF_014852035.1. Taxonomy (NCBI): domain Bacteria; kingdom Pseudomonadati; phylum Pseudomonadota; class Alphaproteobacteria; order Hyphomicrobiales; family Rhizobiaceae; genus Ensifer; species Ensifer sp. ENS03. The sequence goes on along the minus strand of NZ_JACVAV010000004.1, from coordinate 4,821 downwards.
CGATCGGCCGACATCGGGTTTTCCGGCGGCTCGACGCGTTCGCCCTGGCGCTGCACGAGCGCGGCAAAGATGTCGTCGGCATCGGCAGGCTTGGCGAGATAGTCGACCGCGCCGAGCTTCACCGCGTTCACGGCGGTGGCGATGTTGCCGTAGCCGGTCAGCATGATCATGCGCGTGTCGTCGCGCCGTCCGCGGATCGCTTCGATCACGTCGAGGCCGCTGCCGTCGCCGAGCCTGAGGTCGATGACCGCATATTTCGGCGGGTTGCCCTTGGCCTTGGCGATGCCTTCCGCGACCGATTCGGCGATGTCGACCGAAAAGCCACGGGCTTCCATGGCGCGGGCCAACCGCCTGAGAAAGGGTGCGTCGTCATCGACGAGCAACAGGGTGCGGTCCGGTCCGATCAGTTCGGCGTCCTGTGCGGTGGTGCTGGGCGAAGCTGTCGATTTGTCGGTCATTCTCGCAATCCTTGGGCAAAAAACGGAACGCTTTCGCCGAGATTATAGGTTTCTGCCTCGTTCAATAAACTGCGAAATGTCATTTCGCCAGTTTCGTATCCATCAGGGCGCGCGGCCATTCGACGCTGACCCGGGCGCCCGGCCTCTCCGGCCCGCCATTCTCGAAGCGCAGGCGCGCGCCCGAGCGTTCGAGCAGCGTCTTTGCGATAAAGAGCCCGAGCCCGAGGCCGCCGGCGCTGTCATCCTTCTGCCTGCGTGTCACATAGGGTTCGCCGATCCGCTGCAGGATATCGGGCGCGAAACCGTCACCATCGTCGGCGATCGTGACGCGAACCCGATCCGCCGTGTGCTCGACGGTTACGGTCACCTGTTTCTTGGCGTAGTCGACGGCGTTTTCCAAGAGGTTGCCGAGCCCATAGAGAATGCCGGCATTGCGGTTGCCGACCGGCTCCGTGGCACGGTCGCCCTTTTCGATGAGCTCGATGTGGATGCCGAACTCGCGATGCGGCGCCATCACCTCTTCGATCAGCGACGACAGCGGCAAGAGCCGCATGTGCTCCTCGCTCTCGGAGGACAGCGTCGTCAGTCGCTTCAGGATATCGCGGCAGCGTTCGCTCTGGCTGCGCAGCAGATGCACGTCCTCCCCGAAGCGCGGATCGTCGCCGAGTTCGCGTTCCATCTCCTTGGCGACGACGCTGATGGTCGCAAGCGGCGTGCCGAGTTCATGGGCTGCCGCTGCCGCAAGCCCATCGAGCTGCGACAGGTGCTTTTCCCGCTGAAGCACGAGTTCGGTCGCCGTCAGCGCTTCCGACAGCTCACTCGCTTCCAGCGACACGCGGTAGGTATAGAAGGCGGCAAAGGCGGTCATCGAGACGATCGCAAACCAGATGCCGGCGGTCAGCACCCGCGGCATCAGCAGGACCGTGCCCGGATACCAGGGCAGCGGAAAGGGTGAGAAGGCGAGTGCGGTGATGGCGATTACCGCAAAACCGGCAAGAATGATGCTGTGTGACTTCGGCTGCGACGCAGAGGAAATGATGACCGGGACGCAGAGCAGCGGCGCGAAGGGATTGGTGAGCCCGCCTGTGATGAACAGCAATCCGGTGATCTGCGCGAGATCGAGGCCGAGAAGCGCGAAGGCCGCCGGCGGCTGCAACCGGTGCGTCGGCGGATAGCGCAACGTCACATAGGCGTTGACCAGTGCGAGGCTCGCGATCAGCACCAGGCAGGAAATCAGCGGCAGAGGAAACTGCAGCCAGAAGGCCGTGATGAGGACGGCGATCGACTGGCCGCCGACGGCCAGCCAGCGCAGCCGGACGAGCGTCTGCAGGCGCAGGCTGCGGTTGCTGGTCTGGTCGTTGTTGTGTTCGAGCGCAACAGTGGTCATTCGTGCCTGCATTCCCATGATCGGTGCTTTCGTCTCATGTACCACGGGGCTTCGCCCGTGTCGTCGGCGCCGCATTGGCCGGATCCTCGGGCCAGGGATGCTTCGGATAGCGCCCGCGCATGTCGGCGCGCACATCGCGCCAGGAACCCGCCCAGAAACCGGGCAGGTCGCGCGTCGTCTGGATCGGCCGATGTCCGGGCGAGATCAGCTCGAGCAACAACGGCAGCCGCCCATCGCCGATCGCCGGATGGGTCTTCAGGCCAAAAAGCTCCTGTACCCGGATCGATAGCAGCGGCTCGTCGCCGACGTAGTGGATCGGGTGCCGTTGCCCGGTCGGCGCCTCGAAATGCGTCGGCGCCAGCCGCCCGAGTTCCCGTTGCCGCTCGTGTGGAATGAGGGAGAGCAGACCGTCGGAGAGGTTGGATGCCTTGATGTCGGCAATCGCGGTGATGCCGTGCTGGAAGGGCACGAACCAGTCGTCGAGACGGTCGAGCAGCGCTTCGTCGGAAACATCCGGCCAGGGTTCACCGATCGAGCGGTTGAGGAAGCCGAGGCGGTCGCGCATCTGCATCGCCTCCTTGGAGAAGGGCAGGATGGCAAGGCCGAGCTGGCGTACGCCGTCGGCGAGTGCCCGCGCCGCCGATTCACCGGTCGGTCGTGTGAGCGGCGCCTCCTCGAAGATGATGGCGCCGAGCCGCGTGACCCGACGCGCCCGCACCTGCCGGCTGGCCTTGTCGAAAAAGCTCTGGTCCTCGCGGGTTATCGCCTCGGGCATATGCGCCTCGACCTCGGCGCGCGTCAGCTCTGCCGCCGCCAGCACGCGCTGGCCGCCGGCGCGGCCGGTCAGGTCGGCGATGACGAGCATGGAAGCCGCCGCCAGCCGCTCCGTCTCGGGGATCTCGGCACCCCGTCCGTTCGCCATGACGAACCGGCCGCGGCCACCGCGCTGCAGCGCGATGCGGTCGGGAAAGGCGTGCATCAGCAGGGCACCCGGCTGGATCGGTTCGCTCGATTTCGGCGCGCCCTTCAGCTCGGCCGCCATGCGCCGCGCCAGATTGCGCGAGGCGTCGGCGCGGTCGCCACGCTCCTGACGGAAGCGGCGCACCCGGTCCTCGAGATCGACGCTGTTGCCGCCCAAGCCCTGTTCGGTCAGCATCACCGCCAAGAGACACGCGGTTTCCGCCTGTCCCTCTTCGGCCGCCGCGACCGCCATTGCCGCCAGCCGCGGCGGCAAGGCCAGGTCGCGGATCTTGCGGCCCGTCGGCGTCAGTGCGCCGGCCTCGTCCAGCGCGCCAAGGCCGGTCAGCAGCTTCTTGGCCTCGGCAAGCGCCGTTTCCGGCGGCGCGTCGATGAAGGCAAGGGTGGCCGGATCGCTGACACCCCAATGGGCGCAGTCGAGCAGCAGGCCCGAGAGATCGTTGGCTAGAATCTGCGGCGGCGTGAAGGCGGCAAGCGCTGCGGTCTGGCCGCTATGCCAGAGACGGATGGCAATGCCGGGTTCGGTTCGCCCCGCACGGCCGGCGCGCTGATCGGCAGACGCGCGCGACACGCGCACCGTCTCCAGCCGCGTGATCCCGGTCGCTGCCTCGAACACCGGAAGGCGCTGCAGGCCGCTGTCGATGACGATGCGTACGCCGTCGATGGTGATCGAGGTTTCGGCGATCGAGGTGGCAAGCACGATCTTGCGGGTGCCTGATGGCGCCGGCCGGATCGCTGCATCCTGTTCCTTCTGGGTCAGGTTGCCATAAAGCGGTACGATCGCCGTATTGTTGTCGAAGCGGTCCTGGAGCCGCGTGGCGACTCGGGTGATTTCGGCCTGGCCGGGCAGAAAGGCGAGGATGGAGCCATCTTCCGTACGATGCGCTTCGGCAATGGCCCGCAGCATCGTGTCCTCGACGCTGTCGCCGCCGCGATCCTGGTAGCGGATGTCGATCGGATAGCTGCGCCCCTGGCTCTCGATGACCGGCGCATCGCCAAGCAGGCCCGAGACCCGCTCGACATCGAGCGTTGCCGACATAACGATGATCTTCAGGTCGTCACGCAGCGCCGCCTGTACGTCGAGCGCCAGCGCCAGGCCGAAATCCGCGTCGAGCGAGCGCTCGTGGAATTCGTCGAACAGCACGGCTGCGACGCCCTTGAGTTCCGGGTCGTCGAGGATCATGCGGGCAAACACACCCTCGGTCACCACTTCGATGCGTGTCTTGCCGGAGACGCGATTGTCGAGACGCATGCGATAGCCGACGGTTTCGCCGACCTTTTCTCCCAGGAGCTCGGCCATGCGGCCAGCTGCGGCGCGCGCTGCCAGCCGCCGCGGCTCGAGCAGAATGATCTTTCCGCCTTTTGCCCAGTTCTGATCGAGCAGGAAGAGTGGAACGAGCGTCGTCTTGCCGGCGCCGGGTGGGGCCGAAAGCACCACGGAGGGGCCTGCGGTGAGCGCTTGTGCCAGTGCGGGCAGCACCTCGCGAACCGGAAGCGCAGGAAGCTGTGTCGTCACGTCTGGTTCTCCGCCCCTATAGAGATGATGGCGCTGCGTGCGGTCGGTGCATCCGTCGGCTCATGCATCACCATGTTGTCGGTCCGCCACCGCATGGATCGTCATGTCGGGCAGGGCGGACAATTCGCAAGTACGGCAATCGCCCGCCTAAGGGCAAGCGTGGCGCGTCCGTGAGCGTGCTTCGTATGGCGCTTCGTGCTGGAGATATCTACATCTGACGGCTGAGAGACCCATGCTGTCTACATGTAGATGAGGCCGCTCAGAGGGGCGTTTTGGGCCACGTGAAATGGCCATCAGGTTTTTGACCGCCTGGTCAAAGATTCGCGCCACGGATTCGCTGGTTTTCCGGTGCATTAAATCGACCTAGTTTATCAACAGCTGGAATTATTCTGTAAATTCAGTGAGTTGTCGATTTTTGAAGTTTTTTTGAACGTGGCTGTTGACGTGTCGGATGTGTGGGGTCTATAAGCCCGATCACTGAC
>NZ_JACVAV010000049.1:0-255 GCF_014852035.1 Ensifer sp. ENS03 | reverse complement strand
AAGGTGACGAAGACGGTGGCGAGCACCAGGCCCGGCACGGCAAAGAGGATCTGGATGCCGTGGCTCTGCAGCCAGGGACCAAGGACACTGTGCGAGCCGAACAGAAGCACGAAGACGAGGCCGGAGACCACCGGCGAGACCGAGAACGGCAGGTCGATCAGCGTCGTCAGGAAGGCCTTGCCCTTGAACTCGAACTTGGCGATCGCCCAGGCGGCGGCCACGCCGAAGACGAGGTTGAGCGGCACGGCGATGGCG
>NZ_JACVAV010000048.1:0-255 GCF_014852035.1 Ensifer sp. ENS03 | reverse complement strand
GGCGGATGTTGTTGCCGTAGTCGAAGGTCGGGATGCCCATGTCCTGAAAGGCGATCATCGCTTCGACGTGGTCGCGCATCGAGGCGCGCGCGGCCTTTTCGACGGCCTTCGGATCGCTGACGCGCTTTTCCTTCCACTGGCCCATGGTCCAGCCCTTCGGCAGGTAACCGTTGACCGGGTCGTGCGCCGAGGTCTGGTCGGTGACCATGTCGGGACGGATGCCGCGGCGGACCATCTCCGGCAGGATTTCGGCGG
>NZ_JACVAV010000047.1:0-255 GCF_014852035.1 Ensifer sp. ENS03 | reverse complement strand
ACGCCTACATCCCGACGCCTGAGCGTCCGATCGACCAGCCGTTCCTGATGCCGATCGAAGACGTGTTCTCGATCTCGGGCCGTGGTACGGTTGTGACCGGTCGCGTTGAGCGCGGCATCGTCAAGGTTGGCGAAGAAGTCGAAATCGTCGGCATCCGCGACACGTCGAAGACGACGGTTACGGGCGTTGAAATGTTCCGCAAGCTGCTCGACCAGGGCCAGGCCGGCGACAACATCGGCGCGCTGATCCGTGGTG
>NZ_JACVAV010000046.1:0-255 GCF_014852035.1 Ensifer sp. ENS03 | reverse complement strand
AAACGCGGAAAGCATGCTGCCGCGATCTCGCCGGTTGCCCTCGAGGCGGTCAAGCGCATCGACGCGCTGTTCGACATCGAGCGCGACATCAACGGACTTTTGGCCAACGACCGGCTGCAACGACGTCCGCAGGACAGCCGTCCGCTCGTTGATGAGCTTGAGGTCTGGCTTCGATCTGAGCGAACAAAGCTGTCGCGCAGTTCACCGGTCGCCGAGCCGATCGATTACATGCTGAAGCGCTGGGACGGCTTCACA
>NZ_JACVAV010000045.1:0-255 GCF_014852035.1 Ensifer sp. ENS03 | reverse complement strand
GCAAGTGTTTGATGATTTGTCCCGCACGCAGGCTCTGTTCGCCGGCTTCCTTCAGCGCATCCCGTATCTGGATGTCGCGCGGACTTTCGGCTTGCTGAAGCAGCCGCCCGCAACCGTGGACATAATTGGCTATAGCGGAGAGTGGCTGGTTCAATTCGTGGGCGAGCGTCGAGGCCATTTCGCCCATTTCGTTGAGACGGGCGAGGCGAGCCAACTCCGTCTGAACCTCTTGCAGACGAGCGGCCGATTCTTCGC
>NZ_JACVAV010000044.1:0-255 GCF_014852035.1 Ensifer sp. ENS03 | reverse complement strand
AGGCTTTCACACGCGGGTTCATGCCGAGCGGCGTCACGTCGCCGTTGGGCGAGGTCAGCGTGATGGTACCGCCGACCGTTATGCCAAGCTGTTCGGCCATGCGCGAGCCGATCGCCACGCCAGAGCCGGAGGCAAAGCCGACGAGATCACCGGACTGGATGTGGCCGGAAACCGACTTCATCTTGCTCAAGTCGTCGGCGCGGATGCCGCGCACCAGCGCGCCGGTCGAACTGTCACCGACCCCTTGCGCCAGAA
>NZ_JACVAV010000043.1:0-288 GCF_014852035.1 Ensifer sp. ENS03 | reverse complement strand
TGAAGCGCGCGACGATGGAACTGGGCGGGCATGCGCCTGTCATCGTCACCGATGATGCCGATGTCGAACGCGCCGTCGCCATCATGTCCGCCAGCAAGTACCGCAATGCCGGCCAGGTCTGCGTGTCGCCGACCCGCTTCCTCGTGCAGGAGCGCGTCGCCGATCAGTTCCTCGACGGCTTCGTCGCCGCCTCGAAGACGATCAAGGTCGGCAACGGTCTCGAAGCCGGCGTCGACATGGGGCCGCTTGCCAACGAGCGGCGCATCCCGGCGATCGAAAGCCTGGTTG
>NZ_JACVAV010000042.1:0-327 GCF_014852035.1 Ensifer sp. ENS03 | reverse complement strand
TGTTCCGCACCCACAAGGATGCGCCCCGCGTTCTCATCGCCAACTCCAACCTCGTGCCGCACTGGGCGACCTGGGATCACTTCAACGAGCTGGATAAGAAGGGTCTCGCCATGTACGGCCAGATGACCGCCGGCTCGTGGATCTATATCGGCACGCAAGGCATCGTTCAGGGCACCTACGAAACCTTCGTTGAAGCCGGTCGTCAGCACTATGGCGACAACCTTAAGGGCAAGTGGGTGCTGACCGGCGGCCTCGGCGGCATGGGTGGCGCCCAGCCGCTCGCCGCCGTCATGGCAGGCGCTTCGTGCCTGGCCGTCGAATGCAACC
>NZ_JACVAV010000041.1:0-348 GCF_014852035.1 Ensifer sp. ENS03 | reverse complement strand
CGTTGAAGGCGAGGCCGAGGCGGTGGCGATCGCCGAGGCCGACCCAGCAGATGCGCGCCGGCAGGCCCTGGAAGGCGATGCGCTCACGTGCCATGTCCAGCCAGTTGTGCAGGTGCTTGTTGTCGGGCAGCAGTTCCTTGACCTTGGCGTCGGTCTTGTAGATGTCTTCCGGATCGCCGGACAGGGCCGCCCAGCGGAACGGGCCGACGCCGCGGCAGAAAAGCGGGCGGATATAGGCCGGAACGAAGCCCGGGAAGGCAAAGGCGTTTTCGAGGCCTTCTTCCTTGGCCATCTGGCGGATGTTGTTGCCGTAGTCGAAGGTCGGGATGCCCATGTCCTGAAAGGCGA
>NZ_JACVAV010000040.1:0-376 GCF_014852035.1 Ensifer sp. ENS03 | reverse complement strand
AGCATCTTGCCGACCGGGGTCGAGCCGGTAAACGACATCTTGCGGATCACCGGATGGGCGATCAGGTATTCCGAGATGACCGAGGGCACACCGTAGACAAGGTTGACGACGCCGGCCGGAAGCCCGGTATCGACGAAGCAGCGGATGAGCTCGGCCGGCGACGCCGGCGTTTCCTCGGGCGCCTTGACGATGATCGAGCATCCGGTGGTCAGCGCCGCCGACAGCTTGCGCACCACCTGGTTGATCGGAAAGTTCCAGGGCGTGAAGGCGGCAACCGGACCGACCGGCAGCTTGACGGTCATCTGGGTGACATCGGGTGCGCGCGGCGGAATGATCTGGCCGTAGGCCCGCTTTCCCTCCTCGGCGAACCACTCGA